>JBLXEY010000006.1:0-392509 GCA_048262655.1 Rhodospirillales bacterium | reverse complement strand
CTGGTTTTGTGAGCGACAACACGCAGGTCATCAATCTGCAGCACGGTAACAGGAACATTCTCGCCCTTCTCGCGAAAGACGCGGGTCATGCCAACTTTACGGGCAAGTAATCCGGTACGCATCTGATTTCCCCTTACAGCTTAATTTCGACGTCAACACCGGCAGCCAGGTCGAGCTTCATCAAAGCATCAACTGTCTGAGGTGTCGGATCGACAATATCGAGAACCCGTTTATGGGTCCGGATCTCGAACTGCTCACGTGACTTTTTGTTAACGTGAGGAGACCGGAGAACCGTGAATTTTTCGATACGGGTCGGAAGTGGAATTGGCCCACGGACCGTTGCACCCGTGCGTTGGGCGGTGTTTACGATTTCGCCCGCAGACTGATCAAGTACGCGATGATCAAATGCTTTTAACCGGATGCGTATATTTTGTTGTTCCATGGCTTACGCCCTAACTTTCAAAACTAAAGAGCCGTCCCCGAAGGGACGGCTATACAATTCAAACCTACTCGATGACAGTTGCGACGACGCCGGCACCAACGGTGCGGCCGCCTTCACGGATCGCGAAACGAAGACCATCGTCCATGGCGATCGGGGCAATCAGATTGACTTCCATGGCAATGTTGTCGCCCGGCATAACCATTTCCGTGCCTTCCGGCAGTTCGATGGTTCCCGTAACGTCGGTTGTCCGGAAGTAGAACTGCGGACGATAGTTCGAGAAGAACGGCGTGTGACGGCCTCCCTCGTCTTTCGTCAGAATGTAGCACTCGCACTTGAACTTGGTGTGCGGCGTAATGGAGCCCGGCTTGGCCAGAACCTGGCCGCGCTCGACTTCCTCACGCTTGGTGCCGCGCAGCAGAACGCCCACGTTGTCACCCGCTTCGCCGGAATCCAGCAGTTTGCGGAACATCTCGACGCCGGTGCAGGTCGTCTTCTGGGTGTCCTTGATGCCGACGATCTCGATCTCTTCGCCAACCTTGACAATGCCGCGCTCGACACGACCGGTCACAACCGTACCCCGGCCGGAAATCGAGAACACATCCTCGATCGGCATCAGGAAGGGCTGGTCAACGGCCCGCTCGGGCTGCGGAATGTATTCGTCAACGGCGGCCATCAGTTCCATGATGGAATTCTGGCCAATCGCTTCGTCACGGCCTTCCAGGGCGGCAAGGGCAGAACCCTTGACGATGGGAATGTCGTCACCGGGGAAGTCGTAGGAGCTCAACAGCTCGCGGATTTCCATCTCAACCAGTTCCAGCAGTTCTTCGTCGTCAACCTGGTCAACCTTGTTCATGTAAACAACCAGGGCCGGCACGCCAACCTGACGGGCCAGAAGAATGTGCTCGCGGGTTTGCGGCATGGGGCCGTCAGCGGCGTTAACCACCAAAATGGCACCGTCCATCTGGGCCGCACCGGTGATCATGTTCTTCACATAATCGGCGTGGCCCGGGCAATCAACGTGGGCGTAGTGACGGGCATCCGTCTCATACTCAACGTGGGCCGTCGAAATGGTGATGCCGCGCTCGCGTTCTTCCGGCGCCTTGTCAATCATGTCAAAGGCCATCGCTTCGCCACCGCTGGATTCCGCCAATACTTTCGTAATCGCTGCCGTCAGTGTCGTCTTACCATGATCAACGTGGCCAATCGTGCCAATGTTGCAATGCGGTTTATTCCGCTCAAACTTTTCTTTTGCCATCTTATCCTATCTCTTTCATCCCCAAGTGGTTCGACCGATTCATGTGAACACGGGCCTAACGTTTTGGAGCGGGTGAAGGGAATCGAACCCTCGTCGTAAGCTTGGAAGGCTTCTGCTCTACCATTGAGCTACACCCGCTTAACACTCGCCCCGGCGCAAAAACAAATACCGAAACCTGAATTTTATGGTGGAGGGAGTTGGATTCGAACCAACGTAGACGTACGTCAACGGGTTTACAGCCCGTCCCCTTTAGCCACTCGGGCATCCCTCCATCACAAAACCCCGACAACTTTTCAGCCGCCGGGAGACCCGCAATATGAGGATTTGCGGACCATTGTCAACGCCTAAAACCATGATTTTTTTATGTGCGTGCAAGTTCCGGGAACTTCACCCCATAAGAGAGCTACAGACAAGCCCCTTATTACATGGTAAATCGCCCTATGAGCAAACGAAAATCACAGCAAAACCGCCGCAAACCGGAGCCACGAAAAAATTCGCAACAAGGCGGAGCCGGTCTCTGGCTTTACGGCGTTCACGCCTGCCTGGCCGCCCTGAATAATCCGAAACGACGCATCCATCATATTTTGGTCACAGCTCATTCCGCCGATCTTTTAAAAAACGTTGCAAACAGGACGCTACCCCGACCACAAATTGTCGACCGTGCGCATCTCGATTCATCCCTGCCACCAGATTCTGTTCATCAAGGCATCGCGATCAATTGCAACCCTCTTCATAGCCCGGACATTGCCGAACTGATCGCCAAAAACACAGAGCAAAGCGCTCTGGTCATTCTTGATCAGGCCAACGACCCGCGAAACATTGGTTCCGTTATGCGTTCGGCCGCTGCGTTTGGCGCCGACGCCGTGATCGTTCCAGACCGGGGCACGCCGGAGGTTACAGGGTCACTGGCCAAAGCCGCAGCCGGAGCTCTGGAGCAAATCCCGTTTGTCCGTGTCACCAATCTGGCGCGATCCCTGCGCAGCCTAAAAGAGGCTGGCTATTGGTGCGTTGGCCTTGACGGGCGCGCAACACAAACTCTCGCTGAAACCGACTTAAAAGGCAAAATTGCCATCGTTATGGGAGCCGAAGGTTCAGGGCTTCGACAATTGACCGCAGAAACCTGCGATTATCTGGCGAAAATCCCCATATCAGGACAAATGGAAAGTCTCAATTTATCCATCGCCACATCGATCGCGCTCTACGAGAGAAATCGAAATTCATAAAAATAATTCAAATAACCGAAAAGACCTGCTTGCCGATCCCGATCCTTGGCGTTATGTTCCCGCCGAATCTAAGATAATGTGCCGCTATAGCTCAGTTGGTAGAGCGGCTGATTTGTAATCAGTAGGTCCCGAGTTCAAATCTTGGTGGCGGCACCATTTTCTTTCTTCTAGATATCCCCTCAATATTGATTATGTGATTTGTCGCCGCATTCTTAAAGAATGTCGCGGAAATGCTCCCATGCCTCTATATTTTTATGCGCGGGGCGTCTGTTTTTTATTTTTTATAATGCTCAACCAGCAAATCGATCATTTTACGTTGCGCGACGGGCATGTTTTTTCGGGTCAGGAAAACGCCATATATGCCGAGCTTTTCGGGTTCAAACGCATCAAGGACTGGAACCAACTCCCCTCGTTCCAGATAAGGTGCTGCTGCGTCAACAGGTTGCATTGTAATCCCCATTCCTTTAATCGCAGCATTCAACAAAACCATACTTTCATTGGCCGCGAAATCGCCCGCAACCGCAACCGAGGCAACCGCGTCATCACGGGTAAAACGCCATTGCGGGTTTTCGAAGTTTGAATAAATCAGGCAATTATGAGCTGATAAATCGTGAATGGTCTGTGGCTTCCCATATTTTTCAATATAACTTGGCGACGCGCATACGACAGACGGGCAGTCCCCAAACCTCCGGGCAATTAAGTTAGGGTCAAGTGAATTTGATATGCGAATGGCGAGATCAATCCGTTCTTCAACCAGGTTCACAACATGGTTTGATATATTCAGTTCTACATTTACATCAGGATAAAGGACCTGAAATTCCTGAAGCAGGTCAATCATCGTGCATTGTGCATAGTAGTGTGAACAGCTTATTCGGAGTATACCGCTCGGCTGCGAAGCCTTGGCCCGGGACACATTTGAAATGGTATCTGCCATTTCCACCAATTTCCGGCATTGGTCCAACATAAGCTGGCCCGCAGGGGTCAAGCTGAGTTTCCGTGTTGAACGATGAAGAAGCTTGGTTTGGGTCCAGTTCTCCAACTCCGCAACACACCGTGACGCACCAGCGCGTGACATATTTAATACCTCGGCCGCGCTGACAAAACTTCCTTGCTCGACGATGGCGACAAAAGTCCGTGCCGCGGTGATTCTATCCATTATTAGGTCACTTTCTGAAATAGTTTATCCCAAAATATACTATATTTTGAATGATTTTTGAAATGTATAATCCGACAATGCAAACACGTTCCCGAAAAATGCCGGGGCAGACTAACCGTAAAATAAACAACGGGTCCCATTGTATTTAGCTATTCAAAGAACGCGATGAACATACACAGATGCAGGTTTTTGAGCCCCACTGTCATTTCTTAAGAAGCAGGAGACATCATTTGAAAACAGCAACACTTCATTTAATTGTCGAGCCATTATGTGGCTGGTGCTACGGTGCCGCCCCGCTTTTTGAGGCATCGATGGGCATGGAAGACATTGACGTTAAGGTTCATTTCGGTGGCATGCTCATGGATGAGCGACGCAAGCGGATTACGCCAGAATGGAGAGATTTTGTAACAGGACCGGATACACAAATCGCAAAACTGACCGGCCAGGTTTTTGGCGGCAAATACCAAAAGGACCTGCTTAACGATTTTTCAGCGGTTTTAGATTCTGAACCACCGATTACGGCGATCCTGGCAGCGCAATCGCTTGGCGTAGAGCCCCTTAAAATGCTGAATGGTTTGCAAAAGGCTATGTACGTTAATGGGAAACGCATCGCAGACTTTGATGTTCTTGTTTCCGTTGCCGTGGAAAACGGCCTGGATCCTGTCATCTTTGCAAAGACTTATGACGCATGCTGGGGTCAAGACGTACGCCAAGCCATAAATACTGGTCGCCAGAAAATGAACGATATTGCAGGGAACGGTTTTCCCAGTGCTGCCCTTGAAGACGAAAACGGTAACATCACACCCCTGGAAATAGGCCACTATTACGGACACCCGGATGCCTGGAAAAAACATCTGAGGGCTCATATTCAGTAAGTTTAACCAAAGCACTCGACCTTAGTTGTCCCCAAAATTTATGCGCTTTTTTACCCACAAACTCGACAGGAGATCAGATTGAACTTTCTAGCCCCCTACTCAAACCAACTGCAAAGCCTATTGCGGATCATGACAGGCTTACTTTTCTTGCAGCATGGCACAACCAAATATCTCAGCTTGCCCGTTTCAAAGATGAATAACGTCCCCATGATGTCCATGGGCGGCGCGGCCGGTTTAATTGAACTTGTCGGAGGCGTGCTGATCGTCCTTGGGCTTTTCACCCGCCCTGTCGCATTTATTTGTTCTGGCGCAATGGCCGTTGCCTATTTCTACGCCCATGCTTCGCACAATTTCTTTCCATTACTCAATGGCGGGGAACTTGCGGCGCTTTATTCCTTTGTGTTCTTGTATTTTGCTGCCGCTGGTGGCGGGGCTTGGAGCCTCGACAATCTCTTTGCGGGCAAAAAATAGGACAGCGAACCATCGGCTGCCCCTTTTTTTAAGAGAACAAAACGAACAGAAAGCCAGTTCTGCCATTTAGCAGAACTGGCTTTTCACTTTCACACCTGTTCGCATTAGCTCGGCCAGACCGATCGACCAAAACGCCTGATGCGAGCATGATCCACTCAGATCACTTATTGAGATTCTCTCTTTGTAGAGTTATCAAGTTCAATCGCTCTCACGACGTCTGGGTTCGACGCAGCCATAATAGCTTCAACACTCTGCTTAAAGTCATCAAACTCTGTTTTCAGGTCCGTTTTATTTTTGCCGTGTCGACGGTTTTGAAAAGCCGTGAACTCCGATTGAAGCTGCGCATGAAGCGCCATACTGCGTCGCATTTGCTTGACGCTTGGATACATCGACACAAAGGCAAGGACGATGGCAGCAAGCAAACCGATCTTGATCGCATTGGTTGGGTCAAAATGATATTGGAAAAAGCGCATCTGATCCATGGATTCGGGGAAAAATACGAGACAAAGACAACAGACCGCCACAACAACTGCTCCGGCAATCATATTGTTTTTTGCTATTGCAGCTTGTTGCTCATACCAAGCGGAGTAACGTTGGTAATTCTCTGACAGATAGATCTCTATTGGATCATTTGTTGCGGTATCGTTTGAAGTCATTTGTTAAGCCCAAAAAGTTTCGTCGTCATTTATCTTGCCGTTCGTATTTGCACTATGCGCAAGCCAGTTGCAGGGATTCTTTTGTTCAAACGGTCCACACGCCCGGCAAGTTAGGTCATTTTCACCATCTCTGGAAGTTCTTTGGCCGCCCCCCGGTATTATTTCCGTTCCCTTACTCGGTCCTCGTATTTTGGCAAGCCCCAGAAAGGCTGGCGGCTTGTCGCAATCATATAAGCAGAGGAAAGACAGCATAACATTATCGGCGGATGATCTCGACGGTCAAATTCCCTATGTCTCCAATAACAACAGCGTTACGCCTCGGACAGGCCTTGGCATCCACCAGGAGATATAAAATGACGACAACCGCCCCCGCTCCTCACAAAAGAGATGATAGAAGAATAAGGAAAACCCGCCGTTTTGTTGGTTTAGATAATTCCTTAATCCAGCAACTAGAAAAGGAACAGCTCCAATGAAAATGGTGCCAACAGCGATATTCATTGCTTCTATTACCCTGCCAGCAAGTGCGCTGGCCGAAAGCTCAGAGAACAAACAGCAAGGTTTCCAGGTTTCATTGGGTGCTGGCCTCACAATGGCTCCAACTTATCTGGGTGATGACGATTACCAAACAAACGCCTTCCCCAATATCAGTTTAAGTTATAATGATCGCCTAAAAATATCGCTGCGCGGTATCGAATACGTTGCCATTTCGCAAGACGGCTGGAGCGCAGGACCGGTGTTATCTTATGACTTTGGCCGCGATGAGAACCCCGATGATAGTCCTTTTGCAATTTCTGGCGACACGACAACAGACCTGGTCGGTCTTGGTGATATTGACGGCACCGTTCAATTGGGCGGATTTGTTGAATATAAAGCCCGCTCTTTTGCGGCAAAGATCGATCTGCGTCAGGGCCTTGATGGCGGTCATGACGGTTTGTTTGGTGATGCAAGCGTTAGTTATCTGGGGCAACTATCGGCGCTTGAGAGAACCGCATTTTTTACAATCGGCCCATCTCTATCCTTCGGTGACGACGCTTATAACAGTACGTTCTTTGATGTCACAGCCGCCCAATCCCTTGCGTCAGGTATTAGCCAATACGATGCGGATGCAGGACTAAATTCCTTTGGTGTCCATGCGACTGTGATGGTACCGATTACCGATACAGTGTCGCTTGTTGGGTTCGCAAAATATGACAAACTAACAGGTGATGTCGGGGATTCATCTATCGTTAACGAGCGTGGATCAAAGAACCAAATGTCCACTGGATTCTTCGTTAACTACACGTTCTAAACGCCAATAAGGCCATTGACTTGATACCTTAGCGGCATCGCTCCTCCTTCAACCCGAGCCCACCCGGGGTGTCATGCTCCGGGGGAGCTCAACCCACCAAACCCTTTAGGCCCTGCCAGATAATCGATAAAACTGCGAACCTTGGCAGGAAGATAACTGCGGTCAGGATAAATCGCATGGAGCGCCACCCTGGGCCACGTTACACTCGGCAAGATCAATTCCAAACGACCGTTTGAAAGGTCGTCACCAACCAGCCAATGCGGCATAAAAGCAAAGCCCATGCCCTCTAGTGCAGCGCAATGCAGAAGCGTCTCGTTGCCACTTTCAAGAACAGAAGAAACCCGGATATCCAAGGCATCAGGACCTTCTCCATAGCGTATACGCCCGCCCATCGCCATTTGGGAGTAGATCAAAAACGGCGCACCCGTTAGATCTTCAGTCGTTGTTGGCCGGCCGAAATTGTCGAGAAATGCAGGGGAAGCAACAAGAGGGAAATGGACGAGCGCAAGCTTGCGGGCGACCACGCCCTCCTCTAACGCCCTTGTGACGCGCAAGGCCAAATCCACACCCTCTTCAACCAAATTAACTTTCCGCCCGCTGAGGTCGAGGTCTAATACAACTTTTGGATTCTCCATGTGATAGGTCGCTATTATTCGGGCAAACGACGGATTGGCCATCCAAACGGGGACACTGACCTTTAAAGTACCATGGGGCGCTAGCGTGGCTTCCGACAATTGCGCTTCAACGTCCTCAAGCCCTTCCAGCAACGGCTGTACCGTCGCCAGATATCGCGCCCCTGCTTCTGTTAGGCTGACGTTACGGCTATTTCGGTTCAGCAAACGCGCGCCGACCCGCGCCTCTATATTTTGGACATGTTTGCTGGTCATAGCTGGCGACAATCCCATTCGCTCGGCCACGAAAGAGAAACTCTTGTGCTCAGCAACCGACGCCAAGACTTGCAAGCCCAGAAGGGTATCCATCATGGTTTCCTATAAAGAAATGGTTAATCAATATTTTTGCTAATGATCTCACATATGGAAACTATTAATTATAACCTCAGAGATCAAC
This sequence comes from Rhodospirillales bacterium, assembly GCA_048262655.1. GTDB lineage: Bacteria > Pseudomonadota > Alphaproteobacteria > Rhodospirillales > Casp-alpha2 > JABMNT01. Next base: position 384,075 of record JBLXEY010000006.1, on the reverse strand, counting down.
ACCCCATTTTAAGCCTCAAGTGATAAGGAACCACACGAATGTCATCGATAAGCACGACAATCACGCCACGCGCCTCAACCGGATGGAATATTGGCATCTGGGCAGCGCAGATCGCATTGGCAGGCCTCTATGGCATGGCTGTATACATGCATATCTTAATGTCACCCGCCGAACTTGCAAAAATGGGCGCAGTTTGGGTGGAAACGGCGCCGCTCTGGATCGTCCGCGCAATTGGTTATGCGGAACTTGTCGGAATTATTGGCCTGATCCTACCCGCTGCAACCCGCATTCGGCCAAGCCTGACACCTCTAGCGGCCGTTGGCTTGCTGATCATTCAGATCTTGGCCGTGGCCTTCCATCTGTATCGAGGCGAGTTCGAAGCATTGCCGTTTAACCTCATTTACGGCGCGCTTGCCGTTCTGGTGATCTGGGGCCGTTCGCGCAAAGTCCCCATTGAACCTCGCGATTAAATCCACACCGCCACTTCAACAAACTGCGCTCCAGATGATCCCCGGAGCGCCAACAACAGGACAACAAAATGCAAACTGATGCTCTTAAACTCGCGCAAGATTCGATAACAACCGGTCGGACTGAGCGTCTATCGTGGGGCCTTGCAGAATTTCAGGTTACAGATTTGGACCGGACCGTCGCCTTCTGGATCGCGGCTCTTGGCCTCGGCATTCGGGAGAAAACAGACCAAACAGTCGCTTTGGGCACCCGGAGAAAAACGCTGTTCAAGTTTCACTCCGGCGCCACAGCCCCGGTTAGCCCGTCGCACATGGGAATGTATCATATTGCTGTGAGTGTTCCAGATCAGGCAGAATTCTCTCGCCTGTTGGCACGTATGGCGGTAGCCCGCATCGCAACATCGCCGGTCGACCATCTGATGTCCAAAGCGATCTATCTTCAAGACCCCGACGGTCTGGAGATTGAAATCGCTTTGGAAACTCCGGAACGGTTTAGTCATTTTGGTGACATGGTCACGGATCATAACCTTTATGATAGCAATGGAAACGCGCACAGCGGACGAGAGCGCCTAGATACCTCGGAAGAGTTGTCCCATGCGGCAGATGCAGATCTGTGGGCCTCTCTATCCGATGAGGCTGAGGTTTCACACATTCATTTCAGAGTTGCCGGGTTGGAAGACGCCAGTGCCTGGTTCGAAGGAATTGGTTTTGCCCGTAACCTGATGCTGCCCAAGTTCGGGCTAGCTGATATGGGCGCAGGAGGTCCTTACACGCACCGCATAGCCATGAACATTTGGGCCGGCCCCAATCTCCCCCCTGCGCCAGAAAACACAGCGCGATTGATCAAATACGCTCTGCAGGTTCACGACCCAATTTTAATGGCGACGATGCGAGGTTTACAGGCAACCGATTTCGGCCTCAGCGGCACCGATCCAACCGGCACCGAGATCACAATGATCCCTGCATTTAAGGCAGAAGAAAACCCATCAGCCCTGACCACTGCTCAGACGCTTCACAATAAGGAGCCTGATTGATGCCAACAAAAAGTAACTGCAAACAGGAACCGGGCATGCTTACTCCCATAATCGACCGCAACCGATGCGAGGGTAAAGCAGCTTGCGTCGCCGTTTGCCCGGTTGACGTATTTCAGGTTAAAACCCTTCCGAAAGAAATGCGCACTTCCTTAAGCTTTATTGGCAAGCTCAAAGGGTTTGCCCACGGTTGGCAACAGGCGATCATTGTTAACGCAAATGTTTGCGAAGGCTGCGGTCTGTGCATTAAAGCCTGTCCGGAAAGCGCGATAACTCTCGCCCAAAACCAACTCCCCACGTCTGGGGATACAGGTCGTTCGCTCAATTAACCGGCGTAACCGCTCCATTGCCGGCAAACCAACTTTTGAGATTGGTAAAGACAAAATCGCCCATGGCTTCGCGGGTTGTATTCGTTCCAGACCCGACATGGGGCAGCAGAACAACGTTATCCATAGTGACCAGCGCCTCTGGAACATTCGGTTCATCAGCAAAGACATCCAGTCCGGCACCGGCAATAGTGCCGTTTTCAAGCGCCTCGATCAGGGCCTTTTCATCGACAACCGAACCCCGCGCAACATTGATCAGGATACCTTTCGGCCCAAGCGCTGTCAGAACCCTTCGATCGATCAGGTGTTTTGTTTCCTCCCCGCCGGGCACCAAAAGGATAAGAACATCTGTTGCTTCAGCAAGGCTTTCAACGGAGCCATGATATTCAAAGGCAACGTCGGGTTTCTGATTGCGTGCGAAGTACGCGATCTCTAGATCCATCGCTTCAATACGTCTGGCGAGGGCAGCCCCTATGCGACCGAGACCGGCGATGCCAATTTTGCGTCCCCGTAGTGAAGGAGATAACGGGAAAGGAGAGTTGACCCATTTTCCGGCCCTCAGGTATTGATCTGCCTGCGGAATTTGGCGAACGGTTGAAATCATTAGTCCCAGTGTCAGGTCGGCGACTTCGTCAGTAAGCACATCTGGTGTGTTCGTTACGATCACACCATGTCGGGTTGCGGCTTCAACATCGACTGTTTCATAACCGGCCCCGCGCTTGGCAATAATTTCAAGGTTGGGAAGTTTAGAAATAATACTTTCGCCTATTTCCATATGCCCCGCCATAGCAATTCCTCTTACATCTTTAAGGAGATCGCTTTCTTGCTCAAGAGCTTCCAAACCAACAACATCAAAGTCATCGAACGGGTTATCAGAGCATGGGAAAAGTGAGGGAACGAGCAGTCGCGTTTTGTTCTGTGCAGTCATTATGTGGGTCGCCTTTTAGTTCGTGAGATCACAAGTGCAAAATGAAAAATCATGGCTATGGAAGCCACTTTTACGAACCCAATTCGTTGTCATCTCTTCCCGAAAAAGGATTAAAAATGATCCAGCAACGGCAGCGGCAGGTCGCGTTGAATGTCACTTAATCATATGGACATAAAACTGGTAAAGCTTTTAATTTGACGGTGGCGCGAAACGCAATCACCCGAATCGCGCACAACGTTTTCGATGTGTCTCATCAATACCTTCAGCAGATATAAAGCCTGCGCAAGATATCGCACACCATGATGTGCGTTTAACGCGAATTCTTATGATTTTCGCCCGGATTAATTGTATTTACCCTGCGTCTATTTTAACAAGAATGGAAGACACTACAGAGCGGCTGCCCTCTTTCAGCGCAGGCCCATAACATAAACAACAATCGGCTTAGGCCGCACGGGAGCATTACGAATGGGAAAATCAACACGCAACGTCTACCTACAGACGTCAAGAATGCTCGCATTCTTTATCGCGGTTTTTACACTTATTTTTGCAGGTACATTTCAAGTTCATGCGGAAATGAAAAAAGGAACGGTCACTCACGCCCAGTCAAAATTGACGATCATTTCCGACAAATTTGAAGTTGGTAATATATCAACAGAACAGGACTCTAATTTTTATATCGAATGGGCTCAAATCAAAACCGGCTCAAGAACCTTAGGGTTCATCAAAATGCAAAATCTTGCTCGAATAAATTTTTGTGGATTTCGATCGACAGCCAAGTTCGACATCCTTGCCCCTGGCTCCGGTTTGGAAAAATATTCGTTGAAGCAAGGGGGGCCCGCTTTTGACGGTGAAAGAAAAGGCAAGAGAACCAAAAATAATAAGTTCATCTCCTATAGAGAAGGCGAAGGCGAAACGTTTTTCTGTGTTTCGTCAGCCCAGGTTACTGGCGGGAACGGATGCGGCGACGGCGGCGGCAGTGAACTCACAACAGTCTTTCTTTGCCTGCCAAAAGACCACGCAGATGCTTCAACATTGACTGAGGACACCTTAGAAATGATTCACAACCTCCGAACTGATGGAACTGGAAAAGATCTCATCAAGTAACATTATGACCTATGCAAGTGGGCGCTGGTGCAAGAGGTACGCCCAGCACCTGCTTCATAACCCGGATTCTCGAATAACGACACTGGCGCCCCATTTCCAAATGCGCTCGAAAAAGCTTTCCTGTTCACCTTCAATCGTCACATAACCGACCACTTGACTGCTAACTTTCAGCGCAGTGTCCGCAATGGTCATTCTGACTTTATAAACAGCGCGTTCAGGGACCATCGCCCGGTCCGTCGCCCGGACAGGGATGGAGCCACCAAAAACACTTGCAAATACCGGCTCCATGATCTGGTCAGCGCTTGCGTTTTCAATACTTTCAACAAAACACGGGCCGTAGCGACGGCCGGATGTTCTCATAGAAAAGTGACAGGGACTCCCCGCTTCGATCCGAAAGACATCATCTTCATTTATGTAGCTGACAATCGAAGCGCCGATTTCGCTGCGTACCGCGGCGAGACGTTGCCCCTTTTGAACCCATTGACCTTCCGTCAAACCTGGATCGACATCGACCAGCACTCCTTTTAACGGAGACAAGACAGTAAGCAGAGATATCTCCTTTTGAAGATTTTGTTTCTTTGCTTGCAGCCGGACCAGGTCCGCAAGGATCGTATCCTTTCGGTCACGCACCGCTTGATCAAACGATGCAGATTTCAATAAGGCATTTAGAACTTTTTGTTGGGGTATAAAGGCTTCCAATTGGGCTTTTAAATCTGGATTTTCAAAGATGAACAATGGCTCTCCTTCGTTGACACGAAGACGATTTTTATTGTGCGATGAAATCAACTGCCCGGCACTCCGCGCATAAAGTGTCTGATGGTTGTCTGCTTCCAAAAGAGCTTGCGCCGTAATCTTGTTTTGCCAGGGGATGATGCCGAGCGCGATAATACAGGACGCCAGCATGAGAGTAACCCAACTCCGCAGCCGGCGAGTGATCGTTCGTCTTCGTTTCATCCATTCCCCCAACTCTTCCTTAATTGGCCGCGCGATAAACCAGCTGACCTCAATCACAAAAAGAAGAATACCAACGACTTTAATAAAGAAGTGATAAACGACGACAGCTATACCCAAAAAAAGCACAAGCCGGTAAATCCAAACCGCAAACGCAAAGCAGATGAGAAAACGGGCCCTCGCTGGCGGGAAGTGTTCCGGAGCAGGCTCTCCCAAGTTGAATAAAATTTCACGCAATCGCCAGCGTGCCAATTTAAATGCGCGGGCATGCAAATTCGGAATATTCATCCAGTCCGACATTAGGTAGTAACCGTCGAAGCGCATGAATGGGCTTAGGTTGATCAATAGCGAAGAAACCCAGGTCGTGGTTGCCAGCACGAACATCATATCGCGCGGGTTACCCGGTGGCAAAAAACTCCAGAGCAACGTCGCAAGAGTCGCGATCGCGAGTTCGACAGACATCCCAGCCGCCGCCACGGCCAAACGCTGCCGTCGGGATGCTAATTTCCACGTATCATTTGTGTCCGTGTAAAGCATTGGCCAGAGCACAAGAAAGGCCACTCCCATAACCGGCACTTTACAGCCATACTTCTTCGCCGTATATGCGTGGCCTAATTCGTGTGATATTTTAGCGAACAGCAGTGCAAAAACAAAATACAGCAGGCCTTGAGCCGAGAACATATCGACCATCGACGTTATGAAAACATCCCATTGCCGCGAGACCAATATCATTCCCAACAGCAATGATATAATTAACACCAACAGAACAGCTTTCGAATAAAGCCAGTTTACAAACGGCAAAGTGGCCGTTAAAAAATGGTCAGGACGAACAACAGGAACACGAAAGAACAGGTAGTGGTGTATGAGCCACTTCACCCGCGATTGCTGTTTCTCATTCGCCGCATTGGCAAGTCCTTCCATTGCCTTCGAACCCGATACTCGCACCAACTGTTGCGACTTCAAAAACTGTGCGACGCGCGCAACAAAGTCTTCAGAGATTTGCAGCACCGTTTCCCGGTTGACCAGTGTTGCAATCTTTTTAAAATCTCCCACCCCCCACCGTGATAAAACTTCAAAAACAGACCACTCAATCTGGAAAAAACGATTTCGCACGGGATCATGTATAATCCAAACCGGGTGACCAGCAGGGGTCGGCGCGCCGGGATAAAGGGAGAGATCTTCACGCAGGACCGGAAAAGCGACTTCCGTCATTTTTTAAAATCCGGCAAACTGTCGGATCGCCGCCAGCGGGCGGCGGAAGATCCAATAGGCGAGAGGAACCGACGCCCCTTTCAGTCGCACCGTCCCCTGAATTCCAAGTCGCGGCAACTTTTGTTGGCCGTCAATTTGAGCCAATGCCCGGTGAGCAACGGTTCCATTCGGCCTGGCTTCTGCCTCATAGGCATAATAGCGCAAAGTTGCGGAGATTGGATTTAACGGGTCTGAATTCAAATAAACATTGAGCGGCGACCCCACCGGCAACTCAATCGCATCATCTACCGACACCCAGGCTTCAACTTCAAGAAGACTTTCATCAACAATATTCATAACCCGTTCGCCAACTTGCACAGGACGGCCCACCCAATCTGACGCACTACTGAAGATGACGGAACCGTTGGACGGAGCAAAAATAGATGTTCGTTCGATTAAGGCTTCGAGTTGGCGCAACTTACTCTCTTGTTCTTCAGCCTTACCCGCGAGCAGCGTCAGGTTATGTTTACTCTTTGGATCACCAATGGCTTTACGCTTCGTTTGGTTATAGTCGGCAATTATCCCCTCCAGGATCTTTTGCGCCACAATCAATTCATCTTCCAGCACACGCCGGTCGAGTTGAAATAACAGGTCGCCTTTTACGACATGCTGATTTGGTATAACCGCAACTTCTGAAACAATTCCGTCGAGGGGAGATTTAATCACCAGTGGCTGATACGCGACAACTTCAGCCGGCGCTAAAACGGAAAGCGGCACAGGTATCGTCATTAACCCCAGTGTGACCGCAACCAACAGCCCCGTAACGACGAATGACAGGGCACCTGATACTTTCTTGCGGCGCGGTTTGGCAAGGGCAGACCAGGCATGCGCCATCGCGGACAAGACATTGTCGATCAACGCGATTTGCTCTTCATTCCAATTCTCGTCTCGCACTAACAATAGAGTGCCATACCGTCGACCGGATGGCGTCCGCACCGGCAATAAGCAAGCGTTTGCCGGAAACCATTCCGCCCAGCCACGACGCACCGTCTTCGGAAACTCAGCGGGCCGCAACACCGCTGGTTGGTCACATTCCTTAAGCCTTGTTTTAAATGCCTTGTGGACCCATTGAATAAATGGCGCATCCTTCTCAACGGCGTCGACGGCGGATACGGCCATAACGCGCCCTGAAGGTGTAAACAAAATCGCCTGCGCATAGGGAACGATCCGATGAATTTCATTGACGATTAAAAAGACCACCTCCTGTTCGGTCCTCGCCTTGCGGGCACGCTCCTCTAGCTCAAGGATGCTCGCCAGCAGTTGAACACCATTGACTGCGGTCATTTAAGGCCTGCCTTGCTAATCTGAATCACTCCGCTCATACCCGGCAACAGCTCATTCAGCCCCCCTTTGATCGTTCCAATAATAGCCACAGAGCGGCTGACCGGGTCGACACGTGCAGATATTTGGGAAACCGTACCCGTATAGGTTTTTGCCGTTTCCTCGACATGATAACGAAATGGGTGCCCTGGCTTTAACCATGCAAGCTGTTGCGAGGGAACAATAAAGACAACCTCCAGGTTTTTCTCATCGAGAATTTCGATAATGCCCTTGCCAACTTGCGAAAATTGGAATTCACGGGCCTTCCACGCGACAACACGTCCACTGTAAGGGGCTTTTAAAACACATTTGGATATCTTAACTTCCGTTGCATCGATATCTGCCTGATGCTTCAGCACTTCTATCTCAGCAATGGCAACTTCCATTTTTCCAGTTGAATTGAGGTCTAGCAATCGCTGTTCTGCCGTAAACTTAATTTCAGCGGCCCGGCGAATGGTTTTTAGTTTCGCCAGTTGTGCCTTAAGGAGTTGGCAGTCCATGACGACAAGGACCTGACCTTTCTTAAATGATTGCCCTTCCCGCAATGAAATCTTGTTTATCCGCGCTGACACTTCTGCTGATAGGGTTGTGTAATTTTTTGCACGAAGCTGCCCAAAAATTTCCGTATGTTGCCCTCCGGGAAGGTCCCTTTTCTCTTTCGCGACCGCTTGCAAAGCATACGAACTCAAGGTGAAGCCGATCAAAGTTGCCGAGAGCACTATGGTCCCTTTGTGTTTCAGTATTTCTGATAAGCGTTTCATATAACCTCCGGCATATAAAAGGACCAATTCACAAACTTGATTGAAAGGTGTTGAGACAAGACTTCTTTGCCGCCAGGAAAAAGATTTCATGAACCCAACCCACAACTTCATTTTGAGATTGATCGCGCCCTCTTATTTTTAAAGATCCCCACTTGACCTCTTCAACGCGCACAGACGAGCAAAATATATTCGCGACAAAAAGTGTATTTCCACCCAGACGATCTGTCAGACGAACACTGAACAGCGGCTGACCGGGTATCGCAGACAAACTATTGCGAGCAGGCTCCATCACCTGCCCAGAGGCTTTCGGCAATCGAACTGGCGGCGTCTCGAGAAGGACCGGCTTCTCAGGCACAGCAGGTCGTACTGACATCCTGTTCGCTGCGCTATGGATCGGCTCAGTTGGGTTTTGCGTTGATGGTTTTGCTTTTGATATCGCCAATTTTACAGGGGCTTCGACAATGGCAGGTGGGCTGGCCTTTTCCAGATTGGCGATTTCTGACTGAATGGCGAAGCCCGTTTGTCGATCTGATAAAGCAACACGCACCGCGTCTTTTAGGGTCTCCAAATCTGTAACAGGCATCTCTGATGGCAAGACACCGATCCCCAATGTCGAATGTATATTTCCAACAGCAGAAACAATTTCAGAATAAGCCTGATACCGTCTCATCTCTGATGCAATGGCTTCGATGTCCTGTGAAATTCGGTCAAGCGCTCCTTGTGCATTCGCCTCCTGGCGGGATGCCATATAATCGGCCAACCGCCGGTCCAGCTTGTACAATTTATCAGCCTGGCGAAAAGTGCTGATTGCATGAGTATACTGACGTTTAGCAATATGAACCTGCGCCAGGACAGCCATTCTGAGCGCTAACCTTTGAGCCTCCGCAACGGTTTCATTGGCCTCACCGTAATCCAGAAGCGCCGGCACCTTTAACAACTTTAAAACATTAAAACTGAGTACTGTGCTCCATTCCGACCATGAGTTCTCATCCATAAAACTATTGCTGCTATGGTTGCCCCCTGCCGTCAGGGTCAATCCTGGTAATAAACTTGCGATTGCCTTGCGGGTTTCATCAACGGAAATTCGTGTCATGTATAGTTTTTCGTGAATATCCGGATTATTGAAAAACGCTAAACGTTCCATCTCGTCAAGCGGAACTTCCCAACGTGGAATATCCAATGCATCGCCCTTTGGTTCGACAACCCGAAAAGTGCTTGATGGTGGTACATTGATCAAAGCTGCCAACTCAATTCGCGCCGTGGACAACTCCTTATCGATATCCTGCAAACGCCGCATATTCGTTAACAATCGTTTTTGGAAGCGCATCGATTCAATAGGCGATCGAATTTTTTCACGCTCGATTTGCTCCGAATTCTGCAACGCCTCTTCTGCACGGCCTAACGAACCCTTAATGCGGTCTTTCAGTTTTTGGGCAGCAACCATTCGCCAATAGGAAAACTCAACTTCCTTCAAAATGTTATATAGAACTTTTCTGCGCCGCTCATCTGCGATCAGGGCTCTATTAGCATTCTGTTTTGCAGCAAAATAACTGACACCAAAGTCGAGAATATTCCAGTTCATTGTCAAATCATAATTGCGCGTCGATCGATCCGAAGAATAGCTATAGGCACCGGTTGGTGCAGCGCCATCAACATCTTTGCTGCGGGTTGCACTAAATTGAGAACGTCCTTTATAGCCAGCACTCGCCGTTAACGTCGGCAATAAATCAAACCGGTCGAGTTCGAGTTGGTTCATCTCCAAAGCCTGTTCCATGGCTTTCGCTTTGTGGTCGAGGTTATATTTGAAGGCGCGCGCAATAGCGTCATCAAGGGTCAATTCACCCCTCAAGCTTTCGTCATTGGCAAACATAATCTGACGGTCCGCTTCAATGCTCGTCGCAAGTTCGGTATTCGACAGCGGTTTGGGCGCAACTGTACATGCGGACATCGCAAATGCGATGAACATTGCTGTCAATTTTCGAAAATCATGCACGGGCTGGTAATCTTATCATAATCAAGAACCATAACAGTCTCCCGATGGAGGTGTTATTTGGCCAAGCTCCTTTCTGTCGCAAGACGCGCTATTTCGACCAGCGCTGCATGACTTAGGTCCGTTCCAGCGCGGCTGTTTTGCGCCAGCAAAGTCGTAAAACCAGGGCGCGGCGTAAAGCGATTAGCGTCGCCAAACGACGTTCCGCTGACCGGTGCAACTTGTGAATTTTGATTTGGCTCACCTGCGGGGACCGGCTGCTCTTCAGCGCCTGTTGTCTCAGCATCTTCTGCGGCGACACCATCACCACCAACAAACAACTTGAAACGCGTTTCGACCCAATTTCCATCTTGATCAGAAGCGAATACAGAAACTTCAAACTCCCCCTCTACGTTTGGCGGAGCAACGCCGGAAAACTGGCCCGTTGTCGCATCAAAGTTAAGCCAGGCCGGCAAGGCTTCACCGTTGGGAAAGGCAGCTGTCAATTCAACAACTGATGCAGGGTTTGATACTGCAAAGGCATCAGAAGGCACGGTAAAAGAGACGGCCCCATTGCTGGACGTCGATACGTCTGCAATGCCGCGCATAACGCCAATAAACTGCCCGGGCGGCAAGCCTCCGGCGGCGTTACCGGCAACTACAGGGCGAAATGCATTAATGTCAGCAGAACTCGCAACATCAGACGCCGGCTCCAGCCCGCGGACAGGCTCCTGACGATCTCCTGTCAATCCTGACACCGACGTTGGTTCTGATCGGACTATGGTCCTCAAACCGTCTCGCCCAGAATCACCAAGACCACCCGCACGCACAATGGTTCGTAAACCATCGCTTGTTTTGTCATCTGCTGGCACGAGAACCGGTTCACTTGCCACAAGGCCCTCATCGACGATTGGCGGAGGAGAATTTGGAACCGGGTCGACGGCGTCAGATATGGTGATCGTGCTGGTGGCAGACCCAATGGAGCCATCGTTGGCGCGTGCTGACCAGGTCAGAGTACGTGGCGTTGAAGATGGATTGGTTTCCGTATTCTGAAAAGAGATTAAATTGGCCAAGTTGCTAATCGTCGTGTCGTTTATGACGGGTGGTGTTGTCGTTAAAACCAGATTGTCGATATACAGATCCGCCCCCGTCACGCCGCCACCAGAACCATCATAAGATCCGGAGAGAAACTGAAACTTGTACAAACCTGTTGTTGCAAACGTACTGGTTTCGGTCGTAAAGCCCACGGTCTGATCCCCGCGCTGACTGAACAACGTCGTTGTTGTATCATCGCCCGTGTCGAAGACGCCGTCGGTACCTGCACCCAATAGAAATCCAAAAACTTCGTAATCGTCTCCACCTCCGACAGCCGACCAGTCTACTGCCAAAGTGCCGCCAGCATTGGCGTAGAATATATTGCTCGTCGCATACGTTCCGTGCACAGAATTATTGCCATCTTTCTGAAGCACCCCGGTTGTTGTGACAGAACCTGTCAAACTCACCTTCATACTGTTGGAACCATCCGATGCAAAAGCGCTGGAGAGTGTGGTGCTGCCACCCGTGTACCCACCACCATTTGAGTTAATTGTACCCGTTCCTGTCCCGGCCGTATTCCCCCCCGCACCGCCACCATTATAAACAAAATCAATCGTCGTTCCGTTCAGGTTCGTTGGATAAACTGCATTCGTCAGTGTCCAGCCGTCCAGATTGGTTTCAAATGATGTGTTTGTAATTGCGGAGGTCAGATTAATGCGTAAGTTGTTTCCACCCGTACCATCCAAAACTGAGTCGACTGCGCCAATAATCTCGCGCCCGGCACCTGTCCCCTGATAAACGACAGAACCGACGATGGATATTGCGCCGCTGGCGTTCACATCGTCTGCGTTGGTAAGCGCTAAAGTGTCAAATGTCGTAATCGAGGCAAGAGAGAAGTCAACATACCCCCCGGTGTAATCAGTCCCGTTTACAAAAGTGACATCAGTGTCAATAATTTGCGCTGGCGCCAGGACTCCTATCTTGGTGTCTGTCTGATTCGAAATTGACGGAGTGCCGAGTATACCCTGGTATGTATTAGCGCTCAGAACTTCAGCCTCAATAGAACCAATTTGTCCTTCCAAGTCCCAGTCACCACCAAGCGCACCTGCACCGGTAAGGTCATCAGAAGCGGCAACATCTGCCCGCGTTAAAGCGGCTATGGAAGTAATAAATTCCTGCCCATTGTCCGTCGCCACATTGCAACCATACAGTAGAATATCCCCGTCTTCCGACAGCGCTTGACCGATCTCTTCCAATGCCACTTTGTTTTCTGACAGATTATCTGTCGTAACAACAAGATCACCGAGCCTGAGTTGCGCTTCCCCGCCATGTGAAAAAACATGAATACCAGCAACATCCGAGCGCCCTCTCAACGCAGTGGCAATTTGTTGCAGACCATTTTCGGATGATTTGAGAATAAAGACTTCAGCATCGGTCTGCAGACTGTCGATCAGTGACGAATGATCTCGCACACCTTCATCGACAAATATGATTTGCCTGGATGGCTCTGCATCAGTTCCGATGTTTTCGACAACAGGCTCCGCATGATCATCGTCAGCATCCATCGCAACTTCGACGGAGTCCGCTGCCATAGCGCCATCGAACATGATACGCGGTTCGAGCACCAGGAACTTTGGTCGTTCATTATGATACTCTTGCATTGCCACCGGCCCCTGGATCAAGTCAAACGCTGCTTGGATAATAAAAAACACACATATTTTATCGTTCCGCCTATCAATACCCAGCCTCTTAAAACCGCCATCTCATCAAACATTTTCAGATCGGCGTCGAATGATCTGCCAAAGAGACAATGACACGCGCATTCAACCGAGATTTATAGCAATACAGGATACCTTTTTTATGGTTTCCAATAGGTTAACAAAAAACCAGTGAAAACCCCGATTTCGGCCAGATATAGCTCTTTCTCAACCGGCCAGCCGAAACTGTCACAACGGTTCACATCGCATTAAAACGGAATTCATCGGTCTTTAACGCGTGACGGACATTATTCGTCGTAAAATTCATCCCGATTTACCCTTAAGGAACGCTATGCAAAGCCTGCTAAAACCCATTTCTCGCCTGTTATTTGCTGGCGTCATGATTGTCGTATTTACGCTTCCATTCGGCGCTACCGAAGCCAGCGATGGCAACTCAACGGTAATCAATACAAATACGGATGGTGTCGCCGCCAAGGGCTATGACCTTGTATCCTATTTCGATAAATCCGGGCCTCAAAAAGGCCACCATCGATTTTCAGTCTCCTACGCGGGCGCATCCTATTATTTTGCGAATGGCGACAACAAACGTCTTTTCAAGGCAAACCCGGAAAAATACTTGCCAGCCTATGGAGGGTTTTGTTCGTATGGCGTCGTGCTCGGCAAAAAATTCGACATTTCGATCGATGCCTGGAAAATCGTCGATGGCGTCTTGTACTTGCAACTCGACAAGGGAACCCGGCTAATTTGGGAAGAAGAGGTCAAAAAGAACATCGAAATAGGTAATAGGGTATGGCCGACGATTGAACATATCTCTGCAAACGATTTGTAGTGAAACCTCAAAAGCTTACCCGATCATTTTTAGGTATTGTTATCTCAATTGCCCTGGTTACCACAGTGGCGATTGTTGGGACGTATGAATGGATTAAGTTCGATAATGCGAAAAACCACTTATTGCAAAAATTGCAAAGGGTCGTCGCAAGCCAGTCCCTCATACTGGCGGGCCCCGTACATGAAAAAAACAAAAAGCAAATCAGACTGATCCTGGCGTCCAGCATCTCCGATCCTGAGGTTCTGCGGATTGTCGTCCAGGATCATAACGGGCAAATTGTTGACCGATATGGCCCTGAAACGACATCACAACAAGCGCTTACAAGATCGACCAAAATAAATTACATCAGTGGTCAAGGTTATAAGCATGTTGGTGATTTGGAAATTGAGTTCACCGACAAGATCATCATTGAAAATTTTATGGATCGACTGGTGTCAGACAGCGTTTTATGCCTGATCTTAATCATAACGTTCGTAGCTGGCGCTCATTTCGCACATTTCCATTTGATCGGCAAGCCGCTGGACCGACTAATGGAAGCGATCCAAACCATCCGTACTAAACGAAACCACACGCCGGTGCAGTGGAGCCGCAATGATGAAATCGGCACCCTCATTTCGAAGTTCAATGATTTACAGAATATACAGGAAAATTTTGAACAGGATTTGCATGATCAAGTGGCAGCAAGAACACAACAACTGAGCGATGCAAAGCGACTGGCAGAGGAAGCCAACCGGGCAAAATCCGAGTTTTTAGCAACCATGACGCATGAATTGAGAACCCCCTTAACCTCCTCATTAGGGAGTTTGGGACTATTAAATACGGTTTTGCCCAGTGACACCTGCAATAACGCGAAAGACCTGATCGATATCGCTATCAGGAATAACAAAGCTTTGCTGCGGTTGGTTAACGAAATTCTAGATTTCGAAAAAAACAGTTTGGGGCTAATGGAAATGGACGTGAGACGCCATGACATTGGCAGGCTAGTTGCCGGCGCTGTAGAAAACTGTCATGGGTTTGCGCGAATGCAGTCTGTCACTTTTATCTACGATGAACCCATTATCCCACTCTATGCGCAGGTTAACGAATTTCGGTTTGAACAAGCACTCAACAACTTGTTGTCAAATGCCGCTAAATTTTCTGATCCGGGCGGAACCGTCAACATCGCAGTCGCAAATCAGATGGATCGCATCCTGATTTCTGTTAAAGACGACGGACCCGGCATCCCTGAAGATTTTCACACAAAAATATTTGAACAGTTTACCCAACTTGATTCGTCATCCACGCGCAAACACGGCGGCACCGGACTTGGGTTGTCGATTAGCAAAGCCTTTATTGAGGCTATGAACGGGACCATTTTTTTCGAAACAAAGGTCGGCGTTGGCAGTACTTTTTTCATTGGCTTGCCGGCAACCAGCTGAATTTCGCACCAAAGCATCTCTTGCCTAATTGTTCACGTCGCAGATATTCTGAACTTCCGCAAATGTCCTCGGCGGCGGAGCAACCTTGGCAAAAAGAATGACAGATCAACCACTCTCAACCCTTATTCCCGACTTTTTCTACGGCACAGCCTGGAAAGAAGAGAGGACAAAGCGGCTTGTCGAACAGGCGATAGCCGCAGGTTTTCGAGCCATCGACACAGCAAATCAGCGAAAGCACTATTTTGAAGAAGCCGTTGGCGAGGGTATCTCTTCGGCGATTGCTTCAAGACAAGTGAACCGGGAGCACTTGTTCCTGCAAACAAAATTTACCTTTCAGAGAGGTCAGGACCATCGGCTTCCTTATGATCCGAAAGCCAACATCGCAGATCAGGTCGTTCAGTCTTTTGAAAGTTCACTCAATCACCTGAACGCTGATTATTTGGATTCATTGGTTCTTCATGGCCCCTCATCAAGCGATGGCTTGAAAGCGGCTGATTGGTCCGCATGGCGTAGCATGGAATCGCTGCACGCATCCGGACGGGTGCGTTTTTTAGGTATAAGCAATGTCAATTTAGCCCAACTGAAAGCGCTATGGGAGCAGGCGAAAGTAATCCCCCGTTTTGTCCAAAACAGATGCTACGCAAGCAAAGCTTGGGACAAGGAGGTTCGCACATTCTGTCGGGAGAACCAGATAACCTATCAAGGGTTTTCGCTCTTGACGGCAAATCGTCAAATATTGCGTCACCCGAAAATACTTGAAATCGGAAAACGCCATCGCATGTCCATCAGCCAGACAATTTTTCGATTTGCCATGGATGCGGGTATGATTCCCCTAACGGGCACAACCAATCCCGACCATATGGCACATGACCTGTTATCCAGTAATTTCAAATTATCAGCAAACGAAGTTACGGCAATAGAACGCATTGCAATCGACATCAACCCTTGAGACTCTCATTGTCGCGAAACGCGACAACCAAGACTCTTTCTCCCAGGCATCGACTTGACTCAATTAATATATTAATATATTTAATTGTGAGATAAATGGGAGACTCATATGCCAAATGTGCTTAACAAAGACCAACAAGACACCTACGAACGAGATGGTTTTGTCATTGTGCGGGGTTTTTTTGACGCGGAAGAAGCAACGCTATTACAAACGGCAATCGTTCAGGACCCGGCAATCCGCGGGCACTTTTATGACCGCCACGACTCAGATGGTCTAAATACAAAAATGGCGACCTGGAACCATCCGGGCGACAGCATTTATGGGTATGCCGCACGTTCGCGAAAGATGGTCGATACCATGGAACATCTCCTGGGCGGCGAAGTCTACCATTACCACTCCAAAATAACCGCCAAGGAACCTCGCGAGGGAGGGGCATGGGAATGGCACCAGGATTACGGATACTGGTACAACAATGGCTGTCTGTTCCCACGCATGGCATCCGCTATGATTGCCCTAGACAAGTGCACAAAAGCAAACGGTTGCCTGCAGGTCTTACAGGGGTCTCATAAGATGGGTCGCATTGACCATGGACTATTGGAGGGAGACCAGGTTGGTGCGGATCTGCGCCGCGTCGAAGAAGCAAAAAAACAACTCCCCATCGTCTATGCGGAAATGGATGTCGGGGATGTTTTGTTTTTTCATTGCAACACATTGCACCGATCTGACCAAAATTTGTCAGATGATCGACGGTGGACTCTCATTTGTTGTTATAACGCAGCCAGCAATGACCCATATTTAGACCATCATCATCCCCGTTATACGCCACTTGTGAAAGTCGAGGATAAAGAGATCAAAGCGGCAGGGCTCAAATTTTCAGATGCGGCACATGCCGATGCCTTTCTCAATGCGTCCCATAACCCGGCAACGCTGTCTGAGAAGGTTGGCAAGGTCTACACAAAAGACGATGCAACAACCGGCACCTAGAAAGCGCACCAGTTGATGACAAAAGCCCTAGCAGAAAAAGCACAAGATTCGGAAAGTTCCTGGCCAGAGATGGCTCCCTTGCAGCCGGGAACGGCCTTATCTGAACAAATCTATGCTTATATGCGCGCCGCCATAGTTACCGGCGCTGTCCGACCTGAGTTGGTTATTCACGAGCCCACATTGGCCAAACGCCTGGAAGTCTCTCGCACGCCAATCCGCGAAGCCCTCCTGAGGCTGCGTGATGACGGCCTCGTCGTCATCAAACGGCAATCAGGTATATTTGTTGCACCGGTCGATCCCGTCCGGGTTGAGGAAGCGATGATTGTCAGAGAGTCGCTTGAACCCAGGATGGCCGCCATCGCGGCCCAGGCCATCACAAAGCGCACACTGGTCGATCTTGAGTTCGAGACTGACAGCATGGCTGCGGCGAATGAACTTGGCGACCAACGAACCTTTGTTGAGGCAGATGACCGGTTTCATCGCATCATTGTCGATGCGACCGGTTTTATGCACATAGCCAAAATTACGGCTCAAGTCAGCGCTCAGCTAGATCGCATCCGCCATTTGAGCGCAGCAGAACCTGTCTGTGCCGACGCCGCGATCAAAGAACATCAAACGATTATTAAATGTTTGCGCTCGGGTAATGCCAACCAAAGTGAAGCGGTATTGCTCCAACATTTGCAGGGATCATGGATAAGCATTCGTCAATTGCTTAATGACGCATAGGTCGGACCTATGGGAGTATCTCGGGCGATAAAATTCGTCAGGCGCTAAAGGGTTTGGCTCCGCACTTGATCTCAAACACTAACAATTTCAGTTTTTAAGCTTATGTCTAAGTATCAACAGTTGGTGATATTGCGATGCCCTTGGTTAAATTCTTTTCAATTTTAGTCTTCCTGGCAATCTCCGCGCCTGCGCAAGGCCAAGACCTCGTTGCCCCCCACCCGGACTTTGCCGCTTCCGACGTGGTCGAGATCCAGTTACGCTCTTTACAGCAAAACGATACCCCTTACCGGGATTTTGGCATTGCCCAAACCTGGGCCTTCGCCCATCCCGCTAACAAACGAATGACGGGGCCGTTGGCGCGCTTCACTTTGATGATCAAAAGTCCGAACTATCGCAATATGATCAATCACGTTTCTCACAAGATCGAACCCGTGATCACGACGCGTGACAGAGCCCTTTTTGCTGTCTCCCTGAAAACCGCAGAAAATCTAACGATGTCATTTAAATGGGAAGTTCAAAAAGTCAAAGAGGGGATCCATGCCGGCTCATGGATGACAACAATCGTCTCGCCCCCTTTACGTGATGGCGATGCGACATAACAAAACCTCAATACCTAAAGAGCTTTATCCATCAGAGCTTTGATGTCTTCGACATTTGTCCCGGCGACGATCCGCCCCAACTCCGTCTTCCCCTTCAACAACAGTAGTGTTGAACGCCTTGGAATATTGCGGCTGGTTCGAACCTCGTCCCGCTGATACGTGTCCCAATCGACCCGCACAAAGGTCATTGCAGTGTTGTAGGCGGGGTTCTCGGTTCGAAGTGCGTTAATCACACGCTCCTGGCGCTTGCAGGTCGAGCACCAATCTGCGGCATAATCGACAAACACAAACTTGCCCTCAGCAAGTGCGCTCTCAATCACACCGGGCTTAAAATCGATGGTATTCGTATCGGCTTTTACAGGCATCGCCATCACAGCCAAAACCATGAAAACCGAAGTCAGCAATACACGTCTCAACATGATAATATACCTCTCATATCTTTTTTAAATTAGAACAGACAGATCCTGAAGCCAAACAGGCATCAAGTCCAATAACCAGCCTTCAATGGCCTGATGCCATTTCATCCAGACAATAATACCAACTGCCAAAAACGTAATTCCCATGATCGGTTTCGATTTTTCAGCGAGCCCGCGCAGACTATTCTGACGCTTTCGAATTGATTCACGGGCTCCGTAAGCAAGAACGAGAATAATTGTCGAAATTCCGAGAGCAAAACTTGTCATGACCGCACCGGCCCACCAAAGGTTCCCACCTTGAGAAGCCAGCGAAATGGCGCCCCCCAAGGTTGGCCCAATACAGGGGGACCATACACCGCCCAATAAAACACCCCCTAGAAACTGACTTTTCAGGCCGGTCTGATCCAACCCGGATATGGTTGTATCCGCGCTTTCTGCAACACCCGCTGTCGCCAGGGAGAACCGGTTGTGAAGTTGAGGGATCAAAAGAACCGAACCAAAAACGATCATTAATGCGGCCCCTGCCCTCGAGACACTTTCATCATCGACGCCCAGCGATGGACCAACGGCTGAAACCGACACCCCAACGATCACGAACGTAACGGACATTCCCAGTGCAAGCGCAAGTGGACCTCGCTGATCTTTTTGCAGCGACGACGCCAACGCTATTGGCAACACCGGTAACACACATGGGTTGATGAGCGTTAAAAGTCCCGCCAAATAACCTAAAACCAGTTCCATCAAGTTCTCCACGTTACACTTGTAGTGTCTACACCTTTGCAAAAAGAGAAAGTCACACTCAATAACACATCCGTGATTTAACGCGATTTGCCGAACTGTCGCTTCGCAGGCATATTTCCACCCCTAAACTTAAATGAATGAACAACGTCGCTGGAAAGATATGATGTCGAACCACGTAAACCGCGTAAATCGTGCCTTTATAGCCTGCGCCCTCGTTATCACGTTATCGGGGTTTGCCAGTTTAGAATCCATTTTCGCACCCAAAGCAGATTTGTGGGAACGCTGGAACAGACATGACGAGACCTCAACGACCCACGTAAACCACGCAAAATGGTCGCAATTTCTGCAAAAATACGTTGAAACCGATCAAAGTGGATTGAACCGTGTAAAATACGGTCAGGTTAGCGACGAAGACGCAAATGCCCTTAAGGCCTATATTGCTGAACTCGGTCAGGTTCCCATCAATAGCCTCAACAAGCAGGAACAACTCGCCTACTGGATAAATGCCTACAATGCCGTGACAATTGGACTTGTGCTGGAGCATTACCCGGTAAAATCAATTAAAGATATCGATCTCGGAGGAGGTTTTTTCTCAAGCGGTCCGTGGAGTCAAAAATTATTTGAAGTTGACGGGGAGAAACTAAGTCTGAACGAGATTGAGCATCGCGTCCTTCGACCCATCTGGAAAGATCCGCGCATTCACTACGCCGTAAACTGTGCATCCATCAGTTGCCCCAATCTTCAAAAACAGGCCTTTACGAGCAAGAACACAGAGGCATTACTCGATCAAGGTGCACGCACCTATATCAACGGCTCCTACAACATCAGCATAAAGGACGGAAAGCTGTCCCTCTCCAAAATTTATACGTGGTTTCAAGGTGATTTCGGCAGCTCTGACGCGGCCGTGCTTGAGCACGTGCGAAAATATGCCTCCCCGGAAACAACCGAAAAACTTGCAAACTTCACGAGCATAACCGATTACACGTATGATTGGGGCTTGAACGACACAACGCCCTGATAAAAGCCTTACTTGTAGTGGCATGGGAATAAATGAAAGCAACACGGCTGCACTTTAGCCAAGTCGGTTGCTTAGACTTTGATATTAACCGAATTTCCGCGCGTCGGAGTTACAGCCTGCAAATCTTCCTGAGATTTTTGCAACAAACCGACAATTGCCTGATCTTTGTCGATTGCGGCTTTAATTCCAACTTGGCTTGCAGACTGCTGCGTCTGGGCCACTTGCATGGCGACAACACTGCGCGCACTGATATCGTTGGACATTGCTTCACTCCTCATTTTACGAGTTTAATGTAGCACGATTCTCTGAATTTGACATCGTAAAATTCATCTTCGTCTCACGAGTTCTCCATCTTGGAACTTTTATCGACATTTTGCATACAATGAAGCATATGAGTGGCCAACTTCGTCGATCCTTCTGCATTTGCTTGGTGCGCTTGGGTCTCCTCAGATAAACTGAGGAGATGCATGCTTGGTTAAACTCCACATTTCAACGATGGTTACGATTGCCTGGAAATATCAGAGGCGGGTTGCTGATATTGATGGCGGCTTTCTTTACCGCCACGATGTCTGGATTGATTAAACACATTGGCCAGGACTTTGCTGTTGTACAAATTCTATTCATACGACAAATCTGTGTTTTATCGATCATATCCCCGGTCATTTTTCGGAACCACAAAACGGTTTTCAAGTCTGACCACAAACGGGTCTACTTACTGCGCACGTCGTTCTCTACCGTTGCCATGATTACAGGCTTCACGGCTGTGGTCCACCTGCCTCTGGCTGAAGCGGCATCCATCAGTTTTGGCAGGACCTTGTTCGCGACGATCCTTGCCATTTTCATTTTAAAAGAAGTTGTTGGCGTTCGTCGATGGACAGGAACGCTGGTTGGGTTCATTGGTGTCCTTATCGTTGTTCAGCCAAGCAGCGACAACTTTAATATTTACGCATTATACGCCATCACATCCGCTTTCTTCGTCGCCTCAAACATGATTATCCTGCGAAAGATCACACAAATTGATCCGCCCTCAACGATCATGGCCTACCAAGCTGTACTCATAACACTCGTTATGGCCGGCCCGGCAATGATTTACTGGAAGACACCGACAATCCATGAATTGAGCGTTATCGTCCTGGCAGGCGGATTGATGTCCGTCGCACAGTATTTGACGATCCAGGCTTTCAAGGCAGGTGAAGCCGCTGCCATCGCGCCGGTTGAATATATCCGCCTGCTGTTCGCATCTAGCATCGGTATCTTATTCTTTGACGAAATTCCGACCGTATGGACCTTAACCGGTGCTCTGGTGATTATTGCCAGCACGTTCTATACGATGCGACGCACAGCCGTGCGAAAACAAAAGATTGACCCACCAGCCCCTGAAGCATGATGCCAAATCGGCATCGAGAATGGCATTCAGGATAAAGGGGGGGCATACTAGCCGCTCCGGCAGACACAAATGAACACGAGATAAGAATGGCAATCAACCGCTACGATGTTATCATTATTGGTGCGGGTGCCGCTGGACTTATGGCTGCCATCGAGTGCGGCAAACGCGGTCGCAAGACTCTTGTCCTTGAAAAAAGCAAGCAGCCCGCCGAGAAAATCCGGATATCAGGTGGCGGGCGCTGCAATTTTACGAATTTACACACGTCCGCATCCAACTTTATTTCACAAAACCCCCGCTTTTGCATTTCCGCCTTAAAACGCTACAGCCAGCATGATTTTATTGAATTGGTTAGGAAACACAAAATTCAGTTCCACGAAAAGACCCTGGGCCAACTGTTTTGCGATGAGTCTTCCAAACAAATAATAAAAATGTTGTTAGATGAATGTGCGGAACATCATGTCGAACTAAAATTGAATGTTGAAATCTCGGCGGTTGAAAAACCAGAGAACTTCATTGTTACTAGTGACACGGGAACCTTTGAGGCTGCATCCCTTGTTATCGCATCAGGCGGGAAATCAATCCCAAAGATGGGCGCAAGTGGCTTCGGTTATCAAATCGCCGAGCAGTTTGGGCTCGACCTCATTCCAACGGAACCGGCCTTGGTGCCGCTAACCTTCGACGGGCCGATGGCAGACAGGATGAAAGCCTTGGCGGGCGTCGCGACCACATGCGTGGTCAGTACGAACAAAACAAAATTTGCCGAAGCGCTGCTGTTCACCCATCGCGGATTAAGCGGCCCCGCGATCTTGCAAATCTCATCCTATTGGATGACAGGCTCCCAGATTACGATAAATTTGATGCCAGATGCACTGGTTTTGGACCGTTTAACCACGGCGAAACAGCAAACACCGAAAGCCCTGGTTTCAAGTCTATTTACCGGTCAACTGCCCGGCAGACTTCTAAATGATATATTGGAAGAAACCTCTGTCTCTGGGCAATTGGCAAATGTGCCGGACAAAGGGCTGCGACGGCTTGCTGAACGCATGAATGCATGGCACCTAACACCCAGTGGCAGTGAAGGCTACAGAACAGCGGAAGTCACAAGAGGCGGCGTTGATACATCGGAGCTATCGTCAAAAACCTTTGAGGCCAGAAAGGTCCCGGGTCTCTATTTTATCGGCGAGGTCACGGACGTGACAGGACATCTGGGTGGCTTTAATTTTCAATGGGCCTGGTCATCCGGCCACGCAGCCGGACAATATGCCTGACGCAATCGATAAAGTCTCTCTAGTTGCTAACGCGAAACATTCTCCTCAGCGACAGGCACCGCGCGGAAACCAAACAGTAGTGCAAAATGGGCTCCGACAATATTGCCCGATAAAGAATAATCGTTCGATGCTGAAATTCGCCAAAGACCAACCATCGCCACGTTTACGAAGGCGCCTCACGAAACGTGTTTTTATAACCGTGCCGTTTGTCAGAGATGTAACCGGGGTTTTTAGGTCGCGTCAAAGCGTCGCAAGGTGGTTCTGTGGACGGTCACTTAGAGTTGATGGATCCAATCGGAGATCATCCGCCAGACATCGGCGCTGTTGTCATCCATCATCGGGAAGTGCGAATTACCTCGGATCCCACGGGCAGGCAAATCAATGATGTCGACCGGCACATCAGCCGCCCGGAGCATATCAAGATAGGCACCAACTGTTTGCCGATAGTCTTGCCAAACGGGGCTTTGCTCGAAAAAATCACCCCAGACCACCAGGTGCGGCACTTTCTTGAGCTTCTGGACAGATTGCACCGAGGACTCCGTCGGAGAACCCGATGGTTCTACCAAAATGACAGCATGAACACGATCAGGATGGGAAAGTGCTGCTTCCTGCGCATAGCCGCAGCCTTGGCTGTGGGCAACGATAATGGCCTTTTCGAATAGAAGTATGTATTCAGAATACGCCGTTTTCACCAAGGGCGCTAAAGCTGGCCAACGAGCGACGAATTGACTGGCAAAGTGATCGTAAGAGGAAACTGGAAAACGCTGATTGGCGAACGGGCGGCGCGCGGCGGGACTTGAAGCATAACCACCTTCTGGTCCCATGCGAAAAATTTTCCATGCGAGTTCCTTTGGCCGAAAAACGGCCGGCAACTCGGTTATCGCGTTCGGCGGGAACGACGCACGACCGCGTTCTACGGCATCAGAAATATAAACATCAAAATGATCTCGAAGCGCCAGTTCAACCCAACCCGAACGGCCATCCGGAGTTGATTCCCAAGTGGTACCCGTCATGCCGCCACCGTGCCACATCAACAGTGGCGGTAGACCGTTCTGATCCGCCGCCAGATAACCCTGAATGTACATTTGACCTGTCTGGTAGTCGCCCGTTTGCTCCAGAGATCGTTTTTCCGAACCCATGGCCAAAGCCACACCTTCTGATGGCGCCAAATCGATCCGCTGATTGTCGCCCCCGACGAAAAAATTTGTCATACCGCGCAATGCAAATGACTTGCCCTTATCGGCTAAGGGATCACTACTCATTTGATGCGACCTCGACCCGCCGCATTAGAAGTGAGATGTAACCAGCTGTCCAGGCAGCCAAAGTGCAAGCATTGGGAACAGCAACACAAGAACCAAGACAACGGTATCAGATATACAGAACGGGAATGAACCCTTGATAACTTGCGTTACCGGCAACTTTGTGACGCCACTCACAGCGAAAAGGTTCAGCCCCACTGGCGGAATAACGCTGCCAATCTCAATACATAATGCCGTCAGAATACCCAGATGCACCGGATCGACCCCAAGCGACAGGGCAACTGGAAAATAGATAGGAACCGTTAGGACCAGGATTGCGACCCCGGTCAACCACATCGACAAGATCAACAATGTCCCCATCAACGCGAAGAGGAACATCTCCTTTGAGAACCCAAGCGTGCCTGACCATGCCGCGATTTCTTGCGGCCACCCCATATTTGCCAAGAAGAATTGGAAGATGCCAACACATCCGAGCAGAAAGAAGACAAGAGCCGTCAGATTCATGGTGCGCTTCGTAACGGGCATCAACTCTTTGATGAAAGCTCCACGTTTAAACAGAATACCATAACCCAGCGCGTAGCACGCCGCAGCGGCTCCCGCTTCTGTCGGTGTGAAAAGCCCCCCATACAGCCCACCCAGCACGACGACGGGCATCAATAACGCAGGCAAGGCCTCCAGAAAGGTCGTGCCGCATCTTTTAAGCTCAAATGTACCTTTAGGCAGCTTAACAACAAATATGGACACACAAATGATGATGACCGCATCACTGAGCGCCAGCATAACACCTGGAATAACGCCCGCGAAGAAAAGGTCTACAATCGATATTTCCGTGATCACACCGTACAGGATTAGGGTTATACTCGGAGGTATCAAAAGCGCGATGCCACCCGCCGAAGCGATGACCCCTGCTGCCATCCATTTAGGGTAGCCGCGCTTGACCATTTCCGGATAAGCAATAACACTCATAGCCGCCGCCATGGCCGTTGAGGAACCAGAAATTGCGCCAAATAGGACGGCCGATATCAAAGTTGCATAGGCAAATCCACCAGGAACCCATCCAATCAGCGCGTCAGCAAAATTGAACAACCCGCGAACGAGCCCCGTCTTTTCCATCAAGAATCCGGCATAGATAAAGAAGGGAATAGCAATCAGGGTGTATTTACTGATGAAATTAAAAAAGGCTTCGAAAAGCGTATCGAAAGTCAGAAAGTCATCAAAGATGACCATAACTGCGGCAGAGCCGGCGAGTGATATGCCAATGGGAACCGCGATAAAAATAAGTGCAAAAAGAGTTAATGCTGTAGCAAGCATGGGCATACCTTATTGGTGTCGATGCATAATTGCTTAAACATCGGTAGTTAACTCAATATCCGAGTGCAAATGTTCACCGCGGGCGAATGCGATAATGTCTTCAATCATTTGCAGAAATGCGACCAGGCCCATCAGGCCAAACCCAATTATCAAAATGAGATAGAACGGCCAAAGCGGGATGATCAAGCTATACGTGGAGAGCTCCCGCGCGATAGCATAATCCAGCGTTGGCAACCCGGTTACGGCAAGCGCAGTGCAGAACAAGGCGACAATGCCAGAAACGAGAATTCTCGCAAATCCAACCGCCTTGAAATGTCCTCTTGAATGGAGAAGCTGGATGATGGCGTCCATGATAAGATGACTACGCCGGACTTGTGTGACGCAGAAATAGAGAGAAACGGCAGCAATCATTCCGACCACGATCGCATCCTGGCCCCATTCGAAAACGACGTCGAACAAATACCGGCGCACGATTTCGACTAAAGCAAATAGTGTAATGACCACAAGCATCGCTGCGGAGACCCATCCAAGAACAGAATGGATTGTCTCCTGAATGCGTTTCGAGATTACCAGAAATAGGTCCATGTCGCCCCCATTGTCCGCAGAGTTTCTTTATTCTACAGACACAACAGAGAAGGCCAAGGGGCTGCTATAAACTAGCACCCCCTTGACCGACTGGGTTGTTATAAATTATTTGCGATTCGTCGCACGGTAAAGGTCGGAACCTTTAACATATTTAGCGAAATACGGCGCGAACTTTGAACAATCTGTCTTTTCCAGGGCACTGGATCCCGGAGGGTTAGCAGCGACAACCTTGGCTGCTTCCGCAGTGAATTTATCGACCATCTTATCGCCAACATCATTGACCTTAGACTTGATCCATTCATTGGTTGCGCCGCCTTCGGCTTTCTGAATGACAGCCGCTTCATCCTGGCTCATGACGTAGATACCTGGCGCACTCTTGTCCTTGGTTTCAAATTTCGAAAGCATACGCTGATCGTTACAGTAGTTAATAGCGCGCTGGAACGGAATAAAATCATTTTTGATGATGTCACCCAAGGCAGCCTGCTGCTCTGAGGAAAGCTTGCTCCACCAACGGTTGGAAACACCAAACCAGTAGTAATCGCCAACGATGCCGTTAAGTCCAGCAACCGTAAAGTAAGGCGCTTGCTCCTTGACTTGGTTGAACCCGCCAAGCGAGGTCAACAACCCGTCGATAACACCTGTCTGCAGCGCTGAAGGCACATCGCCAAAGGCCATGGCTTGAGGATTAGATCCAAGTGAACTCAACAGGGCGTTTTCAGCCGGACCCATAGAACGCATTTTCATGCCCGCGAAATCAGCAGGCGCAGTTAAACGCTTTTCAACGGCACCGGCACCCATGTACATGCTGAGATGGCCTGCGCCCATAATCGTGATGTCATGGACTTTATTAAAATGATTAACCAATTCCGAAAAGGTCTCGGTTTTGTCAATGCTGTCGATTGCACCGGCGGTGGTCAATTTACCAGCACCCAAGAGTACGTTGGCCAGCGGCTCAACACTTGCCGTTTTACCGAACTGGCCGGTTAGAACCTCAAGGTTACCTTGGGTCAGGGCTTTGACACCTTGCGGAATTGTGTAAAGTGATTTTGCCCAATAAATTTGGACTTTACTGCCTGGAATCTTCTTTTCGACTTGCTCAGCAAAATACACTTCTGCGATGGCGGCAGGATGTGGGGGGCCACCATGGTCCGAAGCCCAACGAAGCTTAATGGGGTCCACAGCCGCAGCTATACCCGTCGTTGCAATTAGAATTCCCGCTCCAACGACGGCCGTCGTCAAAGTACGTAAGTGAAACATGTTTAGTCTCCCGTTTTAAGTTTGTTTATTTAGCCCACATCTATTTGATGTGGCCCTGTTGTTATGGAGCCATTTAGTATGGCCCTCTTTGTATTTAGTTACACTGTGTTAAGGTTTCAAATGAAAATCAACTCGACAACAATGTCAACCCTTGCCAAATTATATAATATCGCCCGAAACGTTGCAAAGTAGACTAGAGGCACGATTACCGCGACCACCTCATTTACAAAAAAAAGACTTGGAGCATCCATGCCGTCCGTAAGCATTCATTATGGCCCAGATCAAAAGTTAGACAACCCCGACTTTTTAGCCCTCAGCCAGACCTTATTGGACATAATTGTCAACAACCTCGGCGCGCAATCAGATAAAGTTCAGATCATGCCGCTGGCCCTTGCCTATGCCCCCATAGGTCAGCCTGTCTATATCGAAATTAAGGCGCGTAGCACAGAATTACGCTCGGAATCTGTCTTGCAAGGTTTTGTCGAACAAGTCGATCAAGTCTCGTTTAAAGCTTTTGGATGCAGATGTCGTATCCGCTACTTCAGTTATCCCGGCGACTTCCTGGCGGCGGCGAATTAGTCCCCTTCCGGAAGAACTCTAGCAGGCAGATGCCAATAAACTCTGATTCCCACCCTTGGGCTTAAGCGAAGAAGACGCGCGAAACCGTGCGAACGCAGGGGCCTGATAGACTCCCGCGCGCCTGTTAGGCATGAACACATGTCTCCATAATTCCTTTAGACGCCGCCAACAGCAGATCGTCATTCGCGAAACCGGCGATGAATTGGCAACCGATCGGCATACCTGAGCCACCGGCAGAAAACAAAGGCAACGTGATCGCAGGGTTGCCAGCCAAGCTCCAGGCAGAACTGAATGCCGCATCACCCGTCGTCTCTAACGTGGCTGGTGCGGGCCCAACCGCGCTGGGCGCGATCAGAATGTCGACGTTTGCGAAGGTTTGCGCTAATTGCGATCGCAAAATAGACACCTCATGCACCGCGCTCTGGTATTCTTGGATGTCCACACGGTGGCCGTCACTAAGCCGGCCCTCCCGCAGCACAGGGCTAAGTTGGTCAAGATGGTGAATGCGCTCGAAAGCAATCGCCCGCCTAAATTCGTAACCACTTATCAACCGGTGCAGTTCCAACAGCCGACGAACCACCTGATCGATCTGAACATCGACCAGTCGGGCACCCTGTGTGGCGAGCTGGCCCGTAAAATCTTCGATCAAATCAAGGGTTTCTGCCTCAGCGGTCTCCCAAGGAGTCGCCCTGAGCACGCCGAACGTTAAATCTGAGAATTTAGCCTCGCAGGTATTTCCAGCGGGATTTTCCAGCAACATTTGGCGAAGAAAGTAAACATCATCGACCGACCGGGCCAGAATACCAAGCGTATCCATAGACGGCGCATTGGCCAAAATTCCAGATTTATCAAAATCGTTATAGGTCGGCTTGTAACCGACCACGCCACAATAGGCCGCCGGGCGGATCACAGAACCTGATGTCTGGGTGCCAAGGCTCAATGGCACCATAAAATCGGCAACGGCAGCCGCTGAACCAGACGAAGAGCCGCCCGGCGTATGCTTTAGGTTTCGCGGATTACGTGTAGGTCCCGGATGGCGGTGCCCGAGTTCGGTGGTGACGGTTTTACCCATAACCGCACAACCTGCATCACGCAGGATCGCAACAGAACCTGCATCGCGCGTCTGTGGTGCCGGATCATGAAAACTTGTTCCCATCATCGTCTGCAGGCCACGCACATCAATGATGTCTTTCACACCGATAGGGATGGACGGACCTTGGCCAAGTTCCAAACGGGCTTGGGCCTCTTCAACGACATGTTCATTAAGACACGCCCAAGCATGAACCTCGGGCTCGCGTTGGCGGATGCGTTCTTGGCAGGATTGCAGCCATTCCACTGTGGTAAACGCGCCAGCCTTAATCTCGAGAAGTGCTTGCGTCACGGTTAGTTTAAAAGGTTCTTCCAAAACGCTCAATTCCTGCTCACTCTAAAAATGGGGTCGACAAGACTATCTTCAACAATTTGGAGAAGCCAACCTCTTTATCGATATAGCGATTAATGACAGTTTTTTTCTAATAACGACGCGACCATAACCTTTCGAGCCAGAAACGTCCCAGGCCTCTGTTTCATTGACGTGGTCCCAGACACGACCAGACATCGGAGTGAGTTCAAGTTTTAAAAAGCGTGGTCATCCGGCCACGCAGCCGGGCAATATGCCAGACGCATACGATAAAGTCTTTTATGTCCTTACGAGAAGTATTCACCTCGGCGACAAACGCAGCGAGGAGAACAAATTTTACTGCAAAATGGGCTCTAACAATATAGCCTCATAAATCCGACTATTTTCCTCTAAGCTTCGGAATTATGAATATTAACCCCAATATCGCGACACCTGCGGCAATCGCTAATCCTGAAAGATAATATACAGTCATTGACTTACCCGCTCCCACGGCATTTCAAATAATTATTGCATACATGCTAACACGAATCGATTGCAAGAGCATTATTTTATTTATTGCAACCCATGTTTTACGTTTTTTAACACATTATCTTTCAAAAAATCGAATCAATCACCAAGTGGTTCAAGAAATCACATGTTCTGTTGATCGGCATTGCCGTCATTCTTCAACGCATGAACGCTTAGAATAAAGTCATTTGAGACTGCGATCTATTCAAGCTTTTCGTCTAAGGTTGGAAATTCTGGCGCCTCTTTTTCTACCTGCCCGTTCTTTATGACGTATTCACGGTGCTGGCGATAAGCGTTCTTCTCCACCGTGTAGGGATCTAATGCGCCTTTTGTGACAGACTGAAGATCGTCTTGATTCTTTGAGTATTCGATCCCGCTGGTGGTCATCGCACCGACAAGCGGCATCGGGCTTGCGACGGCAGTAACGGCTGTCCCCAAAGCGTCGCGTGTATTACTTGGGCCTAATAAGGGTAAAACAATGTAAGGTCCAGATTCCGCACCATGTACAGCTGCTGCTTGCCCCAAGTCTTCCCGCCGATGCTCGATCCCCATTTCGGTTGCTTTGTCCTGCGTCCCACCAAGACCAACCGTAGTATTCACAAGAAAACGCTTAGTCGCGTTACCCGCGTTTTCTGTATCGCCTTCGATAAGACTGCTGATCGCCGTAACAGGCTCTGACAAATTTGACGCAGCATTTCCAAGTGCTTCTTGAAGCGCGTCCGGAGTGACCGCCTGATATCCGTCGACCAATGGGTCGAGGATGGCACCCCTGACTATCCTGTTAAACCCCGATGTAAAACGATTTATCGGCTCAAACGGGTCATTATCGTCCTTTTCAATTTCAGCATCCGGTGTTAGCTCTTTCCCGGTGCCTTCACCTTCCGCATGGGCACTAAAGCCATAAGAATTTGTAATCATAAGAGAAATTAATAAAACTGATGCCGTTTTTGCTACTGTTTTTTTCATCATCACGATCCAAACTCCTTTCAAATAATTGCAGTTGCCATAGTAACGAATTTGTTTTCCGATGCAAATCCAAAGCATAAATCCTTATGCAAGAGAATAAAGGCCTTCCCTTAGCGTAATAAACGCCTTCCCGCTCTGTTTACGCAAGCGGAAGTTTCTTGTAGCAGTGCCAAAGAAACACGGCGGCAGTGGTTCGCTCCGGTCGCCACCGTTCGGCGATCACATCGAGTTGTTGCGGTGTTGGCCGATCCGGCAAACCGAGTAAGCGCCTAACCGCCTCAGCTAGCGCCAAGTCTCCGGATGGCCAAATATCAGAATGATTAAGGGCAAACATCAGATAAATTTCTGCGGTCCAGCGCCCAATTCCTTTGATCGCTGTCAGCTGATCAAAGACAACGTCCTTATCGGCTGTTGCCAGACCATCCAAATCCAGCTCCCCTTGCTTTATGGCTTGCGCCAGTCCCAATGCATAGCGGGTCTTTGGACGGCTTAGTCCATAGTCTGATAGCGGCCCGTCTCCTGCCGCGAGAACCGAGTCAGGCGTGCAAGTGCCCAACCCTGCTTCCAGCCGCTTCCATATGGCTGCGCCTGATTGAACCGACACCTGTTGATCAATAATGATCCGTAACAAAGTCGCGAAACCCGGTTTACGATCCCGCGCAGCAGGTAAGCCAATGAGCTTGTGGGCGCGCCGAATATCGGGGCATGTTGATATCAACACGTCCATTGATTTTTGCAAACGTTGCTCTGCGGGTGTCAGCGCAGTTCCTCAACCGGCTCGACACCAAAAACCGCCAGCCCGGACGCAATGACGAGCGCCACCGCCTGAATAAGTGCAAGGCGTGCCAACGTTAACTCTCTATCATCCTCATGGATAAATCGCAGCCGAACGTCATCTTTCCCTTTATTCCACAATCCGTGGAACTGGGTCGCCAATTCATTAAGATAATAGGCCACACGATGGGGTTCCTGCGCTTCAGCCGCCGCTTCAACCATGCGCGGCCAATTCGCCATGACCCGAATGAGTTCGAGTTCTGCCGGGTCATGGATCGGATCAAAAGACACATCATGCAAGTTCAACGCATCAATAGATTCGACACCAAGTGTTTCAAGCGCATTTCGCAATACGGAATGACACCGGGCGTGCGCATATTGCACGTAAAACACCGGATTATCGCGCGACTGTTCCGTTACTTTCTGGAGGTCAAACTCCATTTGCGTGTCACTTTTGCGCGTCAACATAATAAAACGAACGACATCCTTGCCCACTTCATCAATCAAGTTGCGCAGGGTCACAAAATTTCCGGAACGTTTGGACATGCGTATCGGCTCCCCGCCCTTCATCAAATGCACCATTTGGCATAATTTGATTTCAAGCGCGGCCTCACCGCCACTAACCGCCGTCGTCGCTGCTTTCATGCGTTTCACATACCCACCATGATCGGCACCAAAAATATCGATCATTTGTGTATAGCCGCGCCGATATTTATCCAGATGATAAGCGATATCATTGGTGAAATAGGTCCAGCTACCGTCTGATTTTTTAATCGGGCGGTCCACATCGTCACCGAAATCCGTCGACTTAAACAACGTCTGGGGGCGCGGTTCCCAATCGTCAGGTTTCATGCCTTTTGGCGGTTCGAGTACGCCCACATAAACAAGGTTCTCATCTTCTAAAGTGTTCAGGACGTCATCGACTGCTCCGGCATCAACCAACGATTTCTCAGATGTGAAGACATCCTGTTCAATTCCCAAACCTTTTAAATCGTCGCGTATCAACGTCATCATCTGCGCGACTGCAAACTCGCGAAACTCAACTAACCATTCGGTTTCATCACAATCCAGCCATTTGTCGCCGTCGCGCTGGGCCAACGCCTCGCCTACCGGTATCATGTAGTCGCCGGGGTATAGCCCCTCGGGAATTTCACCAATATCTTCACCAAGCGCCTCGCGATAGCGCAAATGTGCCGAACGCGCCAACGTATCCACCTGCGATCCGGCGTCGTTAATGTAATATTCTGTCGTAACGTCGTATCCCGCTTTCCGCAGGAGTAACGCCAGCGCGTCCCCCGTCACCGCACCACGTGCATGCGCGACGTGCAATGGCCCCGTCGGGTTCGCCGACACATACTCAACATTGACCTTTTGTCCCTGCCCCATGTCTGAATCACCAAACGAGATACCTTGTCGCAGGACATCGCGCATCTGGCTGTGCCAAAACGCAATCGACAGACCAAAATTCAGAAATCCGGGGCCGGCAATGTCGACTTTTTCAACCGCGTCCAGCTCGCCCAATTTTTTAGCCAACAAGGTCGCCAGGTCCCGCGGGTTCATCGCCGCCGGCTTTGCCAACACCATCGCAGCATTCGTCGTCAAGTCGCCGTGACTTGCATCCCGGGGAGGTTCTACATTGATGCGATCCAGATTCAAGCCTTCCGGCAGTTCTTTTGCGGCGATCATCTCGTTAATGATCGATACGATATTTTCGCGGAATGTCTCAAATAAGGTCATAAAATGCTCAAGTTTACGTTGATTTAGCGGTTTTAATTGAGTTGCAGGTCATACTCCAGCATCGGCCCTCGATCAAGCAACCAACTTGAACCTAAACACAATGAATGCAACCATATTGCCGATCGGCAGGTAGACACATGAACAAATCGATAATTGACGCATACAAGAACGACCTTCTGAGCCTTCGAGAGGAACTCATGCACCTGACCGAGTCGACGCAGGATAGCAGAAAGCCTGTTGAATTGGATCAAACTTCGGTCGGTCGCTTGTCGCGTATGGACGCCTTGCAAACGCAAGCCATGCAACTGGAAACCGGCCGCCGGCGGGATTTGGAACTCAAGCGGATCGAAAGTGCTCTAAAACGCATTGAAGAGGGCGACTTTGGTTATTGCGTAACGTGTGGCGAAGACATTGAAGAGAAACGTTTGGCGCACGACCCCACTTTTCCGACGTGCGTTGCATGCGCGCGAACATAACCCATAAGCAAGACGCTTTTAAAACCTGACCGCCGTTTTACTAAGGGCGCGTTTTATCGCGCGAACATAACCATAAGAAACGAAGGGAAAGTGTCGTTAATGCGAAGATACTCGTCAACAAAATAGCTTCGAACAAACCTGCCGGACCACGATCCAGAT
The DNA here is from genome assembly GCA_048262655.1 of Rhodospirillales bacterium. Lineage (GTDB taxonomy): Bacteria > Pseudomonadota > Alphaproteobacteria > Rhodospirillales > Casp-alpha2 > JABMNT01. The sequence goes on along the minus strand of JBLXEY010000006.1, from coordinate 349,870 downwards.
GCAGGGATAAATACCAACTGAGGGGAATTAAAACACCTGCATATGAAATCGTCTGCAAACAGGACGGTATCCAGACATCCTGACGCCCCCTGAGCACATTTGCCATTACGGCTTGCCCTCCATCCAAGGTGATAGCGAGACCACAAATGAGAATAAGGGGTATAACAAAAGAGATCAGGTTTGCGTCTGATGAATAAACGCGCGCTATCTCTCCAGCGAACAGACAGACAAGAGCACCAGAGACACCCAGAATCAGAGTGCTGGTGCCGAGCCCTGTCCAGCCAGCCAAGGCCGTGTCAGGATAATCTTTTCGTCCGAACGCGATCCCGACCCGCACTGACGACGCAACGCCAATTCCCAGTGCGATCATAAATAAGATGGAAAGAACATTTATGCCCACCGAATAGGCCGCAACGGCCTCCGGCCCCATCCAACCGGCAAAGATATTAAGCGCGGCAAAGGCGGTCGCTTCAACACCAATGCTCAAAGCGGTTGCGTACCCCAACCGGCGCTGATTAGACCACGATGCCCAACTGGCAACGCGTTTCTCGCGCACGCCAAAGTGTCCACGGTCGTGCAAATTCCATATATACAGAAGAGCCCCAATCCCCAGGAACCATCTGGAAACCGTTGTCCCCCAGGCAGCACCTGCGGCGCCATAGTCGGCTATTAGCCAATAATTAAGAATAAAGTTCAGTATATTTGCACCGATCATAATGAACATGGCCGGTTGCGGTCGGCGAATACCCTCCAGAAAAAAAGCCGACGTCATGTACAACAGATAGCCCGGCAACCCAAGTCCCAGAACCTGCATGACGGCGCCACCTTCCCGGGACAGCTCTTCGGTTTGACCGGTCACACCCAACAACGTTGGTCCAAAATGGGTTATACATACCGCGACGACGCCCAACCCCAATGCGTAAGGTATGCTACGACGCCATATTGCACCACATTCCTTTGTATCACCTGCCCCATGCGCGATAGAAGTCAGAACCAGAGTTCCCATGGTCATACCCATCGAAATTAACATGATGGGAACAATCAAGGACACCCCAATGCCACCATAGGCCAGTTCTATTGTGCTGTACTGCCCGACCATGACCGTGTCGACCAAGGCCATAACAAGTATGCCCATTCGCGATATCGTAATCGGAGCAGCCAGGCGCAGCAGTTCACTGACATGGCGTTGTATTCGGGCAACGTGCCATGACTTTCCCGGCGGAATAGGAGCCCTGTATTCCAGCGTCATTTATCTCATCTCACAATATTGAACTGTGATGCAGGTATACACCTAAGCAGGATGTTATCCAGTAATAGTCAAACACGTATGCCAAAAGGTGTTAGGATAGATCAAAAGGAGCTAAGTGCCCTTTTTATTGCAAGGTTAGAGTTGGGTTCACTTCCACATTTACGTAATCAGTTCCACAATCACCTAAGGCGCTCGCCTCAAACTCTATGCGCTGTGCTTGTTTACTTCTTCCAGAAGCATTGTCAGATAGTCATCAAACACGTTAATTTTCGCCATTTCTTCAACCGTCGAAGCTAAATAATCTCGGCAAAGGCCGTATTTACCTTCGGCCCCGGCAATGATTTCAGCCATGTGCGGGATCGCCATGCCACCGGCATATTGGGGATGAGCCTTATCGACGACAAAAGTAAGGGCCTTCACATGTTTTCCGGTCTCAAGCTGGACATCCGCCCATACGGCCTGATAGATGCCACTAACCATTTCACGGTCCCAGAGCGCTTGCCAGTCTGCTTCTTCGTTTTTAGCAAGCAACCGATAGACAATGCCTTTGCAGGAGAGCTCCGATTGCTCGATACACAAACCCAGCCCCGGTCTATCCGGTGTCCCCCGCGCCAGCGTTGTCCATATGTGGAACTTGCGCTCCCATCCATGGAACTCGGCAACTTCACGGCGGTCAAATTCAAAACAAGGATTCCACATCAGCGACCCGAAGGCAAAAACCCATAAAGGCCCCTCTGGCTGCGTTTCACGAACAACCCGGAGCCGTCGCTCACGTTCGTCTTTAGAAACGAAATAAAAGGGCGAGTTCAGTTTCGGTATATCTGGACCCGATTTTTCCATGGTGCCTGCCTTTCCAGCAATTTCGACGCTAGAACATTTGTTCCTTGGTTTTACGGAACGTGATATCCGGCCAGTCTTCTTCAGCTTTATTCAAGTGCCAGGCATTACGAGCCATAAAGACAGGTGAATTGTCATGGTCATCCGCGATGGCAGCCGCTGTCGAATCCAAAAACTTCTTTAACAGTAGATGATCTTCAGCCTCCACCCACCGCGCCGTATATAGTTCCGTTTGTTCAAAACGCACCGGTATATCATATTCACTTCGAATTCGGTCTGCCAATACTTCAAATTGCAAGACACCAACAACCCCGACAATCCAGTCGGCGCCGACAATCGGTTTGAAAACGCGCGCGGCACCTTCTTCGGCCAATTGCTGCAAAGCTTTGCCCAGGTGTTTGGCGCGCATAGGATCCTCCGGGCGCACTTTCTGCAAGAGTTCCGGTGCGAAAGATGGGATACCCGTAAACTTGATTTCCTCACCTTCGCTTAGACCGTCACCAATGCGCAAATTGCCGTGATTCGGGATACCAATAATATCACCCGCAAACGCCTCTTCAGCCAGTTCCCGATCACGGGCCAGAAACAACACAGGGTTATGAATATTGAGTGTTTTTCCTGATCTGACATGAAGCATTTTCATGCCACGCTTAAAACGGCCAGAACAGATTTTTACGAACGCGATCCGGTCCCGGTGTTTTGGGTCCATATTGGCTTGGATTTTAAAGACAAAACCCGACACTTTACTTTCATCCGGCTCGACCTCCCGGCCGACTGCAGGCTGTTTTTGGGGTGTTGGAGCGTTACTGCTTAAGCCTTTTAAAAGCTCCCGCACGCCAAAATTATTGATCGCACTGCCAAAGAATACCGGGGTCAAATTACCTTCGCGATAGGCTTGCAGATCAAACGGCGGGCAGAGCCCCCGCACCATCTCAACTTCTTCACGCAGCTGCGCCACCGCATAGTCAGGCAATAGTTCGTCGAGCTTGGGATCATCCAGGCCCTCGCAGACTTCGCCCTCGTCCGGCATTTCCCCTTTTGATTTACCGACCAAAACCAGCCGGTCGTTGATCAAGTCGTAACACCCCAGAAAATTACGCCCCATACCGATAGGCCAACTGGCGGGTGTGACATCTAACGCCAGTGTTTGTTCTATCTCGTCCAAAAGATCAAACGGGTCTCTGGCCTCGCGATCCATTTTATTAATGAAAGTAATGATCGGGAGACTGCGAAGCCGGCAGACTTCAAACAGTTTTCGCGTTTGTTTCTCGATACCCCGTGATGCGTCGATCACCATAACGGCCGAATCAACAGCCGTCAGGGTCCGATAGGTATCTTCACTGAAGTCTTCGTGACCAGGAGTATCGAGCAAATTAAATGTGCAGCCTTCAAACTCGTAGGTCATGACAGAAGAAGCAACGGAGATGCCGCGTTCGCGTTCCACTTTCATCCAGTCCGAGGTCGCGCGTCTTTGCTCACCACGCGCTTTAACAGCCCCAGCCAACTGTATGGCACCACCAAACAATAGCAACTTTTCCGTAAGCGTTGTTTTGCCGGCATCGGGGTGCGAAATAATCGCAAAAGTACGGCGTTTTTCAATTTCTGAACTGATTAAACTCAAAGAATGTTCCACATCAGATAAAATAATAGTGGCTTGCTGCCACGAAGCCTGAAAGTAGAGGTAAAATCCAAAAATTCCAGGGCTAATTGGGGTAGTGTTAGACTTGCTGAACGTCCAGGTTTAAACTGCAGGGATTGTTTTAAGACGTTTAATTTTGGGGACTACAAAACATGAGTGAGCAAACGAGTGCGCGAAAAGGTTCTGATCGACGAGACAGTGATCGTCGTGATCAGGAAAGACGCGATAATGATCGCCGCGCACAAGAACGACGTGAAAAAGAGATTGCAGTAGAGAATGAACGTCGGGCGGAAAGTGAGCGCCGTTCGGAGCAACGCCGCGCCGAAAAAGATACCCGCAGACAAGGACCACGGCGCGAAGGCAAAGAACGACGCGATTAACTTTCCAGATCGTATTTCCCAGACTTACTATCAGGGGGGGCGGCCGGTCAGGAGCGACGATGCCGCCACCAAAAGCTGCGATTAATTGAAAATACCGGCTCGTAATGTCGGATTGTCTTCGCTTCAACAACTTCTTTTATTTGATTGTCGAGCACATAGACCTTTTTCTTCTTCGTTTTCGGATCTTTTAAGATCGCGACAAGCACCGCATGCCCCACTTTTAGATTAAGGTCTTTAACGGCAACAACACGCAATTCACTGTCTTTAAAACCGAGCAAACGCAAAGAGAGATATTTGACGATTGCGTAGTCTTCGCAATCTCCAAAGCGTGACATAAACTCTCCAGGTGTCGCCCAAAAATCCTTCTTCCCCCAATTTGAACTGTCCGATGTATATTTCGCCTTGTTCATTCGTGCGTTGACCGCGCGGAGCTGCGTAAATTTATCGTATTTCTTAATACTGATCAGAAATTTTTTCCAATCACCAAAACTACAGATGTTCAGCCGTTTGGAATTGCACTTGAGTTTGCTTTTACCTTTAACTTCTTTTGAATATCTTGAAAGCGCGGCGCGCCATTTTTTAAAGGGCTTCAGGTTTTTTGAACGGGTTTCCACACTTTGGAAAAAACTGCGATACGATTTTGCCGCACCATAGGCTGGCTCCGTAAAGACGGGGCTCAGAATCCCGACGAGAAGCAAAGCAGAAACACCGAATCGCCAAAGGCTGTGGTTCATGTTTTTGGCCTGTTTTTTCATTTTACGGCACAGATCATAACAAAATATCAATCAACGCAAGAATCCACGTATTTTAGCCTTTTCAGTAGCTTGCAAGCAACCATCTAACATCAAAATCGCGCAACAGTGATGACAATCCGGGATTCCACTTGCGTCCCAATTCGCAACCCGTAAGATATTGGAAATTCATTACTTTATTGGGGAATGGCCGATGGCCCAAACCACGGAGGAGGACAAAGAAACGGGTTCTGAGGAATCCACAACGTCCCCCGCTGAAACGACAAAGCCCAAAATAAACAAGATGGCTATCGCGATTGTGTCGGGAATTGCCATTGCTGTTGTGGCGGCAATTATGGGCGTCTTTGCCTTCGTCGAGTCGGAGCGACAACGTGATGTTCAAGCATGGCAGGTACGTTTGGGGATTATTGCTGACAGTCGCACAGCTTCGGTAAATGAATGGGTTGAATTAAACTTCGCGCACATGCGTGAACTTGCACAAAACGCGTCCTTGCAACTTTACCTTTCCGATATCGCTGACGCCGCCGAACAAGGCGATTTGGCCCCAGAGCCGGAAATCGAAATAGCACCGGAACCATCACTAAGCCTGGAAGATGGTGCGGACGGGCTTGCGGACCTGTCGGAAGACGAAAACGCATCTGATTTTCAGGAAGAGGAAGTCGAAGACCAAGGCGTAAGCTCGGCGTCTTCCGCCACCTATTTAAGAAACCTTTTAAACGCCACCGCTGAACGCATTGGCTTCAAAGCCCCGCCGCCAGTTGGCGAAATAGCCGCAAATGTCGAACGCGTCGGGATCGCAGGCATTGGCCTTCTGGACAAGAATGGCACGGCCATTGTCAGCACTCCCGATATGCCACCCGTCACCGGGAGAATTCGTAAAGCGGTTGCGCAGGCTTTGGACGGTGAGCCTGCTATCATTGATTTGTATCTCGGTGCGAGTGGCGAACCGACCATGGGGTTCGTACTCCCAATTTATGGCATCCAGGACGATGCAGAGGGTGCCCAAGGAATTGGAGCCGTAGTTGGCCTTAGGATTGTCGACAAAAGCCTTTATGAGCGGCTGACCCAACCGGGGGATACGACAAAAACATCAGAAACCTATCTCGTCCGTGGACAAGGTGCGACTGTTGAATATTTGACTCCTTTAAGTGATGGCACTCCGGCGCTCAAGCGTTCAATGTCGGCCGACACACCGAACCTCGTAGGAGCAAACGCAGCAGCACGTCCGGGTGGTTTTTCGATCGGCGTTGATTACGCAGGAGCCGAAGTTCTTGCCGCATCCCGCCCGATCGCCAATCTCCCCTGGGTTCTTGTCAGGAAGATAACACGCAACGAATCTCTGTCTGCCACAGACAACCGATTGACGGTCATTCTTGGCGTGTTCATCGGCATCATCATCATTGTCACACTAGCGGTTCTCTATGTTTGGAAGAAAGGCGCATCGGTGCGCGCCACACAGGCCTTGCACGAAGCTGAGGTCGCCCTAGAGCGCTTTGGCAATATCAGCAAGTTTATGCGCGTCGTCACAGACAATCAGCCTAACCACATTGTCGCGGTCGATGGTGATACTCAGTACACATTCTCCAACTTGCCTGCAGCAGCAGATGCGGGACTGGAACCCGCAGACATGATGGGCAAAACAATGGCCAGTGTCATTGGCCCGGTAAAAGCACAGGTTTACGCAGAACTGAATAAAGAAGTCCTGCGGACGATGGAGCCGCATTCTGAAACCATCACTTTTGGTGATGAGGATAGCGACGATGAAGAAAATCCATTACAGGTCGTTCGCTTGCATCAAGTGCCATTGCGTGGAGATCGCGATTTCCCACCTGCCGTTTTGATGATCATCAGTGACATCACCGAATTGACCCATGAAAAGCGGCGAGGCGAAAAGATGATGCGACAACTGACGGACACTCTCGTCGGTGTTGTAGATCGTCGCGACCCATTTTCCGCCAATCATTCATACCGTGTTGCCGAAGTCGCCCGTGCAATTGCCCATGAAATGGGCCTCGATGAATTGCAATCAAAAACAGTCGACATTGCGGGCAACCTGATGAATTTGGGAAAAATATTTATTTCCGAGGACATTCTGACCAAGACCAACGACCTTACGAAAGAAGAACGTACGTTGCTCGGAAATGCCTATTTGACGACAGTCGATATGCTGGACGGAGTCGAATTCGAAGGCCCTGTAATCGAAACCATTCGTCAATTTGGCGAAACAACCGACGGCAAAGGCCCGCTTGGCCTAAAAGGCGAAGAGATTATTATGACAGCGCGGATTCTTTCTGTCGCCAACGCCTTCGTTGGCATGGTTAGTACTCGCGCCTACCGCGGTGCCATGCCGTTCCAAAAAGCAGCAAGCATCCTGCTGGAAGACGTTGGCACACGCTATGACCGCAAACCCGTTTCGGCTCTATTGAATTTTCTGGACAACAGGGGCGGTATTCGGCGTTGGGCCCATTTCAGAGATTCCCCACCGGAATAAAAAAAGGTGGGATACTGGTTCAGTCCCACCTTTTTTAAACCATTGCTCAGATGTACCTAGCTGAGGCTGTCTATGGTAATCGTAACCTTGCCACCATCTTCAGAGACAGAATAACCGTCACTAATATCACCATCGTGGTTCGCATCCAGGTCATCACGCTTTACACCATCAAGTGTGACGGATGCACCTTCGACACCTTGGAAGGAAACGACAACGTCTCCGTCATCGTTCTCGGTCAGGATCAAATCATCCATATCAAACTCCTGACCTTCAAAGACGAGAGTATCCTGCTCAAAGATATCGGTGATGATATCGTGGCCACTTTCTGCATCAAAGACGAAGGTGTCACTGCCTGATCCACCATCGAGCTCATCATTACCTGAGCCGCCAATGATCGTATCATCACCGCCGCCGCCATAAACGATGTCATCGCCTGCTCCGGCATTAATAATATCATCGCCATCATTGGAGGTTTCATAACCTATTTGATCTCCATAGATGACATCATCGTCATCGCCGCTAACGCTACCTGATCCGTCACCTCCATAAATGGTGTCGCTGCCAGTTCCACCGACAATCTGATCGTCTCCGGCACCACCCACCAATAAATCATCACCGCCGCGATGATTATCCCATGTCAAATCACCATAAATCTTGTCATCGTCGGCGCCGCCATCTATCGCATCAGCACCGCCGCCACCGTACATGGTATCGTCGCCACCGCCACCAAACATCGTGTCGTCACCATCGCTATCCTTATACCAGGTGTCGTCACCGTACATACGATCATTACCGTCATTCCCCTGCATGACATCATCACCCGATTTGCCCGACATGTCATCACGCCCAGATCCACCTTCCTGATCATAATTACCCGTGTCTTCGATGATCGGTGAGGAAATTTCTATCGACAACGTCGCGACGGAGGTTGATGTATCTCCATCGTTCTCGGTTGAGGTTGCCTCAACAGAAAGATCGAAGGAGTCTGAGACAGCGTCCGTCACAGTCAACTGCAACCCGCTGATATCATCGGCGTCCACTTCATAGACGCCAGCGGCAACTAACGTGCCCGCAGATAACGTTGCCCCAATGGGGACACCAGAGATACGTACAGAAAGTGTTTCCGAACCGTCCGTATCCGACAGAGCGGCTTCGATATCGAGGTCATAAACAGTATCTTCGTCAGAAGTGCCACCTTCGCCACCTTCTCCACCTTCGCCACCTTCGCCGCCTTCGCCGCCTTCTCCACCATCAGCAACGACAGTCGCATCAGCAGACAGCTCTGGGCCGTCTGCAACACCGACGACATCCACGGTTATCGTACGTTCAACCGTCGATGTATCTCCCGTACTGTCTTCGCGAGAGGTCGCGGCAATCGTCAAGTCAAAGTCTACATTGGAATCCGTTGGTGGGGTAATCGTGAGCCCGGTCAACTCCTCTGCATTCAGGGTCCACGAACCGTCATTGTTGTTCGTACCATTTGATAACGTCGCACCTGTTGGCACACCGGATATGGTTACGGACAACGTTTCTGAATCCGTATCCGTTAGAGCCGCCTCGATATTAAGCGCGATGCCCGTGTCCTCGTCACCTGTCACGTCATTGACAGTCAACGTTGGATCACTGGCGAAGTTATCACCGACACTCACCGTCAGGTTTTCCGAAACAGATGCTGTATCCCCATCATCTTCCGTAGCTGTTGTTTCAATAGACAGCATAAAATCAGCCGTTTGGGATACAGGAACAGAAACGGTCAGATTTGCCAGTTGGTCTTGCATCAATGTGACGGAACCATCCTGATTGACTGTACCTGCGGATAGCTGTGCACCGCTAGGAAGCCCATCAACGGTAATTGATATCGTCTCAGAAGCGTCCCCATCCGTGGATTGTGATGTAATATTCAAATCATAAACCGCGACCGCAGGATCAGCATCCACGCTAATGGTCTCTGATGCGATACTGCTTACCCAGTCAGATCCTGTAGAAATTTCGAAGTTATCGACATAGACCCCTTCGTCAGAACCAGTTGCATCAGCAAATAGATCAATTTTTACTTCACCATTTTCATCAACAATAGCCGTAAAGGAAATACTGGTGGAACCCGCATCTGATGAACATTCGACAACAGTATCATTGGCACTTACCGAGAAGTGATCCTGATAAGAACCACTTTCGTCCCAACTGCCAAAGGTGGCGGAATCGAATGTTACAGTAACGGTTTGTCCAGCATGTTCTTCGCCAAAGCTGAAGGTCTTCGTCGCTGTTTCGCCGTGTTCGATCTCCATCTGGCCACCCGCACCTGAAATCGCATTGCCCCAGTCGGACACACCGTTTGAAAAGCTTTCCGACACCAACTCATCGGCTTCGCCACCGGTTGCGCTCACATCAAACGAAAGCGACATCGCTGATGTATCACCATCCGCTGGTGTTACCGACAGGTCACTCAAATCAGCTGCGTCAAGTGTCCATGAACCATCACCGTTATCCGATCCTGCTGACAAGCTCGCACCCACAGGAACTCCGGTAATCATAATTGTGGCATCCGGTGTGTTCGCAGCGTCCGCTATCGATTGTGGGACAGTGATATCAGTTTCGCCACCTTCAACACCTGTATAGGTAATGGACGAGCTAAGTGTCGGCGTATCGGCAACACCAACCACATCGACAGTCATTGTTGTCTCAACTGTTGATGTGTCACCAGACGCAGACTCTACAGACGTCGCAGAGACTGTCAGATCAAAATCAACATTGGAATCAGTTGGCGGAGTCACCGTCAATCCAGAGACCTCATCCGGCGTTAATGTCCAGGTACCAGCGGGCCCCTGCGTTCCGGCTGAAAGCGTCGCTCCCTCGGGCACGCCCGTTATCGTAACAGAAAGCGTTTCCGAGCCATCGGTGTCCGACAGTGCCGCAGAAATATCAAGAGCAATCGCCGTGTCTTCAGAGCCTGACACATCACCGGCGGTCAAGTTTGGATCACTGGCGTCTTGATCTTGTTCAATGACAGTGACAGTTTCCGTCACACTTGCCGTATCGCCGTCATTTTCTGTGGTTGTCGATGTCACAGACAACTGGAACCCGCCCGAGTGTGATGCTGGAACCGAAACCGTCAAATTCGCCAACTCGGCTTCGGTTAAAGTCACTGAACCATCATCGTTGACCACACCGGCAGAAAGAACCGCGCCATCAGGCAAACCGTCGACCGTAATTGAGAGCGTCTCTGAACCATCACCGTCGACCAGATTGGTCGCGATATTAAGTGGGTAAGTTGTCGAGGTATCTGTCAGGGATATATTGTCAAGGTAAACACCCCATTCGTTGTCACCGATCAAATTAAACTCAAGCTTGTCAGAACCGTCGCCAGCTCCACCGATGAGTTGCAATTCGTTCGTCACGAAGCCAGCTGTGTCGTCGTTAATCGTTGCGACGAGTTCTCCGCCCCAATAGACCTCAAAATAACCATCGGCGTCACCTTCCCGGTTATCTGAATCAAATGACAAATTATAAACGCCACCTTCGGTCAATCCCTGGATATTCTGGAAAATATTACTGTTATCGCCAAGCCCTGTATCACGGCCATAATCGTCCATACCGCCATCAAGTTCGAGCTTGAAGTCGCCATCTGAAACAGATTCTGAATCTCGATAGCTATACTGGTTTCCATGTATCTCGAAAGACTCGGCTGTCGTCTGCCATCCTTCTAATGTTTGGAAGTTATCTGCATCGTCTGCATCCAGTGAACCGGCAACAGATTCAAAACTGCCATTTACAATGAAATCGGTTCCTTCAGCTGTGGTTGGCTCCCCGATTGAAACCGTCAGTGGCGGCATATCAGCAACACCAGTGACAGAAACCGGTATTTGGCTTGAAATTACAGCTTCATCACCATTCTCTTCCGTTGATGTCGCGGTAACCGTCAAATTGAAATCTACGTTGGAATCTGCGGGCGGTGTAATTGTCAGGCTATCTAGCTGATCTTCACCAATATTAGCAACCCCATCGACGACACTAAGAGGCGTATTGCCCGCCATCAAAACGGCACCATCAGGGACGCCACCAATCTGGATAGATAGCGTTTCTGATCCGTCGGTCAGAACGGCATCAATGTCCAGAGCAATTGCCGTATCTTCCAATCCGGCCGCCGCTGTGACATCAAGATCAACGTCATCAGCAACAGCGGCAACATCAACTGTAAACGGTTGTGATGCCGTTGCTGTGTCACCATCATCTTCCGTTGTAATGACGTGCAGTGTCATGCTGATCTGGCCGGAGAAATCCTCCGGCGGCAATATACAGACCGTTGGCAACAATTCTGGCGTTGTCGTCCAAACGCCATCGCCCAAATCCGTACCCGGATTCAAACGTGCACCGTCAGGCACTCCGGTAATTTGAATGCTTAACGACTCAGAACCATCCGTATCAACGCTCAGGCCACTATCGAGATGCAACTGTGTCCAAGTGTCTTCGCTACCTTGTTCATTTTGCACAGAGACCTGCGGCGTATCCGCAACACCGGTTACAGTCACAGTTAACTCACTGCTAACCATCGCCGTATCGCCGCTGGAAGTCTCCGTAGATGTCGCAGACACCATCAATGTCATATCATCGTTCGAGTTTTCTGGCGGCGTAATCGTCAGACCCGTCAATTCCACCTCGGTAAGCGTCCAGCTTCCGTCAACGCCCGGAACACCTGCGGACAGGACGGCTCCTTCGGGAACTCCAGAGATCGTAATCGAAAGAGTTTCTGAACCATCCGTATCAGACAAGCTAGCATCGATGTTCAGAGCAATCTGCCCATCTTCGACACCGGTTGCGTTGTCAACTGTCAGGGTGGGGTCATCCGCTTCCTGATCGTATGCGTCAATGGAAACGCTTTGCGTGACACTTGCCGTATCACCATCGTTTTCTGTCGAAGTTGCGGTTACATCCAGACTAAAGCCATCTGATATCGCCGACGGCACAGTGATCGTCAGGTCCGCCAACTCTGTCGATGACAGCGTCACCGAACCGTCCGCGTTAACGACACCGGCAGAAAGAACAGCACCCTGCGGTAGCCCATCAACGGAAATCGACAAGGTCTCCGACGTATCTGTATCCATCAGATTCGATGTGATGTCTAAAGGATATTCGACACCCACCGTCGTGGGGTCAGGCTGGGTCTGTACAACACCAACATTATCAATCAATCCACCGCGGCTATCGTTTGCCCCCGCTTCACGGAACTCCAGTCGAGTCGTATCACCGCCACCGGTAACCTCGTAGGTAAACGATTGCCAATCAAGCCCAGAGCCACCTTGCGCAGAAACGGTGTCGATGAGTTCTCCGTCCCAATAGACTTCAATTTCATTGGATTCTTCTGAAACGCCAGGGCGTGGCGAGTAGGAGAACGAGACCTCAAACACGCCTTCACCACCCGTCGGAATATCCTGATAGATGCTATCTGCAGCACCACCGGAATGAACATCAATTTCCGCGTACTGATCTCCATCAGCGACATCTCCATTGAAGAGATCATCTGTCTGGATTTCACCTACCGAGTTACTTGTTCCCCAACCCTGCTGTCCGCCACTGATGATACTGTAATCACCGTTAACGTCGTCAGCTTCAAAGCTGCCATTAACGATCAGGTTACCTTCGCTCATTTCTCCAACAACAGCTTGTCCTTCACCAATCGAAACAGACAATGTTGGCGCATCTGCAACGCCGACAACATCCACATGAACTGTTCCGGTTGCAACCGCCGTATCACCACCATTGGCTTCTGTTGCCGTTGCTGTGACAGTTAAATCCATATCGATGTTAGAATCGGCGGGAGGCGTAATCGTCAATGTCTCCAGTTGATCCTCTGCAACATCGGCCGTGCCATTGGTTATCGCTATTTCGACGCCGTCCGCCATCAAGACAGCACCCGCAGGAATGTCACCGATCTGAATGGACAACGTTTCTGAACCATCCAGATCGTTCAATGTCGCAGATATATCTAACGGAATCGCCGTGTCTTCGTCGCCCTGTGCAGCACCAATAATGAGGTCTGGCACTTCCGCAGATACATCACCATTTGCGACATCGATGGTAAGGGTCGCGGAAGCCGTATCGCCATCCGCATCGGACATTGTGTAACCGAAGACATCTTCTCCTTCAGTTGCCGCCCCGGCTGTCTCAAAACTTATTGAGCGGACCAAAAAGTCGCTGGAGTCGCCGTTTTCCGTTTCATTGCCTGTCGGAAGAGACGTGAACACGACATATTGGAACTCCGCTCCATCTGGCAAAGAAATTTCCGCGGTACCGAGATGGCTCGAACCTTCAAAATCTACCGTTTCCGAGTTCAGATCACCTTCACCGACAAGATTTCCATCGGCATCAAATGCTTGCCAATGACCTTGCTCACCACCGTCTTCCGTTTGGAACATGCGCGACACCTGGACACTGGCGCTTACCGCAGACGCGCCCAGATTAATCCCCAAAGATTCAGACTCACCCGTATTCTCATCCCGGTTGATCTGATCGGCCGCCGGCATTCCACCTTGCGTGCCTTCCACACCAATACCGTTCCCGCTAAAGGTTACGGTGTCATCAGCCAATGAGGGGTCCAGCTGGCCTTCCGCATTGAGAATGGAGGTGCCGAAATCAAAAGCAAACGTCTCGACATTGGACCAGCCTTCTACCGAACCACCAAGTTCAACGGTTTCGCCAGCAGCCGCACCGTCCGCATCCGCTTCATAATTGTAGGAGCCATCTTCGTACATTTTAATCGTACCGTGGTCACCATCCAGAGAAATGAAACTTCCAGTTTCGTCAACCTGCACATCAGACGGATTATCAAAGCTGACGGTCGTATCGCCGAACGTAAGTTCCGTAATCGCGTTGCCACTTGCAGACCCTACATCAGCCGCAGCGTTCGGATCATTAACATCACCATCACCCGATATGACATTACCGGTTGCTGTCTCGCCAAAATTCGCTTCATTGACGTCGTCATTTGCATTGGGGTCAACATTAATAGACGTCGTAACCGTGTTTGTTGCCTGATCACCACCGTCTGCTTCCGTGCTTGTCGCGGTGACGGAGAGATTAAAGTCATCACTTGACCCGGTTGGCAGATTAATCTGCAACCCGGTCAGGTCCCCTGATTCAAGAACCCACACACCGTTGGTTTCAACACCTGCAGATAACGTCGCACCGGCCGGCAAATCGGTAATGGAAATAGACAGAGTTTCGGAATCATCCGTATCGGTTAAGGCGCTGGAAATATCAAGACCAATCGTTTGGCCCACATCACCCGAGCCATCTTCTGCTGAAACCGTCGGCGTATCTGCGACCGCATCTACAGCCACTGTTAGCGTACCTGTTGTCGACGCTGTATCACTGCCATCCCGAGACGTCGCCGTCACTGTCAAATCAAAGTCAACGTCCGAGTCTTCTGGTGGTGTTATTTTCAACCCATCCAGTTCGGCAGGCGTCAAAGTGACGGAGCCATCGGGGTTTACCGTTCCAGCCGACAACGTCGCACCTTGCGGAATATCACTGATCGTGACGGAAAGCGTTTCCGTATCATCCGTCAGGGTCGCGGTGATATCCAACGCGATCCCTGTATCTTCATCGCCCTGTGCATTCTCCAGGATCAATTCGGGGGCATCCGCATTTTCTTCAAAAGACACAGCAATCGTGCCTGTCACCGTAGCTATATCATCGGCGCCAAGTTCACCTGCACCTTCTGAATCGGTTGCTGTCGCTGTGACTGTCAACGAGAAGTCGTCATTATTTCCGGCGACCGGCGTCAGCGTTAAGCCCGGCAGTTGTTCCGCTGTCAAAGTTACAGAACCATCCGAGTTAACAACACCGGCGGATAAAACAGAACCTTGCGGAATATCACTAATGGTGATCGACAGGGTTTCCGAACCATCCTGATCGGTCAAAGCCGACGTCAAATCCAAAGCGACGGCGTCACCATTATCGACAACAACATCATTGGTCGAGAGCTCCGGCGCATCAGCGACGCTGCGAACATCGACATTGAGTGTATCCGTTGTCTCGGCAACTTCTCCATCTGCTGTTGTCGATGTTGCGGTTATTGTTAATTGGAAGTCTTCATTTGAGTCTTCAGGTGGCGTTACCGTCAAACCATCCAGCTGGGCAGGAGAAACAGACCAAACTCCGTTACCCATATCCGTTCCTGCTGATAAGGTCGCGCCATCTGGCACACCTGAAATCGTCACGGAAAGAGTTTCCGTATCGTCTGTCAAATTGGCATCAATGGATAAGGGGATCGCACCATCTTCATTGCCAATGACATCATCAAGGACCAGCGTCGGCGCATCCGCACCGCCGATGACATCAATGTTGATTACACCCGTAACGGAAGCGGTATCTCCATCGTCTTCGGTCGACGTTGCTGTCACCTGCAAAGTGATGTCTTGTTCTGACCCTGGTGGTGGCGTGATTGTTAAGCCCGCCAATTGATCCGGGGCCACACTTGCGACACCATCCACAACAGAGATCGTGGTGTTTCCTGCCATCAAGACAGCACCGTCAGGTATATTTGAAATACTAAGCGACAGTGTTTCTGAGCCATCAACATCGCTAAGTGAAGATGTCACGTCCAATGCAATCGCGGTATTTTCGTCACCCGTCGCATCTTGCGTTGTCAGATTCGGGTCATCGGCCACACCAATTACATCAACCGTCATGGTTTGCTCAACCGTTACCGACTCGCCGCCTTCCGACGATGTAACCGCAATCGTCAAAGGAATATCAATGTTCGAATCCGCTGGCGGCGTAATCGTCAAATCAGCAAGCTGGTCCGGCGTCAGGGTTACGGAACCATCATCATTGATCGTACCAACCGAAAGCGTTGCACCCGTTGGAATATCAGAAATCGTAATCGATAGGACCTCGCCTTCGTCAGCGGCCGTCACATCGATGTTCAGCGGGATCGCCGTATCTTCGTAACCTTGCGCCTCACCAATAACGACCGTGGGTTCGTCGGCAATGCCCGTGATATCAACGTTGATTATCGTACTGATCGATGACGTGTCCGTATGGGGAGCCTCGCCAGTTCCTTCAATATCAGTTGCCGTCGCCGTTATCTGCAGCGAAAAGTCATCTTCGGAACCATCAGCCGGAGTGATCGTCAGTCCGTTCAAATCACTTGCTGAAAGCGTCCAGGAACCATCCAGATTATTCTGACCAGCGGATAGGACCGCACCATCCGGGACGTTCGAGATCGTTACAGAAAGAGTCTCAGATCCATCCATATCTGTAACGGCGGATTGAATATCGAGTGGAATTGCTGTGCCTTCGTCCCCAGTCGCGTCCTCAGCAGACAAGGTCGGCCCATCTGCCACGCCAACTACTTCTACTTTTAGCGTGTTATTGACCGTAACGGATTCACCGCCTTCAGACGACGTAACCGCCACATCCAGATCGAAATCAACGTTCGAATCTGCTGGTGGCGTAACCGTCAAGTTAACCAACTCATCTGGCGTCAACGTCACCGAACCATCATCGTTCAAGGTGCCGGCGGAAAGCACGGCACCATCAGGAATATCGCTGATCGTGATCGACAAAACCTCGCCTTCGTCGGCGGCTGTAACATCAATGTTCAGCGGTATTTCCGTATCTTCAAGACCTTGTGCTTCGCCGATTATAACTTGCGGTTCATCCGCTACGCCGGTGACATCGATATTAATAATACTGCTAACCGAAGCGGTATCCGTATGTTGATTTTCACCAGCCGCCTCGGAATCTGTCGCCGTCGCTGTAACCTGAAGAGAGAAATCTTCCTCAGAACCGGATGGAGGAGTTATGGTAAGCCCGTCCAAATCTTGACTTGATAGCGTCCATGACCCATCAAAATTGTTTGTACCGGCGGAGAGCTCGGCACCAAAGGGCACATTGGAGATGGTGATTGAAAGCGTCTCGGAACCATCCGTGTCATTCAGAGCAGAGGTTATGTCGAGGGCGATCGCTGTGTCTTCAGCCCCTTTTGCATCTTGCGTCGTCAGATCCGGTCCGTCCGCAACACCGATCACTTCAACGTTCAAGTCTTGGGTAACAGATGCGATGTCATTGCCGTCATGGGATTCGACCGTTACAGATAAGGTAAAATCCTCATTCGAATCAGGCGCTGGGACAACTTTCAAATTCGCTAACTGATCCGCGGTGAAGGTCATGGAATATGTTCCAGCCGCTTCTTCAGCCGGAGTTTGCGGGTTTAGATTTCCCTCGGGCGACATAAAGGTATCGCTTGGAATGCCGCTGATTGTGATCGACAGCACTTCATCAACGTCTGTCAATTGAGCATCAATGTTAAGCGGGATTGCCGTATCCTCAAACCCGACGGCATCACTGATATTGACGATCGGATCATCAGCACCATCGGTCAGGGTGATATTGACGTATTCGGTTGTTGTCGCACTATCACTGCCCCCGGCTTCACCATTAAGCTCAACATCTGTACTGGTGGACCGTACAACCAGTGTAAAGGGATCCTCTGAACCTGGCGGAGGCGTTACGCTGAGGGACGAAAGTTGGTCTGGGGTCACATCCGCAAAACCATCTGTAACCGTTATCTCAACATCACCCGCCATCAGAACAGCGCCATCAGGAATGTTTTCAATGACAATCGACATCGTTTCAGAGCCGTCTGTATCATTCAAATTGGCACTCAGATTAAGTTCAATTGGCGTGTCTTTTTCTGCCTCAATATCCGGCGTTCCAACCGTCAAGGTTGGATCATCAGCTACACCAAAGACTTGAACGCTTAATGGCACATCCACTTCGGCAATATCACCAGATTCTGTCGTTGAGGTTGCCGTAACATTGAGAACAAAATCAGCATTAGAATCTTCTGGTGCCGTAATGTGGAGATCGTCCAACGCCCCGGAAGCAATCATTTCTTCCGTAATGAGCACACTGCCATCCGCCGGCTCATAGGTCACGCCATTGGCCGAAAGGACGGCTCCTTCAGGAATATCCGATATGGTGATCGAGAGTGTTTCGCCAGAAAGGTCTGTTAATGCAGCATCCATATTCAGAGCAATTGGCTCATCCTCGTACCCTTCTGCAGCATGAACATCGAGTTCTGGCGCCGCGGCAACTTCAACATGCAAGGATGTCGCGGTGGTCGCCGTATCACCATCATTTTCTTCAGCTGTCGCAACGATACTCAAATCGAAATCGTCCGGTACTGAGCTGGCAACCGTCATCGTCAACCCTTCAAACTGGTCTGGCGTTAACGTATAGCTCCCATCATCATTCAGTGTTCCGGCACTTAGAGTTACACCGGCAGGGACATCGCTGATGGTTACGGAAAGCGTTTCTGATGGCGTTCGTCCTGCCTCAGCATCGGTATCGCTAATAGCTGACGTCAGGTCCAGCGCGTACGTCATATCGTCACCGGCTTCCACCGGTGTGCCGTCTGCTTTTGGAAGCGGCCCACCAAGGTCAGCGTTTAATGTCGGCGCGTCAGCGACACCTTGCATGTCCACATGAACAGTTTGGGTTGTGGTTGCTGTATCGCCGTTTTCACCTTCTTTAGACGTCGCGGCAACTGTTAAGTCAAAATCTTCATTAGAATCTGCGGCTGGAGAGAGCGTTAAGCCATCTAATTGCGCAGGTGTCAGTGTATAACTTCCATCATCATTCAAAACACCGGCGCTAAGGGTCGCGCCTTCTGGAATCCCGGAAACGGTTATCGAAAGTGTCTCTGAACCATCCGTATCATTAAGCGAAGATGTCAAATCAAGAGGGATGTCAGTGTCTTCAATGCCTGTCGCATTTTGCACATCGAGGTTAGGCGCATCGGCGACGGCATTGACCGTTACAGTCATATCCGCTTCACGGGTGAGTGTGTCCCCGTCATTTTCCGTCACTGTGACTTCAACATGAAGATCGAAATCATCGCCTGAATTTTCTGGCGGCGTCACCGAGAGTTCATTGAGTTGCTCGGGCTCCAACTCGACACTACCACCTGTGATAAGAATTTCCTGCGTGTTACCTGCGCTATCCTCGTAAGTAAGCGTGGAACCTTCAGGGAATCCAGAAATTGAAATCGATAGATCTTCCGAGCCGTCCGTATCTGTCAGCTCTGCAGCAATTTCCAGCGGAATGCTCGTATCTTCATTTCCAGCAACGTCAACAACCTCAAAAACCGGATCATCTGCCACGCCTGCGGGATCAATATTGATATAGGCGGTTGTAGAGGCCTGATCATTATTCTCTGGCTCCGTCGAAGTCGCGGTTACACTGATTTGGAAAAACTCATTAGAATTTTCAGGTGGCGTTATTGAAATATTACCAAGCAGGGCTTCGTTTGTTATAACCACCGTGCCATCGTCAACTGGCATCGGAAACTGGACACCGCCCTCAGTACCAACCCACAAAACTGCGCCTTCTGGAATGTCAGATATGGTAATCGAAATCGTCTCGGAAGGGTCAAAACTTGTCGTGTCGATATTCAAATCAATCGTTTCATCTTCGACGCTGGCACGGGCTTCAACAATATTGTCATCACCAACGAAAATCTCGTCGTTGCGCATAAAGGTTGAATCATCACCACCAGCACTGACAGACAGAAACGGTGCATCGGCAACCGGGTCGAGAGATACATGCACAGAAGCGAAATCGGTCGAGGTCGAATCACCGTCGTCTTCCGTCGTTGTTGCAGCAACTTGCAAATCGAAATCTTCGTCGTGGTTGAACGGCGGTTTCAGTTCGAGGCTGCTGATGATTTCTGACATCTCGTCAGCTGTATAACCCTCGATAACAAAACTGTTTGTCTGAGTATCGAGTGGAAACTCAACTTCTTCACCATTGACCGTTGCGCGGAGCACGGCATCAGGTCCATCGAAACCAAGGTCTTCGATGGAAAAGCCAGAACCTTCACCAAGGCTGGCCTGCACGTCTTCCAGATCCCCTTCATTAAAACCAGGCCCTTGCGGAATACCACCAATGGTCAACGACAGTGTTTCCGATCCATCCGTATCAACCAGACTTGGATCAATGCCGGATACTAAATTACCATTGTCATCAAACTCAGGCGCCAACGAAATCCAGTTGTCTTCCGGACCCGATACGTCACCCGTCTCAAGGTTTGCCGTATCAGCAACACCTTCAACCAACATATTGACCATAGACGCATCTGTTGACCCGCCATTCGCGTCTGTACCGGTTATGAAGAGCGTAAAATCATCGTTAGAATTTTCTGGTGGCGTTATGGTCAATCCATCCAGTTGCTCTTGAACCGATATAACCGTTGTATGGGTCACTTCCTGCTCAGTTTCGACGCCGTCTATTGTTACCAGTTCTGTATCAGGCCCGACGGTTACCGTCGTTATCTCTTCAATCGTCCAGGTCCCATCGCCATTGTCCGTTCCACCAGACAGAACCGCACCTTCGGGAATACCAGAAATCGTGACACTTACCGCTTCAGCCACGTTATCCAGAGCGCCAGCTAAATCGAGATCAAATGCTGTATCTTCGAGTGTCGGCGCCGCAATTGCAGCGATCGTCAAATCGCTGAACTGGAGATTTTCGATATTGGAAAGGGTATCTGTGCCATCTGGACCGGTAACTGTAATCGAGCCATCTTCTGGATTGAAAGAGAGATTGCGCTCATCAAAACTTGCAGAAAATACCGCCGTATCGTCACCGCGACCACCATCAATGACATCATCACCAGCACCGCCGGTAATGATGTTATCATAGGCATTCCCCAAGATGACGTCATCGCCAGCACCTGTCTCTACGTTTTCGATACTTTCGAGGGACGTTGTCTCTCCCGTTGAATTCAGCGTAAGTTCACCAGCAACCAAGTCGACAACAACACCGCCATCAGCAAAATCACCCGTTGCAACGATGGTATCTGAACCTTCTCCACCGTCGATTTGGTCGCCTCCTTCGCTGACCATGAGCACATCATCCCCATGGCCACCGTCGATCACATCAAACCCGGCACCGCCGTCTATCGTGTCGTCGCCTTCTCCGCCGCGAAGCTCATCGTCGCCTTCACCGCCTGCAATGACGTCATCGCCAACACCACCATCTATCTGATCAGCACCTGCACCGCCGTCGATGGCATCATTACCAGCGCCCCCCATAAGCGTATCGTCGCCAGCGCCACCATCAATGACATCGTCACTTTCGCCGCCATCAATGGTGTCATTACCTTCACCACCGGTGAGCGTATCTTCGCCTTCGTTACCGTAAATGACGTCATCTCCAGCGCCACCGTCGATCTCGTCGTTACCAGCGCCACCAACCAGCATGTCATTACCGGCACCGCCATCTATGACATCAGCACTTTCACCGCCATCAATGGTGTCATTACCTTCACCACCAATCAGCGTATCTTCGCCTTCGTTACCGTAAATGACGTCATCTCCGGTGCCACCGTCGATTTCGTCGTTACCAGCGCCGCCGACCAGCATGTCATCACCGGCACCGCCATCTATCCGGTCAGAACCATCACCACCATCCACATCATCAGCGCCCGTTCCACCCAAGATGGCGTCGTCGCCTTCGCCACCGACAATGGTGTCATCACCTTCTCCGCCGTCGATCTGATCATTGCCGGCGCCGCCGTCGATCTGATCGTTACCGGCGCCGCCCAAAATGGCATCGTCACCTTCGCCACCGATAATGATGTCATCATCATCTCCACCGTCAATCTGGTCATTACCGATGCCGCCGTCGATCTGATCGTTACCGGCGCCGCCCAAAAGAACATCATCACCACCCTGACCGAGGAGCACGTCATCGCCTGCACCGCCATCGAGCGTATCAGCATCAGAACCACCAATTAATGTGTCATCGCCATCGCCACCGGACAAGTCATCCTGTCCTGAACCGCCATCCAGATAATCATCACCGGTCCCACCGTCGAGGCGGTCGCTTCCTTCGCCTCCCAACAGAACGTCGTTGCCTTCACCACCCAACAAAACGTCGTCGCCTGCACCGCCATCCAGCGTATCGTCTCCGGCACCACCATCCAGAAGGTCATTGCCTGCGGCACCGATCATAATATCACTCAGGTCACCGCCGCGACGCTCCTGATCTTCATTTGGATCAATAACCTGAACCTCTTCGTCTCTATCGTCGTCTTCACCCCCAGAAGGCTCGAGAACAATTTCGGGCTCCTCCGGTGGCGATTCAGGTGTTCCAGCAAAAATAGGAACATCAACAGTGAATTCGACATCACTGGTGACCCCAACGTCTTCAGATCCGTCTTCGGTTTGTGGTTCCTCGTCGCCGCCTGCTGCCGTATCAAATTCGTTCAACGCATCCAGGTCTTCGTCGAGCGTCTCGACTTCTTCGTCCAATAACTCTTCTTCGCGACTTTGGGTCCCGAAGTCGTTCTGGTTGCCATGCACAAGCGGCAAATGCGACAGTGCCGTAGCAAAATCACTGACCATCGCGTCCAGTTCCATCGCCCGAATATCAGCTGGCGCAATATCAAATCCCTGGACGATGGTCGACTGGCTCGCACCGTTCAGAACCTGCACACCGGCATCATTCTGGACAACAACCTCACCAACAAATCCGTCCGCTTCTTCCATCAAAACGACGTTCATATCTTCGCCGGTTGGGATCTCGATACCAACCTGCGTACCGCGAATACCAATGGTCGCAACCGGGGTATCCAAAGTCATGGCATCTGGATCGGTTTTCGCGACTTGACCGGAGACAAAGGTGAAGACACCTTGCAACACGGACATGGAAACAGAACCTTCTTGCGTTCCAGGATCGTATACCATCTCGTCCAACACCATGCGGCCATCTTCACCCATGGAGAACGTGGTTTCGTCCGCAAGCATAACACCGACAGCACCATCCGGTCCTGATTCAAGAATGTCGCCCTGATAGACGGGATCACCTACATCAAGCTCGACCCGAGTACCGTCTGTGCGGATCGCAAATACGCTTCCCGAGATATTTTCGATGTTACCAATCGGCTCGCCATCGGTTCCGGTAATTATATTGCCGTTTTCGGCAGCTCCGTCCGCAGCATCCGTACCGGTAATAATCGATCCATCATCAACTTCGGCAGACGGGCCCGCATCGGCCGATTGCGTATCCGCGCTACCTGTGAGTTGAACAATCATATCGCCCGAAACTTGCGCACCATCCGGCGTTGTCAATTCAGGCGGATTGTCTTGCGCATAGTAATCCTCGATCACCACTTGCTGGCCATCGGGGCCGATCACAACAAGATCGTCACCGCTTGCTTCAAACTCAGCAGTTGTAAGAGAAAAACCTTCAGGAAGGGAAATAGATTCAGCGTCGCCCGCGTCCAGGGTGACGGTGTTTAATATATCGGCCATTTTAACACTCCGCCGGACGCCAGTTTTCTGATCATCCGCAAGAGTTTACGTGCTTTGTTGTTTTTCTTATGGGGTCAAGATAATCAAAGTTACCAGGTCACGTCAAACTGTTGACGCGCTTTAGCGACACGAAGATCAAAGGGCTGATCTTAACGAACGCAGCGCGTAAATCTAACGACCATAGTAAAGTGTGACGGTATGGCGCGCTTGAGCAAAAAACAGCCACCTTTCTGCGATGGCGCCAATAGCAAAAGACACGACAGCCAGCAAAGAGAGAATTATCGCGCTAAACTGAACATCAAAATAGGTTGCGATCATCAAAATTATCGGAACAAGGAACCCAAAGATTTTGGCGTATCGGCGCAGCTTATCTGCATGTTTTTGGCCGACCCGAAACCCCATCTCCTTCAACAGGTAGTTGTCCTCTGTATGGGGTGCTTCCAATTGTCGAACGGTGCCAATGGTCCCCAGCCCGGTTGCTGTTTCCGCCGTGCTTTCGCCTTGGCTAAGGTCGACAAACAGCCAGTATCCCGTTTTAACCCCCCAAGCCGCGATCAGGGCACCGGTTGCACACAGAGGCACCATCGTAAACGACACCCCAAATGCCGCATAAAGCGCCACCAACACGACGCCACCACCGGCAAGAGCCATCGTTAAATAGGCAGGCGCTGTCCACCCGTTTGCCCACTGATGAATGGGGGGCAAACTTCGATATATCATTGCCGTGCAATAGACGGTCACTACCGCAAAAAAGGCTGTAAGCCAGCTGACAAGAGCAAAAAGAGGATGCTCGGTGGTTTCAAACAACCAAAGATACAACATCCCAATTGCCGGTAAAAAGCTAAGTGTCGATGTCACGCCTTCCCGGCTTAGCCAAGAGGTTCTCCACTGGCTAAAGGCCCGCCAGGCTCTTTCAGGATGGCCCAGATGAAACAACGAGGACAATAATCCCGCGGCGACAAAGACCATTCCAACAATCAAAGCAACAGAACCGAAGACGGGATCATTTGGTAATTTCCCAACCCCTCCCAGGATACCCAATATGAACAACAGGCCGTATCCGGTACCGGAGGACACAGTAAAGAAAATCACTGAAAACGCTGGATGCATAGCACTCGTCTCTTCGTTAAATACTTATCGGGATAGAAATCTGTCGACCCACTGGAGCAATGGTTGATCATTACTCGGCAGCGCTTCAACATCAGGTGCGTTTTTCATTCCAGCCTCTGATCTCGAACGCGGTCGTGGCGGTAAATATTTGTTGGTCGGCTTATAACCAAGCTCAGGCATTAAGTCATAACCGCTTCGCTCTTTGACCAGGATCGAGACATCCGAATTCGGGTCACCCAAATCCCCAAAATGCCGTGCACTTGCCGGACATGTGGAAACGCATGCGGGAACACGGTCTATTTCTTCCAGATTTTCGTTGTATATCCGGTCTATGCACAAAGTACATTTTTTCATGACACCGGCATCTGTATCAAATTCGCGAGCCCCGTAGGGGCATGCCCATGAACATAGCTTACAGCCAATGCACCGGCTCTCATCAACCAGAACAATACCGTCTTCATCGCGTTTAAACGACGCGCCAGTCGGGCATACAGTCACACATGCCGCATCTTCACAATGCAGGCAAGAACGCGGAAAATGAACCGTTTGGGCGATACCCTGCCCGTCTTCGGGCACGGCTTCATAAGTATGGACCCGATTAAACCAAACGCCGTCCTGGCCTTTGCCAAAAGGCTGAAGGTCTGTCAGGGGCGCCATGTGCCCGCCCGCGTTCCATTCCTTACAATTGACGGCACAGGCATGACAACCGACACAAATATCAAGATCAATGACAAGCCCGAGTTTCTTATCGGTTTGAGTTGGAAGATCTGTCATTTCAACCCTCCCGCTTGTCGCGCATGGACTTGCCATAGCGCAATATATCTGGCGCTGGCGCAATGCCATCGGGGCGTTTGGCCGCATCAAACTGAGGGAAGGACTCTTTTGCTTCTTCAGGGCCCGCTTTCTCAATTTTCACCCGAAGATCGTACCATGCGGCTTGGCCCGTTACCGGGTCCGCGTTGGCGTATCGATAGCCACCATCACGCTTTGGCAGTAAATCCGAAATGACATGATTAAGCAGGAACCCTTTCTTCGATTCGCCGGCATCCTTGTCCAGGTTCCAGGAACCCGATTGTTTGCCAATCGCGTTCCATGTCCAAACGGTGTTTTCGTTAACACCATCCATAAGCCCCACCTGCACGCGAATTTTGCCATGATGGCTTGTCACCCAAGCCCAGTCATCCGCTTCAATGCCTAGCTTGTCTGCCGTTTTCGGACTCATATAAAGTTTATTGGAACCCGTCACCTGTCGTAGCCAAGCGTTTTGACCTCCCCAGGAATGGTACATATGCATGGGGCGTTGCGTCAGGGCATGGAACGGGAACTCTTCTGTATCGACCATGGATTCTTCGAAAGGCTCATACCAGATCGGCATCGGGTCAAAATAAGCGTCTACCCGGGCGCGGTGCGCGTCTGGCGGCTGCACATCGCCATGGCCTTTTGCGGCTAGGCGAAATTTCTGCATGGCTTCCGAATAGATCTCCATAACGATTTGGTCAGAATTGCCAACGAAGCCCATTTCCGTGGCCCAATCCAGATAATCCTTGTTCGCCATTTTATAATAACGTTGTTCGGGCGTAAAATGATGACTCCAGAACCCTTTGTTCTCGATATATTTTTCGAGCTGGTTGGGATTAGGGGCGCCCCGCCCGTGCTTATCGCCGTCTTCACCCCGCCATCCCGCTAATGAACCGATACCGGGAGCCCGCTCATGATTAACCATGTAATCCGGGTATCCCCCGGGATACTTGGCAGAACCATCCTCATTGACCATCGCGCCTAGTCCAATGCGCGCGCCCAGATCAAGTAGCACAGACTGGAAGGGTCGCACATCACGGTCGAGTTCGATGACCGGATGACGAATGGAATCCTGGCAGGCATCCGCTTCACAGATGGGGCGATCCAAAAGGGAGATACAGTCATACCGTTCCAGATAGGTTGTATCCGGCAACACCAGATCCGCGTATGGAACCGTTTCCGAATAATAGGCATCCGCATAGATGATCCGTGGTATTTTATACTCACCGGTTTCTTCATTCGTATCCGTCAGCATGTCGATCATGCCGGATGTATTCATGGACGAATTCCAGCCCATATTGGCCATAAACATCATTAAGGTATCGATGGGATATGGATCACCTTTCCAAGCGTTTGTAATCACCGTATGCATAAGACCATGCGCTGATAGAGGGAATTCCCAAGAAAACGCCTTATCAATTCGTTGTGGGTTTCCTTCCGTATCAACCAACAAGTCATCCGGGCTTACCGGAAAGCCGAGCGGTGGTCCGGGCATCGGCGTTTCAGGATTAATCTGGTCGGGCTTGCCAGCAGGCTTCAACCCCGGCGGAATTGGCTTGGGGAATGGCGGCTTGTGGCGAAAACCACCTGGACAATCAATGCTTCCCAGCAGCATTTGCAAGAGATGGATGGCCCTGCATGTATGGAAGCCGTTTGAATGTGCCGAAATACCACGCATCGCATGCATGGCAACGGGCCGGCCTTTCATGGTCTTGTGCTTGCGTCCCGCCCAGTCCGTCCACTCGACGTCCAGTTCTATCTCTTCTTTGAAGGCATAATGGGCTAAGTCAGCCGCAACCTGTTCAATGGTCGCTTGAGCAAGCCCCGTTTTCTCAGCCACATTTTCAGGCGCATATTTGCGATCCAGATACCGCTCGGCGACCAGATTAAAAGAGGGGCGACCTTTGCGTCCGTCTGGTAAATCAAATTCACCTACGATCGCCGGACTCACGTCCGGGGCACGGCCATTGGCAATCTTGTTCGTCTTGCCGTCCCAGCAAAGAGGATTGCCGTCTGCATCACGGGCAAACAGACCGTCATCGGCCGCACCTGGGTCGTTAATCACAAGCCAATGAGCGTTGGTATACCGCACCAAATAATCAACATCGATATTGTCAGATTTAAGCAGTTGATGGATCAGCGACATGGCAAACAATCCGTCCGTCCCCGGCCGGATATCAATCCACTGATCAGCAATTGCCGAATAGCCCGTCCTGATCGGGTTAACGGATACAAATTTGGCGCCGCGTGTCTTGAGCTTGCTGAGCCCCATTTTTATGGGATTGGAATCGTGATCTTCAGCAACGCCAAACATCAAAAAGTATTTAGTATGCTCCCAGTCTGGCTCGCCGAACTCCCAAAAAGAGCCGCCGATGGAATACAGGCCTGCCGCCGCCATATTGACAGAGCAAAAGCCACCATGGGCCGCATAATTGGGTGTTCCGAATTGGCTGGCCCACCAGCCGGTTAACGCCTGGCTTTGGTCACGGCCCGTAAAAAACGCCAGTTTTTTAGGGTCGGTGGCGCGAATTCGGGACAACCAGTCTGAAGCTGTCTCAAGGGCTTCTTCCCATTCAATTTCTTTAAACTCGCCAGATCCGCGTGGCCCGACGCGCTTTAAGGGCTTGGTCAATTTTGCGGGAGAATTCTGGGTCATGATGCCAGCAGAACCCTTGGCACACAGCACACCCTTATTTACCGGATGATCTCGGTTACCCTGAATATAGCGAATCTTGCCATCCAGAAGATGAACTTTGATGCCGCAACGACAGGCGCACATATAACAGGTGGTGTATTTGACATCATCTGAAACAAGAGGCGAGGTATCAACATGCGGTGTACGCGAATTCGAACCAACTCCAGACTTCATGGAAATCCCTTTAAACTGAATTGTAGGCTTCAATGAGGATAGCCAACCATAATCCCATTTATGATAAACAAAAACCGCATAAATACGACCTTCGCCCATAAATTTACATAATAGTACAAAAACCTGGACGCAGTGTACCTTTTATTATCATTTTATAGAGCAGCCAAATCTCTAAAAAGGACCGGTCCAGATTATTTTTACACAAATATTATGTTAATATATATATAAATACATTATTTTTTTATACAATTTTGTTTGCTTTTCCATTCTTTTACGACATAACCTCATATAACAATTATTAGCAGGGCCCCTTATGGATCATCTAGACGCAATTGAAAGCAAGAGTATTCATATACTCCGTGAAGCCTTTAACCAATTTGAACGCATTGGCATGCTTTGGTCCTTGGGCAAAGATTCCAATGTGATGATTTGGCTTGCTAAGAAAGCTTTCTTTGGTCATGTGCCTTTCCCGGTCATCCATGTTGATACAGGAAAGAAGTTCCCTGAAATGTACGAATTCCGAGACCGTTATTCAAAGGAATGGGAACTTGAATTGATGCTTGGAACATGCCCTCCTCTGGAAGATATGGATCCGACCTTGCCGCCTGCTGCAAGATCCGCTGCTCGCAAAACGGCCGGTTTGAAGAACTTCCTTGCAGCAAACCCGTTTCCAGGCATCATCGCAGGCATTCGACGCGATGAAGAAGGCACACGAGCGAAAGAACGTGTCTTCAGCCCGCGTGGTCAGGGTGACAAATGGGACGTGAAGGATCAGCCTCCGGAATTTTGGGATCAATTCAAAACCGATTTTAAGCCAGGCACCCACGTTCGCATCCACCCTTTGCTGCATTGGACAGAACTGGATATCTGGCGGTATATGCAGCGCGAAAATATCCCCGCAATTGACCTGTATTTCTCAAAGAACGGGAAACGTTATCGGTCCCTTGGCGATCAAGATATCACATCACCTGTGGATAGTGATGCATCTACAATTGAAGAAATCATCAAGGAATTGGAAACCACAACGGTCGCAGAGCGCAGTGGACGTGCGATGGATCACGAAGCTGAAGATGTTTTTGAAAGACTTCGCACCGATGGATATATGTAATCATGAGTAATCTACCTGCCACCGACACCTCATCGCCTCCGTTAAGAATTGTCATTGTTGGGCATGTTGACCACGGAAAATCCACGGTCGTCGGGCGCATTTTCCACGACACGGGTGCTTTACCAGACGGCAAGGTAGAAGCCATCCAGGACATGTGTAAAAAACGGGGAATGCCGTTCGAATGGGCTTTTGTGATGGATGCATTACAATCGGAAAGAGATCAGGGAATAACCATTGATGTCTCCCAAGTGTTCTTTAGTTCCTCGGCGCGGCGATATGTCTTGATCGACGCACCAGGCCATCACGAGTTTATTAAAAACATGGTAACGGGCGCGGCCTCAGCTGACGCCGCAGTCCTCGTGATCGATGCGGAGCATGGTGTACGCGAAGAAACCCGCAGGCACGCCTACCTCCTGCACCTTCTTGGCATGCGTCAGGTGATTGTCGGCATTTCGAAAATGGACCTTGTGGATTATTCTAAAGAACGTTTTGAAGATGTTAAAAGCGAATGCGTGACCTATCTTGAACAAATCGGGATCGACCCCAATTTCATCAGCGTAGTCCCTGTCTCAGGCAGAAATGGCGATAATATTGTCGAGCCATCCGGAGCGATGGAATGGTATAGCGGCAATACCCTTTTACAGCAGTTAGATGCCTGCGTCGCGCCAGTTGCGGATTCAAAACTGCCGCTCCGACTTCCTGTCCAAGATGTCTACAAATTCGACCACCGGCGCATTATTGCCGGGCGGATCGAGAGCGGAACGATTTCCGTCGGTGATGAATTAACGTTCTCGCCTTCCAATAAAAGTGCAAAAGTTAAATCAATTGAAACATGGGCGTCGACGCCGCCCGCCAAGGCCGTTGCTGGCTATTCAGTCGGAATCACGCTGGATCAGCAAATTTTTGTCGAACGGGGCGAAGTCGCCAGCCACTTTTCACGTCCGCCATTTTTAACAAATACTTTTCGCGCAAAACTGTTTTGGCTCGGGAAAACGCCTCTAAAAGCTGGAAATCAATATCGATTAAAGCTTAACACAGCCAGCTACATTGTTTCTGTCGAATCAATAGAGAAGACAATTGACACCAACAGTCTGGAAGCCAAGGATGTAGGCCAGCTCGAACGAAATGCCGTTGGTGAGGTCATCTTCCGCTCACGTGGCTTGATGCCGGTTGACGATTTTTCCGATAATCGAAATACAGGACGGTTCGTGCTGGTAGATGATACGGATATTGCCGGTGGCGGATTGATAGACCTTGATGGGGTGAAGAATCAACGCCAACGTGTTGGCGTGCAATCATCCAATATTGATACACATGTCCATGGCGTGGAACTGGACGAGCGCTGGCGCGTGAATGGCCATAAGAGCGGAATCGTCTGGATTACAGGCTTGCCCGGTTCAGGGAAAACAACCTTGGCATTTGCTTTGGAAAAAGCACTGTTTGACAATGGTTATCAGGCTTATGTCCTCGACGGCGAAAACATTCGCCAGCATATGTCTGAGGACTTGAGTTTCTCGCCTGACGATCGATCAGAGAACATTCGACGCGTTGGCCAATCCGCACGTTTATTCGCAAACGCCGGATTGATTTCGATTACCGCGTTCATCTCTCCCTATCGAACAGACAGAGACCGCGTGCGCGCTATGGCACCAAACCAGTTTCACGAAGTTTACCTGGATGCCCCACTTGACGTTTGCGAAGCGCGCGACAAAAGCGGATCATATCAAAAAGCGCGACGCGGTGAAATTTCTAATTTTACAGGCGTTTCCGCACCCTATGAAACACCGGTTGCGCCTGAGTTGATCATTGATACCGCGCATCTGAGCATTGAAGAAAGCCTGGAAAAGCTCGTCGACTATGTCAGAAAAACGTTTTCTCGGTAATCTTACATGCTTTTTTGCAGGCCGTAGTCAGCAATAAACTTTGATGTTGATCCGGCGTGCAAAAAAGCCAAAGCACACCCGAGTTCACGGTCTTTTCTTTCGCCAACCTCTTCACAACGGGACACGGAAATCCGCGGGTG
This sequence comes from Rhodospirillales bacterium, assembly GCA_048262655.1. Classification (GTDB taxonomy): domain Bacteria; phylum Pseudomonadota; class Alphaproteobacteria; order Rhodospirillales; family Casp-alpha2; genus JABMNT01. The sequence continues at coordinate 318,292 of JBLXEY010000006.1, read as the reverse complement.
CGGGGCTTCGGCACTTGCGGGCGCAGCAGGGATTGCGCCCGGCAGATCCGCTTCTTTCCGGGCCTCAATCGCATTTTCCGTGGGCTTCTCTTCCGGCTCAAGGATCACATCAGGCTCGACCCCTCGTGCCTGCAGCGTTTGGCCATCGGGACCATAGTAAAGCGCAGTCGTAAGCCGCAAGGCGCCCTCAATTGGTAGCGGAATGATCGTTTGCACGGAGCCTTTTCCAAAAGAAAGCGTCCCCATGACCGTTGCCCGTTTGTGGAATTTTAAGGCACTCGCCACGATCTCCGAAGCAGACGCGCTCCCACCATTAATCAAAACGACCATTGGCACGCCGTTCGCAAGATCGCCCTCTTCTGCGGTAAAGGCAGATGTGGATCGCTTGGTACGCCCCCGCACACTGACAATTTCGCCAGAATTTAAAAAGGAATCACTAAGAATAACGGACTGATCCAGCAATCCACCCGGATTATTCCGCAGGTCCAAAACAATGCCTGCAGGATCACGCCCATATTCGGCACGCAGAGCGGCAAAGGCTTTAATGATGCCACCTTCCATCCGTTCGGAAAAACGTGAAACCCGAATGTATCCGATATCGCCTTCCATGCGCCAGCGGACAGCTCTCACCTGAATGATTGCGCGCGTTAAAGAGACATCGAAATCAGGGACACCGGCACGCCGAACTTTCAAATCAATATCGGTCCCTGGCCGCCCGCGCATCTTTCGCACCGCTTCAGTCAGCGATTTACCCTCTATAGACTCTTGATCTACATGCGTTATCAAGTCGCCAGACTTTAGATCACTCCGCGCGGCGGGAGTATCCTCAATCGGCGAGACGACCTTTACAAAGCCATCTTCCATCGTGACTTCTATTCCCAGACCACCAAACTCACCTTTTGTCTGAATGAAGCTTTCGCGGAACTCTTCACTGTTCATATAAGATGTATGCGGGTCTAGAGACGCAGTCAGTGCATCGAGCGCTGCTTCAACCACAACACCGGGCGCAGTGGTACCCACTGCGAACTCTGCCTTTTCAACGCCATCAATGGCTGCATCAACCATTTCAAAATCAGGCACTTCCCTGACATAGCTGGCCCGAATGCGATTATAGGCAAACTTGAAGTAGTCCAGCTTTTCATGATCTACATCGGCCGCATATTTGTTAAAAACTTGCTCAAATCGAACAAATTCGCGCTGCGCTTCTTCCGACAATGTCTCCCCGGCACCAACAACACTTAGGACACGCGACAAAGGGCTAGAGGGATCGTTCACACACCCGCTGATGGATGGCAAAAGAACCAATGAAAACATCATAGCGATGCCCAGAAGGATCGATTGCGGTGATCGTCCCCAGCGCTTCACGATTGGCTCTCAGTGGTGCCGTCAGCCATCAGCCGTAATTTTGTCTATAAGTTCAGCGAGAACGGTCTCTGACTCGTCATTTTCAACCTGACACGTCCCTGCATTCACGTGCCCGCCGCCACCGTACTGCAGCATCAATTCTCCCACGTCCGTTTTCGACGTCCGGGTTACAATTGATTTACCCGTAGCAAACACCGTATTCAATTTATTCAATCCCCACATCACATGGATTGATATGTTGCATTCGGGATGCAAGGCATAAATCATAAAGCGATTGCCGGCAAAAATGGTTTCTTCTTCACGTAAATCCAGGACGATCAAGTTGTTGTGGATCGTGGAGCAACGAGCTACCTGATCTTTAAACTTTGTTTCGTGTTCGCGATAAAGCTCGACACGTTCCTGCACATCTGGAAGCGCTAAAATTTCATCGATTTCATGCTCACGACAATAGTCGATCAACTGCATCATCAACTGGTAGTTGGAAACGCGAAACTCTCTAAAGCGCCCTAACCCAGTTCGGGAATCCATCAGATAGTTCATTAAAACCCAACCATCCGGGTTCAGGATTTCATCTTTTGAATATTGTGCGGAATCGCCCTTGTCTACGGCATCCATCATTTCTTCAGAAATCGCAGCAAACTTCTCTTTTCCGCCATAGTAATTGTATACAACCCGCGCCGCAGATGGCGCATGCGCTTCAATAATGTGGTTCTCTGGGCGGTCTTCAACACGCGATATTTCGCTGGAATGATGATCGAACGCCAAATGGACACCCGGCACATAAGGCAAGTTCGTCGTAATATCACTATCTGAAATCAAGATGGTGCCATCTTGCATATCTTTAGGATGAACGAATTTAATATCATCGATCATGTCCAGTTCTTTCAGCAAGACAGCGCAGACCAATCCATCAAAATCGCTGCGTGTCACTAAACGAAACTTCTTACCATTATCGCTCATTCGAACAATCCCTCTCTTATATACTTTGCCTTTGTCGACAATTTTGTCCTTACGACAAACGTTTCCTATCGCATTTTACCGCAATATCCCAAATTTCAAAGTGCGCTCCATTTTTCGCACGATTACTGAGCAAGCAGCATAAGTATTGAGCTTCACACCTCAAGGACTTTTTAACTGCTGATTCTTACACGGGCCTTGCAAAGAAAAGGCCACGCCCGTCGCAAGCCCAAGTAATACAACGGCCCCCGCTTGGTGCATAACAGCAATATTTATTGGCACTACCAGCAATAATGTCGTTATTCCCAATACGACTTGAGCGCATACTGCCAAGGCTAAATAATTGACAAGGCGTTGTGGGCCTTTGGTCGCATTACTGCGTCTGACAAGGCCACAAAAAGCCAAAATGACCAAGAACGTAAATATCGCCAACACACGATGATTAAATTGTACCGTAAGATGACTTTCAAACAAATTTAAATATGCAGGTTGCATTTCGAATAATCCAGGCGGAATCAAATCGCCATCCATCAATGGAAATGTGTTATAGGTCAGGCCAGCATCCAACCCTGCAACCAAAGCCCCTGAAAACGCGGTAAACAACACCAGAAACACCACAAACCGACTAAACGGGCGCAAACGGCCAACATTTTCTGAAACGATGGTTGGCCCCTTTGCAAATCTCAATCCGCACCAGACAAGGCACATAAAGATTATCATCGCTAGAATGAGATGCGCAGCTAAACGGTACTGACTTACATCCGGTCTATCCACCAGACCACTTTTCACCATGAACCAACCCATACCACCCTGAAGTCCGCCGAGAACCAAAAGACCGAATAGTGTTAATCTGCGGTGACCGCGAACCCATCCTTTTAAAACGAAATATGCGAAGGGGACAAAATAGGCGAGTCCTATTATCCGCCCTAATAGGCGATGCAAATACTCGAGCCAGAAAATTCCTTCAAATTCAGCAAGCGTCATATCTGAGTTTACTTTCATAAACTCCGGTGTTTGCTGATACATGGCAAATACGCGTTGCCATTCCGCTTCGGAAAGAGGTGGAAACCAGCCCGTAACGGGCCGCCATTCGACCATAGACAAACCTGACTCGGTCAACCGCGTCAGCCCTCCTAAAACAATCATAAAGAAGACCAATCCTGCGACACAGAAAAGCCATTTGGCGACGATTTGATCCTGAACGGTAACATGTTGTATTTGTTTTGACATTTTGTTTAGCCGCTATGCTCTGTCAATTATTGAAAAGCCAAACTGCACCAAGCCCTAGATAGCGAAATAGAACCTGCTTTTTGTAAGCTTGTTTCATATAAGGATGAGGGGGCTGAATTGCACGCAGAACCAACAAAGATTTCTTCAGTTGTCCCGCTTTTTTAATTATCCAGATAAAATCAGAAGGGGTCGTATTAGAGATCGCGCCCCAGCGCACGCGCCAACAACATATAAACCTTACCAACGTCCGAAGACATAAAGGTTTGTGTCAAAGCGCTGCCCTGATCACGTTTTCCGGCTTCCGTTAACAGAGATTCAAATTCCTGCAGATATCGGCTTACGTAATCTCGAAACTCTGTGTCGCTTTGGTACTTTTCACGGATCACGGTTAACTTAGCTTTTTCTCGGAACCCTAACATCTTACGAACAAACACGCCGCGCTCGCCTTTGTTGAACCGTCTCCAGTCTTCTTCGGTAACGGTCGTTTCCAGAACCCGGTTCATATCAACAGCCAGAGACTGCAAACGCTCGGATATAAAGGCTGACTGATGCATAAAGTTATCGAGCCCCACTTCATTGCGACGTTGCTTTAATGCCTCAATCAGTGCGTTTGCCTCGTTAGAAACCTCACGCATTTCGCTGGTCCGCCGCTCAAGCAATTGAGTTGCTTCCGTCGCCCGGTCAACAACTTGCCCCGTTGTATCATTCAGTGCCGCCGAATGGGTACGGACTTGTTGGTCCCAAGCCGCCACTTTATTCATGGCGGCATCCGTTGTCGTCGACAACTCGTGCGACCGCCGGCCAAGGGCACCACCAAGCTGTTCCAATCCTTGTTCAGCCTGCTGATAGGTCGTTGACAAACTGTACAATTGACGCCTGAGACCTTCCGTTAGACCTTCAATTTGGCTGACAACGCTTTCAGCATTTGTTGCGGCTTCTTGCGATTGATGGCGGAAAACATCGGTTATTTTCGTTAGTTTCGATGAATTGGTTTCGACGCTGACTGACGCCTCAGCAGCACGCTGGCTGATGGCTTCTCCGACCCGCGCCAATCGCGCGACGGATTCTTCTGCGGAAGAGGCTAAAATCTCGTTCTGCAGGCTTATTGTTTGCCCTGCCTCTTCCAGGTTCGCCGTTGCTTTTGTCGAGACCCCCGCCAGTTCCTGATAATTCTTCCGTAAATCATTGCCCACTTCTTTCAGATTGTTTACCGAACGGGCAGACATAATATCCAGCTCGTCATATTGTCCACGCAAGGATGACGAAATCTGGGACACATCATTTGTCAGGCTGCGCGAGGCACTCGACACCTCCTCCGAATGCCGGCTTAAAGCGTCAGTCGCAACGGAGATCAACTGTGTTGCCTTGTCTGCAGATTGTGTCAGTTCATAGGACCGCTCATGTAAGCTGTCGCTTGTCCTGGCAAGATTTGCCACGGCATTTGAAGAAGCTGTCGTCAGTTCCGTTGCTTCCTGATGCAATGAGTCTGAGAACGCCTGGACATGAGAAGACGCTGCGTTGTAAGCAGTCGTTAAATCCTGGGAGCTTCGGTGTAGAAGGTTTCCAACATCATCAAACTGCGTTCTCGCTTGCCCAAGGGACGATTCCAATTCGCCAATATGTCCCTTCAACGACTGTGCAATGCCTTCCAGGTTTGAAGCTGCACGGCTTGATGCCGATGTCGCATGGTCAACATGTTCTTGCATCGACGTAGACACATCAGCGATGCGTTGAACGGCTGTATTTGAGGCTTCGTTTACTTCGGTTTGTGTTAGATTAGATAACTTTGAAAGATCATCTGCGGCACGCATAACCGTTTCGCGCACCTGATCCCTGGTTACGTCCGTCAGCCCGGAAACATCTTCTGTAACCTTTTCTACGGTCTGTTTTAGCCTGTTCTCGGCCGACGCCGTCATGCTCACGACCTGCTGTGTCGCTTTTTCCGCTGCGTCCGTAAGATAAGTCTGTGTTGCAGCCGACAAATCCGCAATATTTGCCTCGGCCGTTGCTGCCGTATCAGCCACGTGACTTTTCACTTCAGTAGAAACTTCAGCAATTTTTGATGTCGCCGTATCAGCCGTATAAGTGACGTGTTCCGCACTGACTTGTAAATCGAGTGAGATACGCGACAGATTTTCAGCGGCACCATCAGAGATAACACCAAGATCGTGCGCCGTATCGCGCAGACGCTCGCCTGCCTGGCTTAGTCGCATCGTCGATTGATCGGTCATATCCTCGAGTTCCATGGAACGGATTTTATAAATATCGCCGATCATATCCATTTGTTCCCGAGCTCGGTCCGAAGCCGTTTTTAGCTCTTTCGCCTGCCCCATCATCACTTCTGTTACCAGAGACAAAAGCTGAGCCGCCCGATCTGCGCCTTCCGACAGGTTTCGTGTGTTTTGGTCAAACTGGGTGCGCACCGTTGTCAGATCATCAACGGCTGTCGTCGTCGCTCCTGTCATCACCAGCACACTATTTCTGAGCATATCTGTCATTTGCCGGACTTTTCCGGAAGCCGAGTCAGACGACGTCATGAGTTCGGCCAATTTTTCCTGCATTTGATCGCTGACCGCATGCATCCGTTTTTCAGCGCGTTCGGAATACTCTTCCAAATCTTCCGTGCGACCTCTAAGAACGCCGCCCGCATCGATCATCATTGTTGCGGCGCGAGAAGACAAATCCGTCAAATGGGCGGCCCGTTGATCCAGCACACGTGCTACTTGCTCCACTTTCTCGATGGCGTCGGAAGAAACCAGATTTAAAGAATTTGTACGGGTTTCGACTGTTTGCCCCAAGTCATGGAGGTGCGATGCGGCGCCTTCAGAGACAAGACCCAACTGATTGAGTTGTGTCTCAAAATCTTTCACAATTTCACTTGTCCGCATTGATGTCCGGTCAATTTCACTGTTGGCCTGCCCCAACGCACGACTTGCGGAGACGATATCATTAACGCCTTGCTCACTTGCCAGGGAAATCAAGCGGGCCTGATCCGTTAACAAGTTAGAAACGCCGGCCAATTGGTTCGTTGCCTGCAGTGTCGCAGACGACAGGTCTTCAGACCGAGCCAGCAGAGAGTCCCCCGATGCATCAATACGCAGCACACTTTGGCTGGCGATCCGCGCCAAGGTCTCTGCTTTTTCCGTAACGATATCGCCCACCTCAGCGATGTTTGCGCGCGCTTTGAAGGCCGCGTCATTCAGCCCCAGACTTCTTTCATCCAGCGCTTCACCCGCTTGTTCGACCTGCTGCATGACGCGCTCGGCAATCGTTGCGAGCGTACTGGAACTGGACTCCAACTGTTCCCCCACCGCTCTGGCCCCGGTTTCCGTCTGATCTGCCAACTTGACCATTTCTTCGGCCTGTTCGTGGAACTCCTTGCGAATGCCCTTGATCTGATCCGATACTTTTTCTGACGTCAGGTCCATGTGGTGTGCTTGAGACCTGAAGGCATCACCCATTTCTCGAACGCGCGATGTTACCTGATCGGCCGTTTCCATTAACTTGTGAGACTGGTTATTGATATCTGTTTCGATTGTTTCCGTTTTTTGTGACACCAACTCCGCTGTTTTTGTCAACAAATCCGTTTGACGCGCAAGTGCATCGCCAATTTGATCGACTTGCTGGCCTGCACGATCGGTATATTCGGCCATGTCACGGCTATGGGCTGACACGGTCTCAGCGCCCGCAGAAATAATCGATGCTGCGAGTTCGGCCTTCTCGGTGATGTTATCAACTCTGGCTTTCATGAGACCACCAGCCTCATCTAGTCTTTCGGCAGCCTTCTCGGAAACCTGATCCAGTTTTTGCGTCGTTGACGTTAAGAGGTCGGCGGTCACACTTGCACGGTTTTGGACATTGCCAGAAGCAGTATCCAGTTGCGTGGTCCTCTCCGCAAGAACATGTGTTAAGTCTTCCGCCCGTGTTGAGGCACGTTCAGCTGATGCGGTAAGCTCGCGCGACCGCAACTCCATGAGGTCGCCGGTTTCACGTGCGACGTCGATCACGTCACCAGATACCGACTGTAAATCTTCGGTTTGCCGCCGCAAGGCGTCCGCAACTGCATGCGCCCGCAGATCCGCATCTTCTGAGACTTGTGACAATTCGACTGTCCGCTGACGAATCAATCCCGTAACAGCTTCTCCTCTGCGTGCGGCATCTTCCGATGCCTTTGTCAGATCACGCGCCTGACGCCGCATTGAGTCAGTAATTTCATTTATGCGCGACTGCGCGCGGTCAGAAGGATAAATCAGGCGACGCAAGTGCCACCGAAGCATATCTGTTTCGCGCCTCAATTGCTGGCCACGTTCGAAAAAAGCGACGACCATCCAAAGCAGTGCTAATGGGGTCAGGCTTCCCGCCGCCAGTCCGCCAATTTCATGGGGTAGTAGATTATTTAGATTTTCCCACCCAAGCCCGGTATCAACAAACGATATCACACCAGCGATCCAGGCGATTGAAATCAACACACCCAGCAATGCAACCAGACGGTATTTCAAATAGAATGGCGGCGCCCAATCGTCAAAATCTTCGCGGTCCGGAATATCCAGGCTATCTGTCGCGCCACCCGTGCGCTGGCCCTGTGATTTTTCCAACATATGCTCAGGAACAACAGCGCCCAAAGAGTCGGCAATTGCCTGAGCTCTTTCTAAATCCGTTTTAGTTGCGCCTTTTTCAGCCATGTCGCCCCCGACAGCAAATTAACATCTAAACCGCTAACATCATACACCCCCATATATGGGGCGTAAATGTCTCCAATTGCCAATATATAGCGTTTTCTGGGGATAACCTTGTTAAAGAGCGTAAGTTCAACCCATCTTGAACAGCGAAGTGAACCGATTTAATCAGAATTCAGCATGGAAATTTGATCAATAATCTTTTTCACCGCATCGCCCTCTGTCGACTTCCCGAAAAGCATCTCGCGGTATTTTTGTCGCTCTACATGTCGCATATTGGGGTTTTGCAGAGACTTAGATACGGCCGTCGCCAACTGATCAATATGTTGAATATCGGTCGCCATTTCGCGCCATGCCCATTCAGGACCATCCGCATCAAAATAAGTGGCGTCTCTTGATTTCTGGGGGTTTGAAATCAAGACCAGAGGTCGATCCAATATCAGGTATTGCAGAGCAACTCCGGACGCATCAGAAACCATGAGGTCAGACGCTTGCATGGCCGCTGAAAGGTCGCTTTCAGGGGTATCCATCAAAAAGACGTTTGCGTTCTCCGAGGCCAATGCTTGCCAAGCACTTCGCAGTTCAGATGGTTGCTCACAAAACCGCGGGTGCGGCTTGATAAGCAGACACAAATCATCTCTCTCGCCACATATGAGAGAGAAAATGTTTGGCCCCAACATATTCATCGACGTCATGGAGCGCATAAAGGTCGGCGCGTATAAAACGACTTTCTTGTCGATGGGCAGATCAAAGGGTAACGGGCCAGTTTGTTTTTGAAACAAAGGATCATTGCCAACAAAACCGGTGACCCAAAGTCGGTTAAGGTCAAATCCACTCTTTTCAGCAAATTGTTGCGCCATAAATTTGCTCGTCATGCATACAAAATCGCCCGGATCAGATATTCGGTCCGTATAATTCTTGGAGGCCAGCGAACGGCCGACCTGAACAAATTTCGCTTTGGGTAGTGATGTCCTGAGAGTTGCCGCCTGATTATCGCATATAACCACGACGTCCGGGTCAAAATCGATAAGTTCACGACCATCACCCGTCATTAAAGGCCAATGTTCTTCCGATAGTCCATCGAACAGCGGACGCAACAGCGGGTAATGAAAACGCCGGTTAATATGGATACCGACGCGCTTCGCGGACTCAGACCGCGTGATATTGCGACGTCCTCGGCCTTCCACTTTCATGCTTAGGTAGGCGACACGCGCGAAGACATTTGAGGGGTCCGCATCAAGCGCTTGGTCAATTGCCATGCGCGCTTCCGTGTTTCGACCCAGTGATTTTCTAGCGAGAGCTAAATGTGTCAAGGCATCGGATCGATCGGGTTTAAGCTTAAGTGCGGCTTGCAAATGGGTTATGGCGGAGTTTGGTGCCCCGGCACGGCGATATCCGGCCCCCAACAGATACCGTGTCTCTATATCATCTGGTGCAATATTAATTGCATCTTCCAAAACGGCGAGGGCTCCCTGCTCATCCCCTCTCAAAAACAGGACCTTACCAAGGCTGCGACGTGCACCCAAATGTGTGTTACTTAATGAGCACACGTGCTTTAAATACCGTTCTGCTTCAGGCAAGCGCGTTACCGTCGCCAGCATTTCCGCAAACTGATAGTTCGCTTCAATATGGTTCGGGTCGGCCTTAACTGCCTTCTCAAAATATTCGGAGGCGGCTTCAATCGCGCCTCGTGATTTTGCCGACAATCCCATATCGAGAAGTGACTGTGCTTCAGTTTTCGCTGGCATCGTGCGCGACGATAAAGGTTCCGTCTCGCGTTCTCCCGTCGACAAGTGGACAAGGCCCAGCTTCGCTAACCAAGCGATTGTCCGTGGCAACCGAAACCGCACGGCTTCGTCCAAAGGCTCAGCAAGTTCGATAACCGTACAAGCCTTTTTCTCCCTTAATTCGTCTCCTATGCGTTTGATATCATCGTTTGATAACATCGCAGCGCGGGCAAACTGGTTCATCGTCATCAGTGCCCGCTCTTCGACTTGTTCAAGCAACCCGCCGGCGGTCGGGTCTGAAATCTTAACAATGGCATCGCCGTTTACTGTTTCTGTGGGGTAGCCCTGAAAAAGCGAGAACGGATCATCCCGTAAAGGATGTGCCGGTTGCCCCTGCACCATTGGTGCTGATTCGACACTGCGACTGCGGATATTTGCCAGTTCTCGCCACAGGTTCTGATAGGCGTTGATGATCACCTTCCAATCATAATGTTCTATGGATCGTTGCCGGCCTGCTTCACCCATTCGTTTGCGCAGAGCGGGATCTATGGCGAGCGCCGCAAATGCGTCCGCAGCTGCCGAAACATCTATCGCCGTACTTTGAGAAACGATACCACTATATTGGTTATAGGATCGGTCCTTAAGCTCCGACGTCAGGCTGCCTTCCATTTGCAAACTGAGATCTGACCCTGAATCAGGTAACGGCAGCCAACTTGGGATCAGAAACCCGTCTACTCCGTGGCGCACCGTATCTCGATAGCCATCCCAATCACTGACAACAACGGGCAGACCGGCTGCCATTGCCTCGACCGGTGTAAGACCAAAACTTTCTTGAATATTGTCAGATAGAGATGTGAAAACATCAGCCGCAAACCAGACGCGGTCACTGACAGCCTGATCGCGCCCGTCCAAGAAGATGGCATTCACATTGGGGCAATAGCGCCTTGCACCTTCGCGAAATTCTTTCTCGACCCCTTCGTTTGGAAACCGGCCCGCCTGCAACAAATGCATCCGCTTGCCGGTGCGTTTCACCGCCTCTTCAAGCGCCAAATACATCGGCAACGGGTGCGCTTTCGCATGAAAACTCATTCTGCCGAAATAAAGTACGGCAATATCATCAGAGCCGATCCCGAGACCTTGCCGGATTGAGACACGGGCATCTTCTGCAATTGCCGACATTGCATATTTTTCGCAATCCACACCAAGCGGTATAATCGGCATTTGCACTTCAGTTTTAAAACGCCCTCCTGACTTGGCGTTGAGGTATGTGGCCCAGTTGTCTAGCAAATGGCGCATGGCAGATTTTGCGGCTTTTGATGTGCAAATCAAGGCGTCCCACGGTTGCACCGGGGCAGTCAGCAATTCCCCCAGGCCATCCATAACGGTGTCTGACGCAATGGTATGATTTAGTCCGCAGAGTGAATATGATCTGGCATGAGCGCTTATCCTTCGCCGCCATGCATACATGGACAAATCTGGTCCCGGCAGCATCAGAAGACCGGGTGCTTCTTTGAATTGTCCCAAATGGCCTAATGGAACGGCAACGCAATCGCGATCCATTACACCGAACGATCTGACCCGTGCGGCAAAATCCTCAAAATGGCGTTGTTCCAAGGATTGGCAGAAAAACCGGTCAACGCCCGAATGACGCACAAATCCCCTGAAAAAACCTTCGCCAGCCGCATGGCGCCCCATCAGCGCTTCGCGACTTGTGTCAACAGCATCCGGGTGATGAAGCAAGACGGCGTTTTCGCGTTTTGGTGTTCGAGCGTCAGCCATTTCTTTTAGAACAAATGCTGGCCACCGGTCACCCAAACTTCGGTTCCGGTAACGTAGGCCGCATCATCCGAACATAAATAATAAACTGAGCCAGCAACATCTTTCGCACTGCCCATGCGATCCAGCGGTATGCGCGGGATCAAGACTTCATACTCAGGCTGGACCATATCCGTTTCAATCTCTCCCGGTGCAACGGCATTTACGCGGACATTAAGAGCCGCAAACTCTTGTGCCATTTCCCGGGTGAGCGCAGATAGAGCCGCTTTTGAGATCGAGTAGGCAGAACCGGCGAACGGATGAATTTTATGTCCTGCGATGGACGTAATGTTAACAATGCTGCCAGAACCCCGATGCAGTGCGGCAGCAAATCCGCGAGAGAGTTTTAGTGGCGCATAGAGGTTCAAATCCAAAACATCTTTCCAGGCTTCAATGTCGCCGTTCAAGCAGCCAAGTCTTTCTTTAAATTCAGATTTGGGCGACATTCCCGCGTTATTTACCAATCCATGCAAGGGGTCGTCCCCAAGGGCTTTATTCGCCTCTGTGATGAAATGAGCAACACTGTCTGCATCCGCCAAATCCGTCGCGATGTGCACGGTCCAGTTTTCATCACGACCACATTCGGGTGGCGCATCTTCGCGCGAACACGTAATAATGCGCCAGCCGCGCTCCAAAAAAAGCCGTGCGGTCGCATGTCCAATACCTCTACTGGCCCCTGTTACGATGACTGTTTTTCTTTTGTCTTCCATAAACAAGACGTTAAAAGAATTAGAAGCCTGATACCAGCGGCTATAAATTTATTGTTGGATATGTGAAACTTAAAACATGTGTGCTCGTTACGAACTGACAGAAAACCCTCGCGACCTCCTGGAACGATTCGGGCTCACCTCCCCTTTTCCGAGCGTAAACATGTCGGTTATCCGCCCAACGGATCAAGCGATGATTGTTGGTATGAACCGACATCCGGTGGTTCGTCGTTGGGGCTTTGACGTGGACTGGACCAAACAACCCATGATCAACGCCAGATCCGAAACACTTTTGGAAAAACCAACATTTAGGCCACACCTTAACAATCGTTGCCTCGTACCCGCCACGCACTATTTTGAATGGCGCAACGAAAATGGTGTTAAGCACAAAAACACCATCCACCCTTCTGATCAGAGGGTTTTTGCAATGGCAGGACTGGTGAAGGAAAACCAGTTTACCATCATCACCTGCCAACCCAGTCATGCTATTGCCCATATTCATAACCGAATGCCGGTCTTGTTGCGCCCGGAATACGAGGCCGCGTGGCTGGACCCCGAGGTCGATTTCAGATCCCTCGCGGATCACCTGATACCTTATGAGCGGGCTGATCTGATTGCAATTGAAGACACGCCACCGCCCCCTAGACAGGGCGACTTATTCAGCGAATGATCGCCGTTTCAGGTATCATCCGCATCGGGATCAGCGAACGGGAACTCGACGGCGTCATAAGGCCAGGCAACACGATAGACCTTTTGCTCTCCGGTTTCGATTTCACCCTCGTCATATTTTTCCAGGGTTGATGACAAAACCTGAGCAACGAAACCGTTTGTGACGGCTTTGATGCAACTTGGATCATTCACATAGTCTCTTGAATAGAGAACTTTGTTTAATTCGCCGCGGTTCTTTGAGACGAAGACCAACAATTGATTGATGACCAATTCCGCGTCTAGATAGATTGGCAAATAGGGAACCGTCTCTTTTAGCGTAAGATAGATCAGATTAGGCGCCCGTTCGGTGCGTGGATCCGCCTCTAGTTTGGCAACCATATTGTGAAAGTAAGTGGCGCTCTCGCCATCAAGACGCTCCAGTACAGGGTCCAAAATTTTTCGATGCAGCATCTAATTGATTTCTCGGCGTTGCGGACACAGGCCCAAACAAAAGGTTAGATTCTAGTGTGCCATAAAGAGAGGAACCGTTGACGTTTCCAACACACAGCGCGTTACCCCACCCAAAATCAACTGGCGCATACGACTATGGGTGTAGGCGCCCATCACAATGAGATCTGCACCAATGTCATCGGCCTCTTTCAACAGCGCCTCACCAACCGAAGTTCCTGATCCGGTCAATGTTTTCAGGGAACACTTGATCCCGTGGTACGCCATGTATTCAGCCATACCGGTGCTCGAGTGCCCAGAGGTTTGCGGGCTTTCAATCGTAAATATGGTCACGGATTCTGCATTTCGAAGCACGGGCAGCGCGCTGGAAACGGCGCGCGACGATTGAGCGCTGCCGTTCCACGAAACAACGACGTTACGACCCACGTGCTCCACGCCTTCCGGCGGAACCACAAGTGCAGGGCGGCCAGATTCGAACAAAGCCGCATTCAACATTAAAGTATGCCCGACTTCAGCCTCATCGCTGGGTCTCGAGACAATTATCAAATCTGCCAAACGTCCATACTGCGCCAACACTTCATCCTCTCGTCCGCCGGCTTCGGTCCAGGAGACCGAGAACCCCTCGGCAAGTGGATTATCTGTAACGGGCGCAGAAAACTCGGCCTGACAGGCATCATAATGGGCACGGGCAAGCTGGGCCCGTTTGTTACATTCGTCTTCTGCCAGGCGGGTCATATCATCGATCATAGCTACCGACATCCCCTCTCCCAGCAAAGGAATGGTCTCCCGGGGATCGGAAATCACATGGAGAACTTGCAAATGGGCGCCAATGTTTCTTGCAATGTGAAAAGCTGATTTTAGCAATACGCGCGATACGTCCGTACTACCAACGCAAACAAGTATTGTTCGAATCGTCATGTTGAGCACCTCTCAAGATCAGTCTCTTTTGTCTGACCGTAACACATGGCGTAAAATTTATGAAGAACCAACCCATTTAACTGATTGATTTTGTTGCGCTATACACCCGCCAAACGACGCCCCAGGCTCAAAGTCTCCTGTTTTGGACCCGAACTATCGATTTTATGCCACGTAATCTTGCCTAGATCATAACTCAATTGACGTTGCAGGACCGTTTCCGTGACATCCGAAACATTGTTCTTGCGAGAAGCAACGCGCTTGGTCCTAACGTCGATGGGCGCATCAACCCAAAGTCCAACAAAGGGAACACCTAAACGTTTGGCCAGGTCTTCGACCTCTTGGCGCTGCGTCTCCAGGGCAAATACGCCGTCAGCAATCGCAGATTGACCCTGTTCGATAGCGGTTGCGAGTTCGCGATAAAACAACTGATAAGTCTGCGTCGTTTTTTCTTCTACATAGCCATGACTTTCGAGCCTATCGGACAAAGCGACCCCCATCATACGCTTTCGAACAACGTCGGTGCGGACAACACGGGCACCAATCGAGTCTTCAAACAAAGGCGCCAGCATCCGCGCCATTCGCGATTTTCCACCGCCGGACAAACCGCCAACGGCAATTAGCTTCGGCACAGGAGGGCCCTCAGATTCAGCTTGCCCTATCAAAGATTGGAGCGCGGATAAAGTGTAAGGATCATCCAAAACACCGCCCGTTACGTCTAAATAGCGATTGAACAAAATATTTGCCTGTGCCTTAAGCCCAAGCTGCCCCAGTTCATGAAGCAGCGACCCGAGGTTATCGATTACATCCACACAGCCTCTTTGTGCCGCGTCAGTTATTTCGGACGTGAATGCAACCTTCCCATTTACCAAAGTTAGATCGCAAAGCTGCAGGGCTTTAAAAGCAGATCGAAAACACCCCGCTTCAAACCGCGCCTTAAAGCGCGCCGTTTTCCATTGTGACGTTTTGTGAACGACGTCATCAGACGCACACGTCTCTGCAGCCATATGAAACTGCGCCAACACATCAGCTGTTTGCTCAACAACAAACCGTTCGAAACCGCCGTCTTCTGCTAAATTCCTTATGGTGCATTCTTGCATTAACTGAATGTCACCTGCTTCTCTTCGACACCCTGTGGGTCTTCATGCACGATGACTTCAGCATTCGGAAACGCGTTTCCAACTGTCTCCTCCACCTTATCAGCAATCACGTGGGCGTCTTTCAGCTTCATCTCTCCGTCCAACTCGAGATGCAATTGAATGAACGACTGCGTGCCTGAACTTCGGGTCCGAAGATCGTGCATCCCCAGCACACCCGGCTGCGCAAGAACAATATCCCGAATTTTCTGACGATCCTCATCAGGCAACTCTCGATCCATTAAAATTTGATAGGCGTTATAACCAATTTGCCAGGCAGTGAAGACAATATAAGCCGCGATACCGACGGCAAATAGCGGGTCTGCCAGCGGCACATTTAATTGGCTGGTCAAATATAGAGAGAGGATAACGCTGGCATTTATCAGAACATCTGTCTGATAGTGCAGAGAATCCGCACTTATAGCGACAGACCCAGACCGTTTAATGACAAAGCGTTGGAACCACACCAGAGCTATGGTCAAAAAGATCGAGAAGACCATAACCACATAGCCAACGTCCGTACTGGCGATATCTTTCGGATTTACGATACGTTCGATGGCTTCAATCAGCAAAAAACCTGCCGATCCGGCAATAAAGGCAGATTGCGCGAGCCCGGCAAGCGCTTCCGCCTTGCCATGACCAAACCGGTGCTCGCGATCCGCGGGCTGTAGCGCGTGGCGCACCGCCAAGAGGTTAACAAGGCTGGCAGCCGCATCTAAAAACGAATCAATGAGGGTCGAAAGCATACTTACAGAATCGGTAACAGCCCAAGCGTACAACTTTGCGATCACCAAGATACATGCCACCGACAACGACGCATAGGTCGCCCATCGCATTAGGTTGTGCGCACTTGTTTGCGGGGCACTCGGCGATGTCACGGGTAAATTTTCTCCTGCCGCCACTGATCACCATCCAACAGATAAACATTACGGTCATGGAGTCTGAACTTCTGTTCTTGCCAGAACTCCACTCGGACGGGACGAAGTCGGAACCCTGACCAGAAATCCGGCCTCGGGATATCGCCGATATTGAAGCGAGCCGTATACTTGGCAATACGCGCTTCAAACTCAAACCGGTCTGTCATCGGCTGTGACTGCTTGGACGCCCATGCACCGATCCGACTTGCACGTGGTCGAGATTCAAAATAGGCATCGGCTTCATCGTCATTTATGACACTGACCTGCCCCTCTATTCTGATCTGTTTGTTCAGGCTTTTCCAATGGAAGCACAGCGCTGCGTTTGGGTTGTCTGCAAGCTCGCGACCTTTTCTGCTGGTTAAGTTTGTATAAAAATCAAAACCGTGCACCCCGACTGCTTTAAGTAAAACAATTCTAACAGAGGGGAACCCATCCTTGGTCGCCGTTGCCAGAGACATCGCCTCCGCATATTCCGGCTCCGTATTCTGCGCCTCGCTCAACCAATCGTTGAACTGCGCCAATATCTCGTCAAACTTAATACTGCTCATCGCTGCACGTTAATCCAATTTCCATAAAATCGCCATAATCCTTTATTATCGGAGACGATACAGTCAATCGCTGCTGTTTCCTCTCTTAGGTGGCAGGGGCGCGCCTGGATTACAAGAATCTAACGTGACAAAAGTAACAAATTTTAAACCGGTCGATGTTAGCGTCAGCACAACGGATGTGTGCACGAAAACACGACAAGCCCCCCTTGACCCAGAAGGACCAACAACATGTCTCTCACAAATGCTATAAAACCGGCAACGCTTTTATTACTGGTGACCTTGGGGCTGAGCGCCTGTGAATCCGCACAAAACGCGCCGAAGCAAACGGTCGGAACATTGCTGGGCGCCGGCGTCGGGGCGCTGGTCGGCTCCCAACTTGGTGGAGGAAAAGGCAAACTAGCGGCAGTTGTCGTCGGAACCTTGGGTGGCGCTTACCTCGGAAGCGAAGTTGGCAAATCCCTTGACGCCGCTGATCGAGCCTATATGGAGCGCAATGCCCAGCAGACATTAGAAACGACCAAAAGTGGCACGGTCACCGCTTGGAAGAACCCCGACACAGGCAATTCGGGGACGTTCACCCCGACACGCACCTACGCGGCAGCGAATGGCGAGAATTGTCGAGAATATGAGTCTACAATTTACGTCGATGGTCAGGAAGAAACAGCAACCGGCACAGCCTGCCGCCAACCGGGGGGGACCTGGAAAATCACCAAGTAGGTCACACCGGCATAATATCAAAGGCCACGCACAAACGCTCAAAATCTGAGGAAAATGGCAGCACACGATGCGGGAGAGATGATGGAAATAAGACCAGCAACCCCGGCTCCGTTTCAACGATTTTAGTAGGATAGTTTTGCTGCTTCTCAGGCAGGTCATATCCTCGCAAAGTAAATTCTATATTGCCTTCGTTACCTGTTCCTTTGTCTGGAAGACGCACATAAAACACCCCACTTAGCCACCCCTGATGCACGTGGGCGGTAATTTCGCCACCTTTCATCAGCCGAATGTACCAGCCAAACAACTTATAATCCTTCGGCCATTGTCGGATTATGGGTAAATCTGACGATTTGTGACGCTCATAAAATCGGCCAACATGGTCCCTTATCAAATGCTCAAGAGCCGTTGAAAAGTCTGTATTTTTTTCAAACAGATTACCGACAGAACGATAGCCCGCAGAAATATGGCCTGGGGCAAACTGCTCATCCCAGTCTTGCTCACGAATGCTGGTGGAAATTTTGCTAAGGAGCTGCCCTCCGTTGTCATTTTTATCAGAAACAACGAAAGGTGATACCAGAGAAATAGGGTCATCGCAGAAACGATAGCTGTTTTCGATATTCTGTTGCTGCGATACGAACGCGCTAGCAGCAGCCGCGCGAAAGTTCATTTTCTGTCGTTGTTTAATTTTACTAAGCTGTTGATGAAATCCGGACATGTCGTCTTTTATGTAAAAGCACTCAAGGCACATTGCACTGATGGCCGGGTCCGTCTGATCAAAATCCGCACGAAGAAAACAATCGATTGCCTTATCAAGCTCTCCGATATCCCGAAAAGTCGTCCCCAAATTACTGAGTGTGTCGGGATTTTCGGGTTCAAGTTTTAAGGCATTTTCAAAGCACCTGATCGCTTCATGGGGTTTGCCTAAACTGTTTTTCGCGTTGCCTAAATTATTGTGCGCAGCATGCAGACCTGGGGCGAGATCAATTGCTTTTTCAAACTTTTCAATTGCCTCCTCGTAGTTGCCAACATCCTGGTGGATAGAACCCCAGTTGTTGTAAGCGGCAGCAAAATTGGGATCAACAACCAAAGCCTGCTGAAAACTGGCAACTGCTGCGTCAAACTGCCCTTTGCGGTGCAGCGCTTTGCCCAGGTTTATATGGACCCCTGCCACGTCTGGCCGCAGCCCAATCGAGGCCTGAATAGAGTTAATTGCGTCATCGAGCCTGTCTGATTCGAGATATAGCATTCCCAAGTCATTATGCACTTCCGCAAAGTCGGGATTAATTTTCAAGGCCAGCGAGAAGACATCAATTGCATCTTGGATCTGCCCGCAGCCCTGAACCGCCAAGCCATAACTTCTTAGCAAGTCCGGATTCTGTGGAACCAGCGCAGTTGCTTCTTCCAATACAACTTTCGCTTTCTCAAACTGTGCCTGTTCATTCCTAATATTTCCAAGATTATACATTGCATCGACATATCCAGTGTCTAAACGCAGCGCATTCTCGCAACTATCTGCCGCTTCGCCGAGGCGCCCAAGCTCCTTCAGGGCAGCTGCTTTGTTATTGTGATAGAAAGGAACGTCTGGAGATGAGGTGATCGCTGCGTCAAAAAATTCGTTTGCGACAACAAGTTGTCCAACCTGAAAAGCCAACACTCCCATCATATGATTGGCGTCCGCGTGGGTTGCCTCGTGAGACAAGACCTGGCGAAAATACCGCTCGGATTCCTGGAGGTTATTGTTCTGCAGGCAATCAATCCCTAATTTCACAAGCGTATCGAGCTGTTGCGGAGAGGGTGTCGTTTCTGGTCCCATGTCAGCAGGGGAAGCTGAGCGACGATTCGCGCTCTTTTTGATACCCTGTCTCCGTTTTGATTTGATTGTCTTCATACGTAATGATTATTGGTAATTACTGAAATACGCAACATATTAGCGAATTTGCAGGATATGACGTGGAACGAACTTACATCAATGAATTGGCGTTGGTATGAACCTATTTGCTGTGGCATATTCACGTTCAACGTTTCTTGAGCACGACAGGATTTAATGAACGATCCGTATGAAATTTTAGGTGTGGATGCTGAGGCATCGCAGACCGAAATTAAGGCAGCATATCGCAAATTGGCGAGGGAACGACACCCTGATCTCGACAAGGATAATCCTTGGGCAGAAGATGAATTTAAAATGATCTCTGTCGCATATGATATTCTTTCCAACGAAAAAACCCGCAAACAATACGATCAGGGAGAAATCGACGGATTAGGCTCGAAGGTTCGGGACGGGTTTCGGAATCCAAATTATCGCGCCTACAAATCAAGCGATTTCAAAGCCTCTTCGAAAAAAGAAAAAACCAACCGAGCAAACATCAAGATTAACGGAGCTGACGTCGAGTATGCACTGACGCTTAGTTTTTTGGATGCTGCGAAGGGAGTGACAAAACACATCAGCACGACCAATGGTAAGCGTTTAAAGGTTACTGTCCCGCCTGGTATTGGCGACACCCATACCTTGCGACTGAAGGGTCAGGGCATGACCGGGTTTGGCGGTGGTGTGCCGGGTGATGCACTGGTTGAAATTACTGTTCAGCCCGACCCGAGATTTCGACGCGTTGAAACCGATATCCTGCTCGACCTTCCCGTGACGCTCCCGGAAGCTGTATTGGGCGCAAAGGTCGATGTACCAACGCTTGACGGTATGGTTACGCTTACCATCCCTCCCGGATCAAATACCGGATCAATTTTACGTCTGAAGGGCAAAGGTCTGCCAATTAAATCGTCACCACCATCCCCGGAAAAACGGGGTGATCAATATGTCACCTTGCAAATCGTGCTTCCCAAAAAGCAAGATGAAGAATTCATTGAATTCGTCCGTTCCTGGTCAGAAAAAAACACTTACACGCTGAATAGAAGCCCTGCCAATACGGACTGAAACACGCACTCATTGCACGTCGTGAACTTTTAATCCTGTCCCGCTTTATTTCGCGCCACAGACAGCAATTCGCTCAGACAAATATCCGTTGCATCTTGCTCGGCGCGCCGCAGCTTATTCAAATGGAAGACAAGTGCCGACTGCCACCCATCGCCTTTGATTGTGCCGACCAAGTTTACGTCTTCGGCACGCAACCCAAGACGCAAGGTCTGGCAGAGTTCAAATAACGTTGTTTGATTGAGATCCCTTCCGATAACCCAACCACCACCGTCGACATGTTGGACATAACCGGCGTCAGATAAATAGCCAAGCACCCGCTCCAGGGCCTCTTCACCGTGGCCCGTTTCAGCCAGCATTTTGCTGCGCCTAACCTTGCCGCCAGACATACTTGCTTCATACAGGAGTGACAGTATTTGCAAACCAACAACGAGCCGCGAACCGGCATTTAAAACATGCCCAAAGGGCTTCCCTCCCGCGCGTTGCCAATCTGACAGCGACGACGTCAGCACGGCCCCTAACAAAACAACAGTCCAAGAGAGATACATCCAAACCAGGAAGATCGGCACTACGGACAGGGCGCCATATATATTTTGATAGGTTGGGAAGGTCACGACGTACCAGCCAAACACATAACGAAGAACCGTGAACAAAAGCCCGGCCACCAAGCCGCCAATACAGGCAGCACGAAAGCCAACGCGCCGATTGGGGATGGCAATATAAAACAAGCTTAACAGGATAATAATAATAACCGTTGGCAAAGATTTCGTCAGTAATCCCAATGGGCCTGAAAAGATATCAACACCAAGCCATTTGGTTGCAGCAAAAAAGTATGTCGACAAAGAAAAACTGGCGCCCAACAACAAAGGTCCAAGTGTCAACATCGCCCAAAACACAAGCAACCGAGGAGCCAGAGCCCGGGCTTTCTCAACCCGAAATATTGCATTCAAATCGGCCTCAATCGTGCCAAGCAGCAAAACGGCTGTTGCGGCAAGTGCGATGATTCCAATTGCCGACAGTCCTGATGTATTGGAAATAAACGTATTGAAGTATTCCTGCATGGCATCTGCAGATTGCGGCAATAAGTTCTGAAACAGGATATCCTGAAATTGTTCTTTCACACCTTCAAAGACCGGGAAAGCCGCAAGCATTGAAAATGCAATTGCACTCAGCGGCACAATCGCAAGTAAAGAGGTATAGCTAAGACCGGCAGCCATTCGCCAGCAACGCCCGGCTATAAAACGGTCCCAGACATAGCGTAAAAAAGGGCCGAATTCCCTGACGTGCGCTGAAACGGATTCCTGTTGGTCGTCTGGCGTGGTCACGCGCGCCCCCTCTGTTGTAACAAGCCTACTTGCTTCTACCATACCGAAGGCTGGATAGGCATGGCAATTGATCCTTTCAGCGTTTCAGATACACGCCATATTGTTACAAACTGAAATCTAAAGTGAACACCGTTGTTTTTGCCATTTCTGACGTTTTGTGTACCATCGGACTAATGCGATTCTATTCGCAAATGACAATACGAAAACGAGGAATTACATGACAGCAAGCGGAAACCTAATGGCCGGAAAAAAAGGTCTGATAATGGGTGTGGCCAATGATCGCTCTATCGCTTGGGGCATTGCAAAAGCTGTCCATGATCAAGGCGCAGAACTGGCATTCACCTTTCAGGGCGACGCCTTGAAAAAACGTGTAGAGCCGCTGGCCGCCAGTGTTGGGTCCAGTTTGGTATTACCTTGCGACGTTACCGATACGCCAAGCCTCGATGCGGCTTTTGAAGCGATTGAAAAAGAATGGGGCAAACTGGATTTTGTTGTTCACGCCATCGCCTATTCTGACAAAGAAGAACTTAAAGGTGGCTACATCGACACCAGCGCCGAAAACTTTGCAAAAACGATGAACATTTCCTGCTATTCCTTTACCTCTGTCTGTCAGCGTGCGCGCAAATTGATGACCGATGGGGGCAGCTTGGTGACGCTCACTTATTACGGAGCGGAACGGGTCATGCCCCACTACAACGTAATGGGTGTTGCAAAAGCGGCCTTGGAGACCAGTGTCCGGTATTTGGCTGAAGACCTTGGCAAAGAAAATATTCGCGTCAACTCCATGTCTGCGGGCCCTATGAAAACACTTGCGGCCTCAGGAATTGGCGATTTCCGTTATATTTTGAAATGGAACGAATATAATTCACCCTTGCGCCGCAACGTGACAATGGATGATATCGGCGGTGCCGGATTGTATCTGTTATCCGATCTCTCCAGTGGCGTTACCGGTGAAACACATCACGTTGATTGCGGTTATAATATTGTTGGCATGAAAGCGGTAGACGCACCCGATATAGCTGTGGTTTAACACAGCTACCATGTCACATAATTCATTCGGTCAACTTTTTCGTTTCACAACTTTTGGTGAAAGCCACGGGCCTGCCATTGGCTGCGTTGTCGATGGCACACCACCGGGTATTCCTTTAACGGAAGAAGATATACAGGTCGATCTGAATAAAAGACGCCCCGGTCAATCCCGTTTCACGACGCAGCGCCAGGAACCGGATACGGTTAAAATTCTTTCCGGTGTTTTCGAAGGAAAAACCACGGGCACGTCCATTGGCCTGTTGATTGAAAACGTTGACCAGCGTTCCAAAGATTATGGAGATATTAAAGACAAATATCGACCTGGGCACGCCGACTACACCTATATTTCAAAATACGGCATTCGCGATTATCGGGGCGGTGGGCGGTCATCGGCCAGAGAAACAGCAATGCGGGTCGCTGCAGGTGCGATTGCCAGAAAGATATTGGGCCCTGAGATTAAAGTGCGGGGCGCCCTGGTACAGGTCGGAACCGAACATATCAACAGGGAAAACTGGGATTGGGATCAGGTCAACGAAAACCCATTTTTTGCGCCTGACCCTGCTGCTGTCCCGCAGTTTGAGACCTATCTCGATGGGATTCGCAAGAGCGGTTCATCTGTTGGCGCGGTCATTGAAGTCGTTGCGACCGGAGTTCCTGTTGGTTGGGGTGCGCCCATCTATGGCAAACTTGATCAAGACCTCGCTTCAGCAATGATGAGTATTAACGCCGTCAAAGGCGTCGAGATTGGTGCCGGATTTGAAGCGGCATCGCTTACGGGCGAACAGAACGCTGATGAAATGCGTTCCGGCCACAATCGGCCGGAGTTTTTATCAAACAACGCAGGCGGCGTATTGGGCGGCCTTTCAACAGGGCAAGATGTCATCTGTCGCTTTGCCGTAAAACCCACCAGTTCGATTTTGGCCCCTCGCAAAACGGTCGATCGGGCAGGCAAGGAAACAGAAATCATCACGAAAGGGCGCCACGACCCTTGTGTCGGCATTCGCGCTGTCCCGATCGGTGAGGCGATGATGGCCTGCGTTTTGGCCGATCATATGATGCGACATCGCGCACAATGCGGATAAGGAAACAGGTTAATTAAGATGACGATTTATCTAATTCGCCATGGTCAATCAGAGTTTAATGCCGCCTTCGCCGTACAACGCCCCAACGACCCCATGATTTTTGATGCTCCCTTAACGGAACTTGGCCGCCAACAAGCTATTGAAGCTGGTAAAAAGATGGCGGAGCTTGGCGTCGAACACGTTATTGCGTCCCCCATGACGCGGGCTATTCAAACCGCAATGCATATCTTTGGTGATGACCATCCGATCACTGTCGACCCGAGAGTTCGTGAAAAACTGGATCACAGTTGTGATGTTGGCAGTCATCCCAGCATTCTAGAACGCCTGTTTGAACATTTGTCTTTTGATCATTTGGCACCGCACTGGTGGCATGGTGACCCAGACCACGATGACCGCATTCAGCCCGAGCCGGAAGATGTTTTTGTCAAACGCGCTCGCGAGTTTCGTGAGTGGTTGGACGCCTGGGATCAAGGCCCTGTCGCCGTCGTTGGGCATGGAACCTTTTTCACCCAACTAGCCGGTCATCACATGCAAAACTGTGAAATCCATCAATACCGAAGTTAAGCAACCAAGAGGCGCGCAGCTCTTTCGTTGGCATCACCTGCTCCACTATCTCCAAGTTCGGCAAGCACCCCAGCCAGCTTCTTCCAGTTAATCCCATTATCCGGGCTTGTTTGAGTTCGATTCACCAGCATGTGACGGGCTGCTTCAAAGTCACCAGCTTTTATGGATGCTTCAATTATTAGAAGCTCGAAGACGTCGCGCTGAGCGTGACTGCCGCCTATCTCAATGATTCTTCCACGCAAATCAAACATGGTTTTTTGTGCCCGCAGCGACTGGTCCGTCCGAAAGTCCATCATTGCCTGGCAAAGCGGCCCCGCCACATCACTTCGCAGTGCCCCACCGATGTCAGGAGAGCTTCTGATCAGGTCTTTAATTCGCGCCTTGTCGCCCATTGCCGCATACATCATGGCAAAATGGACGTCTGCAAAAAGCAGGATGTGTTCATCCGTTCGGGCTTTGACTTTTTCGTAGAGGTTCGACCATCTGTCGCCAACTTCGACGCCGACGTATTCAAGCCGAATTAACAGTGCTGCATTGTTGCAAAGGTCAGCATATTCATCGGATTCCGGATCCCACAGTTCGTTATCATAAATGCTTAGAACCTTTTCAAAATCGCCCAATCCCCAATGCATCAGGGCCAAGTGCCAAATGACGTGATAGCGAAAATTATTGGCTTCTTGCCAGTGCGCTTTATGGCCGGTTATCCATTCCGCCCCCTCCCTGCGGCGTTCCTGCATTTCCATAATATGGGCGACCGCATGAATCGCCCAAGGGTCAACCGGGTCAAGATCCAGACCTGTCCGTCCCAGTTTTTCAGCTTCGGTATAGTTACCGCATTCTTCATTAGCGAACGCACGCATGCCGAAGAGAAAACTATATCCTGGCGTCGATGCCCCCCAAGAAGGGGTAACCGCGTCAAGAACCTTGCACATAGCGGTTGAATCACCACTATAAAAATGACCGAAGTGGCCCAACCTCAGGGCAATGGGATCGAGAGGATGATCGTCAAGAATTTCGTCCCAAATCTTGATCGCTGCTGATTTTCGGTCGGTTGCCCACAAGCCAAGTGCTTTGATGTGTGCCTGTTCTCGCGGGCTCGTGTTTTTTGCGTAGGTCTCTGCGACGCCATGCGCTTTCTGTGCCCGTTGCTTAAATGGCCCGCTTGCCATAAACATAAAAAAATATCCTTTCAGACAATGTGCCATGGGCATCTCTGGGTCCGCTTCGAATACAGTTTTCAGCTGGTCTCCTGTATCGACGCCAAGTCTGTAAAGGGCTTCCGTTGTCGCCTCAAAGGCATCAACAGCCTGTTGGTTGGCCGCTGTATAGGCCAAGCCACTTTTGTCTGTATACATATTGCTTCCCTCCCAGATAATCAGGTAAAGAAATTTAGAACGACAGCCACATTTATGCTAGATAAGAAACAACAATAAGGAGAGCACCGATGCCCGCAATGATCGAAGTAGACCCACAGACAGCAAAAGACTGGCTAGATGCCGGAGAAGCCATCTTTATTGACGTGCGTGAAGCCCAGGAATTGCAAGAGGTTCGGATTCCCGGTGCCCTGCACAATCCCATGTCCGCTTTTGACCCGGACGCCGTCCCAAATGATGGTAAAAAAGTCGTCTTTGTTTGCGCCATGGGCATGCGGTCTCAACAGGTCGGTCAGTACCTTTTGAATACAGAAAAATTGAGTGAGGCCTATAACCTGACAGGCGGCACATCAAGCTGGGCCCAACTTGGCCTTCCGTTTGAACACGAGTGACCGATAAAACCTGTTTTCTCTACTTCGGTTTAAGGGCGCCAATCAGGAATTCAATATTTCCTTCTGGCCCTTTAATCGGGCTCTCATGCACACCTTGCACGTGCCACCCGGCATCGTCATGAATCCAATTCTGTATTTTTTCGATAACGGCCCTATGAAGCTCTGGATCGCGCACAACGCCGCCTTCCCCAACCTCATGGCGGGCAACTTCGAACTGTGGTTTTATGAGTGCGATCAAAAAAGCCCCCGGTGCGGCCAGCTTCATTGCCGCCGGTAAAACGGTCTGCAAACCAATAAAGCTCGCATCGCAGACCACCCCGTCGATGGAGTCTGGAATGGCTTCATTGTCTAAATGCCGAGCATTGGTTTTTTCGAGAACGACAACGCGGTCATCCGTTCTGAGTTTCCAGGCCAGTTGACCGTTTCCAACGTCAACCGCATAGACTTTTGCCGCGCCATTTTGCAACAAAACGTCCGTGAAACCACCCGTGGACGCGCCAACATCTATGCAGACGGCGCCATCTGGCTGAATGTTAAATTCGGAGAGTCCATGCGCCAACTTAATCCCGCCGCGCGAAACCCAAGGGTGCGTTTGCCCGCGCACTTCAAGCGCAGCTTCTTCGGAAATTTGTTGTCCGGCTTTTTCCAGCTTTTGTTCTTTGCTGAAAACCTTCCCGGCCATTATCAGGCCTTGTGCCGTCGCCAGACTTTCAACCAAACCGCGATCAACCAGCAATTGATCAAGGCGTTTCCTGGCGGGCTTACCCGCCAAGATTAAGCTCTTTGCGTATTGTTTATGGCGTCAGCTTCCGCTTCGCGACCCAGGGCAGATAACACACAAGCGACAATATGAGGCGATGTCAGTCCAGCCTGGTCCAGCTGTTTGGCAGGACTGTCCTGCTCTATAAATTCGTCCGGCATTGTTAAGTTGCGAACCTTCAGACCGTTTTCAAGAAGCCCGTCATTGGCCATATATTGCATGACATGCGCCGCAAAACCACCAGCCGCACCTTCTTCAATCGTCACCAAAACATCATGGCTGCTTGCCAACGATTTAATCATCGCCTGATCGATCGGTTTGGCAAAACGCGCATCAGCAACCGTTGTCGACAGCCCACGTGATTCTAAATCCTCTGCCGCCTTCAAAGCTTCTTTCAATGATGCGCCCAAGCTGAGTAGAGCAACCGTCTTGCCTTCCTTAACAAGCCGGCCTTTACCGATTTCCAGGACGGTCCCCTTCGATGGCAATTCAACGCCAACCCCTTCGCCTCTCGGGTAACGAATAGCACTGGGGCCGTCATCAATTGCAACAGCCGTCGCCGTCATATTGACCAATTCAGCTTCATCACTGGGAGCCATAACAACAATACCTGGCAGCGTGCACAGATAGGCCAGATCGAAGGCACCGCAGTGTGTTGAACCGTCCGCCCCCACGTATCCCGCCCGATCAATCGCAAACCGCACAGGCAGACCCTGAATACAAACATCGTGCACCACTTGATCGTAGGCGCGTTGCAAGAACGTTGAGTAAATAGCGGTAAAGGGCTTATAGCCTTCTGACGCTAATCCGGCGGCAAATGTAACGGCGTGCTGTTCAGCAATTCCGACATCAAAACTGCGCTCAGGGAATTCTTCTGAAAATTTGTCGACACCGGTGCCACCCGGCATGGCAGCCGAAATAGCGACAATTTTATCGTCGATTTTCGCCTCAGTAATCAGGGCCTTTGCAAAAACGCCGGTATAACTGGGCGCATTGGCGACAGGCTTGTGCTGCTTTCCAGTTACCACATCAAATTTGGAAACACCGTGATACTTGTCGCTGGACTGCTCCGCCGGACCATAACCATGCCCTTTTTCGGTAACCGCATGGATCAAAACCGGGCCGGGCTCAGCGTCATCCCGAAGGTTCTTCAAAACGGGAATCAAGTGATCGAGATTGTGGCCATCGATGGGCCCAACATAATAGAAACCAAGTTCCTCGAATAAGGTGCCCCCGGTGACCAGTCCACGACTGTATTCGTCAATTTTTCCTGCGGCTTCCTCAATCGGGCGCGGAAATTTCTTCATAACGTCCTTGGCGAAATGACGAACAGATCGAAAAGATTTGGACGAAATCAAACGGGACAGATAAGCATTTAATGCACCGACGGGTGGCGCAATTGACATGTCATTGTCGTTCAGAATGACGATCAAGCGGGCATCCATTGAGCCTGCATTGTTCATCGCTTCATAAGCCATGCCCGCGGTCATCGAGCCGTCACCGATAACGGATATAACATTGCGCGGACGACCTGAAAGGCTGGACGCCACGGCCATCCCCAAACCAGCCGATATTGATGTTGATGAATGGGCCGCTCCAAAGGGGTCGTAAACACTTTCCGTACGTTTTGTGAAACCGGACAACCCACCACCTTGACGCAGGGTATGCATCTGGTCCCGGCGACCGGTAAGAATCTTGTGGGGATAACATTGATGACCCACATCCCAAATTAGTCGATCGTCAGGTGTATCAAAAATATGATGAATAGCGACCGTGAGTTCGACCACACCAAGACTCGCTCCGAGATGGCCTCCGGTGATGGATACATTGCGAACCGTATCATTGCGCAGTTCGTCGGCCAACTGTTTCAGTTGCTCTATAGAGAAATCCCGAATGTCCGCTGGGCTGCTTACTGTGTCGAGCAGCGGGGTATTGTGGTCTGTTGTCACTGAGTAACCTCTAATTCCATCACCTTAAAATTCAAATACTTACACATATCCCCGTATTTTGCGACCCTACATTCGAAAAATCTGGGATCAGGATTTGCGATTAACAATGAATCTGGCTAAATCCTGTAAAAGTGCGGCTTTTTTATCGAAAACACTCAAATGGTCAACAGCTTGTTCAACCAACAAATTTGCCTGCGCCCGCGCTCGTTCTGCCCCTAGTAAAGAAACAAATGTCGCTTTACCAGCAGCTTCGTCTTTCTTTGTCGCTTTGCCAACTTCTTCCGGCGTCCCCTCAACGTCCAACAGATCATCTGCAATCTGGAACGCCAGACCAATGTCATGGGCGTATCCCCGCAAAACGGTCCTCATCTGTGCCGACGCTTTGCCCAAAATACACCCAGCCTCGCAGGAGACAGATATCAGTTCCCCAGTTTTCATCCGTTGCAGCCGCGTAATTTCATTAACGTCCAATTCATGGTCGCCAGCAACAATATCCAGCATCTGCCCCCCCACCATGCCACGGTCTCCCGCAGCTTTCGCAAATGCCAGACATAGATCTGCCCGTACCGTGCCATCTGAATGGGTTTCGGGCGACGCCAGAACTTCAAACGCTTTCGTCAAAAGGGCATCTCCAGCCAGTATCGCCGTTGCTTCATCAAACTTGATATGGTTTGTCGGGCGCCCACGCCGCAATTCGTCGTCGTCCATTGCCGGAAGATCATCATGGATCAATGAATAGCAATGAATCATCTCGATAGCAGCCGCCACTCGCAAAGATCGGGAACGGGAAACACCGAACAAATCTGCACTGGAGACAACCAAAAAAGGCCGCACACGCTTGCCGCCGCCGAGCGCTGAGTAGCGCATGGCATCAAGCAACCTGTTCTCTGGTCCTTCCATTTCCTCCAGAAGGTCATCCAACACGTCACTGACAGCATCCGCCGTCTCATTCATCGCTTGTTTGAAATCAGTCAAATGGAAATTCCGTCTTTATCTCTATTACTCATAATCTGCTGGTTCAGTGCCGATCGCCCCGTCAGAGCCGACAACGATTTTGTCGATCTTTGCCTGGGCATCCTTCAGCTTGGCTTCGCAATGACTCTTCAGATGGGCACCACGGGCATAGGCGTTAATCGCATCATCTAGCGCCCCGCGCCCTGTTTCCAACTCGCGAACAATATCTTCCAGTTCACTCAGAGCCTCTTCGAAGCTCATCTTTTTTATATCTGCAGGTATTTTCTCAGCTTCAGCCATCATCACCCCCTCATCGAAGGCGCGGAGTTTATGGTCGGAAGGCCGCAAGAGCAAGCGTTCGCCGTCAATTTAGGGATGCTATTATACGTCCATCAATGTTCTGACATGGGTCATCGCACTCTCGCGCAGTGCATCGAGATCATATCCACCTTCCAGTAGCGAGACCACTCGACCTTCGCAACATTCGTCAGCAACATCCATCAACTGGCGTGTAACCCAAGCATAATCATCCGTTTGAACATTTAATTGAGCAAGCGGATCGCGGGCGTGGGCGTCAAAGCCAGCTGAAATAATGAGTAGTTCAGGCGAAAAATGGCGTAAAACAGGCAATATTGCGTTCTGGTACGCATTTCTGAACTCAGCGGATCCTGCGCCGGGAGACAAGGGGAAATTACAGATGTTGTCGGCGACCCCAGTTTCGCTACGTGCTCCTGTACCCGGGTAAGCCGGAAATTGGTGACTGGACCCGTAAAACAAACCCGGATCGTTCTCAAAACTATGCTGCGTCCCGTTACCGTGATGGACATCAAAGTCAATAACAGCTACCCGCTCCATACCGTGACTTGCCCGCGCGTGAAAGGCCGCGATAGCGGCCGAATTAAACAAACAAAAACCCATCGCACGCGACGATTCGGCATGGTGGCCAGGAGGTCTTACAGCACAAAATGCATTGTCCGCCTTTTTAGCAATAATCGCGTCAACCGCCGCCACTGCCCCCCCCGATGCCCGGCGCGCAGCTTCCCCTGATGCCGGCGACAAAACCGTGTCCGCGTCGAGGCTCACCCGCCCCTCAGTTGGGACATGATCAAGAACATTCTCGATGTAGGGGGAACCATGAACAGCGGCGACAAGATCAAGGTCGATCTCTTCGGCCTCAAGGCGCTCCAAATGCGTGAATTCATCCGCATCTAGACCCGCCATAACGGATCGCAATCGATCGGGGCATTCGGGATGATGGTTACCTGGGTCGTGCTCGACGCAAGCGGGGTGTGAGTAAAGCTGCGTTGCCATTCTGAAAATCCTAAGTTGCTGTATTTAGTTTTGTGGCATTTATCTGTTGGGTCAATTCTTTTGAACAGAAAGAGATCTTCAAGAAGAGGCAATATCGTCGTGCCCCTTAACTTGATTGTGATGTGATTCTGTTTGTATCGACTGTTTGCAAGGCTTAAAATTGACCCCAAGGGCAGATGCCTGACAATGAACTGCACGTTTGGGTGGCTTAAAATATTGCTTACCAAGCCTGATCTGATCAAGATTTCCATACGTAAAGTATAATAATCTCACGTTAAAAAGAGTGGGAACCCATAAGGACCAATAAAATGCCAACCGAAAGACTGCTTTTTCCAATGACCATTTCCAGGCCCGCCCAATCTCTGTTGAAATCCGGGGTGTTGGCACTGCTTGCTATCGCGACAGTCACGAGCGGAGCCATCGCACAGGGTGCCAAAAAGCCAGGTGGCGGCGGCCCTCCAGCAACTATGGTACAAGTTGATGCGGTCAAAATTGGCCCTTACGTTCAAACGGTTCCGGTCATCGGCAGATTTGTCGCACGTCAGTCGGGTATCGTATCTTCCCGGACCGGTGGCACGGTCGAGCAATTGAAAGTCGATGTCGGTGATCGCGTTGAAGCTGGGGCAATTTTGGCTGTTCTGGTCCGTGATAAGTTGAAATGGCAACGTAATCTTTATGCTGCCGAAGTTGCGAATTATGCAGCTCAGGCCGAAACAAAAGAAGCAAAGACCGAGCTTTTGCGTTTGGAGCTTGGCCGTTTATTGTCGTTAAAAAAGTCTCCCGCTTTCTCTCAGGCGCGGCTTGATGACAAAAACCAGAGCATCCTTGTTGCGGAAAGCGAAGCCGCAGAGGCAAAGGCACAATTGCGTAAAGCTCAGGCCAACCTGCAACTCCACATGATTGACTACCAAGATGCCGAGATCGAAGCCCCATATGGTGGTGTGGTCACACAAAAACACACCGCCGTTGGGACCTATCTGAATGCGGGTTCACCGGTCTTTTCTCTGATTGACGACACAACATTGGAAATCGAAGCCGATGTTCCATCTGAACGGATCCGCAGCCTGAAATCCGGCGTCATGGTTAATGTCAGCCTGAATGAAAAAAGTGTCATCAAAGCTGCGGTTCGGGCCGTTGTTCCAGAGGAAAACTCCCAGACTCGAACGCGAGCAGTTCGCTTCCAGCCGATCGAAATGGACGGTGTGGAAAACCTGGCGGCCAATCAATCTGTAACATTGAACCTGCCCTCGGGAGCCGAAAAAGAGGTTCTTTCCGTCCATAAGGATGCGGTTCTGAACCGGCGTGGCAATCAATTGGTGGTGCTTGCGGATAACGGCAAAGCAAAATTCCAGCCGGTGCAGTTGGGAGAAGCCGCGGGAAACCGGTTCATCGTTCTTGGTGGCGTAACCGAAGGTGATTTGGTCATCGTTCGCGGAAACGAAAGGCTAAGACCGGGGCAAGCCATCCGATACAAAGGGATGCCAGAACCCGTCGCGGGACAGGCTCCCGAGCAAAAAAAGGTTGAGGGATAAACGCGATGAATATCATCCGCCTCGCCATCGAACGCCCTGTCGCCATTATGGCCGCTGTCCTGATGGTGGTCATGTTCGGTCTGGTTGCCCTTCAGGCAATCCCGATCCAGCTCATACCTGATGTACGCAAACCCATCATCACATTAACGACTAACTGGAGCGGTGCCGCACCGGCCGAAGTTGAACGGGAAATTGTAAATCGACAAGAAGAAGTTTTGCGCGGCCTGGAAGGGCTAGAGAAAATTGTTTCTTCGTCTGAGGATGGGCGCGCTCAAATCACGCTTGAGTTCAAAATTGGCTCGAACATGGACAAAGCACTTTTGCTGGTCGCCAATCGCCTTGACCGTGTCGACGGATATCCTTCCGAAGTTAAGCAGCCCACGATGAGCACCTCAGGCTCGGACGACAACCCAATCGCCTGGTTTATCCTGCTAAAAACGGCAAATGACGTTAAGAACATGCACACCTATGGCGATTTTGCCGAGGATGTCATCCAGGATAGACTGGAGCGGGTCACCGGTGTTTCGCGCGTCAACGTCTATGGCGGAGCAGAGCAGCAACTTGAAATCATTGTTAACCCGCAAATCATGGCTCGATACGGCCTAACCGTTACGGAGGTTGTAGCCCGCTTGAGGGCAGCGAACGCATCGGTATCTGCGGGTGATGTGGACGAAGGCAAGCGACGCTATGTTGTCCGCACCGAGGGTGAATTGTCCGAAATTGAGCAGGTCAAATCCGTTCTGTTGCGGTCGGAACAAGACACGACTTCTGGGCGTATTGCGCGTGTAACGGTCGGTGACGTTGCAGAAGTCAAATTCAATTATAAAGACCCAGTCGCACGAATTCGTTTTAATGGCCAACCTGCGATGGCCGTCAACACAGTTCGAGAAAATGGCGCAAATGTCATTCAAGTGATGGAAGGCATTGTCGAAGCTGTTGACGAACTCAATGCTGGTCCCCTGCCAGAGGCGGGGCTTAAACTGCTGCATGTGTACGACGAGACTGTTTACATCAAATCGTCCATCGACCTTGTTCAACAAAACATCGTAGTCGGCGGCCTGTTAGCAGCGTTCATGCTGCTTCTGTTTCTGCGTTCCGGCGGGGCGACACTCGTGGTCTCACTGGCAATTCCTGTATCGGTTATTGGCGCTTTTGTTGCGATGGCAGCACTGGGGCGTTCGATCAATGTGATCTCACTTGCTGGAATTGCATTCGCTGTCGGCATGGTGGTCGACGCTGCAATTGTTGTTTTGGAGAATATATACAGGCACCGAGAACAAGGTAAATCGCGATCTGAAGCCGCATATTTAGGCGCATCGCAGGTTTGGGGTGCCGTGTTGGTATCCGCATTGACGACGGTCATGGTCTTTATTCCAATTCTGGTTATGGAACTGGAAGTTGGTCAGTTATTCCGCGATATCGCTGTCGCCTTGTCTGTTTCTGTTATGCTGTCGTTGCTGGTCGCCGTTACAGTGATCCCGGCACTTGCAAACAGGCTGCTTGGCAAAGATGGCCAAACCAGCGTTGCACGCATGCGACTGCCAATCATCGATGACTTGGCAGGATTATTTGTTAAAGCTGCCGTTGGCTTTACGCGCCGTGTTACGACCAATCGACTGCTCGCATTAACGGTCGTAACGGTTATTTGTGGAACTGCGGGCGTAGTAACCTGGCAATTACTCCCCAAGCAAGATTATTTGCCAACCGGCAACAAAAACCTGATCTTTGGTATGATCTTGCCGCCACCCGGATATAATCTGAAAACGACAGAAGACATCGCGGGACAATATGAAGCCCAGGTCAGGCCCCTTTTGGCGACAGAAGAAGAGCCCTTTGCCAAGCCCGGCGAAACGCCAAAATTGTCGCGTTTCTTCTTTGTCGCATTTCGTGGGCGCACCATTTTGGGCGCTCAAGCAGCCGATCCGGATCGCGTCAAAGAACTTTTACCTTTTATGCGCCGCGCAGCATTTCAGGAACCCGGGACCTTTGGTTTGGTGGTTCAACAATCGCTGTTTGGGCGCGGAATAGGCGGAAAAAGA
Source organism: Rhodospirillales bacterium (assembly GCA_048262655.1). GTDB lineage: Bacteria > Pseudomonadota > Alphaproteobacteria > Rhodospirillales > Casp-alpha2 > JABMNT01. The sequence continues at coordinate 283,233 of JBLXEY010000006.1, read as the reverse complement.
AGCGTCGATTTCAATATTTCTGGGCCCGATATGCAGGATATCATGGATATAGCCGGCAAAAGTGCCGGTTATATCGGGCGCGTGATGCCGCGGTCTGAAGGCACCCAGATGCGGCCAATCCCCGGGTTGACGTTGGGCGCCCCCGAAGTTCGTATTCTGCCGAATAGAACCAAACTGGCTGATAACGGCGTATCCACAAGAGAACTTGGGGATACAATCGATGCATTTAACGATGGTCTTCGCGTTGCCGAGATAACGGTCGGCTCCAGCCGTATGGACTTGGTTCTGATGGGCCCCTCTAACAATATTGGCGAAACACAGGGCATCAAGAACCTGCCGGTTGTGACACGTTCTGGCACAATTATTCCCGCAAGCTCTTTGGCGGATGTTATTGTCACCTCTGGCCCCACTCAAATACGCCATATTGAACGTGAACGAACCGTTACTTTGCAGCTCCAACCGCCGAGCAACATCCCCTTGCAAGCGGTGATTGATGAGCTAAATGAAAAAGTAATCGCCCCGCTAAAAAGTGAGGGTTTGCCTCCGGGTGTATCCATAAACCTGAGTGGTACGGCGGATCAACTCAGCGAAACGAAAGAGGCCATTAAGCTCGACCTGATTATGGCTCTGGTTATTGTCTATCTGGTCATGGCGGTTTTGTTTGAAAGCTTCTGGTACCCCTTAATCATCATGTTGTCCGTACCGCTGGCGACTGCGGGTGGGGTTATTGGATTGGCTCTCGTCAACTTACAAACCTTCCAACCTCTTGATATGTTAACGCTTTTGGGGTTTGTCATCCTGATTGGTATTGTTGTCAACAATGCCATCCTATTGGTGCATCAAACGTTGTATCATATCCGTGAAGAAGGTATGGACGTTGCCAGCGCCACCCTGGAATCTACCCGCAACAGAATTCGACCGATTTTCATGTCAACGCTAACAAGTGTCTTTGGCATGATGCCTCTTGTTCTATTCCCAGGGGCTGGATCCGAACTTTATCGCGGGCTTGGGTCTGTAGTCTTGGGTGGTTTGGCCTTGTCTGCTGTACTTACGCTATTGATTGTACCGCCGCTCCTTACCCTGTTTGCAGGCGTTCTGGAACGCAACCGAACGCCGAAAACCAGCGAACCACTGGTGCAAAAACCAGCAGAGTAGTCCGCATACAGAATTCAGGGAAGGCTTGCCTCACGTGCAAGCCTCGGTCAGTCCTGTTTGGTCAGGACAATTTTATAGACGTCACCTTCAACGGTTGACGACGTAAGTTCGTGGCCGGTGTTTTCGCAGAAAACCTCAAAGTCCTCAGGGGCCGCTGGATCCGTGGCCAGGATCTCCAACACGTCGCCCGCAATCAGTTCTTTTATTGCCTTATTGGCCTTTAGAACAGGCAATGGACAACTCAAACCCTTCAAATCAAGAACAGTCGTATTCATATACTCCCCCCCGGTCGTTTAGTTCTATAAGATAGAACTTAATGCAATGTTCGCCTCCAGCAAGGCTTTCTTCGAAATAAATACATCACTGTATCATTGTTATAATTGACACTTTTTATCCGCCACAGGAAGGCGCGACGGCTGATGCTTTCCTATATTCCCAGCTTAACCCTATACTTATACGCAGGCCAAACCCCCTAACACCAAGACAAAGCCTATACGATAATTGAGAATTAAGGGCAAAAAATATGAGAATGCATTCTGCCGCCATCCGATACTTCGATGCCGTCAGACGCGCGGGATCGATAAGAGGTGCGGCACGTCAACTGAATGTCGCTTCGTCGGCTGTAAATAGGCAAATCTTAAAGCTCGAAGAAGAGTTTGAAGCTCCACTATTCGAGCGATTAAGCGATGGGCTAAAATTAACAGAAGCTGGCGAGCTTTTTGCCCGTCACGTGATTACGGTTCTCCAAGACGGAGACAGGTTTGAGGATGAGTTGGCACTTTTCAAAGGTGGCCGACGCGGAGACATTGGCATTGTTGCCGTTGAGGGACTAACCCATGACTTTTTGCCAACCCTTATTGAAACCATGCAGGACAAGTTTCCTTACGTACATTTCAAGGTTCAGACGGTTGAATCCCGCTTAATACCGGCTGCGCTGGCAAACGGAGAATCTGACGTCGGGATTGCCTTCTCCGTTTCAACAACTCCCGATATCGAACAACTCGCCTATGGGCAATTTCACATTGGTGCCATTATGTGTCCGGACCACCCACTGGCGACCCGCAACGAGATTGCATTGTCTGATGCTTTTGGATTTCCCTGGATTCTTGGAAACGAAAACTTGTCCATACGGCCACTTCTTGAACCCACATTGCGATCACTTGGCCAGTCTGAACCGACTATTATCGAGACGAGTTCCCTTGAACTCATGAAAAAATTGGCGCTCCGTAATCTCGGCATCACGTTTCAGTCCATATTCGGGTTTGAAGATGACCTTAAGGCAAAACGCCTTGTCCACATTCCGATCAGCCATAGTGGCCGCATCTATAGAGACCTCAGTATTATGGTTCGAAAAGGGCGTGCGTTATCCCCCCCAACCCAGGCATTTATTAACCTGGCTGCAAACGAATTATCTAAACGACAACAGGCAGATAGCCACAGGTGATGCCTTTATGGCATCACTATGAACGTTTTATTGTTCTTTTTCGATCAATTTAACGTTGCTATGGATAATGCATGGTTCTGCGGATCAGTTTCACTTTGGCAAGACTTGGTGACGGAGCGCAAGCCACCTGGATAAACGCCCAAGAATACGCATGGGTCATTTTTGAACGCGTGCGGCTTAACAATAAGAAATGGAATGTCCGATGAAAATTAAACATGCATTATTACTTATACTTGGCTTTTTCGCCGTCTTTGGTTCTGCGGCGCACGCGGCTGACTGGCCAACAAAACCCGTTCGTATCCTTGTTTCTTTCCCACCAGGTGGTTCCAGTGATCTGGTTGCACGTTTGTTAGGTAAACATCTGAGCGATAAATTTGGCGAACAATTTGTTGTCGAGAACAAACCCGGTGCAGGTGGCACCGTCGCTGCGGTTGCGCTAAAACGTGAAAAAGGTGACGGCCATACATTCATGTTATCAAACCTGGCGCCCTACTCTATCGCGCCAACACTTTTCAAAAAACTGCCGTATGACGCCCTGAAAGATTTCACACACGTATCCTATATTGGAACCGTCTATCTTGGTCTTTTTGTGTCGCCATCGCTCGGTGTGAAAACACTTGAAGAGTACGTCGCAAAAGCCAAGGCCGAGCCCGGCACTCTTGACTTTGGTTCTTCCGGCGTTGGCTCCTGGAGCAATGTGATCGGGTTCAATTTCAATAAACTAGCAGGGATAAATTTAGTCAGCATTCCCTACAAAGGCTCCCGTCCCATGCGCCAAGACTTCCGCAGTGGCGTGATCCCTATCATGTTCGATGCATTGCCGCAAAACATCCCTGCCATTGAAGACGGATCAACGTTAGCATTGGCGATCAGCGCCCCGTCACGCATTAAATCAAACCCCGATATTATGACATTTAAAGAACAGGGTTTTGATATTGTTGCAGAAAACTGGCTTGGACTAACCGCCCCCAAAGGTTTGGACCCGAAGATCGCACAAGAAATCGACGCGGCCATAGGTGAGATTATCCAGCTGCCAGCCGTTCAGGAAAAATTCGGCTTCTGGGGATTGGTGCACAGTCGCAAGACGACGGCTGAATTCCAGACCTACGTTGCAGACCAGATCAAAAAATGGAAGCCTCTGGTTATCTCGTCTGGCGCCAGCAAATAGACAACGACGGCGGTTTGCCTGACTGAAATGCATGTATCATGAAAATCGCCGTCGTCTTCATTGGTCAGCTTAATGACAATGGCTTCAACGCCAGCGCACTCGCCGGCGTTGAAGCAGAACTGTCTGTCGGCCAGAATGAGATCGAAATTGTTTCCGGTATCCCTTACGATGAAAAGGTGATGACGGAAATGTTGATAAAAACAACCGATCGGGCCGAGTTTATTATCTTCATCGGCGGACAAGGCGACAGGGTTACCGTTCCGGTCGCGGCAAAATACCCGGGCAAACGGTTTGCCATTATTCAGGGCTCCGGGATTGGCCCCAACCTGTTTAGTTACGAAGTAAAACAAGAAGAGTCTGCATTTCTTGCAGGGGTTCTGGCAGCGGAACTCAGCAAAACAAGAACAATTGGTCATCTCTCCGGGCATCGTGTGAAACCCGGCTTAAAGGGGCGAGCCGCCTATGTTGCGGGCGCCAGATATGTTGACCCGGAAATTCAGATCCTCACCTCGTTCTGCGGCACACAAGACGATAACAACGTCACCAAAATTTGGGCCGACGCACAAATAGAGCATGGTGCAGATATTATTTTCACGATGTTGAACGGCGCGCGCAGTGGTGCGATAAGCGCGTGCAAGGCCCGTGGCGTTTCACAAATTGGTAATGCCATGGATTGGTGCAAGGTCTATCCAGATATCTTTATTGGCTCAGCAATAGCAAAAATTGACGCAGCGGTTCGTCGCGCTATCAGCGACGCCAACCAAGGAAAAAACCCAAGTTCAAAAGTTGAAATTGGCCTGGGCGAGGATGGCGTTGTCTATCTGTCCCTTGGCGACGAAATACCAACGCCCATTCGAAAACGCCTTACGGACGTGGAAAGTGCGCTCAAACATAAAACCATTATCATACCACGTTCATACGAAGGCCCGGAATTCGAAATCGCTGCAGCCTCATGACACATCCCGGATGGAAAAACAGCATCGGTGCGGGGCTCCTGTTTGCCCTAGGCCTCTTCTTTGTAAACGGTGCACTGGAGATGGATTTGGGAACCGCCCGCCACATGGGCCCGGGGTTTTTTCCTTTGGTGCTGGGGACACTTGTCACAGTTTTATCGTTGCTCGTCATCGTGATCAGTTTTTTCAAGTATGCAGAACTTGAGCAACCGGACTTGCGCTCTTTTGTTGCCGTCGCCAGCGGTGTTGCCGCGTTCGGTTTTATAACCTCAAACTTCGGCATCATCCCCGCAGCCTTCATTTCTGTACTTGTCAGCAGCTTCGCCGACAGCCGTCTGTCGATCAAACAGAAGCTTATACTTGCCATCGGCGTTAGCATTGCGACATGGTTAATCTTCATCGTCGCCCTGCAACTGCCGTTTACATCATGGCGGATGCCATAAAATGGAAATGCTAAACCTGGATAATCTTGCGCTGGGGTTCTCAGTCGCCTTTTCCCCTCATAATCTGCTGTTCTGCCTGATCGGCGTTACCTTGGGAACCTTTATCGGGGTGTTGCCCGGTATTGGCGCGTTAGCTGCCGTCGCAATGCTTTTACCGGTATCATTTCATTTGGAGCCAACAACCGCTTTGGTCATGTTGGCTGGCGTTTACTATGGAGCGGAATACGGCGGATCGATTGCGTCAATCGTTCTCAATATACCCGGCACCCCATCCGCATCGATCACTTGTTTGGATGGGTACCCAATGGCCCAACAGGGACGCGCCGGCGTAGCCCTGTTTATGACAGCCATTGCTTCATTTTGTGGCGGCATAATGGGGGTCGTGGTTATGACGTTATTATCGCCACTATTGACGCAAGTGGCTCTTTCGTTTGGCCCGGCCGAGTATTTTTCTGTCATGGTGCTGGGGTTGGTCGCCGCGTCCATAGTCAGCCAATCCGGTGCCCTGAAAGGCGTCCTAATGGTGACGGTTGGTGTCATGCTAAGCACAATAGGCGTCGATACAAATACCGGCATTGAGCGCTTTACCGGTGATCTCATCGAAATGCGGGACGGAATTAGTCTGGTTATTGTTGCCATGGGCCTGTTCGGAGTTTCCGAAGTGGTTTCTTCAATACGAAGCAATATGGTCAATCGCGATGACTACCGGCTTGATTACGCGTCTTTTTTCCCCCAGCGTGATGAATGGCGTCGTTCCATAACTCCGGTTCTTCGTGGCGGGTCCATTGGGTCCTTCTTTGGGGCTTTGCCCGGCACAGGTCAGACAGTTGCTTCTTATGTAAGTTATGCGCTCGAAAAAAGGTTCTCCAAGAACAAGGATCAATTTGGCAAAGGCGCCATAGAAGGCATCATGTCACCTGAATCGGCCAACAACGCAGCTGCACAGACAGCGTTTATCCCGACCCTCACCCTGGGAATTCCGGGCAGCACGACAATGGCCCTGATGTTAGGGGCAATGATGATCCACGGCATCGTTCCGGGTCCCAAATTGATGACTGAACATGCGGATATATTTTGGGGTTTAATCGTCAGTTTCCTGATCGGAAACGTCTTGCTTTTAATCCTGAACATCCCACTGATCGGGATATGGGTACGGCTGCTTCGGGTTCCCTATCAGTGGATGTATCCGACCATTGTCGTTTTGATCTGTATCGGCGTCTATAGCATTAACAACAGTATATTTGATATATGGCTGACACTCGCATTTGGCATTATGGGATACATGATGCGTTTATATCAATTTGAACCCGCCCCCCTGCTGATCGGCTTTGTGCTTGGCTCAATGATTGAGGAGTTCATGCGACGCACCTTGTTGTTATCGCGCGGTGACTTCTGGGTTTTCTTTGAGCGCCCGATAAGCGCCGCTTTTTTAACGACCGCCATTTTACTTTTGCTTTGGGCCCTATGGTCTTCTCGTCGCCCCAAGAAAACAAACACTCAGCTTTGACACTCTGCAATATTGAACCCGTAGATTAGAATTATCCGTTTGTGTTATACTGCGCTGAACGTGGATGGTTTCAATGATAGTGGTTGAAACCATGCCAGGGCCCCTCTTACCAACGAGTGCAGAGATGATCTTTCGCCAACTTTTTGACAGTGTTTCCAGCACCTACACCTATCTGATCGCCAGCCGAACCGGAGGCGAGGCCCTTATTATCGATCCTGTTATTGAAAAGGTCGATCATTATCAACGGCTCCTGCGGGAACTGGATCTAAAACTGGTCAAGGCGGTCGATACCCACTGTCACGCTGATCATATTACGGGAATGGGTGTGCTCAGGGACCGAACCCATTGCATTACAGTGATGGGAAAAAACACGCAAGTTGACGTCGTATCCATGCGCGTCGACGACGGCGATACGATTGATGTTGAAAACATCTCTTTGCGCGTTCTCTTTACGCCGGGACATACGGACGATTCCTATTGTTTTCACATGGGCGACCGGGTTTTTACGGGCGATACATTGTTAATCCGTGGCACCGGGCGCACCGACTTTCAAAATGGAAATCCGCGCGATGCCTATCATTCCCTTTTCGACAAAGTGCTGAAGCTTCCGGCGGAGACACTGGTATATCCGGGCCACGACTATAAAGGGGAAACCGTAAGTACGATCAATGAAGAACGGGCCTTTAATCCCCGTTTACAAGTCAGTTCGGCTGACGAATACGCTGACATTATGGACAACCTGAACCTTCCGAACCCAAAAATGATGGATGTAGCGGTCCCTGCGAACCTTGAAATTGGCTTTAGCGTGGATGACCCAATCATTTCCGAGTGCACACTGACCATTGAGCAAGCAAGGCAACGAATTGGCGACAACGATACACTCTTTATCGATTTACGCGAGGAGAGCGAACGCCAGCGAGATGGCGTGATCCCGGGATCCGTTCATGCGCCTTATGGGTCTGTCGCAAATGCCATCAAGCCAGGGGGTTTGTTACATGCAATGGCGACCCAAACCGGTAAAGCTCTGTTACTTTACTGTGCTTATGGTGAGCGTTCTGCGCTCGCACTTGGTGACGTTAAAGCTGCCGGGATCGACAATGCCTGCCACATCGCAGGGGGCATTGATGCATGGTCGAAAACAGGTGCTCCGCTCGAATTTATTGGTTAGGGCTCTGTCAGCCCGTTTGGTTAAAATAATGTACTCCGGATGGCCTGATATCGCGCACCACTCGGCCTGACGCTTCTAAATGGTGAACGTGAGCCAACGCTTCGCCAATTGCGAAGAAGAGCTGATGGGAATCAAATTCACGATTAAACAACGCCTTCAGCACATCGACGCCCGTTGCAGGGGCAGAGCAAGCCTCCCAAGATTTGTCGAGACGTTCCGCGTGGTGATCGGCCAAATCATCAAGCCGCCCCAGCAAGCCGTAGAACGGCCAATCATGGCTGGGTAGCACGCATGTGTCCTCTGGCAGGTGTCTGAATTTATCCAGGCTTGCCAAAAACAGTGCCAACGGGTTGGCTGTCGGTTCTTGGGGCCAAACGCTTACATTAGGGCTGATACGTGGTAAGACCTGGTCTCCAGAAATTAAAATTTTCGCATCTTCGCAATACAGACAGGCATGCTCTGGCGCATGCCCTGTGCCGACAATCACCCGCCAATCACGGCCGCCTATGGATATATCGTCGCCTTCACTAATCCGAATAAAGCTATTGGGAATGGGAGAAACGACGTTCGGGTATCGTCCGATCCGGCCATTAACTTCTTTCGTCATTTCCTCGTCAAAACCGGCACCGCGATAAAACGTTGTAAAATCATCCCGTTTTGATTGTCCGGTATCAAGGCTGAACATCTTTGCAAAAGACCATTCTGTTAGCGGCATCCAAAGCCGAACATTAAATTGCGCACACATCCACCCTGCCAGACCAACGTGGTCAGGATGGTAGTGGGTTACAATGATCCGCTTCAGTGGTTTGTCTTTAGAGAAATATGTTTCTGCCAATTGGCGCCAAGCCGCTTTTACTTCGTCCCGAGCAATCCCCGTATCAACAACAGTCCAGCCATCACCATCATCCAAAAGCCACAGATTTATATGGTTCAGTTGAAAAGGCAGCGGCATGCGCAACCAGTAGACACCAGCTGCGACCTCCTGTGTCGTTCCAAGTTCCGGAACGTCCTTTCCGAATAGGTATTCTGGTTTATACATCCGCCAGCTCTTAAAAGTCTTCATAATGCGAGGTGATGTCACCCCGCCAGGTCTTAGTGGGTTTCGCGCAGCAGACTCTGTTGCGAAACGATATATCGCAACTCTTCCTTGATGATTTCCGTGTGACGCGTTGGCTCGGCTTTTAAAACAGCGGACACAATTGAAATCCGCACGGGCTTTGGCAGTCGCTCTATGTTTTCAAGCATTAGAAACTTGACGCTGGGACGGACATTGGCAGACAGCATCAAGCTCGTCATTAACTTGAGGCGTATGTTGTGGCGCATATTTCCAGCTTCGGTCAGCTCGAAAAACTCTTTAACGAATTGTCTGGGTGCGATTGAGCCTTCCATAAGGCTATGCAGGTTTTCACGCAATGCAGCGGTATATTGTTGCCGGGTCTGTACAATAAATTTTGACGCATGGCGACGGACTTTAGCAATCGCACCGGGGTCGAACGCTTGTTCTGTAATATACTTGAGGCACTCTTTTACCATGTCGTGGCGTGACGCTTCACCAACAATCTGGGTGACACCGTTGATGAGTTTGGTTGAAGCGCCCAACGGCGATAAGCGGGCCGCTGCAGCCAAGGCCATGGGGGCTTCCGGATCGCGTGTCGCCATCATAGCCAATGGCAACGGGTCCTCAATACCGCGCAAGTCTATATTATGATTGAGAAGGTTTTCAGGAACCAACATGCGCTCATTTTCACCCGGCACCAAAATTGGTTGCTTGGCGACATAATCTTTCTTGATTTCCAAGGCCGTATTCAAGCCGTCTTGTGTGATCCCCAGCGAATTACTCATTTTTGTCCCTAAAACTTTTAACGATAAACAGCCGCCTGTGTCCCAAATTGGTCGGGTATTACCGGTATTTGGTTTCTGAGTTGCACATTCCACCAATATCTGAACCGTATGGCGCCCGCCCGCACGGCTGTCGGCTTCAATGTATGGTTAATTTTTTCCTGTGCTGATAAATCATCCCGCGCAGCCTGCAATCTGGCACGTTGGTAGAAATTCCAGACAACCGATTCGCTATCATCGGACTTTTGTTCCAAAATATCCTCTACGAAACTGGCGAGAACAAGTGTCAACAGCGCCACAACTTCGTCTGGAACAGGCATGTGACCGTTTCGCCACTTACTGACCGTCGGAGGCGAAACACCAAGGATTTCCGCGATTTCTTGACCACTGTGCCCCAGTTTATCAAGGCCATCAAACACGGGGGGCGAGACAAAATTCTGCTCGTCCGTTTTATCTTGATTTAAGTGCATTCCCAGTTACCCATTTCAAGAGCACACGCTCGTGCTACATCACTTCTAACAAAGCTTGAATCGTTATACTAGCCCGAATAGTCCAAAAATATGGTTAACGTAACAATATCTTGTAGCCCCCTATCGCGATTGCAGATCTGCTCGGTTCTTTTGTCTTTTCTCATACACCCCGGTTTTGCATAGTCGTGTATCGGTCCATCTAACAAAGATAGAGGTATTCAATGCGCATCGGCGTTGATCTGGGCGGCACAAAAATTGAGGCCATTGTTTTGAGTGATGACGGCCTTGAACTCGTTCGTGAACGGATTTCTACTCCGCAGGGCAATTATGAGGAAACGATCAAAAGCGTGGGCCATCTGGTTCGCAAAATAGCTCTGCAAACAAATCTGCCAGAAACAACGCCAGTTGGGGTCGGCATTCCAGGAGCCGTGTCACCACATACCGGCCTCATCAAAAACGCCAATTCCGTTTGTCTGATCGGCCATGCCCTGGACAAAGACCTGCAACTCGAACTTCATCGGCCTGTAAAACTGTCAAATGATGCGAATTGTTTTGCCATATCTGAAAGCACAGATGGCGCCGGAGCCGGCGCGAACATTGTGTTTGGCGTCATTCTTGGAACCGGTGTCGGCGGCGGTATTGTACACAACCAGCAACTCCTGTCCGGCCCTAACGCCATTGCCGGTGAATGGGGCCACATGCCGCTTCCCTGGCCCCAACACTTGCCAGGGGGCATTGATGAGCGTCCTGGCCCCGAGTGCTACTGCGGACAACATGGATGCATCGAAACCTTTCTATCAGGACCAGGCCTCGAAGATGACCACCATCGCAGTACAGGACAGAAACTGACGACCTATGAAATCCTGTCGAATGCCGCCAGAGGTGATGCCGGGTGCGAGTTAACGTTAGAACGCTACGATCAACGTCTGGCGAGAGGCCTGTCGAATGTGATTAATCTTATCGACCCCGACGTAATTGTACTGGGGGGCGGGCTTTCAAATCTGGAGCGGCTTTATACAAACGTTCCCCGACTTTGGGATCAGTGGGTGTTTTCTGACCATTGCTCCACCGTGCTCAAGAAGAATATGCACGGAGATTCCAGCGGGGTCAGGGGTGCCGCATGGCTATGGAATGGCAACTAACAGTCTGGCTTTTTTAAGACTTCAATATTGTTTGGCTCAAGTTCCAGCGAAAAGTTGCCAAAATCCTGCCGAATGCGCTCGGCAACTCCGTCTGGCCGATATGTAATCCCCAACTCGAACTCTGGCTCTTCTGCCTTGGCTAGGAAAGGGAAAAAGGCCATGCGGATGTGACGCGCAGCCTCGGTCGAGGTGCTTTTTGATCTCGGCTTGGTAATCAGTGCGTTAATTTGATAGGGGTTATCCAGACTGGCCCCATCAAAAACGACTTCCGATACCGTCAGTGTATTATTCTGCCCCGCTTCAATAAGTTCGGCAAGATGGCGGGTCGGAAACAGAGTCCCATCCGGCAACTCGATTTTCGTATCTTTTGGCGACGAAAATGTTGCGACGGCTGGACCGTTTGGCACATCACGTTTGGCCTGACCTTGCAGAACTTCGATATCTCTGCCTTGGCTTGTGTGACGGACATTAAAGCGATAATTCAACCCGTCTTTGGCCTCCCAACTTGTAAAGGACCATGTTGTCTGAATTTCGTCGCCTTCGGCATAAATGAGTTTTAGAATTACTTTGGTTTCCGATGTCCAGGCATCACAGATATCCTCAAAGCGATACATCATTGAACCATGAGCCCCACTGATGCCCGAACGCGCCGACGCCTCAACCAGCGCCATGTCATATATTGCGCGGTGTGGCACCAGATCCCCACCGGCGTGCGCGACGTTCAATGGTGCCATCGACAAAAAACAACATAAACCGAATTTCAATAACCGCATCATAGACAACATACCATATTCATTTCCCCGTTAGCGCTCCCGCGCTGCACTCCACATAAGTGTATGTCTATTACGACGACAATGTCTAACCTTACTGTCTGAGGCTCCCTCCGCCCAAATTTGCCGGGCAATTCTTGCACGGGGAACCCCAAATCTTCACACAAACGCCGTTAACACATCGTTAACATATTGATTTTGCATCGAACATCCAGTTGGCACAACGCTTGCTTATTAACAAAACGTTAACTTGAAATCTTGCAACCCATCGTAAAAGCAGGAGACCGAAATATGAGACAAAACCCGGCTCAGCCGAAGATAAAAAGATACAAAAACCAGAGGACTCCAACACACAGTCATCCGCCACGTGTTGATACTTCTCAGGTTGGAGGCAGCTATGTCGCTGAGTAGCAGTGGAGCCGCCGATGCGCTGCTTGCCAGACATAGCGCAACCAGCACGGCACTCGCGATCATTCAAATGCCAGAAGTCCCGGCCATCAGTCCAGGTCGCAAGCGTATTTCTCACGACGTCGTTGGTAGCGGTCCGTCTGCAATAAAGCAACTGGCCAATGGGATTAATGTGCGCAAGATATCTCCCCGAGAGATGTCTGATTTCAGTCTGGATCTCTATGCGGCTGGGATTATATCTTTTGAAGATTATTCCGTTCTATCTCAACATCCGGAATTAAATCCTCAATATAACCGCACCATTGGTGCCTTGACCAACGAACCCGCAAAACCCGAAGCAAAACGCGACCTGGTGCGCTACTGGGAAGACAAGCTCAGCTTCGCGACCCGCTATAAAGCGCTGGGTGGCGAGCACCTTGAGCAGGCCAAACGGATTGTCGGATTAATGCGATATTTAAGTAGACGGGTCTTAATGCCCGGATAACAAAGGCAATCTATCTTTGCAAAGTTGCCACTTCAACAACGGCCTTAGAATGAGGCTGCGGCAACTTTGCAAAGTGCCAATCAGAGGCTTTTATGCGGATCGCCCACGTATCGGGAAAACCGTCACGAACGAGAGCTCGGTGAAGACGTTTTTCGCGTCCCTCCGGGACTGGACCGACAACCACCCGATACACATCATTTCCGGCAAGCTTGGATTTCAACACAGAGGGCGCTAAATTTTTATGACCGCGGGCCAATCGTTTCGCATAACCATGATTGCGAAAACTACCAATGACAAAGTAAATACCTTTGCGCGGTTGCTCGGACTTTACCGCACCGTGGCGGTATTTCGGTGCAGGCACAGTCTTTGGCTTCTTGACGACTTTAAATGTCTCTGCAGGCAAAAGAGGTGCTTCGACGATCCGAACCGGTTCGGATGGCCTTGATGTCTTAACCGGTATTGCCCGCAATGCGTGGGTATTTCCGGTGGCACCAATTTCCGTGTTGAGATCAGCAGCAACAGATTTTTCTTTCCAAGCGGCACGCAGCGCGTGCGTTGGGACAGCGCGCACCTGAAGGGTAGAGAGCACAGGACTTCTGAGAACGGGCCGAGCCTCCACAGGAGCAAGCCCCAGACTTGCCGTTTGCTGTGGCTCGTCTTTTGTCGCTGCCTCAATTTCTCTTTCAGCTACCAATACGTCCGTATCTTCGGCATCACGACATAATTCCCCCTCTGTGACGCCACGCCAAATCGCACAGTCTTGCTGAGCAACCAACGAAATACCATGATCAGTTACGGATTTTTGTGTCGCGATTACCGATATACCGTCCAATGCCCAAGAGGCAATTTGCAACGGAACAGGCAAAGCACAACCGCTCAGAAAAACAGCACTTATTCCCAGGACATAAATACTACGCATCGAATCTCTCTAACTCTTCACCTCTTCGAGGTGTCGGCCCCCAATAAAGATAGCCGAAATCGCACCATTCTAGGCGGTCACGGTGATTATGACTGAATCACCGAATCATGCGCAACAAAATAATTTTCACGTTTCGTTTCGCTTCGTGTCACAAAATTATACGACGGCAAACCAAAACTCGAAAACCGGAACCTTAGTTCGCGCCGCCATCAGCGCCCGGCGCATCTTCCCTCTTGGCTTTCGGAAGGTTCAACTTCAGGTGTAATTCCTTAAGGTGGCGCTCATCTGCTACACCTGGCGCACCCATCAGCAGGTCTTCAGCGCGTTGGTTCATCGGGAACGCAATAACTTCACGAATATTTGGTTCATCCGCCAGCAACATAACCATGCGATCAATGCCAGGTGCTGAACCACCGTGCGGCGGCGCACCATAGCGGAACGCCCGCAACATACCGCCGAATTTATCCTCGACAACATCCGGACCATAACCCGCAATCCCAAACGCTTTGATCATGATATCAGGGCGGTGGTTTCGGATCGCACCGGAAGATAATTCCACGCCGTTGCACACGATATCATATTGGTAGGCCAGAATATCCAGTGGGTCCATCGTTTCCAGGGCTTCCAGCCCCCCTTGCGGCATCGAAAATGGATTGTGTGAGAACTCAATCTTACCGGTATCTTCATCCATTTCGAACATTGGATAGTCGACGATCCAGCAGAAATCAAAACGCCCCGTCGCCCGGATATCAAGCTCATCACAGATACGTTCACGTGCAAAGCCAGCAAACTTTGCGGCGTCGTTTTCCTTGCCACAGACAAAGAATACAGCATCTCCGTCCTGCGCACCGGACGCTTCTTTAATAGCGGCAACACGGTCAGCTTCAAGGTTTTTTGCAATTGGGCCTTTGGCTTCTCCATCCGCACCGTAGACAATATAACCAAGGCCACCCGCGCCTTCATCACGCGCCCAGTCATTCAGCTTGTCAAAGAAACTACGGGGACGATCCGCAGCACCCGGTGCCGGCACGGCACGCACCACATTGCCTTGCCCAACCAATTTGGAAAACAGACCAAACCCGGAATCCCGATAGGATTCTGTGACGTCGGAAATCACAATTGGGTTCCGCAGATCGGGTTTGTCAGAGCCATACTTGAGCATGGATTCTGCGTAAGGAATGCGCGGGAAAGCGCCTTTCGTTACTTCCATGCCGTTCGCAAACTCCTCAAAGACACCGGCCAAAACAGGCTCTAGTGCTTCAAATACGTCTTCTTGCTCGACGAATGCCATCTCGAGATCAAGTTGATAAAATTCACCAGGTGAGCGGTCCGCCCGCGCATCTTCGTCACGGAAACAAGGTGCAATTTGGAAATACTTGTCGAAGCCCGATACCATCAACAACTGCTTGAATTGCTGCGGTGCTTGCGGCAACGCGTAAAATTTACCGGGGTGCTGGCGCGAGGGGACCAAATAATCTCGCGCGCCTTCTGGCGAGGACGCGGTCAGGATCGGCGTTTGTATTTCAAGGAAACCGCTATCCGTCATCCGCCTGCGAATGGAGGAAATAACCGCCGAACGCAGCATAATATTTGCGTGAATTTTTTCGCGACGCAGGTCAAGGAATCGATAACGCAAACGGACATCCTCGCCGAAATCAGCGTCTCCGGCAACTTGCATCGGCAGCACTTCAGCAGGGCTTTCAACCACAATCTCATCGATCCGGACTTCAACTTCTCCGGTCGGCAAGTTTGGATTGATCGTTTCATCTGAACGTTTCACGACCGGCCCCGTCACCGTAATGACACTCTCTGGACGAGCCTTCTCCACTGCCTCGAACAGAGGGCTGGAAATATCAATAACGCATTGCGTCAAACCGTAGTGATCACGTAGATCGACAAATACCAAATTTCCATGATCGCGTTTGCGATGGACCCAGCCGGAAAGACGGACAGTAGAATCGGTGTCAGTTGAGCGGATTTCTGCGCAGTTGTGTGACCTGTATGAATGCATGATCTCTTCGCGGCGTCCCAAACAATCGAGTTTTTGCGCCGTCCTTTGAATTAACTGTTACGATTAAAGTTATTCACAAAAAAAATGAATAAATGCCGCGTTTGTTTACACCATTTCGGCGGGGATTAAAGGACTGTTTTTTTGATTTATGCGGATTTTAAAGGTTATTGAACCCACAAAACCACCCTTGAAACTATTAACACAGTTTAACACGGCTTATATTTATTGTTCATTTCACCGCAAAACCGTCGCGCTATGTTCATCTCATGCGATGATTACATCGCTTGAAAGATTCATTTCTTTCCGTCGGTCTGGGGATGACGTATTCGCCCCCAACGATAGCTCCATTCCCGGGCCGACCCCTCCCTTTCCGACGGTTTTCATGAAACATCGTTATAACATCAACGATGGCACGTTTCGCACGACTTAGAGCATTGACTGTTCTGCCAATGCCCTTTACGTCGAAGGTATGTCTTTAATTTCTGACAATGACGCCCTCCAGGCATTTTGCAAGCGACTTTCAGGTGTTGACTATGTAACAGTCGATACGGAGTTCCTGCGAGAGAAAACATATTGGCCGCAGTTATGTCTGGTTCAAATCGCCAGTGATGATGATGCCGCCGTCATCGACGCACTTGCTCCCGGTATTGATCTGCAACCAGTGTTCGATATTTTGAGCGATCCTGGCGTCTTAAAGGTCTTTCATGCCGCCCGACAGGATATGGAAATTTTTTATAACCTGATGGGCAGCCTGCCCGCGCCAATTTTTGATTCTCAAATTGCCGCCATGGTATGTGGGTTTGGTGACTCCGTCGGCTATGAACAATTGATTGCAAAACTCGTGAAGGCTCAGGTCGACAAAAGCTCGCGATTTACAGACTGGTCCTTGCGACCACTGAGCGAGAAACAAATTAACTACGCATTATCTGATGTCACACACTTGCGCGTCGCCTATAAAAAGCTCGCCAAAAAGCTCGAGCAGAACAATCGTTCAGATTGGACGGATCAAGAGATGGCGATCCTGACGCGCGTCGAAACCTATAATGGCAATCCGGAAAATGCATTCCGACGGATAAAGGCACGGGCAAAAACAACACGCTTTCTGGCGATCCTTCGAGAACTGGCTGCCTGGCGGGAACGTGAAGCGCAAAGACGGGATGTCCCTCGCAATCGCGTCCTACGGGATGAAGCCCTTGTTGAAATCGCTCATCACACACCAGGGAATGTGTCTGACTTATCAAGGACCCGTGGACTGGGTGCGAAAGCAGCTGAAGGCCGCTACGGCCAGGGAATCTTGGAAGCGGTCGCCCGTGGCAAAGCGATTCCTGATGACGAATGCCCCGAGCTTCGTGAAAAACCGGAAATGCCGCGGGGAATTGGGCCCATCACGGATATGCTTAAGGTTCTCCTGAAATTAAAGTGCGATGGCTTTGACGTCGCGCCAAAGCTTGTGACATCAAGCGCAGACATTGAGCTTATCGCTGCCTTTGGGGATGAAGCAGATGTCCCTGCCTTGAAAGGTTGGCGGCGCGAGATGTTTGGAGAAGACGCCCTTAAAATTCGCTCAGGCGAGTATGGGCTGGCTGTGCGCGGCAAGAAGCTGGTGCTGGCCGAACTCAAAACAGACTAATCAGCCTATTCCATTACCGCTTTTTTCCCCAATGATCTTGCCAGCGTTTTAAAGCGACGTGCAACCGCATTTCCGGAAAATATCTCTCGATTTACGTGCGACGATTTGGGTAGTTTCAACGTCACCGTTTTGTCATCCACAACGAATTGAGTGCTCGAGAGGATTCCGGGAGCGGAACCAGAAATCGTATGCGCCAACCGAAGTGCTAAACCAGTGATATTGGCATGGTCGAAATCATAGTCAGTCATTAATGCGGCAACGGATCTGACCAGTTTGTTTTCAGGGTCGCCATTGTATCGAACAAAAATCGCCAGTGATAGAAACACCCGGTCCGCATGACTTAGGCCGGCAAACGGCAATCGGAGCGTCCGCAAGAAGGAATGTTCGGCTCGATAGTCCGGGTGCTCGCTCCATCCGATATCGGAAAGCATGGATGCCGCCAAACGCAGCCGGCTTTCGGCATCGCGTTCCGGTGGAAACAGCGGGGATATCCAGTCAAAAATTTCCTGGCCGGTTATCGCAAAACGGCCGGTGCGCTCTGACATTGCTGCGCACCCGCTCAACAACGGGTCTTGCCTACTTAATTGCGGAGGCAGCATTTTCAGCAGTTGGCCTTCACGCATACTGAAACCCGAGAAGACCACATCCTTCGCATTTGTTTTTTCAATCATCGCGGCCAGTATTAAAGCCGCGTACGGCAAGGTTTTTCCGCGCCCTTTCGCTATGCCAGGGATACCCTTGGTCGATGTTCGTCCCATATTTCGAATCAAACGACATAAACGGAGGACCTCTTCGCCACCCAGCGTATATCCATCGATAACGTGTAACGGATAACCAGTTTGATCGATAAACACCCGGGCAAGGGCGCGCCATGAACCACCGATCGCAAAGAGCGTGCGCCCCGCACCCGCCGACAACCATGATTGAACTGTCAATTCATGCTCAACAATTTCGCGTGCTTTCCCGATATCATTGTCCGCCGCCTCCGGTAGTCGCAAATGACCGATTTGCATGGATACAGTCCGACCAAATGTTCCCGCATTTAATTCGACAAGATCAACACTTCCGCCCCCCATATCGACGAGCACCCCGTCCGCATCAGGCATGCCACTTAATAGGCCCAGCGCAGCCAGTTGCGCTTCCTCTGAACCACTGGGTATCTGAATCTTAACACCAAGCTCATTCTCAACCCGTTCGACAAAATCCGGCCCATCTGACGCATCGCGTACGGCAGCCGTGGCCACAAGATCCATTCGTTCGACCCCCATGGAATTCGTCAAATGGATAAATCGGGTCAGACTGCTTAGTGCACAATCAACACCTTCCGGGTTCAGGCGTCCTGTCGATGCCAGCTTCGCGCCAAGCTGACACGGGGATTTTTCATTAAATATGGGTATGGGGAGCCGGTTTGGTGTATCGTAAACGACCAAACGCACTGTGTTTGACCCAATATCGATCACCGCCATACGTCCCGCCGTTTTTTCTGGCGTCTGTACGGAGGCCACGGTTGCTGTATCAATCATTTATGGAAAAACCCTTTTTTGACAGCTTGCCAGACTGTGTTCGGCCCACCTGAACCTCCCCCTGCCCTGACCGAGATGCATGGGTCATAAAGTATTCATGACTTGAAAACCCGGAACGATCCGGAAGGCGATAATAGGTTCCGTCCCCTGACAATGACCAACTGTGGGCCGTGTCACGAAGATTAAAGGCCATTACCTCATTTAGGATTTGATCATGCACTGTTGGGTTCTCTAGGGGGATCAGCGATTCAATGCGTCGATCAAAGTTTCTTGGCATCCAGTCCGCGGACGAGATAAAAACCTTTGCATGAGGCGATGGCAAGGCCGCTCCGTTCGCAAAACAAATGATGCGGGCATGCTCCAGATATCGTCCAACGATGCTCTTGACCCGAATATTTTCAGAGAGCCCTTTGACGCCAGGTCGCAAGCAACAAATACCGCGTATCACTAAATCAATAGCGACGCCCGCTTGTGACGCATCGTAAAGCGCATCTATAATATCTGCTTCAACAAGAGAATTTAACTTCGCCCATATGCCCGATGGTTTCCCGGCCGCTGCATTTATTGTTTCCGTTCTAATATGATCAAGCAGCGTCTGCTTTAAGGTAATGGGACTGAAAGAAATCTTTTCCATTTCGTCGGGTTTTGCGTGTCCGGTCATGTAATTGAAGATCCGGGCTGCATCACGACAAAGAGCCTGGTCGGCCGAAAAGAAGGAAATATCTGTATAAATGGTTGCCGTTATCGGATGATAGTTTCCCGTACCAAAATGCACATAGGAACGCAGCCCTCTGGATTCACGTCGGACAATGAGGCTGACTTTCGCATGGGTTTTCTTATCGAGAAACCCATATACGACCTGGGCCCCCGCCCGCTCAAGATTTCGCGCCCAGCGCAAGTTCGCTTCCTCATCAAACCGCGCTTGCAATTCAACCATAGCCGTCACCGATTTACCCGCTTCCGCCGCTTCTATCAGCGCGGCAACAATTGGGGAATCGTTGCTGGTCCGATAAAGTGTCTGCTTGATGGCAACAACATTTGGGTCCACTGACGCTTGCTGAACCATTTGCACGACCGTGTCGAAACTTTCATAAGGGTGATGGACGACAAAGTCTTTTTTGCTAATAGCCGCAAAGACATCTCCGCCCAAATCACGCACGCGTTCGGGAAAGCGCGCATGAAAAGGCGCAAACAAAAGTTCCGGCCTCTCATCGATAACCAGTTCTTTGGTATCAGCGAGGCCAATAAAGTTATTTAAAGCAATTGCATCTTCGGCCTCAACTTCGAGTTCGGCCGCGACCAGATCACGTAATTCTTCAGGCATGTCGACATTGTATGTCAACCGGATAACCGATCCTCGGCGACGCCGCTTCAAGGCACTTTCAAAGGTACGGACCAGATCTTCCGCCTCCTCATCAATATCCATTTCGCTATCGCGCAGAACACGAAAGCAACCCGATTGACGAATTTCATAGCCCGGGAACAGACGATCCAAAAACAACCCGACGACCGCTTCCAACCGAATAAAACGAATGGCTTCGCCCGGTAGTCGAATAAAGCGATCTAGCAGACTGGGTATTGGAAGCAGCGCTCTTAACGTTTCCTCAGAATCCTTCTGATCAAGCAAATACACCAGACAAAACCCGTAGTTTGGGATAAACGGGAACGGGTGCATGGGATTGGTCGCGATCGGTGTTAAAACCGGAAAAATATGCTCGATAAAATGCGCGGCAAGCCATTCAAGAGCTTCACCACTTAAGCGCTCGCCATCATCAAGCACCTCAATTCCCGCCGTTGACAGATCCTCTTGAAGTTGTCCCCAGCAGGCGCGCTGCTCTACCATTAACTTTGCCGCATCCGTGCGCACAGCATCAAGTTGTTTGCGGGGAGACCTGCCGTCATCGCTTTTAGACTTAACTCCCGCAGTTACCTGTCCGCGCAACCCGGCAACACGAACCATATAGAACTCATTCAAATTAGACGCAGATATCGACAGGAAGCGCACCCGTTCCAGTAAAGGATTATCCGGGTTACACGCCTCTTCAAGGACGCGGCGGTTAAAGGCCAGCCAAGATAATTCCCGATTAATAAACCGGGTTGGCGACGTCGCATATGCGTCGGCGTCTAGTTCCGACGAAAGATCCAGAGGTGCATCCGTATCGCCACCAAGTTCCACGAATTTCGATTCTGGTGGCTGATCATTTGTTTTCTTTGAATGGGTCATTTTTTGATCTGACGTTGTTCGATCCGCAAGCCTCTAGAGCGTACCGGAGAGGATATGGCTTTTCATCGGTTCTGTCGAACCATCTGGGTGATCTTGCGCTCCTTATTCACCGTCGTGTTCTTCCAGTCTTTCGAGAACCCGTTTCATAAGCGGCACCGTCACACCTTTTCCTTCTCTGAGAGCCAATGTGTCAGCCGCTCTTACGAGCTCTCGGGCCGCGTAGAAAGAGCGTTCCATGCGGCTTACGGCATAAGCGATGACATCGTCTGAAACCTGAACTTGGCGATCCCTGAACATTTTGACCAACAAGGCTGCAATCAGAGTATCTTCTGGCGGCCCGATTTCGACCGTAAGGGCGGCATTTAACCGCGAACGTAGATCGGGCAATTTAACCCCCCATCGCGCGGGCGCCGTTTGCGCGGTTAGCAACATTCGAAAGCCCGCTTCTTTTGCAGAGTTATATAAATGAAGAAGCGGCTCTTCATATGTCGTATCCAGCAAACCTTCTACGTCCTCCACGATCACATCACTGCGGATCGCCGCAGCAGCGGTTTCAAATTCATCAGGAACCAGCAAACGGGCACCGGACTTGACCGCAAAAACCGCCGACAAATGGCTTTTCCCAGAGCCCGACGGGCCAACGATCACCAACGTTGAAGCCGGCCAATCCGGCCAACGGTCAATCCACTCAATCGCTTCACGATTGCACGAAGACACAAGAAAATCTTCACCCGTCAGGGCGACACGATGGTCAAAATTCAGGATCAGCTGTTGTTCACCGTTCACTCAGAGCCATCCTTCGTGTGCCCGAAATAAAGTTCGCTTTGCATATATCTGGACAGCCCAAACCGAACTAAAACGCCAATAATCGCAGCCGTAGGAACCGCAATCAAAACGCCCGTGAAGCCCATCAAAGCGCCCCCCGCCAACAGCGCAAAAATGATCCACACCGGGTGCAGACCAACTCGGTCACCGACAAGCCTTGGAGTTAGAACATAACTCTCCAATGTCTGCCCCACGACAAAGACTGCGGCGACAATCGCAACCGTTGTCCATTCAGGAAACTGGAAAAGGGCAATACCGACGCCAACCGTCATACCGACGGCTGCGCCCAGATACGGGATAAATGATATCAGGCCGGCGCCCAGCCCGACCAGAAGCCCCGACTTCAAGCCAATGACGGTCAGGCCAATACCATAAAAAGCGGCCAATACGAGACAAACAGTGGATTGGCCGCGCACAAAACCGGCAATCGTCGCGTCAATCGCCAAGGCTTGTTCGCGGATGGTTGCCGCTGACCCGCGTGGCAACCAGGTATCAACCTTTGCTGTTATCAAATCCCAATCCCGCAACAGATAGAAAGCAACGACGGGCGTAATCAAAACCAGAGAAAGGATGTTGAAAACCGCAATGCCGCGGCTCCAAACCCCTGCCAGGACCTGTGTCACCCAGTTTGCAATCTTTCCGGCAGACGAGCCGATGGCACTGCGAATTTTTTCCATCGCCTCCGGCGAAAGGTCTGTCCGCAATTGCTCCAGATAGGGTTTCACGAAGTTCTGGACAGCTTCAAGGATGCGCGGAACCATCCGGGCGAATTCAATGATCTGATCTTGCAACATGGGAATGAGTAACAAAAAGATCGAAACCGCGGCCATGAAAAATGCCAGCAAAATCACAGTTGTCGCGAGGGTTCTGGACAACCCTTTTTCCTCAAGACGGTCCGCCACGGGATCGAGAAAATACGCAATCGCCATCCCAACAACGAAGGGAAGCAAAATCGAACTCAGAAAATGGACCAGCAAACCAAATGTAATAATACCGGCGACCCAGACCGCGGCTCTTCGATCACTGCTCATTTGCGCCTCCATGTTCATTGGTTAGACCGTCCCCTTCATAGGCCATAGCCTTCAGAGACCAGAGATAGACGTATGCTGTGCCCGAACATATGGTTGTGAGAGCAACAATAAGCGATAAATAGAGAACACCGTTGCCAGCGTCAAAACCAAACCCTTCAATACCTAAAACCCCAACTACCAGAACGAGCTGCACGGCGGTATTCAGCTTGCTTATTTTAAGGGGTGCCATTGTCAAAGAATGCGTGATTGTATGAAACATCAATGCCCCCCCGACAATCAGCAAGTCACGAAAGACGACCAGGATTGTGATCCAAACAGGCAAGTGGTCTTGATAAGCCAGAGAAATAAAGAGGCATACAAGAAGCGCCTTGTCCGCAACCGGGTCCAAAAACGTGCCTAACTCGGTTATCATATTAAATCGCTTCGCGATGATGCCATCCAGGGCATCGCTGAGGCCCGCCGCCAACGTCACCCAGAAAGCAGCCAGAAGATTGCTGTCAACAATCAGCCAGACGACCAAAGGCACACTGCAAATGCGTGCAAATGTAATGAGGTTGGGTAAATTCATCGCTGACGGACCCGGCTTATCCTGCGCCGCCCAAATCAGATAGATAGACCACCCACTCGCCGTCTTCTTGAACCATTGTCAAATCGGCCTGCCCTAAAGAAACTCGAAGCTGTTCCGGTTCCCCGACATAGTGAAGATTTACGCGCGCCTCATCCAAAGACAAAAGAACCAATTCAGCGCGGCGCACCAGAGCGACACTTTTAAATCGTTCCTTCACCGACAACCAATCACTCAAGCCGGTAATCGGAACCGCGACGGCAGCAATATTCGGCCGGTCCAACTTCAGGAGGTTCAATTCTTTCCACTGGTTCTCGATAAAATCGCTGACTTCAAAGGCAGCACGGGTCAACAATTGCGCCAAACTTTCCTGCTCCCCCTGTTGATAGCTTAATTCTTCAGTCAGAGGTTCAGGGTCATTCCCATAACGGGTCACATAGACATCGAGCCGTTGCCGATTAATCGTCCCATCAAAACCCAATTGCCCGTTCGCTACGATAACGGCTCCCGTCTGGTAGCGATCAGCAATATCTTGCAAGCGTTCCCGGTCGCCCTGAAGCGCTTGTTCCGCGCCAATTGATGCCACGTCTGCAAGGTCGCCTTGCGCACGCTTGAGAGGCACCAGTCCTTCAGCTTCAGTTACATTTGCCCAAGCATCCCGCCATGGATTTGGATCATCCCATAAGGCAATGGTCCCGGCGGCCTGATAAACCGGCAGCACCAACACGGGCTTGCTCTGTGTTTCGGCGAACTCCAGGTTGAAATCTGTTAGCAAATCGCGAATTGCTTGCGGCTTAAACCGATAGCTCAGTCGGGCAAGATACCGTTTTGAAGCCGTTTTTTCATCTGAGACGCCAAAATCGCGGACAAAGCTCGAAATCTCTGCCTGCTCAAGCCGCGGCAACCGAGGTCGGTCGCGCAGAAGGGTCAACCTTTCCAAAAGCTTTTGAAATGCTGCAGAAGACCCTTGCTCCAAAGCTTTTTTCCGCGCCAAAGTTGCCGATTCGTCGGTAACATCAACGACAATATCTTTAACTTCAAAAACATCGGCGAGAGCAGCCCGTGGCTCTCCGGCACCAAAAGCGATGAATAATCCTAAAAAAAGACCAAAGAATCGGGGGGAATGGCGTAAAGATGGAATATCGATCATTGCAAACCGTTTCTAACCCTTTATTTTGCACTGCGTCGGGCCCACAGGTTAGCACAGGTCACCGGAGGAAAAACCCATTACCAACGAAAATCAACAAAACCCATCATCACTCAGCTACAAGAACTCTGGCGTTGATATCGACGCCGGCACAGATCTGGTTGAAACCATCAAGCCCTTGGCCAAATCAACAAGCCGATCTGGTGTCACATCGGGTCTTGGGGGTTTTGGTGCCTTATTTGATCTTAAAGCAGCTGGCTTTAAAGATCCCATTCTGGTTTCTGGAACGGACGGCGTTGGCACCAAACTCATGATTGCCAGTGCAGCGGATATTCACGACACGATTGGCATCGATCTCGTCGCCATGTGCGCTAACGATTTAATCGTTCAAGGCGCTGAACCCCTGCTGTTTTTAGACTATTTTGCGACTGGAAAACTTGATGTCGCCTCTGGTAAGGCCATTATAAAGGGGATTGCAGAAGGTTGCACCTTGGCTGGCTGTGCGCTGATTGGTGGAGAAACGGCTGAAATGCCGGGTATGTATGCACCGGGTGACTACGATCTTGCCGGTTTTTGTGTTGGCGCCGTCGAACGCGATGAAATTTTGACGGGTGAGAACGTCAAAGCGGGCGATATCGTGCTGGGCCTGGGTTCTGACGGCGTGCATTCCAACGGATTTTCTTTGGTTAGAAGTGTCGTCGATGCGTCCGGCTTGGCCTATCAATCTCCAGCTCCCTTCGCACCAACGCAATCATTGGGTGAAGCCTTGCTGACACCAACCCGGATGTATGTGAAAAGTTGCCTTGCGGCCATTCGCGACGGCGGGGTTCACGCACTGGCGCATATTACCGGCGGCGGTCTGACGGAAAACATCCCAAGGGTTCTACCTGATGGCTTGGATGTCATGCTGGATGCAACCTCCTGGGATGTCGCAGATGTGTTCAAATGGATGGTTAGCGTGGGTAACATGCCGCCCGAAGAGATGTATCGGACATTTAATTGCGGCATCGGCATGGCCTGTATTGTTGACCCAGAGCGCGCGCTGGCGCTGAAGTCAATTTTTGAAGCGCATGGTGAACGCGTCTTTGAAATTGGAAAAGTCGTCGCGGGCACCTCAGACACACCAAGTGTTTCCATCGCAAACCCGCAAGCCCCATGGAAAAAATAAATCTATCCGTCGCTATCTCCGGCCGTGGAAGCAATCTCAAGGCCTTGATTGAGGCCTGCGCTGCACCTGATTTTCCAGCCACAATCGGTTTGGTGATATCGAACAAGGCTTCTGCCGGTGGACTTGATTTGGCCAAAAGTGCGGGCATCCCCACTCGGGTTGTCGACCATAAAGCCTATAACAGTCGGGCAGAATTTGATCACAACATGACCGTCGCGATGGAAGAGAGCGGGACGGATCTGGTTTGCCTGGCCGGCTTCATGCGCCTGCTTTCTGATGAGTTCTGCGACCACTGGCGTGATCGTATGATCAACATTCATCCGTCGCTTTTACCCGCGTTTAAGGGACTGGACGTACAGCAAGCCGCCATTGACGCCGGTGTTCGGTTTTCTGGTTGTACCGTGCACTATGTCCGCAAGGAGATGGATACAGGTCCAATCATTGTCCAAGCTGCGGTTCCCGTCCTTTCCACAGATACGGCAGATACATTGGCGGAACGCATTCTCATAGAGGAGCATAAAATTTATCCGCAGGCCGTACGCCTGATCGCTGAGGGTCGGATCAAAATTGCGAACGAGCGCGCAATGATCAAAGATCACGCCTCCCCCACCCAAGCCCTTCGTAATCCCGACTAAAATGACATCATCTCTGCAACTTCGAGCTTTTGTCGAAGAAGACCAGGCTCAGGTTCGATCCCTGTTTATAAAAGTTAATCAACTCCTTGCCCCGCCGGAACTGACGGAAGCCTTTGAAACCTATATAGAGCAGTCTCTCGAGCAGGAAATTGACCGTATCAGCAGCTATTACGAATCCCACGGCGGTAGTTTCTGGGTCTGCCTCATTGATGAAAAGATCGTCGGCATGTTCGGCCTTGAACAGTATGCTGACACTGATCTTGAACTGCGGCGGATGTATGTTGATCCCAATGCCCGACGAATGGGGATTGCTCGAAAAATGCTAAATTTTGCAGAGCAGCAAGCATTGCACGCCGGGGCAAATCATCTGTACCTAAGCACTTCCGAAATTCAGGATGCTGCCTTGTCACTTTATAAAAATGCAGGGTATCAGCTGTTGCGCGAGGATATTTCCGAGGGCCGGAGCAACAAGACAATTGGCGGCGGCATTCGTCGTTTCTATTTTAGCAAAGCCCTGTCTTAACGCTGCACCAAGATTTAATGCCTAGGTGTTTCGTTTGGGGTCCAGCGAATAAATCGTAAACCAACTCAGCACGACCATTGGGATGCATATACCAAAAGACATGCGTATTCCGAAATGTTCAGCAACCAGGCCCAACAGCGGCGGAGCCACCAAAAACGTCACGAATGAAAGCTGGGCCAATGCCGCAACATTGCTTGCCGCGGGACGATCGGTTCGTTGAGCCGCGGCAGACATCGCAAGCGGGAAAAGCGCACTTGAGCCAACCCCCATCAAAGCAAAGCCCACGAGCGCCATATAACCATGTGCAGAAAAGGTTACGACGGCAACACCGACACCCAAAACGAGAACAAGTACTCGAGCCACACGGATAGGGCCATAACGGTCAACCAATTGGTCTGCAAAAAAACGGGTAATCGCCTGCGCGAGCGCACCACTGGCAAAAGCAACCGCATTTAAATAGGCAGGCAGATCATGAATATCGCGCATAAAAATCACAGACCAATCCGCACCAGCCCCTTCCAACAACATTGCTGACAAGGTAAAGACGACAATTAATAAGATCGGGCCGGTTGGACGCACAAACCTGGGCGGCTTCACGTCTTCTTTTATGCGGGCCGGGGCGGGATGATAATTTCGAAACACCAGATACATCGCGAGCGTACTGACGATCATCATACCCCAGAGATGCGGTGTCGGTCCTATATCATGCGGCACCACCAAGGCACTGACGACCCCTGCGGTAAAAAAACCAAAACTCCAGAATGCGTGTGATCTGTTCATTATGCGCCGCCCGAGCACGTGCTCGGTCCGGTCAGCCTCCAGATTGATCATAATTTCCAAAGCGCCAATGGCCAGCCCCGCCCCCATCAGGCATAAAAAGAAGGCCGCAGGATTTGTCGCCATTGTCGCGGCAACTTCAGCCAGACCAAGCATCGGAATGCAGATGATCAGGGCCGTTCGATAGCCTACCTTTTCGAGCAAAGGCCCACTGAACATCAATGAAATCTGGGTTCCGAGTGCTGCCCCCATAAGCGCAATACCCAGCGTCCCTTCACCAATATCCATTTGCAATTGTAAATCACCCAATCGGGGATAAATCGCACCCAAAATGGCCGCATAGATAAAAAAACCTGCGTAGACGCGGTACTGTGGAGCCATGGGTGGAAAGGTCATAAATGAAGCCTGCTAAAAACGACTCTCTCCCTATAGAAAGTCCCCCCCTGTTAAGCAAGGCTTGCCGGACGGCCTGTCGCCTTACCCCAATCGAGACAGGTTGACGAAAGGC
This sequence comes from Rhodospirillales bacterium, assembly GCA_048262655.1. Taxonomy (GTDB): domain Bacteria; phylum Pseudomonadota; class Alphaproteobacteria; order Rhodospirillales; family Casp-alpha2; genus JABMNT01. The sequence continues at coordinate 254,796 of JBLXEY010000006.1, read as the reverse complement.
GCCAGAATTCGTTGAGAAAGAAAACACACCGGTATGTCGATTCTGACTATCTTTCGAATCAAAAGAGGTATTAACTTATCACCTGAGTTTCGTCGCACGCGATGATCGGATAAAAACGACACCTCGTGGACCAAGTACAGTCACACCACACATTTATTAAAGGATAACGAATTTGGAAGCTCCGTCACTTTCGATCTCACGCAGGACCCGGCAAACCCCCTTTTCTAATCGAGTCTCTGCCAGCGGCGTAAAGGCCTATACGGTTTATAATCATATGCTGCTCCCCACCGTCTTCGATAGCATCGAGAGTGACTACCATCATCTTAAAAAACATGTCCAAATCTGGGATGTTGCCTGCGAACGACAGGTTGAAATTTGGGGCCCAGATGCGGCACGCCTCATTCAAATGTTAACGCCGCGTGATCTTTCAAATATGACCATAGGCCAGTGCTACTATACTCCAATGGTCGATGAAACAGGTGGCATGCTCAATGACCCTTTAACCTTGAAGCTGGCGGAAGATCGCTTTTGGGTTTCGATTGCCGATAGTGATCTATTGTTTTGGATCAAGGGGCTTGCCTATGGCTTGCGGCTAGAAGTTGACGTTGACGAACCCGATGTTGCTCCGCTGGCCATTCAAGGGCCGAAAGCCGAGGAATTGGTCGCCCGCATATTTGGTGAAACGGTTCGGGACATCCGGTTCTTTCGTTATGCATCGCTACCTTTCGAAGGGCGCGATATGGTCGTCGCCAGGTCTGGATATTCGAAACAGGGCGGCTTTGAAATTTATGTCGATGGTGCAGACAGGGGAGAAGCAATCTGGGACGCTTTCTGGGCCGCTGGACATGATCTTGAACTTCGGGCGGGAGCACCAAATCTGATCGAAAGAATTGAAGCAGGCCTGTTATCTTATGGCAGTGACATGACGCGCGAGAACACGCCGCATGAATCCGGATTGGGAAAGTTTTGTGATACGCAAACGGCGATTGGCTGTGTCGGCCGCGACGCCCTGCTGCGCGTCGCTGTTGAAGGCCCGGTGCGCCAAATTCGCAGCCTTGCAATAGACGGCGATGCCCTCCCTCCCTGCATTGACCTGTGGCCAGTTTATGGCGGTGGCAAACGTATTGGGCGTGTGTCATCCGTGGCGTGGTCGCCCGACTTCGAGACCAATGTCGCCATCGGCATGATCCGCATGACGCATTGGGACGACGGCACCCAAGTCGAAGTCGAAACCCCGGACGGGATGCGAACAGCAACAGTTAAAGAAAGCACCTTTATCTAGGCCTTTTTGTTCGCAAAAGCAAAATGATCTGCATTCCGGCGGCGCACGTAAAAGAAAATAAAGACACGGAATGACGACTGAACCGTTCTTGATTTGGAAGGGTTGCGCTGGATCATCATCCTGCCATCAAGAGGTTATGTATTAAGGAAGCCAAAGTTCTCAATGAAAAAACCTCACGAAGAAAGAATTGCGATCATTGGCGGAGGCATGGCCGGGATCGTCTGCGCGCATGCCTTGAAGGCCCAGGGGTTTCTCCCTGTCGTGTTGGACAAAGGGCGAGGCCTCGGAGGAAGACTCGCAACCAGGCGCGCCCAGGAAACACTTACATTTGACCATGGCGCGCAATTCATGACCGCCCGCTCAACCGCTTTTAGGGATCAAATAGAACAGGCGCGTAAAAACAAAACGATGGATGAATGGGTTGTCCGGCAAGGTCCCGCAAGCTCCCGCAGCCATGAAACATGGTATGTGGGCACACCCAACATGAACTCAAATCTGAAAGAAATGGCAAGTGGCATCGAGATCCATCTGTCTTGCGAACTTTCATCTATTCGCCGCTCCAACACGCAATGGCAACTTGTTGGGCCCAAAGGCAACTTTGGCTCTCCCTATGACGTCGTCATTAGCACCGTCCCGGCACCGCAGGCCAGAGTTTTAATGGCCACAGAAACAGATCTTATCGACAGTATATCAAACGTTCAAATGGCTCCCTGTTGGGCGTTAATGTTTGCGTTCGAAACATCGCCAGGTTTTGATTTTGACGTTTGGCGATCTGAAGAAGCTGACATATCGTGGATCGCACGCAATACTTCGAAGCCGGCTCGATCGTCGCATAGCGAATGTTGGGTTGCTCATGCCAGCCCCCAGTGGAGCCAACAGAATCTGGAGCTGACAAATGAGACCGCAGAACGGCTGATGCTCGACGCCTTAAAGGAAAGCATCGGGCTGAATCCCTCGATGCTGATTTATAGTGCCGCACACCGATGGCGCTACGCCAAAACGCTGACGCCACTTGGCCAGCCGTTTGTTGCCTCGCAAGATCGTTCACTGTTTGTTGGCGGAGACTGGTGTCTGGGGTCTCGAGTCGAATGTGCTCAGCAAAGTGGCCTCGCCATTGCGAAGACCTTTTTAGAACAACGCTCGCCTAAAGAGTTGTCTCCAGCAGTTCCCTGACTTAGCCTGTCTCCAGTCTAATGGGAGGAGTATTCGAATGGCACTTTCAGATTATAAAACAGCTTTGGTAACGGGCGCATCAAGCGGCATTGGTGAAGACTGTGTTCGGCGTTTATGCGCTAAAGGGATTACCGTATATGCAGCGGCACGCCGACAGGAGAAACTCGCGGCCCTGGCCGATGAAACAGGCTGTCAAACATTGGTTCTGGACGTTCGCGACAAAGCCTCCATTTATACACAGTTAAAAAATCTGGAAATCGATATTCTGATAAATAACGCGGGCCTGGGTCGCGGCTTCGAAGCCTTGTTTGAAGCCGACCCTGAAGACATTCAAACGACCCTGGAAACCAATGTCATCGGTGCCGCCCATGTGATCCGGGCGGTCGGCGAAGGCATGGTAAAGCGCAACCGCGGGCATGTGGTGAATATAGGCTCTGTTGCCGGTCTTTATCCGATTAACTCCTCGGTTTATGGGTCCAGCAAGGGCGCTATCCACGCTATGTCCCAAAACCTCCGCATAGAACTTAAGGGTAAACGAATTCGTGTCACGGAAATCTGTCCGGGCCGCGTTGCGACAAATTTCTTCAACATCGCCGTCGATGACCCTGAAAAGAGCGCCAAGGCATTTGAAGGTTTTGAAGCGCTGCAGGTGGGTGATATTTCGGATGCTATTCTTTACGCTCTCGACGCACCCTGGCACGTCAATATTGGGACGATCGAATTATCGCCGACGGAACAGACTTTTGGAGGCATGGAAATCGTAGCCGCACCGGAATAGCCTAAATATCTCGAACCTTGCGCATTTCAGGCCAATAGCTGACGGCACATATCATCAGGACGGCTCCGGTTCCCGCCATTGCAAGTACGGCCGTTGAGGCCCCCAGATTGTTTGCCAGAAACCCAACAGTCATGATCCCGATGGGGCCAAAACCAATACACGTCGCCAAAACACCCATAACCCGGTTTCGTTTTTCAATGGGCGTATAGCCGATAATGAGCGCCGATTGCATGGCCGCAAATCCTGACAAGCCAAAACCACCGATCAATAACAACAAAAAGGAAGGCGTAAAATAGGGGGAAAGGGAAAATAGGACAACGCAGCCGATGTAGACGCTGGCACCAAAAAAATAAATCTGGTGAAACCGTGTTTGCCGCGCATAAAAAGCAATTATCAAAGCACCAAATAGGGCTCCTGCCCCCTCTGCCGACATAAGCACACCGGTTGGAAATGGAGACAATCCCAGTTCCTCTTTAGCAATTACCGGCACCATCGACATAAAAGAAAACCCAAATAAATTCAAAACAATGGTAATCACAAGGGTCGCCATAACGGGTCTGCTTGATCGCACAAAGCGAATGCCATCCATAAGATTTAACAAAATCGATGGACGGGCGCCGGGTGCTCGGTGTGAAGCGTATTCAGCAGATATCAGGACAAAACCGGCCGAGACATGCAAGATGGCACCAAGCACCAGCGTCCCGTCCAAGCCAAACGTTTCATAGAGAAAACCGCCAGCAAATGGTCCCAACATTCGTGTCGCGTTATTGGTGCAGGTATCCAGCCCCATGGCCGCAGATATACGATCCATACCCGCGATTTCAGCGATCATCGTTCGCCGCACGGTCATTTCAAGAGCCCAATAAATTCCACTGATAAAAACCCCGACGGCAAGGTGCCAAAGTTCAAGATTTCCTGTCGAAATCAACACAAAAAGAACAACGTAAACACCACATAAGAGGAACAAAAATCCGGTAAGCAGTTTTTTCCGGTCTACAGTTTCAACATATGCGCCTGCAACAGCGCCGAACAAAAACATCGGAAGCATGCGGACAAACAAGGTCATGGCGACGATCAACGCGGACCCTGTCGTTTCAAGCACATAGACGCCAATCGCCAGCATATCGAGCCATCGCATGGTGCCGGCAATGGCACCAACCATCCACACACGTCGAAAATTCTTGTGCGCAAGCAAGGCGAGCGGCGCATGCCGTCCGGCGGCGTATTTCTCCTGGGTTTCAGGCAATATAGGTACCTAAGAATTCGGCGATCAAATCAAGTTCCTTTATCTAAGCCACCTTTGGGGTTTGGCACGTTAAGCGACGGAATACACATCGACAGGCGTTGAAATACCGCGAACGGAAATTGCGCCTATCCGGAGAAAATCGACGTCACCCAGCTGTTCTCTGGTACTCTGGGCAATCAGGATATTGGTCTGGTATTCCTTGTTCAAAGTCTCAAGGCGCGCCGCCAAATTTACTGTGTTTCCATGCACCGTATAATTAAGGCGGCCGCTGCCACCGACATTTCCGGCAACGATTGGGCCTGTACAAATGCCAATTCGGGCGCGGATTTTGGTTCCGCCGAATACTTTCTCTTCCGTTAGCTTGTGCAGCGCAATAGCAGCGTTAACAGCGTTTTCAGCATGGTCTGCATCTTCAATCGGAACGTTAAAGGTCGCTAAAATTGCGTCACCCTGAAACTGGGTAATAACGCCGTTATGCGCAGAGATAATTTCAGACGCGCCATCAAAATAGTCATTCAGGATTTCAACAATCCCCTGCGGTCCCTTACTTTCTGTCAAATTTGTAAACTCCGCGATATCGGCAAAAAGGATCGTCGCGGTCTTTTCCACAGGCTCCAACGCTCCCTTTTCGGAAATCAACGATTGCGCGATTGCCTGCGGAACATATTTGCCAAAAACATCGGAAATCAATTTGCGTTCGTCATCAAGTTCAAGTTGTCGCATGACAGTGCGACGCGCTCTTGCGACGACCACCGCAATCAATACGGCGACGACGCCAAATGCAAAAGCTTCCTGAACCCGACTGCCAGTACCAATAAAATTGGGGTTTAGAAAAATAGAGACAAAATGTTCAGTTGTCGGGTTGGTGCCGAGATCCGTCCATTCATATCGTACTGGCATATCGCGGATAGCCCATAAAAACGCCCCAAGCCAGCCGACAATACCAACCCCGCCAGCCCATAGGACGAGGCGGGGTGAAAAACTAAAGGCCGCTACGCCCAATATGACGAAATAGAATGGGAAAATTGTATTTCGGAACAAAATGACTTGCGGAAGATCAACACTATCAAGCATCGGCTGCGTTGCGACCAGCGTCGATAAAACCGTTAGGTCGATCGTAATCGATAAATATTTAAGCCACCATCGGTCGTAAGCCGAGCCAATCAGATAAAAATGTATCAGGCCCACACTGGCAAAGGCAATTGTCAACGCCAGGAACTCGAGTGCCCGAGCCGGATCTGCGGAGCGGGTCACAATCATAAACCCACCCAGCAAAACCAAGGCAATCGTGCGCCCCTTAATAGCGAGTTTCAGACCTGCTTTCTCTGCCTCATCCAGCGTTTGGATGTGAGCAGCAGGTGTCAGGTCTGGGCCTGTTGAGTTAACGGACAAGATCCGTGCTCGCACTTAGGCCGCTTTTTCGATGAATTCGACCGTAACTCCGTCGACGTCTCGCATATAGACAACACGGCTCCCGGTATTTGGGCCTTTATCAATGGCAACCGGGGCACCAAGCTCTTCAAAGGTGTAAGCCTTTGCGGCACGCATCGCAGCATCGACATCGTCGACGTCGTAGGCCAGATGTGCATAACCGGCATCGCAGGGTCGGCATTCCACGCGCCCACGATCATCCGGCCCGTGGTATTGAATTAACTCTAGGCGGTGTTCAGGCCCCTGCACATATGCAACTTCAATATCAGCCCCCTGCACACCAGAAATCTGTTGGACAAGATTTGGATCCCGGGGAGCACGGTTTATAAGTTCGAACCCCAGACCATCACAAAAAAATCCGACAATGCGATCCAAATCGGAAACCGTGAAACTTGTATGATTAGTCCTTAAAACCTTAAATTCAGACACTTAACTTCTCCCAGTCGTCGTATATTTAAACCCATTGTATCATAAACATGGCACCTGATACCCGATACTTTACATCCATCCCTTATCAATCGCGCAAAAACAGCAACGGATATCCCCATAGTTACCCGTAACAGACAAACAGTCTATTCGGGAATGGATCACGTCTTGCTTTTGCTTAAAAACTGAAAACAAACCATGCCACAGATCATAGCCGCAACGAAGATCAACGGCTTTGTAAGGCCAAAGGCCAGAGCAGAGATTGCAGGACCAGGGCAAAAACCACCGAGCCCCCAGCCAATACCGAACAAAGCAGCCCCGCCCATCAAAGGCAAATCAATATCGCTACGTGTTGGAAACTCAATAGCAACACCAAACGCTGTCTTATTGGACTTGCGCAGGAGCGCAAATGCCGGAAGAGTGACGATCAACGCACCGCCCATTACCAATGCAAGAGACGGGTCCCACGATCCTGTGACATCCAAAAACCCGATCACTTTTGAAGGATCAATCATCCGCGAAACCGTTAACCCTGCGCCAAAAAGCAAGCCGGCGATTAAAGACCAAAAGGGAATTGCCATTACACACCCCCCAACATAACAACGTGATGCACGACATAGACCGTGATGGCTGCAGTCGCCATAAACACAAGCGTTGCAACAAGAGATCGGCCAGATAATCGACCAATACCACATACACCGTGACCACTGGTGCACCCCGAGCCCATGCGTGTTCCAACCCCCACAAGCAACCCCGCTATAATTAAAACGGGGATATCCGCATCTATCCGAACCGGAGCAATTCCAGGGCCAAATTCACTAACGAGAAACGGCCCCCCAATGAGCCCCACCAGGAACGCAATCCGCCAATCAAAATCCGTTTTCCGAAACCTCAGAAAACCACCTAAGATGCCACTAATCCCGGCAATGCGGCCGCTTGTCCATAGCAGGAGGACCGATGCGAAACCGATCATCAAGCCGCCAATCAGTGCTGTAACAGGTGTGAAATTTTCCATTTAGGGCCCCTTTCAATCATGTGTTTGCCTGGGTCGGGTAAATTTTAAGTCAGAGCGCCCAAAATGCAAACGGCCACCCAATTTGGGTGGCCGCAGACAATTCACAGCGAAATGGAGAGCGATATTTAGTTCGCAATCTCGATTTGGCTAAAGAAGTAACTGATTTCTTCGGCAGCCGTCTCTGGCGCGTCAGAACCATGAACAGAATTCGCTTCAATGCTTTCGGCAAAATCTTTACGGATTGTGCCTTCGTCAGCATTGGCAGGGTTCGTCGCACCCATGATTTCACGGTTTTTCAGGACCGCATTTTCGCCTTCAAGAACCTGGACAACAACTGGACCAGAGGTCATGAAGTCACAGAGTTCACCAAAGAAAGCACGTTCTTTGTGCACCGCATAAAACCCTTCGGCTTGGCCGCGCGTCAATTGCAGTCGCTTTTGCGCAATGATCCGTAAACCGGCATCTTCAAAGCGTTGGTTGATCTTGCCAGTCAAATTACGACGTGTAGCGTCTGGCTTAATGATGGAGAGCGTGCGCTCAATTGCCATCTGATATCCCCTTGAATGTTGAGTAAGAGCGTATGTTAGTTTTATTCCTAATGCCGTCCGAGACGCCAAAAATGACGTTTTAACGGGCGCGGGCCGGTTTATAGCGTTCCATAGCCATCGTGGCAAGCGATTGACGATGCAAAATTTTACCCGCCGGATTAAAGATCAAGATGGTGCATTTTCAATCGTGCCTCATCATGTTATCACCCGGTCCATGTTACACATAAATGATCTCACCTATAGAGTTGGTTCCCGCGTCCTGTTTGATAGCGCGTCAGTAACCGTAGCCGATGGCCACCGCGTTGGGCTTGTTGGGCGCAATGGGTCTGGAAAAACAACGCTTTTCAAGCTTATTTTGGGTGAAATCAGTGGTGACGACGGTGCGGTACAAATCCGCAAATCAATGAGTGTAGGTACTGTCGCGCAAGAAGCCCCGGCTGGCCCGGAAACCCTCATATCCACCGTACTTGCGGCAGATCAGGAGCTCTCCGACCTTAATGCCCGTGCCGAAACAGCAACGGACCCTCAAGAAATCGCAGAAATCCATACCCGACTGGCCGATATTGATGCGCAAACGGCGCCCGCGCGTGCGGCACGTATATTGGCCGGTTTGGGCTTTGATGAAGAAGCTCAGAACCGGGGTTGCACGGAATTTTCTGGTGGCTGGCGGATGCGTGTCGCTCTGGCTTCAACGCTTTTTGCGCGTCCCGATCTGTTATTGCTGGATGAGCCCACCAACCACCTGGATCTGGAAGCAGCACTTTGGCTTGAGGGATATTTAGCCTCCTGGCAGGGCACAATTATTATCATATCCCATGACCGGACACTGCTGAATAAAGTCGTCGATGAAATCATTCACCTGGAGGAGTGCAAGCTCAACAAGTACACAGGCGGATATGACCAGTTTGAAAATGCACGTCGCGAGAAACAAAACCTAGACGCCAAACTTCGCACCAAACAAATCGCGGAACGCCAAAAAATTGAGGCCTTTGTTGATCGTTTTCGATACAAAGCCTCTAAAGCTCGACAGGCACAGAGCCGAGTGAAGATGCTTGAACGGATGGAACCAATCGCTTCCGCCGCTACCGAGCAGACGGTAACCTTTAAATTTCCGAATCCCAGCCCGCTCCCGCCGCCGATTATTACCCTTGACCAGCTTGATGTTGGCTATGAAGAAGGCAACCCCATTCTTGAAAAGCTGGACTTGCGGATCGATATGGACGATCGCATTGGCTTGCTGGGGGCAAATGGAAACGGCAAGTCGACGCTGGTTAAACTCCTTGCGGAACGACTTAAACCGATGGACGGCATACTGAGAAAGTCGTCAAAACTCCGCGTCGGTTACTTTGCCCAGCATCAGACAGACGAATTGGTTATGGAGCAAACACCCTATGATCATGCGGCACGTGCCATGCCCTTGGCACCTATGGCAAAAGTCCGTGCCCATTTAGGGCAATTTGGATTTTCCGGCGACAAAGCAAACACGATCTGTGCCAATCTGTCTGGTGGGGAGAAGGCGCGCCTGTTGTTCGCGCTTATGAGCCTTGAAGCGCCTCATGTATTGCTCCTGGATGAGCCAACGAACCATCTCGACGTGGATGCCCGCGAAGCGCTCGTCCAGGCGCTTAATGCCTATGACGGGGCAGTTATCCTTGTCAGTCACGATGCGCATCTGCTGGAGCTCTCCTGTGACCGCTTGTGGCAAGTTGGAGGTGGTAAGGTGACGACCTTCGACGGTGATCTTGGCGATTATAAAAAAATGCTCATAGAACAACGGCGGGATGAAAGACGGGCCCAGAAGGGAAGTGCAGCGACAGACGAACCAAAAACAAACCGCAAGCAACAGCGTCAGGAACGCGCCGCCCAACGTGCAGAAACGGCTGAACTTCGGAAATCTGTAAAAGTTGCGGAGAAAGAACTCGAAAAGCTGACGGCAAAACGCGACATGCTGGAGAAAAAGCTGGCCGATCCTGAAGTTTATAATGGTTCAACAGCAGACCTTATGGCGCTGCAAATCAAGCTTGGTGACATCAAAAATGAAATGGCAACGACCGAAGAACGCTGGCTGGAAATGAGCGACGCTCTCGAGAGAGCCAGCTAACCAGCCTATTACAGTTGGTTTTTGCGTTCGTCTTTCATTCTGCGGCGTCGTGTATAAGAGGATGTTCCCTGCAAGGAATTGCCCAAGTCTCTAAAGTCCGACCAATTGAGGACACCTTGCTGGTACCGTTGCGGGGGCCTATACGCCATTGCAAATGCCTCAAAGGCCTCCATTCCCAAGGGTTCAGAAAAGAAACTTCCCTGTATTTCGTCACATTCGAGACGCCTGAGAAATGCCATCTGCTGTTCTGTAGTAACCCCTTCTGCGGTCACATCCAGATCCAGGCTGTGGCCCATGGTTGTAATCGCACGCGCAATAGATCCAGCGCCTGAATCCGAGCCGATGTCGTCGACGAATAACTTATCGATTTTGATCCGCTGAACGTCAAAATTTTTCAGGTAGGCCAGACTGGAATACCCCGTACCGAAGTCATCTATCGATGTATACACACCTAAATCCGCTAGTCGCTTAAAGGTCCGGCTTGCGGCTACAGCATCACTCATGGCCACGCTTTCGGTGATTTCCAACTCAAGCGAGTCCGCAGGCAACCCAGTTTCTGACAAAATGTCTGAGATCACTTCAACGATTTCCGAGTCGGCGAACTGCAGTGCCGATAGATTAACCGCCACTTTAAGCGGCCCTATTCCCTTGTCGAGCAGGTCTTTGGTTTTTAGACATGCATTGCGCAATACCCATTCACCAAGCGGCAAAATAAGCCGGGAACTCTCTGCAGCGGGTATAAATTCATCCGGCATTATTTCCCCGTATTTGGGATGGTTCCAGCGAACCAACGCTTCCATACCTGACAAACGCCCGGTTTCGAGTTCTTGTTTCGGCTGAAAATATAATACAAATTCTTTTTCGGCCACAGCCCGTTCAAGATCATCTTCAACCACATCGAAGCGATCCACTGTTTCACGCATTGGCGCCACAAAAAAACGATAACCCGGATCATTGACAGGGACGTCGGCATCCAGTGCCAAAAAGGCGTTTCGTATAATTTCTTCCGCCGTTTCTCCATCACTTGGAAAGGTGGAAATTCCGATGTGCGATCGACACTGCAAACTTTCGCCAGCGATCACAATAGGCATATCCAAAGCCGCCTTCATTTTTACCGTCGTTGTTTCTACCCCGTCCAGGTTTTGGGGTTCCATCTGAAGAAGCGCAAATTCATCATGACCGATACGGGCGACGGTATCAGACATACGGACAATACTTCGCAATCGCTCTGCAAGTTTGCAAAGGTAGATATCCCGAGTTCCGTCTCCCAACGTCTGAGAGAACTCCTTAAAGTGCTGTAGTTTTATGACATGAACGGCAACCATCCGCTCATTTCTGCGGGACAATGAAACGGCTTTTCCCAAACGGTCCAAGAATAAATTCTTGTTTGCCAGACCTGTAAGCGGGTCTCTTGTCGTTTGCGCCTGATCATAGGGGACTTCGTTCACAAACACCGTTACGTAAAATGAATCGGGGACATTCACAAATTGCAGTGCGTATTGTTTATCATCAAAGGACCAATCGGCCTGCACTGGATTTTTTTCAGTAACCGCACGCGTCAACAAAGGACGCCAATTCTTTGGCATTAAGTCCCCTAACTTAATCTTCGCGCGGCGTGCCAAATCTGCGCCCAATGCGTTCGCATAGAGGACATGTCCCTCCCGCGAGATGCGCAATAAGGGGAACGGAAACTCGGTCGCAACGCGCGATAACGCGTCTTTTCCACTCGCCGCATGGATTTCGGCCATCAAGACCGCGTCAGATTCCAACCCTGATCTCACTTCAATCATCTAAAATAGGCCCCGTCTTTTTGTTTCATAAGTTGATCTTTTTGTTATGGTCCCAGTTAAACATAGCGATAGACGATACGACGTGACCGCCATCACACTTTCTCAAAAGGTCAGCGCGCGCAGAGATGGGACCTATAATGGCGAAGCTTAAAAACAGAAACAATAGTGCCTCCCCTACAGGGAATAAGTTCGATCGAAAGGTCGTTTGATGATATCACAGCGCCTTTCTTTCTATTATGCCGCATCGTTCATGATGCTTTCCGTTCATTTGATTTTTTGGCCGATCTGGCTAACCGACCGCGGCTTAACGCCGACGGACATTGGATTGCTGTTAGCTCTTGGTATTGCGTCGAAACTCATCGCAACCCCGTTTGTCGCACATTTCGCTGACCAGTTTGGCCAACGAAAACTGATTATCCTTGTATTAAGCCTCTTGTCTTTTCTCGCTTTTCTTCTTTTCTCGATCACTCATACTTTTGCGTCGATCCTTGCCCTTCATCTGGTTTTTTTGGCCCTGTGGTCGCCAACAATGCCGCTCATGGAAAGTATGGTTATGCACGGCGTTGCCAATCATGGCTATGACTACGGGCGCATCCGGCTTTGGGGTTCCGTTACCTTTATGTTAGCTGCCGTCGGCATTGGTTACCTGCTCAAAGAACGTCCGACCGATCTGATTTTTGTCGCAATTTCGATCACCCTTGGGCTTACCGTCATATCGGCTATTGCTCTTCCAGACCTGCGGCCGCCAAAATCTGCAAACAAACAGCTCGCACTGCTAGTCGTGATCCAGGATAAAAAGTTTGTCCTTTTTCTAATCGGCACTGCTCTGATTCAGAGCAGTCACGCCGTATATTACGGGTTTGGCTCGATACACTGGAAAACCAATCAGATATCGGAAGACTGGATCGGAATTCTTTGGGCCATGGGTGTACTCGGGGAAATCGTTTTATTTTCCTATGCCGGGCGCATCTTAACGTTCATCGGACCGGCGCGTCTGATTGCTCTGGCCGGGTTGGCGGGTTTGGTCCGATGGCCGCTCATGGCGATGACCCTTGAGACAATCCCCCTGTTGGGCCTTCAACTGCTGCACGCCATGACCTTCGGCGCTACCCATATTGGTGCGATGCACTACATACAAAGACGGATTGATCCCTCTTTATCGGCAACAGCGCAAAGCCTCTATTCCGGTGTTGTTATGGGCGGTGCGATGAGCCTCGCAGCTTATGCCAGCGGATTTTTATACGACGCCCATGCTGGAGGAGCCTATCATGCAATGGGCGCTATGGCCGCCGCTGGCGGATTGATTGTTTTTATTCTTCGCCAAAAATAGAAAAACGGGTTGCCTTCCGGCATCAACAAACCCAACACACATAGAGCCGGTAGCGCCGGTTCTATGGGTGTAAAAATATTCCGATTGATCTTGCGAGCCTCATTTTGGGAGCGTTATCGCTGCCTCGTGCTTCGACGCCGTGACACAGATCCAGCAGTGTTAATGGTTCTTTTTCTGAATTCTTGAATGACGTGCCAGTAAGTTTTCGGCACGGAGCGCAACGGGGACATCGACCATTTTACCATCGAGAGCAATTGCGCCAACGCCTTGTTCCTGAGCCATCTGATAGGCTTCGACGATGCGTTCCGCTTTCGCGACGGCATCGTCACTTGGGGCAAATTCTTCATTCAGGACCGGCACAACACTCGGGTGAATGCAGGCAGATCCTTCAAAACCGAACATTTGGGATTTTTTGGCGCTGGCTCGGTAGGCGTCCAGGTCTTGATAGTCCGCTACGGTACCGATCGTACCCAGCGGGATGATCCCGGCGCTGCGCGCAGCATAGACAAGCTTTTGACTGCCAAGGAGCAGCGTATCCTCATTTGGCACCATACCTGTATCAAGGGCAAAGTCTTCTCCGCCCAGCGTAATCCCGGCATTCCTTGGAGACGCCTTGGCAATTTCCTCCATCCGGAAATATGCGCCTGCCGTTTCAATCATTGGGACAAGTAAGGTGGCACCATGTTCCATACCATTTGCAATCTCGCGCGCTGAAACAACTTCCTCCAGCAGGCACAAGTGTTCTGCAGACTCTATTTTCGGAAGATACAGTCCCGTCACCCGGGGCATGACCGCAGCCTCGATATCGCGTATCGCTTCTTCGAGCGGCCTGTTTATCCGAACCAACACATCTGCCCCTGATTGCCCGGCAGCCAACACAGACTTGGGCAGTTCCTTTCGCGCAGCGGGACGCTCGGCGATCGGAACGCTATCTTCAAGATCCAGAATAAGGGCATCGGCATTGCGCGTATGTGCCTTTTCAACAAATACGGGCTTGTTGGATGGCACATAGAGCATGGAACGCCAGACAAGTTGATCCTTCATAAGATTACCCTTCAATACAATTTTGTTGCCGCAATGCTTCAAGTTGCTGTTCTGAAAACCCCGCTTGAGACAGATAATGGACCGTATGTTCACCAAGCAGAGGGGCTTCATATCGAAAGCCACCCGGTGTTTCGGAGAGTCGTGGCACCACGTTGTGGTGGGCCGCTTCACCCAACTCTTTATCTGGTAGATTAACGATCACGCCGCGCTCAACAACATGGGGGTCATCGACAATCTCATCAATATCGTAAACCGCTGAAGCCGTAATGCCAGCCGCACCGAAGATTCTCAACACCTCGTCGCGATCTCTGCCAGCGATCCACGCCGCAACAATATCATTGACTTCATCACGTCGGGCGACGCGGTCTGCGTTGGTTTTATAGCGGGGGTCATCAATCATATCCTCACGATCTATGGTCTGAAACACCCGTTCCGCCATCGCCTGAATGGAGGCTGAAAGGGCGACATATTTCCCGTCCCGAGCCAGATAGACGTCGCGTGGCGCGCTCGTATTTGATCGATTACCGACACGTTCTTTAATTTTTCCTGTTACTTGATAGGTCAGAGCTTCCGGACCAAGTGTCGATAAAATGGGCTCCAGCAATGATAAGTCGACAACCTGTCCATTGCCTCCTTTCAGTTCCACTTCTCGGAGCGCAACCATCGTCGCATAAGCACCTTGAAGCCCCGCGATCATGTCGGCCAGGGCGAGCGGTGGAACCAAAGGCGGGCGGTCTGGAAATCCGTTTCGTGATGCAAAACCGGACATTGCCTCAACCAGAGTACCAAAACCTGGACGCTCCGCATAAGGCCCGGTTTGGCCGAAGCCGGATACACGCACAATTATCAGTTTTGGGTTTCGTGCCTGCAGCTGGTCCGGCGCCAGTCCCATTTGTTCCAAGCGCCCCGGCCTAAAGTTCTCAACCAAGACATCCGCATGTTCCACCAAAGCCAAAATAAGCTCGGCCGCGCGGGGGCTTCTAAAATCAAGCGCAACACTTTTCTTGTTGCGGCAATAGACTTTCCAAAAAGCAGAGACCCCGTTTTCTGTCCACGCCCGCAGAGGGTCTCCCTTCCCCACCGGCTCAATTTTAACAACTTCAGCACCAAAATCAGCAAGCTGCAGGGTCAGCATATTACCCGCAACCAATCGCGTCAGATCAAGAACACGAACCCCGTCGAGAGGGCCGCATTGCGTTTCATTGAAGTCCTTGGATTGCACGCCCTATTCCTTCTTCGACCACCCGCCCGACGGCGTTTGCTGCCAGTACGCCAGTTGATGCCCTTCTTCTTTATAAGATTTCCAAAGCTGTCTCGCTTTGGTTATCGAAACGGCATCATTCCCATCAAATAAAACAAAGCAACGTTCATAATCAGGAACGGTTATGGTTTCAGCGCCATCCGTCAAGAATAGAAACGTTGCCTCATTCTGATTGTCATCATCGGTCGCAAGCCAGATCGGTTGCTGACTGGCAAACCCGTCTTTCGCGTTGCCATGTGGCAACCATGCGTCAGGATCATAGGACCAAAGGACTTCAGTTAAGGCTTCGACGCGCTCTTCCGTCGCGGCCAGAACAAGCGCCCTCTTGCCTGCATCAATTGTTTTTTCAAGTAACTTTGGAAGCGCTGTCTCAAGCGGTGATCGTTCGAGATGATAAAAAGCGATATCCGTCATCGACTTCTTTCTGATAAGAATGGCCCAACCGGGATATCGGCTGGGCCATCATTCGTACTATTTTTCGTAATGGTTTGCGACCAGTTGATTTAACAAGCGCACACCAAATGCCGTTCCACCTTTTGGCACGGTTGGCGCATCCTTGGCCGACCAGGTGACACCTGCAATATCCAAATGGGCCCATGGCGTTTTTCCAACAAAGCGCTGCAGGAACTGCGCCGCCGTAATGCTGCCAGCACCGCGACCGCCGATATTTTTCATGTCCGCCGCGTCCGACTTGATCATATTATCGTAGGCGTCATTCAGCGGCATCCGCCAGACTTTTTCATCAACGGAAACACCGGCTTCTGTCAAACGCTCGGACAACTGGTCGTTATTAGAGAAAAGTCCGGCATGTTCATTCCCCAACGAGATGATAATCGCGCCCGTAAGTGTCGCCAGATTGACCATGAATTTTGGCTTAAAGCGCGTGTTCGTATAATGAAGCGCATCGGCCAGAACAAGGCGTCCTTCCGCATCCGTATTCAGCACTTCGATGGTTTGGCCATCCATTGCGGTTACAATGTCACCTGGACGCTGCGCATTGCCGCCCGGCATGTTTTCAACCAAACCGACGACACCCACAGCGTTTACCTTGGCCTTTCGTCCAGCAAGGGCTTTCATAAGACCGATAACGACGGCAGAACCGCCCATGTCCCACTTCATATCTTCCATGCCTGCCGCTGGCTTCAAGGAGATACCGCCCGTATCAAAGGTGACACCTTTACCAACGAAAGCAATCGGCGCGTCTGCTTTCGCAGTTTTGCCTTTTGGTGCGCCGTTCCACTGCATGACGACCATCCGGCTTTCCCGGATCGATCCCTGACCGACACCCAGCAAAGCGCCCATGCCCAGCTTCTTCATTTGTGTTTCAGTCAACACCTCGACCTTGATACCCAACTTCGTGAGTTCTTTGGTCCGTTTCGCAAGACTATCGGGATACAAAATGTTCGGTGGCTCGGAAACAAGATCGCGCGTCAGAAAGACACCGGCTGCGACCTGGTCCTTGAGACTGAAGGCGGCTCTTGCCTTGGCCGAACCGGCGCACTGCACTTTGATAGACTTGAGACTGGGCTTATCGTCAGCCTTTTCTTTCGTGCGATATTTATCAAAGCGGTAAGAGCGCAGTTTAGCCCCATAGGCGAATTCAGCAGCAGCTTCAACAACGCTGGCAGGGCTTCCTTCAACTTTATCGATACACACCGTAATCGACGCCGCAGATACGGAGGACAGAGCGGCATAAACCTTGCCACCGGCGTTCAGGGCTGCAGTTGTCGTCCAGTCTTTGCCTTTACCAAGGCCGATCAATAAAACCCGGTCCAATTTCGTGCCGCCGGGCGCCATTACCGTCAAACTTTGTCCTGCTTTTCCTTTAAACGCACTGGCGCGCATCGCGCGGCCCAATATACCACCAGACAGCTTATCAATGGCTGCCGCACTTTCAGAAAGTTTTCGGCCTTCACCAACACCAACGACGACAACGCCGGAAGAAACAGCAGAGGGATTTGCAAAAGTAATTTTCATTAAAGTCTCCGTGGGGATCAAATTCCATACTCAAAGGTTCCCCTCTGGCTTACACGAATAATCATGCGGCATCCAGAAAGACTCGACAAAAAGCTTAAATAAAAAGGAACCGCGCAACGTTCGGCGAGAGCCTAGCCTCTGGAAATTTCGGATTCCATTTCGCTAATCGATTTACCTTTGCCGGAGTCCCTGCTCAAAAGCCAGACCAGCCCACCCGGCAAGGATATCGCTATTCCGATCAGGCCAACCAATATCGACAGAACCGTCGCCCCCTCTTTCGGGACACCGATCAAACCAAAGGCGGCAACCATCGCATACTCGCGCACGCCCCAGCCACCAATGGAAATCGGTATCGCGACAATTAACAACACAGGCGGCACCAGCATAAGGCAATCCACAAGCGTGACGTCCAACGACAAACTCAAGGCGATAATGTAAACGCAAAACGACAGGTTTATATGACCAACAATGCCCCATAGCGTAACGAAAAACAGGTTCTTTGGCTTGAGAAATACAGCACGGGTATCGGCGCTTAAATAGCTGAAGCCACGCACGATCTTATATGTCAAAAAATTCCGGAAAAAACGGTCAATGGTCATGATCAAACCCAGACCAGCAACAGCCCCCAAGGTCAGCAAAACCGCAGAAGACGCGACCCAGTCCGCGTCGGCCGCGGTAATACGCATCTGAAAAAAGGGTTGTGCGACATCGACCAGCAGAACCAAAGCAACCACGGCAGCAATTCGCTCCAGCATCACACCGTTCAACGCACCGCGCAATTCCAAGCCACCTTTATACGCCAGATAAACCCGCACCGCATCGCCGCCTGTGCCTCCGGGTAGCGCTTGACTGAAAAAAATGCCAATAAAGAAAATCCGGATCGCATCTCGAAAGGACATTAGGGCCCCGATTGCCGTGTTTACGGCCTGCCAGCGCAGTGCTCCGATGATCAATTGTAAGTAAAAGACAAAAACGGCCAACGCCAAAATCCGAAGATCCGCATTCTGGATTTTCTGGATCGCAGAATCAAAATCGATATCGCCAAGCACATACCAGATTAAAGCAACGGAAATGAAAATCTTAACCGTTATTCCCAGGATTTTTTTAAGCATAAGACACAAGAATTCCGTTGATTTCAGAGCGAACCTTTAACAGTTCAAAATCAGTCTGTCACGCCGAAGCCGCGAGGTGTCGTATTATTTTGTGCGTTCAAAACTTGATAGGTACCCGTTTTCGGCCCCAGTCCCCTGCAGGCCCGTCAAAGACACCTGCAGGCAGCGCGCCGCATTTGGAACAGTTCCCCGAATAGTTCCCATCAAATGACAAGTTCCACTCGGACAATTCATACCAATCCCGGCCAATCAAGACATCACCGCAGGAAGCACAATAAGTACTTGCACCGGGCTTGTGGTGAACATTTCCCGTGTAGGCGTATCGCACACCATTTTTCAGGGCAATCTGGCGGGCGTTAACCAACACGTCTTTGGGTGTTCTCGGTTTATCCAGCATCTTCCAATCGGGATGAAAGGCGGAAAAATGCATTGGCACATCAGGTCCCAGATTCTTAACAACCCAACGCGTCATTTGATCCAATTCTTCATCGGAATCATTTTCACCCGGAATAATCAGATTGGTGATCTCGAACCAGACCGACGTTTCGTGCTTTAGGTAAACAAGCGTCTCAAGCACTGCCGCAAGTTCTGACGAACAAACATTACGATAAAAGGCTTCCGTAAAAGCTTTCAGATCAACATTTGCGGCGTCCATGTGGGCGAAAAACTCCCGCCTCGGTTCTGGCGCCATATATCCGGCCGTCACCGCCACAGTCTTGATCCCTTTCGCATGACAGGCCTTCGCCACATCAATGGCGTACTCCATAAAGATCACGGGATCGTTGTAGGTAAATGCAACACTCCGACAGCCGGTCTTTAGCGCCGCATTGGCAATCATCTCCGGGCTCGCCACGGCTTGTAATTTATCAAACGCGCGTGATTTCGAAATATCCCAGTTCTGGCAAAATTTGCAGGTCAGATTGCAACCCGCGGTCCCGAAGGAAAGGACGGGTGTGCCGGGCAAGAAATGATTGAGCGGTTTCTTTTCGATGGGGTCGATGCAAAACCCGCTGGAGCGACCGTAGGTCGTTAGGACAACTTCGTCGTCGAGCCGTTGACGCACAAAACAAAGCCCGCGCTGCCCTTCGCGCATTTTACAATAGCGCGGACAGACGTCGCATTGGATGCGGTCGTCTTCAAGTTTGTGCCAATACTTTGTTGAAACGGTGCCCATCTGGCAAGCCTAATGCAAAAGGGTCGCGGGCCGGTAGTTTTTTATGTAATACATTAGAAGGGATTTGCTGGAATCATTACATCCGGCAGTTAAGCTGCATAAAACAATAAAAATATTTACAGGTATTCACACAACTTTTAATCGTTAGCAATAATGAACCGGTAACTTGAGGAAATTCTTTGATCTTGTTGGGGGAAAAGTGATGATCAAGAAACCAAATTTACATACCGTTGACCGAATAGCACGCACACTGGTGGGAGCTGGATGCATATATGCCGGCTTTATCGAAGGTTCAATAATCAGCAATGGGATTGTCTCTGCTCTTGTTGGGGTTTTTGGTGTCATTAATCTTGGTGCGGCTTTTTTCTCTTTTTGCCCGATCTATTCACTTGCTGGCATAAGCACTAAATCGCAAGACTCTTAAGTGCCGTTAAATCTACGCCTTATGATTCTGATCTTCAGCGTCAGTACAGCAAGCATGATGTTTGTTGGTTACATTTCGTTTGAGAACAGTCAGAAACTCGCCTATCTGCGAGCCCAACGGCTGTTGAACACGTCGATCCAACAAGCATTGTCAGAAGCTCCTGAGCCAAACGCCGCAAAGTCAGTCTGGCAATCTTGGCTGAACCGGAGCCATTATTTAAAGCATGCAAACATGAATAGCATTTTGGCTAATAAGGATGGTGATATCGTCGCTTCACTTCTTAACATAAGAGGCAAAATGGCAGACGATAGGTTTACCGATTTACGAGAGATCACCAGAGAAAATAAAAACCCCAATGGCTATCTGCAGCTCGGGGACGCCAGCTTTATTTGGGACAAAATTGCAATTCCTAACACACCCCATACGCTGCATGTATTTCAGCGCACAGGAGACGACGATTTCTCCGTCATTTTTAAGCAGTTGGTTGTGCCGACAATCATCGCCATGGGAATAGCATTATGGGTATCCGTCTGGGGAGCGATAATTTTATCGAGGTTGTTAACGAAGGCCCGCGAACACGAAGAGCTAGACGCCTTGGTCAAGGAGCGTACGGCAGAACTTGAAGAGCAACGAGAACGCGCGGAATCTGCTAATTTGCTGAAATCGCACTTGATTACAACCATGAGCCATGAACTTAGGACACCTTTGACGGCGATGATTGGTTCACTTCGATTACTTATGGAAACGGACATTGAGGATAACGCGAAATCGAAAAAACAACTCGTCGATATTGCGTGGCGAAATAGCAACCACCTTGCGACACTGGTTGACAGTATTTTTGACGTCGAACGCTTTCGTGTCGGCGCAGTGGACCTAGACCTCAAAACGCTGTATCTGGAAGAGTTTGTACGAAAGTTCGCGGATGAAAATGAAGGGTATGCACGCGAACATAACTTTAAAATTGTCTCGTCTATTCCAGCTACAAAAACCAAGGTTCTCGGGGACTCTGCGCGATTGATGCAAGTTATGAATAACTTGCTTTCAAACGCCTCCAAATTTTCGCCCAAAGGGGAAACTGTTCTGGTTTCAGTTGAACCTTTTAAAACACAGGTCAAAGTTTCCGTTTCAGATAATGGCAGGGGTGTTGACGACGACATTAAAGGTTCTGTCTTTGGTCAATTTGTGCGCGGTGAAAATAAAGACAGTCGAAATTTGGGTGGAACCGGACTTGGATTGTTTATCTGCAAAACCATTATCACTGCGCATGGAGGCACGATTAATTTTGAATCTAACGAAGATAGAGGGTCTACTTTCTACTTCATATTACCAACTCTTAAGAGTTAATTTGTTTCGTGATGGAAAATCGGCAATAAAACTTCAACAATCGTTCCCTCGTCAACCACACTTTCCAACCTGAACTCACCCCCATGCAATTCGACAATCGATTTTACAATCGGCAGACCTAATCCTATACCATCGTGGTTCCGTGTTAAGGCGTCTGCGACTTGCCCAAACGGTTCGAGCACCAATGCCAAGTTTTCCTCAGAAATACCAACGCCGGTATCTGCAATACGAATAGAAACCTGTGAAGGGGAATGGCGCGAAGCTGAAATCTTTATGGTCCCCTGAACGTCTGTAAATTTAATGGCGTTGGCGAGGATGTTAATCAAAATTTGTCGCAGGTTGCGGGCATCCGCATACAAATCAGGCAATTCATCTTCAAATTCTGTAACCAGCTTGATTTGCTTGTCGTGGCATTGCCCGGCCACCATCCGCAGGCATTGCCTAACCGCCTCAATAGCATTGACCTGTACCCTCTCTAAAATCAGCTCACCAGCTTCAATCCTGGAGATATCCAACAAGTCACCGATGAGTGTCAGCAAATGCTCCCCAGATTTATTTATATCGCCTGCGTATTCCTGATAGGACGCATTTCCGACTGGCCCATAGAGTTGGCGGGAAATGATGGCAGAGAAGCCAATGATCGCATTTAGCGGCGTCCTCAGTTCGTGACTCATATTGGCCAAAAACTCTGATTTCGCTTTATTGGCTTTTTCTGCGGTTTCGAGCGCGCGCCTGGACTCGGTCTCCGCATTCACAATATCCGTGATGTCCGTTCGAATCCCCACAACCCCGCCTGATTTCGTAGGGCGCTCGACGACCTGAACCCAGCGACCATCCGCCAACTGTTGCTGCTGAAAACCTTTGCCGGATTTAAACTGGCGCAAACGCGTGGCTTCCCATTCATTTGCTTTATTTGAATTTATGCGAACGCCTTTTGTTTCGATTGTTTTTTTGACAATTTCTTCAATCGTAACTCCCGGCACGAGGATATCTTCAATCAATGGGTTAAAGTTTTTGTATTTAGAATTACACATCACCATTTTACCATCCGCATCGAAGAGGATGAATCCCTCTGAGATACTCTCGATGGCATCAAGCAGAATTTCTTCAGCATGAAGCGCCTCTCGTTCGCGCAGCTTCAATTCTGTAATGTCTGTGCGCAGGGCGACAATCTCTCCGCTGGGTGTTTTTCTCTCGGTCGAAATGATATAGCGCCCATCCGATAGGTGAGTTTCTATCTCGCCTTCACATTCATAAAATGCATTGACGCGCTGTTGAAGCAAAGCCGGATCCATGCGGTAGTCATCAGAATGAAGGCCATATTCTACCGAGGCTCGAAACAACGCTTCAAACGATAGACCTTTTTTCACCTCCAAATCGATCGGCGGAACCAAATCTTTATATTTTGTATTAAAAATCAATAGCTTGCCATCTTTGTCATAGAGGGCAAAGGCATGATCTAACGCTTCAATCGCCTCCTCCAGTCGTTGTTGCAGGCGCCGATGTTCGGTCACGTCCAGGTCCACCACTATTCGGTACCGATTTGACAGTCTTTGTTCGTTGATCAAGCTAACACGCCCATCAGCTCGTTCGATCTCAAAGGGTTTGCCGGGGGCCGCATGCATGGCCACTCGTTTTGCGATCCATGCTTCAGCCTCATCCTCTGCGAGTTTGACCACCCCCTTAGAGACGGCATTCCTTACGTGTTGCTCAAACGACGTTCCACGTGTGGTCAGGCCGGCAACCGGCTCATGCATTTGCCACCAGGACTTGTTGGCCCTGACGAAACGATCATCGTCATCAAATACAGCAATCCCTTCAGATACCTCATCAAACGCGATCGTCAATAAATCTCGTACCGTTTCACTGGCAATCAGCGCATCGTCCAGTCTCCGTTGATCCGTCATGTTATCGACGCTTTGAACCATATAACCGTCACTCAATTTGCATTCGGAGAATTCTAAAAGCGTGCCGTCAGCACGGAGTTCTTCGCGTGTTCCGCCAGCCTGTCGGTGTTGTTTCAGACATGCAGCCAACCAGCCGTCCTCCTGGCCAGAGGCGGCAGGCAACTTGCCCTGGCTTACCAGTTGCATCATATGTGTTTCGAACGCCAGCCCCCGATGTATATCGTCTGTGGACCCTTCATTAATCGCCAGATAGGCAGGGTTCGCATAGAGAAAACGATCTTTGGCGTCGAAGAGTGCGAACGGAAGCGTCAGCTGATCAAGAGCCTCGTATACCTTGTCCAATTCTGCACTTGCCGATGGCTCTTGCGCGGGCGCGGCATCCGCAAGATCCAGCACCATATCGACCAACTCTTTTTTGGTTTTTTTCTCAAGCTGTCCGCGCGACATCCGGCGCAACAGAGCTAATGCACTTAAGTCATTTTCCGTCCGTCCAGTCTGCTTAGGCATGAACACAACTCCAAATGCAGTATGAAGTACATTATAGATATCTAACGTAGCGGCATTTAAATAAGTTATATACTATTGTATGCACTTCGTTCAATATTTACAAATCGCACTGTCGAACCTGGCATGAGGGAAATTTATTCTAATTTAAGGTCTTATTGATTAGAGTAGCGTTTCATTGAATTGCCTCGCTGGAGTCAAACATGGGTTTCATACGTCGTGCGGCCGTTGCGGGTCAGTTTTATCAAGATAAAACCGACACGCTCAGGTCAACAATTAACGCGTTTCTTGAGCACGCAACACCGTCGCGGGATGACGTTCCCAAAGCCTTGGTCGCGCCGCATGCAGGGTTTGTTTACTCTGGCCCGATCGCTGCAAGCGCCTATGCGACCCTGACTCCGGCCCACCGCAAGATTTCACGGGTTGTTTTGCTAGGCCCCTGCCATCGCGTTGCCGTCCAGGGCATCGCTTTAAGCGGTGCCAGTGCTTTCGAAACACCGCTGGGAAATGTCGACATTGATCAAGATGCCTGCGCCCGCATCGAGGATTTGGCGCATGTGCATGTATTTGACGCAACACACGAGCGCGAGCACAGCCTTGAAGTCCACCTGCCTTTTCTGCAGGTTCTGCTGGACGACTTCAAAGTTGTACCGCTGGTCGTTGGAGATGCGACACCGGAGCAAGTGGCCGAGGTGCTGGACGTCCTTTGGGGGGGCGACGAAACCCTGATCGTCGTCAGCTCAGATTTGAGCCATTATCTCGATTACGAAAGTGCCCGTATACTCGACGAAAAAACAAGCCGGGCAATAGCATCGTTAAATGCTTCCGCTATTGAAAAGAACGGAGCCTGTGGGCGCTATCCGCTGAGCGGTCTTCTTCATGTCGCAAAGCAACGCGGCATGACCGTGGAGACCCTCGACGTTCGCAATTCCGGCGATACAGCGGGATCAAAAGATCGCGTCGTCGGCTACGGATCTTGGGCATTCTACGAGGCGCAAGAGACGAAGCCCCTTCCCGCAGCCGCTCCGCAGCCGAAACGCACCGCGCAAATCACGCTAAAACCCGTCGCAGCGCAGCCCACTGAATCAAAACAGGAATCTACGGCCTCTAAACAGGAAACAAAGAAAGCTCTTCCCACAAAACCACGCGCAACCGCGACAATAAAACTCCAACCCCTTTCCAAACCAAAGGCACCAACGCCCGCCGAACATACGGAAAAGACATCGCTCACCAATGCGGCGCAGACAGGCCCTGATCGGGACCAGGAGCAGCCAAACGACCAGCCGCAATCAGCGCCGACACCGCCGATAAATGAAGTTGATTTTGAACAGCAAACAAAACAGTTACTCACAAAGCATGGCGTAGACTTGTTACTCATGAGTGCGCTTTCCATTGATCACGGCTTAGCCAACCAGCAAGCCTATCCCGTAAAGCTGGCGGAACACCCCGAGCCGCTTCGGGAACTCGGCGCGAGTTTCGTCACCCTCAAGAAAGATGGAAATCTGAGAGGATGCATTGGCTCTCCCCAGGCTTATCGCCCTCTTATTGAGGATGTCTCCGAAAATGCCTATCGGGCCGCATTCGAAGACCCACGCTTCCCTAAACTTGAAGCGGGCGAGCGGACCCATATTGAAATTTCGGTATCTGTCCTCAGCCATCAGACGCCAATTGAGTTCAATTCTGAAGATGAACTTCTGACGCAACTGCGCGCCGGCACCGATGGACTGGTGATCGAGGACGGCGCAATGCGTGCGCTATTTTTACCATCGGTCTGGAACCAACTGCCGCGACGTCAGGACTTCCTGAGGCGCCTCAAGGTCAAAGCAGGCATGCCGCCCAATTATTGGTCTGAGCGGATCCGGGCTTGGCGTTTTATAGCCGCCGAGACGTCTGGCTTGGACATCGCATAGGTTGCAATCCTATTGACATCGCCGCCTTGGCACGGATGATCACCAAACGTATACAGTCGCGTCATCATATTCATTGAAGGGACCAGAAATTGCTCAATATAGGCCTTGGTTTTGTAAAACAGGTATCTAACATCGCCGTTCGGGCAGGCGTAGAAATCATGAAAATTTACGAAACTGACTTTTCAGTTCAAACCAAGTCAGACAACTCGCCCGTTACCCAGGCCGACAAACTTGCAGAAGACCTTATCCTAAGATCCATTCGAGAGGGTTTAACCGACAAGATGCCAATTGTCAGTGAAGAAGCCGCATCCGACGGAAATACACCTGAAGTCTTGGGCAATGCCTTTTGGCTCATTGATCCGTTGGATGGGACCAAGGAATTCATCAATAAGAATGATGAATTCACCGTTAATATTGCCCTCATTGAAAATGGAAAGCCGGTGATGGGAGTCGTCCACCTTCCCGCATCGAAAACGACATATTCTGCTAGCGCAGCAGGTGCATTTGTTATCCGTGGGGACGAACCGAGCCAACAAATCACATGCAACCCAGCTGGCACAGAACCGCTTACCGCTGTCGTCAGCCGCTCTCATCGTTCTCCTGAAGTCGACGAATACCTTAAAGATTTTTCGATTGGCAAAGAAACAAGCGCGGGTAGTTCTCTAAAGTTTTGCCTGATCGCAGAAGGGTCTGCTGATTTATATCCGCGGTTTGGCCGCACAATGGAATGGGATACCGCTGCCGGACACGCCATCCTGAAGTTTGCCGGAGGCCAGGTTTACAATCTGGATGGCAGCGAATTGATGTATGGCAAAGCCGACCATGAGAACCCGCACTTCATTGCCGCAGGCCCCGGCATCAACGTCTGCAAATAGTGGGGACCCGCGCAATGGTTGATCGGCGCGTTTTATCATCAGCGCCGGGAAGTCTCGAGATCGCAGGTTCCGCCTTGCGTCAGGGCCAACTCGTTGCCTTTCCTAGCGAAACCGTCTATGGGCTGGGCGCCGATGCAACAAATGATCTTGCCGTTGCGCAAATCTACGCTGCGAAGGGCCGCCCCAGCTTCAATCCCTTAATCGTGCATGTCCCGTCAGTCGAGATTGCAAAAGAGTACGTCGTTTTCGATGACCGAGCCCTTGCATTTTGCACGGCCTTTTGCCCAGGCGCCATATCCGTGGTATTGCCCAGACGCGCGAACAGCGATCTCTCTCTCCTGGTCAGCGCAGGGCTCGATAGCGTTGCGATCCGCATCCCCGTTCATCCCATTGCGCAAGACCTCCTTAAGGCGGCGGAAGTTCCTGTTGCTGCCCCGAGCGCCAACCCGTCCGGTGCAGTCAGCCCCACGTGTGCTGAACATGTGATTGACGGCTGGCCGGTGCCCGATGACACAGGCCCGCAATACATCATAGATGGTGGCGCATGTTCGGTTGGGCTGGAATCGACAGTAATCGATCTTTCCACGCCCACGCCGACATTGCTAAGGCCAGGGGGAATCTCTCGTGAAGATATTGAAAAAGAAATTGGCCCCGTATCATTAGCCACTCATGACGATACAGCACCAAAATCGCCGGGCATGCTATCACGCCACTATGCACCGAACACCCCTGTGATTTTAAACGCAACGGACAATACAGATGGTGTATATATCGGATTTGGTCCGGCTGACGAACATGCCAAATACAACTTGAGTACAACAGGTGACCTCAAAGAAGCCGCAGCCAACCTCTTTTCTCTGCTGCGCACCGTCGATAATCTGGGCCAGACATCAATCGCTATTGCGCCTATTCCAACCGACGGCTTAGGGTTGGCAATTAACGATAGATTGTCCCGTGCCGCCCTGCGGGACATCGGCAATTAGATTGTTATCGCACGGCACATCAAACCGGCTAAGATGCCTGACAAAAAAACGCTGCAGGTCTTAAAATGTTTAACACTACGTTGTCATGGGTTAGGGTCGGCCCATCATGACCATGACCAAACAAAACGGCCTGACTTCTCTGTAGTCAGTGAAACAAGAAAAATAGTTACTCATGAATAAGGCGCTCGTCGGTTTTTTACATCTCATCGCTGATGCTGCCCGTGACCTCGCACCAATCATTCTGGTTATTGCGTTTTTTCAAATTGTTGTCCTTCAACAACCGTTCCCAAATTTACCCGAAATATTGGTTGGTCTCGTCGTGGTTTCTGATATTGCCAGCAACGTTCTCGCGAAAAATATGTCCCCAGACCGGGTAAATGTTTGCGAGATCATGTCAAAACCCGTGCTATCCCTACCCGCAGAAATGAATATCGTGTATGCAGTTCGAATGTTGTCCAAGTTTGGTCTTAGCCGTGCGATGGCTATCGACCATGACCGAAACCCGCTTGGGTTCGTAACAATGCGGGACATTGTCCTGCGAAACATACAGGACGAGGAACCAAGATAGGCGGCAAGCCGTTCTTTCCTGATTTTCTTTCATTCCTGCCGCGTGATCTGATCCTGGCTATTGTAAGTCTGGGTTTAGTTGTTTTATTTTGCGCAGGCAATTTTTACCGAAAGTGATGCAAATAATGTCGAATAAGGAAGCCGGGCTTAAGGCCATTCGCGAAGTGTTGGGTGAGACAGGTTATATTGACAGCAATCCGGAACTCGATACCTATCAGGTGGAGTGGCGCGGATTATGGACCGGTCAATGCGATTTAGTGGCAAAACCAAACTCGACTGAACAAGTCTCCCAAGTTTTGGCGATTTGTTATGAATACGAGATTCCGGTCGTCCCACAAGGCGGAAATACAGGCCTTGTCGGAGGCGGTGTTCCTAATGGCGGCATTGTGTTGACCACGGAGCGTATGAACAAAGTTCGAAATGTCGATCCCGTCAATGGCACAATCTCCTGCGATGCCGGTGTTGTGCTTGCGGATATTCAGGCAAAAGCTGATGACGTTGATCGCCTGTTTCCCTTAAGTTTGGGAGCAGAGGGTAGTTGTCAGATCGGCGGCAACCTGTCGACTAATGCGGGTGGTGTCCAGGTCCTTAAGTACGGAAATGCGCGCGATCTTGTCTTGGGCCTGGAAGCTGTCCTTCCAGATGGCCGTATTTGGGATGGCATGCGGGGCCTGCGTAAAGACAATACGGGCTATGATCTCAAGCATCTATTTATTGGTGCAGAAGGCACCTTGGGCATTATTACCGGAGCCGTTCTCAAGCTACACCCAAAACCGAGACAGAAAGAGACGTGCATCGTTGCTTTTGACTCTGTTGAAAAGTGTATTGAGCTTTTCACACGCATGAACGCCTATGCAGGTGACGCGCTGACCGCTTACGAAGCGATGAATTCTTTGGCCGTCGAAATGACCGTAAAACATGGTGAAGGGGTTCGTGATCCCATGGAGCAACCCTACCCTTGGTATGCGCTCATGGAATTGACAAGTCCACGTGAAGGAAACGATTTGCGTGAAGCCTTGGAAACAGTCTTGGGACAAGCATTCGAAGATGAAGTTGTGCTCGATGGTGTCATCGCGGAAAGCGGGGCTCAAGCCGACGATTTCTGGCGCATACGGGAAATGATCCCTGAATGTCAGGGACCAGAAGGTGCAAGCATCAAAAATGACATTTCTATACCGATTTCAAGTGTTCCAGACTTTATCAACACCACCCATGCAGCTGTAGAAAAAGTCATGCCGGGCATCCGGTTTGTCTCCTTTGGGCACATCGGCGACGGCAATTTTCATTACAACCTGTCTCAACCCATCGGATCAGATCGCGATGAATATTTAGCGCAGTGGCACGAAGTAACGGATCCGATCAATGAGATTGTTCATAACTTGAATGGCAGCTTTTCAGCTGAACACGGTATTGGTCAGTTGAAGCGTGATGAACTTGAGCGATACCGGTCTTCTGTTGAGATCGATATGATGAAGAGCGTCAAAAAAGCAATTGATCCAAAGAACCTCATGAACCCCGGCAAAGTTTTGAAGTCATAAGTGTTTAACGCAGCTGCTCTTTATCAGCATCCTTAAAGCCAACGAAAACTGCATCACTGTGCTCGAATACCGGTCGTTTAATAAGAGCCGGATGATCCACCATCAAGCGGATCGCGCGGCCTTGATCAATGGAACCTCGATCTGAATCAGGGAGCCCACGCCACGTCGTTCCCCGTCGGTTCAAAAGCGTTTCCCAGCCAACTGAAGCTTCCCATTTGGTGACAAGGGCCAAATTAACGCCATCTTTGCGAACATCTTTAAAGACGTGTTCTATGCCTTCACTTTTCAACCACTTCAGTGCCTTGCGGCAGGTATCGCAATTTTTCAGGCCGTAGATCGTCAACATCGTCACTATATCCTTTGTTCTGGGAAATTTCGTGCATATATGAGTTTGTGTTTGTATCCTTCTGTAACTTTGAAACCAACGGAAAATAACAATGCTTGCGCTCATTTCTCCTGCTAAAAAACTCGATTTCGAATCAGAAACAACGATGGAAAACCATAGTCAGCCCGACTTTTTAGACAAAGCGGACCTGCTGGTAGGAGCAGCCAAAAAACTCAGCCGCACCAAACTCGCACAAACAATGCATTTGAGCGATAGTCTGGCCGAACTCAACTTTCAACGATTTAGAGATTTCAGTACACCGTTCAACCTTGGGAACGCGAAACAGGCGGCTTTGGTTTTTAATGGTGACACCTATGTTGGGCTCCAGGCGCCGAGTTTTGACGAATCCGACTTTGCCTTTGCGCAAGAACACTTAAGGATTTTGTCCGGTTTGTACGGATTGTTACGACCTCTGGATTTAATACAGCCTTATCGGCTTGAAATGGGGGCACGTTTCAGCCCCCCCCGGAAAAAAGACCTGTATGATTTCTGGCAAGGTGATTTGACGGCAGCCGTAATTAATGTTTTGAGCGGGCACAAAGATAAAACCATCATCAATCTGGCATCAAACGAGTATTTCAAAGCCCTGGATAAAAAGCAATTAAAGGACAATCTAGTCACGCCGGCATTTAAAGAAACAAAAGACGGTGAAACCCGTATGATTGGTCTGTTTGCAAAGCAGGCACGGGGAATGATGGCGCGATTTATGGTAAAAAACCGAGTTGAGGACCCAGAAGTACTTAAGGACTTCAACCTCGGTGGATATAAGTACCAGAAAAAGCTCTCGGATGAGAACCAGTGGGTTTTCACACGCAAACAACCCCCACCCGCTAGCGCCAAGAAAGCTGCATAGGAACCTGCCAATGACCGCTTACCAGGCCCCCGTTGCCGACTTGATCTTTAACATCAAGGAATTGGCAGGCATACAGGAAATCTGCGATATCCCAAAGTTTCAGGAAATCACACCCGACTTGATTGAAGCCATTGTGGAAGAAGCGGGGAAATTCGGAGCCGAGAACCTGGCACCCCTGAACAAATCAGGCGACCAACAGGGCTGCACGTTAGAGAACGGCGTTGTTAGAACGCCTAACGGTTTCAAAGAGGCCTACGGTCACTTTATTCAAAACGGCTGGAATGGGATGCCTTTCGATGAGGCATACGGCGGACAGGGGTTGCCGTGGCTATTGACGGCAGCCGTTGGCGAGATCGTCCAGTCGGCGAATATGTCATTTGGTTTGTGTCCACTGTTGACCCAAGGGGCCGTCGAATTATTAACGGCCCATGGCTCTGAAGAGCTAAAATCGACCTATCTGGCAAGGATGGTGGCTGGTGAATGGAACGGTACAATGAACCTGACGGAGCCGAGTGCAGGCTCCGATCTTGCCAGCATTCGGACCAAAGCTATTCGGGACGGTAATCACTACCGGATCAGCGGCACCAAAATTTTTATTACCTATGGCGAAAACGATTTTACAGAAAACATCATCCATATGGTTCTTGCCCGACTGGATGATGCCCCAGACGGGATAAAAGGCATATCCCTATTCGTTGTTCCCAAGTTTTTGGTTAACCCGGATGGAACGCTGGGCCAGCGCAATGACCTTAAAGCTATTTCGCTGGAACATAAGCTGGGCATACATGCCAGCCCAACGGCCGTTATGTCATTTGGGGATAACGACGGCGCTATCGGTTATTTGGTAGGCGAAGAAAATCGAGGCATAGAATATATGTTTACGATGATGAACAACGCCCGAATGTTCGTCGGGATACAAGGTGTCGCTATCGCTGAACGTGCCTACCAACACGCTCTGATTTATGCAAAGAGCCGCGTACAGAGTCGTAAACTCGGTTCGGAATCACGTCAATCTGTCGCCATCATTGAGCATCCCGATGTCAAACGAATGCTTCTCACGATGAAGGCAAAAACGGAAGCTGCACGTGCCCTCGCGCTCTTTGTTGCAGGAAAGCTAGATACGTCAAAATCTGCACTTGAGCCAGACATCCGCGCAGAAGCTTTTTCTTATCTGGATCTCCTAACACCTGTTGTCAAAGCCTGGTGTTCAGATATTGGTATCGAGGTCGCAAGTCTAGGTATCCAAGTCCACGGTGGCATGGGTTTTATCGAGGAATCCGGTGCCCCTCAGCATCTAAGAGACGCCCGGATCAATGCCATCTACGAAGGTACGAATGGTATTCAGGCAAACGATTTGGTTGGCAGAAAGATTGGTCGGGATCAAGGCGTGGCGATAGGCATATTATTGGCAGAGATTAGGGCTTTTCTCGATCGTATTTCGACTGAAACAACCGACGATCTTCAGATCATAAAAAAGCAGCTGTCGCAGTCCGTTAACGCTCTTGAAAAGGCGAGTCAGTGGATCGTAAAGACCTATCCAACCTCTCCAACAGAGGTTGCGGCAGGTGCCGTCCCCTATTTGGAACTTCTGGGAAGAACCACAGGAGGTTGGCTTCTGGCACAAAGCGCTCAGATTGCCCTGAACCACCTGGATTCCAACACAGGCGATCCAAAGCATCTCAAAGGCAAGATTTATGCTGCCCGTTTCTTTGCAGATCAGGTCCTGAATGGTGCAGACAGCCTATCACAAACCGTGATTTTTGGTCATAAAACTGTCAATCAAATCAATTCTGATGCGTTTTAGCCTTGGCAACCGTTTTACCATCCTAGGCATATCGATCAAACCGCTTCGAAAACTCTGATTGAGCTTGATTTTTTAGAGACTTTCCAACACTCTAGCCAGATTCAAAACAGGTTGTGCTGAGACATGAACGGTTTCACTAGATATGTCTTGCGGCAGCTTTTTGTAGGGATGATTCTGGTGACAGCTGGACTTACCTGCATTATATGGCTGTCGCAATCCTTGCGATTCGTTGAAATGATCGTCAATCAAGGCGTTTCAGCGGGCACGTTCCTGTATTTAACGATGCTCAAGCTCCCCGAATTTTTAACCATTATCCTGCCGATAGCACTGTTTTGTGTGACCCTCTTTATTTATGCAAAGCTGGTATCGGACAGAGAACTTGTCGTCATGCGTGCTGCCGGACTCAGCCAAGTGTCTCTGGCGAAACCGGCAATTATTTTAGCGTTAATCGTCGTGATGATTGGTTATGCTCTCAACCTCTACCTGATGCCCAATTCTTATCGTATGTTTCGAGATTTGCAGTGGGAGATAAGGAACTATTCTCACATACTACTCAAGGAAGGCGCTTTTACATCCATTGCCGGTGTTACGGTTTACGTTCGAGAACGATCAAAGGACGGGCAATTGCTTGGAATTCTGGCCTATGACAAGCGTGACCCTAAAAAAATAGAGACATGGATGGCATCAAAAGGGGCTATGGTTGAATCAGATGAAGGCCCCCGTGTCGTGATGTTTGATGGCAATCGTCAGGCCGTGGACTCAGAAACCAATCAGATGTCCATCTTGTATTTTGATCAAGGTGTTCTAGACCTCAAGGATTTGGGAGCCAACACGCAAGTTACCAAGCAAAGATACCGAGAAGCGCGCGAGCGCAATCTGGATGAACTTTTAAATGCCGAAAATGAGGCAAATATCTCGAAAAGAGATGTTGGCAAATTCACAATTGAGGCACACAAACGCATTACGTCTCCCTTGACGGCACTAGGGTTTACATTGGTGGCCCTTTGCTTCTTGATACTGGGCGGCTTCAATCGGCATTCGCAATCAAGACAAATAACCGCAGCTGCTCTTATCATGGTGTTTTTGGTTGGATCGTCCTATGGCCTCGAAAATACCGCGGCAAAAAAACTTAGCCTGATCCCTCTCCTCTATGTTCATGCGATTTTACCCATCGTCATTGGCTTCGTTTTGCTCTTAAATCCATACGCATTTGGTCGCATGTTCCAGAGACAAAAAATGCAGGTGCAAACCTGACATGCGTATCTCATCGACACTTTCTTATTATATCGGCCGGCAGTTTTTGCTCGCGTTTTTGCTGTTGTTTACGCTTTTTATGTTCCTAATCTTTATGTTCGATATTGTCGAGCTGTTGAGACGCACGGCATCCAAACCTGAAGTTAACTTTGCAGCCGTTGTAGAAATGGCTTTGTTGAAATTGCCATATCTTGGCCAGGAAATTTTCCCCTTTGCGGTTTTGTTTGGGGCCATGTCGGCCTTTTGGAGATTAACCCGAAGCAATGAACTTGTGATCACGCGGGCGGCGGGCGTTTCGGCATGGCAATTTATGTTTCCCGTGTTGGTCGTCGCGTTTGCCCTAGGTGCTGTTCATGTTGGTATCATCAATCATTTCGCGTCTGCAACTCTCACTCGGTTTCAGGTCCTGGAGGCGCGGCACTTGAAAGGTAACGACAACCTTTTGGCCTTGTCTGGCAGTGGCTTGTGGCTGCGACAATCCAACGAAGAAGGACAATCTGTGGTTCATGCAGAACAAGTCTTTCAGCAGGGTAACGACGTCGAGCTCGTGAATGTTGTCGTCTTCAAATATTCCGGCACCGACTCATTTAGCGGGCGGTTGAATGCGCAAAAAGCCAGATTAGAGGACGGATTCTGGCATATGACAGACACTTGGGTTTATTTGCCGGACACACGGCCAAAATTTGAAAAAGAACATTGGCTGGAAACAGATCTCACTTTGAATAAGATACAAGAGAGCTTTGCGCCGCCAGAAACGATGTCTTTTTGGTCGCTACCCGCCTTTATTCAACAGCTTGAAAAAGCCGGGTTTTCAGCGATACGTCATAAGCTCCATTGGCATACATTGTTGGCCGCACCCTTCTTGATGTGCGCAATGGTCTTGATTGCCGCGTCTTTCACCCTACGCCAATCACGGCGCGGGGCGACCACATTTGTTATTGCCGGGGGTGTCTTGACTGGTTTTGTGCTGTATTTCTTTTCTGACGTCGTTTTTGCTTTGGGTTTATCTGATAGTATACCGGTTGCTCTTGCCGCCTGGACGCCCTCTGGTGTCGCCACTCTGCTCGGTTTGACGACCCTTCTTCATCTAGAGGACGGATAGCAATGACAAATCGTCTCTCAAAATCGCTTGCAATGCTTATGTTGACCGCTTTGCCCTTGGCCCCTATCGGATCACAGGCTGCGACAGATGTCAGTGCAGAAAGACCATTGGGACGGCTTTTCACGCCTCTTCCGACGACCGATACCTCTCGTGTCTTGGATGTTTACTCGCAAAAACCTCCGACCCCCGTATTGTCACCAACACAAGCCACCACCCCGCCTCCTTTAGGTGTTCTGCTAAACCCTCTCGCGGATGGCGATCAGGCAAAAACCGCCAGTCCGCTTCCAACAACGTCAGGAGCAAACCTTCAAGGTATTCAGACACCCGCCGCCGCTTCGATGAAAACTGGCTCAGATGTATCCGGCCAGCGACCGCTCGGGTTATTGCTGGATCAAACCTCCTTTGCACCTGATCCACAGTATTTGAGCAATGCACCCGCTGAAAAGGAAGCACGTAAGACAGCCAGCAAAACGCCAATCTATGCGCCCGCGCCATTAAACTGGGATCAATCTGGGGCAAACGGCGATCGACCACTGGGAACTCTGCTCATGCCCGGCACGTACCGACGGAGCTCACCTCCTGATCAACCTTCGTCAGATATCAGACCTTTAACAGCTGTCTCAACAGTTGCTCAGCCTGATCAAGTGTCCACTGCGCAAGAAGAGCCTGCCGTCAATTTTAGTGCCGACGAGATGTCTTTCGATCGAGAAAACGGCGCTGTGCGAGCTGCGGGCAATGTCGAGGTAAGCTATCAAGATCGCACGCTAAGCGCCGACGAAGTCATTTACAACCGAAACACAAATGAGGTTATTGCACTTGGGAACGTCGTCATTCAGGAACCCACCAGAGAGACCGTTTATGGCGATAAAATAGAAATTTCTGGCGATCTCAAAGACGGAGTTATTCTGAATATCGGCATTATCTTGCAAGACCGGTCTCGTATCGCCGGCGCATCTGCAACGCGTTCTGGCGGTGTTAAAACACAGTTAAATCACGCTGTATATTCGCCCTGCAGCCTCTGTGAAGACGATCCGAACAAGCCACCTGTTTGGCAAATTAAGGCCGTTAATGTCACCCATGATAAAAACGCTAAAACTGTCGAATATGAAGACGCCTGGCTCGAGTTTTTTGGCGTGCCGGTTTTTTATACGCCCTATTTCAGACACCCCGACCCAACGGTGAAACGCAAATCAGGTTTTTTATTCCCAACCTTTGGCAACTCTTCCGATTTAGGGACCATTATCCATACACCTATCTTCTGGAACATTGCACCTAACGAAGATGCGACCATTACACCGATTTTGATGACCGCAGAAAACCCGATTTTGGCGGTAGAATATCGAAACCTTCAACGTGCCGGACAGTTAACTGCGAACGGCAGCCTCACGGCGAGCCCCGGTGATGCCGTTGTTGGCAGCGCAGAAGAAGGTCGATACGGTATGCGGGGACATATCGAGAGCGAAGGTCGTTTTGATATTAATCAGGCTTGGCGATGGGGGTTTGATGGCAATTGGACCAGCGACGATACTTACCTGAGGCGATACGGTTTTGCGTCGCCATCTACATTGAAAAGCCAAATTTATACAGAGTCATTCAAAGGACAAAATTACTTCTCGCTTAAAGCCCTCTCATTTCAGAGTTTGCAAGACTCAGTTCGCTCTGAAACGATCCCAGTCGTTCTTCCGCTCGCTGATTTTAACTACATCGGAGACAAAGATCGATTAGGCGGCACGACAAATTTCGATTTTAACTTTCTTGCCTTAACCCGAGAAGAAGGATTGGACACCCGCCGTCTATCGGCAAGGTCTCGTTGGCAGCGACCCTTCATTGGCAAACTCGGCGATGTCTATAATGTCTCGTTTGGGCTTAATAGCGACTTCTACCATGTCAATGAATTGGTCCGTGGGGCGAACACCAGCAATTTTGATGGCTTCAGTTATCGATTAACTCCCGAAGCCGCGCTGGAATGGCGCATGCCATTTGAAAAATCTGATGGCAAAATCAGTCAGGTTATTGAACCTATTGCCTCATTTATTTGGAGTCCTTACGGAGGGAATTCGCGTGATATTCCAAACGAAGATAGTATTGAACTGGAATTTGATGATACGAATCTTTTTCGCACAAACCGGTTCTCGGGCCTCGATCGGGTCGAAGGGGGACCACGGACCGTTTATGGCCTGAAATGGGGTGCCTTCGGTGCTGACGGCGGAAAAACCAATGTCTTCGTTGGCCAGTCCTGGCGTCCGAAGAAAGACGACGCTTATGCCGAAGGCTCAGGTCTAGAGAACAACTTTTCCGATGTGGTTGCTCGGGTCCAGGTGGCTCCAGGCCCTCACTTGAAAGCCTCCTACAGGACCCGTCTTTCTCAAGAGGATCTGCAGCCGAAACGGCATGAGTTTAATGCCTCTGGTGGCATCCCTGCACTTACGATTGGGGGTAACTACACGTTTCTCGAACGCCAGGCGGGCAGTGAATTTCCGGGCCGTGAAGAGTTGAGCATGGTGGCAACATCACAAATTGATAGATACTGGCGAACGGGTTTCAACGGAACACGGGATATTGATGCCGGAGAAATGCGGTCGGCCGGCATGTATCTCACATATGAAGACGAGTGCCTGGTTTTCACGTCAAAATTATCCCGGACCTTCTTTCAGGACCGGGACCTGGAACCAACAGACTCAATTACTTTCAATCTCGTATTTAAAACATTGGGCGAAGTCAAAACAGGCGGGAGCGTATTTTAGTCATTATGTTTGATCCATCTCTTCTTACCCTCCGCATCAAATGCGTACGATATGTGTTAGCGACGGCTGCTATCTTTGTGCTGCTGGCGACAGCATCAACAAGTCAGGCGCAGCAACCGCTCGGCATTGCAGCAACGGTCAACGACGAAATGATCTCGGTTCTCGATTTGGAGTCACGCATTGCCCTGGTCGCGGGTTTTTCCGGTTTCAAGAACACTCCCGAAACACGGCAGCGCTTGGCTCCTCAGGTCATCCAAACTTTGATTAATGAGCGTCTTCAAATGCAGGAAGCTAAGCGCTTAGGCCTAACGGCGCAAAAAGGCGAAATCAATGCAGAAAAGGCCGTAATCTCCCGTCAGATCAAAATCAAGCCCAGTCAATTGGAGAGCACTCTTAAAAACAATGGAATTGATCCAGAGACGTTGACCGAACAACTGGAAGCGAAAATCGTTTGGACAAAATCTGTTAGAAGCAAGTTCGCGAGAAACGCGACGATTAGTGATGAAGAAGTTGACGAGATCATTGAAGATATTAAAGCGAATAAAGGGAAACCAGAATACCTTGCATCGGAGATATTTTTATCAGCAGAGACACCTGAACAAGCGACAGAGGCACTAAAGCTGGCCTCCAGACTTTCTCAACAGATCATCGACGGTGCCAACTTTGCCTCAATAGCAAACAATTTTTCGCAAAGCCTGACGGCACCCAACGGTGGCAACTTGGGTTGGAACCGAGCTGATAAACTTGGGGCTGAAATTAAGGCGACCATTGAGAAACTTGGCGTTGGAAATATTTCGGAGCCATTGCAGACGGCTGATGGCATATACATACTTCTGCTCCGGGCTAAAAGATTATCACAAGGCCTGGATGGTCCACCGCCAGGACCCGCAAAAGTGACGCTGCATCAATTACATTTAGCGGCGCCTCCCAACAGTCCTCCAAACGTATTTGATGCCCTTAAAAGTAAAGCATTGGCCCTTTCTGCAAGCGCGCAGAATTGCCAGACCTTTGGTGAAATCAGCAAACAGCAAGGCTCTCCGCTATCGGGTGAATTGGGAACCTTCGCAATTGACCAAATATCGAATAGTATGCGCGACCTTGTGGTTAATTTACCGGTTGGCCAGCCGAGCCCACCGCAAGCCATAGCAGATGGCGTCATTGTTTTAATGGTCTGTGCTCGCGATATACCAAAGGCCCCACCGGTCGATATGAAAAAAGTACGGGCAAACATCCGGAACCAATTGCTTACCGCACAACTAACACTCTCTGCACGGCGGTATATTCGCGACTTGCGCCGCACCGCTTTTATAGATATTCGCCTCTAATTGTGATGGCCTCCTATTTGGATCATCCGCTGCCTTTGGCCGTTACCATGGGGGAGCCTGGTGGAATTGGTGGCGAGATATTACTTAAAGCATGGGATGAATTGAGCTCATCTCCGCCTTTTCTATTTGCTATTGATGACACATATCGACTGCAAAGCATCGCTGAACAACTGGGTATCGATGTTACGTTCACAGATTTTCTGCCATCAAACACACCCTACTTTCCCGGACCTCGAGCGCTGCCAGTCCTCCACTCGCCGCTCGCAGCATCTCAGACGCCGGGTCAACTCGCACCGCAGAATGCAAACGCCACCATTCTCTCCATCCGCAAGGCCGTCGAAATGACACGGGCAGGTAAAGCTGCTGCCGTGGTTACCAACCCAATTCAAAAAAGTGCATTGTACGAAGCCGGGTTTCAATTTCCAGGACATACCGAGTATCTGGCCTCATTAATCACGCCGAACCCTCAGCCTGTCATGATGCTCGCTTGTGACCAGTTGCGTGTTGTTCCCGTGACAATTCATGTCAGTTTGCAAGAGGCCCTCCAAACTCTATCGACCGACATCATCATCGAGCAGTCCATCATCACTGATGCAGCATTGCGACGCGATTTTGGCATTAAGACGCCGCGTCTGGCAATTGCAGGGCTAAACCCCCATGCCGGCGAAGACGGAGCCATGGGACATGAAGAGAGCACAATCATAACACCTGCAGTTGAGGCCCTGCAACGCCAGGGCATTCAAGCCACGGGCCCTTATTCTCCAGACACCCTGTTTAGTGCCCGAGCACGCCCAACCTACGACGTAGCGATCTGCATGTATCACGACCAAGCGCTAATCCCCATCAAAACACTAGATTTTGATGGGGGGGTCAATGTCACTTTAGGCTTGGATTTCATCCGGACGTCACCGGATCATGGAACCGCCCTGGATATCGCTGGAACAGGAAAAGCCAGCGCAAAGAGCCTGGTTGCGGCAATTCGCATGGCAGAACAAATGGTCAAGCACCGTCGCAATTATGAGACCCTGAATAATGAGTGAACAGACAACCTCTACAACACCGGATGGTTTGCCACCATTGCGCGACGTGATTGCACGATTGAGCTTGCGTGCAAAACGGTCTTTCGGTCAAAACTTTCTGCTCGACTTTAATTTGACCCAACGCATCGCCTCGGTAGCGGGGGATTTATCACAGCACAACGTCATTGAAATTGGCCCTGGCCCGGGTGGCTTGACGCGCGCCCTAATGATACAAGGAGCAAACCATCTTTATGCAATCGAACGTGACTTTCGGTGTATTGATGCGGTAAATGAAATATCTGCACGTTATAATGGGCGTGTAAGCATCATTGAAGCCGATGCCCTTACCCTTAATCTGGCGGACATCTGCCCTCCTCCGCGTAAGATCGTCGCCAACCTCCCTTACAATGTTGCCACGCCACTGCTGATTAGCTGGTTAAAGGATATTCAGGAGATCGACGGCATGACCCTCATGTTCCAAAAGGAGGTTGCAGATCGCTTGACAGCCAAACCGAAAACAAAAGCCTACGGTCGCTTATCCGTTATGTGTCAGTGGTTATGTCACGTCCGTCAGGAATTCAACGTGTCAAAAGAAGCCTTTACACCTCCGCCAAAAGTAACATCGACCATAGTTACCTTAAAACCGCGGTCGGAACCACTGGCGCCGGCGCGATGGGACGCCTTGGAAAAAGTGACTGCAGCAGCGTTCAATCAACGTCGGAAAATGTTGCGTGCAAGTCTTAAATCCTTTGAACTTGATTTTGAATCGCTTGGAATAGAGCCGACATGCCGGGCCGAAGAATTAAGTATTGAACAATTTTGCCAACTGGCCCGCGCACTGCCTTAAACCAGCTAGAAACTTGCAAAAAATTAGACGCTTGAATAGTCGCCAATTAAACTGTTAAAGAGGCAGGGAAAGTGCCTGCTCCAAACGACACCACTTTTTTACGAAACTTGCACCACATACCTTTTCGTCTCCGAGGCAATTCCTAATTCCTTACGATGGGAGGATTTGTCTGTGAATGATGCCTGGATTTTCATTACCTGATGCACATTTATCTTCCGATTGCTGAGATATCCGTAGATATTTTCCTTATTCTTGGAATGGGTGCCGGCGTCGGTCTTTTGTCTGGCATATTTGGCGTTGGCGGTGGATTTCTGATTACGCCGTTACTAATGTTCGCGGGCGTTCCGCCTGCCGTAGCTGTTGCGACTGGCGCCAACCAGATCGTCGGCACTTCGGTCTCCGGTTTTCTTGCCCATTGGCGACGCGGAAGCGTGGATTTCAAAATGGGCTCCATTTTATTAGTCGGGGGAATAGTAGGATCGACCGTCGGTGTTTACCTTTTTTCCTGGTTGCAAACCCTGGGGCAAATAGATCTCGTCATACAATTATCCTATGTGATTATGCTCGGTATTATCGGTTTTTTGATGATGGTTGAAAGCGCAAACACAATCCTCAAGACGCGAAAGCAGTCAACGTCCAAACGAGTAAAACTTCACCAGCATCACTGGCTTCACGGGCTTCCCTTTAAAACCCGTTTCCGAAAATCGAGGCTCTATATAAGTGCCTTATTGCCATTTTCTGTTGGAATACTGGTTGGCGTCCTCAGCGCAATTATGGGGGTTGGCGGCGGGTTCGTCATGGTGCCAGCCATGGTATACTTTTTAGGAATGCCAACGGCGGTCGTTGTTGGAACATCGCTTTACCAGATTATCTTTGTCACAGCGAACGTCACAATATTTCAAGCGGTGATGAACCAAACGGTCGATATTCCACTTGCGCTTTTTTTAATGGCAGGTGGCGTTATCGGGGCACAATTTGGCACACGAATTGGCGCCAAATTACCGGGAGAACAACTACGCGGTCTTCTGGCACTTATGGTTTTGGCTGTGTGTGGTAAAATTCTTTATAAACTGATGGCGACCCCCAACAGTCTCTATTT
The DNA here is from genome assembly GCA_048262655.1 of Rhodospirillales bacterium. GTDB lineage: Bacteria > Pseudomonadota > Alphaproteobacteria > Rhodospirillales > Casp-alpha2 > JABMNT01. The sequence goes on along the minus strand of JBLXEY010000006.1, from coordinate 212,624 downwards.
CTTCCAGGGCTAATATAAATACGGCAACATTCGCGGCGAGACGTTAACTCGAAGTGGCCTGCTCAGCTACTTCGCAAAAAATTTTTCGCCCAAACGATGGCTGAAAACAATTCACCTCTGAGCATCCTGTTCGTCAGAACGGGGCTTTTAGGGGATGGTTGTCTTTGCCCAAAAGTCTGTGTCATACGGTGCTGGGGCTGTTTGGTCAGAGCGCGACTGATCTGAAACAGATCTGTATAGATGAACAAAACTCCGCGCTCCAGATACTGCAATAGACTCGGACTGTTCGAAAGACCGGACCAATGCAGCTGTTTTTATCGGCGTTTCTTCCGCTAAATGAGCGCACGATTCAGACCGACAGAGGTACTTTCCAGCTAATTGGGGTTTTCGACATACACAATCAGAATGACATCGCCGCTCTGACTCCCACATTCCGGCCGTCCCCCAACTGCACCGTAGTCGTACCTCCCTGATAGGTCTTGTACACCTTATCAAGGACATTGTTCGCGTAAACTGACACATCCAAGGTCTCGTACCTATAACTAACTCCCAAATCAAGAATTCCAAAGGCCTTTTGCTCGAAACTGTTACCGACGTCGAGATAACTTTTTCCGCTGTAACGGAAATCGATTCTTGGAATAATCGCACCGGGGATCTGTTCGTTTTCGTATGTGTATTGCGCTCCTAAATTGGTCACATACCTTGGTGCATATGGTAGCCAGTTTCCGTTTTTCGTATCGCCGGTAACCAACCTCGTGCGATTAAGTGTGAGTCCGCCGATGACTTCCAGTTTCTCTGTCGGTTTCCCCCTAACCTCTAGTTCCAGTCCCGTGGTTTTGGCATCGCCCTGATTGTCCAACAACTGCTGACCAAGAATACCCGTGTAGAGTTGAATATCGTCAAAGTAGTTGTAATAAAAAGCAGCGTTTAAATTGAGCCTGTCGTTAAACAGTGAAGCTTTCATCCCGGTTTCATAATTCCAAGACGTTTCAGGATCATAAGACTGATTGGCTGCTGCATTGGTCGCCGTCCGATTGTAACCGCCTGCCTTGTAGCCTTGATTAATAACAACATATTGGCTGAGTGTTGACGACCAGTCATAATTTGCGGCGACTTTGGGTGTAAACGTTGACCAACTATCTTTTCCTTCGAGATCCAATCCTCCGGCTTGCACAAAATCCACCTTAGCCTTGTCATAACTAAAACGCCCGCCGGTCGTGATATTTAGCTTTTCAGTCGTCTGATGGGTTATTTCGCCAAACAACGCATAATTATTCATGGTAACCTGTGTTTGATAGGTGCCTCCAGCTCCGAACGGATTTGCGTCACGTGTGAACTTAATATGGTCAAAATTTGCACCAACGACACCGGAAAATTTGGAGCTGGTATTGTCGTAGGATGCACGAAATTCCTGCGCAAATCCGGCTTGTTCTTCATCGGACTTGACGTTGAAGACGGCCCTATTCATGTCTCTGTCCTGGATCGAACTGATGGAATTAAACCCCCAATTATCGGTATCATATGACATGTTAAGAGAGCTTCTCAGATCATGCCGTTCCATCTTGTCGTTGTTTGCGGATGCAGTCCTGTTGCGCCAGTTTGCGTCCGTAAAAAATAGATCCTCGCTGATATCGTGATCATAGGCGAAAGAAAATGCCGCCCCGAAATCCCCACCGGATGGTTCGAAGATGAGTTTCGCCTCCAATCCATTTGCACGCCCGTCATCAACATCGTCAGAGCTCCCGGTGGTCAAGGCATATTGCCCCTGATCAGTATACCCTCGTACCGCCAATTTGGCGTAAAGACTATCGTCGATCAAAGGAGCCGAAATGCGGGTCGTCGCTTCCCTCTCAATTTTTGAAAAGTCTACCGATATATCAGTTCTAATTTTTTCGCTGGGTCTTTTAGTTATGACATTGATCGCACCTAAGTGCGCATTCTTTCCGTAGACGGACCCTTGCGGGCCCTTCAGTATCTCAACCTGCTCAACGTCACTCAGGGGTAGATCGATATGATTTTGATCTTGCGGCACGCCATCTATAAAAACGACAACATTCGGCGTATAGAAATCGGACGACGGAATCCCCCTCATTGTTATCGAGGTGTAAGCTCCGTTAGATTGCTTGTTGAACTTAAGGCCGGGAATGACCTTATCAAGCTCTTCAATCTTTGTGATCCCTGCATCGCGCAGTTCGTCCCCTGTTAAAATCGATAATCCTGTCGTTACGTCGGAAAATGCAAGTGATCGTTTAGCTGCCGACACTGTAATCTTATTCAGGTAAGGCACTGTCTTTGGATCTGCCACTACGCCCTGAGCAAGCCCTGGCTTGATAGTCATCAAGATTGCTGCACCAAAAATAGTGGGCACTATATAGTGGATGCCTGTACTCAGAATTCGTGTCATTTGAGCCCCCTTGGGTTTTATAAGTTCATTGTCGGCGATCACCGAATGAGGCTTTTTAAGACGTTTTGTGGATGCAAACTAATGTGATCGGGTGATAAAGAACGCGATCCGATCTAATTGCGAACGAGTATCAATTAAAAGTAAGAATTCTTATTCAATTCCAAAAAGTGCTGCCCTATCACAAATGATCGATTGTTATGGGTTCAGCTGTTCTTAAATTCCCGAGGCGACACGCCATAGTACCGTCTGAACACTTTAGAGAAGTGGGACAGGCTGGAATAGCCGACCGACATTGCGATCTCGGTTATGCTATCGCCGCCAACGCTGATCCTCTCTGCAGCTGCAGCCATCCTGTGTTCCTGGAGATAAGCATATACGGAGTTACCGAATAACTCGTTGAACCCCCGTTTTAATTTGTTTTCACTCAAGCCAACCACTGCTGCCAGGGCATTAATCGACCAAGTAATCTCTAGGTCCTCCAGCATGACTTTATGGGCGGAGACAACTTTCTTGCGATCACGAACGGATAGCGGCGACGAGTTTCCTGAAGTAGATTCAGACTTCCTTTCCAGCATCAAAGCAATTTCACCCAAGATCTCGAACGACAGAGACGCGAGTTGAAATTCCTCGTGAGGACGTCCTAAAACGCATGCCTGCATCCGCTCAGCCAATCGTTGTATGGATGCTACCGTCGGGAACAGAGCAAACCAGTAGTCTTCCTCGCCACACTTTCTCCTGAAGACTTCAAATGCCTCCCTTTGATAATTAAAAGGATCCGACGTAACGACTTTGTCAATTTGAACGGGGTCAAATCTCAATTCGGTCATACGTACCGACTCCCCCCTCTCGACCAAAAATTTCCCGCTCGCGGACCGTTCGGAATGAAAAATCGAGGTATAGCCAGGGCGGTAACTCATTGTACGGTCGGAATCAGCTGGCCCAAATTCACCCGCGCCGTGTAACATGATGCAGATTTGCATCATTGGCGGCGCTTTTTGTGATATTTCAAAATCTTCCAGCGCCATATAATCATAAAGAACGACATCACATCCCTTGACCGGGCAGTAGTGCCTGACATCACCAGAAATTGGTAAGGATTGAAAACACGATTCAACTTGTTCGACTTCTAATTCCACCGCAATTGGCCCATTCTCTAGATATTGAACAAGCAATTAACTGCGAATGATTATTAATGTCAACTACAAATGCGAAGTAACTTCGGTTGAAGTGCTGCATCCTGAAGGGTCACGAGACCACCCGGGTGCTGACAGGGTGTTTTGCCACAGAATGCTGTAGTGCCCATCCAAGTCCATCAGGTCATCATGATTTCCCTGCTCCACAATGGTGCCATCTCGTAGGACAAATATCATATCGCAATTACTAATTGTCCAAAGCCGATGAGATATGACAATGATGGTTTTGCCGGAACCAAAACCAGACATCGCTTTTTGAACATAGAATTCATTTTCAACATCAAGTGCCGAGGTAACTTCGTCCAATATAACGATCGGGCTATCTCGCAATATTGCGCGTGCCAATACCAGACGCTGACGCTCTCCTCTCGACAGAAATTTGCCGCCTCCTGTCAGAAAAGTATCGTACCCGTTTGGAAGTTTCTGAATGAAATTGTCACATTGTGCTTTTCCCGCCGCAGCAATTACTTCTTCGCGGGTAGCATCAGGCCGACCAAGCAGGATGTTGCTGGCAACCGTGTCGGAATAAATTACCGGATCTTGTGGTACGACAGTAACCAGCGAACGCAATGTCTGCTTATCGATTTCGCGAACATCGACCCCGCCTATCATCACACTTCCAGAAACGGGCTGAATGAGATTTTGCAGTAGCCGACCAATGGTTGATTTTCCTGATCCGGTCTTGCCAATGAAAGCTATTTTTTTTCCTTCAGCAATTTCAAACGACATCTCATCAACTTTCCAGCCTTCGTTACCACGTCCGTAGTTGAATGATACATCTTTGAAACGCACGACCGTATTTTGTGGCGTTTTATATAACTTGCATTGTGCTTCTACAGGCGTGTCCAGAATATTCCGGACCCGCATCATAGCAACGTCCATTTGTTGGATAAGGGAGGAAAAATCGGCGACGTCATAGATTGGTGAATACAAATGAAAACAAATCAGGAAAACCATAAAGAAACGAACCCAATCGAGAACTCCACCAGTGAACAATCCTGTTGCGACCAGAAGCCCCATAGCGGCCCCAGCAGACAAAATAGTCGTCACCACAACAAAGGGAACAACAAATTTATAGGTCAACTTTATTGAAGAATTACGAACGGAAACTGCCGCACGCTCCGCATGAGAAATAAAATCATCACTATGAGAATAGGACCTAATTTCGGCTATACCGTCGATATACTCAATCGCTTTCGCATTGAAACTCGCATGGTTTTCTGCATTTAATTCAGAGGTCTCTCTCATAAGCTTGTTCCCGATGACAATGGCAGGAATGGCAATCAGAATGCTCAACAAAAGTACGAGACCTAAACGCCAGTCGATAATGAAAAAGCAGATAACCGCGATTGTCGGCGACATGAAGGTCGATGCAAGTTTCGGCAAAATGATGCCCGGGAACAGTTCAATCAAAGCGACATCTTGCATGAATACATGGGTTATAGTACCTGATTCCCGCTCATTGAAATAGGTTCTCGGCAATTGGGTCAGGTGCCGGATAAGATTAACGCGCAAACTCGAACTGAGCTCATGCCCGATAGAAAACCCGATCCGAAACCCCCGATCCGCAAACAACCATTGGCCCGCGAAAGCAACGAGCAGAAAGACCTGAAGGAGAGCCGCTGCTTGCCATGTGCTAAAGCTCTCTAGAACCGTCCCTCCCGCTTGCTCGGTCATAAGATAACTTGAAACAATCACAAACGCGATCCCAATAGGTAGAGAACGGAAAATACTCTCGAAAAGCTTACACAAAACAAGATAGGCAATCTGCCGTTTTGAGCCGGAGGCGATTTGCAGGAAGTTGAATAAGATCATCACTTATCCGTTCTCGGGTTGAAAACTGGTCTGGGCGGAGATGCTCCAGGTCAAGTTTTTCTGTTGAATTTTGAATAGCCGATTATAAGCCGTGCTCCTGACCATCAATTCATCGTGTGTCCCGTAATCCTCGACTGATCCGTCTTGCATAAAAACCACCTGATCACATTTGACGACGGAATCCATCCTGTGAGAAATGACCACAACCGTCTTATTTGGTGGCAAGGTGTTAATTGCCTTTTGAACACAAAGTTCATGATAGGGATCAACCTGCGAGGTTGTTTCGTCTAGAATTAGAACCGATGGGTCTTTCAATAGTGCGCGAGCGAGTGACAAGCGTTGGCGCTCGCCCCCTGACAAATTGCGGCCATGCTCGATTAACTGCGTATCATAGCCATCACCCAAACGGACAATAAAATCATGCGCCATTGCGGCTCTAGCAGCCGCAGCTATATCCGCACGTGAAGCACCAGGCTTTCCGAACGCAATGTTCTCTGCAATCGTTGCCGCGAAAATAAAGACATCCTGATTGATGAGAGACACCATTGCCGCTGCGCCGCGCTGAGACCAGGTTTTCAAGTCGACCTCACCGATGCGAATACTTCCTTCGCTTGGCAGCCAATGGCGGGCCAGCAATCTGCCGACGGTTGACTTCCCTGCGCCAGAGGGCCCGACAATCGCCGTCGTAGACCCCGAGCGGATCGGGAAACTTACATCCCTAACGATGTCCTCGTCGCCAATGTTGAGTGAAACACGATCAAAAGTAATGTCAAAGCTCGACGGCGTAATACCTGGAATGGAATCCTGTTCCAGATTGGGCTCATTCAAGAATACATGAATTGCTTTCTCGCAGTGAGCGACACGGAAGTAAATCTCTGTATAATTGATCAACTTCAATAGCGGCGCACCAACGCCAATCACCGTGAGCATCGCGAACAAAAACGTTGATGGCAAAAGCAACCCAGAATCGAGCATAGCGTACCCAAGCGGAAGCACGAAAATGAGCGGAGCACTAAGGATAGAAAACAGGAGGGACCAAGGCGCCATCCATTCGCATTGCCAGTCAAACGTAAACTTCTTGAAGTCCTGAACGGATTTTTCGAACTTCTCAAGAATCTGCTTGTTACCGCCACTCATTTTTATGTCATCGATGTTTTGCAAATATTCTTGCGATGTTCCATTGGCATCGCGCAACATGGAGAAATACGTGCCGATCTTTTTGCTATGATTCCTCATCATAAGAGACTGGGCGCCCCATGCGATTGGAAAGGTCAGAAGAGAGATAAGTCCAAGCCGCCAATCCACATAAATCAGCGTAGCAAGGCTCATAACAGGGAGACTTAGAGCCGCGACAGTTTCCGGCAACTGATGACTTAGAAACAATTCAAAAATTTCAACGTTCTCGTTAACGATACGTTTTAAACCACCTGTTTGCTTACCTGTGAAATACCCTAACGGCAGGGTCTTAAACTTATTTAGAATCTGCTTTCGGATGTCGAAAAGAATATGAAATGCAGCGTAGTGGGCAATTGCGGTTGACGCGCCAAACATCAAGGGTCTTGCGATTAGGCACAATGCGCTTGCAAAAACACAGCCCCAAACATCTTGTAGGGGCGTATCCGGAAAACCTTTCATAATAAAATAGACAAAATAGAACGGCGCAATCGCAAGCATCGACGAAATTACTGACAGTACACATGATAAAATGACGAGGCCGCTATAGCGGGACGTCAAACCGATCAGTCGCGGAAGACTTGACGAAGTCGCCATTTCAGATGAGCTCTGCTGACAGTTTCGTAAAGCCCTGTTTGACCAAGATAAAGTATGCCATTAAAGCACCAAAAATCGTGAGGCCTGTGGTGAGGAAGAAAAACACGCCGTATCCATAGCTCGCGATCAATAATCCAGCAGTAGCGCCACCGATCATGGCCAGCGCCAGATCAAGGGACTGCATCAGCGTGAAGTCGATTCCTGGCTGGTTACCCGCCGAAAAATTCATCATGTTCGTATAAAGAGACACAAACAAAATTGCGGTGGCGATAGCATTCAAGACAAACAATATGCCGAGCGATAAGGAATTTTCGGCGACGCCTGTCGCATGAAAATAAAACCCAGCGTAACTTACCGCCACGAGAACCAACGAAATCACCAACCCTTTTCCTGGTCCTATATACCGGACAAACACTCCTCCTAAACAAACACCAACAAGGCTCGCAACGGCACCACCACCAGCGACAAGCAAACCCAGTTGCGTAAGATCAAATTCCTGATCGATCATGAAAGGCATGACCATGCCCAACGCCATTCGTGCACCAATCATGGTCATGACAATTGTCAACAACCCAAGCCTGACACCGGGCCGCCGCAGTGCGTTTTTGATCGATGGCTGCTCATCTATTGTCCGCGATGGCTGTGGTGCTTTTTTAGGTAATAAGTAAGTTGGGATTGTCGCCCCGATGATGCAGATGGCCAAACATGAAACAGCGTAGGCCCAACCTGCCGCATCAAAAACAATCAAGAACAATCCACCACCGACCAGGATTCCGAGATATCCGCCACCAACTTGCATCGTATTTGCCCAAACACGATTTTTCTCCACCAGTTGGTCTACCGCCAGGCCGTCCCCGGCAACATCTCCTGTGGCTGAAACCGTAGCTATAAATAACAGCATTGCAGCAAGTGTTAGAACAGGTCCGGCTGTGCCGCCCCATGCAAGAACTGCCATTGCACAGACCAGCAAGACATTGCTCAAAAGCATTACACGGCGTCCATTATCAATTGTATCTGACCGCTTACGATAGCGCTCCACATAAGGGGACCAGAGAACCTTCAACACCCACGGCAATATAAGAAGGTGAAGCATGCCAATGACCTCAACGTTCACCCCTGAAGCTCGAAGAACCGCAGGTATACCCTGAAATGAAAAGGTAAAAGTCACGCTCTGAACGGTATAAATGCCGCCGAGCACCAAGAGCAAATGGGGCATAGACAAGGTTGTTTTCGATTGCATGTTTTTCCGATCGCTAAGATTAGGTGGCTCAAGAGCGCGTTAAGCGAAACAATGGGCTAATCCGACCACCCTCTTGAAAGCACCAGAGAAACACTACGGAAAACAGGCTTCACAGACTATCACGTTCGGAACAGGATTGATGCGATACGGTAGAAGTTTGAAACATTGTGAGTGTTCTTCCTGATCTGATCAGAAAAGCCTAATCAAGAATTATCCGTGTTTTTGTATATAAACGAGCAAATCACAATTTATATAGAGCCCGTCGCTAACGACACGGGCGCGCCGTGGTGTTAAAGGCAGTGTTCCTGCTACTTTCAAAACTGTGTGGTAGGGAACATTTCGAGCATCCAGCGCCCCCCGATCGACGGCTTGACGACATATGGCTGGACGATCGCCAAGTCAATCCATTCAGAATTTTGTTTTCTGTCACTGGGGTTGATCGAATTATGGACGACCAACTTGCTATGCGTTTTGTCCGGTTATTTAGGGTCTTAGACAGCAATTTCGCAAAACAATTGAACCAGCCGGGCCTACCGTCTCGTCATCAGGTTACTGACCAACCCCAAGCGTCCGAATAAACCCACTTAAACCAACCTGTCGCTCACGCCGCAACCTTTCCGATGCCAATATTGATTCAACTTGCCGCACACTTAACTCGAGGTCGTGGTTAACGATGATGTAATCATACTCAGCCCAGTGACTCATTTCGGAAGTCGCCTTTGCCATGCGGCCTTTCACGACTTCCTCTGAATCCTGGGCTCTTGCATATAAGCGACGCTCAAGCTCTTCCAGGGACGGTGGCAAAATGAAAATACTCACCAAATCATCGCGTGCGTTTTGCTTGAGCTGTTGCGTGCCTTGCCAATCGACATCGAACAAAACATCATGTCCCTGAGACAGAGCAGCTTCAACGGGCTCCTTCGGAGTCCCATAGGAATTGTCAAAAACAGTCGCATACTCCAGAAGCTCATGGTTATGCACCATCTGATCGAACTCCGGTTGATCAACAAAAATATAATCTTTTCCGTCTGTTTCTCCGGGGCGGCTGGGTCGAGTCGTTGCAGAGATCGACATCGCAAGATTTTTATGGCCCTTTAAGAGTTCTCGAGAGATGGTCGACTTCCCTGCTCCAGAGGGTGACGACAAAACCAGCATCAGTCCCCGACGCGATATATCTTCATATGTTTCCGGCATAATTCTGAACCATCTATTCTATATTTTGGATTTGCTCACGAAATCGTTCGATGTGAGTTTTCAAATCGAGGCCGATCTGGGTTAACGCGACATCAGATGATTTTGAGCAAAGTGTGTTGGCCTCGCGGTTAAATTCCTGGCACAAAAAATCGAGCTTACGACCGACGGCGCCGTCAGAGCCAAGATAACCACGTGCCGCTTGTTCATGCGCAACCAATCGGTCAATTTCTTCTCTTATATCGGCTTTTGTCACAAGCAACGCAATTTCCTGTACCATCCGGTCTTCTGGTAAATTGCTCGCGCGCCCCAGAATATCATTAATTTGATTTTCCAGACGCGCCCGTATCGCGGCAGGTTGACCGGCTGCATTTGCTTTGGCTTTAAGCGATAACTCACCAATGTGATCAAGCTGTTCGGTCAATACGGCAGTTAACTGAGATCCTTCAGAAGCACGCATCGTATCGAGTGCTAACACGGCCTGATCCAGATCTTCTAATACCCGGATATTGACATCTTCGCGTTCCGTCTCAGACAACTCCTGATCAATGATCTCAATAACACCACGCAATGCCAAAATATCGGCGGCACTTGTTGGAGCGGCAGCAGGCAACTGCTTTTCGATATTCGGGATTTCTGCTAGTGCCAATTTCATAATATCGGTGTTGAGTTGATAGCCACCTGATATTTGTTGCCATTCCACAGCCAAGTTCACGGTGACATTACCACGCTTGAGCGTCTTTGAAAGGCGGTCACGCACAACGGCCTCCATCGCTTCAAAACCGTTAGGTAACCGGCATCGAACATCCAACCCCTTGGCGTTGACACTCTTAATCTCCCACGACCATGAACATAATTCATGTTGCCCTTCGACGCGGGCGAAACCTGTCATTGATTTTATTGGCACCAAACACCTCTGTTTTTTTAAGCACCTTTTTATACCCAGCCAGACAGCCGACAACAATACCACCCCTGACTTATCCGAAATTTGTCCGTATAGTTGGTCGATGAATAGACAACCAAACTCCATCCTTATTACAGGTGCTTCCAGCGGCATCGGATATGCGCTGGCGCGGGCCTATGCGGCGCCTGGCAAGCATCTGGCGCTATGTGGCAGGAGTGTCGAACGCCTGGAAGAGATTGCTGGCGTGTGCAAATCGCTTGGCGCCAACGTCACAACGCAGCAGCTCGATTTACAGGAACAAGACGCAACGTCCGAATGGGTACTCAGCGTTGATCAACAAACGCCCATAGATCTTGTGATTGCCAATGCCGGTATTTCGAGTGGAACCGGACAGAAAACCCGTGAAGCGGCGCAAACCAATGAAATATTCTCCGTAAATGTAACAGGCACACTGAACACGGTATTACCCTTAATCGAGCAAATGAAATCCCGTGGCCATGGGCAAATTGCGCTTATGAGTTCTATGGCAGCTTTTCGAGGTCTCCCCACAGCGCCCGCCTACAGCGCGTCAAAGGCCGCGATCCGAAGTTACGGAGAAGGGTTACGCGGTCGACTGGCTGGGGACGGTATTCACGTCACCGTTATTTGCCCTGGTTTTGTCAGAAGCCGGATCACAGATCAAAACGCGTTCAAAATGCCTTTCTTTATGGAGGCAGATCGAGCGGCGCAAATCATTCTAAAGGGCTTGGCAAAAAACAAACCGCGAATAGCATTTCCATGGCAAACTTATTTTTTGATGCGCTTCATCAGCGCCCTTCCACTCAGTTGGACGGACACTCTCTTAAACAAAGGCCCACATAAGATTTAGCCCTTATCTCCTTGTCGGGTTTTCATGGAAACATCTATTGTGAGGGCGTTTGTTGTCCGCTCTTCTTGCGGGCCCGCTCAATTTTACGCCAGCGGGCGACATTTCTATTATGTTCGGCAAGGGTGCGTGCGAATAGATGACCACCGCGACCATCCGCGACAAAATAAAAATCATCCGTTTCCATAGGGTGCATGACCGCCTCCAAGGATTTGTAACCCGGGTTCGCAATGGGCGTTGGCGGCAAACCCTTAATCAAGTAGGTATTGAACGGCGTATCGCTTTTGAGGTCGCTACGTGTAAGCGAGCGCCCCAACGGGCCTTTGCCCTTTGTTAGGCCATAAACGACAGTGGGGTCTGTTTGCAGCCGAACTCCCTTCCTCAATCTGTTCATAAAGACACCAGCGACGCGTTTTCTTTCAGACGCAAGGCCCGTTTCTTTCTCAACAATTGAAGCCAGTATCACAGCTTCTTCAGCGGTTTTAAGCGGCAAGCCCGCATCACGAACATCCCACAACTGCTGGACGAGTTTATCCATATCGGTTGCCATGCGTTCCAAAACATCTGTACGGACATCGCCGAATGAAAAATGATAGGTTTCTGGAAGCAATGCCCCTTCAGCAGGTACGTTCTCTATCGTTCCGGTCAACCCTTGAGTCATTAACAGCTGTCGTACGATTTCCTGTGATGTCAGGCCTTCGGCAAACGTAACCCGGCGGACAACGGTTTTCCCGACTTGCAGCAACTGAATTGCTTCGCGGGAGCTGATTCTTGCAGGGAACAGGAATTCACCAGCTTTCAGGGGTTTGCGATCGCTCAAAAAACGTGCGCCCAGGCGAAAGATAAAAGGATCGGAAATGACATCCCGACGCGCAAGATCCGCTGCAATTTTGCCAACACCACTGCCGGGCTCGACAACAACCACAACATCGCGGCTCAAAGGCCCAGGTTTGGTAAACCCTGCATAAACCCAGAAAGACGCGCCTCCGCCTGCCAATGCAAGAATCGCTACAAAACTGAACGCTAAGTAAATTAACCGGCGCATAACGCGCCGATTCTAGTTAACCGCTTTAAACACCAATGATGCATTTGTTCCACCAAACCCAAATGAATTGGAGAGCGCTGCTCTCACCGGGCGCTCTTTGGCGGCCAGCGGAACGAGGTCAATTTGGCAACCATCGGGAGGTGTTTCCAAATTTAGTGTTGGCGGAACGACGCCATCGTTAATTGCCATAATTGAATAGATTGCTTCGACAGCCCCTGCGGCGCCTAACAAATGACCAATGGCAGATTTTGTTGAAGACATGGACATATTCTTCGCAGCTTCACCAAAAAGCCGCGTCACCGCACCCAGTTCGATTTCATCGCCAAGTGGCGTTGAAGTGCCATGTGCGTTTACGTAGTCGATGTCTTCCGGGTTCAATTGCGCACGTTTTAGCGCAGCCTGCATGCATCTGTAGCCACCATTTCCATCGGCAGCTGGCGCCGTAATGTGATGTGCGTCGCCCGACATACCATAACCGACCACTTCTGCGTAAATCTTTGCGCCGCGTTTCTTTGCATGTTCGTATTCTTCAAGAACCACAACACCGGCACCATCGCCCATGACGAAACCATCCCGATCAGCATCCCAAGGTCTTGAGGCCTTTTCAGGTGTATCATTAAATCCCGTTGACAATGCTCGCGCCGCACTAAAGCCAGCCATGCCAAGCCGACAAACTGCCGATTCCGCACCTCCCGCAATCATGACATCCGCATCATCCCACATGATGATCCGTGCAGCATCCCCAATGGAATGAGCACCTGTTGAGCATGCGGTGACAACGGAATGATTTGGGCCTTTAAAGCCATGCTTAATAGACACGTGCCCGGAAACCAGATTGATAAGGCTCGCCGGAATAAAGAAAGGACTGACTTTTCTGACCTTGCCTTCATTTACGGTAATCGCCGTTTTGGCGATTTCATTCAAACCACCGATACCAGACCCAATCGAGACGCCACTTCGCCACTGTTTTTCTTCTGAATCGGCGACCCAGCCCGAATCGATAATCGCCTGTTCAGCGGCACAAAGGCCAAAAACGATGAAATCATCCATCCGACGGCGATCTTTTGAACTCACCCAATCATCGGGATTAAAAAGTCCCTCTGATGTTTCACCCAAGGGTATCTGACCCGCGATCTTCGCAGGCAAATCCGAAACATCAAAGGAGTCGACAGCCTTTATTCCGGACTTTGCCTCCAGAATATTAGCCCAGTTATGTTCAATTCCAACACCAAGTGAATTTACAATTCCGAGGCCTGTGACAACGACTCTTCTCATAATTAGGTATACCCGTCTGGTTATCTGAGGGGCTTAAATATGGCGGTTTGCAAGACTTACAAGCCTTGCAAACCCTAATCGGTAAATTTAGCTGGCAGATTCGATGAATGTAATCGCATCTTTAACGGTCATGATCTTTTCCGCAGCATCATCTGGAATCTCGCATCCAAACTCTTCTTCGAATGCCATGACCAATTCTACTGTGTCCAGACTGTCGGCCCCCAAATCATCGATGAAACTCGCGTTTTCAACAACTTTGTCTTCGTCCACGCCTAAGTGCTCTAAGACGATTTTTTTTACGCGATCAGCGACATCACTCATAAGTCTATATCCTTGAATTCAACTTTGGTTAATAGGAGATCTCAGATTAGCCCGAAACCCGTTTAATTGTTATATAATTTTGCAAAAGTCGGCGCTAACTAACATACTTTTTTCAGCATTACCAGTCGTCGCAACCGTGTTTTTTACCCCTTTGCAAATCCTGCCAAACGATCAGAGATGAGCACAACCGCGCTCAAATCATCGCCATCCCCCCATTTACGTGTAAGGTTTGGCCCGTGACATATGCGGCTTCATCGCTTGCAAGATAAACGACCGACGAGGCGATATCCTCTGGTGTGCCCATTTTTCCAGCCGGAATTGCGCCCAAAATACCTTGTTGCTGCTCTTCTGTTAGGGCATCAGTCATCGGCGTCGCGATAAACCCGGGGGCAACACAATTCACAGTAATTCCCCGGCTGGCAACTTCTTGTGCCAACGACTTTGACATACCAATCATGCCAGCTTTCGACGCAGCGTAATTCGTTTGGCCCGCATTTCCAGTAACACCGACAATAGAGGTAATGCCAATGATGCGACCCCAACGCGCTTTCATCATTCCACGAAGGCAGGCTTTTGACAGACGAAAGGCCGACGTAAGGTTTACGTCCAACACAGTTTGCCAGTCTTCGTCCTTTAGACGCATGGCTAACATATCTCGGGTCAATCCCGCGTTATTTACCAAAATATCTATTTGGCCCATCGCTTCAGTCGCATCGGCGATAAGCTGTGATGCGCCTGATTCTGACGATAAATCCGCAGGCACGATATGTGCACCATCGCCGATTTCGTCCGCCAGTGTTTGCAAGGCCTCAACACGGGTTCCTGACAACGCGACAACGGCGCCCTGCTTTTTTAACTGCAGCGCGATTGCGCGACCAATGCCACCTGACGCACCGGTTACCAGCGCACATTTTCCTGTTAGATCAAACATCAGCGTTTTCCCCCTGCCTTATTCAACTTAAATTGACTTTAAAAATTCTTGCACGGTTTCTGCCGTACCGACAGCATTGCCCGTCAATTCGCGGTCGATGCGCCGGACCATGCCCGATAGAACCTTGCCGTGGCCGAGTTCCGTTAAATCAGTGACGCCCTGATCTTTCATATACAAAACCGATTCGCGCCAGCGCACACGTCCGCACACTTGCTCAACCAGAAGCTTGCGAACGTCATCCGCCGTGGTTACAGCCTCCGCCGTGACATTCGCCACGAGAGGAACAACGGGATCATTCATTTGGGTTTCCGCCAAAGCCGCCGCCATGACATCCGCAGCTGGCTGCATCATCGCACAATGGAAAGGTGCACTGACCGGCAGGATCACAGCCCGTTTAGCCCCGCGTTCTTTCGCAATCTCCACGGCTCGCTCAACGGCCGCGGTTGCCCCGGAAACAACCACCTGACCCGATGCATTGTCATTGGCAAAATTACAAACACCTATCTGGCCGGATTCTTCCGCAATAGATTCTGCGTCAGGCGCTTCAAGCCCCAACAAAGCAGCCATCGCGCCTTGACCGACGGGAACGGCAACCTGCATGGCCTTGCCACGGGTTTTTACCAACCGGGCCGCATCCGCCAAGGCAAATGTCTCGGCGGCACACAGAGCCGAATATTCACCCAGAGAATGGCCAGCAACGAAAGCCCCCTGCTCGGCAAGCGAAAAACCACCTTCCGATTGCAACACACGAACAACGGCAATCGAGCATGCAAGCAACGCTGGCTGGGTATTCTCTGTCAAAACCAGTTCATTATCTGGACCCTCAAACATGATCTTTGAGAGGTCTTGTCCAAGTGCGTCATCAACTTCCTCAAAGACAGCTCTCGCCGCCGGGAAGGCCTCCGCCAACTCTTTTCCCATGCCGACGGACTGGCTTCCCTGTCCTGGAAATACAAAGGCGCGTTTCATTTTATATCATCTCCCAGTTCGTAAGATCATGGTATGTGGTACGAGTTTGATTTTCCCAGAGTGATAACGCCTTGAGTCAAGCTGTCAAGAACGTCAAATCGCACCCCGCGCTTCAATCGGCCAAATATCGACCAGCCGCCCGTCCTGAATGACGTGATAATAGTCGTACAAGTTAACTGTCGGATCACAATGCGGCGGGATGACTTTGACCAAATCACCAAATTTTGGCCTGTCATTGTGGTCGCCGAAGACAATCTTTCCATGCTCATCACCCTGAAATCCATAAGACCAGTGCTCCTGATCGATAAACTTTGGTGCAACGCCCCCCATAGAGAACCGCTTAGTCCCGCCATCTGTCGTTACAAACCCGGGATGATTGCTACTGACAACAGTTGTCGCAATGAAAAGTGATTGTTCGTACGCCGGTTCGGGCCATTCGATATCTGTGTATTCAACATCCATAAAGATGTAGCTGCCAACCTGCATTTCATCAAACAATCCCTGGCTCGCATCAATCTGATGAGATCCGGTACCAACGCCGGTAACAATTTCCGGGGCCAAATCTGCGTCTTTCAGCATCTGAACCAAAGTTCGGACAATCTCGTTCGCAGCGAGAACTTTTTTTGTCCGTTCCTGATAATCCAAAACGTGCTGGAGAGACCCACAGTAGGCATGTACTCCCCGAAAGTTCCCGTGGCTAGCCTGATCAATGATCCGTGCAATTTCAAACGCATCCTCCGGTGTGCGCGTTCCCACCCGGTTATTACCAATATCAAGGGCCACCAAGACATCAACCTGAATATCATTGGACGCGGCCGCCGCCAAAAGCTCTTTCGTGTTTTCCAGGTTATCCAAAACCATCATCATGCCGACGGAGGCCTGATTGAGATCAAGAAACCTCTTTATCTTCCGCGCCCCGACGCTTGGCGTCGTAATCAAAATGTTCTCAATTCCGCCGCGTGACATCGCTTCCGCCTCGCCCAGAGTTGCACAACAAACCCCCAAGGCGCCGGCGGCAATTTGCCGTTTTGCAATCTCGACGCACTTATGTGTCTTGGCATGGGGACGAAAGCTAACCCCTTGCGCCTCACAATAGGCTGCCATTCGGGCAACGTTTCGCTCGAAAATATCGAGGTCAATAATCAGCGCTGGAGTATAAATGCGTTGATAAGAATCTACTTCGCCAATCAATTCGGCATTAGGTCCAAGGTTCAAGGTCAATTTCCTGTATGTTTGGTGTTTGCAAAGAAACCACCCCAGATTAAGGTGTTTCGGCTGGGTCCATGACTGTCAATCCATGATGATCGGTCCGATCAATCCAACGTAAAATTATTCAAGTCCAAGATGCTCGTTGATGCAATAGCCGTTTGCATGATTAAAACCCGCACAAATCTGGGTGCGCAGCCTGCCCCCATGGCACTAAGTACCTGCGTTAGCGGAGATAAAGCTCGTATCGGGCGCACTGTTCCATGTCTTTTAGCTTCCATTAAGCGATCGATCCTGCCCCAGAGCGCGGAACGGACAAAACGGGTGGTTTATGGGGCAAAAAACAAGGCAACTATTAGGCTTGCACCCAGCCGCTTTTCCTGTATATTCCGCCGCCTTAGAAGCTTCCTGCCGGGATGGTCCCGGCTATGCCCTGATTTCCAGGGAAGAGATAATCCGTAGGGAGAGTAAATTTGCCTCTATATGAAAGTGTGCTTATTGCACGCCAGGACGTATCCACGACGCAAGTCGATGAACTCGTCGCCAATTTTCAAAATGTAATTACAGAACGTGGTGGTTCCGTTGGAAAGACGGAAAACTGGGGATTGCGTACGCTCGCGTACAAAATCAATAAAAACCGGAAAGGACACTATGTTCTTATGAACCTCGATGCACCATCTGACGCTGTCCTCGAAATGGAACGTCAAATGCGTATTAACGAAGACATCCTGCGTTATATGACATTGCGTGTTGATGAGCATGAGACTGAGCCTTCAGCGATCGTTCGCAACAAAGGTTCCGAAGATCGTCCGCGCGGACGGGGTCGCTTTGACCGTGACGGTGGTGGCGAAGGTCGTCCATCCGAAGACCGGCCAGCCGCAGCACCTGCTGCTGAAGCTGCACCTGCAGAAGCCGCACCTGTTGAAGGAGAAGCCTCATGAGCGAAGAACGTTCTGCACCAAGTCGTCTTTCTTTTTTCCGTCGTCGCAAAAGCTGCCCTTTCTCAGGCCCGAATGCGCCGAAGATCGATTATAAAGACACACGCACGCTGTCTCGCTACGTTTCCGAACGTGGCAAGATTGTCCCCAGCCGTATCACTGCTGTTTCAGGCAAGAAACAACGGGAATTGGCACGGGCAATCAAGCGGGCGCGTTTTATGGCTTTAATGCCATATGTGCTGAAATAAGGTAACGCCGAATAAGGAAACCGATATGTCACGCGACGTGCTGATCGCTATTGGTGGTGGTCTGTTTAGTGCCGTCGCTGTGGCTGCTATCTACGGCGGCTCTGCGTTCGGAGCCATGTTCGTTTACTTTGCAATTGTTCCGCTGTTGTTGGTCGGGTTATCGCTCGGCCCAAGAGCTGCGGTTCTTGCTGCGGGAACGGGCATTTGTGCAATCGGTATCTTTGGGGGCCTTTTGGCCGCAGCGGTCTTCGGAATGGTTCAGGCGTTGCCAGCCTGGGTCATTACCCGCTTGACCATTCTCGGCTCAACCAGCGGCGGAACGTCGCTAGCACCTTCGGAGCCAGTAGAATCGTCTGAAGAAAAAGATCACACGCACTGGCAATCCCCCGGCCTTGCTCTGAGCGTTCTTTCGCTATTGGGCGGTGCTTTTATCCTGATCGCCAGCCTCACGGCAGGTGATGCAGGATTAAAGGGGCAGGTTAATCTTTATTTGGGACAAATCTTCCAAATTATGATGCCGCAAATGGGACCTGAGGCAAAAGACATCACCGTCTCGAGGCTCAGCGCATTTTTCCCAGGTGCCATCGGTGCCATTTGGATCATTATGGTGGTAATAAACGGTGTAATTGCACAGTCTATTCTGGCCAAAACCTCGCAGAACCTGAGGCCGACGCCCGCCTACGCGAAGCTTGATCTTCCGCAGTGGTTATCCTGGCCTTTGATTGTTGCCGCAGCGACAGCACTCGGTGGCAGCGTCATTGGTGCAGAGGAGCTCAGCTATATCGCCTATAATGTGACCATGGTGTTCGCTGTACCTTATTTCTTTTTGGGCTTGGCAGTCATACATTCGCTGGCCCGACGAATTGCGCAAACACGTGCCGTTCTTATTGGAATGTACGTGGTATTAATTGTTCAGATTTGGGCCGCAGTTGTGGTCTGTGGCGTTGGCGTTGTCGAACAATGGTTCGGACTTCGCGATCGCCAGAACGAGAGTGACGATGAAGACGGGCAATCGCCTGTAGAGTAGACCTATGATGGGCATCAGCCCAAAACTAAGAATGGACATGTGTTCATTTAAACCACTAGACCCAGGCCCAACGGGCCGGCAGGAGAGAGAAACATGGAAGTAATTTTGATGGAACGCATCGAGAAGCTTGGACAAATGGGTGATGTTGTTAAGGTCAAGCCAGGCTTTGCACGGAATTTTCTGTTACCCCAGAAAAAAGCAATGCGGGCAACGGAAGCCAACAAGGCTCATTTTGAAGTCCAGCGGGCGCAACTCGAAGCCATTAACCTAGAGAAGAAGAGTGAAGCAGAAGCCGTTGCAGCAAAAATGACGGATGTGTCCATTGTCTTGGTACGCCAGGCTGGCGATGCAGGTCAATTATACGGATCTGTTAACGCACGTGATATTGCCGATGCTTTGACAGCTGACGGCTACACGGTCCAGCGCACTCAGGTTAGGCAAGATATTCCGATCAAGAATTTGGGTCTCCATGACGTTCTAGTATCCCTGCACCCCGAAGTGTCGATTTCGATAACGGCAAACGTTGCGCGCTCAGCTGAAGAAGCCAAAATTCAATCTGAAACGGGCAAGGCACTGTTAAGTCAGGCAGAAGAAGAAGCTCGCGCTGAAGCGGAAGCT
Source organism: Rhodospirillales bacterium (assembly GCA_048262655.1). Taxonomy (GTDB): domain Bacteria; phylum Pseudomonadota; class Alphaproteobacteria; order Rhodospirillales; family Casp-alpha2; genus JABMNT01. The sequence goes on along the minus strand of JBLXEY010000006.1, from coordinate 192,664 downwards.
ATTGAAGCAGAAGCCAACGCTGATGAGGCCGTTCTTGAACAGGCTGAAGCTGTCTTTGAAGAAGGCGCTGCTCCAGATGAAGAAGCTGCCCCTGAAGCAGAAGAAGAAAATAAAGACGCCTGATTTTCAGACGCCTTAATATAACAAAAGCGGTGTATCGTTTGGTACACCGCTTTTTTTATGACCAATCACATAAGTTGCCAGGTCCCCTTGCTCACCCTCGACCAAGGTGTTTAGTCGCGACGTAAACCTGCTCCTTATTCATGCGTAATGGGTTTATCCGTAAACAAAAAGTCACGGAGTTCCTTGTCAAAAGTTGGGTCCTTGCGACGGATCCATTCAAGAACCATCGCGGCATGCTCTTTCTCTTCGTCTCGGTTATGCGCAAGAATTGATTTCAGTTCGCTATCTTTGCAAGCATCTACTCGTTGATTATACCAGTCAACGGCTTCGAGTTCTTCCATCAATGAGGTGATTGCCCGATGCATGTCTCGGGTTTCGTCCGTTAATTCTTCGATGGGCTCGTGATAACCTTCGTTTGCCATAATCTTCTCCATATCTAAATCGACCGAATACGTAACCATTATAGTAGATCGCAGAAATAACTTGTCCAGTTGCGTAAGCCTAATAAGATTTCAGCACAGACAAGTTCAGTTCTGTTTACCTATTATGCTGAGGACGACATCTCATGACATCCAATTCCCGATCTGGTGGTTCTTTATTCCTGGAGATTCTTAAAGACGAGGGGATTACGCACATGTTTGGCAACCCTGGCACAACGGAATTGCCGATTATGGATGCATTTAAGGGACATCCGGACCTCAACTATATTCTGGGATTACAAGAATCAATCGTTGTTGCCATGGCCGATGGTTATTCGCGGGCGTCAGGCAAATTGGCCGCGTGTAATGTCCATGTTGCCCCCGGATTGGGAAACGCCATCGGCTCCATTTACAATGCCCGTTTTACCGGCACGCCCCTTATCATCACAGCCGGGCAGCAAGAACAGGGCCATGGTTTAATGGAACCTCTGCTCTATGATCCACTCGTCCCGATCGCGACACCGGTCGTCAAATGGGCGACTGAAGTTACCCGCATAGAAGATATCCCAAGAACTTTGCGGCGTGCCGCGAAAATCGCCATGACCCCGCCAACAGGCCCGGTTTTTATTTCGCTACCGGGCGATGTCTTGAACGATGTCTCCTCCATGTCCATTGGCAAATCAACCCGGGTTGAAACGAAAACCCAACCCGCACCCGCTGTTTTGCAAGATTTGTCCGATGTTCTTCTATCGGCCAAGCGTCCCGTTATTATCGCCGGGGACGAACTTGTTAAATCGGATGCACTGGCGCAAGCGGCTGATCTTGCGGAAACACTGGGGGCTGCCGCCTATCAACAATCGGTCGGCTACGGCTCCCACTTTCTATCTGAGCATCCCTGCTACATGGGAGAATTAAGCCGAGATCAAGGCGACGTGCGTAAAGTCTTGCAGCCCTATGATTTGATGATCGTTCTTGGCGCTGATCCGCTCCGCATGTCGGTGTATAGCGAGACCGATCCAATGCCGGAACATATGAGAGTTGTCCACTTGGGGTTGGTTGATTGGGATATGGGGAAAAATTATGCCGCAGAAATGGCGGTGCGAAGTGATCTCCAAGCCACACTCAGTGCCTTGCTGCCAATTCTTCGAGAACGCGGCGGGCATGAATTGAAACAACGCGCTTTGACGTTGCAGACCGAATATGAAGCGAAGAACTGGAGCACTTCGCGCAATAAGTTGATGTCCAGCATCGCAATTCAAGAAACTGTTGAGCCACTCGCTCCGGACTGGGCAATGATGCAAATTGTCGAAGCACTTCCTGACAATTCCGTTGTCGTCAATGAGGGGCTGACCTCAACCCGAAAACTGACGGCCCTGCGGCCCTACCGAGAACGCCATGACTATCATGCCCTTGCCAGCGGCGGAATTGGTTGGGCGTTACCAGCCTCCATCGGCATACAACTCGCAGACCCGAGCCGCCCGGTTTGCGCCGTCATTGGCGATGGAAGCGCCATGTTTTCTATTCAAGCACTATGGACAGCGGCCCATCTCAAGTTACCCATCACCTATATCATTACCAATAATTCCAGTTACCGAATTTTAAAAAAGCGTTTGTTGTCCTTTCATGACAACACCAACTACGTGGGCATGGACTTTGACTCTCCAGCACTTAACTTCACCGCAATTGCAAGTGGCATGGGGGTCAGCGCGGTGCGAATTACCCAAGCGAAAGATCTGAGACCGGCCCTTGAGGCTGCATTTGCGAATCCGGGACCAAACTTAATCGATCTTGTCGTCGACAAAACTGTTTGATCATCAGATCAATAAAAAATCATCAGGGGCAAGAACCGCAGATTTTATCCACATTCCGTCCACATATCCCCAGTCAAGAGCGCTTTTTGAATATTTTCCCCTGTGTTCCTCATAACTCCTTATAATCATCTCTATCCAATGTCGATTGAAGTCATTAGGTTCCTCGGATCATGCCAACTACACTCCCCCCCGATATTGACCCAGCAGATCCCGGTTTTGCCGAGATGCCCGACGCCGATTTAATGATCGGTGATGTCGCACTTAGCGATCCATCAACCCCGGCGTTTCGATCCATGCCTCATAATCTTGAGGCAGAGAAAGGATTGCTCGGAGCCATATTGCTTAACAATCGAGCATACGAAAAAATCTCAGAATTTCTGCTACCTCAGCACTTTGCCTACGAACGTCATGGCAGCATTTATGAGGCCATATCAAAGCTGGTAGAGCGCGGGCAGATTGCTGATGGCATCACGCTCCAACGTTTTTTTGAGCACGACCAAAAACTGGCCGAAATTGGCGGGCCTGCCTATTTGGCTGAATTGGCAAGTGCAGCAGCCAGCGTGATCAATGCGCAGGAATACGGGCGCATCGTCTACGACCTGTATCTCAAACGCGAAATCATTAATCTGGGCGAAGATATGGTCAATAGCGCCTATGGCGGCGATATTGACGAAACGGCAACCAACCAAATCGAAAAAGCCGAACAAAGCCTGTATGATCTGGCAACATCAGGCGATACGGAAGGCGGCTTCCAGGACTTTAAGACCGCGATCGTCGAAGCCATTGGCATTGCTGACGCTGCGCATCGTCGTGAGGGAGGATTGGCTGGTGTAGGCACCGGTTTCCGTGATCTCGATACCAAATTGGGTGGGCTGCATAATTCTGATTTGCTTATCCTTGCTGGACGCCCATCCATGGGCAAAACAGCGCTGGTCACAAACATGGCCTTCAATGTCGCCTATAACTATGCAAATTCGGGTGGCGAAGAAGGTGCAGTCGTTGGTTTCTTCTCGTTGGAGATGTCCGCCGAACAGTTGGCAGCTCGTATTTTGTCAGAGCAATCAAATATCTCCTCGGACAAAATGCGTAAGGGCCTGCTAAGCAATGACGAGTTTTCAATGCTCGCCAGTTGCGCCAACACGCTCCATGAAATTCCATTTTTTATCGATGATACACCGGCGCTGACTGTCAGCGCATTGCGGACGCGGGCCCGACGCCTGAAACGCCAACATAATCTTGGGGTTATTATTGTCGACTATTTGCAGCTGATCGCTGGCAATCCAAACTCTCGGAGCGATGGCCGTGTCAACGAAGTCTCGGAGATCACCCGAGGGTTGAAGACCCTTGCAAAAGAACTCAGTGTGCCGGTGATCGCCTTGTCACAGCTGTCTCGTCAGGTGGAAAGCCGTGATCCACCGCGGCCCCAACTATCAGATTTGCGGGAATCGGGATCAATTGAGCAAGATGCCGACGTGGTTATGTTCATCTACCGTGAAGACTACTACATGGAACGGAAAAAGCCGGGCCGTCGCGCTGAAGAAGACGAAACCAAATATTTTGAACGTGAAGCTAAATGGGAAGAAAACCTGGCTCAAATTCAAGGCTTGGCTGAAGTGATCGTCGCAAAACAACGCCATGGCCCCATCGGTGACGTAACCCTGACCTTCAATGGTGAGTTCACCCGATTTGGTGACCACGATTGGCAACATGACGACAGTTAATCGGTTTGATTGATCTCCATGCGGAATGCGACTAATTTCCTTGCATCATGGTAGCATCACAGATCCCTGAAGCACACGCCGGAGCCGTCCTGACCGTTGACTTGGCGGCGATTGTCGAAAACTACAAAATTTTGCAGGCGCAACTGGCGACGGCAGAGTGTGCCGCGGTAGTTAAAGCCAACGGTTATGGTTTGGGTTCCGCAGAAGTAGGCGGAGCCTTGGCCCAAGCCGGATGCACCAAGTTCTTCGTTGCCCACCTGGAAGAGGGCATCCGTCTTCGCAAATATGTTGGCGATGCCGAAGTTCATATCCTCAACGGTCTGATGCCGGGAGCCGGAGACGTCTATCAGGAACATCGATTAATTCCTGTTCTTGGCAGCCTGCGTGAAATTAGTGCCTGGCAAGCATTTACAAAGGCTCACCCCCTGCCCTGCGACATTCATGTCGATACGGGAATGTTACGATTGGGTTTGCCACCGGATGAATTGCGTGAAGTCGCCAATGACCCGGATATCATCAAAGGTTTAGAGATCAAAAACGTTATGAGCCACCTCGCCTCAGCAGACGAACTCCACAGTGCGCAAAGCGGGGCGCAATTACAGGCCTTTAAGACAGCCCGTGACGTTCTGCCCATGGGGGCGGCCAGTTTTGCCAACTCGTCGGGTATCTTCAGGGGTGCCCCCTACCATTTTGACCTGGCCCGTCCAGGGGTCGCACTTTATGGCGTTAACCCGACACCTGACACCCTGAATCCAATGCGCGCGGCAGTTGAACTCAAGGCGCGCATCGTGCAAATCCGAAATGCCCGAAGAGGCGAAACAGTCGGGTACGGCGCAACCTACAAGATCAAAGAAAACGCAAAAATAGCGACTCTTTCGGTTGGTTATGCCGACGGATACTTGCGGTCCCTATCTGGAAACACCTGCGGTTATATTGGCGAACATCGCGTTCCGATTGCGGGTCGCGTTTCAATGGATTTAATATCCTTTGATGTATCGGATGTTCCGGTTAGATTATGCCATGTCGGGGCTTGGATCGAACTGATCGGACAGCATCATAGCATTGATGATCTGGCAGACGAAGCGGGCACCATCGGATACGAGATTTTAACCAACCTTGGGACGCGCTATCATCGTGTATACAAGAGTTAATTAAGGGCCTTTTTCGCGTATGAACTTTCTACAAACCGTTGGTCGCGTGTTTCTTGGCTTTTTGGCTGCGGCCGGACGCTTATCAATCTTCACATTGAGTGCCGTCGGACATTGTCTGCGCCCCCCCTTCTATTTTCGGATCATTGGCAAACAAATGATCGAAATTGGGTACTATTCCTTGCCGGTTGTCGGCCTCACCGCGATTTTTGCCGGGATGGTTCTGGCGCTCCAGAGTTATACCGGTTTCGCCCGGTTTTCCGCCGAAGGTGCCATTGCAAATGTGGTTGTGCTATCGATCACACGCGAATTGGGGCCGGTTTTAGCGGGTCTCATGGTCGCCGGGCGGATCGGCGCAGCGATGGCCGCGGAAATTGGCACCATGCGTGTCACCGAACAGATAGATGCGCTCACGACCCTGTCAACGAACCCGATGAAGTATCTGGTTGCACCGCGCTTAATTGCGGGCTTTACCATGATGCCGCTGTTGGTCCTTGTGGCAGATATCATTGGTGTCTTTGGCGGGTATCTTGTTGCCGTTCACAAGCTGGGTTTCAACCCGTCAAACTATATTCAGAACACCATGAATTTTCTCGAATTTTCTGACGTCTTTTCAGGTCTGGTGAAAGCGTCCGCATTTGGATTTATCGTGACACTGATGGGGTGTTATCACGGGTATCACTCTAAAGGTGGCGCGCAAGGCGTTGGCATGGCGACAACAAATGCCGTGGTTTCAGCTTCGATTCTGATCCTGTGTTCAGATTATATATTAACCGAAATATTCTTTGCGAAATGACCATGGCGGACTCACAAGACCCAATGATTAGCGTCAAAGGATTATGCAAGTCCTTCGGCACTAAAACGGTGTTAAACGGTGTTGACCTGGACGTCGCAAAAGGGGAAAGCATTTGTATTATTGGCGGTTCAGGAACCGGCAAATCGGTGCTCATAAAATGCATTCAGGGTTTGCTGACACCGGACAGCGGCACCATTGCAATTAATGGCGAGAACGTTGTCGGGATGACAGGAGCGGACCGGGAACGGGTCAACAGCGAAATCGGTATGCTATTTCAGGCTGCGGCCTTGTTTGACAGTCTTCCTGTCTGGGAGAATGTCGCTTTTGGACTGCTCTCTGAGAACCGGGTTGGCCGCAAAGACGCCAGAGACATTGCGATAGAGAAACTATCTCTCGTCGGGTTGGACGCCAAACTTGCCGACGTATCGCCAGCTGATTTGTCAGGCGGCATGCAAAAACGTGTTGGCCTTGCCCGAGCCATTGCAACGGACCCTGCAATTATATTTTTTGACGAGCCGACCACTGGCCTTGACCCCATCATGGCGGATGTCATTAACAACCTGATTGTCGCCGTAAATCAAAAGGTCGGCGCCACGGCCCTAACGATTACCCATGACATGAAATCTGCCAAGAAAATCGGTGATCGGATTGCCATGCTCTATCAGGGTAAAATTGTGTGGGCTGGACCTTCCAGTGATGTGGACGATTCCGGCAACCCTTATATCGATCAATTTATTCATGGCCGCATTGAAGGCCCTATCCAGATGGCGATCCATGGTTGAGACGCAAGAACGGCGCGGGTATAATGTATGCGTCTCATACGGGGCGGCGTCACCTCTCTAGGTGGCTTTGAAACTGGCTGGAATTCAGGCAGTGAACGCTCGACGGGAGCTTCCCTAATTGGCAAGAAAATCAGTAACTTACGTCTGTCAAAGTTGCGGTGCGGCTCATTCCAAGTGGTCAGGAAAATGCGACTCTTGCGATGAGTGGAATACACTCACCGAAGAACAGCCCAGCGAATCGGCTCCGAAGGGATTAGGCAGCACAAAAGGTCGCAAAATTGAGTTTGTTGGCCTCAAGGGTTCAGGCGCCCGGCCCGAACGCAGCGTCTCCGGAATCAACGAATTTGACCGCGTCACCGGTGGCGGGCTGGTCCCAGGGTCAGCCACACTCGTCGGCGGTGACCCGGGAATTGGAAAATCTACACTATTAATGCAGGTGACAGCTGCCCTAAGCAAATCCATTCCTTGTGCTTACATTTCAGGTGAAGAAGCCATTGAGCAGTTGCGAATGCGCGCAGATCGACTGGGGTTATCGGATCGTCCGGTTGAGTTGGCAGCAGCAACGTCTGTACGAGATATTGTGACGACGCTCGATGATGTTAAAACACCCGGCCTTGTGGTCATCGACAGCATACAATGTATGTACGTTGACAGCCTAGATTCAGCACCCGGGACCGTATCGCAGGTTCGCAGCTCAGCCCAGGAGCTTATCCGTATCGCCAAGCGGCGTGGTTTCGCGCTGATACTTGTTGGCCACGTCACCAAAGAAGGAACCATTGCCGGTCCGCGCGTCCTCGAACATATGGTGGATACCGTTTTGTATTTTGAAGGCGACCAAAGCCATCAATTCCGTATCATGCGGGCTGTCAAAAACCGCTTTGGGGCTGCTGATGAAATTGGTGTCTTTGAAATGACGGAAACCGGGTTATCGGAAGTCCCCAATCCGTCAGCCCTGTTCTTGTCAGAACGTGACGCACAGGCGACGGGTGCCGGGGTCTTTGCCGGCATGGAAGGAACGCGACCGGTTCTTGTGGAAATACAATGCCTGATAGCACCATCGTCGCAGGCCACACCCCGACGCGCGGTTGTCGGTTGGGATTCTGGTCGGCTGGCAATGGTTATGGCCGTGCTTGAGGCCAGATGCGGGCTTGCGCTTGGCGGAGCTGAGGTGTACCTAAACGTCGCTGGCGGCCTGAAGATATCTGAGCCGGCAGCTGATTTGGCGGTTGCGGCAGCTTTGGTTTCGTCGCTGGGGGGAACCCCTGTGCCGCCAGAAACAGTTGTATTTGGTGAGATCGGTTTATCCGGCGAAGTCAGAGCGGTCAGTCAAATGGATGCCAGGCTCAAGGAAGCGGAAAAATTGGGATTTACACACGCCATCATACCCGCACGCAAAAAGAAATCTGGCAAGAACCCTGCCTATTCGGGACAAATGCAGATCACGGAAATTGGCCATCTAAACGATTTGGTTTTTTTGCTACCTGAAAAAACACCTGAAAAAACCAGCACCAGAGATCACTCCCATTTCAAAGGGAGCCAGCCTCAGAATGGATAAAATCAACGACCTGCCAATAAATGTTTTTGATGCGGCCGTTATTCTGGTTCTTCTGATTTCTGCTTTTCTGGCGTATGCGCGCGGTTTTGTGCATGAAGTGCTGTCAATTGGCGGCTGGATTGGTGCGATCTTTGCGACCTTTTATGGGTTTCCACTATTAAAGCCCTATGCACGGGAATTGATCGCAATCGAGTTGGCGGCGGATCTGGCAGCTGGTTTGGTGATTTTTATCACTTCGCTGGTTGTTTTATCTTATGTGACGCGGGGCATTTCCAAGAAAGTCCAGAGCAGCGCCTTAAATGCACTGGATCGTGCGCTCGGATTCTTGTTTGGCCTGGCGCGGGGCGCTGTTGTGGTTTGTATCGCCTATCTGGGACTGGGGCTCGTCTTGCCCGAAAACGAACAACCTCCTTTAATCTCGCAAGCCAAGTCCATGGAGCTGATTAAACCGGGGTCTCAGTTACTTGCCGAACTTTTACCTGCCAATGCTTCGTCTGGCGCGATTTCCGATGCTGCGTCGAAGGCTGGCGCAAAAACCAAAGAACTTTTTGGCGCAAAAGATGTTATGAACGACTTAATATCACCTAAACCTAAAAGCGAAGAAAAACCGGAAACGGGTGCCTATGGACGCAAGGAGCGTCAGGACATGGAACGCCTTATCGATTCCAATCAAACAATTAATTAAGCAGGAGCCTGATCAAGCCAATGCCTGAAGTTCCCCATTATCCGCCCCACCCCTACTTGTCCTCTAATCCTGACTCACCGAAGGATGAATGTGGCTTGTTTGGTGTATACGGGATGATCGACGCGGCAACTCTGACAGCACTCGGGTTACATGCGCTTCAACACAGAGGGCAGGAATCTGGAGGTATCGTTGCCTTTAATCGGGATCAGTTTAACAGCCACCGTGCCATTGGACTCGTCGGTGACAACTTTAATACCCCCGAAGTCATGCAGGGCCTGGTCGGTGATATGGCAATTGGCCACGTCCGATATTCGACCAGCGGCGATACGGCCCTAAGGAATGTCCAGCCATTGTTCGCAGAATTTAAGTTTGGTGGTCTGGCGATGGCCCACAACGGCAATTTAACCAACGCCTATACGCTAAGAAAAAAGCTCGTTCAGCGTGGCTGTATTTTTCAGTCAACCAGCGACACGGAAACGATCATTCACTTGATCGCCATCAGTGAGTATGGCCGCGTAGTTGAACGCCTGACCGATGCCCTGGGACAGGTTGAAGGGGCTTTCTCTTTGATCGCCCTGACCCAGAAAAAATTAATTGGATTGCGCGACCCCAATGGCGTGCGCCCGTTGGTGATCGGCCGTCTGGGTGATGCATATATCCTGACATCAGAAACCTGTGCGCTGGATATTATTGATGCGGAATATGTCCGCGATGTCGAACCCGGTGAAATTGTTATTATTGACGAAGACGGACTTACCAGCGTCAAACCTTTCCAAAAACAAAAAAGCAAGTTTTGCATTTTTGAATACATCTATTTTGCCCGGCCAGATAGCGTCCTTGAAGACAAAAACGTTTATGCCTGTCGCAAATCAATCGGCCAGGAGCTGGCACGCGAAAGCCATGTCGAAGCCGATCTTGTTGTTCCCATTCCCGATTCCGGAGTACCAGCCGCCATCGGTTACGCAGAAGAATCAAAATTACCCTTTGAACTTGGCATCATTCGAAATCATTACGTTGGGCGTACCTTTATTGAACCGACCGACCAGATTCGTCACCTCGGCGTGCGTTTGAAACACAACGCAAACGCCGCGCACCTCAAGGGCAAGCGCGTCATTCTGGTAGATGATTCTATTGTGCGCGGAACCACCTCAGTCAAAATCGTCGAAATGGTTCGCAATGCAGGCGCCAGCGAAGTCCATATGCGGATTTCCAGTCCGCCAACTGCTTACTCCTGTTTCTACGGGATCGACACCCCGGAACGCGATCAGTTGATGGCATCGCATATGAACCTTGAAGAAATGCGCAAGCACATCGGCGTCGACAGTCTTGCCTTCATTTCGATGGATGGTCTCTATCGGGCCGTCGGTGAAGCCAAGCGAAATGATGAACCACAGTACTGCGATGCCTGCTTTACGGGCGAGTATCCGATCGCACTCAGGGACCGTGAAGATAACGCCGCGCCCAATCTTTTATCGTTGTTGAAAGCACCGAACGAATGAGCAATGAAGGAAGACTAACCGGCCGCATTGCTTTAATCACTGGCGCATCTCGTGGGATTGGCCGCGCCGTTGCGCTTCGTTTCGCTGAGGAAGGTGCAAAGTTAATTCTGGTGGCACGCACCACAGGCGCGCTGGAGGAACTGGATGATGACATTCGCAAGATCAGCGGAGAATCAGCGACGCTGGTGCCGATGGACATGCGCGACTTCGATGCCATTGATAAAATGGGAGGTGCCGTTTACGAGCGCTTCGGCAAACTCGACATCCTGATTGGTAACGCTGGCATTCTAGGCACCCTTAGTCCCATGGGACATATTAAGGCGAAAGACTGGTCGCAAGTCATGGATGTAAACCTGACAGCAAACTGGCGGCTGCTTCGCAGCTTTGATCCGTTGCTTCGTAAATCCGACGCGGGGCGTTGCGTGTTCGTCACCTCGACTGTTGGCGCCCAGCCCCGCGCCTATTGGAGCAGCTATGCCGTCTCCAAAGCCGGGCTCGAGATGATGACCAAAATTTACGCGCAGGAAATGGCGAATACGTCTGTGCGGGCAAATCTCCTAAACCCAGGTGGAACCCGGACAGCCATGCGCGCCCTCGCCATGCCAGGCGAAGATCCAGAAACCTTGAAAACACCGGACCAAATCACCGAGCCGTTTGTTCAGTTATCGGAACAAGGTTGTCCGCATAATGGTATGACTATCGACGAACATGGAAACGTCACTGGCTAGGTTTCGCCTTTTTCTGTCGGCCCAGCCACTCGTCTGCGACGTCCCCCATGGTCTAGCGTTTTCCATCAATAATCCAACGCATAAACGGGCGATCAAACTTAAACGCGTCACCGCATTGCGCCTTTAAAAAACGACGAACATTCTGAGTGTTTTTATAGGACGCTGTGACAGGCGTACTTCTTGTGATGACGTCACAATGCCAATCAAAATCATGCATAATAAAATATCTCTATGACCAGCATACTAAAGTGCGTCCAACAAAATAGTTCCGGCCAACTTTAAAATCCAAACATTTACGCCTATAGCACATGGCTATGAGAAAAAGTCTTCGCGCGCGGTATCGTCACAGATTCTCGTGGTAACAAAACCGTAACCTTATTGTAATATTTGGTACTTGCCTATAAACAGTTCAGCGTAGCAATCGCTGCGGAACAAAAAATCACACTCGATTAAGTATGGAAGGTCGAACCATTTCAGCAACTCAGACTCTTATTGGACTTGTTGGAGCCGTCGCACTTTTGCTCTGGGGCATGCGTATGGTTCGCACTGGAATCACTCGAGCCTTTGGAAGCGGACTTAGGCAAGCCATTGGTAAAAGTGTTGCCAATCGCTTTCAGGCTTTGCTCATCGGCACCGCTGTAACTGCAATTTTGCAAAGCAGTACCGCAACGGCTCTGATGATAGCGTCTTTTGCGGGTCGTGGCCTCATCGCTACCGCGCCGGCGCTTGCGGTAATGTTGGGAGCAGACGTAGGGACGACCCTCGTCGCGCAAGTCCTGTCGTTCGATATGTCCTGGGCTTCGCCTTTACTCATTGCAGGCGGGTTTATCGCGCACTCGGCATCTGTCCATGTCCGGGCCAGACAGTTAGGGCGAACAGCAATGGGGCTTGGCATTATGCTGTTGGCCCTAAAACTTATCGTCGCCACGGCGGAACCATTAAGTCACTCTCAAGTCCTGCGTGATCTGATTGGCGCGATCTCCGATGACGCGTTGATCGCTGTTTTGATTGCGGCCCTTCTAACGTGGATGGCGCATTCCAGTTTAGCCGTTGTGTTGCTCATCATGTCTTTGGCAACCAGTGGTGCAGTCACCATAGAAACAACATATGCCCTGGTTATCGGTGCCAATATTGGCGGCACCATTCCGCCAATTCTGGCAACACTGGCGGAAGGCCAGGAAGCCCGTCGGGTTCCAATAGGCAACGCAGCGTTTAAAATTATTGGAGCGTTACTGCTCTTACCTGCTGTCGGATTCATCGACCCCTGGCTCCGTTTAGTCTCCCCGGACCCAGCGCATGTCGTTGTAAACTTCCATACCTTTTTCAACATCTGCATCGCCATCGTCTTCATCTGCCTGACAGATGTCGCAGCAGCTGTAACCAAGAAAGTTCTTCCCGACGCCACCGTTACTGCCGACACGTCAACACCACGGCATCTCGACACCAACGCATTCGAAGTCCCTAATCTGGCGCTTGGTTCAGCAACGCTGGAGACGCTCCGCATTGGTGAAATCGTTGAAAATATGCTGCGCGAAAGTCTTGTAATTTTAAAGACGGATGATGCCAGTCGAGCGAAAGAAGTTCGACTTATGGATAATGATGTTGACCGATTATACGAAGCCGTAAAGTTATATGTCTCGAAAGTCATGCGACAAGAGCTCGATGAAACGGAGAGTAACCGGGCCAGCGATATTCTCACCTTCGCCACAAACCTGGAACACGTAGGCGACATTGTTGAAAACCTGATCGGGATGGCCCAAAAGAAAGACAAAAAACGAGTTCAGTTTTCCACTTCGGGGCTCAAAGATCTCACATTGCTCCATGGTCAGGTGACGGAAAACCTGAAACTCGCGATGAGTATTTTTATGTCAGGTGATGTGAACCTGGCACGCCGCCTTCTCTCCCAAAAACGCGAAATCATCGCACTGGAACGGGAAAGTGCCGAACGTCATATGCAGCGTCTGCGCGAAGGTCGCCCTGAAAGCATTGAGACCAGTGCGCTACATATGGATATTCTTCGCGATTTAAAACGCATTCATTCGCATGTCGTCGCCGTGGCTTACCCGGTTTTGGAACGCGCTGGTGAACTGGATGCCTTGCCAAAAGTAAACGGCAACGGCAACGGCAACGGCAACGGCAACGGCAACGGCAACGGCAACGGCAACGGCAACGACTAGATAGCGCCACCGGCAACGACAAGTTCAACATTCAGTTTTCTTAGCGATGTCAAAAGGCCAGACGTCATTTTTGTATCGCTGATGATGTGGGTCAGTTGATCCAGGTGGCTCACGCGAACTGGCGCCCGTTTACCGAACTTTGACGAATCAGCAAGCAATACAGCGACCCGCCCCTGCCCCATCATCTGCGAACGCAACTCGGCGATTTCACGCGAATAGTCGGTCAACAAAGTTTCTGAATCCAGAGCACTGGCACCAATGAAGCTAAAATCAGTCAAATAATTTTGAAGCATTTCCGTTGTGTCACGCCCCGCAGTCGCGCCTTCATTGCCAATCAGTTCTCCGCCCAGAATATGAACCCGATTGTCATTACGCCCTGCCAGTTTTCCGGCAATATTCATATCGTTCGTAAAAACAGTTAGTCCCTGATGTGCCATCAAGGCTTCAGCAAAACAGAGCGTTGTCGTACCTGAATCAATAATAATCGAGGCACCGTCAGGGACCATTTCTGCTGCAGCAGTTCCAATGACCCGCTTGCCATCTATATTCACCGACATCCGGTCGGCGAAATCTGGTTCGACCTGTTGCATGGTCAAGGCCCCGCCATGGGTTTTGCGCAGCCGGTTTTCGGCAGCAAGTTTTGTAATGTCGCGCCGAATGGTTTCCTGGGAGACCTGAAGCTGATCATGCAGTTGGTTGACTGACACCGCGCCTTTTGTCGCCAATATTTCCAAAATTCGATTACGTCTTTCTTCTGCCAGCATTCTATTTTCCTCTGATTACTTTTTCTGTCATCCGTAACGTTCCATCATTGTCGGCAGTTTGATGACATGCGTCCCGTCCGTTCAAAAGGATGCAACGCCGGAGCTCAGTATAGCAAAACTCTTGAGTAAGCACAGCTTCTCACGGCGGTTTCCACATTTTATTGGCGCGTCTGACAAGAAATCAAAGGCGCGAGCAACATATAGAAATGTTGTTTATTGTGGTTTTTTGTTGTTTATTGTGATATCGTTAAAAAAATAAAAACAGGCAAACCTTTATGACCCTTAATCCAGACGATGCGTCCAAGTCTTCAACGGCATTTCATCAAGGTGAAGGTGACAGTAATCTCAGTAAAAACCGACAAGCATGGGCCGCAGGCACATCGCATGATGCTGTTGGAAAACGCCTGATTGAGCAAGACAACACCTATTTTCTGCACCAGGCTTTGTCTACTCCTTGTCTTGCTGTGGCGCGAAAGGTTGAGGGGATTTGGATCGAAGATACGGCGGGCCGTCGGTTCATGGACTTTCATGGAAACAACGTTCATCACATAGGTTACGGCCATCCCAGACTAGCCCAAGCGATTAAAGATCAGATCGACGACCTGCCGTTTGCGCCCCGACGCTTTACGGATGCACCGGCGATCGCCTTGGCTAAAAAATTATCTGAAATTGCGCCCGGACACAGCAGCAAGGTATTGTTTTCTACGGGCGGATCTGATGCCATCGACATGGCACTTAAGCTGGCACGAGCGGCGACGGGCCGACACAAAACCATATCGTTCTGGGACAGCTTCCATGGCGCAGGTTTTGGCGGGCTTGCCGTCGGCGGGGAATCGCTGTTTCGCAATAATATGGGGCCTATGCTGCCCGGCAGTGAACACGTCCCGCCCTTTGCTTGCTATCGATGCCCGTATGGATACGATGACAACGCGGGTGCGCCCGACCTTGATATCTGCAAGATGACCTGCGCCAATATGGTCCGTTATGTCCTTGAAAAAGAGAAGGATGTTGCCGCCGTTATTGCAGAACCTGTTCGCGCTGTTCCCTACATTCCGCCGCACGGTTTCTGGCAGGTCGTTCGCGAAGTCTGCTCCGAAATGGGAGCGCTGCTGATTTTCGATGAAATACCAAACGGCCTCGGGAAAACCGGCAGAATGTTTGTATCCGAACACTTTGATGTTGAGCCGGATATAACCGTCATTGGCAAAGCTTTGGGCGGGGGAATGCTGCCAATTGCCGCAATGATTGTCCGACCAGAGCTCGATATTCTGTCAGATCAGGCGCTCGGCCACTATACACATGAAAAAAACCCGATCACGACCCGTGCAGCCCTGACGACACTTGAAATCATTGAACAAGAAGGGCTGGTCGAGAATGCCCGTGTGGTCGGCTCGCACGCCCTGGATCGACTTCATGAGATGAAGGCAAAGCACTCTGTTATTGGCAACGTCACCGGGTTGGGCTTATGCCTGGGCATTGACCTGGTTCGAGACCGCAATAGTAAAGCGCCGGATCCAGAGCTTGCAGACAGAATTATGTATCGTTGTTTAAATAATGGCTTAAGCTTCAAAACAACAATGGGGAACATCCTGACCCTGACGCCACCTCTCATCACGTCCCTACAACAAATGGACACAGCACTCGATATTATCGATGACGCAATTACGATAGAAACATCAATCTAAACCTGAAGGAAAGGAGCACAACAAAACTGTAACCAAATTACGCGTGCAAAAATGTGGTTTTATGTTTGATAATGTTGATATTGGTCACATACCATGTGACGATATCCGGTTGCTCGTTAAGTTTAACCGTTAAAATTATCAGGAATCTTGTGACATTTCCGTCAGAGCAACATAAGGTTACGATTGGATGATGGAAATCTGGATATAAAATCGAAACGAAATCAGGGGGAATATTCCTCTCAGGGTGATTAAGGAGAAATAAAAATGAAAAAACAGACACTTTCAAAACTAACAGCCGGGCTTGGCGTCGCCGTTCTGGCGAGTATGGGCATGGTTTCCGCAGTGAAAGCAGCGACAGAACTAACCGTCTATACAGCTGTTGAAGCTGAAGACCTCAAAAAATATGCGAAAGCCTTTAACGCAGTACATCCCGACATCAAAATCAAATGGGTCCGTGATTCCACGGGTATCGTGACTGCCAAATTGCTGGCAGAAAAGAAGAACCCGGTTGCTGATGTTGTTTGGGGCTTGGCTGCAACCAGCCTGATGCTTCTTAAAGAAGAAGGCATGACGGAAGGTTACGCACCAAAAGGCGTTGAAAAACTAGATAAGAAATTTGTTGATTCGGCAAACCCACCCCATTGGACAGGAATGGATGCCTGGATCGCTGCGGTATGCTACAACACTGTTGAAGCGGGCAAAAAGAACCTGCCTGTCCCTACCTCGTGGCAAGATCTGACAAAACCTGTTTACAAGGGCAGCGTCGTAATGCCGAACCCGAATTCCTCAGGCACAGGCTTTCTTGATGTATCAAGCTGGCTTCAAATGTTTGGTGAAGAAGGTGGATGGAAGTATATGGATGCCCTTCACCAAAACATAGCCTGGTACACACACTCCGGTTCTAAGCCTTGCAAACAAGCCGCATCTGGCGAAACCCCTATTGGTGTTTCTTTCGCTTTCCGTGGCGCTAAGTCCAAAAACGCGGGTGCTCCACTGACCATCGTATTGCCAAGTGAAGGTGTTGGCTGGGACATGGAAGCGACCGCAATTATTAAGGGCACCAAAAATCTGGACGCAGCCAAAAAGCTGGTTGATTTCACGATCACTAAGGATGCAAACATGATGTATAACTCCGGTTATGCGGTTGTTGCTTACCCTGGCGTTGCCAAACCGGTTAAGAACTTCCCGGCCGGCATTACCGAAGCTATGATTGACAACAACTTTGAATGGGCGGCCACAAACCGCAAGCGCATCCTGGCCGAATGGCAAAAGCGTTACGATTCGAAGTCAGAGCCTAAATAGTAACATTTCGGGTCACAATTGGCCCAAATGCAACGTTATCCGGCCATCCAATTTTAGCGAGTTGGATGGCCGGTTTGTTTTTAGGTTCATCGCGTGTTTTTATGAGCCATAAGAAAATTATTATGGGGGCAAGAGATGACGACCGACACGGCACAAAAGCCTTATTTAAAGATTGAAAACCTGACGAAGAAGTTTGGCGATTTCACGGCGCTTGATAATATTTCTCTGGATATCTTTGAAAGCGAATTTGTTTGTTTTCTGGGCCCCTCGGGTTGTGGGAAAACGACCCTGCTCCGGGCGATTGCCGGGCTCGACATCCAAACACGTGGCTCCATTGAGCAAGACAATGTTGATATTTCTGCGCTTCCCCCTTCAGAGCGCGATTTCGGTATCGTCTTTCAGTCCTATGCCCTGTTTCCAAACTTAACGGTCGATAAGAACGTTGCATATGGTCTGGAAAACCGAAAACTACCGAACGACCAGATCACGGCACGCGTTAAGGAACTTCTTGAGCTGGTCGGATTACCGGAACAAGGAATTAAATATCCAGCGCAGCTTTCCGGTGGTCAGCAACAACGCATCGCGTTGGCCCGCGCATTGGCGACGTCTCCCGGACTTCTGTTGCTGGATGAACCCCTCAGTGCACTTGATGCCCGAGTTCGCGATCATCTGCGTGGCGAGATTAAGGACTTGCAGCGCCGTCTGGGTGTGACCACCATCATGGTGACCCACGATCAGGAAGAAGCCCTGACAATGGCAGACCGGATCGTTGTTATGGATCATGGGCTGATTGAACAAGTCGGCTCTCCCGAAGAAATTTATGGCCGGCCGAAAACCGCATTTGTTGCGGACTTCATTGGAACCATGAATTTCATACCGGGATCCGTCTCCAAAACGGGATCGGTTAGCGTTGGCCAATCAACATTTGAATGCGACACGACGAGCCATGCAAACGGCGCCTCTATTACGCTGGCGATCCGGCCTGAGGATATTAACGCCCAAGACATTAGCGATAATGACACCAATGTTGTGGAAGCCGAAATTAAGAGCCTTGAATTTATGGGGTCGTTCTATCGGGCCAATCTTGTGGGTGCGACCTTTGGTGACGGTGATGTACATGCAGATTTTTCAGTCAACCTGGTGCGTCGAAAATCGATTGCTGTCGGTTCCAAATTGCCGGTGCGCCTGCCTGCCGAGTTTGTTCAAGTTTATTCTGCAAGTGGGAGCTAATCGGTGACTGAAGCGATCACAACACCAAACGCCACACAACCGCCCTTGGTCAAAGAAAAGCTCAGCCGCGATGATTGGATCATGCGGACGTGCATGATCCTTATTGGACTTTTTCTTGCCGTTTTTATCCTGCTGCCCCTTTACACCATGCTTTCAAAAAGTGTGGAAGATAAAGATGAAGTCTTCATTGGTCTCGCCAATTACATCGACTACTTTTCAACACCAGCGCTTTTTTTATCGGCCGGCAATAGCCTGACCATTGCACTTATTGCCACCGTCATTGTCATTTTTGTCGCCTTTATCTATGGCTACGCATTGACCCGCACCTGCATGCCTTTCAAATGGTTTTTCAAAATTGTCGCCCTGATCCCGCTTTTAACCCCGTCTTTGCTGGGGGGTATTTCACTGGTCTACTGGTTTGGCAATCAGGGCGTCGCGAAAGGTCTTCTGCTCGGAGAAAGCATTTACGGCCCCATCGGGATTACCATCGGTTCCAGCTACTGGGTGTTTCCGCATGCCCTGATGATTGTCATTACAGCCCTGTCGATCACCGACGCCCGGCTCTATGAAGCGGCCATAGCACTGCGAACCAGTCAAATCAGAACCTTTTTTACGGTCACGCTTCCCGGTTGCAAGTATGGATTGATCAGCGCCGGCTTTGTTGTTTTCACGTTGGTATTTACCGATTTTGGCGTACCCAAGGTGATCGGCGGCAATTACAACATGTTGGCCACCGATGTTTATAAACAGGTCATCGGCCAGCAGAACTTCCAGATGGGTGCCGTTGTGTCTGTTGTCCTGTTGGTGCCTGCGATCATAGCTTTTGCCGTCGACAGGGCCGTGCAAAAAAAGCAGGTCGCCTTGCTTTCTGCACGAGCAGTTCCCTATGAGCCAAAGCCGCATGCGGTTCGAGATACAAGCATGCTGATTTTCTGTTCAATTATTGCAGCAATGATCATTTGCATGCTGGGCATGGCCCAATATGCATCGTTGGTAAAATTCTGGCCCTATAATCTGGAACTAGGACTGAGCAACTATGACTTTGACGTCATGGACGGGGGCGGCTGGGATGCCTTCTGGAACTCCGTATACATGGCGCTTTATACGGCTGTCATCGGCACGGCCATAATCTTCTTTGGTGCCTATCTCATGGAAAAGGGCCGCGGCTTTGGAGCCGGGCGCACCGTCTTCCATATGCTGGCGATGTTGCCGCTGGCCGTGCCCGGTCTGGTGCTTGGCTTGTCGTACATCTTCTTTTTCAATAACCCGGCCAATCCCTTTAATTTCCTCTATGGAACCTTAGGCATTCTGGTCATTGTCTCAATTACGCACTTTTATACGGTCAGTCACCTGACCGCCGTCACAGCCTTAAAACAGATGGACCCGGAGTTCGAATCCGTTTCAGCATCCCTGAAAGCGCCCTTTTATAAAACCTTTGTCAGGGTGACGGTTCCTGTTTGCACGCCCGCGATTCTCGATGTCTCAATGTATCTATTCCTGAATGCCATGACGACGGTCTCTGCCGTCATCTTCTTGTATTCATCAGATACAACGCTTGCGTCCATTGCGGTTATGAATATGGATGATGCGGGTGATATTGCGCCGGCGGCTGCGATGGCGATGATGATCGCCTATACCTGCGCTGGTGCTCGGATTCTTCATGCCATATTGACCCAAGGACTGCTGAAACACAGTCAGGCATGGCGGAATCGCTAACTGTTGATCGAGTGTCAGACCCGATCGCAAAATCGCTGCCATTAGGGTCTTCGATCTGAAGGCGCTGGCTCCTGCGGAATTTGCAAATGGGTTTGATGACGCGCCCGGAACGCCCGGAACGCCCTGAAAGATCAGGTCCAGATCTGGTGCGCAGAAAACAACCGACCTCCCGGGACTTGTTTGCACAGGACGGCCCTTATTATGGACCCCGTCTTCAACCCAGCACCTGCTTAAAGGTGCTGGGTCATTAAAACTTCACATAAAAATGTGTTTTTATGTTTATTTATGACCGTTTTTGACCGATAATAGCGCCATCCTGTTTATCCTTTATTTTTGGAACCAATGGCATGAGCACTCACACCCAAGATCCCTGGTTATTAACACCCGGCCCTCTCACTACGTCGC
This sequence comes from Rhodospirillales bacterium, assembly GCA_048262655.1. Lineage (GTDB taxonomy): Bacteria > Pseudomonadota > Alphaproteobacteria > Rhodospirillales > Casp-alpha2 > JABMNT01. Next base: position 172,118 of record JBLXEY010000006.1, on the reverse strand, counting down.
TAAGGACAAAAGAAGCGATGTTGCATGACTGGGGTTCTCGCGATGCGAACTTTATCGAAACGAATCGTCGCGTCCGTTCTCAATTACTAGACATTGCGGAAGCGACAGAAACGCACGTTTGTGTTCCTTTGCAAGGCAGCGGCACGTTTGTTGTTGAGGCGACCATTGCGACCCTTTTGCCGCGTGATGGCAAGGCGCTCATATTGATTAATGGCGCTTACGGTCAGCGCATGGCAAAAATGATTAGCTATCTCGGGCGGGATTTCACAATTCTGGAAACGCCAGAGGATACGCAACCGTCCCTGACCGATCTGGAAAACACCCTGAGTGCGGATACAGCCATTACGCACGTTCTTGTTGTTCATTGCGAAACAACATCCGGGATCATCAACCCGATCGAAGAGGTCGCGGGTATTGTCGCAAAACACGGCAGACGATTAATTATCGATGCCATGAGCGCCTTCGGGGCGATTCCCTTAAGCGCTAAATCCATTGAGTTTGACGCTGTTATGGCGTCCTCCAATAAATGTTTGGAAGGTGTTCCGGGGATGGGATTCGCGTTAATCCGCAAATCCGCTCTGGAAACCTGTGAAGGCAATGCGCACTCCTTGAGCCTTGATCTGTATGATCAGTGGGTCGCCATGGAGAAAACAGACCAATGGCGCTTCACGCCGCCAACACATGTGATCGTCGCTTTTGACGAAGCGATTAAACAGTTTTTGGAGGCTGGCGGTGTCCCCGGGCGGAATAAACGATATTCAGATAACAGAAAACAGCTTGTCGATGGCATGCGCGAAATGGGCTTTGAGACCCTCCTGCCAGATTCCTTACAAGCGCCGATCATCATTACTTTTAAAATGCCCGCGGACCCGGCTTTTGATTTCCAGTCCTTTTACGACCAGTTAAAGGACCAGGGGTTCATCATTTACCCCGGCAAACTGACAGTGGCCCCCTCTTTCCGCATTGGCTGCATCGGCGCTTTGGGCCAGACAGAGATTTCTGCGGCCTTGGATGCGATCAGATCAACAATCGATCGTATGGGCGTCGCGAACGGTGCTGCGAAGGCGGCTTAATTCTTAAACCAATTATAAAAATGGAATCTTTTTAAATGTCTGCTGAAAAATCCCCTGTCGAAGTTAATGGCCGTACTTATGCGTGGCCGGCGCAACCGGTTGTCGTTGTTTGCATCGATGGCTCCGAACCCGCCTATATCGAAGAAGCAATAAAAGCCGGGCGCATGCCTTATACCGCAGGAATTGTGAAATCTGGTGCTGATTTGCGGGCTCATTGTATCATCCCCGCATTCACAAACCCCAACAATCTATCTATCGTCACCGGCGCGCCACCGTCCGTTCACGGGATTTGCGGCAACTTCTTCTACAATACAGAAACCGGCGCTGAAGTGATGATGAATGACCCACAGCTTTTGCGTGCGGGCACCATCTTTAAAGCGTTTTTTGATGCAGGTGCCAAAATCACCATTGTCACGGCAAAAGATAAACTGCGGAAATTGTTAGGGTATGGCCTCGATTATTCCAGTGGCCGCGCCATGTGTTTTTCATCTGAAAAAGCAGACGAAACAAGTGTCGCAGAGCATGGCATCGAAAACGCCCAAGCTCTGGTCGGCAGACCGATCCCGTCTGTTTATTCCGCAGAACTCAGCGAATTCATTTTTGATGCTGGCGTCAAACTGATGGAACGCGATCGTCCAGACCTGATGTATCTTTCGACCACCGACTATATCCAGCACAAACATGCGCCGGGATCACCTGTCGCCAATGACTTTTATGCGATGATGGACAGCTATTGGGCGAAGCTAGACGCTCTGGGCGCAACGATAGCGCTTACAGCCGATCACGGTATGGCCGATATGCATAATTCGGAAGGAACACCGGACGTCGTCTACCTGCAACCAATTATGGATGAGATGTTAGGCGCCGGTGCCGCACGGGTGATCTTGCCAATCACCGACCCCTACGTGGTCCACCACGGTGCTTTGGGCGGCTACGCAACGGCTTATCTTCCCGATGGCACTGACATCCCAAAGGTTTGCTCGGACCTGTTGAAAATTGAAGGTATTCAGGAAGCTCTAACCAACGCAGAAGCTTGCGAGCGCTATCTGCTTCCCAATGACCGGGTCGGCGATATCGTCGTTATTGCGACGGCAAACAAAGCCGTTGGCAGCCAGCCCGACAAACATGACCTGACGGGTTTAAAAGAACCTTTGCGTTCTCACGGCGGATTATCAACGCAAAACGTTCCCCTGATCGTTAACCGCCCGGTTACCGGTTTACCCGAAAACCAGCAACTTCGTAATTTTGACATCTTTAGTGTCGCGCTGAACAACGCGGCCTGAACAGATAGCAAGGACCAAAAAAATGGATGCTTCTACTAACGCCCGACATGAAGCCATGCGCATTGGCGGTAATAAGGTGGATACCACGGAACGGATTGAAGTCTTCAACCCCTATGATGGCAGCGTAATCGGAACGATTCCGCGCGGAACCCGGGAACATGTAAAACAGGCTTTCGAGATTGCGGCCAATTATCAGCCGACATTAACGCGCTACGAACGCCAACAGATTCTGATCAAAACGGCGGAAATTATAGTCTCCCGAAAAGATGAAATTTCCGACGTCATCACCGCAGAACTGGGAATTTCGAAAAAAGATTCCCTATATGAATGCGGCCGCTCTTTCGATGTGTTCACCCTCTGTGGACAACTTTGCATTCAGGATGACGGCGAAGCTTTTTCCTGTGATTTAACACCGCATGGCCAAAAGCGCCGGATCTTTACAACCCGGGAACCGTTAACAGCGATCAGCGCCATTACGCCGTCGAACCATCCGTTGAATATGGTCGCCCACAAGATCGCACCTTCGGTAGCGACCAACAATTGCATGGTTTTAAAACCGGCTGAAGTCACACCGTTCACTGCCATCATACTCGCCGATATCCTGTATGAAGCCGGACTGCCGCCTGAAATGCTGCAAGTCGTCACCGGCGTTCCGGGTGACTTTGGTGACGAGATGATCACCAACGAACACGCCGCGCTTGTGACCTTCACCGGTGGCGTTCCGGCGGGAAAATACATCGCAGAAACGGCCGGATATCGCCGCACGGTCCTGGAGCTGGGCGGCAATGCACCTTTCATCATCATGGATGATGCCGATCTGGATAAGGCGGCTGCCATGGCTGTCGCAGGCGCAACCAAGAACTCTGGCCAGCGGTGTACTGCGGTTAAGCGTATCCTGTGCCTCGACAGCGTCGCCGATGAGTTTGCCGCGCTTGTCGTCGAGAAAGCAAAAGTCCTGACCTACGGCAACCCGATGGATCCAAATACCGATATCGGCACCGTGGTGAGCGAAGAGGCGGCCAAACTGTTTGAAGCACGGGTGATCGATGCGGTATCGCTGGGCGCGGAACTGTTGCATGGCAACAACCGCGAAGGCGCTGTTTATCCGCCAACCGTTGTCGACAAGGTTCCCTATGATTGCGAACTGGTTCGAGAAGAAACTTTCGGCCCCGTGATCCCCATCATCCGCTGCAAGGACCTGGACGATATTATCCGGATCGCCAATTCGACCGCATTTGGTTTGTCGTCAGGTGTCGCAACAGATAATTGGCAGACCATCAACCGGCTCATACAGGAACTTCGTACCGGCACGGTCAATGTTTGGGAAGTCCCCGGCTATCGCACTGAAATGTCACCCTTCGGTGGCATCAAAGACTCGGGTCTCGGCTATAAAGAAGGCGTTGTTGAAGCCATGAAAAGTTTCACCAATGTTAAAACGTTCTCGCTTCCCTGGGGGAACTAAGTCTCTCTTTATTTCCTGAAAGAGATTTGTAAAGGCGGTGGTCATTTCCACCGCCTTTTCTTTTTGCGTCGGTGCCGTTTCCCCGAATTGACCGAAATCATGCCGTCGTCAACCGGACAACGCCCACAGTCATGGCGTCCACTCTGTCCTCATAAACCGCCACACCTATATATATTGATGAACACCGCTTTTGGTCAGAAAGGGCCACCATTGAGATTGCTGAAATTGTGGTGATTAGAAACTCATTGATGGCAGCTTTTGGGACTTTGCAGACTCTTTGGCTTTCGTAAAATGGTGCCTGATGCGAAGTTCGAAAGATTGTGAACAATATCCTTGATCGAAACGGCCAAACTCAACGGCGTTAATCCGCGACCTTGACTCACCCACACCTGCTCTAGAGTAGCTGATCAAAAGATCAATCGTACTGTTGAACGACTGCCATGACATTTCGCTCAAACTTGAGCGTAATGTGAGATCGTCTGAGCGTTGAGATGTGACTCACCGGACGCATGCGACTGCTGCCCGAAAGAAGGAAAAGCAATTAGGTTATAAAAACCTATGGTTCTATTTGAGCTTGTACTTCCACGTTCCTTTAAGCCGAGTGCTTGCGAGAGATTCTGCACCGTTGATTTGTGCCATCGTCATCTTTCGTTTCAGCGAAGATATTTGGTCCTTGGATAAGTCAAAACCTTTTACGTCAGATATTATAAACCATTTCAGCGCTTGGACCTTGTCAACAGGAACACCTTCACCATTGGATAGCATTTTGGCAACATTGTGCATGGATACAACAACGCCTTGTTCCGCTGATTTTAAATACCAGTGAACGGCCTTTTTCTTGTCTTTTGCGAGTCCTTCGCCTTTTTCCAGGCGACTGGCAAGTTCATACTGGGCGACACCGACACCACCCTTTGCCGCCAAGATTAGCCACCTGTTTGCCGTTTCTATGCTTTTGCTGGAGCCCGATTTCTTTCTAATATGGCCGCTTACAAAAAATTGCCCCCAAGGATGTCCGTGCTTGGCGGATAGATACAAATACTCCATGGATTTATCGGGGTTTTTAGAAACATATATTCCATGGTCATACATGTTGCCGAGTTCAAATAATGCATCAGGGCTTTTCTGTTCTGCGGCTTTGCTAATCCATTCAAAAGCTTGTTTTAAGTCTTTCTTTACCCCATTTCCCTCTTTGTACATTATGCCCAGAAAATACTGCGCTTCTGCTAATCCCTTCGCTGCGGAATATTTAAACCACCTGCTGGCGATGCCATAATGTTTCCCGGCTCCGTTCCCATCATAAAACATTCTTCCTATGGTATACTGGGCGATAGAGTTACCCTGACCAGCAGACTTTTTGAACCACTTCATCGCGGCTTCTGTGTCGCGTTTCGTCCCTAAGCCGTTTATATATAGAATTCCATGATTAAGTTGGGAGAAAGCGTCGTTTTGATTTGCCGCCAGTAGGTACCATTTTCGAGCTTCCACATAATTAGCGGGCACACCTGTGCCATAATGGAAAATGTATCCAAGGCTATGTTGCGCTTTGGACAGATTTTGTTGGGCAGCAAGTTCGTACCATTTTATGGCCATCTTTACATCTTTAGGTACACCTAGACCTAAATGATGCATCAAGGCGACTTTATATTGCGCTTCGGCATTCCCCGTTTTGGCTAACGGGAAAAGAGTTTCCATCGCAGTTTTGTAGTCACTCTCATCATACGCCTTGATCCCAGCTTCAATATCCGCAAACGCCTCAAGGCTGACAAAGATAAAGAGCCCGCCAATCAGCAAACAAAATTGAATGCTTTTGTATATATAATTTGCCAAATACATAAGCACAAACTACCAGATAGATTTAAGATTTAGAATACATCTTCTGATTTGGTCAACAAACGAGAGTCACAATACAACGGGAAATCAACAAAAACTAATATCTGTGATTCGGCGACTTATACAGTGTTTAAGTTATCCCAAGTTCAGTTTTGATTCTGTTTGCCTATTTTTTTATATACGAAGACGAAAGTAGTAACAAAAAAAATGGTGAATATTCCCAACTGCCAACCTGCGAGGATGCCAGAATTTATCCCATCTACTAAAAATACTGGCCCACCTAATATAAACATCCAAGTAGCCGTAAACTTTAAACGCATTTGTTTTTTTATGTCAAATATCAGCATGCCAATATAGAGCAGTTCCGCCGAAATCATTACAGATACGAGCCACCATTCGATATAAAACGTGTATGAGCACAACGCTAATATGCTTATAAATAGAATTACTAATTTGGACCTTTGCGTAGGCATCTATACCCTGAACTTAGTTAGCTTGATTGTGAACGTCCGGAGTACCACCTCTCGACGACTGACGATATCGCATTACGCTCAGGCCTGAGGGTAATGCGATGTCAGTAATAGATCAACACAGATGCGTCTGCTTTGGGTCAAAATCGAGCTGTTTGGCAATATTGAAATAGGTCCACTTTAGCCACTCAAAGCAAACAGCGTTTTGTCTTCAAGACTATGAGTTTATATACTGAGGACAAAGAGATTGTCTCTTTATCTTCTAAATCGTTTGCGCAATGAAGCTAAAAACATCATCCCAGTCCAGAAGCTTATTTTGCCGGATTAGAACCGTATTCGGATACCACGGGCTATCATCACGATCTTGCAGCCATCGCCATTCCGCAATTTTCGGCAGCGCCAAATACGTTTTTGTGCCAAGCGCACCCGCCAAATGAGCAACCGCCGTATCCGGCGACACCACCGCATCAAGTTCACTGATCAGGGAGGCTGTGTCATCAAAGCTTGATAGGTTATCCGTATAGTCCTCCACCCTTGGGCCGGCGTACTTATTATCGGCAAGTTCGGCCCCGCCATCCAGTTGCAGAGAAATCAGGCGGACCTCATGGCTGAGGAGAAAGAGCGGCATGAACGCGTTTAAACCGGGTGAGCGGGCCACATTGCGTTGATGTGATCCACTGCCGCGCCAAGCGATGCCGACAAGCTTTTGCCCTGGTCGTTTATGTAAGCGCTGCCGCCATGATTCCTTTTTCTGGGGATCCGCAAAAAGGTAGGGAACCTCATCAGGTATCGATGAAAGTTCCGTCTTAAATGCATAAGGTAAACTGAGTAGCGGAATTTGCAGATCGACCTCTGGTAGGTCGTCTCCTGCGATAACGATGGTTGCGACACCATCAAGACGTGACAACAGGTGCGCCAACTCTCTGGGCGCTTCGACAATCACCTTACCAACGCGCCGGGCAGCGATTGGAATAAACCGTGCGAATTGCAAACAATCACCGAAACCCTGCTCGCAATGGATCAACAAGGTTTTTTCTGGCGCCTCTTGCCCGGACCACTGCGGCGCCTTCCAATCGCGGACGATGGGTGCAAAGTGACGGGTTTTCCAGCGCCATTCATATTCCATCCAACCTGGCCCATAGTCCCCTTGCTGAAGCAAAGCCATCCCGAGATTGCGATGTGCTTCAGCGTTCTTCGGGTTCAGTCGAATGGCTTCGCGATAACTGACAAGTGCGTGTTGAGTATCACCGCGCTCTTGAAGAGCGACCCCCAGATTTGAGTGAAGATCACTGTAGTGCGGAGCAATTTCAATCGCTTCCCGATAAATATCGATGGCTTCAGAAAAGCGCATCTGGTCGCGCAACAAATTGGCGTAGTTGTTATAACTTTCTAAGCGGTCGGGAGTTAAGCGAATGGCATTTCCATAGGCAATCTCGGCAAGGGGTTGTCGGTCGGTTTGCTGACACAGCTGCCCCAATGGAAACCAGACATCCCCATTTTCCGGATGGAGCGTGGCTGATTTTTCCAACGCGTCAATCGCCGCGGACATTTGACCTTGCTCGGCCAATGCCAGGCCCAGATTCATCAACGCAGAAGCATGATCTGGCGCGACATTTAAGGCCGCATGAGCCGCGTCGACCGCTTCCTTGTATTTTCCAGCTTTCAAATAGGCCCCGGCTATATCAGAATTCAGATCGCTGGTCTCATCCGTCAACGACAATGCAGATTTCCACGCTGCAATTGCCGCCGTATAGTCCGTTCGTGCCATCTCGATACGCCCTAAATTCGCGAAATAGAGAGCCGTCGGGTTTTCAGAAGAAATGGCTTGTTCCACCAATTGCTTCGCACCCTCAAAGTCATTGCGTTGAAAGGCAATCAGTCCGCTTAAGTGCAGGGCATCCGCATGATCTGGTTCTTGTCTCAGGATTTTACGATAAAGCGTCTCTGCACCCGCAATGTTTCCGCGCTGGTGATCTTCGATCGCGCGGCGCAGCATCACTTCAATGGTGTCATCCTGGCCTGTCATAAGCGATAAGCTACCCCAATTGCCTACAACTTAAAAGTTAGGTCGGCCAGCAACCAAGCGCCGCGCTGAGGCGCCGCCAATCGTCTTTGCTGCCGGGCAAACCAAAACGCAACCAGCTTGGGTTATAATCAAAGGGACGCGTCCAGATGCCCTGGGTCGCCAAATGCTTCCAAAGACCGGGCGCTTCGGGGTGATCAACCAAAACAAACAGATCCGTGCCGCCAACGAGGCGAAGTCCGGCCCCGTCCAACAGCAATCGAAGGCGTTGGATGTCGCCAGATAACCTGCGCCGGGTCTGGGCAATCCATTGATGATCAGCATAAGCTTGGGTCCCAATTTCCAGAGCGGGCCCCGAGACGGCCCAGGGTCCCTGTTCATCATTCAGTCGCGCAATCACAGATTCTGGTGCAACCACAAAGCCCAGACGCACCCCCGCCAAGCCGAAAAACTTCCCGAATGATCGCAAGATAAGCAGACCGGAACAGCCGCCTTGCGATGCCAGGCTCTGTTCTGGCTGCACATCGCAAAAAGCCTCGTCGATAATCAAAAACCCGCCACGCTCAGCTAAGTTTAGGGCAATGCCATTTAAAACGTCCGGCCGATAGGTGTTCCCATCAGGATTATTTGGATTCACAACCACGACAATGTCCGCATCGATGGGAATTTCTGACAGCGCCTCAATTTCAATGACTTCAGCGCCGGCGCGCGCCCAGCATCGTGCGTGTTCATTGTAGGTCGGAGCAACAATAGCGACTTTCTTGGCGACGAGGACACGCGGCAGCATTTGCAAGAGCGATTGGGTTCCCGGTGCCGCCAATAGACAGTCTGGCGTGCTAACCCCAAAGTAGCTGGCGGCAGCAACGTATAGATTTGTGGCTAGATCAGCATCTGGCAATCGCTGCCAGACGGTTTCATCAAGCGCAGACAGGCGGTAGGCGTGCGGATTTATACCCGTAGACAAATCAAGCCACTGCCCTGCATAGTCAAAGGTGGCTTTTGCATCCGTTAAGTTTCCACCGTGCTGCAAACAAGAAACAGGTCGTGACATATGATCGCGCATTCATAACTTTCCTGTTACTTGTTGATACAGGGAAATAGAGTATTTTGGGCCTTGGAGAAAACTATTTTTTTCGACACTATAGGTCCTGCCGTAAATCAGGACCGGAGATATCAAATGGATACAAGAGAAGTCAAAACAGCAGCGGACGCTCGCGCCATCGTCGAAGAACGCAACCTGGACTATGTTAAAGTCGGTGTCTTTGATATCGACGGCATCATGCGCGGTAAGTACATGAAAAAGGAAAAGTTCTTTTCCGCACTTGATAAGGGTTTTGGCTTTTGTGATGTCGTTGTTGGTTGGGATTCCGCTGACCAGCTTTATGACAACGTCAGTGTCACCGGATGGCACACAGGCTACCCTGACGCGATGGTTCGGATTCTGCCCGAAACCTGCCGCGAAATTGCCTGGGAAGATGGCATGTTGTTTTTCTTGGGTGAATTTACAGGTGTCCATGAAAGCGTATGCCCCCGCGGCACTCTGCGCCGTATCCTCGAAAAAGCCGACGCCATGGGTTACGAAGTCTCCGCTGGCATTGAATACGAATTTTTCGTCTTTGAAGAAACGCCGCACAGTGTTCGCGAAAAAAATTACAAAGACATGCAATCCATTCAGCCGGGATTCTTTGGCTATTCCGTTCTCCGCAATACGGTGGATTCCGATCTTTATCGGGAACTTCTTGATGGTTGCATCCAAATGGATATGGCGCTTGAAGGCCTGCATGAAGAGACAGGGCCGGGCGTTTTGGAAGCCGCTATTGAGGTCGATACCGCCCTTAACGCTGCAGACAAGGCAGCGCTGTTTAAAACGTTCTCCAAAATCATGGCCCAGAAGAACGGCTTGATGGCGACCTTTATGGCCAAATGGTCACCGGACTGGCCAGGTCAAAGCGGACATATCCACATATCGCTACAAAAGAAGGGCGGCGGCACCGTTTTCCACGATGCATCGAAGCCAGACAACATGAGCGATGAAATGCGCTATTTTGCCGGTGGGCAGCAACAATTGATGTCGGAAACGTTGGCGATGATCGCCTCGACCGTCAATTCCTATACGCGCCTGATCCCCGGGTTCTGGGCACCGACCGAAGCCAGTTGGGGGATGGATAACCGGACTTGCGCCTTGCGCGGCATTTCTGGCTCAGAGAAATCACAGCGCATCGAATATCGCATTGCCGCTGCTGATGCGAATCCCTATCTTGCGCTTGCTGCAGCAATTGGGGCCGGCCTTTGGGGTATTGAAAACAAGGTTGAGCCGGAGCTTCATGTTGTCGGCAATGCCTACGAAAAGAAATTTCCGAAACGCCTGCAACTGCCAAGAACACTTTGGGATGCTGCACAAGAATTAAAAGGCTCAAAGCCTGCACGTGCTCTTATGGGGGATGCCTTTGTCGATCACTTCGCTGCCACACGGGAATGGGAAGAACGTGAATTCCGGCGTGCGATTACAGATTGGGAAATGGAACGCTATTTCGAAATCATTTAGTGAGGACTGTTATGCGAAACATCTCTAAAAACTATCTTGTAATTTTATTTACCGCGCTTGGGCTGGCCGTTGCTGGCGGACTATATGCTGCTGAAGCGACGGATGTCGTTGGCAAGGTTACGCGGATTCAGAGTTCAGCCGTTGCCATGCAAGACGCGCTTCCGCGGGTCCTGAGCGAAGGAAGCGAAATTCAGTTAGGTGACATCATATCGACCGGTCGTGGTTCACGTATCGAAATCGAGATGAACGACGGAGCAGAGTTAACATTGGGAGAACGCACCCACTTCGTTGTTCAGGAGTACATCGTTGATCAAGGCGGAAACAACGCTGTCATGCGCTTGCTGGAAGGTGCCTTTAAGATTACCAGCGGTTCTCTTATGCAGACAGCAGATGCCTCGTTTGTCGTCAACACGGACACGGCAACAATTGGTATTCGCGGGACAACCTTCTGGGGCGGTTCTCTGGACGGTGACTTTGAAGTCGCTTTATTGGCGGGCAAAGGTGTCTATGTCGAAACCAAGGGGGGCCGTGTTGACTTGAGCACTGTTGGCGACGGCACGCTGGTCACAGATGCAGATACGGCACCGATTGATCCCTCCGCTTGGGCTAAAAGCAAGGTTGACCGAGCATTGGCAACAGTAACATTCAACTAACAAGACGATATCTAAGGACCTGTATATGAACACCACCCTATCCGGAAACTGGAACTACCCGACCGCTGTCAAATTTGGTGCCGGGCGCATCACTGAATTGGCCGAACATTGCAAGAGTTTGGGAATGACCAAACCTCTTTTGATTACGGACCCAGGACTGGCCGCGTTACCGATGATTAAGGATGCCCTGGCTGCCAACGAAGCCGCCGGCCTGCCGACCGGGCTGTTTTCTGACGTTAAGCCTAATCCGGTCGGAAAGAATGTTGAAGACGGGGTTCGTGTGTACAAAGAGGGGGGACACGACGGAGTTATTGCCTGGGGCGGTGGAAGCGGCGTTGATGCGGCCAAGGCTGTCGCACTTATGGTCGGACAATCGGGGGCCATCTGGGACTTTGAAGATGTTGGCGATAATTGGACGCGCGTTAAGACCGACGGCATCGCGCCCGTTATAGCGGTACCAACAACATCCGGCACAGGATCAGAAGTTGGTCGGGCTTCGGTCATCGCCAATGAAGAAACCCATACAAAAAAGGTCATCTTCCATCCGACGATGTTGCCGGCCATTGTGCTTTGTGATCCTGAACTTGTTACCGGACTTCCAGCGCACTTGACCGCCTTTACCGGAATGGATGCGCTTGTTCATTGTTTTGAAGCTTATTGCGCGCCCGGCTATCACCCGATGGCTGAGGGCATTGCCTTGGAAGGAATGCGCCTGATCCGTGACTGGTTACCGCGCGCCGTGAGCGACGGAAGTGATATCGAAGCCAGATCACATATGATGTCGGCCGCAGCCATGGGGGCTACGGCGTTTCAAAAAGGACTTGGTGCCGTCCATTCCTTGAGTCACCCCGTTGGCGCCGTCTACGATACACATCATGGTCTGACCAATGCCGTATTTATGCCCTATGTGATGAACTTTAACCGCCCCGCCATCGAGGACCGCATGGATATTCTTGCACGTTTCCTGGGCCTTAAGGGAACTGGCTACGGCGCTGTCATGGACTGGGTTATGGAACTCCGCGGAACCTTCGAGATCATTCATACGGCTGCCGAATTGGGGGTCCAGGAAAGTCAGCTCGATATGCTTTCGGAAATGGCCGCTAATGACCCGACCGCGGGCGGAAACCCCATACCCGCAGGACCTGCGGAAATGAGAACCATGTTTGATGCAGCAATGGCGGGGCGACTTTAGTCGCCCCCGGCATGGATTGCGCCTTAATGGCGACAGCAATACTTGTCAGAATGATCAGAATTCCAATCCATTGACGCAGTCCAAACTCTTCGCCTACAAATAGCTGTCCGCATATAACCGCCGCGATGGGGTTAACCAAACTCAGGAATGACAGTGTTGTCACTGGAAATACCAGAATTCCTTTTAGCCAGTTTACCGTAGCCCAACCAACGCCCAACACGCCAATCCATGTAAACGCGGCGACCAGATTTAGGGTTATTTCCGGGGGCGCACCTTCGACGACATAAACAACCGGCAAAGCCAAAAAGCCAACAAGTGTCAGTTGCCAACCCACATAGGCAACCAGGCCTGCTTTCGGAAGCCCCCAGTCTTTTGACTTATAGGCCATCATAAATGTGATAAAGCAGGCCATAAAGGATGCAAACACGCCAATCAGGTCGACCGTTAATGCGTTAAGAAGAAGCAACCCCACTCCGGCAATACTACCGACGGCCGCCAATATTTGTATTCGGTTCGGTCGCTGGCCCTGGAGCACCCACATATAGAAAAGTGTTTGCAACGGCAGAGTTGCAATGAGTGTACCCGCCATACCGCCAGGCAATCGATAGGCCGCCAAAAAGACAAAGTAAGAAAGCGCCAAGATAGAGCCTCCCAGGAACAGGGCCCGCCCATACCAAAGGGGCGTCAACCAGCGACGTGACAATAGGATCAGTATCAGGCCTGCCGGCAGAATACGGAAAACGACCATCCAACCAACGGGCTGATCACCGAGAAGCAAAGTCGTGGTTGCATAGGTTGTTCCCCATATGGCCGGGGTCAGGGCTGTTCGAAATAAAGCGAGCATGTTGTCAGAACTCCAATTTATCTTGATATCAAGATAAATACATATTCCATTTTCTTTTGAAGTCAAGTATCTTTGCTTCAAGATAAAATTTGAAACAGGATAACCCATGACAGAAAAAACAGATCATGTAGACGGCGTCATACGTCAATGGAAAGACGAGCGCCCAGATCTCGACGTTAGTGCAATGGCTGTTTTTGGCCGAATATCGCGCATCAATGCCGTCATCATGAAAAAGCTAAAGGACAACTTCAAAAGGTTCGGTTTGGAAGCGGGGGACTTTGATGTTTTGGCAACCCTGGTCCGTGCAGGCAGCCCGCATGCGCTCAAGCCCACACAACTCTATCAGGCCACGATGTTGACGTCTGGGACCATGACCAGTCGCATTGATAAGCTGGAGAAGTTAGGTTTTGTTAACCGCGTCCCTGATGAAGAGGATAGGAGAGCCGTTCTCGTAAAACTGACACCGACAGGGCAGCAAAAAATCGAAGAGGCACTTTTGGCCCACGTCGCATATCAGGAATCCCTATTGAAATCTTTTAGTGCTGCCGAGCGGGAAGTATTTGCAAAACTCCTGAAGCAGTGGTTATTAGATTACGAAGGCCCCTCCCCTTTATAGAACCAAAACCAGCCGAGCCTGCAATGACATCGACACATGAACGTTTGATCGCCCTCCTTGACGAAAACAATGCACGCTACCGAATTGTTGAACATATCCTCGAAGGTCGCTCCGAAGAAATCAGCAAAATTCGTGGCAATGATCCGGCTCAGGCCATGAAGGCCATCGTCGCCTCTGTGCGGGGTGGTGGTGGCGGGAAACGATATGTGTTAGCCATCCTTCCCGGCATTCGTAAACTGGATATGAAAGCACTTTGTCGCGCCATGGGGGCGCAAAAAGGCCGCTTTTCACCGGAAGAAGAGGCGACAGAAATGACGGGTTGCGTCATGGGCGCGGTCCCACCGTTCAGTTTTCGTGACGAACTGCCAGTGATTGTGGACCCGGCCTGCAAGAATAACGAAGAAGTGGTGTTCAATGCGGGACGTCTGGACCGCTCGATCTTCATGGCATTTAGTGACTACGAAAGAATTGTGAAACCACAGTATTCGGAAATATCAATCAGCTAGGATTAGCGTTCTTATCTGTAAAAATCAGTCCGGCCAGTTGAACAACGATGGCCATAAAGACGCACATACTCATGATGATGACCAGTGGTAATGCGTTGCTTGAACCGGAAAGAAACCACCCAGCCAGGAAGGACGATGTCGCTCCGGCACCCAACTGCATGGATCCAGACAGCCCGGCTGCAGCGCCAACACGGCTTGAATCGGCGCTAATAGCGGCCGCTGTTCCACTCGGCAATGTCAATCCATTACCCAACGCAATGAATCCCATACCGATAAACAAAGTCAGGATCGAAAGGTCGAACACATAATAATTTATAAGTAGCCAAAAGCCGCCCAACATGGAGACACCCAAGCCAATAGCGACAAGGCGCCCAGCCCCCCACTTTTCTGACATCTGCCCGGTAATAAAGTTTCCCAACATATAACAGCTACTTGGAAACACGAAATACAGACCATATTCAACGGGACTACCCCCCAACAAGTCGATGGTTACGTATGGTGCACCCCCCAGAAAAGCGAAGAAAGCCGCCGTCGAGAAAGAGACTTGCAATGCCGGCCACACAAATTTGGATTTACGCAACAAAGCCCCGTAGCTGATTATCATACGAACCGGGTTTTCCGCTCGAAACGGCCCTTTATGGGTCTCTCCAATGTAATGAAATGCAAATACCAACGCTACCGAAGCAAACACAAGCACCAGAACGAAACTGGCTTGCCAGCCGTAGGCTCCATCGAGATATCCGCCCATCATCGGCGCCATCATCGGAACAACGACCATTGCCATCGTCACGTAACCGATCATGGACGCTGATTTATCGAGACCATGCATATCACGGACAATCGCACGGGCCATAACCATACCGGTGCATCCACCAAACGCTTGCAGGATTCTGCCGACAATCAACATTTCGATGGAAGTTGCAAAAATACAAACAGTGGATGCAATCAAAAACAAGGCGGTGCCATACAAGACCACCGGACGTCGACCAAACCGATCCGATAAAGGTCCTATAATTAGTTGCGATAAAGCAATGCTTGCCAAAAACAGGGTGAGGGCCAGCTGGACCGTCGAATAATCCGTATCGAAAACGCGCACCATTCCTGGCATCGATGGCATGAAAATATTGAGAGCCAGCGGATTAATAGCGCTTACCGCAACAAGCATGAGCAAGGGCGGCGGGTTACGTGTTGAAGCGTTCACAGTTCATGCAATCAAATAAATAAAACCGGACAGGAAGGTCCAAGCCTAGGTAAATGATATATACCGCACGCATGAAAAACACCAGACCAGCCTCTATGGATTTCAAACCAGTTGATTTGCTCTGAGAGGCGGCTTTGGCAACCTTGTTTTTGATGGCAAGCAGCGGACGTTAATCCAAAAAGGAGCCCAGGCCGATTGCAACTGCACCTGGATACGTAGTTGCCATCTCGATCATCATGGTTCTTTGCCAGGCGTGATTTAGTACCTCAGTTCGACCTCGACACCATAGTGATCACTTGCAAACAGTCCGTCTGTAGCTTCCGTTCCAATCCGCGATGCCTTCAGAACATGACCGGCACCGTTAAGCGCCGGTTCACCAACAAAAACATAATCAAGTCTGCGATTGGGCAGCAAGGCTTTCTGGGTGAGACTGTTCGTACGATCCCATGTATAACCCGGCTCCTCCCGACCTGCGGCCCGCCATGCATCTATAAAATAAAGCCCGTCAACCGGCACCGGTGCTTCACCTGTCATCATCCGAATTTCATCTGCTGTCGGAATAGCATTAAAGTCACCACACAGGATTGGCGGCATTCCACCCCTGTGCGTTTCTTTCGTATATTTGGCAATCGCGGCCATTTGCTGCTGGCGAATAGCGCTTTCTTCTGGCCGCCAACTCAAATGCGTGTTGAGCACATCAATAGCGCCACGCGGCCCATCGATGCGGGCCCACATGGCCTTGCAATCACGACTGCCGTCATCACTTGGCATTGATGGCAAGACGAAAGCTGATGTCTCTAATAAAGGCCACCGGGACAGGATTCCCATGCCCCAATCGACGCCATCGATTGGCAAGACAGGTTCGTAAATAGCGTGATAATCTAATTCGTCGGCAATTTCGGCGGCCTGATCCTTACCCAGTTCTCCCCACAGCTCCTGAAGGCAGAGAACGTCGGCATCCAGATCACGAAGGGTATCAATGATCAAAGGTTGGCGTTCGCGCCAAGGGCCAAACCGCCACCATAGGTTCCATGTCGCCAGTTTAAGGGTGGTTTCAACAAAGGCTTCATCGCGGCTGCCCGGCGACACGTATCCATCTTCATTCGCCATCGTTGGCCCCTTTTCTAAATTTTCCTGCGAAGGCAATAAACGGCAACCTTTTTTGGGTCAATAGAAAACACACAAAAGCCTTTAAACATTGAGTTTTTCCGGCACATATGGCATTCGGAATGAAATTTCGATAGGCACCCCGATGAACCCAGAAATCATTGAAACCGCGCTCGTCGCTTTCACGACTTTCTTTGCGACCGTGGGACCCGTGGATATTGCCGCTATTTTCGCAGGCCTGACGGCTGGCATGCCCGCCAAGGCCCGGCGATCAATGGCCATCAAAGGTGTGCTTATAGCAACAATCATTTTATTTCTTTTCGCCTTTTTTGGTGCGGGTGTCCTGGCCTACATGGGGATCACGCTGGCAGCACTCAAAACATCAGGCGGCATTCTCTTGCTTTTGGTTGGTATCAACATGGTATTGGCACAGGCAACTGGAATTAGCAGCACCACAGCCGACGAAGCAGAAGAAGCATCACACAAACAAGACATTTCTGTATTCCCTCTCGCCACACCACTGATTGCTGGCCCTGGCGCCATGGGCGCGGTTGTCCTGTTTATGGCAAAACATGAAGGAGAGGTTGCTCAGCAGGCGACAATACTGGCGGCACTTGCAGCCGTCCTTCTTCTCTCTTTAATCTGCTTGTTTATGGCAACACAGCTGCAGCGTTTTCTTGGTGTAACCGGACTGAATGTCATTTCAAGAATTGTCGGGGTCCTTATTACTGCACTCGCTGTACAGTTTATATTTGATGGCATCGGCGCTAGCGGCTTGCTCGGCGGATCGTAAGAGACTTAGAGATCGCGCAAGATTTCGCGGGCGGCATTATGACCCGGAGCACCCGTCACGCCTCCACCGGGGTGGGCACCTGCCCCGCAAAGATAAAGGCCGTCGATTGGCATCCGATAATCCGCATGACCGAGGGTTGGCCGGGCGCTGAATAATTGATTAAGGTTCAATGCGCCGTGAAAAATATCGCCGCCGATCAAACCAAACTCGCGCTCTAAATCAAGCGGTGTCAAAATCTGTTTCGCGATAATCGAAGATTTGAAGTTCGGCGCCAGCGCATCAACCACATCTATAATGGCCTCAACCGCTTGATCACGGCATTCGTCCCAATTACGGCCATCGGATAAATTCGGATCAAAGTGCTGACAAAACAGGCTGGCGACATGCTTTCCGGCAGGTGCCAGCGTCTCATCAATCGTACTGGGAATGAGCATTTCAACAATCGGTTGGCGAGACCACCCGAAATCACGCGCATCCCGATAAGCAGCGTCCATATAAGCGATACTGGGGGCCATGATGATGCCACCTGTATGGTGTTCGGATTGCTGCGTCCCCTTTAGGCACTTAAAATCCGGAAGCTCGTTCAACGCGACGTTCATTCGGAGCGTTGCCGAGCCGGAATAAATGTTTTCCATACGCTTTAGAAAACCGCTCGGCAGAGCTTCTGGGCCAATCAGTTTTTGAAAAAGTAAAGTCGGGTGTGTATTTGCTGCGACAGCCCGTGCGGTTATCGTTCGACCGTCTTCCAGAACGATCCCCGTTACCCGCTTACCTTCCGACATCACGTGACGGACCGCACTGGACGTTTCAATTTGAGCGCCGGCTTTCTCTGCGGCCTGCGCCATCGCTTGGGTGATCGCCCCCATGCCACCGATGGCATGCCCCCACGCCCCCGGGCGCTCCAGAATATCACCGAAACAATGATGCAATAAGACATAAGCGGTTCCCGGCATTTCGGGACTTGCGTAATTGCCGACCACACCGTCGAATGCAAACAGCGCTTTAACAGGTGGACTTTCAAACCAGCGGCTTAGGAACGCATCTGCACTGAGCGTCATGATATCCGCAAAATCGCGCTGGTCTTCAAGATCAAGCCCCTGAAAGCGCCGCCCGGTTTTCCACAATCGCCATATATCGGCTAGCCCCCCACCGACGTTAGGCGGTGTCTCCAGCAATAGTGATTGAAGGACGTTTGCGAGCCGCGATAACGTTGCTTCGTAACTTTCCAGATTTGCCGCATCGCGTTCTGAAAAACGAGCGATTTCAGCTGTCATTTTCTCAACGGAAGCATGCCCCTCGAGATACTCGGTTTGATCTAGAGGCATAAAATTAGCCAGAGGGCGTTCAATGATTTTGAGACCAAAAGAATAGAGGTCTAAATCATCAACAACTTTCCGGTTCAAAAGACTGACCGTATAGGAACATACGGAGTTTCGAAATCCGGGATGAAACTCTTCCGTAACCGCTGCGCCACCGACCACATGGCGGCGTTCGAATATTTTTACACGGAGCCCTGCCTTCGCAAGGTACGCAGCGCAAACCAGCCCGTTATGACCGGCCCCGATAATCGCGACATCGCAATCGGTCGCCATTACCCCCGCGCCGCGGCGCGCGGTATGACATATTGCTCCACCCAGTTAGCGACCTCGCGCAGTCTGATGTCCGGATCAAGAATGTCCTGATCAACACCTAAAGACCAGGCAAGGTCTTTACGGCTGGGGTCCTGATGTAAAAGCGCCATATCGTTGGCATGGGAATGAGCAGCTTCTTCGTTCTCGTAAAAACCGTCTTCGCTCAATCCAGCAGCGTAGCTGTTAATCAATCCCGCCATATGCGCCAAATCAAATTCGGGGTGATATTGAACGCCCCAAAAAGTACCGCCGTTGTATCGAATAAGTGCAGCCTGAATTCCGGTATGATTATTTTCTGCGAGCACAACGCTACCAGCGGGAAGGTGCGTAACTTCATCAAAATGGATAGCGGGTGAATCAAATACACCTGCCTTCCCTTCGAAAAAAGGAGAAGCTTGGCCCGCGCTGGTCAGCGTAACTTTGCGTGCAAACCCCATTTCCCGGCCCCGCGGGTTTACACCAACAATGCCACCAGCGGCCGCAGCGGCAACCTGCAACCCCCAACAACTGCCCAGAAACGGGATTTGTGCGCTAAAAGCAGCGCGCGCCAACTCAACCTGCCTTGTGACATGCGGGGTGTCGGCATCAGACGGTAAATTTAACGCAGACCCGCCCAGAATAAATCCGTCGAAATCATCAAACGATGTTCCTGCCGGAAAGGCCGAGCCATTGTCCGCAGGATAAATAACGTCAATGGCAGCATCTGGGCAAATATGTCTGATCGACTGAGAATAGGCAGCACTGCCCAATGCACCACCGCCGTTCACGACCACTTCACGACGGTCAGCGGGATTGCCTTCAGCAATCAATATGCGAGGAACTGAACCCATCTTACCCCCGCCCTTTGGCGAGCATTGTCGGCACAACGAGTCTATAAATCCAGTTCCGCACTTCTAATCGGCGCACATCGTCATCAAGGATATCGTCATCAATTCCCAACCGCCATGCAAGATCAAAACGGTTGGGATCCTCGTGCAACTTTTCCAGGAGTGCGACATGGTCTTCGCCCGCCTGTCGATCTTTGAAAAACCCAAGGCCCATCAATTTATCAATCCGACACCAGGTCAAGCGAGCCATTTCGCGCAAATCATATTCCGGATGATATTGCAGCCCCCAAAATGGAGTCCCTTTGTATAAGACTGAAACGGACTGAACCCGGGTAAAGGCATTGCCAGACAGCACAACACTGCCCGCCGGCACATGGGTGATTTCATCTACATGGCTAATGTAAGCATCGAAGACGCTCGTCTTCCCCTCATACATGGGGTGACCGCGGCCCGCGTCGGTGAGCTGGATTTTACGAGCAAACCCCATTTCGCGCCCGTTGGGATTTGCACGACATATACCACCAGCGGCGACCACAGCAATTTGCGCCGCCCAACAGCTTCCAAAACCGGGCACACCGGCTTCAAAACACGCCCGCGCAAAGCCAAGCTGGGTATTCACCTCTGGCGTATCTTCAAATACCGTCAAACTACACCCTGTCCAGGCAACACCATCATAATCCGACAAGGCGTTGCCGGACGGAACGGCGGTTCCGGGATCACTGGGGTAAATGATATCACAGATGACATCCGGGCAAATCGTGGTCAGCATTTTAACGTACTGATTACCCGCGGCGGTCGCGCCACCCGCTTCCAGTTCATCGCGCGCCGACTTCACGTAGCCATCAACAACCAAAATTCGGGGTGCTATCGCCATATTTTTTATCCCGCCAGTGCGTCAATGGTGGCAGGCAAATCTGCATGACGCTCGCAGATCGCATCGGCTGAAGTTGTCGCCTTGTCGGCATCCCGTTTAGCAGTAAAGAGTACCGCCTTCATGCCAAGGGCTTGCGGGCCTTTGACATCGTTGTGATCACGATCACCAATATGCACCATCTGGGAAAACTCGGTACCAAGCTGCGACGCGGCTGAATCAAACATTGCACGATTGGGCTTTGAATTTCCAACTTCATCGGAAAAGGCGAACCCGGAGAAGTATTGCTTAAGGTCATGCATTTCCAACCATTCCCGCAGGCCAGTGCCAGAGGTGATAATCGTATCTGAAATGACACAGAGCTTATAACGGCTGGCCAACTCGGCCACTGCCTCATGCGCGCCTTCAATTGGGTCGGGAGGAACATCCAGTTCAAGCCGTTCCTGCGCATGGGCGAGTGCGTCAAGTTCGGCATCGGGCAATGTCCGGCCCAAACCATTGAGCAACACCTCGAGCCGTTCACGTGCCGTCCAGGTAATGGAGTGACCTTTCCAGCACTTGACGAAAGCCGCGTTGACTACGCCGTAACCAATCGCAAGGTCTTCCGACGAAATAGGCGCATGGCGGTTCAAAGCTTCAAGAACCAGATGATGGCGCTCATCGGGCTTCGAACGCAGGCCTTGCGCCGCACGCTTGGGCTCATCAGATTCGTCACTAATAATGGTGTCCCAAAGATCAAAGGTTATCGCAGTAATTTTATCGCTCAAGGTTTCACAAAGCCCCTAATTCAAAGAATAAAAACAGACGGTGAATGTGCGTTATGGCGACGATTGGGTCAATACATGATAACACCGCTAAAGCATCGTTAGCGTCTTGGCTTCCATGCTTTTACCGCGTTTTCTCCAGCTTTTCTTTGGGATTTATTCATCAATGGTTTTAGGGCTTCCAGAGCCTGCCGAGGGTCATTGCGATCATTGTTCGCAATAACCTGTTTTCGTTTCGTGTTCGCCAAGGACAGCCATTTATAGGCTTCAACATAATTTTTGTCCGTGCCCCAACCTTCTTTTTTAATCTGTCCAAGAAAATACTGCGCGACCGCATGTCCTTGGTTCGCCGCCTTCGTATACCACTCGATAGCGATGCCGTAGCTTGATGGGACCCCGCGACCATTGAAGTACATATCCCCCAGCGCGAATTGCGCTGCAGCAAGCCCTGAGAGATTTGCCGCCAACCGATACCATTCTGCGGCACGATAGTAATTTTGTTTTACGCCATCACCCATTGCATACATATTACCGAGTGCATACTGAGACAATGTGTTGCCGCGGTCGGCGGAAGTTCGATACCACTTTAAGGCCAAAAGATAATCTTTTAGAGGTTCGTCAGACGTTCTGTAGAGTTCTGCCAAGCGGTACTGCGCTCTGACATCGCCTTTCTTTGCCAGGGAGAGATGTGTCTCGATCTGAGCGGCCACAGCCTGCTGATGAGCCGCCTGCGGGTCTGTATCAGATGCCTTAAAAAAGATGTGGGCAGCACCCGCCGAAACGGCAAGAGCAGCAATCATAAGCAGGAAATTTACGAGCCTCATATTGGCAATGAGATATCTGATTTGATCCGGCTTACAAGTCCAGCCAGTCCAAAATCTTTTAAGCTAGCGGGCTTGTTTGTTTTTGGGGTCGACCAGATTGTGATCATTTTGCCCGACTTTTTGATATCGGCCGCCATGGGGGTCATCGCGGTCATAGCAAGTAACACTCGCTAGCGTCCGGTAACAATAAATATTCTGCGATACCTTCGGTTCATCTTCCTCACAATAATAGTCGCCTTTTTCCAGACGCACAGAGGAACAATTCTTTCCGCTGGAAGCTGAAACGACGTGGTCCACGACCGTTTTGTCAGTACCCATGATCGTCAAAATATCTAATTGCGCGAGCCCCGGTGTGCCGGATGCTGCCAGTCCACCGCACGCACTCAGAAACATAAGGCATATGAGGGGAACAAATTTGCGCATCCTTCGAACTCCAGCGTACAAAATTAGAGAATATATGTCGTTACCTTAACCATAGCCCGATGCGGTTAAAGAAGCATGAATCATTTTAGGTATTTGAAATACCTTTCAAAATTGGCTCCAAAAGGTCGACAACAGTGATCCATGCACCAATATTAAACCCGAAATAGGGAGATTTTGGCATATCACAGCGATTTAATTGCTATTCGGGGTAAAATGACCCCTAAATCTTGATAAGCGGGTTTGCGTTCCCGGCTCTCAGTGGATATTTTAGCCGCCGCGCCTCTATGAGGACTATCCGGTTTTGGCAACACTGCTATTTTGGCAACCAAAACCCGTTTATGTGAAGGAGTGGCCGGTGGCCGACGAGACAGATATTTTATTTAAAGAGGTCGAGGATGACCTTCGTGAAGATCAGGCAAAGAAGCTCTGGGCGACTTACGGTAAGTATTTCGTCGGGGCCGCTGTCGTTGTGGTTATTGGCGTCGCCGCGTTTCAAGGCTGGAAATCTTACGATTTAGATCAACGACAAGCGGCCGGCGAGACCTTCTCCGCAGCGCAAAAACTGGTCGATGAACAAAAAACGGAAGAAGCCCTGAACGCCTTTAGCGCTATTGCCGAGCAAAATGGCGGATATGCGATGCTTGCACGCTTCCGAGTCGCCGCTTTGCAAGAAAAAGCTGGTGATCTAGCAGGTGCCGTTTCTAGCTACGTGGAGTTGGCAAATGACACGTCCCTTTCCGCGTATTACAACGACATGGCCGTCATATTGGGTGGCTTTGTCGAACTTGACGCAGACGGCGCGTCTCCCACGCTGATTGATCGTGTGAATACGCTAACGGATGCGGCCAATCCCTGGAGACATAGTGCGCGCGAAATCCTTGGTTTGAGCGCCTTACAGAATGGCGACAGCACGAAAGCCGCGGAGTTTTTCAAAGCAATATCAGATGACGCAACAGCACCGCAGGGGATCAAGGCACGCGCAAGCGAATTACTGACAATCATTGGGAGATGATCGGTAGCGAAAAAACCGATTCACTTCTATACTACCCTCGGCTGAGATAGTTCGGACACTATATAATGAAAAACGTTATTCTCGTCTCCTTCGTCGCGCTGATTTTGTCAGGATGTGATTACTGGCAAAAGGAGGAACCACCGCTTCCCGGGACACGCGTGTCCGTCCTGCAGCATGAACGCTCCTTAACAGCTGATGCAGAAGTCGCAAATACAGAGATTCTGCTGCCAGCACCGACAATCAATAAGGCTTGGCCACAATCGGGGGGATATGCCAACCACGCCATGCATCATGTTAAGGTGCATGACAATCTGAAAGTGCGCTGGATTGCAGATCTGGGAGCGACAGCTTCCGACGAGAGGCGTCTGGGTGGGGAACCCATATCGTCGGAGGGTCGCATATATGCCATGAACGTTTATTCAAGCGTTTATGCTATTGACGAAAAGACCGGCCGAACGGTTTGGCGTTCGATAATCACCCCCAAAGATGACGACGATGACCACATTAGCGGCGGGCTGGCCTATTCAGAAGGTCGAGTTTTTGCCGGTACAGGGTTTGCACAGGTGGTTGCCCTTGATGCGGCTTCTGGCAACGAACTATGGCGTGTAAAAGTTGATGCACCGGTTCGCGCAGCGCCCACTGTGCGCGCTGGAAGGGTTTTCGCTGTAACCCTGAACAACAAGTTGTTTGCCCTGGACGCTGAAACCGGCGAAGAATTATGGACGCATAGCGGTTTACCGGAAACAGCAAGTATTTTGGGCGGTGCCAGCCCAGCGGTTGATCGTGGTATCGTTGTCGTCCCATATACATCAGGCCAGATCGTAGCGCTAAGAGCTGACACGGGACGACTTGTTTGGGAAGAATCTTTAACTTCTATTCGCCGTACGGACGTGATTTCGACGCTTGCCGATATCCGTGGGCGCCCCGTCATTGATCGTAATCGTGTTGTTGCAATGAGTAACGGTGGACAGATTGTATCCATCGATCTGCGAACTGGCCGGCGCATATGGGTTCGCGATATTGGTGGCTTGGAAAGCCCCTGGGTTGCAGGTGACTATATATATGCCCTGACAAGCGAAGCAGAAATCATTTGTATCTCCCGTGAAGATGGCCGTGTCTATTGGGTCCGGGCGTTACCTCGGTTCGAAGACCCGGATGATTTGGACGATCCTATTATCTGGACAGGTCCTATTCTGACGAGCGATCGATTAATTGTTGCGGGATCGAACGGAGAAGCCTTGGCCATATCCCCTTATACGGGAGATACCATTGGGGAAATGGAAATGCCGGACGCTGTTTCAATTCCCCCCATTGTCGCCAATGGAAGCGTCTACTTTCTAACGGACAACGCGCAGATCGTCGCCTACCAGTGAAAAGACCGGGTTACAAAAACCCATAGAATGTGAAAAATCGAGAACATGACCTTTACCGTAGCAGTCATTGGCCGCCCCAACGTCGGAAAATCGACATTGTTTAACCGTTTAACGGGTAAACAGCATGCGATTGTCGATGACACTCCTGGTGTAACCCGTGACCGTCGCGAGGGTGAAGGTTCGATCTCTGACCTCTCGTTCCGTTTGATCGATACCGCAGGGTTAGAAAACGCCTACGACGACAGCCTGGAAGCCCGCATGCGTCAACAAACCGAATTGGCGCTCACAGAAGCTGATGTCACACTATTCCTTATTGATGGACGCGCCGGTGTCGTGCCCTTGGACGAACACTTTGCTAATTGGCTTCGGAAACATCCCACCCCGACCCTTTTGGTGGTCAATAAATGCGAAGGAAAGGCTGGCAAAGCGGGGCTTTATGAATCATATGGTCTTGGACTTGGTGAGCCTATTCCGCTCTCGGCAGAACATGGCGAAGGTCTGAGCGAACTCTACGATGCCTTGCTACCTTATGCATCTGAAGGAAATGACATTTCAGAAATGTCAGACCTACCAGACCTAGACGAAGTCGATCATGAGGAAGCTATTGAAGAGGATGATCTGACCGACCGTCCTCTCAAGCTGGCAATCATTGGACGTCCCAATGTTGGCAAGTCGACCATGATCAACAAATTACTTGGACAGGAACGCCTGTTAACGGGGCCGGAAGCGGGCGTTACGCGCGATGCAATCGCCGTTGCCTGGGAATACCAGGGTCGCGAAGTCCGGCTGGTTGATACAGCCGGAATGCGCCGTAAGGCACGAATAAAAGAAAAGCTGGAATATATGTCGGTGGGTGACACATTGCGTTCGATCCGCTTTGCAGAAGTTGTCATTCTTGTCCTGGATGCGAACGCACCCTTGGACAAACAAGATTTGACCATTGCCCGCCATGTTATCGAGGAAGGGCGCGCCCTGATTATCGCCGTCAATAAGTGGGATATCGCCGACGACCGGGTCGTCGCGGCCAAACGCATAGAAGACAGACTGCAAACTTCGTTACCCCAAGTCCGCGGAGTTCCGATTATTACCTGCTCATCGAAGACCGGCAAAGGCTTGCAAAAACTGATGCCAGCGGTCGTCAAAGCCCACGAACTTTGGAATACGCGTATTTCAACCGGTGCCTTAAACCGATGGCTGGCGGCGACGGTTGACGCCCACCCACCACCTGTTTCAGGATTAGGCCGCATCAAAATACGTTATATGACACAAGCACGAACGAGGCCGCCAACGTTTGCATTGTTTTCCAGCCGCGCCGACAAACTACCTGAGTCTTATTTACGATATCTGGTTAACGAATTACGGAGCGACTTTAAACTGCCAGGAATTCCGATCCGTCTCAATGGTCGCAAAGGCGACAACCCTTATGCGGACAAGTAGGCCAGTTTAACCGCCGCCTCGCTTGAAGCGCATATCAAAGCGTTTGATTACGGCTTTAACCTCATCTTCTGGATAGTTGGTGAATGTCAATGTCACCAGTGTCCGGGGGATAACCATCAAGGCGATGCGCCGTTCCATCTCATGGCCCAATTGAATTTGCAGTGTCTGTGCACCCGAAGACACCCGAACACCTGTATCCCAGACCTCAAAATCTTCCGTCCCCAGCGCACTTCCAATTGTCCGAAAAAAATCGCGATGAGTTAACCCCATCTCTTTTTCGATGACAATTTGAGTGTCCACTTCTGCTCAGCCGCCTGCTACCGGCGGCCATACGGCCAGAGCGTCGCCCTCCTTGAGGAGAAGAGTATCCCGATCACTGGGAGAGACAAAAACACCATTGATTAATACCAGGTGGCAATGCTCCAACGGAACTTTGAGGCTTGAAAGAACCTGCGTGACGGAGGTTCCCTCTGCACAGTCAAAGTCTGCCTCATTTTTTTTAGCGTTGTCAGGCAAAAACTCTGCAAGCATCGCGTACAATTTGACCCGGATTATCATGAGCTACCTATACATATTTCGTCGCAACATAGGCTTCCATAATCATTTGCGGGTCTTGTTTTAGCTTGTCTTTCCATTCGCCCAAGGCAACACCCGTCTGGATAAGGCCGCGCAATACGCCCATATGCTCAGTACGCCCCAGTGACAAAGCCCCGATCAATTTATCATCTTCAAACTCCAGGCGCATATAACGATAGTTCTTCTCGTCCAGGCTTTCGACGCCGTCACCCTTGCCTTCCCATGCGCCGTAAGAAACGGAGATCAAACCCACCGTATCCAGCACGTTCATCACTAAGCTGCCTTTGTAGGGGGTTTTTATCCCTGCCATATTTTTACCGGCAATTTGCCCATGATCCGCACAGGTCGGTTGAATGGCATGAACGGACCATCCACCAGCAATATCAGGTCCCTGAGCGCAATCACCGGCCGCATACACGTCGTCAACAGACGTTTTCAGATATTTATCAACAATGATGCCCTCTTTCACCTCAATACCGCTGCCTTCTAAAAATTCCGTGTTGGATTTAACACCAGCTGCAATGACCACCAGATGGGCAGGAATCTGTTTTCCAGAATCCAAATCGACGTTCATGGTGTCCTCGGCATCCGAATTTGGCTCAAGTTTCGTGACCCGGGTCGATGTTTCTACAGCGACACCTTTTTCGATGCACCATTTCTTGATCATCCCACCGGCTTTCTGGTTCATCATCCGGGGCACCATGCGATCATCCGCTTCAACAACCGTCAAATTGACGCCGCGCTCAACCAAAGCTTCCAAAATAATGCACCCAATAAAGCCTGCGCCAACCAGCACAACGTGCGCGCCTTCGTGCGCCAATTCTATAATTTTCCGTGCATCGGCAAGGGTCCAGCAATGATGGACACCGGGCAAATCGAGGCCTTCAATCGGTGGCTTAACCGGCCGAGCACCAGTCGCGATCAGGAGTTTTGAATAGGATTGCGTGCCGCCACTGGCGAGCGAGACCGTGTGGTCTTCTGGAGAAACAGCAGACACCCGGTCCTGCACATATTTGATGCCAAGACTTTCATAATGCCCGGCAGTTTTTCTCAAATGCGTCCCCTGATCCTCAATATTACCGACAAGGAAATAAGGGATAGCCATTCTCGAATAAGGCGGCTCTGGCTCGTCACCAATCAGAATAATCTCGGTATCTGGATCAGATTTTCTTAGAGATTCAGCGGCAATAACACCAGATGGCCCGGCACCAACAACGACATAGGTCATTATATTAATCCTCGTATCAATTCATCTTAAAAGCATTGGGGGCCGGAACCCCAACTTGGTACCCGGCCCCCAAACTGTATAACCAAAGAACAGCGCCTGTTATTAAAGGGCTACTCTGTCCAAAGTTTCATTTGAAGGAATACCTTCAACCGTCCAGCCACGCGCTGCGTAGTATTCAGGCAACATCGTGTCCAAACCGCTGGTTTTACCTTCCGCCGGGCCTGTCTTGGCAGCATCTTTCAGCAGACGAGCCGGTAAGTTGTCATCCTTACCGGTAAAGCCAGCATCCAGATTAAATTTACGCTCCAGATTCCAAATCCGCTCGCCGGCTTCCATGCAGCTTTCGACGGACCAATCTCCCTCACATGCGGCATCAATTTGTGGCGCAATGTCATCCATAGACCATGCAAAGGTGGTAAACACGCAGATACCGGCAGAATCAACAACCGCCGTCGCGTCCTGAAATGCCTTAACCAATCCTGCCTTACCATCGGTCACAAGAGGATCTGTCTTCTCGGGAATGCCCAAAATTTCAGATGCGACCGTATAACCGCGAAGATGGCAGGCACCCCGGTTAGATGTCGCATAGGCAAGACCCATTCCCTGAATGCCGCGTGCATCATAAGCCGGGAATTCCTGTCCTTTGACGGACATGGACAGTTCAGGATGACCATACTTTTCACAAAGCAGCTTGGAACCCAGGCCGATTTCAGCTCCGAAACCTTCACCTTTACCACACAGCTCAACCAACATTGTCAGCGCCTCTGCGGAACCAAACTTCACCTCAAGGCCGTCTGTTTCCTTGGTCGTAATGACGCCTGTTTCAAACAATTCCATGGCTGCGCCAACGGTGGCTCCAAAAGAAATTGGATCGATACCCTGTTCATTACAGATAAAATTGGCAAAGGTTAGCGCATTAAGATCATCGACACCCGTCGCAGCACCTAGTGCCCAAGCGGCTTCATATTCGAGGCCTCCTGACGCAATTTGATATTCAGGTCGGTCTTTGACCGTATAATGAGTCCGCTCAACCGTCGAAACCCGACCACACGCAATTGTGCAGCCAAAACATGCGGCGTTCGTTACCAAGTTTGGCTTTCCATCAGACTCACGTGGTTCTGCCATCGCTTCGGCGGAAATGTTATTGGCACCGGCAAATTGCGCATCTTGATGATTGCGCGTTGGCAATGCACCGCTTTCATTGATGACGTTCATCAGAACCTGAGTACCAAACGCCGGCAAACCTTCTCCAGTGACCGCGTTCTCTGCAAGCACCGTTTTACTGGCAGAAACAGCTCCCATAAAGGCACTCGCATTATCGACACTGACACCCAAGGTTCCGCGAACAGCGACAGCTTTAAGGTTCTTCGATCCCATGACCGTGCCGACACCGGAACGCCCGGCTGCCCGATCCATATCATTTACGACACAAGCGAACTTGACGCCTTTTTCGCCCGAAATACCAATTGAAGCCACACGAATCAAAGGATCACCATGCTTTTCCTTGATCCCTTCTTCTGTTGTCCAGCAAGACTGACCCCAATAGGCATCAGCGTCCAGCAATTGAGCCGAACCATCCTGAACCAAAAGATAAACCGGTTTTGGTGATTTCCCTTCAAAGATGATCATGTCATATCCAGCGTTTTTCATTTCGTTCCCGAAAAACCCGCCAGAATTTGAGCACGCAATCGCGCCTGTTAAGGCCCCTTTGGTAATAATTGAATATCGCCCCGCCGTAGACGCGCACGTCCCCGTTAAAGGCCCTGTAGCCATTATCATTTTATTATCGGGCGACAAAGGATCGACCTTCGGATCGATTTCTTCCGTTAGGTATTTCGTCGCCAAACCGCGCTGACCCAAATATTTTTGCGCCCATTCCATATTGAGCGGCTCATCAGCGCATGTTCCTTTGGTCAGATTAACACGTAGTATTTTTCTTGCCCAAGCCATGACTGCTCTCCCTATCGTGACTGTTTCTGTTGATTAAGCTTCCGCTTGTACGCTGGAGTCTGTCTTTGCGGCCCAAGCCCGCATTTTTTCAAGACCAGTCCAGTTCGCATCAACATATGTAATGGCGTCTGTCGGGCATGCTTTTGCGCATTCCGGATCACCTTCGCACAGATCACATTTGATAACTTTGCCAGTGGATTGATTGTAATTGATGGTACCGAACGGGCAGGCAATCGTGCAGACTTTGCAACCGACACAGACCTGGTCAGAAACAATTTTTGCACCCGTCGCCGTATCCAGGGAAATCGCGTCTACTGGACAGGCATGCAGACACCATGCTTCATCACACTGGGTGCACGTATAAGGAACGAAGCGCCCTTGGTCGTGAAAGTTGAAGACCTTGATCCGTGATTTGGACGGATTGAACACCGCTTCGTTGTCGTACGAACAAGCGAGCTCACACTGCTGACATCCCGTGCATTTTGCCGGATCGATACTCAAAGATTTTTGCATATTTCTGTACCCCGTTTTGGTTAGCTAACGGAGAGCAAGCGCGGAAATTTTCCAACAAAACTGACAGTTAAACGCAACTGCCGCATCACACACCTTCTCCCTGTAGACATTCGTACTTTTCCAGCACGAACATTTCAATAATAGAACATGGAAACCGCATATGTGGATAGTCTTTTTTTCGTAATTTTATCAAAATTATCAGATATAGGAGACCTGACTGCAAAATCGCATATCAGAAATGGTAATTTCCTATAAATCGGATATCTTCTCTGCAAAGTTATGCCACGTTCTTAATCGAGAAATATGATTTTTGCCCATGATCCCTTTTGAAGATTTTAGCCGCTTGCACCATGCCATCACCCTTCTCGGGATGTCTGGCGTTGGCAAAACAGTCTTGTCCAAAGAACTGCGAAAAACCGCCGGATGGTTCCATTATTCCGCCGATTATCGGATCGGGACCCGCTATTTGGCGGAAGATATTGTCGACAACATCAAGTTCAAAATCATGCAGATGGAAGACCCCTTTGTTGCAAGCCTATTGCGGTCTGATTCAATCTATATTCATCACAACATATCCGTCGACAACCTCGATCCCGTGTCCACGTTTCTTGGAATGTATGGGGATGAAAAGCAGGGGGGCCTTAACAAAAGTACATTCCTTGAGCGCCAAAATCTCTATCGTGACGCCGAAATCGGCTCTATGGAAGAAGTGCAGCGTTTCATCCGAAAATCATGGGATATTTATGGCTGCGAGAAGTTCATAAATGATGCCAGCGGCAGTCTCTGCGAGGTTTGTGACCCTCAAGATGACGAAGACAGTGTCCTGACGGCCCTCAAAGATCAAACGTTGATCCTGTATATTCGTTCCAATGAACGCTCTGAAGAAGAACTTAAACGCCGCGCAAAAACAGACCCGAAACCTCTGTTCTATCACCCGTCGTTTATTAATCCGGTTCTTGCAGAAAAACCAGATGACGGAAAGGGTGTCGACCCCTTCGACTTTGCCAGGCCGTTGTTCCCCGACCTGTTGGCATTCCGTAAACCACGCTATGCGGCAATTGCAGACCGGCTAGGCTTTACAATTGACGTCAACGACCTATTTCTGACAGAAGCTGGAAGCGGGACGGTCCCTGATTCCGATCAATTTATGAAAAATATCTATTCGGCGATTGAAAAAGAAGTGGCCCAATCCGCGGCCGCGCGGGATCGCCTGAATGCTTATGTGTCGATTTGCCAGAGCCGCAGTAATAACCGCACCCGCCAAGCTCCGGCAAATTAAGGAAGTCGCACGATGCCTATTAAAATTCCTGAAAATTTACCTGCCTACGACATCCTGGATAATGAGGGCGTTCTGGTTATCAAAGACACTGATGCCACACGCCAGGATATCCGTCCGCTTCGGATTGCCTTACTCAATTTAATGCCGGAAAAGATCAAAACAGAAACCCAGATTGCGCGCGTACTGGGAATCAGTCCCTTACAGGTCGAAATGACGCTGATTGCGCCCACCCACTACGTCCCAAAAAACACGTCTCGAGAACATATGCTCGATTTTTATCACCCCTGGGATGCCATCAAGGACCAAAAATTTGATGGTTTAATTGTTACCGGGGCACCTATTGAGCAAATGCCCTTTGAGAATGTCGACTACTGGTCAGAGTTAAGGCAGGTCTTCGATTGGTCCGTAACCCATGTTCATGGCCTGTTTAATTTATGCTGGGGCGCGCAAGCCGCACTCTTTCATTTTTATGGCATCCCCAAATACCAGTTAGAAGAAAAGCGCTTTGGCATTTACGAACATCGGGTCCTGGATCATACATCACTGTTGATGCGGGGAATGAATGATTCGCTGTCTGTTCCTGTTTCTCGTCACACAGAAAACCACAGATCAGATATTGAACCCCATTCGGAACTGGAGATTTTGATCGAGTCTGATTTGGCCGGCATATGTTTGGTCCATGACCGCAAAATGCACCATGTTCACATGTTCAACCACATGGAATATGACTCGACAACCATTGGCGACGAATATCAACGTGATTTGGCAAAAGGCGAGCACATTCAAGTTCCCCACGGTTACTACCCCAATGACGATACCAGCCAGGCGCCGATCAACACATGGCGTTCGAGTGCCCATTTGCTTTTTAGCAATTGGCTAAACTCGCTGTATTACACGACCCCGTTTGACTTGCAGCAAATTGGTGAACCGGGCACCAAAACTTTCGAACCCGGACAAGCCAGAACCAAGCCGGGATATCGCATCGACTAAAGCCGGAGATTAAAGCCCATGTCAAAAGAACTCACGCGCGTATCAAGTGCACATGCGACCAAACCCGCCGGGCATTATTCTCAAGCCGTCATACACGGAGATACAGTTTATGTTTCCGGCCAACTCGGCTTTACCCCGGGCAGTTCGGAACCTGAGCTCGTCAGTGTTGAACAGCAGGTCATCAACTGCCTGGGTAATGTCAAAGCGATTTTAGAAGAGGCAGGCAGCCGCATGGATCTGGTTGTCAGGACAACCGTCTATATATCCGACGTCGCCCTGTGGCCGGAGGTCAACGCTGTTTACGGTAAAGTCTTTGGCGACCACAAACCGGCCCGGACCATTGTCCCCTGCAATACCTTGCACCACGGATTTCAGGTCGAAATTGATGTGATTGCCGCACTTCCGGCGGGTTAGCGGCACAGCCTTTCGACGGCAGTTCCAGCTGCCATTCCCACCTCGACATCCAACGCACGCGCTTTTTTGTTAACCCGCGATATTATGCCCGTTGCCAAGCCAGAACGCGCATCACCAATTCGAAAACTCATGCAATCCAGAGTGGCCGCAGCAATATCCTGGTCGTCAAGTGCGGGCAAACGGGTAAAACCCCAGTCCTCACAGCCACCTCCGGCATCGCTGAAGAAAGCCGCATAGACCGGCGCCTTAATTGCGTATTTCGGGTTGCCGCCAATGATCCCCCCGTGCGAACCCGTAAGGACAACCTGCCCCTCATCTTCCGGGATGACCATCGAGGCGCTGTCGAGCAGAACCAAGTTGCGCAAGAAACCTTCACGTTGGATCATTTCCCGGTGCTCAGAAAATTCCGGCACTCCGCCACTGATATCAGGAAGCGGCACTGTGGTTAAGACTTGGGCTGCTTCCTGACAGGATTGACCAATATCAACACCTGCAGATAACGCCAGTGCATTGGCATGGCTGATCACACCCTGCGCAACCATATCATCCGCATCACCGATCCGGCAGCTCATACAGTCAACTGTCGCTGCCGCCATTCCAAATTTCTGCCCGAATGCGAGCGAGCCGATTCCGGCGTTTTCGAACCCTACTCCGGCATCATTCAGGATGACCGCCCGAGCCCCTGCACGAAGGGCCATCCCCCCTGGCAATTCGCCACCGTGCGAACCTGAAATAATCACCTTACCTGCAGCACTTGCGGGCAGTTTCGTTATCGTTCCAGCGACCTCAATCTTGTCTTTAAAGGCCCCGGAGAATGGTTCGACTGTCATATTCCACCCATTTCTTGATTGTGATATTGACACGTTAGCGTCAATTGCTTAACCCAATAAGCCTACAGCAACTCGGCAATCGTTTGATAATAAAACAAAATGCGGTGCCGACAAGGGAGAGAGCCGCCAAGCTGTGCGGTGAATGACAATGAATACAACGAACTTCGACCGCGCCCGTTACACCCACTTTTTCAATCAGATGTGCCGCATTCGTGAATTTGAGCACGCCGCCATAAAAGCCAAAGAGGAAAGCCTGGTACTTGGTGCCATTCATCCCTCCATTGGACAGGAGGCTGCGGCTGTCGGCGTTTGTGAGAACCTCGATTTGGACGATATCTTGTTATCCACCCACCGCGGGCACGGACACACCTTATCGAAAGGCGCCGACCCCAAGGCTATGATGCTTGAGCTGTTGGGTAAAACCGGCGGCAATTGTGCGGGCAAAGGGGGTTCCATGCATATCGCAGATTTTGGCGTCGGTATGTTGGGTGCGAACGGCGTTGTTGGCGCTAATATTAACATTGCCGTCGGTGCAGCCCATGCCATTAAACTTAAGGGTGAAGACAAAATTGTTGTTTGTATTTTTGGTGACGGGGCGATCAATCGTGGCCCGTTTCTGGAAGGTCTGAATTGGGCAAAAATATATAACCTCCCAATT
This sequence comes from Rhodospirillales bacterium, assembly GCA_048262655.1. Classification (GTDB taxonomy): domain Bacteria; phylum Pseudomonadota; class Alphaproteobacteria; order Rhodospirillales; family Casp-alpha2; genus JABMNT01. The sequence continues at coordinate 136,920 of JBLXEY010000006.1, read as the reverse complement.
CTGTTTATCTGCGAAGACAACGGCTATTCGGCGACAACCGACACCAGCGAAACGACAGCCGGCGGCGGCCCGGTAGCCCGCGCGCAATCGTTAGGCCTTGAAGCGGAAACACATGATGGCAACGATGTCGTCGGCGTTGACCTGGCTGCAAAAAGCATTATGCAGCGAGTTAAAGAAAAGGGACCCCACCTGCTCCATCTAACGACCTATCGTTTAGGCGGTCACACCAGCACGGACCCGGCGAAATACCGCCCGGAAGGGGAAGCCGAAGGCAAATGGTCAGATGACCCAATTGCCCGCTGCCGCAAGACGCTTTTGGAAGCCGGTGTGCCGGAAAATGAACTGGCAGAGATTGAAACGAACGCCGCTGCTGAAATGCATAGCGTCTATGAAGTTGCGCGCGACGCCTCTTTCCCGCCGCCCGTCGATGCCTATGCCGATGTGCAGGATGTGGGTGACCCCAGAACGGAGGCTTTCTAATGAAGACCATGAATTATCTGGAAGCCGGCCGCGAGGGTTTGGCCGAAATGATGAGAGAAGACAGATCTGTCTGGGCGCTGGGCGAAGATTTGGGTCGCGGCGGCGTGTTTGGTCAGTATCATGGTCTCCAGGACGAGTTTGGCAAAGACCGGATTGCTGACACCCCCATTTCAGAAAGCTGCATACTGGGATCGGCTGTCGGTGCGGCGATGATGGGAACCCGCCCCGTCGTTGAAATGCGTTTCGCCGATTTTGCGCTTTGTGCGGTCGATGAGTTGGTCAACCAGGCAGCTAAGGCACGATACATGTTTGGCGGCCAAGCACGTGTGCCGATGGTTGTTCGCGAACCCTCTGGAATGTGGCGGTCGTCAGCAGCCCAACACTCTCAGTCTCTGGAGTCCTGGTACACGCACATCCCGGGCCTCGTTGTCGTCATGCCAGCGACACCTGGCGATAACAAAACCCTTTTGAAAGAATCGATCCGCTGCGACGATCCGGTTGTCTATCTGGAGCACAAAGGCCTTTGGGATCTGGAAGGGCCAGTAGATGACGACGCCTCCCCTTTACCCATTGGCAAGGCGCGTGTTGCACGGCACGGCACAGAGATCACGATTGTTTCCTGGTCAGCAATGTTTCACACCGCAATGGAAGCCGCCGACACATTGGCTGACCGGAACATTAATGCTGAAGTCATTGATCTGCGCACGCTTTGGCCCTGGGATAAAAAATGTGTCTTTGAGAGTGTTCGAAAAACCGGGCACCTGATGGTTGCCCATGAAGCTGTCCAGGTATCGGGTTTCGGTGCTGAAATCATATCGAGCGTCACCGAGAACGTGTTCCGAGACCTTAAATCAGCGCCCAAACGGGTAGCAGCTCCCCGCATACCGATCAGTTACGCACCGACAATGGAAAACGAGGTCCGCGTCACTGCCGAGCAAATTGTTAATTCCGTCTTAGAACAAATTGGAAAATAAGTAATGTCCGACACGAATGAAATGACCGGCGGCGAAGCCCTCGCCCGTATGCTTCAAGCTTTTAAAACTGGCCCGATGTTCGGCATGGGTGGTTTCCAACTCCTTCCATTTTATGATGCTGCACGGCGGCTGGAACTCGACCACAATCTGATAAACGACGAGCGCTGCGCCGTATTCGCAGCAGATGCCTATGCGAAAGTCAGTGGACGCGTCGGTGTATGCGATGCAACACTGGGGCCGGGAGCGACCAATTTGGTTACCGGACTTGTCGAAGCCCTGAACGCGGGCTCACCATTGGTCGTCCTGATTGGTGATACCCATCGGGCCCACTCCTGGAAAAACATGACCCAGGAAACACAACAGATCGATATTTTAAAACCCGCCTGCAAAGAAATTCTGCGGGTCGAGATGATCGACCGTATTCCTGAATTTATCCGGCGCGCATTTGCCGTTGCAACCAGTGGGCGGCCTGGACCGGTCGTTGTTGCCGTTCCAGAGGATATCTGTCACGGAACGTATCATTTTAACCCTGAAGACTTCGTCGTCGATCCTTGCTTCGAAGCAGCACCCAGCATGCGCACTCGGGCCGCACGCCAAGATTTGGACAAGGCAGCGCAACTGATCGCCAACGCCAAAACACCGATGATCCTGTGTGGTGGTGGCATTCATCTGAGCTTCGCCCATGAAGAACTGTTTGCTTTCGCCAGCGCCAACAATATCCCGGTCGCTCATACACTTTCCGGTAAAGGTGCCATTGCCTGTACCCACCCGTTAAGCGCTGGATTGTTCGGCCGCTATGACCGGATCGCCAACAATATGATTGCCAAGTCCGACTGCCTGTTGGTTGTTGGCTGCAAATTGGGCGAGATCGCGACCAAGCGCTATAGCTTGCCCGCGCCAGAACAAACTCTGATCCATATGGAAATTGTCGCCGAAGAATTTGACCGCACCTTTAGGCCAACACTTCGTTTATGGTCGGATGCCAAAGAAGGTTTGCGTGATCTAAACGATGCGGTTGCAAAAAGCGCACCGGATCTCGGGTCATCTAATGAAGCTTATGCCGCCAAAGTCCCAGTTGCCATGGACAAGTGGCGCGATGGCGTCTCTGCGCGACTGAACTCTACCGAAACGCCAATTGATATGGCTCGCATGCTGCAGGAGCTGAACAACACTTTGCCGGAAGACGCGATCCTGGTCGCTGACGGAGGCTTCGCCGCGCACTGGGGCGGTTTGCTTTACGATACAAAAAAAGCCGGTCGCGGGTTTGTTCCGGACCGAGGTTTTGCGTCCATCGGTTATGGATTGCCCGGAGCCATGGGCGCTTCGCTCGCCGCGCCAGACAGACCCGTATTTTCGATTACCGGTGATGGTGGTTTTAATATGGTCTTGGGTGAGCTTGAAACGGCCAAACGCATGGGTCTTGTGTTTACGATGCTCATCGTCAACAACGCCGCATCAGGTTACGTCAAAGCCCTTCAGCATTTGATGTATGGTGAAGGCAACTACCAATCGAGTGATTTGAACGAGCAAAATTATGCAAAGTTGGCCGAAGTCTTCGGTTGTCAAGGCATCCGGGTCGAAGACCCGTCTGAACTGGCTGGTGCCCTAAAGACTGCCATGGCCACTAAAGACCGACCGACCATTCTGGATTTGGTTGTCACCCGTGACGCCAGCAAAATGCTGCCGGGTGTCGATAACCGAACCGCAAAAATCAAAAAAGGTGACCGGGTCGCTTAAGGACAGGCGGCACTCTGTACCACCGATGAAAGTCCGTCCCGGTGAATGCCCCAAAAGTCAAAACCCCGACTCGGGGGCCGGGGTTTCTCTAGATATTTGTGCTTCAGTTTTCGGGTATATTTGGTCCGGTCTTTGACCACCCGCTTTTGGTACTTCGGCGAACGGAGGTCCGCCGCAATCACGTTTCGTCTTTTCATCACGCCCTCCTTGTCTTCAGGCGCGCGGACCATAACTCAACTTCTTCATTCACCCAAACGAAAAAATTGACGTCCTTTCAGCACAAGAAATGCTTCCCTTTGCTAAGATTTCAATTGGCAAAAAAATAGAACGATATAAGTGTCGAAACCGTGCGTAAATAATTGACATCATCATTCGTCCATTCCCGTCGTGTCCCTGCGTTTTCACAGCAAATAACGCCAATAGGGCGAAAGTCCTTGTGCAGAATAAAATCAAGTAGAGAGTAGATATCGTTCTCGCGAAAATACGGGTCGGTCAATTCTGCCGTTGCCGGATGGGCAGAGGCATCCGGGGCGATGATGACATTATCCTCAACAATTGTTTTGAAATAGTTGGGGTGGTCTATGGCATAGAGAATTTGGCCATTCGTATAGGTTTCATCATCGGCATTAAAGTAACATGCACATTTTATGAAACTCTCCTTTTCATCCATGTTCCAGATGCTGACACGGTTGGAGCCGGTTTTAGCTGACACGTCCTGACATGCGGCCTTGAAAACACTATAGGCGGACGCCGAATTCAACTCTGCCTTTTTAACGAAGTCCAAAAGCGTATTCATGAGCTAAAATGTCCTAAAAGGAATCGACCAAAAAACCACAGTCGCCTTGAAGTTAAACAGGTTTACCCCTCAGTCAATGCAGAACCATGCGGAGGCTCCACGCACAGTAAAAAAGCCAGGTTCAGTCTCCTAAACCTGGCTTTTTATCTTCGCAGAAGAGTTGATTAAAAACTCATGGCTTTAACCATGACCACGTGCTCAAGCCCGCAAACCTGATCGATAACAGCCTTGCCGGGTTCCCCATCGATTTCAATGAGCGCAATGGCGTCGCCGCCTTCACTCGCACGGCCAAGACTAAAGGTTGCAATATTGACACCGGAATCACCAAGCACTGTACCCAACTTGCCAATAAAGCCCGGCTTATCGCGGTTGGTGATGTAGAGCATGTTGGGCCCTAACCGGGCATCAACTTGAATCCCTTTAACAGAGACCAAACGTGGCTCAATCTCGTTGAACAATGTCCCGCTGACACTTCGGGTCTGGCTTTCCGTTTTTACCGTCAACTTGATCAGTGTCTTATAGGCTTGGCCTTTTTCGCGGGTGACCTCGCTTATTTTGATGTTGCGTTCTTTTGCAATGACGGGCGCCGAAACCATGTTAACACCCTCCATCAACGGAGATAACAGCCCTTGCAAAATCGCGGCTGTCAAAGGCTTGATATTGAGTTCGGCCACTGCACCTTCGTATTCGATGGTCACTTCCTGGTAGGCCGTTTGCGTTGCCTGCCCGGCAAAACTGCCCAACTGTTCAGCCAGTTTCATATAAGGCATTAATCGAGGCGCTTCCTCAGCACTGACAGAAGGCATGTTCAAAGCGTTCGTCACCGCGCCGGTTAACAAGTAATCGGCCATTTGTTCGGCCACCTGTTCAGCGACTTTTTCCTGCGCTTCCGTTGTTGACGCTCCCAAATGCGGCGTTAAAACAACGTTGTCCATGCCAAATAAAATGTTCTCTTTAGCAGGTTCTGCCGACAAGACATCCAATGCTGCCGCACCAATTTTACCTGATTCCAATCCCGCTTTCAGATCTTCTTCAACCACCAAACCACCGCGCGCGCAATTGATCAAACGAACGCCATCTTTCATTTTGGCGATGTTTTCCGCCCGGATGATATTTTTGGTGGCATCGGTCATAGGTGTGTGAAGGGAGATGAAATGAGAACGCGCCAGCAAGTCATCCAGTTCGACTTTTTCAATCCCCAAGTCCTGCGCCCGTTCTGGTGTCAAGAACGGATCATAACCAATAACCTTCATTTTCAAACCAATGGCACGATCCGCGAAAATCGACCCGATGTTGCCACAGCCAATGACACCAACTGTTTTCCCTGTAATCTCGATCCCCATAAAGCGGGATTTTTCCCATTTACCGGCATGCGTGGAGGCGTTGGCTTGCGGTATATCGCGGGCCAACGCCAACATCATCGAGATCGCATGCTCTGCTGTTGTTACTGAATTGCCAAACGGCGTATTCATAACAACGATACCTTTTTGCGTTGCAGCGGGAATATCGACGTTATCAACGCCAATGCCAGCCCGACCAATAACCTTCAGGTTCGTCGCATTGGCGATGATATCCCCTTTGGCTTTCGTCGAGGAGCGAATCGCCAACCCGTCGTAATCACTAATAATCGCAGCCAGTTCTTCAGGGCTTTGACCAGTAATGACATCAACTTCGATGCCTCTCGCCTTGAAACAGTTTTCAGCAAGCGGACTCATTTTATCTGAGATAAGTACCTTTACCATAATAAGCTCCTAAGCTGCTTCTTGGAGATCAAGGCGAACGCTTTCCAGCGCCCATTCGATCCACGGGAACAGCGCTTGCAGATCGCTGGTTTCGATGGTTGCCCCTGCCCAGATACGGAGACCTGCGGGCGCATCGCGATAAAACGCGATGTCGTAGGCAACGCCTTCAGAGTCCAACAGTGCGGTCAATTTCTTAGCTGCGGCGCGTTGCTGATCATCGGGTAAAGCCCGCATCCAGTCTGTTGTAATATTCAAACAAACCGAGGTGGTTGAACGGGTTTCCGGAACTTCCGCCAAAAACTCAAAATTCGGCGTGCTTTCCACCCAATCAGCAATGGCTTTCCCATTGGCATCTGCACGCGCAATCAGGCCTTTTAATCCGCCGACAGATTTAGCCCATTGCAAGCCGTCCATGGCATCTTCAACGACAAGCATCGATGGCGTGTTAATGGTTTCCCCCTTAAACACGCCAGAAATCAATTTACCACCTTTGGTCAGGCGGAAAATTTTAGGCATGGGCCAGGGCGGCGTATAGGTTTCCAGCCGTTTAACCGCGCGAGGGCTTAAAACCAGCATTCCGTGCTGGGCTTCACCGCCCAGAACTTTTTGCCAGGAATAGGTCACCACATCCAATTTGTCCCACGGCAGATCCATCGCAAACGCCGCAGACGTAGCGTCACAAATCGTTAGCCCTTTGCGATCCGCATCGATCCAATCACCATTGGGGACGCGGACACCGGATGTCGTGCCGTTCCAGGTGAAGACAACATCGTTATCGAAATTGACTTTGGACAAATCAGGCAGCTTGCCGTAATCGGCAAAGTGCTCGGTGACGTTACCTAGCTTTAATTGCTTGAGCACATCACCAACCCAGCCGGTGCCGAAACTTTCCCAAGCCAGCATGTCTACACCACGTGCACCGAGCAGCGACCATAGGGACATTTCGACAGCACCGGTATCTGATGCCGGAACAATGCCGATCAGATAATCATCAGGCAAACCCAGAACTTCACGGGATTGAGTGATGACGTCTTGAAGACGGTCTTTACCGATTTGAGCACGATGGGATCTACCGAGAACCGCATTTTGCAGAACTTCGGGTGTCCAACCGGGACGTTTGGCACAGGGGCCAGATGAAAAACAGGGATTACCCGGCCGAAGGGCCGGTTTTGCAGGACTAGTCATTTTTTTTCTCCTTCCTTGCAGAAGGGACGCAATCCGTTGGGGGATTGTGGCCCACCGCGCTTATATGGTGCCCAATCGCTCTCGTCAAGAAATTGAATTCACAACTTGCGTCGCAGTCGTCCAGAGTTCAGCCGCTTGATCTTAGGTCCTTTGGACCGCTACAACGGTGTTATGGGACCTTCCAAGACTTCTGACGTGGACGATAAGCACAGGGTGCTGATACTGGCACCTCCGCATGAGATAGGCGCTCTGCTTAAGAATACGCTTATCAGTGACACGGGTTGTGAAATTTTTGGCCCCTACCGGCATTCCGTCGACGGCATTTCCCAGCTCAGGAAATCGCACATCGATGTGGTCGTCATCGACATGGGAACGACCGACGAAAACCCGCTGGTTAGCATCAATCGTATCCTGAAGATCGACGATAAGGCTAAAATCATCATGGTCTCCAGTTCTTCCCCGGATCATGAAACAAAGTGCGCAGAAGGTTTTTCAAAGGGCGCCAGCAGTTATATTCAAACGCCACCCCCAGAAACCAAAACCCAAAACCTTCGCGACTTTTCCGCTCGATTTCTTGAAATCATTCATTCAATTGCGTCTAAACGACGCAGTGATGGTATTCGTCAGGTTAACAATCGAGTCTCGAAGATCAAAAAGCCAAGCAAGAAACCCTCCCTCCGTCCTTTTCAGGATCGCAGACCAAAAGCCATTGCGATCGCCAGCTCGACCGGCGGGCCTGTGGCACTGCATAAGGTTATCGCGGCCCTTTCTCCTGACTTTGATGTGCCGGTCTTTATCACCCAACACATGCCAGAAAATTTCACAACAGTCTTTGCCCGCGGTCTCGCAAAAAAAACCAATAAACGGGTCATTGAGCCCGCTGACGGCGAAACGGTTACCCCGGGAACCATCTACCTGGCCCCCGGCGGCAAACACATGACTGTTGCAAAAACGACGTCGGGCGTGGTGCTGCACCTAGATCAAAGGCCCCCCGTGCATTTTTGTCGCCCGTGTGCCGACCTGATGCTTGAAAGCATTGCCAATGCTTATGGGGCGGATGTTTGCATGGTCGTTTTGACGGGCATGGGATCAGATGGCAAAGCCGGTGCGGAAAAAATTATTGAAGCCGGCGGACAAGTTCTGGCACAGGACTTTGATACGAGCATTGTTTGGGGAATGCCGGGCGTTATCTCGGAAGCGGGGTACGCCAGCCAAATCCTGCCTCTGGACGAAATCGCACCGCAGCTCAATAGGTTGCTGTCGAGCCCGGCATTGCGCTAGACATCATAATACCAAGGCGCAAATACCGAGAAGACGACCCACATTAGAATAATCAAAGGCAAACCGGCCCTGAAGAAGTCTCCAAATCGATAGTGCCCCGGGCCCATCACCAGCAGATTGGTTTGATACCCCAGAGGCGATGCGAACGAGCAGTTCGCCGCAAAGATCACCGCAACCGCAAACGGAGTTGCAGGAACACCCAATTGCAGGGCGATATCAACGGCAATGGGCGTAAAGAGAACCGCTGCCGTTTTCGTACTAATGACATTGGATAATCCGGCCACCAGAAGAAAAAAGAGCGACAGTACAACAGCTGGTGAGGCTCCACTTAGCGACGCAAGCATCAGTTCCGCAAGATACCGTGCCCCGCCGGTTTCCTGCAATGCAACACCCAAAGCCAAAGCGGCTGCAATCGTTGTAACAATTTTAGGATCAACTGCCTGAAAGGCCTGCCGGACGTTCAAAACCCCAACAATCACCATTGCAGCAGCACCGCACAGCGCGCTGACGACAATGGGCACCAGCCCAAAAGCCGCAGAGGTGATGACGGCCAGGAAAATAAATCCTGCTCGTTTTGCTCTTTTCAGGGCAGGAAGTTCTTCGGCCGACCATTCCAGCAAGACCACATCGCGATGCTTCCGAAGCGATGAAACATCATCTTTTTGACCCTGTATCAGCAGAACATCGCCAGCTTCAAGACGTATCTCGGTCAGGCGGGACCTAATCATCCGGGATCGACGCTGAATGCCGATGACGATACATTGTGTTTTATATCGAAAACCGATTTGCGGTAATGTCAGCCCAATAATACCAGCACCCGGGGCGACCATCACTTCAGCGAGAAACTGCTCGCCCGCCTTCCAACGATTTTCTTCAAGGCCAAGGATGTTGTCATCTTCGTCCTCACCAAGGTCCGGATGGAACGCGTCTGGGTCATTGGTCAATGTTTCCGTCAAGGCCTGGCGCGTCGCAGCAACGACCAAAACGTCATCGACGCGCGCAACGTAATCTTCAAATGGCGGGAAAATAACCTCGTCTTCGCGCTGAACCATACGCAGGGTTTTATTAGGAAGACCTGCGAACAGGCCCCCAATAGCAGCTTGCCCCACCAAAGGAGAATCGCTGGACACGGTCATATGCGCAATAAACTGCTTACCACCTCCTTCGCCAATGGTCGCTGCATCTCCTGTCCGGTCCGGTAAAATCTGCGGGGCGACAAAGACCACGTATAGCAACCCGAAAAAAACCATCACGAGACCCGCCACCGAAAAATCAAAAAATGCGAACGGCGTTTGCCCCATCTCAATAAGCGCACTATTGACCAGTAAATTGGTTGAAGAACCAATCAACGTCGTCATGCCACCCAGCACCGCCGCGTAACTTAAGGGGATAAGGAATTTGGACGCTGGCCGGTTAAACCGTGTTGCAAGAGCCTGTATAATCGGAATGAAGATGACGACGACGGGAATGTTGTTGAGAAACGCACTGATCACAATGGCGACGACAAGCAGGACAATCAAAGACCCGCTCATGCCGCCATGGCCGCGGGTAACGGAAAGTAAAAACGTCGCGCCTCGATCGAGAGCACCGGTTCGCACCATGCCGTGCCCTACAACCAAAAGCGCAAGAACGGCAATCAATGCAGGGTTGGCAAACCCATCAAGGATCCGGGTCGGTGTAATACGGTAGGCCCCAGACGCGTCAACAACTGGGTAAAAGTGAAAAAACACGAGCAAAAAACAAACGATGCCAATTGACGTAAGTTCCATCGACCCGCGTTCGCGAACGTAAAATGCAAGTCCACCGACGATGACGGCAAAAACCACCCACATCTGAAACCCGCCAGAAATTTCAACCCCTGTAATCATGTTGCAAAGTTTATAGATAAATAACTCTGATGCCAGTTAACTTGAAGCCATAGAATGAAAAAGCCGAGCCTTTTTTTAAGGCTCGGCAAGTTTCACAGGGAGGTTGTCAGGAGCAAGCGGGGCCCGCGCCCCTGACGAGAGCTACTGTATTCTTGGGGGGAAACAATAGCTCTATTCAAGTATCCTAGCGCACAAATGTGTCCCAATTAATTCTGTTCGGTTTCCAAGTTTGTCTAAATGTTTCAGAGGTTGAAACATTAACCGCTTCCAACACAGCGGGAATATTGGGTTTGGCCGTTAAACTCCTAAGAAACTGAAACATAATGTTTTTTTGAGATGAAAAAACCGATATGAAGAGCTAACTCTGGAATATATAAACATGCGTGCAAAACCGCTATACAAGGCAAAGCATGAGTAAGACCAATATCAAAACCATTATTGCCAGAAGACGCTGGGCCAATGCGTATGCCCACACCATTGAAATTGAGGTCACCTTGCGATATGGGGCGCGATCTCTTGTCGTCGCGACAATTCCCGAGAATGACTTCAGAGACAGTACTGCCATTGACCAATGCATTGCTTTTTTGAACTCGCACCTGCATCAGCGTCTCAAAGGCAAGTCCGCTGAAGACCAAAGATCAAATGACCAAATCCTAGTCGACATTCGAGACCAACAGATCGATACACAATACATGCCGCAGATAATTGGCGCACTGTCGAAAGCCCTTCTGACAGCTGCGGCAGACACCGAAAAGCTGCCGTTGTGGCAGTATCTTGGCACGTTTCAGGGAGGCAATTCGGACGAAGCATTACCCTTACCAAGTATTGCCATAGGTCTCCCACCTGCTCAATTGACACACATGCCGTTGATCTCTGATTTATCGATCGTCCCTATTGGTGCGACCAGTTTCATAGAGGCTTTGGACTGGGCGCACCGAGTCGTATGGGAAATCAAAAATCAGGACACCGATCGCGGCAGTAATGATGAGATAACTTTAGGCACATGCACCCGAGCCATTGAGCAGGCCGGGCTCCGCCCTATGGAAGACGTAGGATTATCTTTATTGGTCAGGACTTCGCGAGAGCATGCGGAGGAACACTCTGCCACCGGCAATCTGGGAGCAACTTTTTCAACAGACGCCTTGTCCGGACAGTTGGTTGACTGGACGGCAAAGCATCCCATTATTTCAATTGAAGACCCATTTACAAGTGATGAACTGGAAGGTTTTGCCCGGCTTACCTGGGCAATCGGCAAACGCGTACAAATTGTAGGCAATCGCGCATTCAGCGGCGACATCGCAAAAATCAAGCAAAAGATGGAAACCAAAATTTCCAATGCGCTGGTTATTGATGGTGATAACACGCGAACGATAAGTGAAATAATGCAGTTAAGAACCCTGGCAGATACCCGCGCCTTCAACACCATCTTATCCTCTTGCTCCCATAAAACAGCGAGCGGCTCAGCCATCGACTTTGCCGTTGGATGGGGAATCAAACAAATTCAGGTTTCAGGACCGGCATCCGTTAACGGAATTGCCATGTGCAACAGCGGTCTTAGAATTTTAGAACAGATCTATCAGATGGGAACAGGAAACGGGCTACCTGATGGTTCTCTGCCCGCCCGCAGCTCTTTTCCGTGGCGTGCCTTTAAGTGAGTGAGCGTCCTTCACCCCGAACACGGTTAACGAGGACATCGATCAACCGACGCAATACCCGATCATTAGCATCAAGATGGTCGAGTCTACTGCTAAAGTTTCCCTGATCAATGACGCTAACTTCTCCCCCCTTAAGGACCCGAGCCGACGCCATACGAGGTTGATTATCAATGAGAGACATCTCACCAATAATTTCACCACGCCCGACTGTTGCGATGACTTCCTCTTGATTGCCATTAAGCCGATAGATTTCCACTTCACCAGAGAGAATCAAATAGGCCTCGGAACCACTATCCCCTTCTTCAAAGAGGACTTGGCTTTCGTTAATAGATTTACGCTCTGGCGTTTTCTGAATCATTTCTTTGTACTCTTTGCTTATGGGAGTCCATTTCTTACGTTTGGGCGCCATCGGCTGAGAAGAAGATAGCAGTTTATCAAAGGTTTTGGTCAGTGAATTCCGCCATTCCTCGGGCAGGTTCTCCGACAGAAGCTTTGCCTTTAAGCCACTCAAAGCCAATTCGTTATCCGCTGCTGTCGATCCATCGGGTGACAAAGAAGACAGGGACTTAACCTGGCTAACGCTGTGGCTTAGTATTCTTAAAACTACCTTTTGATAATCGCGGCCGATCTTGGATTGACACAGGTCCAGCAAATAGCCGAGACGGGCAGCACGGCTTCGGAGCAAGCCAATTGTCCGGGAGATGGCCTCTTCAACGGATAAGTCCTCGTTATCAGACAGGGCGATACGGGCTCTTTGTGTTACAGCGTTTGACATTTGCACGCCGCCTCGAAGGCCAGAAAAGTCTGTCAAAACCTGAAGCATTTTTACGAAAGCTTCACGTTCTGCTTTTGGGCCTTCACGGGTCAGGTTGCGCGTCCCGCCCACATATCCGGCAACCCTTTGCAACAGGGCCTCACGCGTAAACGGCATGTCGTAGGATGCCATCATTGCGTTAAATTCGATGATGCATGAGATCGGATTTAAAGGCGGGTCCAGTCGCCCTTCGGATAAATGAATTAGGGCGCGGTTCGCTGCAAATGCATCCGCCTGCCCCCCAAGTAACTCGCCGACGGCAACGGCCCCATCGAGAAGTTCCGAGATGATTTCATCAACAAATCGTAAACCATGCGGAGAGATGTTTTCGTGCAACAAATCGATGAGCAAGGAAAACTTGCCATTCCAGCCCCCTCCCTCCTTCAGATAGCCCGCAAATCCAAAGCAGGCGTAGAGATATTTTCCTTCCGGAGAGTCTTTTGTCTCAGCCAACGCCAAAAGCGCGTCGACACCTTCGGTCTTTATCGTCGCTATCGCCAAGTCATCATGAACCAATCCCATCGCATTTTTTTTGATCTGCTCAAAGGCCGGATACAGGCTGTCTACATGGTCTGACGTTTTGGTGTTATTTGTGCGCGCCTGCGCAGACGCGGCAAGTTGAATGAACTGTGGAAAGAGGACCTCATGTCGTTCCAAAACGGTCATTTCCATCGGATCGAACAAATACTCCAATGCCGACAAACCGATTTGGTCAAGCCGATTACGAAGGATTCTGGCTATCGTTTTACGGGATCTCGGACGGTAGTAATCAAGAATGCTTTTGCATATGGGGGCTTCGCTCGCGGCTACCAGTTTGATTGCACGAATATCGTCGCGATCAATTATTTTTTCAAAGATTACTTCTGTCCCGGTGCGCTCGCTATCCGCAAGAACCTGTACGGCCTTGTATTTTCCTGTTTCAGCGAGCGTTTCCGCTTGCTTTAACGCTGGTGTGCGACTTTCGTGGACGTCGATGGTGAACCACCGCGTACCGTCAAGAGTCTGCACCTCAAATGTCTTCCCTGAGAAAGTCGCCACTGAAGGGTCCCTAAATAATCGCACAGTTTATGAGTTTATTGATTGTCTGTTTTTATGATTACTATACCCCAAGTCTACAAATCTTAAAGTTGATATTTCGCATACAATGGAAACCCATAAGCATTTAGAATCCTTAAAAAAATTATCGGCATCTCGAGAAAAAGCCCAGATAACCGGGGAAAACTTAAATTATGAGAATGACAAGCAAACGAAACGAAGCTAGGCTTAGGTTGGCATCACAAATGACCCCGTTTCATGTTTATCGGTGCAAGAGGAAATCGGCGAACATTAGCTCATGACTAAATCCCAAAACGTTCGAGTTCTCTATATAGAAGATGAACAGTCCCTGAGAGAATTGTTCAGGTTGTCGCTTGAAGCGCATGACTTTGGCGTCGATGTCGCCGAAACCGGCGCTGAAGGAATTGAACTTTATAATACGGGGTCACATGACCTGGTCGTCATTGACTATCAACTGCCGGACATGACTGGAATCGAAGTTGGTCGCAAGCTACTTGCCATTACAGCAGATTTGCCGATGGTTATCATTACCGGCGAAGGAAGTGAACATCTTGTTATAGAAGCTTTCACGACAGGGTTTTCAAACTATGTTGTTAAGGATGACGCCAGTGTCTATCTGGAGTTATTACCTGGCGTGCTGAAATCCCTTCTTAAAACGGTTCGGCAAACCCGTCAGCGGATTGAAGCAGAGAAAGCTCTTTTTGAAAAAGAGCAGCAACTCCGTGCGATTTTTGATAGCACATCAACTGGTGTCGTTTCGCTTAATAGCGAAGGCACCGTCGTGATGGCGAACCCTGCAATGCTGAATATGTTTGGTTATTCTGCACAGGACTTGGTCGGAGCAAATATCGCGATCCTTTCGCCTCAAAACCCTGGCGCCGAAACGACCGCCACCTTCGAAGCCTCCATCCGTGAAATCACAAATGAAGCCGGTGGTATCGGCAAAGACGTGGAGCGACGGCACAAAGACGGCACCATCATCCCCGTCCATTTGGTTGTTAGCAAATCAGAAGTTGCCGGCGAACTCTATTACACAGGTATCGTTACCGACCTGACAGAGCGCCTCAAGGCTGAGCGCACACGCCGGCTACTGGAGATCGGTCTCGATAATATTGACCAGGCCCTTGCCTTGTTCGACAAGAACGACACGCTCATCTACTGCAACCATAAATTCACCCTTACGCCGAATGGGCGCGTGCGTCCGGAAATAGTTCCGGGCGTAAAAATTGAGGAAATTGTGCGCGGCGCTGTCGAATCAAATTCTTTCAAGATAGAAACTGGCGACAAAGAAAGCCTGATCAAACAAATCCTGGACCGGCACCAACTCTCTGACTCCGATGTTGAAGTCGAAACCGCCAATGGAACTTGGTTGCGTTACCGAAAGCTGAAAACGACAAATGACGGGCTGGTTTTATTAAGGGAAGACATTACAGAACAAAAGAACGCAATCGATAAGACCCGTTTACAAAACGAAGAACTTGAGCGGCGCGTTCAACAAAGAACAGATGAACTTGTCGAAAAAATTGAAATACAGAAACGGGTTGAGGCCGCCCTTAAACTCAGTGAAAACCGTATTCGGACAATCGTCGAAAGCGTCAATGATGGCATCTTTACCATTGATGAGGACAACACTATCGAATCCTTTAATAGCGGTGCGATGGCGATGTTTGGCTACTCGCTTGATGAAGTCATTGGCAAAAACTTTCAGGACTTCATAGCGGCACCAGTTCAACAGGAACGCCGACAAGCCCCACGTAACAATTCCACCGACCGACGGAAAAGCGCCCTCAATCGCCCCTATCAGGAAACCCGCGCAATTCGGAAAGACGGAACCATTTTCCCGATAGAACTGACCATCAATGAATTGGATCTCGGCGAGAAACAACGTTATGTCGGAACTATTCGTGACCTGACGGAGCGCCGTGCCGAGGAACAAGCCCGACGCGAAATAGAAGCCCGCTTTAAGTCTGTCGTCGACAGCTCGCCGTCAGCCATTCTTATCAAGGATTTGAACGGTCGATTTTTGAGTGCAAATACCCAATGGCACGCTTGGTTCAATCCAGAACGGCGCAGTATTTTGGAGATGTCGTTGAGCGACATCTTTACCGGCGATGTTTTAACCATTCTTGAAAAAACGGATTTGGAAGTTGTATCCACAGCTAAGCCTACCGCTTTTGAAATCACCAGAAACATTGCAGATGGACGCCAGTTAAATGCGTTTGTTCAGAAGTTTCCAATTCAGGATCATGACGGCAACGTTGCCGCGGTGGGCACAATCTTCACCGACATATCGGAACGCGTTCGCGCTGAAGAAGACCGTCGCCAGGCATTGGTGCAAGCGGAGAAAGCCAGCAAAGTTAAATCAGAATTTTTGGCGGCTATGAGTCACGAACTAAGAACCCCGCTAAACGCAATCCTCGGGTTCTCAGAAATCATTGCAAACCAGTACATGGGTCCGATAGAGGAGGAAAAGTACGTCGGTTACGCAAGCGATATTTTCAAAAGCAGTGAACACCTTTTGTCACTCGTCAATAACATTCTGGACCTTTCCACTATCGAAGCCGGGGCAAAGAAAATCACAAAAGTCCCAACGCAGGTTGAAGACGTTGTTGAGGAATGCCGGCGCAGCATGGACGTTACGGCTCAAAATCGCAAAATAGAATTGACGAGCACGTTTGTCACATCAGGAATAACTCAGTTCGACCTTGATCCCTTGGCGATACGACAGATCATCCTCAATCTCCTTACCAACGCGCTACAGGCGACGCCGGATGGTGGTAAAATATGCATCAACTGCCAGCTAACAGATGATGTTTGTGAAATGTCCATTACAGATAACGGGCGCGGGATTCCAGAAGAAATCCTCGACAGCCTGACACTCCCCTTTGTCCGCGGAGAAACTGACCCACACCGCGCACTTGGTGGTGCGGGGCTTGGCTTGTCCATTGTCAAAACAATGGTCGATCTGCATGATGGACGAATGAATATTTCGAGCGAACTTAACAAAGGTACATCCGTTACAATCACCCTTCCAGCCACCCCTTAAATCACCGACGTAAAGACCTTAGGTACAGAATTTTTGTACACCTTCAAAATTTAGGGTAAGATGTGTCTCACAATCAGATGAATAGATTTTGTCCACCTATCCGATGAAAGGATGTGCGTATGACTTGCCTATTTCGCCTATTGAGTATTTTTTATCTTCTACCCTTCGTAACGTTAGCAATGCCCGGTTCTGCTCTTGCATCACCGCAAGCGCTAGGTCTGGTCGCGACCTATGGCCCCATAGAACTAAACTGTGGTGACAAAGGCTGCAGCGCCGATTTCACAACTTTTTGCCTGCAACAGGACCGCCCATCACCGGATCGCGGAACACCTTATCATGTGGGCAGTGGTGAAATTCAGGTCGCCGGGCTGACCGCTGCTGGCGACGTGGTTGATCTAAGTTCGACGAATAGCCTTAACCTGGAATCGCGCCGCAAGCATATGGCTTTGCGGATGACCGTCCCCGAAAGCACAATGCAAGAACATGACCTCGTAAGTGTCTCGATCCGTGTCAAAGAGAATGTCGTATTGATCCCTGAACTTTCGGTTGGGGAGACAAACCCACATTCCAAAACTGAAGTTGCAATGCTTGGCCAGTCCATGCGCCAAATTGGATCGTCATATATTGATCGTGATCCAGATCGCACAGTTGCAGCGCGGGTTCTGAACAACATGATAAACGGTCTGCCGGAGAACGGAAAAGTTGATAACACGGTCCGCGAAAAACTTTGGAAAAGCGCCGTTGATCGGGCTGGTTCAAGCGCTCCTGCCGAGGGGTTGCAACGGGCCAAGGGGATCTATCGTTTATGCAAGTGGACGGCCGGTCGTGGTTCACCAAATATGCGCCATTGTCTGGAAAACCATCATGACGAATTCATCAAGTATTTGAATTCCGAATATTGGAAGGCGTCTCGCCCCATCTACTAATCCAAGAAGAGGGCCGATGTTTGGGCGAACCAAACATCGGCCTCGTCTATGGCTAACGACCAGGGCCGGTTTCTGAAAAAACTTCGGTCAAGTTTACGGTTGACGTTTTACCGATAGCCGCAAAGTTCTGCTCCAGCCATGCCGCCGCTGTCTCTCGACCCAAATCTCGCAAATGGGTCAGGAAAGCCCACTCGGCATTTAACTTGGAAGACGCCCCCAGTGGTTTCAGCGCATCACCATTCTCGATAACGTGAACCCGCGTATCGCGATACTTTTCACTCGACAGGTTGCCATCCTGTATCAGCCGGGAAACAAACTCGATCGCCCGCAGCTCCTTTAGCAAACTTGAGTTGAAGCTGATTTCATTGATCCGGTTCATAATCTCCTGCGCTGTTTTCGGCGCCCCTTCCCGCACAATGGGATTGATCTGGACAATCATTATGTCCGAACAACGGGTTTGTGTATGAAACGGAAATAAAGCCGGGTTGCCCATATAACCACCATCCCAATAGGGGACACCGTCAATTTCCACAGCTTGAAATACCATCGGCAAACAAGCGGACGCCATAACCATATCTGCCGTTAAACGATGGGGGTCAAAAACTTTGACTTTCCCGGTTTCGACATTGGTCGCCGAAATAAATATCTTGAGGCGGTCGCACTTTCGAACGCGATCAAAATCAACAACCTCTTCAATCAATTCGCGCAGCGGATTGATGTTCATCGGGTTCAATTGATAAGGCGACATAGCACGGGTCAAGCCATCAAAGAAGTGGTAACCCGGCGAGTTAGACATATCCCAATTGCCCATGAGCATATCAAATGGCAGCCGCTGCACTGGGCTGGATGTCGCTGCGTTACTCACTTCTTTCCAAAAGTGCGAAAGGGCATCACGCGCACCTTCATTGCCATTTTCCATAAGGCCGTCAGCGCAAACAACCGCATTCATAGCCCCAGCGGACGTTCCCGAAATGGATTCAAATTCGATCCGTCCATCCTCGAGCAGATAATCCAATACGCCCCAGGTGAAAGCACCATGCGAACCGCCACCCTGTAGCGCCAGATTGACCTTTTTCTTCTTTTTAGCCATGTGCGCCCTCGTGTCAGGATTGGTCATTTGGCCTAATGGGCCGTCCAGCCGCCGTCGACAGGCAAGGCGCTTCCCGTGATCGACTTCGCACCATCGCTGCATAAAAAGACCGCCACGGCCGCGATTTCTTCAATACTTGCAAACTTTTTGGTAGGCTGGGCTGCCAAAAGGACGTCCCGCTTTACTTCTTCTTCCGTCATCCCGCGCGCTTTTGCGGTGTCCGGTATCTGTGCTTCCACCAGCGGCGTCCACACGTATCCGGGGCAGATGGCGTTCACTGTCACGCCCTGTTCAGCAACTTCCAAAGCAATGGTTTTGGTAAAACCAACGATCCCGTGCTTTGCAGCCACATAGGCTGATTTATAAGGTGACGCCACAAGTCCATGAGCGGAAGCCACGTTAATGATCCGCCCCCACCCCTTTTGCTTCATGCCCGCAACGACGGCCTTTGTTGCGTAAAATGCCGCCGACAGGTTCAAATTGATAATCGCCTGCCATTTATCATCCGGAAACTCTTCAACGGGCGAGACAAACTGAATGCCCGCATTATTGACAAGGACATCAACCCCGCCAAATGCATCAACCGCCGTCTCGATCAATTCCCGCGCCCCGGCAGGCTCCATCATATTGGCGGGACAATAAATCGCCTTGATCCCATAACTCGACTCGAGTTCGGCCCGTTTCTCCTCAACCTGCTCCGGCGTTTCAATTCCGTTCATGACAATATTCATTCCCTGACTTGCCAGGCCTTTAGCAATGCCTAAACCAATGCCACTGGTTGAGCCGGTAATTACAGCGGTTTTAATCACAGTCATGGGAAACTCCGTTGGTATTTTTAAAAGGTGATTTACTCCGATAGAGCTAATGCTCCAAACCGGTGAAAGCAATCCCTCGACAAGTGCCCCTTATTCAAAAGGTGATGAAAGAGAGCTTTGTAAGCCGAAAAGCCAGATATGAGCATTGCACACCAACCGATAGAATAATATTGTGTGTTATTTCTAAAAAACAGAGCCATTTACGGCTATAGATGCAATACTGTGGTCGCTTCAGACGAAACTTCAATAAATTGGGTTCTGCATTGAGATCTGCACCACTTCCAGAAAACGAGAAAGACCGCCAGGCACGCCTTGACCGGTATGATATTCTCGACACGGCGCCAGAACCCGCTTTTGACAGAATAACAAGGATCGTCGCCGCAACAATTGGGGTGCAAATATCACTGGTTTCCCTGATTGATGCAAAACGACAGTGGTTCAAATCAAAATTTGGCCTGGAGGCCGACGAAACATCAAGAGAAATTGCGTTCTGTTCACATGCCATATTAGGCGATAACACATTTGTCGTTGAAGACGCCCTTGAAGACAATCGGTTCTGCGACAACCCCCTCGTTACAGGGGGGCCAAAAATTCGTTTTTATGCGGGCGCTCCGTTGGTGACATCAGATGGCTACAAAATGGGTACACTCTGTGCCATCGACCAAACACCCCGCTCCCTCAGTGACGAACACCGGCAACTTCTGGACGACCTTGCCAGTTTGGTTATTGATGAAATGGAATATCGTTCCTCTTTGAAAACCTTGAGCGAGCAAGTTGAAGTGCACCATAAACTCAAGATCGAAGCGGAGGCAGCAAGCAAAGCCAAGTCGGCATTTCTGTCGACCATGAGCCATGAAATCAGGACACCGTTAAACGGAATACTGGGACTGACGCAACTGCTCTCGGACACCAAACTGCTCCCCGATCAAGACGACAAAGTGCGCAAAATTCTGGCTTCTGGAGAGACACTGCTCGGCATCGTAAACAACGTTCTGGACATAAGCAAAATCGAAGCTGAGGAAATGAAGCTGGAAGAAGCGTTCTTTTCCCTCGATGAGGTCATCACAACTGTGATCAGTAATCTGGAAAATTCAGCACGCGACAAAGGCCTCAAGTTGATTACGAACAATCACCTGTCCGCCTCGCAACATATCTGCGGCGACGCCATTCGTCTCCGGCAAATTCTCGGTAACTTGCTGAGCAATGCAATCAAATTCACAGACATTGGAGAGGTCAAACTGGAAGTGGAAACCGTTCCAGGCGATCACATCAAACATTCTGGTGATGCCAATCTGGAAACAATAAACATCAGATTTACCATTCAAGATACCGGCACGGGAATTACCGCGAACAAGATAGATGAAATTTTCAAGCCGTTTATACAGGAAAATACGAGCATCACCCGGACCCACGGGGGAACGGGTTTGGGGTTATCCATCGTTCAAAAACTTACTGAACTTATGGGAGGGACGATCCATTTAAAAAGTGATATCGGAACAGGAAGCATATTTACCGTAACCATTCCGTTTCAAAAAGCCTCATCTGAAAGCGCAGCCCCTATCCTACCCGACAATCAACATTCAGAATTGCAATATACAAAGCCGCTCAACATTCTGATTGCTGAAGACAATTCGGTGAATGCCATGATCGCACAGGCTTTTCTTGAGAAATTTGGTCATTCTGTGCGGCATGTCACAAATGGAAAACTTGCGGTGGAAGCTGCACAAGAGGGTTGGGCCCAATTAATTCTGATGGATATTCATATGCCTGAATTAAACGGTATTGAAGCGACTCGCCAAATTTTAGCAACGAAAGTCGGTCGCAACCTGCCAATCATCGGGCTTACCGCAGATGCTTTTGCTGAACAACACGCCGCCTATCTAGAAGCAGGGATGATTGATATCCTGACCAAACCGTTCACGAAAGAACAACTGGCCAACACGCTCAAAACCCAAAAACTGCATGCGATCCTCAACGCCAACGACGAAAAGACAGCTCGCACCCGACCTGCTCAAGGTTAGGGTATCTGCTCCGGCGAAAAATAAACATACTTGCCGCGCCCCTGTGCTTTCGCAGCGTATAAAGCCTGATCCGCTTTTTGGATTAACTCCGTCAAATCGTCTGCGTCATTTGGATACATCGCAATCCCGATACTGGCCCCAATAAGAATATCACAATCCATAATGCGGGTTGGCTTTTTAATTTCATCAATTATTCTCTGGGCATTAATTGCCTCGGGGCCTGCACTATCAGGATGGACCACAAGAATTGCGAACTCGTCGCCGCCAAACCGGGCAACGACGTCCGTACTTCGCGTTAATTTGGTTAATATGGCTGCAACAGATTGCAAAACGGCGTCACCGACTGGGTGGCCATAGGAGTCATTTACGGGTTTGAATCTGTCCAGATCGAGCATCATCAATGCAAGTTGTTTATTTTCACGCTTCGCAAGTTCAATACTTTGCGACAGTCGTTGCTCAAATTGGGTTCGATTTGCAAGCCCGGTCAGCGCATCTGTCATCGCCAATTTACGAATTGTATTTTCAGCTTGATGGCGCGTCGTGATATCGTGACCAATTCCCAAAACACCGATAACACTCCCATCCTCATTTTTCATGGGCGTTTTTGTTGTCTCTAACAAAACCCGCTGTCCGCCATCAGCAAAGGTAATCCACTCCTCATTCTTATTCGGGTGCCCCAGCTGCATCGCCTCAAGGTCATGTTTACGGAAAGACGCTGCAAGGTCAGCATCGACAAAATCAAAATCTGTTTTGCCAATGATCTCTGTTTTAGAGGCACCAAAAAACCGCTCGAATGGCGGATTGCAATTGAGATAGACACCCTCTGCATCCTTCAACCATATAAGATCCGGGACGGTATCCAGAATAAGACTGAGTTGGCGCTCACTCGCCCGCAGCGCCTCTTCCACTTGCTGCGGTTCTGACGCCGTCGGGGAAGGCCTTTGAGCCCGTTCTGTTCCGATTTTTTTACGTGTCACGACTATGCCTTGCCTAAACCTACTCCACCGACAACACCAAGGCACTGAGGATACGGCCTAGAATTATAGCGTCGGTTAATCTTGTTTTTCGTTAGACAAGAACGCGTATAACATCCCCACATTTTACGCTCTTAAAGAAGAGCAATAAAGGGCTCTATCCCTTCAAAACGTTAGGTTTTTCGTATTTATTTCGCTAAACTCCAAAAACGCACAAGCCAAGATTTCAGGGGAGCAATAAACTCTAATTATAATAGCACCACTTGTTCTGACCCTGCACAAAACACCGATGCGATTTGCCAAAGCGTGGAGACAAAAAGCAATTGGGGCGCCCAATTGCTTTCGAGCAGGCTCTAGGCTTGCTGGTGCGGGCGGCCGGACTTGAACCGGCACTTCTCGAAAGAAACAAGATTTTAAGTCTTGCGTGTCTACCAATTCCACCACGCCCGCGACGGCGGCACACTATCGCGGGTTATGGGTGCTCGCAAGCCTGAAAAAGCGCATGAAGTGACTTTTTAGGAAATTCGATATGGTCGTTTGACGCGGCTCTGGTTATGGTTCAGCCATGAGCGATCTTACAGATAATCGAACGCCCGATTTTAGTGCCGATTTCCGGGCCCAGTTAACGGACCTGTTTCGCTGGCGGCGCGACGTACGCCGGTTTCGCGACACCCCGGTTGATGATGCGATCCTTGATCACCTGCTGCAACTGGCCTCCCTCGCCCCGTCTGTGGGCAACAGCCAGCCGTGGCGATTTGTTAAAGTTGAGGATAGAAAACGCAGAGCACAGGTCCGTGCCATCTTCGAAGAGGCCAATTCAGATGCGCTGAATGATTATGCCGGAGAACGAGCCAGACTTTATGCGCAATTAAAACTCGACGGACTGGATCAAGCGCCCGTGCAACTGGCTGTCTTCGTGGATCGAGAAACTGATTTGGGCCAGGGCTTGGGCCGTAAAACCATGCCGGAAACTTTGCATTATTCTGTGGTCGCTGCCATCAACATTTTATGGTTGGCCGCAAGAGCACATGGGGTCGGGGTCGGCTGGGTTTCGATCCTGGATCCGGAAGCTGTAATTTCGCTTCTAGATATCCCCGAAGACTGGTCGTTGGTTGCCTATTTATGTGTCGGTTATCCGCAAGAGGAACATCTGGACCCGGAGCTTGAGCGCGCCGGCTGGCAGGACCGGGTCGATATGTCAAATTTCGTCTTCAGACGTTAAAAGCAAGCCAGAAGAACAAATCTAGTCGTCAATTGGCTCGCCTCCCAGGCCACGCACCATTTCACGCACTTCTTCAGCGACATCGTCAAGGCGGTCTTGTGTTGTGTGGCGCATAACGATCGCAGCGCCATATTTACCATCTCGGTTAAACGGATAACTGCCAATTTCAACATCGGGAAACCGATCTTGTAGCTCGGCCAGAGGCCCGCCCGTGCGCCCCTCCGGGATATAGGCCGTGATGCTTTTTGATATCATCGGCTCGCCACCAACCAACTGATGTTTAAAGCCTGAAAAGATCTCGCGCATGATATGCGGCACGCCGGGCAGCACATGGACGTTCTCGACCCGGAACCCGGGGGCTTTGCTCACCGGGTTCAATAGCAGGTCTGCGCCATGAGGTGTTTCGGACATCTTCATCCGCGCCGGGGTTACATCTTCGGGCTTGTAGTGCGCCAGCAAGATTGCTTCGGCTTCCGGATGTCGACCGTATCCCAATCCGAATGCCTTGGCGACACAAGCAGTGGTGATGTCATCATGGGTTGGGCCAATACCGCCAGTGGTGAAGATATAGTCGTACTTGGCGCGCAGTGTATTAACGGCATCGACGATTTCTTCTTCGACATCTGGTACGATCCGGGCTTCCATCATGCGGATGCCCAGTTCGTTCAGCTCCGTTCCCAAAAAACTTAAATTAGCGTCTTTTGTGCGCCCTGACAGAACCTCATTGCCAATAATGATCATTGCCGCTGTGACGACTGTTTTTTCTTCCGACATCTCTTTGTACCTTTTGCTATCTACTCGCGATCTGATTGATTTTATTGGCGTTGCGGCGGTCGACCGCCTCCTTTGACCCGATGTGGAGGCACGCAGGCCAAATCACCGTTTGGGCTCATCATACACTGACTTTTAACAATGCCTCGTCGGCCCTGAAAAGAACAGGCGGCGCCTTCGCTTTCTCCTTGGCAGGCATCCAATGCTGCCTGAGGCGGACCGCCTGGACCACCGCCCCGTTGAGGGCGTCTCTGCTGCGTGCGGTCTTGAGGTTGTCCTGCGGTTCGCGGGCCCGCCCCAGGGCCACCACCACCGCCACGCTGTTTCTTAAACGAATTATCGGGAAAACCGACCCAGCATCGGCCAATATTCGGGAACGCCTTAGTAATCACGTAATGATAAATACCCCCTGGATACTCGGGCGTCACACCTTGCCGACCATTGCAATCATCAAGGTCACCCAAGCCTGCAGCATACTCCCAATCCGCCGTATATTTTCCATTGTAGCGCCCACCCGGCCCGCCGGGACGGCTACCAGTTTTTATCCGCCAGCTTGGTTTTAATTCGATCAAATCACTGGATGCATTCATCGCATCCTTATATCCAAAGGGGCCATAAATTGGGAAACCATCGGCAGCATACCCCAACAACACGGGTTTTTCCGTGTAGGGACCTTTTTCAAGCAACCCGTGCGGTATGCCATGATAATGATAGGTGCCATCTGGCTGGACGTGCGCATTCGAACGGTCAATACCGAGATTTATGCCCCCAACGATCGCCTCAATGTTCCAGCTACGGTTATTATTCCAGTATTCAGCGGTCGCCGCGTCAAATACAACTCCGTTCAGGGCCACACCAAACAAATTGTGACCAACGGGCGTGCGCCGCGAAAACGGTGTCGGGTTCAGCTTCACCCGGTAAGAGCGTTCGTGAGATTGAATTGAATGAGGGTTCCCGCGGCCAGGAAACTGCCCTGTCGCATGGTTCGGCAGGCCATCTGTCTTGATATATCGGTAGCCATCTGCCTCATCGATGTTGATTTGTGCGGCGGCTTCTGCTGGGCTTAAAAAATAATGCCACCATGGCGTTTTCTTGACCGCTGGTGTCAATTCACCTGTTGTGGAATGAACGCCATGAGCTCCGGCTGTTGAGGCCACCAGCAAACCAAGAGCGGATAGAATTCCCATTCTAAAATTTTGCATTTGCTACTCCTTGACCGACAACGGGCCGCCCAGTCGCATCCTGTTTCGGGCCGGTCATCGAAGATCAGATGTCGTCCAGCACGTCCCATCATCGAACAGCTGATCCCTGAAAACAAGATTGTGGATCATCAAGACGATGCAGACGTTTTAAAGAAAATCCCGAAGCATGGCGACAAGCGGGATATCAGCGGGCGGCATTGGATAGTCCGAAAGCCGCAGTGGGCGCACCCACTTGAGGGTCTGGCCTTCCATGGCGTGCAATTCACCTTGCCAGACGCGACAGGCGTAAAGCGGCATCAATAAATGAAAATCGTCATAGGCATGGCTGGCGAACGTCAGGGGGGCCAGACAGCTTTCCGTGATATCAATATCGAGTTCTTCCTTGAGTTCACGAACCAGCGCCGTTTCCGGCAACTCACCGGGATCAACTTTGCCGCCGGGAAACTCCCAGAGGCCGGCCATCGACTTGCCTTCGGGACGCTGCGCAATCAAAACGCGATTATCGGTGTCAACCAGTGCCACTGCAACAACCAAAACTGTCGGCAAACCTTCCTTTTTTGAGAAAGGCGCTCCCCAACAGCCGGCAGGGTCAGGAGCGGTAGTCGGCATTGATCGAAATATATCCATGGGTTAAATCGCAGGTCCAGACCGTTGCCGAACCCGAGGCAATGCCGACATCGACCACAATGTCGATATCCGCGTTTTTCATATGCGCGGCAATCGGGCCTTCATCAAAGTCATCGACGGCAACCCCGTTTTCCGCAATCACGTGACCACCTATGGCAATTGACAGTTTATCACGATCTGCCATTTCACCGGCTTTGCCAACCGCCATTACAATCCGACCCCAGTTGGCATCTTCGCCTGCAATCGCTGTTTTCACCAATGGTGAATTTGCGATCGATAGGCCTATTCGCCGGGCCGCGTCATCATGCTCAGCTCCCTTAACACGGATCGAAATAAATTTCGTTGCACCTTCTCCGTCACGAACAATTTGCTGAGCCAAATCTGTAAGAACGCTATTCAGGGCTTCCTTAAAATCATCCAGCGCCGAGTCATTCAGATTGTTTATTTCCGGCTGTCCTTCGGCAGCACCTGTCGCCATCAGGAGAACGGTATCACTGGTTGATGTATCGCTATCGACAGTAATTGAATTGAAACTATCATCAACGCCAGGGCTTAACATTTCCTGTAAAACATCAGCCGGTATCCGCGCATCGGTAAAGACGAAGGAGAGCATGGTGGCCATATCCGGAGCAATCATACCGGAGCCCTTGGCAATACCGGCAATATGAACCTCTGTATCGCCAATCTTAACAGTCTGCCCGGCGCCCTTTGCAAAAGTATCCGTGGTCCGAATGGCGTTCGCTGCGAGTTGCCACGCCGCAGCACCGGCATCAACCATTTTGCTCCAGCCTGAAGCCACGTGGGCGATAATCTCATCGGTTGGCAACTGCTCGCCAATGACCCCTGTAGAAGCACAAAAAATACGGCTTGGTCGGCACGACAGTTGATCCGCAACGGCCGCAATACAGGTTTCGACCACCTGGTCGCCAGCCTTTCCGGTAAACGCATTTGCGTTCCCGGCATTGACGATCAAGCCGCGGGCTTCGCCGCCAGCGGCCGCCTTTTTACACCAATCCACGGGCGCCGAACATGTTTTGGATTTGGTAAACGTTCCTGCAACCGTTGTTCCCTCAATCACTTCACAAAGGAACAAATCGTCGCGGTCTTGATACTTAATCCCCGTCGCAGCCGTCGCCAGCCGCACACCGGCGACCGGCGGCAGTTCAGGAAACGAGGCCGGTGCCAAAGGGGATACGGTCAACTCACCTGCCATGGGCCTGCTCTAATTCGCTTTCTTATCGCCGGAAGCGGGCGCTGCATCAGGCTTCGGCAAAAACTTTTCAATTTTTGCAGCGGCACGTAGTTTGCCCATGTAAGCGCCACCTGCAGCTTGCGACAACTCTGTACGCAACTGCTGTTCGGCCTGTTCAAAAGAAGGGGGCGCTTTGGCCCGTTGATCTTCTTGCAAAATCACATGATAGCCAAACTGTGTTTGAACGGGCTCCGTCGTGTAGGCCCCTTTTTCAAGTTCAAAAGCTGCTTTTTCGAAAGCTGGCACCATTTGGCCGCGGCCAAAATACCCAAGGTCGCCGCCGTTCGGGCCAGAAGGTCCTGTCGATTTGGTTTTCGCCAATTCAGCAAAATCAGAGCCTTTATCCAATTCTGTTATAACGGCCTTCGCTTCCGCTTCGGTTTTTACCAATATGTGTCTTGCGTGAATTTCTGAATTGCCGGAGGCATCGGCAGCCATTTTTTCATATGCGGCTTTAAGAGCATCATCGGTCACAGCCTCATCAATGGCTTTGGTGATGGCATTGCGCTGTAACAACTGGCGTTCAATACGTGCCATTTCCTGCTTGAAAGTATCCTGCTTGTCCATCCCCTGTTTGATGGCATCTGCCGACGTCAGATGGGTATCAATGACGCTGTCGAGCAATGTTGGAAAGATCTGCTCAAATGGAATATTGCGATATTGTTCCGGCAGCAACTTTTGCGCTTCTACAACATCTGCTCGGGTTATTTCCAAGCCGTTAACTTTTGCGACAATCGGGTTTTCCTGTGCCCAGGACGCTCCGCCGAGCATAACCACAAGGGCTCCGGCAGTAGATAAAGAAAGCAGGTAATTTTTCATATTATAGTCCTTGTTGGCGCCAGCGCATGTATCAACCAGCAAAATAAATCAAGTGATCCGCAAATCGGAAGAAAAAACAGTGCCATGGATAAAGCATATCACTTAGCTGCATACAAGCTTTCGCCGCGACAAATATGGCTGATCACGGAACTTTGAGAGCTTCGTAACCGCTATCATTTGCCATCCCAGAAACTATGGCTAATATTTCCAAATGACCCCAAATGCGCCTAAAACCTTCCGAGCAAACCGTCTGACAGTTTCCATGCTGTTGCTTGCTCTGCTGATTTTGTTACCGGCGCCGGCGGCCTATTCACAAGAACCGTTAACCAATACCAAAATCCTTCGAAATTTTAACATTGTCGCGTTCGGTAATGAGTATACCCATCGCCGCTATAAGTATGTCCGCAAATGGAAGGCCCCCATTCGTATCGGCATTCAGGGCAAATATCCGCCCTATTTCGAAAAATTTGTTAACGAGCATATTCGCAACCTATGGGAACTTACCGGTCATCCCATCGAACTCTATTACTCGCTGTCCAAAGAGAAGAGAGGAGAATTGGCTAAGGATTTTGATCCCAAAAAGGTCAATTTCATCCTCTATTATCTGCCCCGTGCAGAGATTCCGAAAGCCGTCGGCAAGTATTTTGACAATGATCTGTCGCAAGTAAACTTTATGATCGAAAACTCGACTTGTTTTGCCAAATTTTTTACAAAGAACAATGAAATAAGGGCCGGGTTTGCCGTATTTCCGGATCATCGCCCCAAAGACCATATGTGGGCATGCGTTGTCGAAGAACTGACACAAATTTTGGGACTGGCAAATGACAGCGCCTTTGTGAATCCATCCATTTTTAACGATGTCAGCCAACACTTTTCGTTGACTGATCATGACAAATGGATGCTCCGTATGTTTTACGACACACGCATTACACCCGGCATGCCGCGGGAACTGGCAATCGATAAGGGGCGTAAAATCTTAAGCGAAATTCGCCCGGAATAGGTGTTTAAGCGCCGATAACCGACATTAATCCACCGTCGGCCACGTAATCTCCTGCCGTACAAAACCCGGCCTTGTCACTACACAAAAACGCAATGAGTTCCGCCACTTCTTCCGGGGTTCCAATGCGCCCAATCGGGTGGGCTTCGCCATAGCTCTCCATAATTTCATCAAGGCTGCGCGGATCACCCTGATCGATGTAGCGCTGTGCCGAGACTTCCAGCAGAGGTGTTTTAATGGCCCCGGGGCTGACAGAATTGACCCTTATGTTGTCTTTTGCACAATCGAGCGCCATTGCGCGTGTCAGGGCATGGACGGCGCCTTTTGATGTGGCATAAGCCAATACATCGTACTGGTTCGCATGGCCCTGCACAGAGGACAGGTGGACAATCGCCCCGCCGCCGCGCTTTTTCATGTGTGGCACGGCATAATGGCAGGTCAGATAACAAGATTTGACATTCACATTCATGACCCGATCCCAATGCGCACTGTCCGTTGTCTCAATATTGCCATAGGTCTGAATGGCGGCTGCATTGACAACAATATCAAGCCCACCAGACTGTTTCACAACGTTTTCAACAAGTTCCGCGACCTGGTCTTCGTTGGAAACGTCGACTTTATGAACGCTGATATTGAGCCCCTCTGCTTTCTTTTCTGCCTCCGAGTTTAGAGCATCGTCAATACCGCAGACATGAACCATGCCACCACCTTTTGCGATCCGGAGCGCACTTGCCAGCCCCATACCGCTTGAACCCGTTACCAACGCGATTTTACCTGCGAAATCCTGCTCCATTGAGGCCTCTTTCCTGTATTAATCGGGGAATTTTTTCTTGGACGGAGGTTGCCTGAGTTTTGTCGTCAGCGTCAAGGGGAATTGAGCGCGGAAATACTTGCCAAAACAGTGTCATGCATTGACACAAGCCCCCGACAACTCTATCTCTTTCACGCGCCGGAACAGGTCTGAGATGTCACGCCTATAGCTCGGCTCAGTATTTCGGTAACACATATTTTTCCGCAGGACTAATTCCATGCTCGAAGCCATCGCCAAACGTCTGTTTGGTTCCGCCAATGACCGTTACATCAAACGTCTAAAATCACGCGTTGAAGCCATTAACGCGCTTGAGCCGACATTGGTTGCCTTGAGCGATGATGATTTAAAGGCCCGAACCCCGTGGTTACGCGAACGACTGGCGGCGGGTGAAACGCTCGACAACATCCTTGAAGATGCCTTTGCAACGGTTCGTGAAGCGGCCAAACGCACCCTCGGGCAACGCCACTTCGACGTACAGCTTTTAGGCGGCATGATCCTGCATCAGGGAAAAATCTCCGAAATGCGAACGGGTGAAGGAAAAACCCTGGTTGCTACGCTGGCTGTTTACCTGAATGCGCTCGAAGGCAAAGGGGTTCATGTGGTCACGGTGAACGACTATCTGGCACAGCGTGACGCGGCCTGGATGGGACAAGTTTACACGTTTCTGGGGCTGACGACCGGCTGTATTGTGCATGGTGTCGAAGATCAGGAACGCAAAGAACAGTATAACTGTGATGTCACTTACGCGACCAATAACGAACTTGGTTTTGACTATCTCCGTGACAATATGAAGTTTACGCTGGAAGAGATGGTTCAGCGCGAATTCAATTACGCGATTGTTGATGAGGTCGACAGTATTCTCATTGATGAAGCCCGAACCCCACTGATTATTTCGGGACCGACCGAAGACAACTCTGAGCTCTACACGGCAATCAACAAACTGATTCCCAATCTGGTTGCCGACGACTATGAAAAAGACGAAAAAGCCCGCTCAATTGCCTTTACCGAAGCCGGTACGGAGAAAATTGAGGGCCTCCTTCGGGACGCGGGACTTCTTGAAGAGGGCAATCTGTATGATATCCAGAACGTCTCCCTTGTGCACCATGCGAATCAGGCGTTGCGGGCGCATCATATGTTCCAGCGTGATACGGACTACATTGTAAAAGACAATCAAGTCATCATTATTGATGAATTTACGGGTCGCATGATGGAAGGCCGGCGCTACTCAGAAGGCTTGCATCAGGCGCTGGAGGCCAAAGAAAACGCCCATATCCAGAACGAAAACCAGACCCTCGCATCCATCACATTCCAGAATTATTTCCGCCTTTACCCAAAACTTTCGGGTATGACGGGAACGGCCATGACCGAGGCGGGTGAATTTGCAGAAATCTACAACCTCGAAGTCATAGATATCCCGACCAATGTTCCGACGGTTCGAAACGATATGGACGATGAGGTCTATCGGACCGCTCGTGAAAAAGGCGAAGCCATCGCCAAACTGGTTAAGACGTGTCAGGAACGTAACCAACCAGTTTTGGTTGGTACCGTCAGTATCGAAAAATCAGAAGAACTTTCTGGCCTGTTGAAAGAGGCTAAAGTTCAGCACAACGTTCTGAACGCCCGCTACCACGAGCAAGAAGCTGCTATTATTGCCCAAGCCGGACAGCCTGGCGCGGTTACCATCGCGACCAATATGGCGGGTCGGGGAACGGATATTCAAATGGGTGGCAATCTGGAAATGCGGATTGCCCAGGAAGTCAAAGCCAAACCTGGAACTCCCGAATACGAAAAAGCCGTCGCTAAAATTGAGCAGGAAATCGAAGGATATCGCAAAACAACCCTTGAAGCGGGTGGATTGTATGTCATTGGCACAGAACGCCATGAAAGCCGCCGGGTCGACAATCAGTTGCGTGGCCGCTCTGGCCGTCAGGGCGACCCGGGTGCATCCTGCTTCTTCCTGTCTCTGGAAGACGATTTGATGCGGATCTTTGGGTCTGAGCGGATTGACGGCATGCTGCAAAAACTTGGTCTTGAAGAAGGCGAAGCGATTGTTCACCCGTGGGTGAACAAAGCTCTCGAGAAGGCTCAGCAAAAAGTTGAAGCCCGGAACTTCGAAATCCGTAAAAACTTGCTGAAATTTGATGATGTGATGAATGACCAGCGTAAGGTTATTTATGAACAACGCAAAGGGCTAATGTCGACAGAAGATGTTTCTGAAGAAGTCATCGACATGCGCCACGACATCATTGAGCGTATCGTAACACGCTGCATTCCGCCCAAAGCTTACGCGGAACAATGGGACGTTGATTTGTTGCATGAAGAAGTTGTCCGAGTCCTTGGACAGGACCTTCCTGTACAGGAATGGGCAAAAGAAGAAGGTATTGCCGACGAAGAAATTCGCGAGCGCATCCTCGATGCTGCGAACCGTAAAATGGCTGAAAAAGCTGCAAATTATGGCCCGGAAGTGATGCGAAGTGTTGAGAAAAGCCTGCTTCTGCAATTGCTTGACCAGCTATGGAAAGAGCACCTTCTCACTTTGGATCACTTGCGCCAGGGCATCGGGCTTCGGGCTTATGCTCAACGCGACCCCCTGAACGAATACAAACGTGAAGCCTTCAACCTTTTTGAAGAAATGCTGGACGGTTTACGCGAACGGGTAACGCAGGTTCTATCTCATGTTGAGCTTCAAATGTCAGAGGCCGACGAGCAGATCTTCCAGCAACGCCAGCAGGAGATGATCGAAAGCCGCACAGACCCCGCCTTCGCGGGCTCCGAAGGCGGGCTTATTGGACGCGATGATCCCTTACCGCAATTGCCTGCGACCGGACGTCGCGTTCGGCAGGAACGGGACCCGAACGATCCATCGACATGGGGTCGTGTCTCTCGGAACGCCGATTGCCCGTGTGGTTCCGGTAAAAAATACAAGCGCTGTCACGGCAAAGTCTAAGGCCATCAAGGTACCACGCATCAACTGCGCCAACACAAACGATCACGTTCAGTATTCCTGAAGGCAAAAACCACGTCTGGTTCGGCGATTGAAGTCAGGCGGACGCTGTGTGCGCGTACCATTATCCGCGAATGGAAGCCGGTGCGCAGAGGCCGGTGCTGTGACTGCTGATCCGCAGCCCCTTGCCAATTCAGCTCAAGTCATGAAAGAGATCATGGCCGGGCAAACCCGATGCCCCGGGCTTTTTGCTCAGCCGCCGCCGACCCTCGGCATCAGATGCACTTCGCTATCTTCAGTGATTTTTTCGAACCAGGCATCTTGATATATCGTTCCGTTAATCGCCACCGCAATATTGTTCTCCATATGAGGTTCGATATTCGGGAAGCGCTCACGCAAATGACGAAAGACCTGACGGACGGAAGTGGCCTCAACTTCCATTTCCGTAGCTCCCCCGGCCATTTGCGAGACAGACCCTGTCAGAACAACTTTTACCATCGCCGATTAAGCAGTCGCTTCCTTAAGCGCCTTTAAAACCTTTGGCGGTGACATTGGCAGTTCTGTCATGCGCAGCCCGGTCGCATCATGAATGGCATTCGCCATCGCTGCCAGCCCGGGTATAATCGGGGTTTCCCCAACACCCCGCACGCCATACGGATGGTGAGGGTTCGGGACTTCGACGATAATCGTATCAATCATCGGCAAGTCCGATGCCAACGGGACCCGATAATCGAGGAAGCCGCTATTCTGCAGCCGACCATCTTCGCCATAAATATATTCTTCATTTAGTGCCCAACCGATGCATTGCACAGCGCCCCCTTGATACTGCCCTTCGACATAGCTGGGGTGAATGGCTTTACCCGCGTCTTGAACAACCGTATAGCGAAGCACCTTAACGTGACCGGTTTCCTTATCGACTTCGA
The DNA here is from genome assembly GCA_048262655.1 of Rhodospirillales bacterium. Classification (GTDB taxonomy): domain Bacteria; phylum Pseudomonadota; class Alphaproteobacteria; order Rhodospirillales; family Casp-alpha2; genus JABMNT01. Next base: position 102,892 of record JBLXEY010000006.1, on the reverse strand, counting down.
CATCAACCATATGCGCACCGAAACCCGGCCCGGCACCCTGTGCGTTGATTTCCGCATGACCCGAAATTGGCCCACCGGTTTTCGGTGCCATCTGCGCAATATCCCGCAAGGTCATTGGATCAAACTCACCCGCATTACTACTTGCAGGTCTGGCCGCACCATTTTCCCAAACAACGGATTCAACGGGAATCTCCCAGATCTGAGCGACTCTTTCACGCATATTATCAATCGCCTTACGCGCCGCTTCAATGGTCGCCATACCACAGGCAAACGTTGTCCGACTTCCGGCAGACAGAAAATTAAAGCCAAGCGAAGATGTATCCGCAATTATCGGATTGATCTTGTCGACATCAATTCCCAGTTCTTCAGCCGCCATGTTACACATAGAGGCCCGCGATCCACCGATATCGGGCGAGCCGGTAATCAAGGTCAAAGTACCGTCTTCATTTACACTCAATGAGACGCAGGTTTCTCCGCCGATATTAAACCAAAAACCAACGCCGATACCGCGCCCCTGGTTTGGCCCCAAAGGTGCCTTGAAATGATCGCTGTCTCTGACCGCTTCCAGCACTTCGACAAACCCGACAGGGCCAAATTTTGGCCCATAGGCTGTCTGCGTTCCTTCTTTGGCCGCGTTCTTTAATCGCAGTTCAATGGAATCCATACCGATCCGCTCGGCCAGCTCATCAAGCACACACTCAACTGCATATTCGGAAATTGGTGCGCCGGGCGCGCGATAAGCCGCAACCTTCGGGCGGTTGGTCAACACATCCCAGCCAACAACGTCGACGTTCTCCAGGTCATACGGCGCAAAAGCACACATGCAACCGGGTTGCACCGAAGATCCCTGAAAGGCGCCTGCCTGGTATTTGAGTTCGGCTTCTGCCGCGGTAATTTTACCGGCTTTTGTGATGCCGATTTTCACCCGAACATTTGCCCCAGACGTCGGGCCCGTTGAGCGAAAAACTTCGTCGCGGGTCATTGTCATCTTTACAGGCCGATAGGTTTTCTTGGACAAAGCGAGCGCAATTGGTTCTAGAAAAACAACTGTTTTCCCGCCAAACCCGCCGCCGATCTCAGACGGAGTTACACGAAGCTTTGATATTTCCATACCGATCAGTTTGGCACAATGGGCACGGACCAGATATTGCCCCTGTGTCGAGCACCATAAATCGGCGGAACCGCTTTCAGAAAAACTGGCGACGCAAGCATGAGGCTCAATATATCCTTGATGCACGGGTTTCGTGTCGAACGTTTTCTCAAGAATCTCATCGGCCTCAGCAAAGCCTTTCGCCACGTCACCCAGTTTAAACTCAAGCCGTTTGGCGATGTTGGAGCCTTTTGTCGGGGCCGGGTCCACGCCTTCGGTGATCAAATCTTCATGCAGCACAGGTGCATCGGGTGCCATCGCCTCGACAACATCAATGACATGAGGCAAAACCTCGTACTCTACTTCAATTAGCTTTAATGCCTTGCGCGCAATCGTCACTGACGTCGCCGCAACTGCCGCCACAGGATGTCCATCATAAAGGACCTTTTCACGGGCCATAATGTTACGAACCATATCACGGTAATTCACCATCATTTCGCCAGCAGGAACGAATTCAGATTCACGATCTTCAAAATCATCCCGTGTGACAATCGCCTTAACACCATTGAGCGCTTCTGCCTTTGAGGTGTCGATTGAGATAATCCGCGCGTGTGCATGTGGGCTACGAAGAATTCTGCCATAAAGCATCCCGGGCAGTCGCGTATCAGCGCCAAATCGCGCTCGACCTGTCACTTTGTCTACGCCGTCAGGCCGATTGGTCCGTTTGCCTACGTAATCCAAATCCTTGCCGTCGGCATTAAATTTCATATCGAGTGAGTTATCCATAATTATGCAGCCCTCATTTCTTTGGCGGCGTCCATAACCGCGCGGATAATTTTATCGTAACCGGTACATCTGCAGAGATTCCCGGCAAGCCAGTAGCGGACTTCTGTCTCCGTTGGATCCGGGTTCTTTTCCAGCAATGCTTTTGCCGAGACAAGCATCCCGGGTGTACAAATCCCGCATTGTAACGCCGCATGATCCAGAAACTTCTGTTGCAATGGATGCAAATCATCACCATCCGCCATGCCTTCAATGGTCTCAACGGATTTACCTTCCATTTCGACTCCCAAGACAAGGCAAGCACAGACCAACCGATCATCCATTAAGACACTGCAAGCGCCGCAATCGCCCGTCGCACATCCTTCCTTACTGCCAGTCAGATTTAGTTGATCACGCAAAACATCCAGCATGGTCTCTGTTGGCTCGCAAAGAAACTCAAAGTCATCATTATTTACAGTCGTTGTTACGTGGTATTTTGACATTTATTCATCCTGCCCGATCATAAGCAATTTTTGCGACGCGGCGGGCCAAAACCCCGGCAACGTCAGTTCTAAACTCAATTGTGCCCCGTTTGTCATCAATTGGGCTGCATGCCGCGCTGGCCGCCGCCGCGAGCGCTGCCAAGGCATCATCATCGCACTTCGTCCCAATCAACGCCTTTGCCGCTTCCGGCACGAGAAGTGCCCGCGCAGCAACGGCCCCGAGGGAAACCCGCGCATCGATGCACACACCTTCGTCATCCAGTTCCAGACTTATGCCACATCCAACGACCGCAATGTCCATCTCGGTTCGCGGGATAAATCGCAAGTAAGCATCACTCGTTTTGTCGCCTCGAGGTGGAAGCGATATTGAAACGACAATTTCGTCCTTAGCCAACGATGTTTTCCCCGGTCCCGTTGGAATATCTTCGACGGCAACTTGGCGCGTCCCATTGGCACCGGCCACATTTGCGACGGCTCCGGCGGCAATTAATGCCGGAACCACATCAGCGGCTGGAGACGCATTACATAAATTTCCGCCAATCGTCGCGCGGCCTTGTACCTGTGTCGAACCGATCAGTTCAAGTCCCTCAACAATTCCTGGCCAAACCTTTTTTACGTCTGGATGTTCACCCAACTCCGCGCCCGTAATCGCAGCCCCAATTTGGTAGCCCCCGTCGACGATCTTGATTTCGCGAAGTTCGCTTATCTTCTTAACGTCAACCAACAAGTCGGGATCTGTCATGTCGGCGTGCAGTTGAACCAAAAGATCGGTTCCCCCGGCAAGGATACGTGCCTGTCCGCTGGCATTCGCCAATAGCCGAACCGCCGCATCCAGTGTTTCTGGTGCTTCGTATTGCATTTTCAGTTGTGCTCCCAATAAGGCGTCTTTGTTATTACTCTAAATATAGTCGATTATTGGCGCGAGACAACAGGTCGCCACATCTGACATCAAATGAACATCGCAAGTTGAGTTAAACAGACACATCGATGCTGTCTTTTCGGCACAACAGATAACCGCGCAATTGCATGTATGGGATGGCAAATTCGTTAACAGGTGACCGACGACGACCACCAAATAGTTAAGTCAGTCCCGTTTTGCCCATCGCCAGAAACTTATCACGCCGATCCGCTTTCAACGCGGGACCGTCCAACTTCGACAATGTATCGAGCGCCTTCGCAATTGCATCGGAAACAGTTTCAAAGACTTTGTCTTTTTCCCGGTGCGCGCCTCCCACCGGCTCGGCAACAATATCATCGATCACCTGCAAATTTAGGAGATCCTGAGCTGTTAATTTGAGCGCGGTCGCTGCCTCTTGGGCAAGCTCGCCGTCACGCCACAAAATTGACGCGCATCCTTCGGGCGATATAACGGAATAAATTGAATGCTCGAGCATGATAACTTTATTACCCGTCGCCAAGGCAATCGCGCCACCAGATCCACCTTCGCCGATAATCAGGCTGACAATGGGAACTTCAAGCCCCAGTGAAACCTGAATACATCGTGCGATCGCTTCAGCTTGCCCCCGCGCTTCCGCATCAACCCCCGGATACGCCCCAGTGGTATCAACAAGCGTGATGACCGGCATTTTAAAGCGGTCGGCCATTTCCATCAGGCGCTGAGCTTTTCTGTATCCTTCGGGGCGCGCCATACCAAAGTTATGCCGAACACGGCTTTCGGTATTCGATCCCTTTTCGGTGCCGATGATGACAACAGAAGTGCCTTGAAAGCGGCCAATTCCGCCAACAACCGCAGCGTCTTCTGCGAACCGGCGATCACCGGCCAATGGCGTAAAGTCATCAAACAATGCGGCGATGTAATCGAGCGCATGCGGGCGATCATGATGGCGCGCAACTTGCGTTTTTTGCCACGGTGTCAGCTTCGAATAGGTCGAAACAAGAAGCTTGTCCACCTTGGTTTGAAGCTTGCCGACTTCATCGGCAATGTTCATTTCAGGTGAACCGGTTAGGTGGCGGAGTTCCTCGATTTTGCCCTCGAGCTCCGCAATGGGTTTTTCGAAATCTAAATAATTATGCATGTGTATTCTCTATCACAGTGCTCGGAAATTAACATCCAAAATCGACACGTTACATAGATTTTAAAGACCTCATTGCACAGTTCTAATTTTCCAGAGCAGCAATCTGTTTCGCTGCTTCTACCATAACTTCAGCCTGTTTAATCGAAGCAATGTCGATAAGACGACCATCCAGTGCAACAGCGCCTCGCCCTTCTTTTTGGGCTTGCTCCATAGCTTCTAGAATGCGCTTAGCCTTGGTAACTTCTTTTTCAGACGGGCTAAATGCCTGGTTGCCCAATTCAATCTGCGACGGATGGATGGCCCATTTTCCTTCGCACCCCAGCGTAGCCGCTCGTTTGGCTTGTGCCACATAACCTTCCGGATCGGAAAAGTCGCCAAAGGGACCATCAATGGGCCGCAAACCTGTCGCCCGCGCCGCAATGACCATTTGCGTTATCGGATAGTGCCACATATCGCCCCAATGAACATCACGGTTGCCATTATCATCGGCATCCGTAAGGACATGATAATCTTCATTCGGACCGCCAATACCAGTCGTGCGGGCTTTCGTTGAAGCGGCATAATCAGCCACACCGAAATGCAGGGATTCGTTGCGGGGCGATGCGCCGGCAATCTCGTATACATTCTGCATGCCCAGCGCCGTCTCAATAATCATTTCAAAGCCGATACGATTGGCATGCTTTTTCGCCGTTTCGATTTGCGTAACCAACATGTCCAGGGCATAGATATCCGAAGCGGTTCCGGCTTTCGGGATCATGATCAAGTCCAGATGTTTTCCGGCTTGCTCGACGATATCAACAACATCACGATACATATAATGTGTATCCAACCCATTGATCCGCACGGACACCGTTTTCTGGCTCCAGTCCAGATCGTTCAGCGCTTCGATGATGTTCTTACGGGCTTGTTCCTTATCATCCGGGGCCACGGCATCTTCCAGATCAAGAAACACCACGTCAGCGCTGCTTTTTTGCGCTTTTTCAAGGAATACCGGATTGGAACCAGGAACCGCCAGTTCAGATCGGTTTAAACGGGACGCAACTTGTTCAATAACGGTAAAACTCATTCTCTTGGTCTCCATTTCGGCAAAGCGACAGGTTACTTAAGACAGCATGCATGCTGCGCCGCAATATGCGCGAAAACCCAACACGTATCAAGGTCAAGCCACCATGGGAAAATAGGGCGTTATCCAGTCATGAAAACATCATAGCGAGTAGATTTGCCGACAATTTGATGCGAACAAGGCCGTAACCCCGGCATTGGGGCGGCCCGCAGCGGCCATTTAAGAACGACTCGCTTTTGCGCTGTCGCCAGAGCGACCTCCATCAATTCGAGGGCATCGGGGTCTGCACCGACCAGCGCTCGAAGCTGACGCATTTCTTTTTTTACCAAGGCTGAGTTTCCGCGCGGCGGGTGCATCGGGTCAACCAGAACGACGTCCGGATTATAATGCCTGAGTTCATCATGTGATTTACCGTGCACCAACGTCATCCGCTCGACAATTTCCGAATAGGGGGTCCCTGCAGCTGCAGCGCGTTTTAATCCGTCCGCCAACACGGCATGTACTTCTGCACAACGTTCAATCAACACAACCTCCGCACCGAGGCTGGCGAGCAAAAAAGCGTCCCGGCCCAGACCAGCGGTTGCGTCGACAACACTTGGTGTTTGCCCCTTCGTAAAGCCGGCTGCTTTGGGCAGGGCCTGTCCTCGCCCGCCACCAAACCGCAGTCGATGCCCGACAGCCCCGCCTACAAAATCACAAATCAAATGAATATCTGCCAAGGATGAGCTATCCGGCAAGAGGGTGGGCTTCATTGACCAACGCCTTCAAACGCTCGTCGAGAACATGCGTATATATTTGTGTTGTCGAGATATCGGAGTGCCCCAGCATTTGTTGCAAGGCGCGTAAATCGACCCCATGAGCCAGCAAATGGCTGGCAAAGGAATGACGAAGTACGTGCGGTGAAACGCGCCGATGATCGACATCTGCCTCTCTGGCAAGCTCCTTCAGCATCTGGCCAAATCGAGCGCGCGTCAAGAAACCTTCTTTGCCACGCGACGGGAACATTCTGAGATGAGCCCCGTTGGCAACTTGACGCGATGGCAAATAATCTTCCCTGACAGCCATATAATCTGAAATCGCATCCTGCGCGGGCTCGCTCAAGGGCACCATGCGTTCCTTGCCCCCCTTCCCACGGACTGTCAAATATCGCGTATCACGAGATAAGGCGCCCAGCGGCATACCGACCAATTCAGTAACCCGCAAACCTGTTGCATACAAAACCTCCAACAATGCGACGAGCCTCAGACCTTCTGCTCCGGGGCGGTCACGAGCACAATCGAGCAACCGCTCAACCTCATCCTCACTCAAATACTTTGGCAAAGAACGACCCTGTTTTGGACTATCAATGGTTGATGTCGGATCATCATCACGCACCCGTTCGGCATACAAAAAACGGAAGAACTGACGCATTGCGGAAACCCGTCTCGCGACCGTACTTGCGGCCAGCCCCGCACCCGTTAGTGATTTGATATATGCCCTGATATGTGTTTGATCTGCATCTTCAGGCGCCCGTTTACGGGTCACCATAAACCCAGCGAATTGCAACAGATCTCGTTCATAGGATTCCAGGGTGTTTGCCGTCGCTCCCCGCTCGACTGTCATCATATCAAGGAAAACCTCGATTTGCCGAAGGGCAGACGCGGGCAATTGAGTCTTTTTCATAACCCGTTCGCGAGTGCTGCTTCCAATGCCAAGGCCTGAGCATCATGTCTTAACCCGACGGCATTCAGCGTCCGCAGAATATCAGAAAGTGCCGTAACTTCTGTCTTCGCCGGTCCCGCACTGCCAATTGCGATTAATGAAAGAAGCACACTCTCCCCGACTTTTTGGAGTTCCCGGGGGGAAGCCTCGACAGGAACGCTGGTTGTCGCACCGTCTGTTTCCGGTAGCGGCAAAACATCGGTTAGGACTGCGGTTTCCGGACTCTGCAATGATAAGGTTTGGGAAGCCTCTTGTGTTTGTGTCTCTTCCGGTTCGAGCGGAGCATTAAGCGCCGACAATTCTCGGAGGCGATGGACAAGCGCCGCATTTGGTACTGTCTGTTGAGATTGGGGCTGCCAATGAATTAACGGGTCCCATGCCGCCTCTGAAATTTTCACGTCCATGGCATCCAAAACAGAAAACAGCAACTGACCTTTGCTTTTTGCATCCGCTTTGTCACTGACGGCTTCCCACCAAGCTTCTGCCATGCCGCGATCGACATCCTCAAGGACTTCAAAATCAAAGAGTTTTGCAAGCGGCCTGAATTCATCAATAGCTTTTGCCGCATCGTCGTTGGTAATCGCTCCGGCCTGCAGAACCTGGTACCATGCCTTTGCCCCTTCTCGGTCGCCCGCCAGCAGAAGCGCTCGAACAGCTTCCGGCGCGAACCAAAGCAATTGGGTTGAAGCGGGAATGCTTTTCAACACAGGTTGGAAAACATGCACAGTAGAGGCATACCGGCCTTCATCGCGGGCCAATGCAAAAGCCCTCGCTGTCGCTTCGGCTTGAGCCGTCGGGACGGTTTGGACAACAGATGTCCGGTACAGAAGTGCCCGGACCTTTGGGCCAAAATCAATTTCGGCACGACTCAACGGATTGGCCAAGTCCTCGTCAGAAAAAGTGACACTTGTATAGAGTTGGCGAAGTGTATCTTCGGCCAAGGCGCCCGCAGACTGAGCACGTTCAGCAGCTTCCAGCCTCAAGTCAATCAGGGTTTTTGGCGACAGGGCGATCGCCCGCAAAACGCCGGGCGTATTTGCCGAAATGACATCACCCGGCAGTTCAACCTTACCGACTCGCGCCATGGCGAGCTGCAGCGGTGACGGGTCAGAAAATGGCGGCAATTCCTGCGGCTCCTCAGAAATCAACCCCTCCGCCAGAGTTAAAAAAAGTTCATCGGCTTCGCCCAGTTCCCGCATCAAAGACAGGCTTAGGCCCGCTTTGCTTTTTTCACCCTTGATAATCTGGCAAAAAGTCAGAGCTTTCTGCCAGTAGTTTGTTGATTGGACAGACATCTCGCCTTCAGCCAAGGCACAGGCACGCGCATTGTCGTTCGACAAAAACCGCAAATCAGCTTCAAGAATAGCAAGTTCAGGGGTTCGTGAGACCGGCAGAACACCGAACAGATCACTGGCGTCCTCAAGAGCCCCCATTGCGATGAGCAGGTTCAGCCGTTCTCTTATCAACTCTCCTTCAGCCATCGTTCCCTCTGGAACGCGGGCCGGACTCAGCAACAGTTTTTTCATGAGTGTCCGCATCGCAACCGATGGGGCCTGTGTCGGCAAATGGCGCAGCAACCTCTCAATGAGCACGCGGCTTGTGCCCGTCCACATTTGGCTGCCTAAAGCTCCCGTTTGCGACGTCAAAGTGCCAGCTTCATCAGCATTAAGAGCCTTCAGGCTGTCGACTTCTACAGCCCCTCCCGTGATCTTTCGTGAAACGGCGCGAGACCTCGGGTTCGCTATATCACCTCCCAGGCTTCTGGGCGCAGGACGAGTTAAATCTGGTGGCCCCGCTTTCTTAACTGCTGGCGCCAACTTTAATGGCTTGCTGGTTTGCGCAGCAACCGAGCTGGACACACTGATCAAGGCAAACGCCGCTAACAAAAAGACACCTAATCCTCTTATGAAATTCATAGGCTGCATCACCCTACTTTGGGAATTTGTCATTCGGGATAATTCTCTCAACATTATTAACGGGTGCCGGTATATCCCAGGTTGCCAGGAACGCACCGCCTCCAACGAGAACCGCCAGCACGACGACGAGGACAAATGTGGAAAGTTTTTTCATGTGGCCGCCCTTCTCCGCTGCATAAACGCTGTATCGCCAATCGTCATCGCTAAAAACATCTAATCGACACCTTCTTTTTCATTGCGTGACGCTCGATTGCAATTACCTTAAAATTCGACTATGGCATTTTTGCGACAGTGTAAAGGCTATCGCCAGAAATGACAGGCCAGAGTGATCTCTATATGTATTCTGGATCGAACTGCAAACCGCAGAGGTGCCGGGTTACTGGCTGCGTACATTGTTAAGAAATAAGGAAGTCTGCCGCGTGGGTTCCACAACCACACCAACACTGGAGTTGCCAATTGTTTTGATTGGCTTGATGGGTGCTGGCAAAACGACAGTTGGACGTCGGCTGGCGCAACGACTTGATATCCTTTTTGTCGATGCAGACGATGAAATCGAGCAGGCGGCGGGGTGTTCAATACCTGAGATTTTCGACATCTATGGTGAAGCTGCGTTTCGCGACGTCGAGCAACGTGTAATTGAGCGCTTAATCGGTGAAGGCCCGATGGTCCTGGCGACGGGCGGTGGCGCTTACATGGCTGAAAAAACCCGAAAAACCATTGCTGACAATGCCTTGTCTGTTTGGCTGCGCGCTGATTTAGAAACTTTGGTCGAACGTACCAGTCGTCGCAGTGGCCGCCCGCTTCTGGAGGGCGGAGAATCCCCCCGCCATGTCTTGCAAAAACTGATGGATCTCAGATACCCCATCTACGCAAATGCCGATGTCGTCGTCGACACCGGACAAGAAAGCATGGACCTGACCGTTGGCAAAGTCGAAGACTGTATTAAATCACGCATAGCACACCCTAAAAAACAAGGCACCTGAATGACACAGAAGACACAACCGGTCGACAAATTGACTGTCGATCTTGGCGAACGCAGTTATCAAATCCTGATTGGCGAAAATTTGATCGCCAACGCAGCCTCCCACATCCAGCCACTGCTGGCAGGCAACCGAGTGGTGATTATCAGCGACGAGAACGTTGCTCCCATTTGGCTCGATAGACTTGCGTCATCGTTTGGCGATACGGATTTACTGGTTCATACCCTTGTGTTGCCAGCGTCAGAAACCACGAAATCCTTTTCGCATTTTGAAACCTTGCTCAATGATGTTTTAGCGCTTGGCATTGACCGCAAGACAACCCTGATTGCGCTTGGTGGTGGCGTGATCGGAGATATTACCGGTTTTGCGGCATCAGTCCTTTTACGGGGCATCGATTTTATCCAAATCCCAACGACATTGCTGTCACAGGTCGATAGCTCGGTCGGAGGCAAAACAGGTATCAATAGTCCGTTTGGCAAAAACCTAATCGGAGCTTTCCATCAGCCCCGCCTTGTTCTGGCAGATACAGGAACGCTCGATACGCTCCCGCACAGGGAATTGCTGGCGGGATATGCCGAAGTGGTCAAATACGGCTTGATTGATGATTTTGCATTTTTCGAATGGTGCGAGAATAACGCATCAGCGCTTCTTGATGGAGACCAGGATGCACGTCGATATGCCGTCTTAAAGAGCTGTGAATCAAAGGCCCGTATCGTTGCTGCGGATGAACGCGAAATGGATCAGCGGGCCTTGCTCAACCTAGGGCATACGTTCGGCCATGCCTTTGAGGCGGAGGTCGGTTATGGCAGTCGATTGCTCCACGGTGAAGCCGTATCAATCGGATGTGTGCAGGCCTTTGAACTGTCGACCCAGATTGGGCTTTGTGCTACACAGGAAACCAATCGGGTCAAAAGTCACTTTGCCCAAGTCGGGTTGCGCGATGGGTTGTCAGGTCTTGCCGATGAAACGTGGACCGTGGACAAATTGCTTGCCCATATGAGCAAAGACAAAAAAGCCGTTGATGGCAGAATAAAATTAATTCTGGCACGCGGAATCGGGCTATCTTTTGTCGCAAGTGACATCCCAACGCGTGAAATCGAAACAGTTTTAAGGAAAGCGATGTCGGACGCACTTAATTAAGCAAGACGCTACGGTTATGTCTTGGAAGTGCCTAGTGACATTTGACATTCATCATGATTCTGACTTTGTCCATAATTTTTGTACTCTTATTGCTTTCGGCTTTCTTTTCCGGATCAGAAACTGCACTGACCGCAGCATCTCGTCCTTATATGCACCAGCTAGAGCAGACGGGTGATAAAAAGGCGCAAGTCGTTAACAAGCTGCACGCAAACAAGGAGCGTCTGATCGGGACCATTTTACTGGGCAACAATCTGGTCAATATTTTGGCGTCCGCATTGGCGACCAGCGCCTTAATTTCCCTGTTTGGTGAATCCGGTGTTATCTATGCGACGATCGCAATGACCCTGCTGGTTCTGATCTTTGCCGAAATATTGCCGAAAACCTACGCCATCAAACATGCAAACGCTTGCGCGTTGTCGATCGCATCGACGGTCCAGTTAATTGTCTCGGTTTTCACACCTTTCACTACGTTGATTAACCTGTTGGTTCGCGGCTTGTTGAAACTGTTTGGGCTCAAATATGAAGCATCCGACGCGTTTGATGCAGGCGATGAGGAGTTGAGAGGCGCCATCGAATTGCATGCCCGTGAAGATGAGCAAACCGTCCGGCATGAGCGTGCCATGCTGCGGAGTGTTCTCGACTTAACCGAAGTCCAGGTTTCTGAGATCATGACTCATCGGCGGAACACCACAACAATTGATGTCGATTTACCAGAATCAGAGGCCATTGATCAGATTCTGGCAAGCCCTTTTACGCGTATTCCCTTATGGCAAGGCACACCGGATAACATTGTCGGGGTACTGCACGCCAAAGCCTTATTGCGCGAAATTCGCTCTCACGGGGCGGACCCTTCCCCCATAGACCTTAAGAAATTGGCTGCCGATCCCTGGTTTATACCTGAACAAACACTATTGCTTGATCAACTTGAGACATTTCGCGAGCGCCGGGAACATTTCGCCATTGTCGTCGATGAGTATGGCGGGCTGATGGGGATCATTACTTTGGAAGACATCATTGAAGAAATTGTTGGCGATATTGATGATGAACATGACGTTACAACAGATACCGTCAAACGCGGGCATGACGGGAGCTTCGTGCTGGATGGAAGTGCGACAATTCGCGATTTGAACCGGCAATACGAATGGGGCCTTCCTGACGAAGAAGCCGCAACTTTGGCCGGTTTGATTCTCCATGAATCCCGTCGCATCCCCCAAGTCGGGCAAAGTTTCATGTTCCATGGATGCAGATTCGATATCCTTGATCGGCATCGGCACCAGATCACATCCATCCGTGTAACCCCCCCTATGAGTGAGGATGAACAAGAGGCCGACCAATAGTTTAGATTGATTCCAAAACAACCTTTAGGCTTGCGCTCCCCCCCCTTGTTTGCCCTAGAATTAGATATTCGAGCGGCATTTAAATAAGGAGAATTGAGTATGCAAAGAAAAATTGTTCCTAATATCGTTGAACGAACCGATGTTGCAACGGCGCTTGTATCCGATACGGTTGAAGATGCTGCAAAGTTAATGTCCGATAAAAACATTGCAGCGCTTGTCGTTGTTGACGATACGGATCGCATCATCGGGATTGTTACCGAGCGCGATATGACGCAGCGGGTTCTGGCCACGGGTCTTGATGCTAAAACGACAGCCGTTGAAGCCATCATGACGAAAAACCCGGATACGCTGTCGCCTGACGATTCGGCAGGAGACGCTCTAGAGTTAATGCAAACGCGCAAATATCGTCACTTGCCTGTCACAGATAACGGCAAATGTATCGCAGTCGTATCTATTCGTGACCTTTATGCTTCCGTCAAAGAAGCACTGGAAGAAAACATCAGGGAAACGGAAGCGTTTGTTTTTGGAGATCGCTACGGCGCTTGACGGCTAGCGAATTGTCGTAAATCGATAAGACGCAGCAAGCTGCGTCAACGCGTGTTCCCTCGGACATGCGCCCCGATGCGAACATCTGGCTTGCGCTTGGCGTTAATCGTCCTCAGATTATACGCAATATTTGGGGACAACATCAGGAACATGCCATGCCATTATCGAAACCCGCTGAACGCGACCTTATTCACACCCGAGACATCAAGTGTGTTGGTTATAAGCGCAAGGATGGACTTTGGGACATCGACGGATATATAACGGATACAAAGTCATATACCTTTGAGAACCTTGATCGCGGAAACATCCCTAGCGGAGACCCAATCCACCATATGGTCATGCGCATTACAGTCGATGATGACATGGTGGTACAGGACGCCGAAGCGTCAACCGAGTATTCACCTTATAGCATGTGTGGAAATATAACCGATGCCTTTCATAACTTGAAGGGCCTGCAAATCGGGCCTGGCTGGCGTCGGAAAGTAAATCAGGTTATGGGCGGCACGGCTGGTTGCACGCATTTGCGGGACTTGTTAACAGGGCCGCTTGCAGTGACCGCCTATCAAACGATCATACCCATGCGAAGAAAAAATAAACCGGAGCAACAGCCGCCGTCACGGCGTCCAGCAATTATTGACACGTGCCATGCCTATGCCGCTGACGGACCGATTGTTGAACGTCAGTGGCCAATGTTTCACGAGCCAGAAGATTCCCGGGGTATTTAACGCCCCGGTGGGGCCGGCCTTTTGATCAGGCCTGGTTAATTTTTATGTCGGCCAGGAATGACGGACCAGCAGTCCCGGAAAATGCGCCCGCGTCGATCGCGGCTTTGCGGAAATAACTTACAATAAATGCCCGAACGGCAGAGGTGCGGCTCGAACCTTGGCGCTGTTGCTCAATGATTGAGCATAAAACATGTAATGTAACATCTTCAAACTTACAGATATCATTCAATGCGAGCCAACTGGCATTCTCCAGTCGCAAACTTGTTCGACGCCCATTTACTGTAACATTTTTACTTATAAGAGAATTATTCACGGTAGAAATCTTCTTTATCCAGATGGTTTAGCCCGATTTGAAAGCAACTGCATAACATATCAAACCGGCTTGGTGAGCTCCGAAATCATATACAATCAGCACTTCCAAAGAAAGAAGAATGTAACCATAGTTGCGAATAATTATCAATTCCATACTTTAAATTTTTAAAATTTTGCTATACATTTTAGCCTTTCAGGCTCCATTCAAGGCCCTTTGTATTATTTTTACACCCTGTAGAATTAACTATTTGTGCATTTCAATTATAACGATACCTTCTGATCTGCCACATCTTGCCAGTAATTAGAATTTTCGACATAGTATCGTCATGTCTGTTGAACTCAAATTTGAAGCCCTGAAGCGTCAGCCGCAATCGAACGGTACAGAACTGCGTCATTGCGAGTGGGCTGATTGTCAGGAGGAAGGGTTGCACAGGGCCCCAAAATCCAGAGAAGAGCTCAACACCTATCGCTGGTTCTGCAAAGTCCACGCTCGGGAATACAATCGATCCTGGAACTATTATGAAGGCATGAGCGATGGCGAGGTTGAGGCCGATGTGCGCAAAGACACCGTTTGGCAGCGCCCAACTTGGCGCATAAGCTCTAATGACAAGGCAAATGTCGACTTCACGGTCAATCTTGAGTCCATCCATGACCCTTTCAACATTCTCAAAAATGCCCGCCACAATGATGCTGGGCATCGCCCTATTGACCCAGGGTTCACAAATGATCAACGTCGCGCCCTGATCATTTTTGATATGGAACGACCTGGAGATATCGACACCATTAAGCAACGCTACAAGGAATTGGTAAAACGTCATCACCCAGACGCAAAAGGAGCCGTTTCAGGGTCTGATGAACACATTAAGGATATTAATGAAGCCTACCGAATCCTGTTAGAATTTGTCGGTGGCTGAACCGTCTGATTTCTGTTCTCCGCACATAGCACTCTAAAATCGGCGTTTATCCGTGACCATTCGTCTTCAGTCCAGGCACCAACAAACAAGGCTTTTTTTCCATTGAATCTTGACTGTTCGCCCCAGACCTCTTAGGTGAATTAATCTTGCCGCCTCAATTTAGGTGGCTCTTCTATTTAACATCCACTGAACGGAATAATCTGATGACGACGACAGCCGATGCCGCAACGCCTATGATGCAACAAGAACCCGACATCAAGGTATCTGTGCGCCAGATTTTCGGACTTGATAGCGACCTGGAAGTCCCTGCATTTAGTGAGTCCAGTGAGCACGTCCCAGAGGCCGACGACACCTATCGGTTTGACCACGACACAACGATGGCGATTCTGGCCGGGTTTGCCCATAATCGCCGGGTTATGGTGCAGGGGTATCACGGAACTGGAAAATCCACGCACATTGAGCAAGTGGCTTCGCGCCTGAATTGGCCCTGTATCCGGGTTAACCTTGATAGCCACATCAGTCGAATTGATTTGGTCGGTAAAGATGCGATTGTTCTGCGCGATGGCAAACAGATCACCGAATTCCGCGAAGGCATCCTGCCATGGGCACTTCAAAACCCGACGGCGCTGGTTTTTGACGAATACGATGCGGGTCGCCCCGATGTCATGTTTGTTATTCAGCGTATCCTTGAGGTTGAGGGCAAACTGACCCTTTTAGACCAAAACCGGGTTATCCATCCAAATCCCTACTTCCGACTTTTTGCGACGACAAATACCATCGGACTGGGCGACACAACTGGTCTTTACCACGGCACTCAGCAGATCAACCAAGGCCAAATGGATCGCTGGAATATCGTCGCGACCTTAAACTATCTGCCTCACGATGCAGAAAAAGCCATCGTTCTCTCAAAGCTTCCGCAGTATGCTGACAAGGAAGGTCAGGATCGGGTTGCGGCGATGATTGAATTGGCAGACCTTACGCGCGCCGGTTTCATGAACGGCGATATATCAACGGTCATGTCGCCCAGAACGGTGATCACATGGGCTGAAAACGCAGACATTTTCAAAGATGTCGCTTTTGCTTTCCGCGTGACCTTCTTGAATAAATGCGACGAATTGGAACGCACTGTTGTTTCCGAATATTATCAACGCGCAATGGGCGAAGAACTGCCGGAATCAGCCAGCGGTGTTCTGGTTCGCTAACAGGCATAAAAATGCAAGCTGAAGACCCAAATGAACTGATCAAACGCGTCACCACGGCAACCCTGAAAGCGGTCGCCGGGCATAGTGAAGAAGAAGTAACCGTGAACTATGCACCGGGTGGAGCCAACCTTGTCGGCAACACGGCACATCTGCCCGCTCCGCAAGGAGACGTTGATCAGGACGCGTTTACCAAGCTGCGCGGTGCGGCCGACGCCATGGGTCTGAGGCTTAGATACCATGATGAGCAGGTTCATCGCGAACACATGCCCCCGGGGCCTGATGCGAAAGCTGTTTACGACGCACTGGAGCAAGTACGGTGCGAAAGTTTGGGATCAAATCGACTAAGCGGCGTCTCTCAGAACTTAAACGCGCTTTTGGATGAAAGATGTCAGGCGCGCGGCTATGGAGATGTCACCGAAAAAAATGAAGCCATGCTGCCAGATGTCATCGGATTGCTGGCGCGCGAGCATTTGACGGGAGAGAAGACGCCTGAAAGCGCCAAACCATTGGTTGATCTTTGGCGCCAGGATATAGAAGCAAAAATCGGCGATAAATTTCAGGCCATGAATGGTTGTGCCCTCGATCAAGGAGCGTTTTCTGATCTGGTCTTTGAGATGATTGAAGAGTTGGAGTTGATCGAAGACGACAGCCAACCGATGGATTCTGAAGATAACAACGATTCCGATGAAGCCGGCGATGATGCGAGCGATGAAGGCAGCGATTCTGCGGAGGCTGATTCCAGCGACGACAGTGCCATGACCGGCATGCAGGGTGAGGCTGAAGCTGGTGAAGAAAGTGAATATTCAGAGGGTGGCGACGACGACATGATGGCAGGCGCCGGTGATGATGAACCGGCCGGCCCCAGCCTTTGGGATGATGCGATCCGCCCCAATGACCCTGACGATAGTTTACGCTATCGTCCTTACACCACAGAATTTGATGAAGTCGTTGATTCAGAAGACTTGTGTGACCCTGAAGAATTAAACCGACTGCGCCACCAGCTCGATCAACAGTTGGCAAATTTACAAGGTGTTGTTTCACGCTTGGCAAACCGTCTCCAACGCAGGTTACTCGCCAAGCAAACACGATCATGGGAATTTGATCTTGAAGAGGGCATTCTTGATGCGGGCCGCTTAACCCGTGTTGTTATAGATCCGGTCCATCCGCTGTCTTTCAAATTAGAGAGAGATACGGATTTCCGCGATACGGTGGTTAGCTTACTGATCGACAATTCAGGTTCGATGCGGGGCCGGCCGATTACCGTCGCAGCGATGAGTGCCGATATTCTGGCTCGCACACTGGAACGGTGCGGCGTCAAGGTCGAAATACTTGGCTTCACGACGCGCTCCTGGAAAGGTGGCACATCACGGGAAAAGTGGGTCGCCGAAGGCAAACCCAAAACCCCGGGCCGCCTTAATGATCTGCGCCATATAGTCTACAAGGGTGCGGACCAGCCTTGGCGCAGGGCGCGAAAGAATTTGGGTTTGATGCTTCGCGAAGGTTTACTAAAAGAAAACATCGACGGCGAAGCTTTGATGTGGGCCCATCAACGGCTCATGGGGCGCCCGGAACAACGTCGTATCTTAATGGTTATTTCCGATGGTGCACCTGTTGACGACGCGACGCTAAGCGCCAATCCGGGCAATTATTTAGAACGTCATTTGCGCGATGCCATCGATTTTATTGAAAATAGATCTGACGTGGAGATTACGGCAATTGGGATTGGTCATGACGTCACCCGATACTATCGGCGCGCTGTCACTCTTATCGATGCGGAAGAACTGGGTGGAACAATGATGAATGCCCTGGCGGATCTTTTTGATGAAGATACGAAGGGGCCGCGTGGCCTGCGATAGGAACGACGCAGAACGCGCGCCACAAAGAAAGAACATCATGTGCTTTCGACCAAGCGCACTTATCCTGATCCTGCTGTTTTTTATATTTTTGGCAATCGCCCCAGCAACAGCGGCAAAGACGCCTGTATCAGATACGGTCCAGATACATAAAGGCATCCAACTTGTAGCCAAGCCACTTCCTCCATTGGGCACATATGATATCGATCTTGTGGACCCTGTTTCTGCGCTCGGCGCATTGGCAGAAGCCGTAGACCTTATCTATGAGAAATCAAAATTTAGCTCGGTCGCTATTGATCGCTTGAAGCAGGCCGGGAAAGTAACAATCGTATACGATCCAAAGTTCCCCGAAGAAAAATTTGCGTCAGTCACCATTGCCGCATTCTTCCCGGACTTTTACCAAAGCAAAGGTCACCTCAAGGAGTTCCTGGTAGTGGTTGGCCGTTACGGTGTCAAATGGCCACTAAAGAAACTGGCTGCGGTGATCGTTCACGAATTAGGTGGGCATGGGTATCAGCACTTAAGGGGGCGGACCGATAAGGACCGGACAATAGATCGGGAATGTGAGGCGCAACTCTACGAAGAAGCAGCGCTGCAAGACTTTGATGTCAAACGGTCAACCTCTGATATGGTTCGTTTTCGTCGCCAGATGCAAAGAAACTGGTGCGCCGATTTCCGTCGATATATGCAAAAAAGAGATCCAGGACTTATGGAACTCTGGCAATTCGGTAAACCGGATGTCCCCGGACTCTTAACCGTATTTGAAGACTATTTGGCTCATCAACGAAGCAGTGGTGTTTCTGGAAAAGCAATCGCGGCATCTAATGAGAAGCGACGTTCCGATTTTCAGAAGGCTGAAAATCAAGCAAAACGCAGCAACTCAGGAGCCAACCTTTACGCAATCGCACAGCGATATTTCAACGGCATCGGCATTCCAAAGGACATCAACAAAGCACACGAATGGTTTTTAATGTCAGCCAACACCAATTATGGACCAGCACAATTGGCGATGGGAATTTTGCTTGAATCAGGTTTGGCCGGACAAAAGAACAAAGAGCACGCCTATATGTGGTATGCTCTTGCAGCAAAGGCTGCAATTGACACGGCCCAACACCGCCTTGATGCGATTGCAGCCAGCATGTCATTAAAAGAACAAAATCGGGCGATAAAAATGAGTAACGCATGGAAACCAGTTGGTAAATAGCTTGAGAACATTTTTTCGTTGCAGAATATCCGAAGTGATAATGATCCTGATTGTGATCTTCACCGCCCCAGTCTCTGCGCAACAGGTGTCCGTTGATGTCAAACCCATTCTCCTAAATCCTAACGAACCGTCACAAATTCACATTGGCGATTTGATCTACCGGGGTGGCCTCGTTTTATCGGCCACCGATAAGAATTTCGGTGGCTTTTCGGCTTTGCAAATAAGTCCCGACCGACACCAACTGCTAAGCATATCAGACAGAGGAGATGAATTCAGAGCTAAACTCATGTACGCGAAAAACGGCAATCTGGTGGGCCTAACAGGAGCTAAACTAGTCCCCCTGACAGGTATCGATGGGCAACCACTCCAGTCTAAAAAGATGGCAGATGCAGAAGCCCTGGCCACTATGCCAACCGGAGAATTTATTGTCAGTTTTGAACGAAAACACCGGTTCTTGCGCTATCTGCCAGGACAGCGCAAACCATTGCTGTTGGAAGCCCCTTCCGGTTTAAAGAAGCTCTCAAAAAACAGCGGAGTCGAAGCGCTGACATTCTTAAATGATGGACGATTGCTTGCTCTTTCCGAAGGACGCGACAAAGCGTCACGCGCCAAAGGTTGGCTCAGAGATGCGTCCGGTTGGTCATCGCTTCGCTATCGATTATCCGATGGTTTTCGACCCACCGGAGCCGCAACACACCCAAATGGCGACGTTTATGTCCTTGAGCGATTTTACTCACTCTTACAGGGCGTAGCGGTCCGCATAGGGCGGCTTAATGAGGGCGAGATTAAAGCCGGCGCGGAACTGCGCGCGATCCCTGTCGCAGAAATCAGGCCTCCATTGAACCTTGATAATTTCGAAGGTATCGATATCGCTTTAACCCCAGATGGGAAGACTTTTGTATATCTGATTTCTGATGATAACTTCAGTATACTGCAAGCGACGCTGCTTATGATGTTTGAGGTGAAATCAAAATGACCCATAATTACCCCGGCCGCAGGCTCACGATCCAAACACTCTTAAGTGTGCTTTTAATTGCCACAGCACCCATACAGATGCATGCCGCGTCCTCCTATTCGGAACCCGTCCTGTTAAAAGAATCTAAGGCCGTTTTTTCTAGACCCGTTGATGTCGCGATATCGCCGGAAGGTGGCTATCTATTGGTCGCAGATCACGGAAACAACGAAATCAAAATCATGCAACCCGGGACCCTTAAAATCCTGTCGCAGTTCGGCGCTGACCATCTGAGCGGCCCTGTCCGTCTGAGTTTTTCAAAAGATGGGGCTTTACGTGTCATCGATAAGGCACATTCGCGTGTCACATCTTATGACTTTAAAGGCGTCTTTCGGGATGGAAGCGCCAATGTAAAAAAGCTTGAAGTCGATACGGTCAAACCTCAACCCAATAGCCCCCCCGAAACAGCGACCGATCCCGATGGCCAGACATACCGAATTTCTGAAAATGGCGACCACGTTATAATTTCAGATAAAGACAACAATCCGATTACACGCTATGGGTCCGGGATACTAGAATCTCCGCAAGCGCTGGAGACGGTCGGACGCTATTTCTGGATTGTTGATAGCGGCAACAACCGAATTCTTTTGTTGAAGGCACCACGCCTGAACAGTCGCTAAAAACACGCCATAAAAAAAGGCCCGCGATTGCGGGCCTTTTAACAAATTACTGAGCAAACCAACCGTTAGGCAGCTTTTCTCGCAATCGCATTTTTAACACGCTTTTTAAGACGCCGAACTTCGGTAGTCATATCTTCGGTCCGTGTGTCCAACAGAAACGCGTCCAAACCACCTTTGTGCTCAACGGTACGAATTGCTGCAGCACTAAGACGCAGACGAACGGATGTTCCCAAAGCTTCGCTCAAAAGCGACGTAACTTGCAGGTTAGGCAAAAACCGACGACGGGTTTTGTTATGGGCGTGGGAAACATTGTTTCCGGCTTGCACCCCTTTACCGGTAAGCGCGCAACGTCTAGCCATTTTGGCGTTCCTTTTCTAATAAACAAGAGCCGGGGCTATAAGCCCCGGGACGGGCGGTTTTTAGGACAGCACAGCCCTTACGTCAAGGGCTGATTGGCGAATAAGGGTTATTTACGCCTCCATCGCGATTTCAAGCCGTTCATCGAGTTTATCGAGGAAAGTCTGGGTCGTCATCCAGGACTGTTCAGGGCCAATAAGCAACGCCAGATCCTTCGTCATAAACCCGGCTTCAACGGTCTCCACGCACACGCGCTCTAACGTCTCCGCAAAATTGACCACGTCTGGCGTTTCATCAAACTTACCCCGATAAGAAATCGCCTGTGTCCACGCGAAAATCGATGCAATCGGATTTGTTGATGTTTCCTTGCCTTCCTGATGCTGGCGATAATGGCGGGTTACCGTCCCGTGGGCCGCCTCTGCTTCAATGGTTTTACCATCAGGGGTCATCAAAACGGACGTCATCATCCCCAATGAGCCAAAGCCTTGTGCGACAATATCAGACTGTACATCCCCATCGTAGTTTTTACAGGCCCAAACGAATTCACCACTCCATTTAAGCGCTGAAGCAACCATATCATCAATCAAACGGTCCTGGTAAATGATCCCTTTCTCCTCAAAAGGTTGTTTAAATTCCGCATCGAAAACTTCCTGGAAGATATCGCGAAAGCGGCCATCGTATTTCTTTAAAATGGTATCCTTATGAGAAAAGAACACAGGCCAGCCCAAATCGAGGCCATAGTTTAAACAAGCACGGGCAAATCCGCGAATAGAGTCGTCCAGATTATACATGGCCAAGGCGATCCCGGCGGACGGCGCATCGTAAACTTCACGTTCAATAACATCTCCGCCATCTTCCGGCTCGAACTTCATCGTGAGTTTGCCCGGCCCGGGGAATTGGAAATCAGTCGCCCGGTACTGGTCACCAAATGCATGACGGGCGACGACGATGGGTTTCGTCCATCCCGGCACAAGGCGTGGAACGTTTTTGCAGATAATCGGCGCCCGAAATACTGTGCCGCCCAGGATATTGCGAATCGTTCCATTCGGCGAGCGCCACATTTCCTTGAGGCCAAATTCCTTAACCCGCGCGTCCGTTGGCGTGATTGTCGCACATTTAACACCGACGCCGAATTCCTTAATCGCATTGGCAGAATCGATCGTTATCTGGTCGTTTGTCTCATCTCGTTTTTGAACGCTGAGATCATAATATTTCAAATCAATATCAAGATAAGGAAGGATGAGCTTCTGTTTAATGAAATCCCACATGATTCGGGTCATTTCATCGCCATCGAGTTCGACAACTGGTGTTTTCACCTTAATTTTCGACATTCTTTATATCCTTTATTAAGACAAAGCGATGTGCATTTCAGTATATGTGTACCTGCCAATTTTTAGGCACGGGCACCCTCTTTAGCAAGCAAACCAAAACTTCGTGCGATCTATAACCTCTCCGGTTGGGGCGCAAATGACTGTTCGGGGACACCTTCCAGAAGACTGAAAACGTCGGCAACGGACCCGGCAAATCGGCACAAGTCCCTGGATGAGGCGCCTGCGAATCCTTTATGGATAATGGCTTCCAGCAGAACCTTCATCTCGGACCAATAGCCCCCAATATCAAGCATGATAACCGGTTTATCGTGAACTTTAAGCTGCTTCCATGTCATAATTTCAAAAGTCTCATCAAGTGTACCCAAGCCCCCCGGCAGGGAAATAAAACCGTCCGAGAGTTCGAACATTTTGTTTTTTCGGCTATGCATGTTCTCTGTCACGATCAATTCGGTCACATCCGACTTCCCAACTTCAAGATCTTCAAGAAACTGAGGAATTACGCCTATCACCTCGCCACCATTTTCCATGACAGCACTGGCAACCAAGCCCATCAGCCCGACGCTGCCACCGCCGTAAATGAGGCGTATGCCCTTGTCAGCCATTACCGCCCCCAATTCACGCGCAGCTTCTTCATAGGCTGGATCATTTCCGAAACGTGACCCGCAAAAAACACAGAGAGAGGCGATAGATTTCATAATTTAATAATCTTTCGATAACGTTATTGTGACTAACTTTGATGAATACGGTAGTATAGTATAAAAAATTAATTCTGAAACAGTGGAGACCATCTATGAAAAGACGACTGACACACTTAGGTATTTTCGCCGCAGCCCTGATTGTCATGGGCGCGACCCTTGCCCCTTCATACGCCAGCGGCGTTGACGATATCAAGGCCCGCCAGGCGTTGATGAAATCGATTGGCGGAAAAATGAAAGCCATTGGTGGCATATTGAAAGGCAATGGCGATGCGTCAATGCTTGGCGCCCACACCAAGGAGCTAGCCGCACTTGCTGTGAAGACGAAATCTGCGTTTCCAGCTGGTTCTGGTCCTGAGGCTGGAGAAACGGAAGCCAAGGCGAATATCTGGACAGATACAGCAGGCTTCAACATGGTAATGGCATCATTTATTTCCGCCACAGACGCGCTGGCCGTCGCTGGAGCATCAGGTGACATGAAGGCTGCCGGAGCTGCCATGGGTATGGTTGGCAAAAACGGTTGTGGGGCTTGCCACAAGACTTACCGCGCAAAGAAGTAATTACACCGTTACGTTCGGTATAATAAAGGCGGGACTCATTCTTTTTGTCCCGCCTTTTTTTGTTTTCTCTGTCATCTGGAATTTTTGTTATGGACCGCTTAACCATTTCGTCACGAGACGTCGCTTTCATCGGCACTTTGTTCGTTGGACTCATCTGGACTGTCGCCACCAGTCTGGCCCAAGCCCCCAATATCGAAAATGGAAAGTATGTCATGACCACATCAGGGTGTGTGGGCTGCCATACAACCAAAGAAGATCATGAAAAGGGCTTATTACTGGGCGGTGGACGCGCACTTAAAACGCCTTTTGGCTTGTTTTATAGCCCCAATATTACACCTGACCCGGTGAACGGTATTGGCAATTGGACAGAAGCAAACTTCCATGAAGCCATGCGAAACGGCAAAAATCCAGCCGGTGAACACTATCTTCCGGTTTTCCCGTATACGTCCTTTACCCAGATGACTGACGATGACATCCGTGATCTATGGGCTTATATGAAAACGGTGCCCTCTCTCGATCATCAAAATATCCCCCATGGTGCACCCTTTATATTCCGCATGCGGTTTACATTGGGGCCCTGGAAAATGATCAATTTCAAGGCGGGTGCTTACGAGCCGGACAAGGACCAAAGTGCGGAATGGAACCGAGGGGCTTATTTGGTGAACGCATTGGCGCATTGTGGTGAATGCCATACGCCCCGAAACCTGATGGGCGGCCTGAAATCAGGGATGTACCATGCAGGTGCGCAGGACGGGCCGGAAGGAGAGGCTGTTCCCAATATTACAATGGACAAAGCCACAGGCATTGGCGATTGGTCAGAAGATGACTTCGACACCTTGTTTACCATGGGAATGTTGCCCGATGGCGACTTTGTTGGCAGTGGGATGGCCGAAGTGATCGAAAACACCGGAAAACTGACGCCCGAAGATAAGAAAGCCATCATTACGTATCTGATGACGGTCCCGCCTATTGAAAACAAGGTTCAGTGAACCCGTCCTGGCGGTCAACACTGGTTGGCCCATGAATTCGACAATGACGTGCCACGACAACTGCTGGCACGGACGGCCCGATTCGGCCGTTAAATTTGCGTAACCAACAATTTAACGGGTTGGTTTCCCCGGATAAAACGAGAATAATCGCATAAATTAAGGGTTTCATAACCGCTCAGGATACAATAGGTGTTCAAAGCGATTATAGGGTAAGATAAGTAATGTTTAAGAATCCTCTCGTTTTGGCGATTATTGGCGGCCTTGTCGTTCTTGGCGCCATCGTTACGAACATGATCATGTGGGAAGACGAGAGCGTCGAAGATCGAACGGTCCAGTCGGAACCGACGGTGCCGAAACCCACTATTCGATCAACACCAGAAGTGAAAAGCGAGCCTGAGCAAAAATTGCCAACCCGACGCGCTGCTAACCCTGACGTCGTTTCGCCCCCTCAAACAGACAAGCCTAAAGTGGTGGTACGCCCAGAAAACACACAACCAAACACAATTGAGGCACCATCATCAAATGCTAGCCAAGGGACGCCCCCCCTCGAGCAAAAACTAACGCCACCCAGTTTTGACGTTGTCCGTATAACGCCAGACGGAAGTGCAGTTATTGCCGGTCGCGCGAACCCGGGAAGCAAGGTTGTTATTATTGATAATGGACAATTTGTTGGACAACTCACAACAGACAAAAATGGCGAGTGGGTTTTTGTTCCTGAAAGTCCGTTCGCACCGGGAAGCCGTCAATTAGGCCTCGAAATGCATATTGAAGGGCGCGACCCCATACTGTCTGACGATATCGTTATGCTTGTCGTGCCCGAGCCAAAGAAAGATATCGCTGGTCGCAAGACAGATAAACCGAGTGCCCCCCTTGCCCTTAAATTTCCCAAAAAAGGAGGCGCAAGCACGGTCTTGCAAAAACCTTCCGGTGAAGACGGAGGAAGTATCCTGAGCGTCGACACGGTGGATTATGACGAACAAGGTCTGCTTATGATCAGTGGACGCGCCGAACCCAAGACCACTGTCTTCGTTTATCTGGACAACGAAATAAAAGGCAAGATCGAGGCAGATGAAAACGGTGCGTGGCGCATGCAACCGGAAAACCGGGTTAAGCCTGGCCTGTATACGCTTCGCGCCGATCAGGTTAATGAAGCAGGACAGGTGCAGGCCCGAATTTCAATGCCGTTCTCGCGAGCGGACTCTATGGAAGAAATGCCATCGGAGCCGTTTATCATTGTCCAACCCGGCAATAGCTTGTGGCGGATCGCACGTAACACCTATGGAAGTGGCTTTGGATTCACCACCATCTACGAAGCAAACAAAGACCAAATTGGGGACCCAGACCTGATCTTTCCAGGGCAAGTATTCGCACTGCCGCCAAATAGGCTTTAAATCTTAAGCTGACTATGTGAGAGAGGCTGTGCGATCAGGCAGCGACATCAGTCTTTTGTTTCATGGGCGGATCAATAACGCGCGACATCAGGGTTAAAAACGGTTTTGCCCTTAACATGAGCATCGTAACCTTTGTTAAAATCAAAACAGGTGTGAGCGGCTCGTCAAAATCAAAATCTTCATAAAGCATGATGCGCTGCTGCGGGGAAATTTTAACGCGCCCGCCCATGTGCTCGGTAGCGGCGCCCAAAATATCCATGGCTGTCACACGACGTGTTATCCCTTCGACTGTATAAGGAACATAACCAAGGTTCGCGTGTATCTGCATTTTTGTTCGATCTCCCTCCCCTTGCGCCTTTACCGCGAACAGAAAATCCATGTACTGGAACGTAAATTCAAATGCATTTCCTTTGCCGGCCAGTTCTTGCGCCTTTATTAAACCTAAGGGCTCATTGGAATTTTTATCGACGTTATCGATCAGGGATCGGGTATTTTCTGCAGAGGTGGCAGGCAACTAAAGGCTCCTTATACTGACTTGCATACCATATAACATAGCCGGATAGATTCGTGAAGATAATACAAACAGAACATGATACCCGGCAGCAGATATCGACAAGCCCGTAAGAATGTGTGACAAAGCTTAAAATCGGCTAACTGAAAAAAGTAAATATCCGTATGTTAAAAACAGTATTGGTACCCATTAATCGCGCTGGCTGGCCATTTATAGCGATTTTCGCCGCTGTCGCCGCCGGGTTATGGTATTGGCATTTTGCAGCCGGTCTTGTCGGATGTGTTCTTACATTGTGGTGTGTCTATTTTTTTCGTGACCCGGAACGTTACACACCAACGCGCAAGGGGCTGGTGATCTGCCCTGCGGATGGCGTCGTGCAATCTGTCATTCAAGCCGTTCCTCCTGAAGAATTGGGGATGGGAAGCGAACCTAAAACCCGAATCGCTGTTTTCATGAACGTTTTTAACGTTCACGTAAACCGAGTTCCCATCGATGGAACAATATCGGTCGTAAGTTACCGGCCTGGAAAATTTCTCAATGCGTCACTGGATAAAGCCAGTGTCGACAATGAACGAATGAGCCTTAAAGTTACCGGTGAAGACGGCACAGAGATTGGTTTTGTGCAGATCGCCGGCCTGGTCGCGCGTCGGATACTTTGTTATGCGAAAGAAGGTGATGTTTATCAAGCAGGACAGCGCTTTGGTTTAATCAGATTTGGCAGCCGGGTTGACGTGTATCTGCCAGATGGGGTTGAATCTCTTGTGTCTGTTGGTCAAACAACAATTGCCGCCGAAACTGTGCTCGCCGATTTAACATCAAAAGAAGCCGCACGTGACGGCGAAATCCGCTAGGGGTTTGCCTTTTAAATGACTGTCGATACGGAACCTGCAAAGAAACGAACCCAACGATTGAAAGAACTTCCTTTTAATCGAATGGTTCCAAATATACTCACTTTGCTGGCCTTGGCGGCCGGCCTCACATCGATTCGGTTCGCGCTGATGCACAAATGGGAATATGCGGCTTTTTCGCTGGTTGTTGCCGCAATTCTCGATACCATGGATGGTCGCGTTGCGCGCCTGTTAAAAGGGGCCAGTAAATTTGGCGCTGAACTGGATTCTCTCTCTGATTTTGTCTGCTTTGGTGTTTCTCCTGCATTGATCCTCTATTTGTGGGCGATGCAGGATGCCGGGCGCGCAGGCTGGATTCTGGTGATGCTTTTTGCCATGTGTTGCGGTCTGCGTCTTGCCCGATTTAATGTGGCTTCCGATGATGATGATGCACCAGAATGGAAAGCAAATTTCTTTGCTGGCGTCCCTGCACCCGCCGGTGCGGGGCTTGTCTTGTTACCTCTGATTCTATCTTTTCAAATTGAAACGGATGTCTTGCGCAGCCCTTGGGTGGTCGCTGGCTTTCTGTTTGTCGTCGGCGGCTTGCTGGTGAGTTCCGTTCCTACCTATTCGTTCAAAAAACTCAAAGTCTCTCGCAATTTTATTATGCCAACCATGTTGATTGTTGCCGGCGTCGCTGCGTTTTCTGTCAGCGTCCCGTGGCTAACCCTTTCAACGGTATTGGCTCTTTATCTGGGAACCTTTGTTTTTAGCATTCGCTCTTTTCGGCGCTACCAGGCACAAGAACCAGCGAAAACCGACACCCTTGATTAAGCGGGCTTTGGCTCCAACTCTTTATCTGTCGCTAAAACCTTGCCGCGGTCCAACCAATTGCGCACGTTCGCGCGGACCATGAGGGCCGATGGCGTAATCAGCAATGTCAGTATGGTCGCGAAACCCAGCCCATAAACAATAGCCGTCGATAGTTGTTGCCACCATTGGCTAGACGGCGCGCCCATAAGAACGCTTCGCTCAACAAAATCGATATTTGCGCCAACCACCATCGGCAACAGCCCGAGGATCGTGGTAATTGTCGTCAACATAACCGGGCGCAAACGCTGCGCACCTGTTT
This sequence comes from Rhodospirillales bacterium, assembly GCA_048262655.1. Lineage (GTDB taxonomy): Bacteria > Pseudomonadota > Alphaproteobacteria > Rhodospirillales > Casp-alpha2 > JABMNT01. The sequence goes on along the minus strand of JBLXEY010000006.1, from coordinate 74,183 downwards.
TCAGGATCGCCGTTAAAGCATCCGGTTCTGTTTTTCTCAGTTGATCATACGTATCAATCAAGACGATGTTATTGTTCACCACAATACCCGCCAAGGCGATCACGCTGATGCCGTTCATGACAATTCCAAAAGGTTGTCCCGTAATCATCAAACCTATGAACACGCCCCCCGTAGACATGACGACTGCGAACAAAATAAGGGCCGCTGAATAAAAACTGTTAAACTGGGTTACCAGAATCACGGCCATGATAAACAAGGCAACGCCAAAGGCTTTACCCAAAAATTGTTGGGCTTTTACCTGCTCTTCATTTTCACCTTTGAATTCAACACGAACATCAGGGTCCAAATCAGCAGATTTCATCCACTGAACGATTTCTTTGACCTTGTTATCCGGAAGTTGGCCTTCAACCACATCCGCCTTAATCGACATGGTACGCTTGCCATCTGTGCGTTGCAGCTTACCGGTGTGAGGTTTGGCGTTACGTGTCACAAAGTTGCTGAGCGGGACTTGCCCAACGGATGTTATCGAACGGATGTTATCTAATTGATCAATAGTTCGATATGATTCCGGGTATCGTGCACGAATATCGATTTCGTCATCTGAATCGTCAGGCCGATATTCACCAAGTTTAATCCCCGTAGAAATAAGCTGAACGGTTTTTCCAATAAGATCCACATTGGCGCCAAACTTCGCCGCCTGCGCGCGGTCTGTCGTCAGTTCCCAATCTATTCCCGGCAACGGTCGGCTATCTTCGATATTCACAAATCCGCCAATTTCTTCTAATCCGTGAAGAATTTTATCAATCATCGGCGCAATCGCATCAGGTGTTCGTGAAGACAACTGTATCTGAATGGGCTTTCCGACTGGTGGACCTGCCTCCTCAATCCGTCGATCAACGATAAGACCCGCAAGATCTTTCGTCCGCTCCTTGGCTTCCGCCAAAATCACTTCCGCCTTGCGGCGCTGATCCCAGTTGACGAACTCAAGTGTTATCGTTCCAATGATGTCTTCAGCTTCCTGAGAGTTTTGCCCCTCACCGGTCCGCATATAAATTGTCTCGATTTCATGGTGTTCTTCATTCAATGCAAGAATTCTTTGCTCGACTTCAGCCATCAACTCGTCTTTTTCACGGACGGCTAAATTTCCGCGTGCTTTTACTTGAAGCTTTGCTACTTCGGGCTCCACATCAGGGAAAAACTCAACACCCTTGCCAACTTTTCCAAACGTCACAAAAACCGCAACCAGAATACAAACCGCCACCAAGAGCATTTTTGCCGGGTGCCGAAGAACTGCGTTCAATATTCTTACATAAAACCCCGTGAACCCGGTTAGCGAGAGTACGCGAGCGCTACCTGCGCCAGAAGTTCCTGGATCTGGTTGCATACTTGCCATGCCCGATGATTTACCAATCACGCCGCCCAAAGTCGGCACGAAAATCAGCGCCATAAAGAGCGATGCACTGAGTGTTGCAACCAAGGTAATGGGCAAGTATTTCATGAACTCGCCAACTACGCCGGGCCAAAACATCAAGGGTAAAAAGGCCGCCAGTGTTGTTGCTGTTGAGGCAATAATGGGCCAGGCCATGCGCTTGGCGGCAAGCCCATAGGCCGCTTTCGGTTTCTCACCTTCCGACATTTTGCGATCGGCAAATTCAGTGACAACAATAGCCCCATCAACAAGCATCCCGACAGCAAGAATAAGCCCGAATAACACAACCATATTTATGGTAAAACCATTGGCTGACAGTAATAAGATGCCCGCAAGAAAGGAGCCTGGGATGGCGATTCCAACCAGAGCCGCAGAGCGGACACCCAGCGCCCAGACCACAACAATCATAACCAGCAAGATGGCCGCGATCACATTGTTCTGCAAATCCTTGAGGCGATCTCTGATGTCGTCAGACTTATCATTGATGTAGGAAATGGCGATCATCTCACGCAGTGTTTGCGGCCATAGCGCACGCTCGGCTTCAACAATGGCGCGGACTCTCTCAACGGTTTCAATAATGTTCTCGCCGGATCGTTTGGAGACTTCCAAGGCGATGGCTCCCTTGCCGCCTATTCTGGCAAAGCTTTCTGAATCCTTGAAGGCGCGTCTGACTTCGCCGACATCGCCCAAGGTTACAACCGCATCACCTTCAACCTTGATCGGCATCTGCATGATATCACGCACGGACTCAAACAGCCCGGGTACCTTCAGGCTAAACCGTCCACGACCGGTATCTTGCGCGCCGGCGGCGACCAACAAGTTCGAACTCTTGATCGCATTGACCGTATCAATGGGCGACAAACCATAGCTCTCAATCTTGATCGGATCGATCAGGATTTCGACCATTTCATCCCGATCTCCTGCGATCTGGACTTCCAGAACAGATGGAATGCCCTCAATCCGATCCTTCAGGTCCCGTGAGACTTTAAGCAATGTCCGTTCGGGAAGTGCGCCAGATAAGGTCACAACAACAACCGGGAACAGGCTGAGATTAACTTCGTGAACTTCTGGTTCATCAGTTTCCGCGGGAAGTTCCGGTTTTGCCAAATCGACCTTTTCACGCACATCTGTCATTGCCTGATCGGCATCAAAACCCGCTTCAAATTCCAGCGTGACGTTGGCCCCACCTTCATAGGCGCTGGCGCGCATTTCCTTAACGCCCTCAATCACCCGCATCTCTTGTTCCATAGGCCGAATGAGCAACCGCTCGGCATCCTCTGGCGATATGCCATCGTGATGCATCGAGACATAGATAATGGGTATATTAATATCGGGCTCAGCTTCTTTTGCGATGTTGATATACGAAACGGTTCCTGAAATCAGGATCAACAGAAGGATTGATATGACGGTGCGCGAGTGGCTGAGGGCTGCGTCGATAAAAGCGTTCATGAGGGCTCTGCCTGCTTATTTTCTTCTTTTGATGGTAAAATCGCGCCATTCTTGATCTGTGCTTCCGTTGCCGTCCGAACCTTTTGATCTGGGGAAACAAATTCCTGCCCCACCGTGATCAAGGTAACCACCTCAGGGAGGCCGCCCAGCCAAACCCCTTCGGGGGTATCCGCGACGATGGATATGCTATGAAAAACCACCACACCCTGATCATTGACCGCCTTAACACCGACCACACCGTCACCGTTGAGTGTCAGCACAGCGGGCGACACCAGATGCGCACGCTCGGTTTCGGCTTGCAATTGCAACTGCGCCGTCAGCCCTTCGGGTATCAGACCAAGCGGGTTTTCAACCCAAACATCGACATCAAAGGTCCGCGTGGCTACAGCCCCCATTCGAGAGATAAACTTTATGTACCCAGCTAACTGACGACCATCAGGCAGAACCGCGGTCGCAGGCGAGTTATCGACGATCCGCGAGACATCGCGCTCAGAAACCTCGCCAACAATCCGAATGGGATCAAGATCAATGAGAGTGGCCACCATGTCTCCAGATTTCACATAGTCGCCAACGCTTAGTGGTAGCGCATTAATAACGCCGTCGATAGGTGCTCTGACCGTCGTTTTCGACACTTCGATCTGAATCGCCTTAAGTTGGGCGCGGGCTGTTTCCAGTTCCGCTTTTTCTTCCGCCAACTTTAATTGTGACTGAAAATGCTTCTTTGATAACCGCTTCGCTGCATTATACGCGATCTCTTGATATTCGAGCCGGGCTTTTGCTTCCTCAAGCTGGCTAAAACGGTCTTCGACGGCAATCTGAAATAAAACATCCCCCTTTTTGACCGAGTCACCTTTATTCACAGATTTCTTTATGATCCGGCCAGAAATCTCGGCGGCAATATCGGCATGATTTATGGCTTCGGTGCGCCCAAAAAGGATAACTCTACGGTCGTGGTTCTGCGCCACAGACTGCATGACACGAACCAGTGGCATCAATTCTGGTTCCTGAACTTTCGGTTCCTCTGCGCGCTCAACGGGCTCATTTCCATTGACGACACCAGAGCCAATCCAAGCAACCGTCCCTGCAGCAAGTAGAACTGCAAATACTTTTGAACTATAGCTGCCTCGGCTCTTTTTGGCTGTTTCAGTCATTACATAATCCTTCTTGTACTGATTGCTCGGCATTGTCTCTAGGTCGACCAGAAACGTGGTTGTCAAACAGGTTTGACTTATTCTCGATCAAATAGGTCGCCATGGATTGATAAAAAGTCTTCCCAAAATTAAAGGCAAACAAACGCCCTTTCGGGATATTTTCGCAGTCTTTGGTATTCAAAACGTCCAGAATTTCTTGAAAATGAGACAGATAAGAATCGTAAACGGCCTCCAGATCTGACTTGGTCAGGTAGTCTGCAAAAAACAAGCGAACCATATGTTCTGAACGACAGCGGTCCTTGGTCGCTGGTTCAGACAAGGCTTGCTTGAAAACCGCCATCCCGGTATCTGTCAGTTGATAAACCTTTTTGTCCGGGCGCTTGTCCTGTGCCAAATGCGTGACAGATACCAGCCCTTCCTTGAGCAGGGCATTCAAAGCCGGGTAGATAGACCCGTATCCCGCATCATAGAAGTGGCCGAAAGGCCCCTCATCAAACATTTTTCGTATTTCATATCCTGTCGCATTACCCATAGTGAGAGCGCCCAGGCACAACGTTTTCACGTCCATTTGCATTGACTCCAGTTAGCGGTGACAAAAAAACGTCAGCGCAATGGTGATATATATTGTTTTGATATATATCTAGTCAATATACGATAATGAGAAGCAGGTATGCGGCAAACGCAAAGCTCGTCCGGTATTACAAACTCCAGGGAAGAACCGGCGTAAACGATTCAGTCAACAGATCAACGAATGCGCGGACCTTTGGCGACAGATGTTTGCTGTGCGGATAAATCGCGTAAATATTTACCTCGTTTATCATCTCGTAATCTTGGAGAACAGGCACCAAGCGACCGTCTTTCATTCCCGAACCAACAACAAAGTCTGCGGCGCGAATCAGTCCAAGCCCGGCCAGACCAGCATCATAAATAGCGGCCGCATTATTGGTTTCAAAATTTCCAGAAACCCGAACCCGCTGAGGCCCATCAGGTCCTTTAAATTCCCACTGATTGAGACTCGTCTCAAAGCTCAGTGTCAGGCAATTATGGTTTTTGAGATCTTCCGGGGTTTTCGGCGCCCCATACTTCTCAATGTAGGACGGAGCCGCCGCGACGGTTCTGTGAACCGGACCTAATTTGCGGGCGATCAAAGTGCTGTCAGGCAATTCGGCAATGCGAATTGCAACATCCACCTCTTCTTCAACAAGGTTCACAAGGCTATCCGTCAACGTCAATTGGACCCGTAATTTTGGGAACCGAGCAAGAAATTCGGGTATAAGCGGTTGAATGTGGAGTTGGGCAAACGCAGTCGACGCGTTGACTTTTAACAGGCCGCGCGGTTCTGCATGCAGTTCTGTGACGGCTTTTTCCGCTTCGTCAATCGCCGAGAGGATTGGAATACACCGCTGATAGAACGCATGCCCTTCTTCTGTCATGCTAAGCCGTCGCGTGGTGCGATTTAGCAAGCGCGCACCCAGGCGATCTTCAAGTCGGCCAATCAGCTTACTAACAGCAGACGGCGTCAACTTTAAGGCCCTTGCAGCTGATGAAAAGCTCTCATGCTCGACCACCCGAACAAATACGGCCATCTCTCCCTGTTGATCCATCGACACCCTCTTTGCAAAAATAATTGTGATATTATTTCATAAGTATTATTCCTTTTTCCCACTTTATCAAATTATCGGCAACAGAATTAAGCCTAAAAAGTGTCTTAAAGGCATGGCACCCCGGGAATACCGCCTCCAATGTCGATGATCGCACCCGGAAGCGTAAGTGTATTTATGGCCCCGGTTGCCAGATTGGCGATTGTCAGGGAACCACCCGACAACCCAACGCCGCCTGAACCGAGAATAGGCCCAATAATCGGAAAACCCGGATTTGTAGTCGCGCCACCGGCGGACGTCTGGAAGGAATTCAGATCATCCCAATTATTGACGCCGCCACTGTTCGTCTCAACAAGGATATCCACCCCCACCAATTGCATGCGCGGGACAGCGACATCGCCAAACAACAGTGGCAAGAAATCAACTTCGGCAATCAAGGCCTTTGCCGTGAGCATATCTGGCTTTGAGCCCCACTTCGCATTTTCAATACGCACGCCCTGGACGATAATTCGGGGTGGGTAAGAAACCGTAAAATCAATATCCCCATCAATATGGAGTGAACGCCCCGACATCGACCCAACGCGGTCCTGTAAATCTTGTTTCCAGCCCTCGACATCACTCAAATTCGCATAAGCAATGATCGCAGCAATGCCCGCAGCCAGAACTCCCATTTTTAGTGTAAATCGAAACAGGCTACCAATAAGTCTAAACATTATTTTTGCTATCCTTCGTCTTAATTACGGGATGGAAGTTTCGGGTCTAAAGTTACGGGCGCGTTCCGCAGCGCGCACTTTGATATGTTCAGGAAGTGCCTTTAAATACAGATCCCGGTTTTTCCTGGCGCGTTCGTTACCCATTGTCGCAGCAACGTTAAACCACATGAGCGCAGTTTCCGGGTCGCGGTCACCGCCCTCTCCTTTCGCCATCATTACGGCGAGTTGGTGCTGGGCGATTAGAATCCCTGAATTTGCAGCCGCCAACAAATGCTGCCGAGCGACCGTGGCGTCTTTTTTTACGCCTGTCCCCTGATAATAGAGCATTGCAAGGTTATAGGATGCCAGTCGATCTCCAGCGTTGGCTGCTTGTGAAAACCAGTGCGCCGCTTTCTCAGGGTCTGCTTCAATCCCTTTGCCGTTAAGGTAGAGGCTTGCCAAGTTATACTGGGCGGCCACGTAACCTTGCTCAGCAGCAGCTTCAAACCAGACGGCTGCCTCTGCAACATCGACATCAACACCAAAGCCTTGCAGATAGGCAACCCCCAGATTGAATTGGGATTCAGCGTATTCCTGCTCGGCAGCGGCTTCAAATAAATCAAAAGCTTTATCAAAATCCTGCGGGACACCGCGCCCTGCCGAATAAAGCCGTCCCAAATTATTAAACGACGCGGCAATATCATGCTCGGCTGCACGCTCATATAAAACCGCAGCAGCAGCGGCATCAGGCCGCACGCCGCGTCCATGCTCGTAGGCGACCGCCAAGTTGTGCAATGCCGGGCCATAATCCACTTTCGCCAACACCTGCCATAAAGACAGAGCCACCGAGTATTCTTTTTTCTGGTATGCAGTAATGGCTTGCATAAATTCTGCCGGCGTCGGCTCGTTCGCCTCTGTCTCTTCCGGTATTTCCAGCAAAGCTTCGCCATGATCGTCCTTTGCATCCGCACTCTGCAGAAACAAAACCGCAAATATTGACACCAGACAAAGCACTTTAGATATCGTCTTCATACCACTTCATATGCACCATTTACTGCCACAAGGCCACAAAATGTGGCAATTTAGCGCTCAGATTACGCAGACTTTCTTGTGTCTGTTAAAAGACGTCGTCGCACAAATGTTTTTGAATGTCGCTCAGGGAATAGACATGCCTTCTTGACGCTGGCATTGGAACCCGGTTAGCTAGCGTTAAACCGTTAATGAAAGACCTTGGTTCTTTGAAAAAATACTCGATCTTCAGCCTGGCCCGGAACGCCCTCAGTCACCACAAGGATTGGGAAAAGGCATGGCGCAGCCCCGAGCCAAAAAAACAGTACGACGCTATTATTGTCGGGGCCGGAGGGCATGGCCTTGCAACTGCCTACTATCTTGCGAAAGAGCACGGGATCACAAATGTCGCGGTGATTGAAAAGGGGTGGCTTGGCGGTGGCAATACAGGCCGCAACACAACAATCATTCGGTCGAACTATCTTTGGGATGAAAGCGCTGCTATCTACGAGAAAGCGCTAAAGCTATATGAAGGTTTGAGCCAAGAACTGAATTACAACATCATGTTGAGTCAGCGCGGCGTCTTAAATTTAGCCCATAACCTTCATGACGTCCGTGAGTTAAAACGGCGCGTTAACGCAATTCGCCTTAACGGAATCGACTCCGAATATCTGACACCAGAACAGATCAAAGAGATGATCCCGATCATCAATACGTCTCCGACAGCTCGCTACCCCGTCCTTGGGGCTTCGATTCAGCGACGGGGTGGCGTCGCGCGTCACGATGCTGTTGCCTGGGGGTACGCTCGTGCCGCTGATGCCCGCGGTGTCGATATCATCCAGCAATGCGAAGTCACAGGGATCATCCGTGACAACGGTAAAGTGACAGGTGTCGAGACGTCTCGTGGCCCAATCATGGCACCCAAAATTGGTATCGTCGCATCAGGTCATAGCAGTGTCCTGGCAGAAATGGCCGGAATTCGATTACCCATTACCAGCTATCCGCTTCAGGCCATGGTCACAGAACCCGTAAAACCCATCATTAATACCGTTGTCATGTCGAACGCTGTTCATTGTTATGTATCCCAATCCGATAAAGGCGAGGTCGTGCTGGGGGCAGGTGTTGACGGCTACAACAGTTATACGCAACGCGGCAGCCTACACATTGTCGAAGAACAGCTTGCAGCTGTCTGCCAATTGTTCCCACTGTTCAGTCGTTTACGAATTATGCGCATGTGGGGCGGCATCGTCGATGTCTGTCCAGACGCCAGCCCTATTATTTCCAAAACCCCTGTAGAAGGCCTTTACATCAATGGTGGCTGGGGCACGGGTGGTTTCAAGGCGACGCCAGGCTCAGGTTGGACGTTTGCCCACACGATTGCACGTGACGAGCCTCATCCCCTCAATGCCCCATATAAACTGGACCGGTTCACGGATGGTTCATTGATCGATGAACATGGCGCCGCCGCGGTAGCCCATTAGGAGAGATGACAAGATGCTTCTGATCCCCTGCCCCTACTGTGGAGAACGCGAAGAAACCGAATTTCACCATGGCGGTGAAGCGCACATCGAACGCCCGAAAGATCCCGACGCTTTGACCGACGAAGAATGGGCGGAATACCTCTTTATGCGCACCAACCCGAAAGGCATTTTCCTGGAGCGATGGGTTCACGATGCGGGATGCCGTCGCTGGTTCAATATGGCCCGAAATACGGCCACCAATGAAATTATCGGGGTTTACAAGATGGGTGAAAAACCACCCAAGGGGGCGCGCTAATGGCCCAACAAAACCGCGTCGCCAATAGCGGCCACGTTAACCGTGAAAAACCAATAAACTTCACGTTCAATGGCCATCATCTGCAAGGATACGCAGGAGACACGCTCGCTTCAGCCTTGCTTGCCAACGACGTCCGGGTTGTCGGTAGAAGCTTTAAATACCACCGACCTCGAGGCATCATGGCTGCGGGGGCGGAAGAAGCTAATGCGCTGGTACAGTTGGAAGAAGGCAATCGCACCTTACCAAACCAACAAGCAACCCGCGTCGAACTCTACGAAGGACTGGTCGCAAAAAGCGTCAATTGCTGGCCGGGACCCAATTTCGATATGATGGCCATCAACAGCTGGTTTCATCGTCTGATGCCTGCAGGGTTTTATTACAAAACCTTTATGTGGCCGATTTCTGGCTGGAAAATTTACGAACACTTCATCCGGCGCGCGGCTGGACTGGGTCAATCGCCAATGGAGCCGGACCCGGATCAATATGACCAAATGAATGTCTATTGTGACGTGCTGATTGCTGGTGGTGGGCCATCTGGAATTGCCGCAGCACTTGCAGCCGGAAGAACCGGCGCTCGGGTCATCCTTGCCGATGAGCAACCCCTTCCAGGCGGACAGTTGCTCAACGAAACCTATGAGATTAACGGAAAGCCGGCACAAAACTGGATTGATACGTCACTGGCAGAATTATCCGAACTGGAAAACGTCACCGTGCTGAAGCGGACCACGGTGTTTGGGTATTACGATCACAATTTTGTTGGTTTGCTTGAGACCCGTACGCCCAAACTGACGGACGGGGGCGAGACAACCCGGCAACGTATGTGGCATGTCAGGACCAAACGCGTTGTTGTTGCAACAGGCGCTCTTGAGCGGCCACTTATCTTTTCGGACAATGATCGTCCCGGCGTCATGCTCGCCAATGCAGCCCGCGCCTATCTAAATCGGTACGGCGTCAAAGTCGGGTCCAGTGTCGTTGTCTTTACAAACAATGATGACGCATACCGAACGGCTATTACCTTGAAAGAATCTGGTGTTAAGGTCGTTTGTGTCATTGATACGCGTCCGGCACCGGATGGCGATCTGCCCACCGACGTACTGGCAGCAGGAATCCCCGTATACGACAACGCGACGATTACGGGCGTTAAGGGGACACGCGCCATAAAATCCGTTGAAGTCATGAGCTTAAACCCTGAAGGTGATGGCGTTACCGGCCCGGCACGCACGATTTCGTGCGACGTTGTCGCGTCTTCGGGCGGTTGGAACCCAGTTATCCATTTGCATTCTCATTCCGGAGGCAAAGCTGTTTTCGATGAAAACCGCGGCATCTTTATTGCGGGAGAAACCCAGCAGGCCTCTGAATGCATTGGCGCTGCGAATGGTACTTTTCAGTTAGATGAATGCCTAAAAGACGGTTTCAAAGCGGGTAAAACCGCGGCAGGACAAGCCGGTTTTAAAAAAGCGAGCCGCCGGAAGTTGCCCAGCGCCGACGCTGTCTACGAAGCGCCAGCACGCATCCTTTGGGCGCTGCCCAGCACCAAACCCATTGGCGAACGGGGAAAGCATTTTCTTGACCTTCAGCACGACGTGGCGGTCTCTGATGTTCAGTTGGCAGCCCGAGAAGGGTATCAATCCGTCGAACATACCAAACGATACACCACATTGGGAATGGCAACGGACCAAGGAAAGACGGGTAATATTCCGGGCATGGCTGTACTGGCCCAGGCGCTCGGTGTGGCTAATCCTGGCGACGTCGGAACAACAACGTTTCGCCCCCCCTACACGCCGACCACACTTGGCGCATTTGCCGGACGAAACGTCGGCTATCTGACAGCCCCCGTTCGGATGACCCCCATGCATCACTGGCACGAATTGGCCGGCTGCGCCTGGGAAGATGTGGGCCAGTGGAAACGCCCGTGGTATTACCCCAAAGAGGGCGAAACGATGCAAGATGCGGTTAATCGCGAATGCATCGCCGCCCGTAACAGCATTGGCATTCTTGATGCGTCGACGCTTGGCAAAATTGATATTCAGGGGCCGGATGCCGCTGAATTTCTAAACCGCATTTATACCAACGCCTGGTCCAAACTTGCCATCGGCAAGTGTCGCTATGGTTTAATGCTAAAAGAAGACGGGATGATTTTTGATGATGGGGTAACAACGCGCATTTCAGATACCCATTATCTCATGACCACCACCACCGGCAACGCCGCCCAGGTTCTGGGTTGGCTTGAAGAATGGCTGCAAACGGAATGGCCAGAACTCAAGGTTTATTGTAATTCCGTCACTGAAGCTTGGGCGACATTGTCCATCTGCGGCCCAAAAGCCCGGGATCTGCTAAGTGAATTTACAGACGACATTGATTTGTCTCAAGATGCCTTTCCGTTCATGACCTTCAAAGAGGGCACTGTCGGAGGCATTCCGGCGCGTGTGTTTAGAATCAGCTTCACCGGAGAGTCTTCATTTGAAATCAATGTCCCGGCAAGCTATGGACTGGCACTTTGGACCCAACTCATCAACGCCGGTGAAAAATATGGAATCACCCCATACGGGACAGAAACAATGCACGTCCTGCGTGCCGAGAAGGGTTATATTATTGTTGGTCAGGAAACTGATGGAACAGTCATTCCCCAAGATTTAGGCATGGAATGGATTATTTCAAAAACCAAAGACTTTTTGGGCAGGCGCTCTTTCTCGCGCGATGATGCCCTGCGTTCAGACCGAAAACAATTGGTTGGCCTATTGCCAATAGACAAGTCCATCGTTCTTGAGGAAGGCGCGCAGATCGTCTCAAATAATTCCAACGAGACACCCATTCCAATGATCGGGCATGTCACGTCGAGCTATTTTTCTGCAACCCTTGAAAGGTCCTTTGCGTTGGCCCTCATAAGTAGTGGCCGTGAACGCCATGGCGAGCATGTCTACATCCCGACGCTCGAAGGTAAAGTTCTTCGAGCCGAAGTCACAGAGCCGGTCTTTTATGACCCAGAGGGGGAGCGGTTAAATGCCTAAGAGCTATCTGCGACAAAGCCCCCTTGCGCACCTGAACCTGGAAACCCGCAATATGACTTCAGGGGCGCTGCCCGCTGCGGGTGTAATCATCTCCGAACACCCACATCGAACTCAAATCGTCGTCCGTGGACAAAGCGCAGACCCCGCCTTTTTGACAGCCATTGAAAAGGTGCTAGCGATCCCGCTTCCGACAGAGGCCTGTCGCGCGAACACGTCAAAAGAGGGCACCCATATTCTCTGGATGGGACCGGATGAATGGCTGGTCGTTGCCGACGCCGGTCGGGCTATTGAGCTTTCATCGGATCTCACACGTGCCATGAGCGGTCTTCATGTCGCAACCACTGACGTTAGCGAAAGCCGAACCGTCATTCGGATATCAGGTCCCCAGGCCATTCAGGTTCTTAATAAAGGGTGCTCCATCGATCTCCATCCGCGCTCATTCGCGAGTGGGCACGTCGTCAATACGCGTCTCGCCCAGGCCCATGTTATTTTGCATCAAATCGACCTTGATGATGAAACCCGATCAACAACGTTCGAAATCTATGTTCATCGCAGCTATGCGGAGTATCTGTGGTCTTGGATCGAAGATTCGAGTCGTGAATATGGCCTCAAAATTGAGTAAAGATGGCGTTATTTACATGTATTCATGGCCTTTGATCGAAAACCGTTAAAACTTTCTTCGCAATTAATCCCTATTGATGTATGTTCTCCGTCCAATAGGGACGAATGCTTTTCCCTAGGGATGGATCGTGCGCAAGTCATCTGATAAATGATGCTGAAGAAGAAAGCCTAAAGTTATGACAACCAGTCTCTCCAGCAAGGATGTAACGACGCTTCTCAGGGACCCTTCTCCTAAATCCCGCATCGACACAGCAGCGAAGATCGCATCTCATTTCCGTAATGGCGACCTGACGGATCAGGAAATGCGCCTTGCTGAAGAAATTTTCCGAATTATGGTCAGTGACGCTGAAGAACGTGTCCGTGAAGCATTGGCCATCAATCTTAAAGATTGCGACTTCTTGCCCCATGAAGTTGCCCTTGCACTTGCCCATGACGTCAATACAGTCGCTCTGCCCATGATATCATTTTCGGAAGTCTTGAACGATCAGGACCTTCTGGAAATCATCATGACGCATAACGAACAGAAACAGGTCAGTATATCGCAAAGGGCCGTCGTTTCAGAGCGCATTTCAGATACCCTGATCAACACTCAGCGCGAGACAGTGGTCGCCAGCCTGATGTCAAACGAAGGCGCACAAATTTCTGAGCCGTCATTTGACAAAGCCGTTGTTAAGCTTGGGAGAAGTGCGAGAGTCCAGCGCGCGATGATCGACCGTTCCTCTATGCCGGTTAGCATCGCTGAAAAGCTTGTGACGCTGGTTTCAGATTCAATGCGTGAAGAATTGATGCGGAGCCACAAACTAACTTCGACAACGGCGACAGACCTTCTTCTGGAGGCGAGAGAGCGTGCCACAATCATGCTTTCTGTTGACTCCAGTGATGACAATGTCCAAAAGCTTGTCGAACAGTTGAACAGAAACGGCCGACTGACGGCATCTTTGGTCCTACGATCCCTGTGCATGGGCGATGTCAGGTTTTTTGAAGCGGCCCTGTCGGAACTTGCAGACATTCCGTTGATCAATGCATACACCCTAATTAACGATCCGGGGCGCACAGGGCTCGAGCAGCTTTGGGTGGCTTGCAAGATGCCAGAAGCCCAGTTACCCATTGTTTTTGCTGCACTTAATGCTGCGGCTGAACTGGAGCATGACGGCAGGCCTCAAGACCACCAGCGCTATAAACGCCGTTTACTTGAACTGCTGTTAACTCATGATGACGATTTGGAAAACCGCTTCGCTGACGATGATATGGAATATCTGATCGCAAAAATGTCGGCCATGCCATCTAACATGGCGCATACACCTTAAAAACAGATACGTCACTTCATCTGTTAAGATCAGGCCGCGTCATTGCGGGATCATAATCTGGATTGACCAATGGAAATCACTTCGATCAGAACAACCGAAATGCATACCGGCGGCGAACCGCTCCGTATCATAGAAGCTGGATACCCGACTATTTCCGGTAAGACGCTCTTAGACAAACGCCGTTATGCGCGAGAAAACCTTGATCATTTGCGGCGTTTCCTCATGTTTGAGCCCCGGGGCCATTTTGACATGTACGGTGCGCTGCTGGTTGAGCCGGACCACCCAGAAGCCCATATTGCAGTCTTGTTCATGCACAATGAAGGCTATTCGACCATGTGTGGGCATGCAATCATAGCGCTTGGTCGCTATGCCGTGGACAACGGGCTGGTCACCAAAAAAGAACCTGAGACTCAGGTAAATATTCAATGTCCCTGTGGTTTGGTAAAAGCCTTTGTCGAAGTCCAATCCGGTCAATCTGGTCAGGTGCGCTTCGAAAGTGTCCCGGCATTTGCCTTACATCGAAAAAAACTGGTGACAATTTCCGAATATGGCCCTCTGGAAGTCGATATTGCCTATGGGGGCGCGTTTTACGCATTCGTTGCAGCTGACGAATTGGGGCTTGATATCAGACGCTCATCGGTGCGTTCGCAGATTGATGCCGCGGACAACATTTCCAAAGCCGTGAAAGAGCAATTGGATATATCCCATCCAGACGACCCTGACCTTGGCTATTTGTATGGGACGATCCTGACGGATGGCGCCGATGAATTTTCTGAAACTGCAACGGCAAATATATGCGTGTTCGCTGACCGTCAGGTTGACAGAAGCCCAACAGGTTCCGGCGTGACAGCACGCATTGCCCTGCAGCATCGCAACAATCAGATTAAGATTGGTCAAGAAAGAACCTTTGAAAGCGTCACCGGATGCTTATTTATGGCGAAGGCAATCACGGAAACGAGATGCGGGCGTCACAAGGCTGTAACCGTCGAAGTTTCGGGAAAAGCACACTATTCAGGTTCCAGCGTTTTCTCGCATGAAGCCGATGACCTGATTGGCCGCGGGTTCTTGCTCGATCAGATATCGCCGTCGATCAGCTCGTAACCAGCATTTGGGAGACATTAAAGGCTGGGCAAAAGACATCAACTGCAGCTTTGGTCGTTTCATAAATCTCATCCTTAGAAATGGGGGCGACGATACCCAGCATTATTTCCGTTTGGATTGGAAACACCACCATTCCAAAAAACATCCGAGAAGCACTGAGCGTGTTCACGATTTCGGCATTATTGGTCGCGACCAACGCGTCCAGGTATTCAGTCAATTTTTCGACAACCCACCGCGGTCCTGTCTCATAATAGGCCCTGCCGATTTCGGGGAATCGGCCGGATTCCGCTATCACAACCCGGTTCATTTCAATCGCTTGTGGCGACGCTATAATGTTCAAGACATACTCGCCGGTCTTCTGCAAAATTTCCGGTGGTGGCGAACTGATGTCCAGGAGTTCTGCCGCCAAAGGGCATTCCGTACGCCCGCCAATCTCTGCACAAACCATTGCCATAACATCTGCAAATAGTGTCTCTTTATTTTGATAGTAACTGTATACTGTGCGTTTAGACACCGACGCGTCAGCTGCAATCGCATCCATGCTCACGGCGCCATAACCACGTTCCAAAAACAGTTTAGAAGCGGCGCCAACGATCGATTCTTGCTTTGGCGTCATCGGCAAAGGTTCGATTAACTGCACGGGCATCGCTTGGTCGGACACGCAAATACTCCTTGACCGCTAAAATATTCTTCTATAGTACACTACACCGTACCGTTTACTACACTACACGGTGTAGTTTATCATTAATATTTCAGATAATCAAAGACCGTTATTACCTGAAATTCATACGAGGAGAATAGCTCATGGCTCCAGCTCATGACACAAAAGATTCTAACGGGAAGAACAACAGCGCATTCGACTTGAGAGTCGTTTCTTTTGCTGAGTGGATCCTAAAGTGGAGATGGCTATTAATTGTCGCAACATTTATCGCTGCTTTCGGCGCTGCGTCAGGAGCGCGCTTCATCGGGTTTTCAACGGATTACCGGGTTTTTTTCAGCGATGACAACCCTCAGCTCGAAGCCTTTGAAAACCTGCAGAAAATTTACACGAAAGACGATAACATCCAGTTTGTCATCAAACCTGATACAGGCGATATCTTCTCTCCCAAACTGTTAACCGCCGTCCGTGACCTGACGGAAAAGTCCTGGAAAACCCCTTACGCGACGCGCGTCGATTCGCTGACCAACTTTCAGCACAGCTACGCGGAAGCAGATGATTTGACGGTGCGCGACCTGATTTCAAAGCAGGGAGGCGTCACACAAGCCGAAGCTGACGAGGCGAAAACAGTCGCCCTTAACGAACCCCTATTGATTAACCGAATGATATCACCAGATGGGAAAACCGTCGCAATTAACATCAATTTGACACTACCGGGTAAAAGCCTTTCTGAGGGCCCGGAAGCGATGGCGTATACACGTCAGATTGCAGACGAATTTCGCGCAGATAATCCAAATGTGAGGGTCGCAATTACCGGTCTGGCCGCTCTCAACAATGCCTTTTCAGAAGCGTCCATGGCCGACATGGAAAATCTCATCCCGCTTATGTACGGCGGCTTACTTTTAGTCATGGTGCTGCTCCTTCGCTCGATCAGTGGAACCATTGGCACCATCCTGGTTATCGGGTTATCAGCTGCAACGGCAATGGGAATGACCGGTTGGTTTGGAATCCTGCTAACACCGCCATCATCGACAGCACCAACCATCATCCTGACAATTGCCATCGCCGACAGTGTCCATATTCTGATTACAATGCTTCATGAAATGCGTCAGGGCTCCCGTAAACGAGATGCCATCATTGAAAGCCTGAGGGTCAATTTTACGCCCGTCTTCCTAACCAGCATAACAACCATTATCGGCTTTATGTCACTGAATTTCAGCGACGCACCGCCGTTCCGTGATCTCGGCAATATAACCGCAATGGGCGTCGCTGCTGCTTGGGCATATTCCATCATCTTCTTGCCCGCATTGATGTCTGTCTTACCGGTTCGGGTGAAACAGCAGCCAGTTACTCAGTCAACGGGCATGTCGCAACTCGCCGATTTTGTGATCGGCAAATACAAACCCATCTTTGTTGGCATGACTGTGGCCGTCGTGGTCTTGGTGGCACTCATTCCGCAAATCGAATTAAACGATAAATTTGTCGAATATTTTGATCACTCCATTGAATTCAGAACTGATACAGATTTTGCGCAAGAGAACCTGTCTGGTGTCTACCAAATGCAGTTCTCCCTCAAGTCTGGCAACGATGGCGGGATTAGTGACCCGGAATATCAGAAAAACATGGATGCCTTTAAAATCTGGTTTTCGGAACAGCCGGAAGTCGTTCATGTTCAAAGCCTGACAGATATCATGCTCAGGCTTAACAAGAACATGCATGGCGATGATCCCGAGATGTATGTGTTGCCAAAAGAACGCGATTTGGCAGCTCAATATCTGTTATTATTTGAAATGTCATTGCCCTACGGCCTTGACCTAAACAACCAGATCAATGTTGATAAATCCGCAACTCGATTTATTGCAACACTGCAGAATGTCTCGACCCGCGAAGCGCGCGATTTGGAAGAACGTGCCGAAACATGGCTCAAGAAGAATTTTGCAACAGCGGCGTCCGCTGAAGCATCCGGGCCATTTATCATGTTCGCATACATATCCCAGCGCAATATCGAAGGTATGCTGACAGGAACTGCTTTTGCTTTTATCCTGATATCATTGCTTCTCACCCTTGCACTTAAAGACGTGAAGTTGGGTGCGGTCAGCTTGGTTCCAAATCTGGTTCCAGCCTTAATGGCCTTTGGCATCTGGGCTGCGATCGTCGCGCAGGTTGACGTGGCGGCATCCATTGTCACGGCAACCAGCCTCGGGATTATCGTGGATGCAACAGTTCACTTCCTCAGCAAATACCAACGCGCAAAACGGCAACGTGGTGCCGATGCGGCGCAAGCAATCCGATACGCATTTTCGACGGTTGGCACAGCCCTTTGGGTAACCTCAGCCATCTTGATTGCTGGCTTTGCGATCCTGTCCCTGTCTGCGTTCCGCATTAATCAGGAACTAGGCCTTTTGACAGCCATAACCTTGGTATGCGCTTTGTTCGCAGACTTTCTGCTCCTGCCCGCCTTACTACTCATTGTTGATAAAGACAAAAAAAATCCAAAAATTTTGAAGGAGTCACAAAATGATACATCCAACCCAACTGTTATCGCAGCCGAATAATATGCTTAGAACCCTTTTCATCAGCAGCGCATTTGCTGCAATTGTATTCACCGGCCCAGCACTCGCTGAAACGGCGGAAGAAAAAGGATTGGCCATCGCCAATGAAATTGACAAAAGAGATATTGGCTTTGGTGATAGCCGTTCGACCCTGACGATGACCTTAACCAACAAGCATGGTCAAACAAGCACGCGCAGGCTTAGAATCTCCACCCTTGAGAATCCAGACCAAACAGTTGGAGATAAAAGCCTAACGGTTTTTGACCATCCGCGCGATGTCAAAGGGACGGCTTTCTTGAGTTTCACCAAAATCTTGGAGCCCGATGATCAGTGGCTGTATTTACCCGCCCTAAAACGTGTTAAGCGCATTTCATCGGCCAATAAATCCGGCCCGTTTGTCGGTTCCGAATTCGCCTACGAAGACCTGGTTTCATTTGAGGTCGGAAAATATAATTTCAAATGGATCAAAGATGAAAAATGCGGCGACCTTGCGTGCTTCGTGGTCGAGCGATATCCCTTGTATGAAAACTCTGGATACACACGTCAGGTTTCCTGGGTCGATCAGGCAGAATATCGCGTGCAGAAGGTCGAGTTCTATGATCGCAAAGAAGCCCTGCTCAAGACACTGGAACAATCGGAATACGAGCAGTATCTCGGGCAGTATTGGCGACCTTTAAAAATGCAGATGGTTAACCACCAAACTGGAAAGGAAACCATTCTCGAATTCTCGCCTTACGAATTCAAGGTTGGCGTCAATGAAAGCAACTTCACCGCCAATCGCCTCAAGAAAATCAGATAAAATGACCAGCCGTTTCCTCAATGCGCTGATCATTGCACTGCCGCTGATCCCCTTCACCGGCAGTGCCTCGACTGGAGGAACCCTTGATCTCGAGGGTTCCTCCAGTCTGGAGATTCGCAGCTTTCCGAATGCCCGTAGTTATCCGGGCCAACAACGCTCAGCCCTATCCCCATCCGCAAGCTTTGAACCTGAACTCATTTATGAGACGGATTCCGGGAATGATCGTTTCACCCTGACCCCCTTTGCTCGATTGGATCGGCATGACGATCGCCGGTCGCATTTTGATCTGCGCGAAGCAAACTGGTTACATCTGGCCGATACCTGGGATTTGCAAGTTGGCCTTGGAAAGGTCTTTTGGGGTGTTACGGAGTCGCGTCACCTTGTCGACATCGTTAACCAGACGGATGCTGTCGAAAACACCGATGGGGAAGACAAGCTGGGGCAACCCATGATCAATTATAATGTACAGACAGAGCTAGGTGACCTTGGGCTATTTGTTTTGCCCGGGTTTCGAGAACGCACTTTTGCCGATGATGATGCGCGTCTCAGAGGCCCGCGCCCCTTTCAGCAAGATGATGCGACCTATGATTCCAGCTCAGAAAACAAACACATCGATTTTGCCGTTCGCTGGTCCCATAGTGTTGACGACATAGACGTTGGTCTGAGCCATTTTCACGGAACGAGCCGCGAGCCAAGAGCGATTGCGTCAACCCGGGCAGACGGGGTTTCTGTCTTCATTCCACACTATGACCAAATTGATCAAACAGGTGTCGATGTACAACTCACGAAAGAAGCCTGGCTCTGGAAATTCGAAGGTATTGTCAGATCAGGTCATGGCGATCGTTTTGCCGCCAGTGTCGCCGGGGTCGAATACACCTTCTACCAGGTTTACGACAGTGCCGCCGACGTCGGCGTCATCGCCGAGTATCAGTATGATGGGCGCGATGCAGGCGCGCCAGCGACGCTGTCCAATAACGACATATTCTTGGGCGTTCGCTGGACCGCAAATGATGAGCAGGATACCAGTGCCTTGGCCGGTGCCATTGTTGATAGGATCACACGGGAAACAGCAATTTCTGTGGAGGCGGAGCAACGACTGAATGACAATTGGAAAGCAGAATTTGAAGGCCGTTTAACAGAAAATGTTCCTGAAAACGGCTCTTTCGCGGGAATAACGCATGATGACCATATGATTTTTCGACTGGTTCGTTTTTTCTAGCTTTTGAATTGGTCCGTGGATGGTTCAGACAAACTGAATACGAACGCCCCCTAAAGGAACGACCTGACATTGCACGTCACAAGCCGTGTCTATCCATTGGGTCTCAACCACAGACCCGGTCATGACAACATCACCCGCCTTTAACATCTCTCCGCGCCCCGTTTTTAGGTTGGCCAGCCATGCCAACGCTTCGTAGGGGTGTCCCATAACGGCGTTTCCGTAACCGGAACCAGCTTCTTCCCCACCAATTAATGTCGTTCCTTTTGCTGTCGACAGATCTAGTTGCGCCGGAGAAACGGGCGCACCCAAAACAGCACCGCACGAGAAAAAGTCATCTGCGATCAAGCTGGGAATACCAAAGTCGTGAAAATCCGTATAACGGTTATCAACAAGTTCCGCCGCCGCCATGACTGCTTCCACCGCGCTCTCAACATGATCTTGGGTATATGGTGTCTGCATTGGTGGTAAATCGCGGTTCAACTGGACAGCAATTTCACATTCGATCCCGACACTCACATAATCAGCGAGACGGAGCGTAACGCTGCGATCATAGACTTCATTGGTATAAAGACACCCGGCACATGGATGGGAGATATTGAGGAATTCTTGCATCACTGGTGTCGTGCAACCAATTTTATAGCCGCATACCGGTCCTTTTTCCGCCTCCAGAAGCGCACTCAAGGAATTTTGCAGATCATACCCCTGGTCGATATCGTGCGGGCGTAATTCATCCGCAATCCGTTCTGACGGTGTTGGTGTTAAACGGTTCTCACGAAAAAGGTTTACTGCCGTTGCAATCGACCCTCGGTCCACTACGCGGCTCCATTTGCCACAAACAGTATTTTGCCATCGCGGCCTTCCCGTTCTGCATGTTCCAGCGCCTCTGCGACTTGGTCCAGCCTGTAGGTTGCTTCAACAGGCGAATGCAAAGTTTGATTGATAAACAAATCTGCCATGCCGGCATAGACGTTTTGAATTTCGTCTCGCGATTGTTGAAACAACCGTTTCACCAACCAGAAACCGGTTAAACTGATTTGATGTACAATCGCATGTGTCGGCGTGATCATGCAGGGCTCACCGGAGAGAAAGCCATAATTGACAACAATACCCGAGTCAGACAGGCAGTCCGCCAGATGTTCACAGGGCTTGCCCCCCGCAGCATCAATCGCCAAAGGCACGTTTGCATCGCCTATTTCAGCCCGCACGCGCTCACCCAAATCATCGCCGTCAACAAGCACCAGATCAGCACCGATAGCTTTCAACGGTTCTATAAGCTCTGCACGACGAACTATATTGATGGTTTTCACATCCAACAACTTTGCCAACCGGATAATGTGCTGTCCGACTGCTGAATTAGCCGCATTCTGAATCACATAATCGCCCGACTGCAAATCGACAAAGTCTTCAAGCATGAAGTGTGCTGAAGGCGGATTGGCTTTCATTTGTGCTGCCTGCAAGATATCGAGTTCTTCAGGGATACGCACGACCTGGTCAGCCGGGCACAGGATTTTTTCTGCCCAGTTGCCCCGGCCTAATAAAAGAACACGATCACCCACGGCCAGATCACCAACGCCTTCGCCAAGATCCAAAACCCGGCCAGCACCCTCTATGCCCTGGCGCGCTGGGAGCGTATCTGGGCCCGGATATTCGCCACGAATGATGAGTAAATCCGCTGGATTAATCGCAGATGCCTCAACAGCAACCAATACTTCATTTGCGGCGGGTGATTCAGGGTCTGCAACGTCGATACATTTACAGACGATATGAGGGGTGCCAAATTGGCCGTACTCAATGGCTTTCACGATCTTACTCCTGCGCTCGAAGTCGGGGAACGCATGGTACCCGCCCCGGCATCAGCCGCCAAGCCTATTCCTCATACCAACGGCTAATGACGGACAAATTTAGGGAATTTTTCCCTTAAATGTTGGAGTCAGGGAAGCTGGCTTTCCTTTGCGCTATATATGCCAATAGTTCCTCGTCCTTGGCGGGGTCCAAATCAGGCATTTGATAGCTTGCCAGCATCTCCTTAACGATTTTGGAAGCCCGTTCGTCGGCTCTTAAACCACCTTCCGCGTCCCATTGCTCAAACGAATTGTTGTCCGCAATTGTTGACCGATAGAATGCCGTCTCGAAATTGGCTTGTGTATGAGAACAACCCAGATAATGCGCACCTGGGCCAACTTCCCGGATGGCGTCCATTGCCTGGCCATTTTCAGAAAGATCGACCCCCTTACAAAGCACTTCCATCATTGCAAGTTGGTCAATATCCATGACGAATTTTTCGTAACTGGACGTGAGCCCTCCCTCGAGCCAACCTGCACTATGCAGCATAAAGTTAACGCCACTCAGGACCGCAGGAAGCAAACTGCTGGCACTTTCATAGGCTGCTTGGGCATCCGGTATCTTTGATCCGCAAAAGGAACCACCGGACCTGAAAGGAATGTTGAGACGCCGCGCGAGTTGGGCCGCGGTAGACAGGACCAGAGACGGTTCCGGTGTTCCAAATGTGGGTGCGCCCGACTGCATAGAAAGAGCACTGGAAAACACACCAAAAATCACGGGCGACCCCGGACGCAGAAGTTGCGTCAACGCCATGCCCGCCATCGCCTCAGCCAAGGCTTGCGTCATCGTACCGGCGACCGAAACGGGCGCCATCGCTCCAGACAGGATGAAGGGCGATACAATCGACGCCTGATTTGCGCGTGCGTAAACCTTTAAGGCACCCAGCATAGTGCTATCAAAAACCATCGGCGAATTTACATTGATGAGACTGGTACATACCGTGTTTTGATCGACAAAATCTTTACCAAACAGTATTTCGGACATCGCTACCGTATCTGCAGCCCGCTCAGGGTGGGTTACAGAACCCATGTAGGCTTTGTCGGAATAGCGCATATGGGCGTAGACCATGTCAAAGTGGCGTTTGTTGACTGGAAGATCAACAGGTTCGCAAACGGTGCCACCAGAATGGTGCATAGGCCCGGCCATATAGGCAAGTTTAACGAAATTCTGGAAATCTTCGATCGTTCCATAACGGCGTCCGCCATCCGAATCCCGAACAAAAGGCGGACCGTAGACCGGAGCAAACACCAGATTATTGCCGCCAATAACAACGCTTCGTTCCGGATTACGTGCATGCTGTGTAAAAATCGGCGGCACGGTTTTCAGGAGACCACGCAATAATCCCTTTGGAAATCGTACCCGCTCCCCTTGAACATCGGCACCGGCGTCGCGCCAAATTTGCAGGACTTCCTCATCATCACGAAAATCCAGCCCGGTTTCCTCAAGGACGGTATCGGCGTTCGCTTCAATCAGTTCCAGCCCTTCCTGACTGCACAGTTCCGTATATGGGATGTTACGGCTGATATAGGGCTGTGTAATTGCCGATGTTTCTGCACGAGCCGTACGACGCGCATCCCTGCCCCGTCGTGCTCCTCTTCCACCGCGTTCCGCCATAACCCGTCACCTCCAGACTCGACTAATAATTTCGAAGTCTATGCGGGGTTTTCGCATTAACTAATCCGCGAGCGTCACTTTTTGGTTTATATCCGTCTACCATCATTTTTTTGCTTGGTACAATCCCATGGTCCAGGATGACGGATACAAGACAGCCTAGGTCGTCAATCACCAAGATCACTGTGTCCGCTGGTGGCAATTGTAATTCCGTTAAATCGATTTAAGGGGCGTCATGGATACGCAAGTCTCCGGGGTGGTCATAATTTACGCAAGGATATCAGCACTATGAGAAGTCATGCGCGCGCAGTTGTCATTGGAGGCGGTGTTGTCGGGGTTGGCACTCTCTATCATCTCGCAAAGAAGGGCTGGACCGATTCTATTTTGATTGAGCGTAAGGAATTGACATCGGGTTCCACATGGCATGCTGCGGGTTTGCTGCCTTTGTTCAACATGAGCTACAGCGTTGGCCAAATTCATAAGTACTCGGTGCAGTTTTACAAAAGCCTCGAAACCTCATCAGGTCAGGACGTTGGCCTGCGGCAGGTCAGCAATATCCGACTGGCAATGAATCAGGACCGCATGGATGAGTATTATCAATACGCCGGGGTCGCCAGTACGATTGGGATCGATGTCAAATTCCTGACACCGGATCAAGTCAAAGAGATATGGCCGCTTTGCAACACCGATGGCCTGGTCGGAGCCATCCAGCATATGGAGGACGGCTATATTCAGCCTGCAGATCTCACACAGGCAATGGCGACCGCGGCCCGCGACTTTGGCGCCGAAATCAATCG
The DNA here is from genome assembly GCA_048262655.1 of Rhodospirillales bacterium. Classification (GTDB taxonomy): domain Bacteria; phylum Pseudomonadota; class Alphaproteobacteria; order Rhodospirillales; family Casp-alpha2; genus JABMNT01. The sequence goes on along the minus strand of JBLXEY010000006.1, from coordinate 49,562 downwards.
TTTCACCACCGTCACAGGCATAGAGCAAAAGCCCAATGGCGAATGGCTTGTGAAAACCGACCAGGGCGACGTGACATGCGAACACGTTATCAGTGCTACAGGTAATTTTGCCCGTCAAACAGGTGCGATGGTTGGCCTTGATATTCCGGTCATACCGGTGGAACACCAATACATCGTAACCGAACCGCATCCTGAAATTCAGGCAAGACAGGCCCAGGGATTGCCTGAAATGGGGGTGCTGCGTGAATCCGATGGTGCCTGGTATATGCGAGAGGAAAATGGGGGCCTGATATTGGGGCCATATGAAAAAGGTGCCCCCTGCTGCTATCTGGATGGCCCATCCAGCGATAGCGAGTACGAACTTTTTCAGGAAGACCTCGATCGGCTTGAACCCCATATCGAAGCCGCCATTAACCGTGTCCCGGCATTCGGAGAAGTCGGGGTAAAGCAGGTCTTCAATGGCGCCATTTGCTACACGCCCGACGGAAGCCCGATCATTGGTCCAGCGCCGGGCCTCAAAAACTTCTGGCTGAATGAGGGTCATAGCTTTGGTATTACGGCAGCAGGCGGAGCCGGTTGGCAGTTGGCGGAATGGATTGTCGACGGAGAGCCAACCATAGATATGCTTGGCGTTATTCCCCAGCGCTTCGGTCCTTATGCTACCAAGGCTTATCTCAAGGCCAAAAATGAAGAAGCCTACGCCCATGTTTTTGTTACCCACTTTCCCGATGAAGAACGCGAAGCCGGACGGCCACTGCGAACCGCGCCTTGCTATGACCGAATGAAAGCTTTGGGTGCCGTTTTTGGGCAAAAAAATGGATGGGAACGACCCAACTGGTTTGCCCCTGAGGGCGTGCCTCAGAAAGATGACTGGTCCTTCCGCCGTTCTAAATGGTTCGAGCATATCGGTAATGAATGCAAAAATGTTCACGAGAACGTTGGCATTCTGGATATGACAGCCTTCGCAAAGTGCCGCATTTCTGGTGCCGGGGCGGAAGCCTTTCTCGACAACCTGGTCGCCAACCGCATCCCGAAAAAGCCAGGACGGGTTAATCTGTGCCATGCTCTGAATACCAAGGGGGGCGTTCAAGCCGAATTCACGATAACGCGCAACCCGGACGACTCTTTCTATCTGGTCTCCGCCGGAGCGATGGAAAGTTTTGACCATGACTATATCGAAAAAATGCTGCCGACCGACGGGTCGGTTCGTTTCGATTTATTGACGACCCGCGTCGGTGTCCTTGTTATCGCAGGGCCGAAATCACGCGAACTAATGCAACGTGTTTCTGAAGCGGATTTTTCGAACGAAGCTTTCCCCTGGTTGTCTTCTCAACGCATAGATATTGGTATGGCTGACTGTCAAGTCGCCCGCGTCAATTTTGTTGGTGAACTGGGTTGGGAGATCCATCACCCGATGGAAATGCAAAACCACGTTTTTGACACCTTGATGACGGCTGGTGCCGATCTTGGCATCAAACCTTTTGGTATTCGCGCCATGGACAGCATGCGACTGGAAAAATCCTATCGCCTGATTGGAACGGAATTATCCATAGAATACGCGGCCTATGAATCGGGCCTACACCGCTTTATACACCCAAATAAAGGTAACTTTATCGGCCGAGACAAACTTTTAGAGTGGAAAGATCGTGGATTTGAAAATCAATTTGTCACCCTCGAAGTCCATGATGTGACCGATGCTGACGCGCTGGGCAATAACCCCATTTATCTGCGCGGAGAGAATGTCGGGCGCGCAACCGGCGGCGGCTACGGCTTTAGAATTGGAAAATCATTGGCCCTCGCCATGATCCATCCCAACGTCGCAACAGAAGGCACGGAGTTGGAAATGGATATTCTTGGTACCCGCCATAAAGTCACAGTTCTACCCGAAAGCCCGTTCGACCCTGAAAACGAACGTTTGCGCGCTTAAACCAAGAGATTTCTTGCACGGCCCCAAATAATCGATACCCTATTTGTTGATTTTGGGGATCGCCTACACGTGTTTTTGTACCTGTCCCCGACGAACTAGAGACAGGAGCCCTTGCCATGAAAGATCAAGCTGAAACAACAACGACCGAACAAGAAATGCGGGTTAATTTAGCGGCTGCTTTTCGTTTGGTTGACATGTACGGCTGGTCAGACTTGTTAGCCACTCACCTATCAGCCCGAGTGCCCGGCACACACGATCAGTTCCTGATCAACCCCTTTGGTGTCATGTTTGACGAAATGACAGCGTCCGCACTGGTTAAAGTCGATATGGATGGCAACATTCTTTCCGAAACCAACTACCCTATAAATCCGGCAGGATTTACGGTTCATTCAGCCGTTCACATGATGCGCGAAGATGTAGATTGTGTGATCCATACCCATACGGCCGCCGGCTTAGGTGTTGCGACCCAGAAAGAAGGATTGCTGCCCTTAACCCAACAATCTTTGGCGGTGATGGCACATACCGGATATCATGACTATGAAGGTATCGCTTTTGATTTGGCAGAGCGTGAATCAATGGGTCGTGACCTGGCCGACAACAATGTTTTAATTCTCCGCAACCACGGACTGGTCACGGTTGGCAAGACGGTTGGTGAGGCTTTTATGTGGATGTATCGGGCCGAAAGAGCTTGCCGCTTCCAACTGGCTTTTCAGCAATCCGGAGCTGAAGCGACCAAAATTCCGGATAAACTGATCGAAGCAACGTTCGAGCGTAACCGCCACGCAAACAGCTCAAAAGGCTACCGCCCTATCGGAGTTAACGAGTGGCCAGCCCTGTTACGCAAGCTCGACCGTGAAAACCCAGGGTATGCACAGTAAATTTGCATACAATCTTAAATTTTTACAGATTTACACTACAATTTACCTATATTCCTAGCATATTAATGATACTTTCTTATCGAATGTTATACTCTGCTATGGGATTAAAAGATGCCGGACTCAGACAGCCGCCAGCACCAGCGAGGCCAGTACCATCAACTAGGTCTTGCACGGCTTAGCCGTATACATAAGAAAGATGAAGAACGCCTCGCAAGATTAGTCGATTTGTCTTACGGCGGAGCCCGTCTTGAATTCTTGGAGTCTGACGATGGCAACCCGCATCCTTATTTGGCAGGCGACTGGGTTGATTTTACCATTGACGGCTATCGCCCGATCAATGGGCGGGTTGTCTGGACAACGAATACCGTCGTTGCGTTAAATTTTTACCGATCAGCCGAAAGTATAGGACAATTACTCGCCTCAATCGACGCCCACTCCTAACTCTTTTGTATTCCTGTTTGTTTTCAGGACATTAAAAAACCGTATTCTTCTTCGCCACGCCCGGGCTTGTGAAACTTCGACCCTCCTTTAAAAATGTCGCCTTCTACGTATTAAATGTCCGTAATTGGACAGCCCAAAGACATAAATGAAATTAACTGGGAATTGGAATTATTTTTGATTTCAGCACGAGTTTCTCAGGAGTACGCCATGTCAGAAGATCAGGATGATGAAATTATTCTCAGCGCGTTAAATGACGATGATCTTGTCGAGCAAATGCACGACGATTTATACGACGGCTTGGCTGACGAAATTGCCGAAGGCACTCAAATTCTGCTGGATCGAGGCTGGTCTCCCTACGAAGTTTTGACCAAAGCCCTGGTTGAGGGCATGCGGATTGTTGGGATTGATTTCAGAGATGGCATTCTGTTTGTTCCCGAAGTCCTGATGTCCGCAAACGCCATGAAGGCCGGGATGCACATACTCCGACCTCTGCTGGCCGAAACAGGCGCACCCAAGACGGGGAAGATGGTCATTGGAACGGTAAAGGGCGACATCCACGATATCGGGAAAAATCTGGTATCGATGATGATGGAGGGCGCTGGATTTGAAGTCATTGATATTGGCATCAACACATCAGTTGAAGAATATCTGGAAGCGCTGGAAGAACATCAACCGGAAATTCTGGGCATGTCGGCGCTTTTAACAACAACGATGCCCTATATGAAGGTTGTGATCGACACCATGAAGGAACGAGGCATACGCAACGACTATGTGGTGCTTGTTGGTGGGGCGCCGCTCAATGAAGCTTTCGCCGATAATGTGGGCGCAGATGCCTATTGTCGTGATGCTGCGATTGCCGTCGAAATTGCCAAAGATTTTATGTCGAAACGTCAGGGTATGGCTGGGGCGCGAATTGCGTCCTGAGCTGTCTCTCGCAGCATAAGGATGACGGCGATGACCGTCCCCAAACCAACACTCTTAATTGCCTGTGGCGCGCTTGCCAGGGAAATCCTGCAGCTCATTCATGAGAATGGGTGGGAAGGGTTGCAGTTGGAGTGCCTGCCCGCGGACCTGCATAACGAGCCACATTTAATTCCAGATCTCATGCGCGCAAAAATTCGCGCCGCGAAATCTACCCACAAATATACCAAAATTCTCGCCCTTTATGGCGATTGTGGCACCGGCGGTTTGTTGGATGCCGTGCTGGAAGAAGAGCAGGTCGAGCGCATCCAGGGCGCTCATTGTTACGAATTTTATTCAACGCCAAAACTGTTCCATGATTTGACGGAGCAGGAGATTGGAAGTTTTTACCTGACAGACTATCTGGTCCGTTTCTTTGACCGGCTTGTCATTCAAGGTTTGGGGATTGATCGTCACCCGGAACTAAGAGACGTCTATTTTGCCAACTACAAACGGGTCGTTTACCTGGCTCAATCTGACGATCCAACGCTCGAACATTTAGCCGAACAGGCCGCTAGAAAGCTCGGGCTAGAATATGTTCTGCAAAAAACCGGCTTTGGTGACATCCCCGGGTTTCTTCGTGATAAAACCCAAGAGGCTCGACCATGGCACAGTTAACAGTTCTCTATTGGCGCGATATACCGGCGCAAGTCGTCACTAAGGCCGGGCGTAAAACAGCGAAACGCCAACTCCCTGATCGGTTTCAGGAGGCTATTGATATGGCCGCAATGCGTTCAAAGGCGCACGAAGCAGGAATCTATCTTGATGAATGGCGACGGGGCGACCCGCAGGTCTGTGACGACGACCTTGAAAAAGCAGCGGACGCCGCGGTAGACGACATCGAAAAGACTTTTACCACTGATCGACTGGGACAACTGATCAAATCCGGCGGCAAGGCCGATGGCTGACGTTTTGAAACCTGATGCCGCATACGTCCCTGCCGGCATAAATCCGATCAGGCGACTGGGCACAAAATATTCCGTTCGCTTATGGTCGGTCCGGAACGCCCGTTTGCTGGAATGGATATACAACAGTTTTTCAGAACTGCTGTTAAAGTTGCATTGGCTATGGTCGCTTATAGGCTATCATCGAGTTGAACGACCGATTGTTTTTGTCGAGAAAACCGTTAAAGGGTTTCTGTTTGATTGTCGGATGTGCGGTCAATGTGCGCTTTCTGACACCGGCATGTCATGCCCAATGAATTGTCCAAAATCACTTCGCAACGGCCCGTGCGGTGGCGTACGGGAAAATGGAAATTGCGAAGTCGAGCCTGACATGCCCTGCGTTTGGGTGCAGGCATGGCACGGCTCACAGCGCATGCGGGCAAAAAGTAAAATTCAAGACATACAGCTCCCCATTGACCAAAGCTTGCAGGGCACTTCTGCTTGGCTACGGGTGACAGCGGAGCGCGCTGCCGGGCAGGAAGGTGCTAAATCTTGACGGAGCCAGATGAAAACCCGAATGACCCGGCGCAGCAACTGGCCCAATTGCCTGGCCACAGTTCCCGTGGCCGATTAGAGCGAATACTCAGGCGTGGGGAATTTGCCGTAACGGCAGAATTGAACCCTCCAGATTCTGCGAACCCAACAGAAGTCTATGAGCGCGGGGCCATTTTTGATGGGTGGGTTGATGCCATGAATGCGACGGACGGTTCAGGTGCCAATTGCCATATGTCGAGTGTTAGTATTTGTGCACTATTAACCCGTTTCGGATATGCCCCTGTACTGCAAATTAGTTGTCGTGATCGTAACAGGATCGCAATACAGGGCGATGTCTTGGGGGCCGCTGCCATGGGGGTCAACAACATTCTGTGTTTGACAGGAGATGGCGTGCAAGCCGGTGACCAACCTGGCGCGAAGCCCGTGTTCGATCTGGACTGCATGTCTTTGCTTGAAACCATCCGCACGATGCGCGACGAAAGCCGGTTTTTGTCTGGACGAAAAATTACCGATCCGCCACAGGTCTTTCTGGGTGCTGCGATCAACCCGTTTGCGCCTCCTTACGATTTTCGACCCATTCGTTTAAAGAAGAAAATAGAAGCCGGTGCGCAGTTTGTTCAAAGCCAATATTGCTATGATGTCCCCTTGCTTAAAGACTATATGGCCCGCGTGACAGATATGGGGTTGCATGAAAAATGCTTTATCCTGATTGGCGTTGGCCCGCTGGCTTCCGCAAAAACGGCGCGCTGGATCCGATCTAATGTGCCGGGCGTTCACATCCCTGACACCATCATCGACCGACTGGAAGGTGCCAAGGATCAAAAGCGCGAAGGCAAACAAATTTGCATTGAAATCATTCAGCAAGTTCGCGAAATGACGGGCATCTCAGGGGTTCACGTTATGGCTTACCGTCAGGAGGAGTTTGTCTCTGAAATTGTCCACGAGTCCGGGGTTTTAGCGAACCGCAGACCGTGGCGCCGAGAGCCTGATATCGGGGATGCTGTGACCATTGAGGCCGCAGAGAAGAAAGCAGAAATCATTGCCGCCGTTGAGGCATAGATTGATGTCGCATTAAAGACAGAGAATACCAAAAGACGTGATTATTTAGCAGCTAAAGACCTAATATCTGGAGAGCCCTTGAATGACCCGAACCCTTGTTAGTTCAGCGACCAAAGAAATTACAATCGGATTTGATGAACCGTTTACGATTATTGGTGAACGTATAAACCCAACTGGGCGAAAGCTACTGGCCGCTGAAATGGCAGAAGGAGACTACAGCCGGGTTCAGTCAGACGCCTTGGCCCAAGTCGCAGCTGGTGCCACCATGCTAGATGTAAATGCAGGAATCCCGCTTGCAGATGAACCCCGCATCTTGGCGGAGTGTGTCCAACTCGTCCAAAGTCTTACCGATGTTCCGTTGTCAATTGATTCATCCATCGTCGCGGCGCTTGAATCCGGACTTGCTGTTTACCAGGGCAAAGCTCTTGTAAACTCGGTCACTGGTGAAGAGGATCGCCTCGAGACAGTTCTGCCTCTCGTCAAAAAATATGGGGCTGCTGTCGTCGGCATCTCAAATGATGAAACCGGCATATCTGAAGACCCTGATGTACGGTTCGCCATCGCGAAAAAGATCGTTGAACGGGCTGAAGATCACGGCATCCCAAGAAGCGATGTCGTTATTGACCCGCTGGTTATGCCAATCGGCGCCTTGGGCGATGCGGGCCGGCAGGTTATTCATATCCTGCACCGGCTCCGTGACGAGTTAAAAGTCAATTCCACATGCGGTGCTTCCAATTTCAGCTTTGGCTTGCCCAATCGCCACGGCATGAACTCTGCCTTTTTGTCTATGGCCATAGGCGCCGGACTGACATCGGCGATTACCAACCCTCTGCATGAACCTGAAATGGCAGGAATTATGGGGGCCAACGTCGTTATGGGGCACGACCCCAATTGTAAAGCCTGGATTGCCAAGTTTCGGGAACCGGCCGCTGAAGGGGACGAGGCCGGTGGCAGACGCGGCCGACGTGACGGCCGACGGCGGCGTGCCGCAAGCAGCTAAGGAAAACATTGTGGACGAGGCCTTTATTGTCTTTCTGCCTTCCGGAAAACGCGGAAAGTTTCCAATTGGGACACCGGTGCTGGAATGCGCTCGTAAACTAAGTGTTGATATCGACAGTGTGTGTGGCGGACGCGGAATCTGCGGGAGATGTCAGGTCAATGTCGGAGACGGCGAGTTTCCAGCCTTTTCAATAGAGAGCAAGCAGGAAAGCCTGACACCTGTATCCGAACCAGAAACAAAATATGATGAACGTCGCGGCTTGCAAACCGGGCGACGGTTAAGTTGCCATGCCCAACTGACCGGCGATGTTGTCATTGATGTTCCGCGAGAGAGTCAGGTCCACAAGCAAGTCGTCAGCAAACAAGCCGAAGTGCGCGACATAAAACTGGACCCGGCAATACGCCTGCATTACGTGGAAGTCGAAGAGCCAAACCTAGACACGCAAACCGGCGATCTGGAACGCCTTTTAGAAGCACTGGCGTCCCAGTGGAACCTCACATCGCTGGCAGAAATAGACCTGCGCGCCTTACAGGGCGTTCAGCGTTGCCTCAGGAAGGGCACCTGGAAAGTGACGGTTGCTGTCCACCGAGGGTCTCGCATCACGGGAGTTTGGCCAGGTTTTCATGACAAGGCACACGGCCTGGCGTTTGACATCGGAACCACGACAATTGCCGTACATTTGTGTGACCTCTCAACTGGCGAGGTTCTGGCATCCGGGGGCATGATGAATCCGCAAATCCGTTATGGTGAAGACCTGATGAGTCGTGTTTCCTACGTCATGATGAACCCCGGTAGTGAAACCGAAATTACCGGCGCGTTGCGGGAGGGCATTAACACCCTTATTCGTGATGTCCGCGAAGAAGCAGGTGTCGAAGCAGAAACGCTATTGAATGCCACGTTTGTCGGTAACCCGATAATGCACCATCTGTTGCTGGGTGTTGACCCGACCGAGTTAGGTGGAGCTCCGTTTGCCTTGGCAACAAACTCCGGAATGACATTGTGGGCGACAGAACTGGGGTTGGAAGAAACCAGCCCCGATGCACGGGTCTATATTTTACCATGCATTGCCGGTCACGTCGGCGCAGATACCGCCGGTGTCATCCTGTCAGAAACCCCGCATCTCAGTGACGAAGTCATTTTGATCGTCGATGTCGGCACAAACGCTGAAATTGTTCTGGGTAATAAGGATCGCTTGCTAGCGGCTTCATCACCGACCGGCCCCGCATTTGAGGGGGCCCAGATTAGCAGCGGTCAACGGGCGGCTGCGGGCGCAATTGAACGGGTCCGCATTGATAAGGAAACGTTGGAGCCAAGATATAAAGTCATTGGCTGCGACCTTTGGTCTGATGATCCTGGCTTTGAGGCTGCAACACGCCATACCGGCGTCACCGGCATATGTGGTTCAGGGATTATCGAAGCCGTCGCTGAGATGTTTCTGGCAGGGGTCCTAACAAGTGACGGCGTTATCAATGGCGACTTGGCAACACTTTCGCCACGCATCAAAGAAGATGGCAGGACCTATCGATATCTTCTGCTAGAGCGCGAAAATGAGGTGTCCATTAACCAGACAGACATCCGGGCCATACAACTTGCAAAAGCGGCGCTCTATGCCGGATGTAAACTTCTCATGGACAAGCTTGGCATCCGTAAGGTTGATAAAATTATTCTTGCCGGGGCGTTTGGAAGTCATATTGACACAAAATACGCTTTGATCCTTGGCATGATCCCCGACTGCGATCCGCAAAAAGTCACATCAGCTGGTAATGCTGCCGGAACCGGTGCCCGGATCGCTTTGCTCAACCAAACTGCCCGCGATGATATCGAGCAGGTGGTTCGGAAAATTGAGAAGATTGAAACCGCAATTGAACCGAGCTTTCAAGAGCACTTTGTCGACGCCATGGCGATCCCTCACAAAACGGCTCCTTACACAGAACTGGCAAAAACGGTCGCACTACCCATTCCCAGCCAGGCGAGGAAGGCTCCTGCAGCGACCGCCGAACGCCCACGTCGCCGAAGGCGCAGAACATAATTTGTATTTGTCCGCAAGACTGTTAAAATCAGGAACTACTCCTTCCTTTTTTTCTTTTTCTCCGCTGGAACCCTATGACCCTGCTGCTTGCAAAAATACTTGTCTCCGTGCTCCTTGTGCTGGGCTTGTCCTGGATTGCGGAGCATGTAAACCCACGCGTCGCTGGTATTTTATCCGGAATGCCCTTGGGTGCTGTCCTGATAACGTTTTTTGTCGGCCTTGAGCTTGGGCCCGAGTTTTCAACCACAAGCGCGCTTTACGCTATTCCTTCTATTATTTCGACCATTGCTTTTGCCTTGGGTTATTATTTCACGTCACGCATCGAATCCCGGTTATCCCCGCTTTTATGTTCTGTCGCAGGTCTTATCTGTTATTTCCTTGTTGCCTCAGGCCTTTATACCATCACCTTTGACCTGCTACTGGGTGTAGTCTGCAGCCTGACCTGCCTGATCATTTTTGCCTATGCCTTCCACTCGCGTGAGCAAAACAAAGTGCAGGAAAAACCACAGATGACGCCAATGCGCCTGATGTTCAGATCTGGCATGGCCGCAGCTTTTGTCGTCACGATCAGCACCATTGCCGATATTGTCGGCCCCCGCTGGTCTGGCCTTCTGATCGGGTTCCCAATGACTTTCTTACCGTTCTTGCTGATCATTCACATTACCTATTCCGCAGCACACGTCCGCACGATCATTCGAAACTTCCCACTTGGTCTTGTTGGACTTTTGATTTTTCTTATTGCCGTGAATCAGACAATCCCCCTTTACGGTGTCAACCTCGCCATTGTTTTATCCATGGCATGCTCCCTGTGTTATTTGACATTGCTCGGCCTCGTTTTGAATCGGCTAAAACCAGCGCCCGCAGAATAAGGGATGCTTCGTTTTACCGAATGGGACCGGAAAACCTGGCGACTGGTTATTCCCATTGTTCTGACGAACATCACCGTCCCGATCCTTGGCATCGTTGACACGGCCGTGATCGGCCATCTGCCTGGCGCTCACTATCTAGGGGCCATTGCCGTCGGCACTCTGGTTTTCAGCGTACTATATGCCAGTATGCTCTTTCTACGCATGGGAACGACCGGGCTGACGTCCCAGTCCGTCGGTGCAAAAGACCATGCTGAAGTCCGGGCTTGGCTAATGCGAGGCCTCATCTTGTCGGTGCTTATCGGTGTCATACTTATCCTGTTGCAGGTACCGATTGGAATGGCCGTCTTGGGGCTGACCGGAGCAAGTGATGCCGTATTAAATCTGGCTGCGGACTATTTTTACATTCGCATTTGGAGCGCACCGTTTACGCTCATCAACTTCGTGGTTCTGGGCTGGTTTATCGGGGTCCAAAACACCCGGCCCGCGCTGATCACGCAAGTTGTACTTAACAGTATTAATATTGTCCTTGATATCTGGTTTGTTGTTGGCTTGGATCTGGGCGTCAGCGGTGTTGCCTACGCAACCGTAATTGCTGAAGGTATCGGTGCCCTTTTAGGCCTCTTTCTTGTCCAACAACAAGCCCGCCATCTGAAGGAGCGTTGGCATATTGGCAGGGCGTTAGATCGCCTTAAACTAATCCAGATGCTTCGAATAAACGGAGATATCTTTATCCGGTCTGTATGTTTGCAGGTGGCAATTTTTGTATTTACCTCTCACAGCGCCCGCGACGGCGATGTCACCCTTGCCGCCAACACATTGCTCTTAAAATTCACAATCTTTACAGCCTATGCGCTTGATGGCTTCGCAAACGCGGCCGAGGCATTGGTTGGCAAGGCCTATGGCGCGAATAGCAGGGCTGATTTTAGGGCAGCAGCCTATGTATCAAGTCGCTGGGCATTCATTTTTGCCACATTGTTTACATGTCTGTTCTGGGTTGCCGGTACGCACATGATAGACGCACTGACCACGGTAGAGCCCGTACGAGACATATCCCGCGTATATTTGCCATGGCTTATTGCGTCGCCGTTAGTCGCTGTTTGGAGTTTCCAGTTAGATGGAATATTCGTCGGTGCCACAAAAACCTCCGCCATGCGAAATGCAATGATTATGTCCACATTGGGATATTTGCTGGCGGTTTACCTTCTGACGCCCTTGCTAGGGAACCACGGCCTATGGTTATCTCTGATGTTATTCTTCGCGCTGCGGGCCTTGACCCTGGGTGTTTATTATCCGCATCTGGAAAAAGGATTGGCGTCAACTTAACGAACGGTAGTGCGTTCCCCGGAAGGTGTCCGTTTGAAGACTTCCCGGTAACATTTTGAAAAATGGGACGCAGAAACAAACCCCGCCGCCAGTGCAATGCTGAGAACTGGCAAACTGGTTTGCTGTAACAAATATCGCGCCCGCTTCAAACGAAGTTCCAGGTAGTATCGTGTCGGCGCGCTGTTCATATACTTGCGGAAGAGCCGTTCAAGTTGGCGTGTCGATAGCCCAACCTGCTTGGCCAATCCGGCGCACGATAGCGGCTCTTCAAGGTTTTCTTCCATCAATCCGACGACGGCCAGCAGCTTGGGGTGGGCAACACCCAACCGACTACGCAGCTCCATACGTTGTGCTTCATGCCCTTCCCGAATGCGGTGATGAAGCATTTCATCGGCAACGTCCGCCGCAATTTTGCTGCCGTTAAAGATCGAAATCCAGTTCAACATCATATCGAGTGATGCCGTACCACCAGCACAGGTATAGCGATTTCGGTCAATTTCAAAAAGTTCTGACGTGACTTCCAAATCCGGGAACTCTTCGGTCATAGCCGTCAGATTTTCCCAGTGGATTGTACAGCTATAACCGTCTAGCAAACCGGCTTTTGCCAAAATATGAGGCGCCGTGCACAATCCGCCAATGCCCGTCCCATGAGATGCCATATGCCGCAAACGGCTGATCAATTTTGGGTCACAATGTAAATGGACATCCAAACCCGCACAGACGATCGCCGTGTGGAGGTTTAGCGCATCGCCCAGATCGCCATCCACATTGACGCTGACGCCGTTCGACGCTTGCACGGCTTGCCCATCCATCGAGTAAATCGCACCGCTAAAAAGCGTCATTTCAGATACGCGGTTCGCTAGACGCAAGGGTTCAACAGCGGATGTAAACGCGATCATTGAGAAATCGGGGACAAGAATGAAACCGAAACGATGAGTTTCGTGGTTACCGTCTGCTCCGAACATATGCGCAATTCCACTTCAAACGCAAACGCCTGTGCATCATAGACAATCTATGTCGCAAAGTGGATATTTAACGATATTAAAACAGAAAGCAATCCAGAAAACGCGGTGTTTAACCTGGGCTCATGCCACGTAACCGCTCGCTTCTTCGACGCAACAACTCCAAAGTGGCCAAAAGGGCGATGGAAATAGCGACAAGGATCGTCGCGACTGCCAGAATTGTGGGGCTAATCTGCTCCCGAATACCAGACCACATCTGGCGCGGAATTGTCCGTTGTTCAAATCCGGCCAGGAAGAGAACAACCACAACCTCATCAAACGATGTGATAAACGCGAATAAAGCTCCAGATATTACACCTGGGAGAATGAGAGGCATCATGACTTTAAAAAATGTTGTGGTCGGGTTGGCGCCCAAATTCGCCGAAGCACGAGTTAAAGACTGGTCAAAACCCACCAAAGTTGCTGTCACTGTGATCACAACAAACGGTGTTCCAAGTGCGGTGTGGGCTAAAATGATGCCTAGAAAGGTTTGATCAAGGCCTATATTGGAATAGAAAAAATACATACCGGCAGCTGAAATAATCAACGGCACGATCATCGGTGAAATCAACAGCCCCATCATCAGAGACCGATATGGCATGTGAGGCTTGCTCAACCCCAGCGCCGCCAAAGTGCCTAAAACAGTCGCTAGAATTGTAGAGAAAAACGCAATAATGAAGCTGTTCTTAACCGAGTGGGTCCATTGCGTGTTGTTGATAAAGTCTTCATACCACTTCAAAGAATAAGCTTCAGGGTCTAAAGCCAACATACCCGGTGTATAGGTAAAATAAGGCTCCACATTGAAGCTAAGCGGAATGATCACCAAAATCGGCGTAATCAGGAACAGAAAGATACAGGCACACAGAAAACGGAACGTATAATACCACGTTGTCTCAAGAGGGCCTGCGTATGCGGGTAGTGCCATGATCTTATCCCAACCTCATGTTATCGATGCCAACGATTTTGTTATAAAGAGTATAGAGCACCAACACCGATGCGAGCAGGAGGGCACCCAGGGCGCCGGCCAGTCCCCAGTTCAAGGATGACTGCATGTGGTAGGCAATTTGATTTGAAATCAAGGTGCCACCGGTACCACCAACAAGAGCTGGTGTGATGTAATAACCGATCGAAAGAATAAAGACGAGAATGCTTCCTGCACCAATACCCGAGAGCGTTTGCGGGATGTAAACACGAACATAGGCAACTACCGGGTTAGCGCCCATTGAAAGAGCTGCACGCATATAGCTGGGCGGAATTGTCTTCATCACACTATACAACGGTAAAACCATAAACGGCAGCAGGATATGGGTCATCGCGATGACCGTCCCTGTCATATTATGAATAAGCTGCAATCGGTTCTCATCGTCGACCAATCCGACAGCGACAAACAAATCATTGAGCACCCCTTGCGATTGCAGCATCGCAATCCAGGCTGTTGTTCGAACCAGTAACGACGTCCAGAAGGGCAGCAGCACAAAAATCATCAAAAGGTTTGAATAGCGGAGCGGTAAGGTCGCCAACAGATAAGAAATCGGGTAGGCCAGAATGATGCAAATAATCGTAATCGCGAGGCTGATTGCAAAGGTCCGCAGAAACAGTTTGCCATAAATTCGACGATTATCGGGTTGCATCACGACACTGCCATCTTCCGCATATTTCATGTCAACGGCATTTAAATAGTATCCGGCCGTAAAGGGCGCGGTGTTTCGTTTAATAACGGTCCATGTCTCGAGTTCCTTCCAACGCTTATGCATTTTAAGAACCTGCGGCTTATAGGGACCTTCTGTAATTTTTCTGGCTTTGCGTGCAGAGCCTGTAATGACGCTGCGCATCCCGGATTTTTCATAATTGAGCCGGGTACCGACCTTGCCAATTTCCCGCGACTTTGCGCCCGCCTGCAAATCAGCAACCAAGGCTTCAAAAACAGGTTCTTCAGGTAGGTCCTTACCATCCCAGTCTGCAAGCGCTGCAGTGGTTTTTGGCAGTAATGTTCCGACCTGCCAGTTATCGACACTACGAAACGTCATATCAAAAATCGGGATCAGAAAGGAAAAAAGAATAAAGATAAACAGCGGCATCACGAGCAAGAAAGCCCGTGTACGATTTTTGCGCATGGCCTTATTCAGGCTGGCTTTTAGCGGAGTCCCGTCGGCCGCGAGGACCGGTCCATCCTGAATTACATCATCAGCCATTTATAACACCCCAAACCGTCACACCACACACATTAAAACTCAAAACAGTTTGGGTTGCGGGCCAAAAACCGCCCCGCAACCCAAGACTTTTAGACTACTGCAGCAACCAGGCAGCGAAACGCTCATTCATTTCGTCACCGTTATCTGCCCACCAAGAGAAGCCGGTCAGGAAGCCCTGATCTGCATATTGAGTTGGCATGTGAGGAGCCATATCGATACCCAGCGTTGCGTGCTTTGATACCATTGGTCCAGAGGACTTACGCGCTGGGCCGTAGGAGATATACTTCGCCTGATCAGCCAAACGCTGTGTGTCTGTTGCAAAATGCAGGAACTTCATGACTTCATCGACATTTTTACCCTTAGCAGGAACTGCCCAGCCGTCAATGTCGAGCACTTGTCCGTCCCAAAGCATAGCGAATGGCTGCTTTTCTTCAGCAATGGCTGAGAACCAACGACCATTATAACCAGTTCCGAACACAGCTTCACCGTCTGCCAACAACTGAGGAGGAACGGCACCTTCTGTCCACCAGATCACTTCACTTTTGATGGTCGCTAGCTTGTTAAAGGCACGGTCTTTGCCTTCGTCCGTATCAAGAACGTCATAAACTTTGTCCAACGGAACACCGTCAGCAATCAAAGCCCACTCTAGATTGTTGATCGCTTTCTTTTGAAGCGCACGTTTTCCGGGGAAATTCTTAAGATCGAAAACGTCAGCCATTTTAGTAGGCTTCTTTCCACCCCAAGCGTCGGAACGATAAGCGAATGCTGTTGAATAAATAATCTGTGGGACGAAGCACTCAGATAGCAACGTACCTTCAAGGAAATCCTTGGATGCAGGCGTTCCATCAGGAGCCGCCGCAATTTCTTTATCGATGTCAATTGGGCGGAACATGCCTTCATCACAGCCGGTAATCGCGTCAGACAAAACCACATCGACCAGATCCCAGGTGACATTCCCGGATTCAGTTTGAGCGCGCATTTCAGCAAGGCCACCGCTGTAGTCAAGGGAGTTAATCGTAACGCCGGTCTTCGCGCTATAAGGCTTGTGATAAGCGTTCATTTGGCTGGCTGTATAAGCGCCACCCCATGAAACAACGTTCAAATCGACAGCTTGAGCCGCCGATGTCAGCCCAGCAAATGCCAAACCAGCGACGGCGAACGTTGAAACCTTCAACATTTTATTCATCAGTTTTTTCTCCTAGTTATTACCATTATAATATTATTGTTAGTCTTTTTATTCGAACCAAGCGGCGTGCCTCTTTTGTGAAGCAATGCCACCTAAACAGGATCGATGTCCGAACCCTCTATGCGTCGAGTGCCCGGCAATCTTCGGCTTCCCACCCAATCTGAGTGGTTTCGCCCTCTTTCAGGTGAACGTGCCCGTGCGAGTTTGGCACTTTAACGACAAACTGGTCATTACCCGTGAGGCTTACCCGGCTACGAATGTGATCACCCAAATAAATTAGTTCTTCAACTTTTGCCTCTAGTGAGTTCGTCGAATCCTTCTTTTCGCCACCAATGGTGACTCGTTCCGGGCGCAAAGAAAGTGTTGTACGTGATCCAACGCCGCCAATATTCACAGCCAACGCCTTAACCATGCCGCCGCCACCTTCAAGCTCGACCTGACAAAAATCACCCTCAACAGATACGACCTTACCAAACAGGCGGTTATTCTCGCCGATAAAGCCTGCGACAAAGGCGTTGTCGGGCTGCTCGTAGAGAACATCAGGTGCAGCCAGTTGCTGAACAATTCCATCGTCAAAAACGGCAATTCGATCAGACATCGTCAGCGCTTCAGATTGATCGTGGGTCACATAGACCATCGTAACTTGCAGGTTTTCGTGAATATGCTTGATCTCGTATTGCATCTCTTCACGCAAGTTTTTGTCGAGCGCACCCAAAGGCTCATCCATCAGGACGAGTTGGGGCTCAAACACCAAGGCACGAGACACAGCGACCCGCTGTTGCTGTCCGCCAGACAATTGAGCCGGGCGTCGATCACCAAATCCACCCAAACGCACCATATCGAGCGCCCTGGTGACTTTTTCATTGATCTCCGACTTACCCATACCACGAACTTCCAAAGGAAATGCGAGGTTCTCGGCAACCGTCATATGCGGAAAAAGTGCGTAATTCTGAAAAACCATGCCGATGCCACGTTTGTGTGGTGGCACGTTATTAATTGGAACGCCGTCCAAATAAATCTCGCCATGGGTCGCGGGCTCGAAACCCGCAAGCATCATCAGGCATGTGGTTTTACCGGAACCAGACGGCCCAAGCATGGTGACAAATTCACCCTTTTCCACATCGAGATTAAAGTTTTTTACAACAAGGGATTCCCCATCATAACTTTTTTGAACTGAATCAAACTTAACAAGAATATCGGCTGTATCCGACATATTTGAACACCATCCCCTGTCATTTTTCCCGGCTTAACTACCGGTTGATCTGCTCTTAGTGAGCTCTGATTGACCAAGCCTAACACGAAAGAACTCGTAAAAACAAATCGGCCCGATTTATGCCCATAAATCATAGTCATCGCAGACGCCACAGAAATATCTTAAAATCGACACTTTCTGTCGCTTAACGACAACATTTTTATAGGAAACGCCCCGCGCACCGGCGCCCCCAGAAATTTGCTCGTCGCCAATATCATCGACGGGCAAATGCGTTTCCTGGGCGCAAATAGGTTTTTAAGAAGTATGTATTGGCGGCTTATTAAAAAATCGAACCGTCACATATGCCAGAGAATGCACTTTATGGGTCGTTAAAATCGACGAACCAAACCTCCGGCCCGGTATAAGCGCAATAGCACGCCATAAACCCTCCCTATTTTATGTTTATTTACAATGCTTTATGGAGATTTACGACCTATGCAAAAAATGCAGGGGACCCCTGCAATTATACCGCATTACATTTTTACAGAACGGGCGTATCTGAGCGTTATTGAATGACTTTTATCAACCGGCAAACAGGTCAGGCACCGGTATTCGGGAGAACGAATATGAATGGATTAGATAAGAATTTTGCAGCACCTCACACAGGAATTGTTCTGTCGATTGCTGATTTAATTGCGCCTGTAATTTATACACTCGCTTCTGTAATGGTAGGTGCAATCCGCACTTTTTTGACGGTTTTAGCTTATGTTATCTTGCCGACCAAAAAGGTTGAGGCAGATACAGAACCGATGACCACAGCACCCCACGTGGCGCTCATTACAGTACCTGGCAACTTCGTTACGGGTGCTTTCAAGACCTGGTAAAAACTCAACACTTTTGAGCTTTGAAAAACCCGCCTTCTTGGCGGGTTTTCTTTTGTCCGCGCAATACTGCAATGGACTTTGCGAAGGACCCTAGAATTGGACTAGCGCCAGAAAATAAATATGACCCCATTGCACTTTAACACCGTTTATCATACCTTTTCTGCATAGGCATCGCCCATGCCTCCCCCCTCCAATTGGGAAAGTATTCGACATATGGGGCTGCGAATTCATCGAACCCACTGTTCGAGCATGCACATAAGGAGGGATTGTGATCAGCGCTCGCAATAGGAGGTTCTAAAATGAAACTATCTGCACCGATATATCGCTTAAAACGCCAGGCGCGTTTATTGTCTCGTGAAACAAGCGTGCCTTATCTTAAAGCCCTGGATCAAATTGCCATTAAAGAAGGCTTTGGAGGTTGGAGTGCACTGGCAGCACAACTCTCAAAGAGCCGGCCCGCCCATAAACTGTTCTCTCTATTGAAACCGGGAGATATGGTTTTACTTGGTGCCCGCCCCGGACATGGGAAAACCATGATGGGACTCGAGCTCCTGATCGAAGCCAGTCAGGCAGGACAGCAAGGCGTTTTCTACACGCTCGAATACACGGAATCGGACGCTCAAAAACAGCTCCAATCAATTGGAAGCGACCGTAAGGCTCAAGAACACAAAATTACATTCGAAACATCGAACGAAATTTGTGCCCCCTACATTGTCGAACAGCAAAAAACTGCGCCTCAGGGAACAGTAATAGTGATCGATTATTTACAGCTGTTAGATCAAAACCGCAAAAATCCAGAGCTGTCAGAGCAAATCAAGCAACTTAACGCGTTTGCTCGAAAATCGGGAACCCTCATCATTTTGATATCCCAGATTGATCGAACTTACGATCCTGCAATCAAGTCGGTTCCTGACCTATCTAATGTCCGTCTGCCAAATCCAATAGATCTGGGACTTTTTAATAAAACCTGCTTTCTCAATGATGGCATTGTACAATTCGATGCCGTTGCATAAAAAAGGCGGTTATTCAAAATAAAACTGTCGCTTCGGGTTCTCGTCTCGATCCCGAGAACCGACAATGGAACCAGCAATCCGCACATATTTATCAACAGTGAAAAATTCTCTAATCTGAATATTCATCACTGGACAGAACAGCTTAAGTGTTACAAACCTCACTTATGTGTGGAATTGCTGGTTTATTCATTTCAGATGGTGTTAAGGCACCTGTTATGTCGCTCAGGCCATCACTTGAAGCGATGAATGCGACCATTACGCATCGCGGCCCAGACGGCGACGGATTTTGGGTGTCGGATGACCAGGTAATTGGCCTCGCCCATCGCCGATTATCAATTGTAGATTTGTCTCCAGACGCGGCGCAGCCCATGTGCAATGCCGACGGAAGTTTGCAACTCACCTTTAACGGCGAGATTTATAATCATGCCAAGTTGCGCGAGCAATTGGAAGCCGCTGGCCACAAGTTCAAGACGGATCACTCCGACAGCGAAGTTCTGATCCATGGTTATAGGGAATGGGGAATAGATGGACTGGTAACGCGCCTGGATGGCATGTTCGCCTTCGCCATTTGGGACGACACAAACCGAAAGCTGGTCATGGCCCGTGACCGTATTGGAATAAAACCTCTCTACTTTTCGCGGCACGATGGCGTGTTTCGCTTTGCCTCAGAAATAAAAGCCATTCTCAGTGATTCCGGAGTTCCCCGCGCAGTCAACAATACGGCCTTAAATCACTACCTGAGCTTTATGGTGGCCCCTGCCCCGCTAACCCTGTTTGAGGGTATCTTTAAGCTCCCCGCCGCACATATTATGGAAGTGGCTGCTAATGGTGAGCTGAAAACGCGTCGCTATTGGGATGCGCTTCCTCAAGCGTCAGGTCAGACACTTACCGAGCAAGAGGCGATCGATGGCATCCGCAACCGACTGGAAAATGCCGTCGAAAAACGACTCATGTCAGATGTCCCCTTCGGCGTTTTTCTCTCCGGTGGCATTGATTCATCGGCAAACGTTGCCCTGATGAGCAAACACATGGACAGGCCTGTGGACACGTTTACCATTGGTTTTAAAGACCATACACATCTTAACGAGCTAGAATACGCAAACCAGATCGCCAAACAATACAAGACCCGTCACCATGAGATCCTGGTCGATGAAAACGACATGCTCGCTTACCTTGATGAATTGGTACACCATCAGGATGAGCCGATCGCTGACTGGGTCTGTGTTCCGCTATATTTCGTATCCAAATTAGCCAAAGAAAGTGGCGTTACCGTCGTGCAAGTTGGCGAGGGCGCGGATGAGCAGTTCTGTGGCTACGACAGTTGGATGACCTATCTAAAAACCTATTCTTCCTTTTGGACACCTTACATGGCATGCGTCCCGCGATTTTTGCGCGTAATTATTGGCAAAATTGCAGGTGCCTGCGCTCCCAGCAAGCGTGGTATCGGTGCGCAATTGACAGAAGCTCTGGTGCGTGCGGGCAGCGGACATGAGCTATTCTGGAGCGGCGCGAATGCATTTTGGAATGTCCACAAGTCACGCGCGCTTGGCAGTGGCTGGAAGAACACTTCGACCTACCGCGATATTTTGCGCGGCACGGGCCTAGATCTTAACGGGATCGACAGTGGTAATAGCGGAGATATTATCAACGGGTACATGCGTGATCTTGGCAAAGCCGAAGGTAAACACGATGATTTGAGCCGCATGAGTTACAACGATTTTCGCCTGCGTCTGCCGGAACTGCTGTTGATGCGGGTCGATAAAATCAGCATGTCGACGTCGATCGAAGGACGCGTTCCCTTTCTGGATCATGCCTTGGTCGAGTTCACCCAAAGCTTGCCGCAAAGCCTCAAAGTGAAAGGCGGCATCAAAAAACATCTGCTGAAAAAAGCCGTCGCCGATTTACTCCCTGATGAAATCATCAATCGAAAAAAAATGGGTTTCGCGGCCCCCGTCGAACAATGGTTAAAAGGAGAGTTTGGCAACCGCGCCGAAGCGATTATTCTGAACTCTGAACTGGTTACAAACAAAACACTTAACCGCAGTTATATCGAAAACCGATTTAAAGAACATCGGGCTGGCAGTGCAGATCACGCCTTACATATCTGGACACTGTTTAATCTGTGTGCCTGGCACGATCACTGGATCCGCAAAAGGCCAGCGCAAAACACAAACACAGCCCCTTAAAACATGTATCTCAGGCCAACGTTCGCGCCATATCGAACCGTATCAAGATCATTTAGTGTGAATGTTGATGGGGTCGATGTATTGGCGCGTGTGGTAATGTCACCATCACTCATCAACAACCAGTAACGCAGATCGACAACAGCTGCCAAATTGACCGTTAGCAAATATTTATAGCCAATCGAACCTTCAAATCCGTACCCTGTGCCATCCATTATCACATTCGGCGCAGGGCCAAGACTGGCATCAGAAGTCCGCAAAAGATGACTATCCTCATTGTGCATGGACGTATAGGGGACGTAGGCAAAGTCAATGGACAGATCGGAACGCTCGTTCGGCCTGTAGTTTGCAAAGGCTCCCAAACGAAAAGAATTCCACTCAACGACATTCGTGATCACGGCCAAGGTATCGGGTTGGGTTGTTTGGTTGGTCAACCGATTAAACAGCCCAAAAGCCTCGTAGGTTTCCCGCCAATACTGATAGCCTGCAAAGACTGAAACACTCATGCTGCCGTCAGGTGCCTGGATGATTTTTTTGCCAGCATCCAGCGTAAGATAGAGAAGATCGGTATCAGGTATTGCACTGTCTGTGGAGGAGAATAGAACTTGCCCTGCAAAAAAGTCATCATCTCGCAAGTTACCATCCCCGCCGAAAGACACACCAACGCCGAAGTTCCCACGAACAAAATAGTTGTCCATCACCGGAACATATCCGGTAAATTCAAGCGCCATTGTACTGACATCTTCATAAATCAATTCGGAAGATGGGTTTCCAAGCGTCGGTGAACTCGAGGAAGCATCGTGGTTCCAGTCCGTTTTCCCCGTACTGACAACGACGCCGACACCTAAATACATCCCGGGAATTCCGTTGATCGAAGGGCCGGGTTCCGCAGCCAGTGAAGGACGCGTGTTGGTGGGTTGTGCCGGGGCTATATTGTATTGTCGCATGGCTGGTCTGGAACTTGGCGCCCTTGGAATCGGGTCAGAATTCGGAACACGCTTGATGCGCATACCCTGAGGGGTCCCAGGCAACGGCCCGGACAGCCATTGATTTAACCAATCAACACCATTGTAAGGATTTGTATTTTTGTTTTGACCAGGCTCAAAAATCGCCGCAGCGGCTGCATCGCTAACGAGGAGAACGATACAAAAAACGCCCCAGAGGTTTCGCAACATCCAACATCAACACCACTATTTTACCCAGAGGCATGATTATAGAAAATATTGATTAAACAATAGATAACATCGCGGCCCCTTTCACGGGGCCGCGGCTTACATATGAAAACGCCAATCTAGATAAACTTGGCCATCAGCAACTTAGGCAGTGCCAGGATCAAATCCGGGAAAAAGATAACGATCAAAAGCACGACAAACATCGGCATCAATACGATCGCGACATCCCGAAGCGCTTTTTTAACTTCAATATCACCAATCTTGCAGGCGATCAGAAGACACAAACCATAAGGGGGTGTCACCAGACCGAAGGCCAATGAAATAACACCAATAATAGCAAAATGAATCGGGTGCATGTTTGCCGTTTCCGCTAACGGCCATAAAACGGTACCCAATATGATGATTGCCGGGATCGCATCAATAAACATCCCAATCAGCAAAAATGACGCGGCGACGATCAACCCTGTACTTGTTGGCCCCACCCCGAATGGCTCAAGAAATGCGACGACGGCAAGCGGTATCTTGAAGTATGCCAGCAACCAGCCAAATGCAGATGCCGTACCGATACAAAACAGCGACATGGCGGCAAATTTACCCGAATTGAACAAGATGGACGGGATGTTGTGAAGCCCAATGGTTCGATAGAAGAGACCACCAAGCATTACCGAATAGAGCACTGCGATAACAGAGGCCTCCGTGGGGGTGAAGAACCCGCCAACAATGCCACCGACAATGATGACCGGCGTCAATAACGGTGGAATCGCATGAAATACCGCGACACAGAACTCCTTAAAAGAGGAACGTGTATAAACGGGATAGCCATATACCTTTGCAAAAACATAAACGGCCATCATCTGCGACCCGGCGATCAGAATTCCCGGAATGACACCTGCCAAAAACAATCCGCCAATGGACACAGACATTAACCCGCCCCAAACGACCATCAGGATACTTGGCGGAATAACAACCCCCATCACAGATGAACAGGCGGTGATGGCGACCGAAAAGCTGGGCGAGTATCCCTGCTTTTTCATTTGTGGGATGAGCAATGATCCGATCCCGGCGGCATCTGCCGTCGACGAACCGGAGATGCCGGCAAAGAGCATGCTGACGGTGACGTTCACATGACCTAAGCCACCTGGCAAATGGCCGACCATGGCGCGCGACAACCGGATCAAGCGATCCGTTATTCCGGCCGCATTCATAATATTTGCAGCAAGCAAAAAGAAAGGCACGGCCAATAACAAAAACGCGTTATAGGATTTGAACATCTCATTCATCAAAAGCAGCGGCGTCAGGCGCTCTTCAAGCAGAAACACCGGGATGCAGGCCAAACCGAGCGCAATCGCAACCGGCACCCGCAACACGACGAGCAAGACAAATAAGGGAAACAATATCGCAGCAACTTCTCCTGCAGACATCAGGCAACACTCCGGAACAAGCGAATGTGGTTTGTAACGCGTTCCGACAGGAATAGAATCCAGGTCGCTCCCGTTAATGGCCACGCCGCATAAATAAAGACCATTGGTAATTCCGCCATTTCTGACGTTTGAAGCAAACCAAACTCAACAAGCGGCCAGCCCCATACAACGAAGATAACCGCCATGACAAACGTCATCAGGTCGACAAACATCAACGCCACGGCCTTGCCACGGTCGGTTTTTGGAGTTGGCAACAAGTCGACTGTAAAATGCTCGTCCTCGCGCATGGCGATCATTGCCCCGACGAGAATAATCCAGATAAAACAAAAACGCGCTAGTTCTTCCGTCCAGACATAGCGCGGGATAATGTCGATGTATCGTGCACAAATTTGCATTGTTACGGGAATAAGTATCACTCCCATTAGCACGGTCAGCGCCCCTTTGAGAATTTTATAGTATCCGTCGATAAGGCTTCTCATTTACGCCCTCAGTTTTAGTGAATAAGTTTAAACCAGAGGAACAAAGAGGGTCGGTAGCCAGGGCACTACCGACCCGCCTCCTCGTCCGTACTCAATCGTTTACGTACGATTATTTGACGGCTTGAATTGCATCATACAAATCTGATGCGCCCAAATCCGCGAAGTAGGCTTTCAATACAGGTGTCGCCGACGCGATCAACTTCTCACGCTCGGTAAACATCACTGTCTTCAACTTACCGGAAGATTCAAGCTCGTTCATGATGCCTTGGCCTTCACTCAACTCAATAACACGGCCATAGGTGCCAGCATCTTTGCCGGCCTGAATGATCGCAGCTTGCAGATCTTCAGGGAGCCTGCGCAATGTCTTGCCGCTAATAGCCAACGGACGCACCGTAATTGAATGTGCCGTCAATGAAATGTTTGGACCCACCTCATAGAATTTCATCTGGCGGATGCCAGCAGCTTCGTTTTCAGCTGCGTCGATAACACCGGTTTGAATGGCATTATAAACCTCTGAATAGGCAATCACGTTTGGTGACATTCCAAAAGCATTAAACAGTTTCGTCTGGATCGGCGCTCCCATGACGCGGATCGGGACATTCTTGATTTCAGCCATGTTTGAAACCGGCTTGTTAACGATCAAGTGACGAACGCCACCACCACCGTATCCGAGCAACCGAATATCTGCACGTTTGTAGATATCATCAACAACGGGTTGCAGAACATCACTTGCCAGAACCTTACTCCAGTGTCCGGCATCGCGATATAACATTGGCGGATCAAGCAGCGTTGCCATTTTTGAGAACGTCGACATATGTGAAGGCGAGGCCACTGCGTAATCGACAGAAAGTCCCTGGTTCATGTATGCGACATAGTCTTTTTCAAGGCCAAGTTCGCTGTTCAAGTGCATCACAAACTCGAGCTCATGCTCTCCACTGTAATATAGTTTCGTGAGTTGCTCGAACTTGCGCATGAGGCGCGTAAAAGCATGTTTCTCGTCAAACTGGCTTGCACCATGCAGCGTAATCTTATCGGCTTGCGCCGCCGACATAAACGTAAACCCGGTAAACGCGACAGCGATAGCCGGTTTTAGAATGTTGGATAATAATGTGCGCATATTCAAATCCTCCCAAATTATGAATGCAAATTTCAATTTTTGCGACCCGAAGAGATCATCAAGTTCTCGTCCGGCGGCAAGCATGTTGGCCCTGTGAAAGTTTGTCAATATAAATTGACAAATTAGCTACGTAAGTAACAAATTTTTACAAACCAGTCGACAACAAGATCAGTAAACAAACTCCAATGCATGCAAGCTGACCGTTATATTTTCAGCGTTTGGCTCGTTTTTTCGAGGGTCTTAACCCAAGAGAAGAGTCGCGAACGGCTCTCCGCTTTTTTCCCATAGACTTCACGCTGCTCCGGATTACCTACCAAATCTTGCAAGGTTTTCTGGATATCATCAGGGCGATCAGGATCAAAATACAACCCAGCATCTCCCAGAACCTCCGGCATAGCCGCCGAACGTGAACATGCGATTGGCGCACCACAAGCCATAGCTTCGACCAGCGGATTGCCAAACGTCTCGACAGTGGACGGGAAAACAAAGACACAGGACTGCTGATAAAGCGTAATCAACTCGTCCATATCAACGCTGCCTAGAAACGAAACCTTATCGGAGATCTGTAATTCAAGCACCAAGGATTGGAGTTCTTCAAAATATTGATGGTCCAACGCGCGACCGGCGATTTTAAGACACAATTCTGAATTCCCCATAGCAAGACCCGCAAATGCGTGCAGAAGGTTCTTAAAGTTCTTTTGTACATAAATATCGGAAACGGCCAGAATCGTATTTTTGTCGCGAACAACATCTGGGTTAACACAAAACCGCGCATCAACGCCGTGTGGGACTATGGAAATTTTCGAGCGGGTCCATTTGTACAAGAAACCGGCACCAACTCGGCTGGCATATTCAGAGACAGCAATGGCTTTTTTGCTGGTCGCTAACGACAGAAGTGTCGCCGCAAACAACAGCGCCCAATACGCCAGTTTTGCAGGACGCTTTTCAACCAAACCGACGCTAACAGCGTTCCGCAACATAATTACAGCACCCGGCGTAAAGATGGGGCCATAATTTGCCGGAGAGAATGTCACATCCACTTTCAACTGGCGCGCCAAACGTGGCACATCAATTTGTTCGCGGACAAGAACCTTCCAGAAACCGCGCTCGAACGTAAAGAAGTGATAGTGAACCCCCTCGACATCATGTGGCAGGATTTCGCGCTGATCTTCATGGGCGCACATATGAACTTCAAAATCAGCATCTTTTGCGATCAATGGCAGAATATTCCGGAGATAGGTAACCCCCCCGCCCGATCGCGCATGCAACGCATTGATCAAAACCCGTACTTTTTTAGGTTCTTGCTTGCTGCTCACTGATTTATCGATTGGCGTCATCGGCGTGTTGTCCGCAACATTTTACAGGGCCGAAACAGGCAGGTTAAGTTTTTCGAAGCTATGCCACAAACACGGTGTATTCAATAGACCCGGACTTTTTTCGGCATTTTTCTGTCCGCGTCCCTGCTTCACGCGCTATAAGAAAGAATTATAATTGAGTGCGGATGAATTCTATTTGGATCGGTAACACTGGGTCATGAGTTTCAGTCACCTTCTTAAGTATGGCATGTCGCTGCCACCGCATATCGCACTGGCAAAAGCGATGGAACTTGTGAAGCGGCGCATGCTCGGAAAGTGGCGTGCCCATGCGGAACGGGGCCGGACGACATTCCCAGTCAATGCCTCGGTAAAAGCAACTGATATAAATCACATTGTCACCCTGCCGCCGCCAAACCTGCCGCACGTCCTTGAGGGTGGGCTCAAAGTATTCGTAGAAAAAGCAATGGCACACGAGTTTAATTTGCTGGGCTCTGACTGGTCCAAAGTCGCCATTCCAGCCGATGCCACCAAGAACCCTGTATCCGAAGGCAATCAAACGCGATCCGAGGAAATTCGGCGTTTAATCAGTTCCGGTTATCAAGCCATCGATTGGCATTCGGACTTCAAATCAAACCATCAGTGGCGAGCGTCAGATCGTTCGGAGGCGATCTCTTACGGTCATGAACCGATGGTCGATATTAAGGTGCCGTGGGAGTTGGCCCGACTGCAACATCTCGTGCAGATGGCCTTCGCGTTTGGCATCACAAAAACCCATACCAGCAATGAAGCCGGTCCTTATGCCCAGGAATTTTGTGACCAAACATTGGATTTCATCTCAACCAATCCTCCGGGTTACGGGGTGAACTGGTCCTGCACCATGGACGTTGCCATTCGGGCTGCAAATCTGGTTATGGCATTTGATTTGTTTCATACTTTCGAGGCGCGGTTCACTCAGACCTTCATTGACGAGTTTGTCGCCTCGATTGAGGCGCACGGTACCCATATCATAAACAATCTGGAATGGCGGCCCGGATTTAGAGGAAACCATTATTTAGCTGATATTGTTGGCCTTCTTATTATTGCTGCCTGGTTACCCGATAGCGCAAGAACGCGAAGCTGGCTGGCTTTTGCCATGCAAGAATTCGTTGATGAAGTTGGTTTGCAATTTAACGCAGACGGATCAAACGCCGAAGGCTCGACTAACTACCATCGCCTGTCTGCAGAAATGGTAACCTACGCAACGGCGGTTATTCTCGGGTTACCCAACAAAAAGCGCGCAGCGCTGGAGACCCCTGATCATAGCCATTGGCCGACATCACCTGCGATGAAGCCGCGTTCGATAAAATGGCATGACCTTTACGGTCCCTTTTCGCAACAGTATTTCGAGCAGATCCATAGGATGGCGATCTTCACGATAGACGTGAGCAAACCCGACGGGCATGTCGCACAAATCGGCGACACGGATAATGGGCGCCTGTTCAAAATAATCCCGGCATTGCTTAAAAATACATCCGATGAAGACATTTTGGACCATACCCACCTAATTTCAGCGATCGGTGGATTGCTCGATGACGAGGCCTTGCTCAATTACGCTGGAGCGCATTACCAGCTTGAGGCAGAATTTATCCGCACTTTGAAGCGTTCCCACGCGATCTCTGTCGCGTCACCAGCGTCACGCCTGCCCGACGAAGCCGTCATCTCACGCCCTGTTGTCGGAAAGACGACTACCGCTGTTAAACAATTGCTGATTACACTGCCCACAGAAGACCTCTTGTCGGGACTCCAGGCGATTTCCTATCCGAACTTTGGCCTATTTCTGTGGCGATCTGAGCGCTTGTTTCTCGCCATTCGCTGTGGCCCGATCGGTCAGGGAGGCAACGGGGGCCATGCGCACAATGATCAGTTGTCAATTGAGTTGCAAATCGATGGCGTGGACTGGCTGGCAGACCCAGGAACCGGCGTCTACACGGCGGATGTAAAAAAACGAGACCTTTATCGGTCCCACTTGGCACATTTCGGACCCCGGTTGCAGATGGCAGAACCATCGCGTCTTGATCTGGGACTTTTTAAGCTTGAAGACAATGCCAATAGCGCGTGTTTACTTTTCAATAAATCCGAATTTCTGGGCGTTCACCATGCATACGCGGCGCCAACCTATCGGCGCATAAAAATCAACCGAACGCAGATTGAGATCACCGATTCAGAGAATGGCGCGGAACTTAACGAACAAAACCAACACAGGCTCGAGGTCGACAACGCGGCTGATTTACGCGCAGTGTTTGGCCCCGGTGTTCCATTTTCACGCGGGTATGGGCTGCCAAAAACGACTTAACGTTTTAGTATACCTGCCAACACGTAGCTCAGCAATTCCGTCGATTTTCGAAGATCATCAAGATCAAGGTTTTCATTTACCGCACCCACCTGCGCCGCTGATGGATTAGCAGGGCCCACGCCGTATAAAACGGTCGGTATGTTTGCCGCCGCATAGTGACGCGCCATGGTTCCATGTGGCGTGCCCACTTCTGGAAGGGCCGCATCAAACACAGCGGGCGCTTGTGCCTGAAAGTGATCCACCAGTGTTTGGGTTTTCTCATCGGCTATAAGAGGCCTTGAAAGTCCCTTGCGGCGCACTTTACACAGCACACCGGGCACCCGTGTCACTTCAACGCCCACCATATTCGTAAGTGCATTCTCAGCTTCCGAAACTTTTTCTTCCGGAATCAGGCTGCGCGTTATCGACAGTCGGCATTTCTCACTCACCGAACGGCCGTACTCCCCACCCTGGATTTCAGATATCAATGCCGAAGGGGGATGAATGCCGGGAATATCTGACCTGATGCTTTTATAACTTTCGCGCAGATTATAGACCGATGACATAACCCGGCTTGCGGCTTCCAGGGCATCACGGCCATCTTCCGGACGCGACGCGGGGGCGCGGCGTCCGCGGATCTCCACTTCCAACTGCAAGATACCATTCGCCGAGGTAATGAGCGAATGTGTATTTCCGGGGCAGATTGCAAAAGTCGGTGCGACATGGTCTTCAGCAAGCAGCCAGCCCGCCCCCAAATCCCCGTCAGCTTCTCCGTCAAACGTAATGTGAAGCTCAATGGTACCGGTTAAATCCTCTGCAATTTCCGATACACTGCACGCAGCAAAGACATAAGCCGCCAAAGCGCCTTTGGCACTGACAACGCCGCGGCCATACATGTGTCCTTCGACTATTTTTGCTGCAAATGGATCATGTTTCCACCCATCACCTGCCAACGCCGTGTCAACATTGGCGACCAACGCTACCGTCGGGCCGGGCCCCAAAGTGCGGCGAGCAACAATATTCTCCAGAGGCGCGAATCCGCGCTCATGGCAGAGTTCATTTGGCACAGCAAAAGCCTCAACCGTAAACCCATATTTGGTTAAGGTTGAAATCAATGAATTTCTGAATTCTGAGGTCTCCCGTTCAGGATGATCCGACGCGAACCGCACCAAGTCTGCCAACAAGTCAAACTGGGCGGCCCGGTGGGTGGTCAAATAGTCCTGAATTTTGGATTTTTGATCAGCATTCATGGTCTTAATTTTCTTCTCAATTGTCACAGAGGCTTGCAAACAGGGACCAATGCGTCAAATTTGTTATATGAGATATCTTCCTCCCCTTAAACGACGAATTTCAATTCCGGAGCGCCAATGCCTGATACACAGACACTAGACCTCATCGAGAAACTCATTTCTTTTGATACAACCAGCCGGTATTCAAATCTCGAACTGATCAGCTTTATCGAAGATTACCTGTCAGGTCATGGCATTGAAAGCACGCGAGTTTTGAATGAGGACGGTGCAAAAGCCAATCTTTATGCAACGCTAGGGGACCCAACCAAATCGGGCATCATGCTCTCCGGGCATACCGATGTCGTGCCCGTCGACGGCCAAAACTGGGACACTGAGCCGTTCACTCTGACCACCAAAGGTGACAAGCTTTTTGGACGTGGCACTTCTGACATGAAAAGCTTCATTGCCTTGGCCCTTGCTTACGTTCCAAAATTCCTGGAGCGGGGCCTTGATATTCCCATCCATCTGGCCTTTTCCTATGATGAAGAAGTGGGCTGCATTGGTGTCAGGCGGATGATTGACATGATCAACACTCTGCCGATAAAACCCCGCATGGCGATTGTTGGCGAACCGACTTCCATGGGCGTCATTGTCGGTCATAAAGGCAAACGTTCTTACAAGGCCAAAGTCCGTGGGTTCGAAGCGCATTCCAGTCTCGCCCCCCAAGGCGTGAACGCCATTGAATATGCAGCCGAAATGATTGCACACCTGAAATCAATGGCGCGGCGTATTCAGGAAAATGGCCCCTTTGATGATCTCTATGATGTCTCGCATACCACGGTGCATACGGGTGTTATTCATGGCGGCACGGCGCTGAATATCGTGCCGAAAGATTGTGAATTTGATTTCGAGTTCCGCTATGTGGGCAATGATGACCCGGACGCCATCGAGGCAGAAATTCGTGAGTTTGCCTCCCAAAGCCTGGAGCCGCATATGCGAAAAATCAACCGAGACACGGGTATCGATATTATCTGCGTCAATGACATGCCGGGCCTCAACCTGGATGCAGACGAAGAAGTCGTTACTTTTGTGAAAGCGCTGGCTGGTAAAAATGACCACTCGAAAGTCGCTTTTGGTACCGAGGCGGGCTTATTCCACACGCGCTCTGGTATCCCGACCGTGATCTGTGGCCCGGGCTCCATCGAACAAGCCCACAAACCCAACGAATATATTGAGCTTTCACAGCTCGACGAAGCCGAAGTTTTCATGGACCGTCTGATGGATAAAGTGTGCAAACCCTAGACGAAAAAGGGTTGCTCGAGAAGATCAACCAGCAGCGCAAAAATGCCGGTTATTTGAGCCTGGACGAAATGATGGCCTTGGGTGACCGCGGCAACATCATCTTCGATCCATTCTCGACACTGATTTCCAAAACCGCGCAAATCGGTAGCGGAAATCAGTTTTTTCCAAACACACGGATTACCGTCGCCCTGTCTGGGCTAATCGAGATTGGCGACGGCAACCTGTTCTATCCCAATACAAGTCTGGAAGCCGACACCGGCCCAATCCGCATTGGTGACAATAATCAATTCGGTGAAGGCGGCTTTACCGCGAAAGCAAACGCACCCGGTGCCACGATCCGGATCGGAGATCAGGGACGCTACGTCGGCGCTATTTTTGTTTATGGCAATTCCACATTAGGCGATGGCTGCCAGATCCTGGGCCCCATCACCGCTAGCGATTGCACACTCGCCAGCGGCGAACCCCACACCCACGCCAAGGCCGACCAGCGCGGTGCCGTCCTGAAGGGATTCGGCTCGGCTCAAAAAATACGTTTACAAAAGGGCGAAGTCCTAGAAGGGCAACACCTATTTTCAGCAAACGACAAGAAACGGCAATCACATTATCATCCCACGGAAACCTAACTTTCGGGATCAGTATTTCAGAAAGCCTATTTGTCCGATGAGGTGCGAAAGCGAGGACATGAGAAAGAACTGTTCGAGCGCATACAACAATCGAAGACATCACAGGAAGGAAGCATTAAACGCCGCGCCCCGCCTTCAAACTGGGAGGTCGCTGAATGCGCTTTGGCAAGTTTCTTTGAACAGGTAATTCTCCGGAAGAACCTCCATGCAAAACCCAAAGCTGGACGAAATCTTTCTCTTTCAAGTCAGGTGGGTCAACACCGTAAATCACGGCGACCAGACCACCGTCAAACTTCAACA
Organism: Rhodospirillales bacterium; assembly: GCA_048262655.1. GTDB lineage: Bacteria > Pseudomonadota > Alphaproteobacteria > Rhodospirillales > Casp-alpha2 > JABMNT01. Next base: position 16,716 of record JBLXEY010000006.1, on the reverse strand, counting down.
AGCCGGTCCCCATTCCTTTACCTTTAAAACGCCCTTTGGGTTGCCTTCCAATTGTGCGGATCTTGCCGGTGACTTTAGCGCTGTCCTCAAAACAACGGAGATTGACGTCACTGGTTGAGCCAAACCCGGACCAGCTATAGTAGCCTTGGCAGACAAGGTTACCTTCCGGATCAACATATGATAAATATTTAGGCCCCTCAGGACGCAAGCGACCATCGTAGACAGTTGCCCCGGCGAAAATAAACCCCGCTAATTTTGTATTCTGCGCAACGGATGCGTTGATGACACTTTCTTCTTCCGCCTTGCGCCCTAGAACCATCATCAGAACCGGCGTCGAACTGCAAAGGCCGCTTCGACAATATTTACTTGAAAAATACAATGACCTTTCTGGTTGCGACCGACCATCTTGACGAACCATGCCCGATGTTTCATCGATCGGCACGTGAACGGCTGAACATCCACAAACAAGCAAAATCAGGCTAACGATATATAAACGTCGCATTCCATCCCCCAAACAGGCCGCGCAAGAATATGAGGGTTACTTTACGCCTAAACGCCTCACTTGCCAAACCGCATGGGACGCGTATTCGTCGACATCCAAAAGCGGGTGCGCATCAAACGGATACATAATCCACAAAGGACCCTTATCCGATTTCTCAAGACTTTTACCATCAAGCGCATAAGCGAGAATGACGTCATAGCGATCAAAATCAGCGATTTCGATTTCATCAGAATATCCATCTGCCGCATAGGCTGTGACGGTTTTGCCCGCAGCCCCCAACGTGTATAAAACGTCCCGCATTAGAACGCCTTCAAAAGTCGACACCCCCTCCAGCCAGGGCGTTGATGTCCTAAACGTCGTGGTCCCCAGCGATTTCAGCATTTTCAGGTCCCAATCCGCCTTTCGATCAGGCCGGTTGAACGACGATATATTACCTTCGACAGTTAAGAGAACAGGCTCAGTTGGCAGCATAATCTTTTCTGCCGCATGGCTGGTAAAAGGCGTAAACAATACAAGAAATGCCGTATAAAATAGTAGTTTCATTTAAACCGTCCTCTGGGGGGTTTGTTTAGATAAAAGAAAAAGCGTCAACGTGTCATAACTTAGGGCCCGATCATCGCCTCGCAATCTTGCGAATATCACAGTTGCGTCATCAACCTCTGGCCCCTTGTACGAACCAATCCGGGGTTTGGATGGTGTCAGGAAGGTATTAAATACGGCATCGCACCAAACCGTCTTTGCGGTTAAACCGCGACCTCACACAGGCAACGGATTTTATGTTTTTGCTCGTTAACCAGGTTGTCGTTCATGAGCGCCAAAACACGGTCCTTGCAGTCAAATCACCTGCACCGGTGTTGGTTATATGCAGTGTTGGGGTATTCCCCACTATGTTTGCGCCAACCGCAGCTAAATCTTCATGATTGAAACACCTTATTGCCACTGATATATACAAGGGCAACGTTGGGGTGCCCGAAGGGCTGAGAAGCGGAAGCTAACCCATTGAACCTGATCTGGTTAATACCGGCGGAGGGAACGAATGCTTCTTTCACAAGATACATATCATTCGAAAACCCCAATTCTGTTCGGTTTTGGACTATGGGGATGAGTGATGACGGATACAATGTCTAAGGCGGTTCCAACCGCGCTGACGATTGCAGGCTCCGATAGTGGCGGCGGCGCCGGTATTCAGGCTGATTTAAAGGCTTTTTCCGCGCTTGGTGTTTATGGTGCCAGCGTCATTACCGCAATCACGGCACAAAACACGCGCGCCGTTACCGATGTCCATGGTATCCCCATCACGACAATTGCGGCGCAGATCGAGGCCGTTCTCGATGACATCCGCATTGATGCTATTAAAATTGGCATGCTGGCGACATCCGAGATCATTAGAACCGTCGCTTCAGGGCTCCAACGCCAATCCGCCCCCGTCATTCTGGACCCGGTCATGATTGCCAAGTCAGGGGATGCTTTGCTGCAAGACGAAGCCATTAGCGCACTCCGTTCGGACTTATTACCAATGGCAACACTGCTGACGCCTAATGTGCCGGAAGCTGCTGTCCTGTTAGACACTCAATCGGCATCGACACCCGAAGAACTTGAAGATCAAGGCCGCGCATTGCTCGCCATGGGGCCACAGGCTGTACTTATGAAAGGCGGTCATGCCAAAGGGCCGGACTGCGTTGATATTCTTGTGCTCAGTGATCGGCCATCTGTTCGCTTCACCGCACCTCGTATTGAGACAACCAACACCCACGGCACCGGCTGCACACTGTCGTCTTCCATTGCTGCCGGGCTGGCGAAGAGATTAGCCATGTCAGATGCCGTGGCTGAAGCCCACACCTACCTGCAAGGTGCGATTGCTGCTGCAGATGGACTGGGGGTCGGCTCTGGTCATGGCCCTGTCCATCATTTTTATCGAAACTGGACATAACGGTTTTATTCAACACACATGCATTGAGGAATACCAATGAGAATTCTTGTTTTACTGCTCGCCCTGTTTATTACCCTGCCTGCTCACGCAGCAGACAAAATGACGATCATTCTGGACTGGTTCATTAACCCGGACCATGGCCCAATTATTGTCGCCCAGGAAAAAGGGTATTTTAAGGATGTCGGCCTGGAGATGGAGGTCATCGCTCCTGCCAATCCGGCCGACCCTCCCAAATTGGTCGCTGCGGGAAAAGCCGACCTTGCCGTTTCTTATCAGCCGCAACTGCATCTGCAAGCCCATGAAGGCCTCCCGTTGAAGCGGGTCGGAACACTGGTCGCGACACCGCTGAGCTGCATTCTTGTTCTGGATGACGGGCCAATTAAATCGATCAAAGACCTGAAGGGTCGCAAAATCGGGTTCTCCGTTGCTGGTGTCGAAGAAGTGCAATTGGGCGCAGTTCTTCAACATCATGGCTTGAGCACAAAGGATGTCGAACTGGTCAATGTGAACTGGTCGCTTTCACCATCCCTCATGTCAAAACAAGTTGATGCGGTTATTGGTGCGTTCCGGAATTTTGAGCTGAACCAAATGGATATTGAAGGTGTCAAGGGCCGTTGTTTCTATTTGGAAGAAGAAGGATTACCGGCGTATGACGAACTGATTTACGTCGCTAATGCCAACACCATGGATACAGATAAGATCAAACGATTCCTGGCTGCGACGGAGTTGGCTACCCAGTTCATCGTCAATCACCCGAAGGAAAGCTGGGAAATTTTCTCTGGCACGTCGAAAGAACTCCAGGACGAGCTTAACAAACGGGCCTGGGCTGACACGATGCCGCGCTTTGCGCTTCGCCCATCTGCTCTGGACCACGGACGCTATGATCGTTTTGAAGCTTTTCTGATGGGAACAGGGTTAATCAAATCGATCAATCCGGTTTCTAAAATCGCTGTCGATCTTAGCGCTGAATGAGTAACGCTCTTTATAGATCTTCAGTTCTGGGCCGCTGGTGTGACGCCAGTGGCCCAGACTGGGCGGCCTATACCGGTCATCCGTTTGTAAAGGGCTTGGCTGACGGCACATTGCCAGAACCGTCGTTTCATCACTATCTCATCCAGGACTATATTTTTCTGGTGCACTTTACCCGCGCCTGGGCATTGGCCGTCGTTAAATCTGATTCCCTTGAAGAAATGAAGATTGCGGCAACCACGGTTGACGCTCTGGTCAATGTAGAAATGCAATTGCATGTGGAAACCTGCAAAAAAATTGGCATTTCCGAAGATCAACTTTATTCAGCCGAGGAAGCCTTTGAGAACCTTGCATACACCCGCTTCGTCATGGATGCCGGGTTATCGGGGGATTTTCTGGACTTGATGGCGGCATTGGCACCCTGTGTATTTGGTTACGGAGTGATTGGCGCCACCCTGGCAAAAACGGCAGCAAACGACACACCGTATCAAGAGTGGATCGACACCTACAGTGGCGACGAATACCAGGGTCTATGCGACGTCGTTGGTTCTATGGTTGAATCAGCGGCCCTGGCACGTTTGGGAGATGCTCCTGAAACCAACCCGCGCTGGGGCGCCTTATGTAAACGCTTCAACACGGCAACGCGACTTGAAATTGATTTTTGGGAAATGGGATTGCGGGGCCACTGATGCCACTGACACCCCAGCCGCAAGCTCCCAAGACACCGGGCATTATCCTACGCGGAGACTTTAATCATCAGGACCATATTCTCTTTTCTGGATTGGAACTTCAGGTAAAAGCTGGTGAATGGACGTGTCTGCTGGGTCCATCAGGCGTCGGCAAATCAACGTTGCTTCGCTTGTTAGCGGGTTTGGAGACAGGTGGCCGATTTCAAGGCACCATTGAAACAGATGATCACATCCCCTTACAAAACCGAATTGCCTACATGGGGCAAGCAGACCTCCTGGCGCCTTGGTTGAACGTTTTAGACAACGTCGTCCTGGGCGCACGTTTGCGCGGTGACGCACCAGATAACGAACGTGCGATGACACTAATTTCTCGGGTCGGGTTATCAGACCACATGCCTAAGCGCCCTGCCGCGTTATCCGGTGGCATGCGTCAACGCGTTGCCCTTGCCCGCGCCTTAATGGAAGACCGGCCTTTTGTTTTGCTAGACGAACCCTTTGCCGCATTGGACGCCAAGACGCGCGCTGAAATGCAGGAATTGGCAGCGGAACTACTGGACGGCAAGACGATCTTGCTTGTGACCCATGATCCTTCTGAAGCGGCTCGTCTGGGCCACAATATCCTGATCATGCATGAGCAAGGATTGCACATCTACCCGGCCCCTGCCACGCCACCTATCAGGCCTTATGACGCAGCAGAAACCATTGAAACTCAAATTGCCTTAATGAATGAACTCAGGACGCGATCTGATGCGTAAAGCTCTGGACGTCTTCCTTGCCTTCGCGCTGGCCATCGGGGTCTGGCAACTGGTTATCTGGCTAACGGGTGTTCCCCATTTTATTTTACCCGGTCCGATCCGTGTTTGGCAGTCTTTCACATCTGATTTCGTCTTGATCTTTGAAAATGCACAGATCACTTTTGCCGAAGTTCTGGCGGGCCTTCTGATCGGCGCACTTTTAGGAATGATGACGGCGCTGCATTTAATGGTATCGCCAGCGGCGCGCCGCTATATATTACCTGTTCTGGTCTTTAGTCAGGCGGTCCCCGTTTTTGCACTGGCTCCAATCCTCACACTTTGGCTCGGATATGGGATTTGGTCAAAGATCGTGATGGCGATCCTGATTATTTATTTCCCTGTGGCGTCAAATTTCTATGACGGGCTCAGGCGCACGGACCCCGGACTGCTCGATTTGGCAAAAACAATGGGGGCCAGCGACACCAACACGCTTCTGCGCCTGCGCGTGCCGGCTGCCCTGCCATCGCTGGGTTCCGGCCTCAAGTTAGCTGCCGTCTATGCGCCCATTGGCGCGGTCATTGGAGAATGGGTCGGCTCTTCTCATGGATTGGGATATTTGATGCTCTTGGCCAGTGGTCGCGCCAAAATTGACCTGATGTTCGCTTCCTTATTCGTATTGGCGTTGTTTACGGTGCTGCTGCATGCTGTTGTAGGACGCTTTGCCAAACGTCTTTCCGATTGGTCCGGCTAACCCACATCACCTGTCCAAAAACCCGCGCTTTCAACTTGCCATTGGCTTCAGGTCCTGTTTTTACTCGTTTTGTTTAACAGGAATGACGCCATGTCTTTAGAACTCTGGATACCATATTTTATTGCCTGTGTCGCAATTCTGGCAGCACCCGGCCCGACGGTTCTATTGGTCGTTAGTTATGCCCTGGGTCACGGACGCTCGTCAGGCTTAGCAACAGTTCCAGGTGTCGCATTGGGTGACTTCACCGCAATGACCATATCGTTGATGGGAGCGGGGGCTTTATTGGCAGCTTCGGCGAGCTTATTTACGGCCTTAAAACTGATTGGCGCGGCCTATCTCGTGTGGCTTGGGGTAAAGATGTGGCGAGCAGAACCATCAATTGAGGCCGCGGATAACGTATTACCGAGCGTTTCTGCCAATTCAATGTTCTGGCGCGCTTACGTTGTCACAGCACTCAATCCCAAAGGCATTGTCTTTTTCGTCGCTTTCGTGCCGCAGTTCATTGATCCAACAGCGCCCGCCTTTGTGCAATTTGCAATCCTGGAGGCGACATTCGTTATTCTTGCAACGATAAACGTTGCTCTTTGGGCTGTGCTGGCCGGCCAATTGAGAGCCACCTTTAAACAGGCCAAAACTTTGCAACGGGTAAATCAGGTTGGCGGAAGTTTCCTGATTGCCGCCGGGTTCTTGACGGCACTTGTCCGTCGCACGAGCTAAGCATTTTATCAGAAACCGCACCGAGACGCTTCCTTCGCAAAATCCGACTGCCACAGATCTTTTTTCGACCAGAAAACGTGACTCACAGGATCGCTTTGTTTAGAAGATATTTATGATAAACGAACTACATGCTGACCGCATTTTAATCGTCGATTTTGGCTCTCAAGTTACCCAACTCATCGCCAGACGCGTCCGGGAATCGGGCGTCTACTGCGAAATACATCCCTTTAATACGGTGACTGAAGAAAGCATCCGCACCTTTGGTCCCAAAGGCATTATTCTTTCTGGTGGCCCGGCATCCGTCACTGAAATGGAAACGCCACGCGCACCTGATGCCCTGTTTGAAATGAACCTTCCAATTTTCGGTATTTGCTACGGCGAGCAAACAATGGTTGCGCAAATGGGTGGTGAAGTCACCTTGTCGGATCATCGTGAATTTGGTCGCGCCCATGTTGATGTCGTTGGCGATAGCGTTCTCTTTCAAGGGGTCTGGAAAACCGGCGAAAAACACCAGGTCTGGATGAGTCATGGCGACCGCATTGATCAGTTGCCAGACGGGTTTCGCGCGATTGCAACGACGGAAACAGCGCCCTTTGCCGCCATCGCAAATGACGATAAGCAATTTTATGCTGTCCAGTTTCATCCCGAAGTGGTCCATACACCCGACGGCGCCCGACTGATTTCAAACTTTACCCATCAGATTTGTGGCTGTGGCGGCGATTGGACGATGTCGGCGTTTAAAGAAGAAGCCATCGAAAAAATCCGCGAGCAAGTTGGCTCGGGCCGGGTGATATGTGGGCTTTCTGGCGGTGTCGACAGTTCCGTTGTCGCTGTCTTGCTACATGAAGCCATCGGCGACCAACTGACTTGTGTATTTGTTGATCACGGCCTCATGCGAATGAACGAAGCCGATGAAGTCGTCTCGTTATTTCGCGATCACTATAACATTCCACTGGTCCACAAAAACGTTTCAGACTTATTCCTGGGTGAACTCACTGGTGTTAGTGATCCCGAGAAAAAACGCAAGATTATCGGTGGGCTGTTTATTGATGTCTTTGAAGCAGAAGCCAAAAGAATTGGTGGCGCTGACTATCTGGCGCAAGGCACGCTTTACCCGGATGTCATTGAAAGCGTCTCTTTCACAGGTGGCCCCAGCGTCACGATCAAGTCTCATCATAACGTCGGTGGGTTACCTGAACGTATGAATATGCAGTTGGTCGAGCCGTTACGTGAACTATTTAAAGACGAAGTCCGTGATTTGGGCCGCGAACTGGGACTGCCTGATAGTTTTGTAGATCGCCACCCCTTCCCGGGGCCCGGTTTGGCAATCAGAATGCCCGGCGCAATAGCGCCCGAAAACCTCGATATTCTCAGAAAAGCCGACGCAATTTATCTTGATGAAATTCGCAAGGCGGGTCTCTATGATGAGATATGGCAAGCCTTTGCAGTGCTTTTGCCCGTGCAAACGGTTGGTGTCATGGGCGATGCGCGGACTTATGATTATGTGTGTGCATTAAGGGCTGTCACCTCTACCGACGGCATGACGGCGGATGTTTATCCGTTCACAAATGAGTTTCTTGGACGCGTTACAAATCGCATTATCAATGAAGTTCAAGGCATCAACAGGGTTGTCTATGATTACACCTCGAAACCTCCGGGAACGATTGAGTGGGAGTAACATCATTATTATTTGCACTTTATTATCAATAAGTTAGTTTTACAAAGTTGTTTCATACCAAAGTTTCAGATATAAGGATATCGATGATATATTCAGTCTGCATTCAAAGATAGTTTTAAAGAATGAAGACCATTGAAAAACATAATTTACGGCCTTCCAAATCCTTTACTGAGCAGGACCCTGTTCTGGATGGTGCGGCCATCGTTTATCGCACACCACAAAGTGGCGAAATTGACCTGAGACCCAAAACCTCCTCCAAATTCTGATAGAGTCTGTCCCACAACAGGAGGCAGATTATGAAGCGAGCCCGATTTACAGAAGAACAGATTATCGGGATGATTAAGGAACAGGAGGCGGTTTTGCCAACGGCCGAGGTTTGCCGGAAGCATGGCATCAGTTCAGCGTCATTCTACAAGTATAAATAAAAGTACGGCGCTATGGATGCATCCGATGCCCGCAGGCTCAAGTCTTTTGAAGCAGAGAATACCAGGCTGAAAAAGCTATTAGCTAAACAGATGCTGGATCATGCGATGCTTCGAGACGTGAACTCAAATAGGTGTCGACGCCCGACGCCAGAAGGCAAGCCGCAGCCCACCTGTGCACAAAGCATGGAGTGAGCCAGCGTGTAAAAAGCCCCCATCCTATGTACCACATTGATGCAGAGTTTCCGGCACCGGCGGTCTCATTGACCTGCCCCCAAGAAACTGAGTCATGACGCAAGAGAGTTCTCCGCTATATTTAATCACGGAGGACACAATGAAGAAGCGTTTTAGTGAAGAGCAGATCATCAATATTTTGAAGGAACAGGAGGCGGGATTTTCGGTCAAGGAGATCACCCGCCGCCATGGGATTGCGGAGCAGACTTTCTATCGTTGGAAGTCGAAGTTCGGTGGCATGGAAGTTTCGGATGCCAAACGGTTGCGGGAGCTTGAGTCAGAGAATGCAAAGCTGAAGAAGCTTCTTGCAGAACAGATGCTGGATAATGTTGCCCTGAAGGATGTTGTTTCGCGAAAGTGGTGAGGCCAGCGGGTAAGCGGAACGTGGTTTCGCATATGGTGTCGGCGCATGGGTTGTCCCAGCGCCGCGCCTGCCGGCTGGTCGGCCTCAATCTATCGACCTGGCAATACAAGCCCACCAGGGCTGTTGTGGCAGGCCTACGGGAACGAATTATTGAACTGGCGGGTGAACGCCGCCGGTTCGGTTACAGACGCTTACACATCCTGTTGCTACGGGAGGGTATGAATGTGAACCATAAAGCCGTCCACCGGATTTACCGTGAAGAAGGTCTAAAAGTGCGAAGACGCAAGAGGAAACGAATTGGTCCAGCAGATCGTCAGCCTATTGAGTTGCCTGAAAAGATCAATGTGAGGTGGTCGAAGGACTTCGTGTCAGATGTTTTGTCGAACGGCATTCGGATCAGGACGCCTAGTGTTGTTGATGATTTCAGTCGGGAATGCCCGGTCATCGAGGTGATACGTCATTAACGGGAGCACGGGTCGTCAGAGTTTTGGAGCGCCTGTCAAAGACGCGCAACCTACCCAGAGCTATCGTTGTCGATAACGGCCCGGAGCTGATCAGCAAGGCGCTCGATGAATGGGCTTATCGGAATGGCGTGCGGCTGCACTTTATCGGCTTGCGTACCCAGGGTTCGAATCCCTGTCTCTCCGCCAGCTTCATAATGTAACATATTGATAAATAATTACTTTTTATCTATTGGTTATTTATGGGGTACAAAATGGGGTGCAAATTGGATCGTATCTGAACCCGTGAATCACATAACATTCTGAATTAAGCCTACCCTGCCTTAGGGAGCATGAAGTAGTGCCGACTGTGGAGTGGCTGTGGGCTAAGAGAGCTTATTAGGCGCAGCGCAGCGGAGTGTAATAAGCGTTAGCCCGCAGACGCTAACTCAGGCGAGTGCTACGGATATGCTCCCGGCCTGACTATTAAATACCCCCCTCTCTAAAAACCGGAAAACCAAATAAACCGGGGAAACCTCAGAGTTCTGCGGTCTAGTTAGTTTTCTCGGTTTTACAGTATTCTGTGCAGGGTTAGAGCGGACACCTATACCTAAAACAACTCCCGCTAAAATTAGGATGGATTGCACATGCAATCCTGACACTCTGGCGAAGAGCGGGGTAGCAAGCACAGCCGTCTTCTCGGGGATTCTAGATCGGTGCTAATAATTTAAGAGCCACGCACAACGAAGTGAGCATGGCGACAACAATGAAATCGAATTGAGTGGCCCGGAAGATGGTTGTGGCGCGAGGGCAGAGCCCTTAGCCTTCTGACTGTCAGCTTTTAGAAGCTTAAGTAATTAGTATGTTATAGGGTGACCGTCCGGCGGACTACCTCTCGACGGTCTGATAATATCACATTACGCTCAAACCTGAGCGTAATGCCATGGTAGCAGTTCATCAATACGATTGATCTTATGGTCGGCAATTCTGGCGAGGGTATCTGTTAGCCAGGCTTGCGGATCGACGCCGTTCAGTTTGGCCGTTTCGATCAAGGTATAGGCGATGGCTGCCGATTTACCGCCACGTTCTGATCCCATGAACAGATAGTTTTTGCGGCCAAGGGCAATGGGACGCATGGACCTTTCGGCTGCGTTGTTGTCGAGTACCAGAAAGCCATGATCAAGGTATGGTCGTAGTTTCTTCATGCGCGTCAGGGCATAACGAATGGCCATGGCAAGTGGCGACTTCCCCGATATTCGGGTCAGTTGGGCATGCAGCCATACTTCCAGATCATCAAACAGCGGTTTTGACTGGCTTTGTCGGGCTATCCGCCGTTGATCCGGAGGCTGGCCCCGGACGTCTTTCTCGATGCCATAGAGTTTGGCAATGCGTTTTATGGCTTCCTCAGCAATCACAGATCCTTGCGATTGATGCACATCGACGAACTTGCGCCGGATATGAGCCATGCAGGCGACTTCGGTTATTTTGCCGGTTCGATAGAGGTCGTTGAAGCCGGCATAGCCGTCGGCATGCATAAACCCTTCATATCCGAAAAGATGTTTGTTGGGACGCTCGCCTTTTCGGTCAGGCGAGAATTGATACCATGAAGCAGGTTGTCCATCCCCGGACCACGGTCGTTCGTCACGCGCATAGGCCCAGAGCCGGGCGGTCTTGGTCTTTCCCGATCCAGGTGCCAGCATTTTAACTGGCGTGTCATCAGCGAAGATCGATTGGCCATTAAGAACGTGCTTTCTGATGGTATCGGCTAATGGTTCCAGCAGAGCTGTTGAGTGGCCAACCCAATCCGCCAATGTCGAGCGCGACAAGTCTAAGCACTCGCGCTCAAAAATCTGGCTCTGTCGATAGAGCGGAAGATGATCGGCATATTTAGAAACAAGAACATGGGCCAACAGTCCCGGACCCGGGCGACCGCGCTCAATGGGGCGCGATGGCAAGGGCGCTTGCTGGATCGTCTCGCAACAGGCGCAGGCCATGCGCGGACGGATAATCCGGTTAACAACAAACCGTCCCGGGACATACTCAAGTTCTTCGGTGACATCTTCGCCAAGGGTTTTGAAGGTGCCACCACACTTGTTGCAGTTCTCTCCGGGTGACAGGATATCTTCAAGACGCGGCAAGTGATCAGGCAATGGCTTGCGCTTGGGCTGGGCCTTCGGTTCCACTTCAGATTCCTGACTGGTATCGAGCGGCACTTCTGTAGGTTCTGCCGCCCGAGCCACTTCTTCGTCCTCAAGCGTTAACTGCAACTGATCGAGAGCCTCGGAACTTGCGCCAAAACGATGGCGACGCATGCCTGCCAACTGATGTTTGAGCTTCTCGATCAACAGCGCCTGGGACTTAACTTCAGAGGCCAGTGTGCCAACCAGTTGCTTCAGTTCGTCCGGTTCATCCGGGAGGTTTGAGGGGCTGTCTAACATTGCCATCGTATAGCGGAACAGACAGGTAATGGGAATCCATGACGGGTAAAAAAAGCCGTTTTATCGAGATATTTGTATCACCCGGCCGTCAGTGGCCGCCATGTTCTCTCAGGTGCCCGCCAGTCAATTCCTTCAAGCAACATCGACAGTTGCGCCGGGCTCAATATCATCTTGCCAGCTTTGCTTGAAGGCCAGACGAAGCGGCCGCGTTCCAGTCTTTTGCTGAACAGGCAGGAGCCCTGGCCATCATACCAAATCACCTTGATCAGATCACCCCGGCGACCGCGAAAGATGAACAGGTGGCCGCTGTATGGATCCTGCCCCGTGACCTTCTCTGCCAGCGACGATAAACCGACAAAACCTTTGCGCATGTCGGTTACGCCGGCACACACCCAGATCTTCGTTTGTGACGGCACTGGGATCATTGGGATAATCCACGGGCAAGGCGGATAACTGTATCTGTATCAAAAGTAACACTGATCTCCAGGTGGTGGCCGTTTGCCAGAACGATCTTTATCGAACCTGGACCCGCCGAAGGTTCATGTGCCCGTTCAGCCGGAAAACTGTTCTGTGGTACTTTAACAGGCAGGAAGCTCAACGCCTCTGGCTCGTTATCACTGCCAGCACTATATCGGGGATCTCGTATCCATTTGAAGATCATGTTGGTGTTCAAATCATAGCGATGCGCAACCTCAGGGACGGAAACACCCGGCACTCTGGTCTGGGCAACAATTCTGATCTTCTCCTCGTCGCTCCATTTACGCCGTTTGCGTCTATCTGTCATCGTTTAGCGTCCGCTTAAGTCAAGCGGACACCTATTGCCCGCTTAGGAGCCAGAGAATCACAGATTAAGGAGCCAGGTGGAAGGTGTAGGAGCCCGGACGTTTACGCCTGAACGAACATTGGTTCACCAGTCTGGCTGACGCCAGACGAACAAGTGAGGAATGGAGGATTGATTATAACACACGACGACCACACAGTTCGCTGGGCTATCTGACACCCGTTGAATACGCCCGCAAAGGCAATTATCGTACGGAAGAACTCTCAAGCTAAATGACCACTTCTTGGGGGCAGGTCAGCTCCATTTACGTCGTTTGCGTCTCTCTGCCATCGTTAGGTGTCCACCTAAGATAAGTGGGCACCTATTGTCCTCTTAGAAACCTTAGAATCACAGATCAACAGATCTGTTGGAAGGTGTAGTAGCCCGGACGGTAACGCCCGCTTAGGATGGAGAAATTCTCATATCAGGACACCAGATGTAAGGGGTAGTTCGGCGTACGCTTACGGTCTTCCGAATACAATCGTCAGCGATAATGGAACAGAGCTGACTTCAAATGCCATCTTGAAATGGAGCTAGGACAGATCTGTTGATTGGCAATACATCCAACCGGGTGAGCCGATGCAGAACGGCCTCGTAGAGAGCTTTAACGGTCGTCTGCGTGATGAATGTCTGAGCGAGCATCTAGCCACCAGTTACAATCATGCTCGCCAACTTATCGGGAGCCGGCGAGCCGGCTATAACACGACAAGACCTCATTCGACCCTCAACGGGCTTACACCGAATGAATTTGCAACCCGGTTCAGACAGGACCATAACCAGAACAGGCCTTCCATATGAGTGAGGAAAAGTTGGGGAGCACGTCACAAATTTTGAGGTTAAGTGATCGTTAGTAGCTCTCTTTCCATAAGCTCATCCAACACTTTGTATAATTCCCAGCAAGGAACTTCAAGAATATTCGCAATTTGAAGAACAGAATGACAACCATCACAATAGCTAATTAAATCCATCATCATTTTTACTTCTTCATCAATATTCTTAGTCGATAATGTGGAATATAAGCCTCTCTTACCCATTTGTGGTTCGCAAAGCACATTTATTTTATAATACTCGTTTTTTTCTAGCAATTCTAGTGCTCGACGAATGGCTTCGTAGCCGCCTTCAAGCCCCATGGGAGTAACAACATTTGTTAAATTGTCTAATGATGTATGATACTCTGGGTATGCGCCATACTTAGTGCGCATAATAGATGCAATAGGAAGGTCAATGCCAGGGGAACAGTATTGTCTTTCATCTGAACCTCTGTCTTTCCAATGATACACAGCAAAATCAGGATCTATCCACCTCAGAACATGCTTTGCAACATGGTCGCTGAGAGTGTCTCCATTTCGTGAAGGTAGATAAGAATATGATCGATTATCTCCTATGCATGTTACATTATACCCTGCCTTTACCCTTTCTTTCAAGTGCTCGAAATTCTTACTCAAATAGCTTATGGAGCCGATCGTTTCCGGCAAAAAAACTATTCTGTAAGTGTACTTTAAATTGCTTTGTTCAATGAGCCACTTGGCAAGGAAGGTTAACACTGTTGGGCCGGAAAGCTCGTTATTTGCCATTGATGGATGACAAACATATGTGGATAGGAAGACTTCTTCCTTACTATTTCCATGTATTACAAACTCACCATAATTCAGTTCGCCATTAGTCAAACTACTATCAATCTGAACTTCATAATTGCCGTCTTCAAGCAAATCTCGTTCATTTTGCGTAATACAAAACCCCCAGCGTCTCTGATAATATGAAGTTACATACGGAATAGCTTCTGGCTGTTCAGGTAAAGAGTAGAGGTGACCCTGGAGCTCCGTCAAAGTCATAATACCGCTATAAGGAATACTGTAGCCAACCAAGTGCAAGTTATTCAACTTAAAGTCACAAATTCGCTTCCCACTAGGCGTCGTTATATAGGCGCAAGTGACGTTCCATTCAGGGGGCACCGTCCAATCGAACACTGCTGTTCCGGAGGGAATAGAATTTATCTTTAGTTCAGGCAAATGCTCTTTTATTTTCTGTAAAGTTTTTCTAACGCCTTTTCCAGTGATGCTCCTATTGATGCCCCATAGCTGACAAGCAAAGCCGTGAATTTCCTCTCCAATTTTACTCATGAGACTACTCAGGTACCGTTGCCTCTATTACGAACGCTGAACATAGAAAAAAACCACGCCAATTCGAGTTTTCATGTTCGAGTCGCAACGCCTCATTTCGAAACAAATCACCGGCCCTGTTAGCTAAATACGGCATTGCAGGATGATAGTGATACCAAAGAAATTTGACATCTAAGTACCCTAACTTCTCAAACACATCTTTAACTTCAAAAGGATTATGGAATTTTGATAAAATTGCATCATAACCAATAATGTCTTCGTCCGTTTTTTCGATCGACGAACCTTTTAGCCGAGGGTTAGGCTGATCCGTCTCTAATCTCTGCTCCAAGTCTTTGGATACAATATTTTTAAGGTCTTCCGAAACACCGGACAACAAGTCATCGAGAATAAAATCTCTTGTATAACGATTGAAGGTAAAAAGTGAGAACAATTTATTTCGAAACTCAATGAAAACTTTGCCACCCGGGCGAACAAGGGTCTTCATATTATCGAGCACAAACTCGTCTTTATGCACGTGCGGCATAACCCCCATCGCCAGCAACCCGTCGTATTTACCACCTTGCAAGAGCCTACTATATGTCATCGGGTCTTCTATATCACCCCAGCTCACCTTTGACGGGTCTAAATTATTTTCGGCAAAGTTGGCTTTTGCCTTTTCTAGCATATTTTTACTAATATCGATGCCACTAACATCCATTCCCGCTGCCGCGAGCTGCACTAAAGGGGTGCCTTCACCAACACCAATTTCGACAATTTTTCTTAGGTTGTGTTTTGCGAAAGAGTTGATCAGTAAATGCATCCTAAAATAATTAGCCGGATACGCGTGATGGATATCGGCGAGTTTATCACGCTCATACTGCTGGTGATAATTTTCAGCCGCCCCATCATAGTGGTCCATAATTAAATTCCTACTCTCATCCGTCACTTAGTATCTCCTAAAATTGATGTCCATCGTCGTCCCAATGCTCAGATCGCAAAATATTTAATCATTCATCTTATAACAATTAACTTATATTAGACTATACCTTCATAGAGTATATATAACCAATGTTTCACCTTTTACCCTATCTGCAACCCACCTTCTAATAACGGAAGCTTCAATGTGCTTGCGTCAACTTTCCCCCAAGTAGCTGTTAAATCTTGGATGATCGGCTCATGCTATCTTCGCTACACTGTCCAAGATCAACCCTGGACAGGGACTTTTGAATTAGCTTAGCATTCCCCGATTAAGGGCAGAATAAGATCGTCATGTAATAATTTTGATGTTCTTGTTAGATTTGATTTCCTGTCCTGCTGCTAAATTTGATTAAGCCTTGCATTGTTCGTAGCAAACAATAAATCCCAGTCTACAGCAAATTAAATCAAGTTTTTTATCACCCTAGCTAAGCCATCAATGACTTTAAACAGCACACTCCTGCGACCACCGGATAGCTCGCCTAAAGTACCATACTTCTGGTGTATAACACTAGACACATGCTTCAATATTTAATAACAAGCTACCGAACTACCCCATGGCCCCTCATCTTTTAAAGTTTGACCTCTATTTACAAAGTACAGCATGTCACGAGCCATGTTTACGGCAAAAATCTCTCAAATTCGAACCCGCCAGATATTCCGCGCGCCCCGCTATTTGAGTATCTCGATATCTACCGTTTATAAGTTTGTCCATTGCAAAGCACGACAACAAGAACCTATTAAGTGGATCATTCTTATTGGAAAAAACCAACCAAGGTGACAAGTCTATCCAGGCCAAGCTGCTGGCCTATATCTTTTGACCTGCTCCCCAACTTATCCTCATTCATAAGTAGAATCTGTTCTGGTTATGGTCCTGTTTGGACCGATTTACAAACTCCATTGGTGTGAGCCCGTTCAGGCTCGAATGCGGTCGTCTATTGTTGTAGTCCCTTC
>JBLXEY010000005.1:0-432995 GCA_048262655.1 Rhodospirillales bacterium | reverse complement strand
TGTTGCGGATGTGGGGGGGTGTCATGGACATGTCCATGGATGGATCTCCATTTATAGACAAGACTCACATCGATGGTCTCTATTTTAATGGGGGATGGTGTTATGGGGGCTTTAAAGCGACGCCGGCCTCAGGTTTCTGTTTTGCGCACCTGCTGGCAACCGATGCGCCCCATGAGGTTGCCACAGCTTATCGGTTGGACCGCTTTCTCAGCGGTCATATGATTGATGAAGTTGGCACGGGTGCCCAGCCAAACCTGCATTAGAAAAGGATGGGTAAATGATTATTGATCATCCCCTGCTGGGGCCGCGTGACGCGGCTGAATTTGTTTACTATGGCGATGCGTCCCTTATCGACCGGCCTGACTGGCAGGATATAGATGCTGTTCGTAAGTTTCATGACTATCTCTACTTGCGCAATAACCCCGCCGGCGAACATCAAGAACTTTGGTATCATGAACACGGGGATCGATCCTGGCTGGTGGTAACCCGCAACACCCTGAGCCACGAGATATCTAAAGTCGAATTGGCCCGTGAAGTTGCGCGGGTCAGAGGGCGCAGTCGATGAGCCAAATCAATCGGCTGCCAGCAAATGGTCTCATTGAGCGCGGAAAAACGCTTGCATTCCGTTTTAATGGCCAGCGGATGCTTGGCCATCCGGGTGATACACTGGCATCGGCCCTCTTGGCGAACGGTCAGAAGTTGGTCGGTCGTTCCTTTAAATACCATCGCCCGAGAGGGATTTTAACGGCAGGTTCAGAAGAGCCCAATGCGTTGGTTGAGGTGGGCCAGGGCGCCTATCAGGAACCGAATACCCGCGCGACCGCGATCGAATTATATGACGGGTTAAGTGCCAGCAGTCAAAATCATCGGGGCTCACTGGAATTTGACCTGATGGCGATCACCGATGTGCTGTCGCCGTTTTTGTCTGCCGGGTTCTACTACAAAACATTTATGTGGCCGAAGTCATTTTGGGAACGGTTTTATGAACCCGCGATCCGAAGCTCGGCCGGTTTGGGGCGGCTTTCTCAATTGCCGGATCCGGATTGCTATGATCACGGTTATCTGCATTGTGATATTCTGGTGATTGGCGGTGGTCCGGCGGGACTTGCCGCAGCGCTGCATGCGGGACGCTCTGGCGCTCGGGTGATTATTGCGGATGAAGACTTCAGGTTGGGCGGTCGCTTGAACGCAGAAAATCTTGTGATCAATGGTGCTCCGGCTCAGCAGTGGGTACGCGACGTCTATGCTGAATTGCAAACCATAGAAACGGTGCGCATTTTAAAGCGGGCGACAGCATATGGGGCATATGACGATGGCATCTATGGTATCCATCAACGATTGACAGATCACTTATCCGGCGTGCAAACCAAGCCTCGCCATGTGCTCTGGCGCGTGTATGCGCAGCGGACGATCCTGTGCGCGGGAGCGACAGAACGTCCAGTTGCCTTTGGAAACAATGATCGCCCGGGTATTATGATGGCGGGTGCTGTGCGCGCTTACGCCAATCGTTGGGCGGTCAGGACCGGTGAACGGACCGCAATTTTTACGAACAATGACAGCGGCTGGCAGACGGCGCTCGATCTCTCTGAAAACGGCGTTGACGTCACAGCGATTATCGATACGCGTAACATTGAACCGTTGGCGCACCCGGCGGGTGCCGAAATAATCTTGGGAGGCCAGGTTCTCGATACGAAAGGACGTAAGGGTATAACGTCCATTTTATTAACCAATGGAAGACGCATTGCCGTCGATTGTTTAGCCGTTTCGGGCGGCTGGAACCCTAACGTTCATTTGACCTGTCACCACCGGGGGCGGCCCGTGTGGCAAGACAACATTGCGGCTTTTGTTCCGGGGCAGGGGATGCCGGGTGGCATGTCCGTGGCAGGGGCTGCCAATGGCGTGATGAGTTTGTCAGGGGCTTTATCTGAAGGGGTGGCAAAGTCACAGGAGGCGCTCAGCGGGTTGGGCATACATGCGGTCGCAGGGGAAAAATTAGAGGCTGAAGACGAAGCCTGTGCAGTGACCGCCTTTTGGCATGTCGCTGCGAGCCGAAAACGAGCATGGCTTGATTTTCAAAATGACGTCACCGTCAAGGATATGAAACTGGCCCTTCAGGAAGGCTTTCATTCGGTCGAGCTTTACAAGCGCTACACGACTTTGGGTATGGCCACAGATCAGGGTAAGACGGCCAATGTATCTGCCATTGGGATTGTCTCTGACATCACCGGAAAACCGATGTCAGAAAGCGGAACGACAATTTTTCGTCCTCCCTATTCGCCCGTTCCGATCGCCGCTTTCGCCGGGCGCAGTCGAGGCAAAGCTTTTCGTCCATACCGCTTAACCCCAAGTCACAAGTGGGCGGAAGAAAACGACGCGGCGTTTGTGGAAAGTGGAAGTTGGTTGCGTGCCCAATGGTTCGCAAAACCAGAAGAAACACACTGGCGCGAAAGTGTTGACCGCGAAGTGATGATGACCCGCGGATCTGCCGGTATTTGTGATGTATCGACACTTGGGAAAATTGATATTCAGGGCCGCGATGCATCCGAGTTTCTAAACAGAGTCTATGCAAACGGATTTGCCAACCTTGCGATTGGCAAAGTGCGCTATGGACTGATGTTGCGCGAAGATGGACTGGTGATGGATGACGGAACGACGGCCCGTCTCGGTCCGTCTCATTATGTGATGACGACAAGTACCGCAAATGCGGCCGATGTCTTTCGCCATCTGGAATTTTGTCGTCAGTGCCTGTGGCCGGATTTGGACGTTCACTTGGTATCAGTAACCGATGGCTGGGCCCAGTTTGCTGTCGCTGGCCCTAACTCTCGCAAGCTGCTTCGTAAAGTCTTAGACGGTGAATTCAATCTTTCAAATGATGCCTTTCCATTCATGGCCTGTGCGGAGGTATCAATATGTGGCGGCACGCAGGCGCGATTGTTTCGCATATCCTTCTCTGGCGAGCTTGCCTATGAAATTGCCGTGCCATCGCGCTATGGCGATGCGCTGATCCGGTCCCTAATGAAGGCGGGACGTGAATTTGACGCGGTTCCTTATGGAGTTGAAGCGTTAAATGTGATGCGGGTTGAAAAAGGTCATGCAGCCGGTGGCGAGTTGAACGGACAGACGACAGCCAGAGATCTGGGCCTCGAGAGGATGGTGTCAAAGAAGAAAGATTGCATTGGTAACACGCTTTCTGAACGGGCCGGATTGAACGAGGAACTGGGGTTTCGGTTAATGGGTTTCCGTCCTGTTGATCGCTCGAAAAGCCTGATCGCCGGTGCGCATTTTATCAATCGTGGAGAAAAACCCGTCACTGCCAATGATCAAGGTTGGCTCACATCTGCGGCGTTTTCACCTGAACTTGGCTACTCCATTGGGTTGGGGTTCATCAAGGCGGGGCATGAGCGCGTCGGTGAAATTGTTCAGGCTGTTGATTTTGTTCGTAACGCGGAATTTGAGGTCGAGATTGTGTCGCCCTCTTTCATCGATCCAAAAGGAGAACGCGCCCGTGTCTGATTACGCCCTTTCTGCCGAGCCGACACTCGGCCATTTAAGGACCGTTATAGGTGATACGGTGCTTGAGGAAGTTACAGACCTAGGCATCGTATCCATTGCAATACCGCTTGGCGGTGACGTGCTGCTGGCACAGTCCCTTGAAGAAGGCTACGGCGCAAGTCTGCCGAAGACGGGAGTGTTATCCGTTTCACGTGACCGCACAGCAAAGTTTCTTGGTATGGCGCCAGACCAAGTTATGGCGCTGGTTGCAAATGCACCTGGTGATGCGGTGGACGGGATTCGTCACCGTTTGGGCGACGCTGCTTACTTCACGTCGCAAACAGATAACTGGGTGATTCTTCGCCTGTCTGGTGATTTATCCCGAAGTGCCTTGGAGCGCATATGCCCTGTTGATTTGAACGCTACAAGTTTTCGTCTCGACAATGTTGCCCGAACCGTGATGGAGCATTTATCGGTCGTCATCTTGCGTGAAGGGGAAAAGGGGTTCTTGCTCCTGTCGCCTCGTTCATCAGCGACGTCATTTTTACATGCTGTCGAGACATCGATCAAAAATGTGACAGGGAAGTGACGGGGGTCACTACCGTTATTCCAATCGTGTCCTTTTTTTTTCTAGAATCAAACGGATTGCGAGACGTGGCGTATCAGGGGTAAAGTCTGAAACTCCTTTTTGCCCGATTGTTCTCGACGGGTGCATAAAAAAGCAACGGAATCTAGAGTTGAAAGAATCCTCAGAAGCCTTGGGCTTTGTCCCGCACACGAATCCATACCGCTGGGTGATGCTCGCCGGGGTCTGGTTGTCTTACTATTGTTTTGGTTTAACCATCGTCACCATGGCGCCTTTGGTCGCTGAAATATCCAGAGACCTGAACCTGAGTCATTCGCAAATGGGGACCGTGTTAGGGGCATGGCAGCTTGTTTATATTGGCTCTGCCATCCCGTTGGGAATTCTGATTGACCGGATCGGGGTCCGACGGGCGATGATGTTGGCCTTTGTCGTAATCGCAGTTTCCGTAGCGCTCAGGGCCAATGCGGTAGGGTTCGCGACTTTGTTTGTGGCCGTTGCAGTCTTTGGGTTGGGCGGACCGCTCGTATCCATCGGTGCACCGAAGCTGATAAGCCTGTGGTTTGAAGGCAAAGGGCGGGGGTTTGCCATGGGAGTTTATATGACAGCTCCCACTATGGGCAGTGTGACGGGGCTGTCGATGACAAACAGCTTGTTTATGCCCATGTATTCAGGTGATTGGCGTCAGGTTTTGATGATGTATGCGGGCTTTATTTTGGCTGCCAGCATCGTCTGGTGGTTGATCACGGCAAATAAGGACAGCAAGACAGTCGAGAAAGCATTGGCCGATGCGCCACAAGAATCACAGAAGGATAATTTCCTGCGGCTGATCAAAATACCCGCCTTCCAGATCGTCATGCTCATGAGTATCGGTATTTTCTTTTTTAATCATGGACTGAACAACTGGTTGCCGGAGATTTTGCGCAGCAAAGGCATGACAGCCGAGCATGCTGGGTACTTGGCGTCCGTGCCAGCAGCTTTTGCTGTGATGGCGTCTCTGTCCATTCCAAGACTGGCGACGCCAGAACGACGAATCTGGATAATGGTCCTGATGTTTCTGTCTTGCGGCATTTCCTCTCTGTTGTTGCAGTCTGATAGTCAAACAATTTTGATTGTGGCCTTGATCTTCCAAGGGGCCGCGCGAGGAAGCATGATGACACTTGCCATTCTGCTGTTACTCGATATGCCACAAGTGGGCAGCAAACGGGCGGGGGTTGCTGGTGGTATGTTTTTTTCGGCGGCCGAGATTGGGGGCGTTTTGGGTCCGGTATCGATTGGCGTGGTATCAGACGTGACTGGCGAATTCGCGTCGACGTTGATGATGATGACAGCAGTCAGTATTGTGCTTTTACTTTTGTTGCTGGCGCTTTGGCGGCAAAAAGCAAACGCTGTTTAGGTCTTCTTGTTTTTTGATTTATCCTGTATCGTTTTTTGGTCGGGTGCGTATTTCCCAAAGGCATATTTGGCGTTACAAGTAGATGTTTATGTTGACGTTCATGCACAACAGAGACAACCCGGAAATTGGTGTGTTTAATGTCGCGACAAAATAAAGTGAATAGGCCCGTTACCATTAGAGACGTGGCAAAGCTGGCGGGTGTGTCTCCGATAACCGCCTCGCGTGCCCTTGGCAAGCCGGAGTTGGTCAAATTGGCGACGCGGGAAAAAGTCGAAGCCGCTGCGGAAGAGCTAAATTTTATCAGCAACTCGGCTGCGGGCAGTCTATCGAATAAGCGCAGCAATATGGTTGGCATTATTGTCCCGACGCTTTCCAATTCAATATTTGCAGATACCATTCAGGCCATTACCAGCCGACTGATGCCGGAAGGGCTGCAGGTTTTGATTGGCAGCAACGAATATTCCCCAAAGCGTGAAGAGGATATCATAAAGACCTTCATCTCGCACCGGGCAGAAGCCTTAATCTTGACCGGGAATACGCGTACCGAAAAAGCTGAAAAGATGATCGCCAAGTTCGGCATTCCAACGATCGAAATCTGGAACATAAGTAAAGACTCTAAACATATTTGTGTTGGCATGTCGAACTATCAGGCATCATTTGAGATGACGTCCTATCTCATTGGGCGGGGCTATAAAAAGATCGGGTTTATTGGTGGTGAAATTGCAAACAACGACCGAACCCATGATCGGCTCAAAGGATATAAAGATGCCTTGAGAAAGAACGGTCGAAAGTTTGATCGCTCGCTTACACGGGAATCGCAGTTTGAGTTCTCGAGTGGTGCTATTGCCATGAAAAGCCTGCTGACAAAACATCACGATCTTGACTGTGTTTTTGCGGCGTCAGATATTATTGCGTTCGGCGCACTCATGGAATGCCGAAGTAACGAAATTAAAATTCCCGATGATATTGCCTTGGCAGGCTTTGATGATGCGTTGATTGGCGCAATTTCGACACCTTTGTTGACGACAATTTCGGTGCCAAGGGAACGAATTGGTTTCCAGGCAGCCGACATTGTGCTCCGACTGCGCGCTGGAGAAACCGGCATAAAAAGATACAATGATCTGGGCTTTGAGATGAAGATTCGCGAGACGGCATAACGCCTTCATCTGGTCTAATTCATGAAAAAATTATGTTGCGTTCTTGGTGCATTTACCGTTTCATGAAAAAATGATACCGGTATCATTTTGTTGAGCCGTTATCTGATAGTGTGCCTCCTTTCATGTTGTATTGCGTTGAAAGGAGCCTTTGGAGAAAAACGGGATGTACGATGCGGTCGGCTTTATTGGTCTTGGAACCATGGGGGCTGCCATGGCGCAACGCCTATTGGACTGTGGTTTTAATCTGATCGTCTACGATATCAATGAGATCGCGGTGGCCCCTTTTCGTTCGAACCAGAACTGCCGTGTTGCGCGCTCTCCGGCGGAAGTCGGCGCGGGTGCAAATCGTGTTATCACTATATTGCCGACCAGTGATCAGGTGGATGACGTTCTCTTTTCTGAAACAGGGCTTGCGCGTGAAATGCCGCAAGGGGGGCTCGTTATTGAAATGACAACGGGGCGTTTGGAACAGCTGGAAAGGCAGGCACAGGAGCTTTCCCGAGCCGGGCACAGGATGATTGATGCGCCCGTTTGTCTGTCGCCGCGTGAAGCTGTAACTGGCCAGCTTATTGCTCTGGCCGGCGGTGAAGGGCGTGACGTGGATCGGGCCCGAGATGTTCTGGATTCACTGGCAAGCCGAATAATTCATACAGGGCCGGTCGGGTTTGGGTTAAGACTAAAATTGATTAACAATTATATGAGCATGATTAATCACGTCCTTACAGGTGAGGTGCTGGCGCTGGCACAATCGGTGGGGCTCGAGCGTGAGATGACGGTAGACCTGTTGCAGAATACAGCTGCCGGACGGGGGCAGCTTTTGACCAATTATCCGAAGAAGGTTCTGAAGGGGGATGTCACGCCAGATTTTCCCATCAGGATGGCGATAAAAGATCTTAAGATGTCGGCCGCCATGTTCGCAGCGAATGATGTGCCACCCGCATTTGGTCAGTTGGCCCAATCCTTGTTTTCCGAAGCTGAAGTTGCCGGCTACGGTGATCAGGATTGCACGGCGATCCTCAATTTTCTTGATGCGAAATTTGACCCTTAAATCAATAATTGATGATCGTTAGCCTTGGTGTTCCAGGATATGGTGCGCGGCTTTTTCACCAATCATCAGAGACGGTGCGTTGGTATTTGCCGAAGTGACTTTTGGCATTACCGATGCGTCAGCCACATACAAGTTTGTGACTCCCTTTACACGCAGTTCAGGATCAACAACAGCGTTGTCATCTATTCCCATCCGACAGGTGCCAACCGGATGGAATACGGTCGCGCCATGTTGCTGAATACTGGCCAAAATATCTGAGTCAGATTGTATGTTCGCGCCTGGGATAACTTCTTCGTCCCATAGGTCTTTGAAGGCATCTCTGCGATATATATCGCGCATCATTTTGACGCCTTCTACCATGACTTTTTGATCATGCTCATGGGAAAGATAGTTCGGTTGAATTTTAGGTTGTTTATGGGGGTCCGTTGAGGTGATTTCGATTGTACCCCTTGATTCTGGATGACATTGCCATACCGTCGCTGTGAAACCAGGGTATCTGTGCAGTGGCTCACCTGGTTTATCGACGGACAACGGCATGACCAGTATTTGCACATCGGGCCGGTTGTCTTTTGCATATTTGGTGCAGGCGCCGGCACCCACTTGTCCGGCACCAATCGATAGAATACCGGAACCGTCCTTTAACCACCGCATACCATGTTGCGCTAATTTAAAGAGGTTCCGCGTTTCAATGTTTAAGGATAATTTGTTTTTCATGCGCACGATTGTCCGCATTTGATAGTGATCTTGCAGGTTCTGGCCGACCTGAGAAGACTCGTGGACAACCGGAATTTTGTGTTGTGAGAGTAGATCCTTGGGGCCAATGCCTGACAACTGTAGAATCTGCGGAGATTGCAATGCGCCAGCGCTCAAAACGACTTTATTGCCATGAATGGTTCGCGGGCCTTGCTTGGTGTGAAGCTTGATACCAATCGCTTGCGTACCAGAAAACAAAACTTTTTCGACAAGGGCGTTCGAAATGATCGTTAAGTTCTTGCGGCTTTTGACGGGATGTAAAAACGCGCGTGCCGAGCTTGATCGCCAGCGCCCGTCTAGACTGAGTTGATAGCGACCCGCGCCCAGGGATTTGTCGGCATTAAAATCATCGAGTTCCGGCAGCCCGGATTCGTAGGCCGCTTCGAGCCAGGCTTCGCATGCCGGGTGTTTAAGCCGAAGATCATCAACTTTAAGTTCTCCAAAACTTCCGCGAAATTGGCTTTCTCCGCCCTTATAGCCCTCAAGTTTACGGAAATAAGGCAGGACATTCGGAAAGGCCCAGCCTTTAGCCCCCAAGTCTTCCCAGTCATCAAAATCTTCCTGTTGGCCACGGATAAAAATCAAACCGTTTATGCTACTGGAGCCGCCAATAATCCGGCCCCTCGGCCATTTAATAGCTCGACCGGCGGTGCCCTCACTGGGTTCTGTTTCAAATATCCGGGCGAAAGTCTCGTCGTATATCATTTTGAAATAACCGACAGGGATTCTTGACCAGAACCGCTGATCAGACCCACCCGCTTCAATCAGTAGCACCTTGTGCGCCGGGTTCGCGGATAGTCTATTGGCAAGCAAGCAGCCGGCAGAGCCAGCGCCAACAATAATAAAATCATAGGAAGACGACATGTTTTCTGACTGCTCTCTGCTAAAATTACGTGGATTGACAAGACACAGGTACGCTGGAATGATACCGGTGTCATTAAATAATGCAATGCCCGAGATTTGGATTTACATCCATAGCGCAATCGGCTTCGTAGAAACGCAATTTGTGCAGTCCAGTGCCGTGCAAATCGTTTTCCTTACTCTGGTTTTTTGCATGTGGGTGTGAAAGAATATTTAGATCGGGAGAAAAGTATCGCCAGAATCGTAGCTCTTGTTTCCACACGGGAAAGCTTTGATGCAAGACGGGAGCTTCAAGCTGGTGATATTTTGACAAACATAGCAGATTGTAGTGTCGCAAGTCCTTGCAACGCTATTGGATTTGGGGGGATTTAGTGAACATCATCATTCGGTGTCTATCCTATATTAATTCGCGCCAGCTTGAGGTGATGCGTTGGGGTGCAATGATTTTGGTGCTCGCGATTGCGGTTATTGTCGCAGCGGGAGTTTTTTACCGTTACGTTTTAAACGACAGTCTGTCGTGGTCGGAAGAGCTGGCGAAGTACGCGCTGCTTTGGTTGGTGTTTTTGGGATCACCCATTGCTCTGAGACTGGGTGGACACCCCAACATCGAAATTGTGATTTCCCGGTTCCCTGACCTGATTGTCGGCTGGGTCAAAACACTCGTCTACCTGGCGGTTTTCATTTTCTGCGGTTACCTGGCCTTTAAAAGTCACGCATTTGCTTGGAATGGTCGAACACAGGTGGCGATCGCAATCGGCGACGTGTCAATGTATTGGTTTTTTCTGTCCATCCCTGTGGGGATGGGAAGTATGGCGCTGGTTTCGCTGCAACAGTTTTTAGAAGAACTGTTCGCGTTGATAACCCGCAACAGATTTGAAGACGATGCATTCTTAAAACACCACAAATCTATCATTGATGAATTCTGATACTCATTCGGCTTAGGCGGGGAATACTATGATACCCATTTATTTTATATGGATCTTGCTGGTGTTGGTAGCCGTAGGCATGCCGATTGTTTTTGCGCTTGGTGCTGCGCCGATGTTGGGATTAATCCTGGCGGAAAAGCAGGTCTTTTTATCGATCATTGCTCAGAAACTCTACATTGGAATCAACCAGTTCCCCTTGCTCGCGATCCCGATGTTTATTTTGGCTGGCGAAATCATGAATGTTGGGGGGATCACGGAACGCCTGGTGACCTTTGCGCGTGTCTTGGTTGGGCATCTCAGAGGTGGACTGGCGCACGTTAATATTATTTCGTCGATCTTTTTCGCAGGGCTAAGCGGGTCTGCCGTTGCCGATACGTCGGCCATTGGTTCCATGCTGATTCCGGCCATGGAGAAACAGGGGTACTCGAAAAAATTTGCCGCAGCGGTGACTGCGGCTTCGTCTGTTATTGGCCCGATCATTCCGCCCAGCATTATTATGGTGGTCTATGCCTATATCATGGAGGTATCCGTCGCCGCTTTGTTTCTAGCCGGCGTCGTGCCGGGGCTGTTGACCGGGGTCGGCTTGATGGCGGCCACGTCAATCATCGCTAAAAAACGCAACTATCCGGTTGCTGATAAATTCCCAGGTGTCCGAGTTGCGGCCCGCGCAGGGCTTGATGCGTTTTGGCCGATGTTGACGCCTATCATTATTCTGGGCGGTATTCTTTCTGGCGTGTTCACGCCGACAGAGGCCGCTGGGGCAGCCGTGGTCTATGCGTTGGTAATTTGTATGTTCATGAAAAGTCTGCCTTTGTCGCGGATTAAAAACATGCTGTTTAGAACTGCCGTCTCATCCAGCGTGATTTTACTGGCCGTTGGCATGGCAACGGTTTTTGCCTGGATTGCGACATTGTCTGGCCTGCCCAAAAACCTGGCTGAATTTTTATTTCAGTTCACGGATAATAAATTCGTGCTGCTGCTGATGATCAATCTGTTGTTGCTTGTTGTTGGTATGTTTCTTGACGCCGGTCCTGCTATTTTAATTCTGGGGCCGATCCTGACGCCAACAGCGTTGGCCTTGGGGATTGATCCGGTTCACTTCGCAATCATCATGTGTGTAAACTTAACCATAGGCTTGGCAACGCCGCCCATGGGGTTGATTTTGTTTGTCGCATCTGCGGTCAGTCGAGAACGAATAGAGGCGATTGTTTCGGAAATGCTGCCGTTCTACGTGGTCCATGTCACAATTATTCTCTTGATCACGTTTGTTCCAGCCGTGTCCATGACCATCCCGCGCTGGTTTGGTTTTGTTTAGCCTTTAGGATTTGGACGAAAGAATTTTTCACGGGGACACCCTATTTACATAAAATGATACCGGTGTCATAGTTTGGTTTCGAAATCATATCAACGGGAGGAAAATATGAAAAAACTATTGATTACATCTATGGTAGTTGGGGCACTAGCGAGTGGTTTCGCGTCGGTCACAAAAGCTGCCGAGTTTACGATCAAATATGCACACGTGGGTCCGGTCACGTCTGATGACCAGATTGCGGGTGACTTTTTGAAGTCGTTTCTGGAGGCGCGATCAAATGGACGGATCGCTGTCGAAATCTACCCTGGCGCACAGCTCGGAAACTTCAGAGAAATGATTGAGCAGGTTCAGCTGAACACGCTAGAGCTTGCCCATACAACGGTGGGCGGCATTGCCAGCTTCTTCCCTGAACTTCAGGTTACAGATATTCCGTACATGATGAACGGTGATGCGATTGCCGAGAATATTGCTCAAAGTGAATTCTTTGATGATGTTCGTGAGGAAATTCTTAAGAAAACCGGTAATGTACGTCTGGTTGCGGTTGGCAATACAGGGCGTTGGAGAAACTTCTTTACGACGAAGAAACTCGTGAAGTCTGCCAGTGACATGGCCGGTGTAAAAATGCGGACAATTAACTCTCCGCTGCAAATCGAGTTCATCAAGGCGTTGGGCGGGAACCCGACGCCAGTGGCTTGGGGCGAGCTTTACACGTCTCTGCAAACGGGTGTGGTCGAAGGCACCAAGAATGCCGCAACGGATATCATTCCGACCAAAATGTATGAAGCTGTTAAATATGTCACTTTGGACGAACATGCATACTTGTTTGCTTTCTGGTGGATGTCCGACGCTTGGCTCAAGCAACTGCCTGCTGATCTGCAGGACTTGGTCATTGATGGAATCCAGCAGACGGCCATGGTTCAATCGGATTGGAATAAAGAATATGACGCAAGAGCTTTGAAAGAGTTCCAAGGCTTTGGTGGTACGGTCTATGTTCCAACACCGGAAGAGCGCGCAACTTTTGTCGCTGCGAGAGACAAGATGAAAGTCTGGTTTGTCGAAAAATATGGCGATACGTGGCTCAAGAAATTTGAAAAAGCAGTCGCCGATGCGGAGAACGAAGTTTCCTCGAGAATTTCGAGGGTCATTGGTCGCTAGTTCTCTTGTAGCGTATATTGTTAAGAAGAGAGCGGGCCTTTGGAAGCAAGGGCCCGCTTTTCTTTATGGCAGGTCATGGAAGAAACTTTAAAAAATTGGACGGGGTATAAAGGTTGTGATGTTTGACGGAAAAACAATTGTCGTGACAGGAGCCTCTGGCGGTATTGGTGTGCCATTGGTAACACGGCTGATAAATGGCGGTGCTCGCGTTATCGCCGTCGATGTCAATGCGGAGGCATTGGACGCATTGAAGGCACATGTTTCCGTCCCGGCGAACCTTGTATGTCATCGATCCGCCATGGATGATGAAGCCGCTTGCACGCAAATTGTTGAGCAAGAAGATACACTTTACGGTCTGGTTCATTTGGCCGGTATTTTCGTGCCGGACGGGATGGAACCGGATGACACCGAAAATATCTACGACCCGGTGATGGCAGCGAATATCCGCAACGTTTATTCACTCTACATTGCGGCGCGCGATGCCCTGCTGCAGCAACCGGGCGCGCGGGTGGTTTTGGTGAGTTCACTCGCGTTTCGCCGGGGAGCGCCAATGCACACGGCTTATAGCGCTGCAAAAGGGGCGCTGGTTGGGATGGCGCGATCTTTGGCCCGTCGCGACGCCCCCCATATACTTGTGAACGCTGTGGCACCCGGGTTAATCGATACGTCCATGCCAGCGCAACTCATTCAAAAAAGGGGGCTTGAGAATGTGCAGGCAGAGATTCCGTTGAAAAGGCTGGGAGACCCTGATGAAGTCGCGAGCGTCATTCAGTTCCTGCTGGGGCCAGATTCCAGCTATATGACGGGTCAGGTGCTAAATGTTGATGGCGGTATTATCTGTAACTAATAATGCAGCGAGGGTGCCAGGATTTCCAATGTCCCTGGTATGGCTGCTATGGGGGGCGCGATGACCGAAAGAATGCGCGATAAAACATGGGTTGTCATTGGTGCCAGTCGAAATGGTATCGGCACAGCCATTGCCGGTGCCGCCGCAAAAATGCCCGGCCGGGTGGTCATTACAGGTGCCGAGCCGGAACCTTTGGTCATGCCTGCCGGGGTGAATGAATATCACCAACTCGATATTTCTGATTCTTCTGCCATAAGGGAATTTGCCTCGCATTTTCAATCCCTCGATGTGCTTGTTAACTGCGCTGCAATTGCACGCCGTGACCAAGAGGAAGACATCGATGTTTTCCGGCAGGTACTTGATATAAACCTTGTTGGGAATTTTGATGTCATCAAGAATTTTGAAGACGCACTTATCGCCGCCCGTGGCGCAATCATCAATATTGCATCGATGTATAGCTTTTTCGGAAGCCCGAAAGTTCCAGCCTATGGCGCAAGTAAAGCGGCTATTCATCAGCTCACGCGTTCAATGGCCTTAAAATACGGCCCCTATGGGGTGCGTGTTAATGCGATTGCGCCAGGATTTGTCGTGACTGAGCAATCAGAAAGAGGTCGGGCCGATACGGCACATAACGAGGCCGTGATTACACGCACACCATTTGGCCGCTGGGGAGAACCGGATGATATTGCCGGGCCAGTGATCTTTCTTGCTAGTGACCAAGCCAATTTTATAACCGGTCAGACGATCGTCGTAGATGGCGGATACTCCATAGGCTAATCCGCCGTAAATTTCGGCGCCTGGCCGTTCGATGAGGGCGTTGCCGAATTTTAGACCGGTATTAAGACCATGGATGCAGATGTTGTCTGCCCCTTGTCGAGCGTCAACATTGGTTCGGGCAGGGTGCCTGCAGCCGCCAGATTGAACCCATCAGTCGGATGGCTAACGGGCTCAAGGCAAAAGTAATGCCCCCCCTTGGGTACATGGACAATAAAATGATTGAGCACGGGATCAGCTATAAGCCGCAGGCGACGATCCGATGTTGCCCAATGCAATTCAACCTCTCCTTCAAAGCCTTCATAACAAATGGTCTTTTCTTCGCGCCATAGGTTGTCCCCGGCCACTGTGCTAAAGTCGTGACGAACGGGGCCGTGCTCGGTCGGGAAATCTTCAGGTGCGCCCAACCATTCGGAGCCGGCCTTGAATCGCAGATTAACGTCTTCATCAAACGGGAAAAAAGGGTGAAAACCAAACCCGACTGGCATTGTCTCTTTGGACAAGTTGGTGACCTCAATCGTGACCTTGCATTCCTCAGGCGTAACCACAAAGTGCTGGCGTGTTTGATAGGACCAGGGCCAATCCAGGTGGCCCGCTGCTTGTGTGCTGGACAGTGTGGCGGCGGTTGCGGTTGTCTTTTCAACTGACCATTCGGTGAAGCATCCATGTCCATGCAAGGCATTGGCTGGCTCTTGCGGATGGGTCGTGAGGGAGATATCGCGGCCTTGAAAGGAAAAACGGCCATTTTTAATGCGATTGGAAAACGGGACCAGAGGGAAGCTGCCGCCTTTGTAGCCTGCCCATGGGTTATCCTCGGATTCTGGGATTGGACGCACAACATCCCAGCCACCGAATGCGAGTTTGCTGATGCGCCCCCCATAGCCAGGCCTCAAATGCAAGTGGGTATCGCCAGATTTAAGGTTAATTGTTTGGGTCATAACGAATGAGATACTCCCCTGTCTTTAGGTTTATCCAAAATGCACGGTCCTGATTGAGACCTCTGCCCATGGCGTGCGTTGCGGTTTTTCAGGTCGTGCTGATCAAACCTTCGGCTGACATCATTGCTTTTAAGTCGTTCATCTGTGATGCGGTCAATGGCCAGGCTGAAGGCGGCCGTGTTGACCCGCAGTCGTCTCCCATAAGCTGTAATGCTGTTTTTACCCCGGTCACATTGGTGCCGTTCATTTCCTGGGCACGGACATCTTCGAAAGGTGTCATCCGCGAAATCAGGGCGCGCGCTTCATGATAATCGCCATCTTCCAGTGCACGATGAATGGCGACGGAATGTTCAGGCCATACGTTGATCAGGCCACTGGTAAAACCACGGGCGCCAACCGCATAAAAGGCTGGAGCCCAGACTTCAGCCAGTCCGCCAACCCAAATAATCGAAGGGTCACAAGCCGCCATCGCTGCCGCAAGTTTCATCGGATTTGGGGTTGCCCATTTGACACCCACAACACCATCAATTTCACAAATTGCTTTTATGCCATCGGTGCCTATCAAGTCATTGCGTAAATAAATGACAAGGGGCAGGCCGTTGCCGGCGTCCGCGACACGTTTGACATATTCGACAATTCCACGCGGAGCGACAAACGGATCCGGTGGCTGGTGAACCATCAACGCATCCGCTCCTGCATCCGCAGACGTTTTTGCAAGTTGGCAGGCGTCCTTAACGCTTTTGCCAACACCTGCGACCAATGGGACGCGTCCATCTATCTGTTTGGCTGCTGTTCGCACCATCTGTTCGGCTTCGTCAGTTGTCAGGCCGTAAAATTCGCCCGTGTTACCGTTTGAGACCAAAATATGAACGCCCGCCGCAATGGCACGCTCGACAAGTGGAGCCAAGGGGGCTGCTTGAATTTCATCGTTTTCGTCAAAAGGTGTTACCAGAATACCAGATATACCCGTTAAGGCTTGGCTAAGAGGAGGCGTTGTTGTCATTGTTCGGTCTTGCTCGTATATTAAAGTTGCACAATATTTACAATTATTTACAAATTATCTATACGTGTCGAACCGCTTCGGGTCAAGCGCTGGAAAGCGCAAGTCTTCTGTGAAATCAACAGTTCTCGGAACGGGGGGTTCTCTCTTTCACATTTTGCGCGTTAAGTAGCAATTGATCGCCGATTGATGTCGATGGGACAGCAACAGGACCGTTGCTCTGTTAGGCCAGCTCGGTCCCCACTCCGCGTGGCTCCTGGCGTTGGAAGGCTGCCGATTTACATATGTAGTTTCAATTTGACATTTGTGATGCTGGCTGATTAAAAAGGCGATACCTCTATTGCTAAGGAACGTCTATGCCGAAAGAGCTGCTTGTTGACCCGCAAAATATGCGGAAAAAGGGAGAAGTCGCTTTCCCCAAAATGGATATTCACGCCTACGACAAATCCCTGGCGTTTGAGCGGGCCTCCTATGGTGATCCTGCGCTAAAGCAAATCCTTCGACATATGATGCTTGTGCGCGAGTTTGAAAGCATGTTGATGACTTTCAAAGCTAAGGGGAGTTATGGCGGCGTTGACTATACCTATAAAGGTCCCGCGCATCTGTCGATTGGACAGGAAGCAGCGGCCGTCGGAAGTGCTTTTGCGCTCAGTTTGGAAGATCAAATTTTTGGCTCGCACCGCAGCCACGGTGAATTTCTTGCGAAAGCCTTGGCGGCGATTGAAACACAAGACGCAGATTTTATGGCTCCGCTCATGCAAGCCGATGACGTGGGCCCCCGTCTTGATGTTGTTGAGAAAACAATGGGGGGTTCTGGAAAAGAACTGTCCGAGAATTTTGTTCTTTTCGGATTGCTGTCCGAAATTTTCATGCGTTCCACCGGATTTAATGGCGGTATGGGGGGCAGCATGCATGCCTTTTATCCGCCCCTTGGTATTTACCCGAACAATGCCATCGTTGGTGCATCGGCTGGCATTGCTGCGGGTGCCGCTCTTTATAAAAAGCGCAACCCCGGAGAGAGCATCTGTGTAACTTATGCGGGAGACGGCTCGACCGGTTGCGGCCCCGTCTGGGAAGCCATGAATTTTGCTGCGATGGCGCAATTCAAGACGTTATGGAATACCGATAAAAAAGGCGCTTTGCCGGTTCTTTTTATTTTCAATAATAATTTTTACGCCATGGGCGGGCAGACGATGGGCGAAACCATGGGCTGGGACCGCTTGTCGCGCATCGGTGCGGGTATTAATCCGGATGCTATGCATGGGGAAACTGTTGACGGCACAAACCCTCTGGCGGTTGCGGATGCTGTTCGGCGCAAGCGTGATCTGATTTTGGCGGGCGAAGGACCCGCTTTGCTGGATATTGAATGTTATCGATATTCAGGCCATTCGACATCCGATACCAACGCCTATCGTTCTCGCGAAGAACTAAAACTGTGGGATGATTATGATCCAATTGTGCTGTTTTCTGATCAGTTGGTCACAAACGGAGTCTTAACAGCGTCGGCTGTCGACGATATGCGGATGGCGGCGATTAAAAAAATAGAGCGGCTTGTTCAAGCCGTTGTCGATGAAACAAATGCTCCTTCGGTCGATATTTCGTCAAACCCGACCTTGATCGGAAACATGATGTTTTCTGACAGCGAAATCGACGTGCCATCAAAACCAGCAACCTTGTTGGCCCCGATCGACAAAGCCGCGCCGGTGCGTCAAATATCACGCAAAGCACGATTTGGTTTGGATGAAAACGGTGTCCAGATATCTCCCATGCGCGCAGTGACTTTGCGTGATGGTTTATTTGAAGCAATTTTACACCATATGACCCATGACGAAGATTTGATTGCCTATGGCGAAGAGTGTCGGGAATGGGGAGGCGCTTTCGGCGTCTATAGGGGGCTATCAGATATTCTGCCGCATGATCGATTGTTTAATACTCCGATCTCTGAAGCGGCCATCGTTGCGACGGCTGTAGGTTATGCGATGTCGGGTGGGCGGGCGCTGATTGAGCTCATGTATGCGGACTTTATTGGCCGCGCAGGTGATGAAATTTTTAATCAACTGGCGAAATGGCAGGCCATGTCTGCGGGCCAGTTGAAAATGCCGGTAGTCCTGCGATGTTCGGTCGGCAGTAAATATGGAGCCCAGCATTCACAGGATTGGACGTCGATGGTTGCGCAAATTCCTGGTTTGAAGGTCGTCTACCCGGCGACGCCTTATGATGCGAAAGGATTGATGGCAACAGCACTTTCTTCGAGCGATCCTGTCGTCTTTTTTGAAAGTCAGCGCAGTTACGATGTGATTGAAAAGTTTCACGATGGTGGCGTGCCTGAAGGTTATTACCGGGTGCCTTTCGGTGTTTCCGATATCAAGCGGGTCGGCGAAGACTTAACCATCCTGACAATCGGGCCTTCACTTTATCTGGCTTTGGCTGCCGCCGATGAGTTGCAGAATACCTACGGAATCTCGACGGAAGTCATTGATGCGCGGACGCTGGTGCCGTTTAACTATGATCAGACTATTCAATCAGTGAGCAAGACCGGGCGGCTCATCGTTGTTTCAGAGTCTTCTGAACGTGGTAGTTTCGCAATGACCCTCTCCAGCAATGTAACTCGTTATGCCTTTGATAAGTTGAAAGCCGCCCCGCGCGTTTTGGGGTGCCCAAATTGGATTGTCCCCGGTGCTGAGATGGAAGACACCTATTTTCCACAGGTTGATGATGTTCTGGATATTGTCGCGACAGACTTTTTCCCGGAAAAGAAAATCAATCGGAAGGGTATTCGCACGTGGGATGACCGGGCTCTTGCAGGCCGCGCTTTATAGATTGAGATACGAAAGGTTCAAATGACAATGAGCACTGACATTACGGTCCCCCAGTTGGGCAATGAAATAGACGAAGCAGAAGTTACGGAATGGCTCAAAGGCGCGGGGGATACTGTTGAGGCAGAGGAGCCGGTAGTTGTTTTGACAACGACAAAAGCAAGTATTGAACTTGAGGCACCGGTCTCAGGTACCCTTCATGAAATCCTGATCCAGGAAGGAGAGTTGGTGCCGGTGGGGGCCTTGCTTGGTCGAATCGTTCCTTAGTACTGCGATGACGAACCAAACCTCAAAAGCAGTCCTCCACCACCTATGTGGTGCGATCGATTTGCCGCCCTTACTCTTGATACACGGTTTTGGGGCCGATCGCCTGAGTTGGTCGATTGTTGGCCCCAACTTCGAAAAAACCCACTCGGTATGGGCTATTGATTTGCCGGGTCATGGGGCGGCGGGCAATGACGTCGGTTCGGGGTCCATTGAATTGCTATATCAAGCGGTAAAAGAAGAGGTGATGGCCCAGATCATAGGGCCGATCTCCATCATTGGGCATTCGTTAGGCGGTGCTATTGCCAGACTTTTGGCTGAAGATTCGGATGTTGATGTCCGAAAACTTGTCATGCTGGCGCCGGGTGGTTTTTTGCCACTTGGAGATCCGAGTTTTGTTTCAGATTTCAGCGCACTCAAAAATGTTGAAGATGTCCTGCGTCACTTGAGAAAAGCCGTCGCGAACGAAAGAACCATTTCACCTGCGATGGCTGATTATGTGTTGTCTTCATTAGAAAAACCTGGCCGTCGAATTGCTCTCTCCAAAATCGCCGAGTATGCCGTAAATCCGCCAAAACGATCGGAAATCAAGCATGACAATGTCACTTGTATCTGGGGCGAAGACGACACCATAATCAAGCTGGACCAAGATCAATTGGCCCGCGTGATACCTGATTTACATATACTTCCCCGCGTTGGGCATTTACCACATCTGGAAGCGACGCAGAAAGTGTGCAGAATAGTCCAGGCTGCAATAGGCTGAAGGCGATATTACAATACGTTGGGCGTGCAGGTGACGTTGTCGGGATATGAAACAGATGGAAAAGCATTGAAACCAGATAAGCATCAGACCCTAGTGGAAACAAAATCGCTTAGATTGCGTGCCGCCTGGCTCTATCATGTCCAAGGGTTGAGGCAGATAACGATTGCCGAACGGCTTGGCATTAGCCGAGCGATGGTTATTCGAATCCTGGACGAAGCAAAACGCCGCAATGAGATTCGAATTTGGGTTGATGAAGACATTAGCGAGTGTTTGGACCTATCGTTCCGGTTGGAAGAGACCTTCGCGATTGATCACGCTATTGTCGTTCCAGCGATTGACGATGCCGAGGACCCGGCGCGCACCGTCGGTGCGCAACTGGGAAAGTATCTTTCTCAGCAAGTTGTCGATGGCATGGTTGTCGGCGTCGGCTGGGGCCGGACACTCTCCGCCTCCATCGAAACGTTTGCGCCTTCACGCCTTGCTAACGCGAAAGTTGTTTCCCTGATGGGGGGCATCATCAATCCGGGGAAAAGGAATCCAATTGAGTTTTCGTGGCGGTTGGCCGGTCTGATGAACTCTGAATGTTATTTATATCTGGCTCCCGTTATCGTTGATAAACCGGAGACGAAGAAAACTTTGTTGACGGATTGTGGCTTAAGCCAAATTGAAACCTTGGCTGCAACGATGGATATGGCGGTCGTGAGTTGCGGTGATATAGGGGAAAGCTCAACCTCCCTTGCGGAACAAATTGTTGATCAACCCGACTTTGATGACATGGTCCGTGCTGGAGCCGTTGGCGATGTGATGTGTAATTTCATTGATAAGGACGGCGCATCGGTGGACCATCCTATTGGAGACCGAACCATGTCGGTTGATCTTGATGTCGTCGCGTCAGCAAAAAATCTGGTATTGGCAACAGGGGGGAGCCACCGCGCGGTCGCCCTTCTTGCGGCCATCCGCAGGATGTCACCCAACACGCTGATTACCGATGAAAATGCGGCAAAGAAAATACTTTCTCTGGCCTGATCGTTCCTTGAAAATGCGCCTTAGAAAGAACAATGGTTTAAATTAAAAAAGAAAGGTTCCTGTACCGGAAAGTGAACAGGGTGCTTTTTTGTGGCTCGGGAGAATACAGCTAATGGCACGTATTTATGTGTGTGGAGAAACACTGATTGATTTCGTGCCTGGGCATGATCCGTCTGGTCAGATGGTATATACACCAAAATGTGGTGGATCGCCTTTTAATGCGGCGAAAGTGGCCGCGCGTACGGGGGGGGACGTCTGGTTTTTAGGAGCTATCTCGAACGACTTTTTTGGCGATCAGTTGTCTCAAGACCTGATCGGACATGGTGTCGCCTGTGATCTTGCCCCGAGGACCGATGACCCAACGACGCTGGCATTTGTTGACATGTCGACGGGCAGTCCTCGCTACGCATTTTACAATAATTCGACGGCAACTCAGAACATTCAAATCCCGCCCGGAACCGTTCAGCCAAAATCGGGTGATATCCTTGATGTCGGTTCCGTCTCACTTATTGATAAACCAGGCGCAGACAATATCGCTGACCTGTGTGCCGAGTTAGCGGGGCAGATCATGATCTCTGTTGACCCTAACGTCCGTCCGTCGATGATTGATGATCCGGAGGAGTGGAACGCACGAATGGACCGTATCTTGAAACAGGCATCGATTATAAAGGTAAGTGATGAGGACCTGGACTTTATGGCGCCAGAGGAAACGCCCAAGCAATTTGCCGAACGGATGCTAAAGGATCAAGCGGAACTGGTCGTCGTGACCTATGGCGAGAAAGGGGTTGAAGCGTACACCGGTCAGCACTTTATTCAAGTGGCTGCGCCTCAGATCACAGTTGCCGACACGGTTGGAGCTGGCGATGCCTTAATGGGAGCATTGTTAAGTTCTGTCTCAGCACTTTGTGGTGACGCACCGGACACGATTACCAAAATCACCGACACTCAGCTTCGTAAAACGCTGGAATTTTCTGCTGCAGCGGCAGCGCTGAATTGCACGAAAGTTGGCGCATACCCGCCGACGTCTGAAGAAATTGCAGCTTTTTTAAGCTCGCATTAGCCTGGCGACATGGCATTGGGTCAGGAGTTGGAGAGCGGTCTCAAATTGTTTTAATGGGGTATGGGGCTATCATTAGCTTTAAGATGTCTCGACACTGATCAACATTGCGATGCCTGCTTATATACGAAAATGGGTGCTTTTAT
Source organism: Rhodospirillales bacterium (assembly GCA_048262655.1). GTDB lineage: Bacteria > Pseudomonadota > Alphaproteobacteria > Rhodospirillales > Casp-alpha2 > JABMNT01. The sequence goes on along the minus strand of JBLXEY010000005.1, from coordinate 410,681 downwards.
CATTTGATACCAATTCGTTTTCTCGTCACTTGCCGCATCATAAAATCTGGCTTTGCGGGGGGGGCGGAAGAGAAGGTCCTGCGCCGTTGGCAGCCGCAGGACCCGCAGCACGCGCAACGGCGTCTGGGGCGCCGCTTTGACCTGGTTGTCCGATGCCTTTTTAAGCGGTTTTTTTACGCTTAGTTGGCAAAAACCTTTTTCAGGATATCTGTTGTCCTTGCTGCCGGATCTGCTCGTATTGCGGCCTCTTCCGTCGCAATGTAATGAAACAATCCATCCAGAGCCTTGCTGACGGCATGTGCGGTCAAGTCGGCTTTCACATCTGGCAGGAAGGGAAGTGTTTTATATTGGCTGATCATTTGATCATAGGCCTGAACGGCCCCAACCTCAGACAAGCTGGCATCAACAATGGGGGTGAAACGCTCAGTTAAGGGAGCGGACATGCGGGTGCGAAAATAGTCGGTGGCGGCCGTGTCACTGCCATCCAGGATTTTCTTTGCATCATCGAGTGTCATGTCTTGGATCGATTGCCAGAAAACCTCTTTGGCTTCTGGCGCAGCTTTCTCCGCCGCACGATTAAGGCGGGTTTCAAGGTCTGCCGTCAGGTTCCCAAAGCCTACCTTTTCCAGCGTGTTATGTACACCCTTCAGACTCTCCGGCAGCGGGATATGGATTGCCGGGTCTGTTAAATATCCATCGGTTTGACCAAGCTGCCCCACGACCTTTTCGGTTCCCACGCGTAAGGCTTCTTTCAGACCTGAGACAATTTCGTCTGACGTTAAGGCACTGCCCAAAGCGGCAGGAGCGCCGCCTTGAGAGGAATTCTGCAAGGTGTCCAAAACGCCTTTTGCCTTATCAAAAAGACTTGCATGGGCTGACGAAACAGCCATGCCCAATGCAAATGCCACGATGAAACCAAAAGGCCGATTAGCTAGATATGACAAATTATTTTTCCTTCATGTATCAGTCGGAATTGTGTCCAAATTGACTTTACTCAGCTGCTGTTGTTTCTGTGCTGTCTCGATAATGGGCGATGCCCTGCTTCAGGAAGCTTTCACGCATCGGTAGCCCGTTGCCAGATTTTGCGACCATATCTTCAGGTGCAGTGTGTGATGTCACTTCAGGCCAATGTCCGGGCTGAGGGTCAGCACCTTCGGCGGCAATCGCCAGAGGGTCATCATCTTCAATCGCTGGAAATTGCGTAATTTCCATCAGTTCCCATGTCGCTTCCAGGGGAATGCCGTTGGGGTCATAGAAGTAGATGGACCAGAACAATCCATGATCGACCGCGCCATGAACATCCAGACCAGCCGCTTCCAATTTGTCTTTGAGGGCAAACAGTTCCTCCCGGTTGTCAACGGTGAAGGAGGTGTGATCAAAGCCAATCGGTTCACTGGTGCGATCGCCCGGAAATTTCGATTTCATGGGAGATGCGCCATCGTATTCAAAGAAAGCGATGTGCGATGCGTTGTCTCCCATTCGGAAAAAATAGTGTCGATATCCATCATGACCAATCCCTGCCGTCAATTTCATCCCCAACAAGTCGCGGTAGAACCGGATCGTTTTAACAATATCATCCGTTATGAAAGCGAGGTGATTTATGCACTGAAGGGTCATCTTCGAATCTCCTGAGTATTCGGTGGAACATGTTCCATATGTGATAATAGTTAATTTGGGCCGGTTTGTCGTCTTTTATGACGCGCGCTCCGGGCGGTTCAGGGTAAATATCTGTTCGACAGAGGTATAGTCTCTATATCCCATGCGGGCTAAAGGGCGAATACGTGTAATATCAACAATTCCGTCTGTCATATATGTGTCGTCAATGTGGATCCCGATGACCTTGCCAACCACTAAAGTGTTGCGTCCGCCTGGTGTGTCGCACGGGAGTTCCAGTGTATCGACATAGGTACATTCCATGTTGATCGGTGCAATCTTTACCCGAGGCGGTTTGACCAGTTGCGATGCCGCCATTTCCAGGTCAGCGATTTCAAATTCGTTTACGTGAGCCGGTTCAGGTGCACTGCTCGCATTCATGCTATCGCGCAACTCCCATGTCGCCATATTGCACACAAACTCGCCAGTTTCCTGCACATTGGAAACCGTATCTTTAGAAGATTTAGGAGGCGAGCCATTACTTGAAAACATCACCATAGGTGGCGAATCTGATATGCCATTGAAAAAACTGTATGGTGCCAGATTGATATGGCCTTCGTTGCTGATGCTGGAAATCCATCCTATCGGGCGGGGAACGACACAGCTTTTAAAGGGATTGTGCGGCAGGCCGTGCGGTTCGTCGGTTTTCCAAAACATATGTAAGTGTCCTTTCTAAAAGACATCGAATTTAACGATAGGTCCATAACTCAATTTATATGACCCCGCATAAGTTTGACAGATCATCCATCACATACAATTATATGTGGTTGCACAACAAAATTACCAGATGATGGCAAGATCGCGTCAATTGAAAATTATTCGGTTGCAACGGGTGCCGAAAGAGTCTTTTTTGAAAGCCAGATTGGAACCTGTGGGGGCGTTTTTGTGCAACAGTTCTACGACCTGATGGAAGCTTATGCGCGAGCAGACACTGACGATATCCGTCAGCAAATTCAAGATGAAGTCTGGGAGCAATATGGTGTCGAGCAGACGGTTCATATTCTCGATATGTCTGGGTTTTCGCGACTAACACAAAAAAGAGGGATCGTTCACTATCTCTCCATGGTTCGCCATATGCAGTTGGTCGCACAGCCCATTATAGAGCGGTTTGGCGGCAGCGTTGTGAAATTTGAGGCAGACAATGCCTTTTGTCGTTTTCCGACCGTCGAAAACGCAATTGATGCTTCGATATCTCTCAACATAGCGCTCGATGCGATGAATATGATGACCCAGGATGATCTGAATATTTATATTTCGTGTGGCATTGACTACGGTAGGTTCCTGCTGGTGGAAGACAGTGATTTCTTTGGTTCTGCCGTCAATATCGCAAGCAAGCTCAGCGAAGATATTGGCTCGGGAGGCGATATATTGGTGACCAGTTCAGCAATGGCACTTCTGCCTGCTGGTGTAACCTTTAAATCAGAGGCTAAGTCCTATGAAATCTCGGGTGTCGAAATCGACGCGCAACGCATTATTTTTTGATATTAACGGGTTCAGTCGATCCCATTTAAGCTAAGGGGCTCATTTGCGACGCGACAACAATCTGGTTCAATGGAGACGGTTCGGTAATGGTTAATGTTTTAAGTTCCCCTTTATATATTTTAGCCACATGCATCGCCTATCTGGTTGATGCGGATACCCGGACAACGTTTGAAGAAAAAGCCAAGTTGATCACAGTATTTGGCAAGCATGTCAGCCGGAATGAGTTGTCGCAAGACGAACTCCATGGCGTCATGACAGATGCATTCGACTTTGTAGGCAAGATTGAAATTGACCGGTTTATCAATCAGATTGAGCCGCAATTGTCCACAGGACAAAAAGCCAGTATCATTATCAATCTTTACGATGCCATGTTGGTCGATGGGCAGGTTGCTGCGGGGGAACGAAATGTTCTGAATAAATTCGTCGGCGCTTTCAACTTGAGCCGTGACACCATGCGCTCTATTCGCGAAATTATGATGTTAAAGAACGACACGGCTGTGTTCACCGACAAGAACCATCCCTATAACGAGCCGGGGTATGTGCTTGATCTAAAATTGCATGCGGCCGGGGATGGTGACGGGAAACCCAACCTGGCGGACCCTGTCGCTGGGGTAAAAGACAACTGGAAGTCTTAAGTTCGTTCGCCTTAGCGACTCGAAATATAATCGCGAAGGAAAGATTTGACGCGCGGTTGCGGTGTGAACTTGGCCGCTAGCATACCGTTTTTCACGCGAACAATGTTAGCAAAACCGGTAATCTCGGCAGGGCCGTCTGCCGTCGTTCCGCAAAATTTGAACTCAAAATATTGATTGCCATGCAGAGTGCCTTCATAGCCTTTGATGGCAAAACCACCCAAGCTTACATCGAGCAACTCGTAGGGTTTTCCTGAGCCTGAAGTGTCGATCAGAATTTCAATTGTTTCTCCGGATCCGGTATAACGGTCGAACTGACGTTGTGGTTTTTCTTGATCGTTTCCACCGCCGGTTAATTTTGAAAGCCAACCCATACCATAACCCCGAAGTCTGATCCAAATTTTGAAGACACTACAATTGGTTAGATCGTATTTATTAGCATTGATTTTACATTTTGAAAACCAAGCTGTTTTTTAAACCATGATCCGAACTTTTCATTAACGCTCTGTGAAAGCAAAACTCATTTTACCAATATATGGATCCAGCAGGTAGCGAGCGACGGTTCGGGTCCCTGTCTGTATGCTGGATTGGACCTGCATGCCCGGTGACAAACGATAGCGCAGGTTACCACGCTCAAAATAGTCACGTTCGGTCTGGATGCGAACTTTGTAGAAGGGGGCGCCTTCCTGGGTGACGATGGTATCGGGACTGATGTGAACGACTTTACCCTCCAGGATCCCAAATCTTACGGCTTCAGCAGAAGCCAGTTGAATATGGGCCGCCTGACCGATTTCAATATAACCGATATCTGTCGTTGGCAACCGTGCCTCAATGACAAGTCGATCATCGCCGGGGACAATATCCAGAACGGTTTTTCCCGCCTGAACGACACCACCAACGGTCACCAGATAAAGCGTTTTTACAATGCCATCTACCGGCGCACGAAGCACAGTCCGCCGCAAGCTGTCCTTTGCGGTTAAGACACGTTGAGAAAGTTCGCGGTAGGTTCTTCTGGCATCTGTTAGCTCAAGGGTCGCTTCTTCGCGAAAGCCATTTTCGATGGCTTCCAGCTGTGCGCGAGCTGCATTATAGGCGGCCTTGGTTCGTGGAAGTGCGATTCGATCTTCATCCAGACGCCCGCGGTAATCGGATTCCTCTTTCTGAAGGTTTAAATGGTTCATCCGATTGGAGAGGTCCAGTTTGATCAACTTGCTGGATATTTTTAATTGTTCACGGATCAGCTGGAGCCCGCTGGAATTCGTTCGAATGCGTGCCTGAACCTCTTTAATTTCTTGTTCGCGCTGGATAATCTCCTGGCGTTGGGCTCGAATTTGATTACGTACACGGTTTTGCCGGGCATTGAAAAGGGCGCGGACCTGACGCACCTGATCCGGTTCTTTTTGCCTTAACTCTTCGGGTATCTTCAGTTCGCTCGCCGCTGTTGCTTCCGCCGTCAGACGCAAGATGCTGATTTGCAGTGCCGTTAGCCGAATTTCCAACTCGTCCAGTTCGGCCCCGGAACGGGTTGGTTCAAGTTCAACCAAGGGCTGACCTTTGGTTACCCGTTCTCCTTCTTTTACTAAAATATCACGAACGATGCCGCCCTCGAGATGCTGCACAGATTTGACCTGGCTGGACGGTACCACTTCGCCCATCGCCATGCTTACAACATCGAGCTTGCCGACAGCAGCCCATATCATAAACACCACAACCAATAAGATACAGGACCCCAAAAACAGGTGGGTTCCTAAGGGTGAGGGACGGGTTGGTTGTGCTTCAGGAGATGTCATTTTTTTACTCTCCCGCGTCTTGGTTTCAAGGTTGTCTGCTTGTCTGTTTTTTTCGGTACGGTTGCTGCTGGCTCGCGGACAATCGTCGGTACCGGTTTTGTGTTGAGATCGAGAATTAAACGGGCGCCGCGTTGAATGATGGGGTCACTGGTAATAACGATGATGGTCCGTCGCTCCTGAGCCAGTTCTTTCATGATTTGATAGACGGCTGCACAGCCTTCAGGGTCAAGTCCCTCGGTTGGTTCATCTAAAATCACCAGTTTGCCTCTGGATGCGATTGCCCTCGCCAATGCCAAACGCTTGCGGATACCGACAGCCAACGTCATACCATTATCGACAATTTCGGTATCCAAGCCTTTTGGGCTTTCGTCGATAAAGGCTCCAAGTTCAGCACTTCTTAAAAACAGATTGATCTGTTCATCGTCCAGATCCTCATCGACAGCGAGCAAATTTTCCCGCAGGGTTCCAGGTAAGAATGATGGTTCTTGCGGTATGTATATGGTTTGTTTACGCCACCAATTTGCCAGCAATTGGCGCATGTCCACACCATCAACAAGAATTTGACCCCGGGTTGGCTCAAGCAGGCCAACAAGCATGCGGGCCAAAGTCGTCTTGCCAGCACCATTGCGACCTTTGATCAAAAGCACAGACCCGGCCGGCAAGGTCAGGTTCAGTTGCTCGAACAACGGCGCATTGGACGCGCCATGCGCAAAGGCTACATCGCGGAATTCGATTGCTCCGTCGTAGGAACTCAATGCAGAACCGTTGTCTGCTTCGATGGGCAAGCGGACGAGACCGCGGATTTTTGCACTGGCATCCTGGGCCTTTGCCATGGCTTCACTGAGCTGAGCCCATTTGATCGCGGGGCCAAGAGCCCGTGCTGCCAGAATGTTGGCGCCAATCATCGTCCCGACATCCAGATGGCCGCCAACAACCAGAATTGCGCCGGTACCAATAATAGCGACGCCCATAACCGCTTGCAGACTTTGGGTTAAGGTTTGGGCAAGTCCCTGGCGTCGATTGACGATGTTTCGAAATCGCTGCGATTGGCCGACGTAGGTGCGCCATGCCGTCATGACGTGAGATTGACCGCCAAAAGCCCGGATTGTATCGGCGGCACGCGACGACGTCGTGATCAAACCATTGCCGATGCCCATCACTTGCGAAAGGGCCTGGGTAATAGGCGCTAATAGACGTTGGTTCACAATGCTGTAGAGACAGGTTATGCCAATAAAGGTGAGCGCGATTCCGCCAAGGACGGGATTTAACAAGAAGAGGGCCAGAACAAAAACAAGGGCGAACGGAAGGTCCAGTATTGCGGTAATATTTGGAGCGTTGTAGGTGCTTTCGATCGTGGTCAAGCCGGCGATGATTTCGCGTCTTGGTCCCGGTGGAATTTGTTCAATGGCCTGTGTTTTTGCCGAGACCATAATGCCGTATGTGCCAACCGCGCGTTCTTCATCACGCGGTTCCAGCATCGAAGCCGCAAGCATCAATCGGGCCTGGCGGAATCCCATTTCCAAAAGGATGGCCGCTAGCACACCAAACGTAAGCGTTGCCAATGTTGCATCGACGCCGTAGGCGACGTAGCGGTTCAAGACCTGAACAACGAATAACGGTGAGGCGAGCGCCAGAAAATTAGCAAATAATGACGCCAGGAGCAGCTCTGAAGCGATCCAGGGATGAGACGTCAATCGTTGAAAAAATTCCCTCATAATCGGAACATCTCATATGCAGCAGAGCCGTTGCAACCTTTGTTCTTGATAAAGGCCATCGGGGTTATTGAATGACAGGAGGGGGCGCGTCTTGCTCCTGTCGATTGATGCGCCCCTGGAATACATCCAGGACCCCGCTTGAGAACACTTCATAAGACCGTCGTGCTTCGGGCCGGACTTGCGATAACGGCTTTGGCACGGCATCGGTTGAAACCACAGGCGATGCACGTGGTAAGGTTTTTGCCGGAACTGATACGACAGCTATTTTTCCTTCGTCGAGTGCCGCACGCTCCTCGATGGATAGGGCCTGATCTTTGGGGAGAGAAGGAGTTGCGGCTGGACGATTGGAAGCGGGGGCGCGCGTTTCATTAAGCTCGCGCTTCGCTGGTTGTTGCTCAGATACGTCCGGCGCCGCCATGTTCGACCGCCACACGGCGTCGCGAATAAAGTTTTCCTTCAGGTCTCCGGTAATGCTTAAAAGCTTGAAGGCAGCAATAATGACGTCGGTCTCGGCAGAAATAGAATCACTTTGGGAGTTGAGCAGCGAGGTTTCACCACTCAGAACGTCGATCAAAGACCGCTGACCGAGTTTGCGCTCTTGACGGGCCAGCTCCAGAAATGCTGCAGATATGTTGGCCTGGTTTTGGAGCGACTTCGCCGTTAGTTTGGCGGTGTTCAATTCTTGCCACGCATTGCGGACCTGTTCTTCAATGTTCCGACGGGTATCGGCGACGACACGCGAACTGGCGATGACGTCGCTTTCAGCTGCGCGTAACGTATTGATGGCGGTAAAACCCAGGTTGAAAGGCATGGTCATTTCAATTTTGGCCAAGGTTTCTTTTTTAAGATCAACCGTCCCGCTAACGTTATTTTTCCATTTCTGCGTCAGGACACCTTCAATCTTGGGAAAGAACTTGTCCCCATAGGCGTTCTTTTGATCCTGTCTGGCGATTGATTCCGCAATGCTGTCGATGGCAATTTGGGTATTTTTCTCGAGCGCTTTGTCTATGGCGTCTTCCAGTGTCCGCGATAGTTGGTCCAGTGGCAGGGCGACGGGGAGCATTTTTTCAGGTTCGGGCGGTTTTCCAAATACGGCACGATACCTGTTGCGTGCCGCCAGCAAAGCTCCTTCCGATTGGATCTCCCGGGCAATGGCGCCAGCGAGTTGTGATTTGGCCTGTAGAACGTCCGTCGACAGACCGGAACCGGATTCGACTTTGGCAACCTCAAGACCTGTTTGCTTTTGAACGTTATCTTTTGATTGCTGGGCAAATGTCAAAGAGTGATAAACTTTGAAAAGGTTAACATAGGCGTTAATCGCTTCAAGGATAAGGTCTTCCTTCACCTTGGTCAGGGTTAGTTGTTTTTCAACTAACTGGAGCCGGGCTTTTTCGACGAGTGCGTTGGTCGCGCCGAAGTCCCATAGCTTTTGAGTTAGCGACAGGTCGATTTCGCTGAAAGGTAGGCCGGTGTCTGAGCCATGCGGGTTCTGAGTAAGCTCGTAACCGTGATTCACAGTGGGTTCGAAAAGCGGAAACCAGTCGCCCAGTGCTTCCCGCGCACGATCACGCGCCGCAGCGATATCAGCTTTCGCTCCAATCACACGGTGGTCTTTCTGGATCACGTCCTCTAGCAGCGTTTCCAGGCTCTGTGCCACTGCAGGGCGCGCAGGAAGAAAGCCGTACAACACACCCAGCAAGACACATAAGGTGAGGTTAATCCTCATCTTTCTGTCTTCACTCTTCTTTATCCGTCCCTAGGTGGTCCCATTTGCGGGTATCCACTTTTACGGGGCTATTGGTGACAGATTTTGGCCGAAACAGCTACCCGTTTTTTCCTGATACTATAGGATGTGGCGGACCTCTGATATAAATCTATATATCGCGTAACCAATTGATTATACGTCTTTTTCGAGTCTGTAAAAAATGCCGATCGCCATCGCAAAGGGGGCGCTGATTGTGATGATTTTCGTTAGTTCGATTTTGAACGAAGCAGGGTACCATCCTGCTCAACAGCCACATCAAGTTCCCGGAGTTCTGCCTCGACCTTGCTCCTGATTTCAAAATACCGTCGTTTTTCATTTTCAGTTAACAGGGTTCCGCCGGCACTTTCTGCTGCTGTCGCTTCGCAGACGAAAGCCAAAAGTTCGCCGACCGCAACTGGCACGTCAAGCGCTTCATCCCGCACTCCCCGGTCTGATTCTTGGGCTGGAGCAGATCCCGCGATACGCGCCATCTCCTCGCTAAGAATTGCAGACTGAGAGACGCGCTCAAGATCGAGTACAACATCAACCGGCATAAATGCTGAATGTTCAAAGCTCTGGTATTGTGACAAGTTCGTTGGTTTGACCCGGCAATGCTTAGAGGCGTCTTTGAGGCTACCAAAGAGATCCAGCAGCTTTCGTGTCGCCAGCTTGAGCAGGCGTGTTTCCATATCATTTCGATTTTCGTTCATTTTATGTTCGCAGTCATTGATTTAGGTGACATTATGGGTGAAAGACCTTTATTATCCAACACAATCCGATGAGGCGTGCTCTCCATTTGATTTCTTAAGGCAGAGGTCAGAAAGGTAGCTCAAAATCGCGCTGGATGGGTAAAAAAATAAAAACGTTGGTGTAATGGCTGTTGAGAACGATAATCTGTGGGCGTCCATTGACGGCTCTGCTCCGGCGGAGCCGAGTACGCTTGGAGTATCGCAAAACGCCGATGGTGCGTTTGAGGTGCCTGGCTGGGCCGAGCACGCGACTTTCAAACAATCAGGAGAAGACCTTATTCTCGTCGGCGAAGATGGTGAGACGCTGACGCTCGAAGGTTTTTTTGCTCAAAGCCCGCCACCGTCCCTGATCACTTTTACCGGCTTGGAAATTTCCGGTGAGGCAGTTGCAGAGCAGGTCGCCTCTGGCGGAAATGTTGAGGTCGCCCAGAACGCGGGAGCGCCAGTTCCGGACGCGCCTTTGACGGAGCCGGCTGCAGATGGCTTGCTTGATGGCGAACCAGCCTTAAGTTCGCTCGAAGCGTTGCTCGTAAATTTATCAGGTGAAGGAATCGATCCAGAGCTGCAAGCTGTTGTCCAAGCCGCGATTGATGAGGCGATTGCCGATGGTGCCTCTCCAGAACAAGCCGCTGCCCAGCAGCAGGCATTCATCGATGTTTTGCTGGATAATATCGCGCAAGGGATATCGCCTCAGGAGTCTCTGGCGGATGCGAAATCCGTGTTCCAATCCAACATTCCTGCCACGCAAGGACCGGGAGTGGACCCCGAAGGAAATATTCTGGCGGCTTTAGCGTCAGGTGAAGGTGTCGAGCAAGCAGTCGCAGAGTTAATTCAACAAAATCAGGATGGGGCGCCGTTAACGCCGGAGCAGCTTACAGCGGCGACGGATGCTTTTATTGAAGGTTTGCAGGATGGACTGTCAAATGGCGAAGCGCCGGTTGATATTTTGGCTGGCGCAAACCAGGCGGCAGAAGGGGCCTTGCAAGTTTTTGCCCCCGGTGGTGAGCAGACGGATGGCGATGCTTTATTGGAAGCACTTGCCAGCGGTGAGGGTGCAAATATAGAATTACCTGACGGTGATGCAGCCGCCGGAGATGCGTTTGCAGATGCGTTAGTCGATGCCTTGCAGACAGGCCAGCCCGTCAATGAAGCGCTGGATCAGGCTAATCAACTGCAAGCCGAACTCTCACAAGCTGTCCAGGAACAAGACGACCCCAGTCTCGTAGATCCATTGCTGAACGCATTGGCGACGGGAGATGGTGTTGGTGAGCTTGTCGGTGACTCCGCTGATTTCCAGAATGCTCTGGTTGAGGCACTGCAAAATGGGCAGTCCATCAATGATGCGCAAGGAGCGGCCCAAGCAGCCCAGGGGGCGGCCGATTTAGCAGTTGAGCAATCAAATGACCCAAATACCGTAGACCCTATTCTTGCCGCACTTGCTTCTGGACAAGGCGTTAACGAAGCTGTTGGGGATTCCGCTGGTTTTGTCGATGCACTCTCAAATGCGTTGCAAGGTGGTGGCAATTTCGCTGACGCGACGGCCGCTGCCAGTCAGCAAACGGCCTTGCAAGCGCAGGCCGAGGCTGACGCCAATACCGGGCAGGCCGATCCCGTGCTGCAGGCACTTGCGTCCGGCCAAGGGGCGGATACCGCACTTGGAAATGTAGCGAATAGTGCTGCAGGAGCCGAAGCGATTGCTGACGCATTGGCTAGCGGGCAAACGCCGGGCGAGGCGCTGGCCGAAGCACAGGCTGAGACCGCGGCGCAGACGGCAGCGGTTGCAGAGACGACGGAGCCGGTGGTGGCACCTGCTCCTGCTCCTGCACCTGCACCTGCACCTGCACCTATCGCACCAGCGCCCACGCCTGTCACGCCGGCACCCACAACTCCGCCACCATCAGCGGCACCCGCGGCCCCGGCTCCCGTGCAATCGCCAGCACCAACACAAGTTGCTGCCGCTGATTCTGCTCCCGCGGCGCCAGAGCAAACCCTTTCTCCTCCTGCACCAGCACCAGCACCAGCACCAGAGGCACCGGCTGCGCCGGCACCTGCACCAGAAGCACCCCCTGCGCCGCCTCCGCCGGCTCCACCTCCACCGCCGCCACCTGCGGCACCGCCACCTGCGCCTGCCCCCGCTGCCCCTGCTCCAGCTGCTCCTACTCCTGCTCCCGCCGCGCCAGTATCCTCGCCTGCCCCAATACCCTTCCCGGTATTCGCAGCGCCGCCACCGCCGCCACCACCTCCACCGCCGCCGCCACCTCCACCGCCGCCACCGCAATCGCCGCCGCCCGCGCCACCACCTGCGCCACCGCCATCGCCACCACCGCCACCACCACCGCCACCACCGCCGCCGCCAACGATTTCTGACGTATCGGTTAACGGCACCGAAGACGTGACACTTTCCTTGTCTTTGCTCGCATTCAACGCAGGTTACTCAGCCAACGGGAATGGAGCGCTGGGCCGGATCGAGATATCACAACTTCCCGCGAGTGGGAGCCTGAAGCTAAATGGCAATGCTGTTGCTGTTGGACAAACGGTGACATCAGAAGCACTCAGCGCTGGTAGTTTAACCTATACGCCGGTCGATAACGCGAGCGGTTTGGTTACGTTCACATATACGGCCTTTTCTTCTGATGGGGTGGCCGCGTCCGCAACAAAAGAAGTTACCTTAGACGTGGCTGCAGTAAACGATGCGCCGGTTGTCACTGTCGGTACAGGCACGACGCCTAATTATGTCAGCGGAGGCAGTGCGAAAGTCGTTGATGATGGAATGACAGTTGCGGATATCGATTCCACAGACTTTGCCGGCGGTCAGTTGACGGTTCAGGTTACAACCAACGGGTCTGCCAACGATGTCGTTAGCGTTGAAAACCAAGGCACTGGCGCGGGCCAAATTGGGCTTAGCGGAAGCAATGTCACATACGGAAATATCCTGATTGGCACTGTGACTGGCGGGACCAGCGGCAATCCGTTCATCATAACCCTAAGCGGCGCCAACGCGACCCCGGCGGCTGTTCAAGCGTTAATGCGCGCGATCACTTATGATCATGCAGGAACCCCAAATGAAGCGCTAAAGCCGGTACTTAGTTTTACCCTGACTGATGGGGACGGCGGGCAGGCGGCAACGGTCACCAGAACCCTGAATATTGTTACCGACTCCCCCATTGTCAGCACAGCGGGCGGACAGACCGGATTTCTGGCTGGTGATGGTGCGGTTAGTGTTGACCCGACCCTTTCATTGACGGATCCGCAACAGGATTATAACGGCGGCACACTGGTCACGACAATTACCACCAATGGCGAAACGACAGATGTGCTGAGCGTCGCCAATCAGGGAACGTCGGCCGGGCAAGTGGGTGTAAGCGGTTCCAACATCACCTACGGCGGCGTTACTGTTGGTACCGTTTCCGGAGGCACCGGCACGACCCCCTTAACGATTACCTTTAACGGATCGGCAACCGACGCCAGCGTGCAAGCTGTTGGCCGCGCCGTTCAATATAATTCCACATCGCCGGACCCGGACGTTGCTGATCGATCCATTAGTTTCAATCTGACAGATGCCGCATCAAACAGTGGCTCGACTGTTTCGCGCACGGTTACGATTGACCAGACAGTTGAGACATTTTCGATGGAGCCTGTGCTGGTTTTTGATGGCGCAAATGATTTCCTATCGCTTGGTAACTCAACAACTCTGCTTAATGGCGGCGCGACAACCTGGGAGGGCTGGATCAACACATCGCAAACGACCGGGACCCAAACAATCCTTGGGATGGGCGACTTGCCCAGTGCGACCGTCGCCAACAACGTAACGCAAACTTTGACCAGTGGTGCGACGACGAACCAAACCGGCGAGTATAAAGTCAATCCGACGGGCGACGCGGAAAATGGGCATTTTTTTTCGGCAACCTTCAATGCCAGTATTGGTGATGGATCTGGCCCGGGTGAAGGCTTCAGCTTCAATTATGGCGTCGATAACAATCCGCTTGAGACGGGTGTTGTAGAAGGTCTTGCTATTACCTTTGATACCGACGCTTCCGGTAATGATGTTATGCAGGTCAAACTGGACAATGTGGTTCTCTCGACCGTTTCACAATCTGCGAACTTTTTCAGGACGGATACCGATCAGTATATTGATTTGGACGGCACAAACGATGCCCTCAATATGGGTGGTGGCACTAGCGACGAATTGTTAATTTCCGATAACCTAACCGTCGAAGCCTGGCTCAACCCGGATGAACTCTCGACGACGGGCGGCGACACATTTATCTCAATTGCGGGCAAGGGAGGCAACGAAGCAAAGGTTGAGAATTTCTTGTTTCGCGCTCAGATCGAGATCGATGGTTCTATTTCGGTTTTTCACGAATCCAATTCGGGGGCCGATCGCAGTGTAACCTTTTCGAATGCCGGAATTACACCTGGCGAATGGCAACATGTCGCGATTACCCGCGATGTCAGCGATTCCAACGGTGGCTTTTACACCTTGTATGTGAACGGGGTGTCCAAAGGCTCCTTATCCTATGGCACGTCGGATTCGTTCGATGATCCGAACGGTGGCGGTAACGCCATTCTCATGATTGGGGGGCAGCAGGACAGCTCGGGGCAAGTGAATTTTGATTATAACGGCCAGATGGACGATGTCCGCATTTGGAACGTAGAACGGACCGCCGGGGAAATTGCCAGCAATTACCAGAGTGAGTTATCCGGTAGTCATACCGGTTTGGTCGCAAATTACACGTTTGATGGATCGAACGTTGGGGCTGATTCTGCGGGCAGCGCGAGTAACGGCACGGCAACAGGAACGGTCACCCAGATATACGGTGAACCGGTTGCGAAAGTTGATAACGCAGCCTCGGTCCCGGTCACGATTTCTTATGATTCAAATGGCCTGGATATTGTTTACAACGGCACGACACTGGTCAGTAACCTGGACTTGGGCTCCGGGTATAGCCCGACCTCAAGCCATGAATTTATTTTGGGCGCACAGAATCAGAGTGGAAATGACGCTCATTCCGTAAGTAACTTGACGATTACAGCCGCGCCGACAGGAGTTAGCACCAACGCATTGGTTGTTGAAAACGGGAACCTGGTGTTCAAGTCGGTTACGGCAACAGGTGTCACGACATCGGAAACAACAACAGCCGATTCCGGTGTCGCCGTGGCCGATGGTCAATGGCATAAAGTGTCCATGACCCATGACGGGGATAATACCCTTAAAATGTATGTTGATGGCATACTTGTTCACACCCAGACCGGTGTTTCCAAAGAGATGCTTTCGGGCGATGCCTTCATCGGTAAGTCATCAACGGCGGCGAGCGATTTCTTCAACGGCTCAATTGGCGAAGTCAGTGTCTGGGATGCTGTTCTGACCGATGCGCAAATTTACGCCGGGCTCAGTCCCAATATATCTGACCCCGGCTCGACAAATAATCTGGTCGGGTACTGGAATATGTCGGATGATCTGGCAGGGGGTGTGGTTACAGACACATCGACCAATTCAAATGATGCGACCCTGGGTGCGACGACAGGCGCAAGCACTGATGATCCGACGGCCGAGACGCCGGACCAACTGCCCTATACGGCAACGGACTGGCTCGTTGTTGAAGGGGGAGGGGCGAATGGCAATGATTCGGTAACGCTGGATTCCGGTGAAGCAATTATTGCCAACCGTGAATTGTTGCGCTCAAACGCAGAATATGACCCGACAGCTAGCACGCCCGTGCATTTATCGGGAACCTTCCGTTTCCAGGATGCCGGTGATTTTTTCCATGTCCTGACGAGAACTGATCCTTCGACCCTCACTGATTTTGGTTATCCGGAAAACGCGATTAATTTTCAGGCTGATCTTGATAACAATGAGTTGGTATTACGAACCATCATATCTTCGACTCGCACGAATCTGACATCTACCGGTGATGCGTCGATCGACTTGAAAATCGGCACGGAATACAGCTTCGAGGCTTTTGACAACGGAACCACCTTGCGCTTTATCGTTAGCGAAGTAGGGGACCTCAGCAACAGTGCGGATATCACTGCGACGACAACTTTCGATCCTTCAACCAATTATGTGGTTGTTACAAACCGCGAATATACAAGTGCAACAAATCAGGTCGCAGTGGATGATTTGCAACTTGGTCATGGTTTTATCACAGACGAAGGAACAGCCGTTTCCGGATTGCTGGATGCACCTTCGGTATCGGGCACTCTGACCTATTCAGTGGTTTCAGGTGGAGATGCATCAAACGGGACATTTACCATTACCGATGCTTCAACCGGCAGCTTTACCTACACACCGACCACCGGCTTTCACGGGGTCGAGACCATCCGCTATCAGGTCGCAGATGCGACAGGCGCAACAGATACCAAAACCCTGAGCATTCATGTTGAAGGTGGCCTGGTGTTGGAGAACTCCGGTTCATTTGCGCAATTCGACGGGGACGATAGTCATGCCGCAATGCAGACTGCGAACACGCTGACCTTGAGCAGTCATACGATGGAATTGTGGGTTAATACACAAACGACGGATCCAGACCAAGGATATGTCGGATTGGATGATAGCGGCGGGAAAGTCGCGCAAATTTTGACGGAAGCTGACGGTGCCTGGCGTGTTGAAATTAGCGATGATAATGTAAACTTTAAACGCTACGAGTCGAGTATCGTCATTAATGACGGTAACTGGCATCATCTTGCCTATAGTTATGATGCGGCAACGGATACATTGACGTTGTATGTTGATGGTGTCGAAGACACGGCCATGACAACGCCTGCGAATTCGCCCTTTACTAATTTCTCGATTACGGACGAAGTTTATGTGGGCCAAAATCGCGGTGAAAGCGGCGTGGTTGCGGGTGAGGTTGATGAAGTCCGAATTTGGAATGACGTTCGCACGTCCACAGAAATTCGAGAAAACTATAGCCGTCAAATTGACGGCCCGGCATCCGACACAAGCCTTGCGGCCTATTACCGTTTTGATGACACCTCTGAACCGACAAAGGTCCAAAACCTCAGTTCCGCTGGCGATACGCTGGATCTGACGATTGGCGATGGCGCTTCGATTGTCAGCCCAACGGCGCGGGCCCTGCGTTTGGATGGGACAGGTGATCAGGTTGATCTCGGAAGTCCTGAGGTATTTAATTTCGGGTCAGGCGATTTTTCTTATGAGGTTTGGTTCCAGACGGATGTGACCAACAACTCGAGGATGAACCTTGTCAGGCTCGGCGAAAATTCGGGAATCAACGAAGGCGGATTTCTGTTCATCGAAAATGGCAACCTGAGATTTGATACAGGAGGGAGTGCGGACATAACCTCTGCAGCAAGCGTCAATGATGGCATATGGCATCATGCGGCGGTAACCCGATCCGGGACGACGGTTAAGCTTTTTCTCGATGGTGTGTTCGTGGCAACAGCCGAACTGACATTCACTATTCCTGATGCGGGTACGTCGGATATCGGCAATGGTTTTACGGGAGAAATTTCTGATGCCCGGTTCTGGAATACGACCCGAACTGACGCGGAAATTGCTGAGAACTACAATCAGGAACTGGATGGCGGACAGCCGGGGTTGGTTGCACATTATAAGTTAAACGAAACATCAGGGACGGCGGTTGTTGATTCCGTTGGTGATAATAATGGCACTGTTGCCGGCAACCCGATCTGGGTTGATGTTGGGCCCGCCATCGACGGCCAGCAAATCACCCTTGTGGAAAATCAAAACGCCAGCGGCACCCTAACCCCCAAGGATGCTAGCGGTACGATTACCTACAGCGTGTCTGGCGCTGCCACCAATGGCACCGTTACCATAGATCAGAACGGCAACTGGGAATATGTGCCGAACGAAAATTATCATGGTAGCGATACTTTCAAGCTTCAAACCGCCAGTTCGGGTGGAGGGACCTATACAGAAGCGATTACGGTGACGATTAGCTCGGTTGCGGAGAAATCAGTTAACGTTAGCGGGGGCGCGCTCGTTCTTGACGGGACGGGCGATTATGTGGATATCGGGACGGTTTCTGGACTGACCGGTGCGATCACGATTGAAGCCTGGGTTAATATTGCGGAGTATCATTCCTCCGGCGGCCAAGGTTTTGGGCGGATCGTTGAATTGGGTGAAGGTGAGAGCTCTAACAATATTATTCTGTCCCTCAATTCGACAACCGGCCTCATATCATTTGAAACTTACGCGGGCGCGGTGAACTCAAAAATCAGTACAGTGCAGCAAATTCCTCTGCAGCAGTGGGTGCATGTGGCGGCAGTAAATGATGGTAACGGCAATGCTGTGATCTATTTCAACGGTGTTGCACAGGGGCTCACGGGAGCCAAGACGACCATGAGCCCGGCATCGAGCAATGACCTGACCAGCAGCTTTATCGGCGATAGCAATTGGTCAGCAGATGATGATTTTCGGGGCGCTCTTGATGAGGTGCGCATCTGGAGCGATGCGCGCACAGCAGAAGAAATCCGAGATAATTATAACCAGCAAATTGACGGAACGATCCCGACAGAGTTGATTGGTTATTACCGCTTCGATGATCAAAATGAGGCGACCAAGGTTCAAAATCTTGGCAGTTCCGGTAACACCAATGACGGCACGCTGGTCGGTAACGCAACTATCGTCAATACGCTGGGTTCGGCAGCGCACTTTGATGGATCGACTGGATATGTGAGCGCCGGTCGTGGGACAGGAGATAACCTTGCGATCTCTGGGGATTTGACAGTTGAATCGTGGGTCCGGTTGGATCAGTTAAAATCGCAATACATCCTGAGCTTTGCGGAACCGAATTCAAGTGACGCTTCCTCTGTGAATGGACTTTATGGTCTGGGAATAAATGCAAGTGGTGACGTGGTTTACATTCATGAAAGCGGATCAGGTGATAATACATCGAAAACCTTTGATACAAATTTATTGGCTAATCATTGGTATCACGTGTCGTTGGTCAGGAATGCATCGACCAATTTACTCAAGGTTTATGTGAACGGAATTTTGGTTGGCATTGATACCTATACCACCGATCCCGACGGCGGCGGGAACTCGCAACTGTACATTGGGACCGAAGCGTTAAGTACCTCATTCAGTGATTATTTTGATGGTGAAATGGCGGATGTTCGGATTTGGAATACGGCGCGAACAGATCAGGAAGTTTTTGAGACCTATAACACAAAACTAACCGGGGATCAGGGTGGCGATCTGGTTCTGAACTATCAGTTTACAGAAGGTGCCGGCGCGACCGTGACGGATACAGCCGGCGCGAATAACGGGACGATTACAGGTAAGGTTGATTTCGTAAGATCAAGCCCTGAAATATTGGGCAGTCAAATTACGATCCAGGAAAATGAAGCCGTATCAGGTCAAATGCCGGCGAATGACATTGTTCATTCTGTTCTGGATATTGGCAATCCTGGAGAAGATGGCGTTGCTACGGGTGTGAAACATGCATTTACCGACTTTCCAACCTCCGCGCTCACCATTGAGATGTGGGTGAACCCGGATGTTCTCCTTGGTAGTTTATTCAGCTACGCCGTTCCGGGATCAGATAATGAAGTCCTCATTTATGTGAGCGGAAGCGGGGCTGTGCGTTTTGATACAAATGGCTCAGACACCACCTTCTCCGATTTTAATTTAACAGCTGGCGAGTGGTCACACATCGCTTTCACCTGGACAGACGGGAGCGGGACCAATTTACAGGCCTATAAAAATGGCCAACTGATCGGTCAGGCAGATGCAGATAATGGAACTCTGACCGGTGCTGGCACAATGTATCTGGGAACAGATCAGGATAGTGTTGGTGGCGGATTCCAGACGGGTAACAGTTATGACGGACAAATGGCCGAGGTGCGCTTGTGGAACGATGTTCGCACGGCGACCGAAATTTCTGAAAACTATAATAAGGAACTGGCAGGCAGTGAAGACAATCTGGTTGCCTACTGGCAACTGAATGAGGGTTCGGGTACCACAGCCATTGATAAGACGAGCGGGTTCTCGAATGCCGGAACATCAGACATTGATCATGCAGGGGCCGTTGAGACGGCGACCACCGGATATACCACTGATGTTGAGGTGTTGCCTTTGACCAATGACGGTACCCAGTTTTCTGTCACAGGGGCTGGTGCCGCCGATGCGGATGGTTGGGTGACGGCGTCAACTTCTGTGGGAGGGACGGTAAAAGTTAATACAGTCACCGGGGAATATATTTACACCCCGGCGACCAATTATCATGGAACGGACACCTTCCAATTAACGGCCGTTGGCGATGGCGCATCCGGGGTAACGGATAGCGAAACAATCACCGTAACTATTAATTCGGAAGATCAGAATTCTGTTAATGTCGCGGGGGGCGCAGCGCAGTTTGATGGCGGTCTGGTGGATCGCGTTCAAGGCAATATTGCCTCTGGTGCAATTACGACAGCAGTTACTTATGAAACAGATGTTTTGTTTAGTGATCTTGCAGGTCATCAAAACTTTCTGGCTCATAAAGGTGATACCAATGACCATACGATTGTTTTGTTCAAGGACACCTCGAACGATCTAAGCCTGTATATTAATGGTGTTATTCTCAATAGCGGCGTAACCGCCGTTGCGGATACCTGGTACAGTGTTGTTGCGACATATGATGGCACAAATGCCCAGATTTTTATTAATGGCGATCTGAAAGCGACGGTTGCGCATAGTACGGTTGATTTTACCGGAAACGCACAAACTCTGGTTCTTGGCGGGAATCATCTTGCTGACGCTGCGGTCACATCGGGTTTTGCCTTCACTGGAATGGTCGATGAAGTGCGGGTCTGGAGCGATATTCGCACAGGTCAGGAAATTAGAGACACTTACCAAAATCAGATCACGGCTACCGGCGATAATCTGGAGGTCTACTATCGATTTGATGAAGGTGATGGTGATGTCGTCACAGACCATTCGGGGAATAATCGACATGGAAGTACGGCAACAGGTCAAGCTCTGTCGTTGGATGGTACCGGCGACTACGTGACGATTACTGATGATGCATCGTTGAATGTTGCGAACTGGACGATTGAGACGTGGTTCCAGACGTCATCGCATACGGATGCCGGGGATGCGAATATCGGTCGACTTATCTCAAAAGCACAAGGCACAGGCGGCAATCAGTATTCGCTCTATATGCTTGAAGGTCGGATATATGTCGCCACAAATACGATAAGCACCGCTAGCCTCAATTCGCCCCTCACATACAACGACGGTCAATGGCACCATGTGGCGGGGGTTTATGATGGTACGAACCTGAGGCTATACGTGGATGGTAATCTGGTCGCCGAAGCTTTGAATGTAACGGGGTCGCCGACCCTTGATACGAAAGCTTTGACCATTGGTGTTTATGATGACGGCACGCCCGCCGAACAATTCTTTAACGGCAAGATCGATGAAGTCCGAATTTGGTCTGATGCCCGCACGCAAGGAGAGATTCAGAGCGCCATGCACACTGGCGTTGATTCAAATTCAAGCAACCTCGTTGCGAATTACACGTTCGATGATGATACGACAGCGGTTGATAACGGGCAAGGCAACGCCAGTTTGGATGGAGCACTTCAGGGTGATGCGGCAGTTGCCGCTACATCAGATAGCCCGGTTCGCTCCGGCGTTGAGATCGTTCGGTTGCCAACAAAAGCTCTCAATTTTGATGGGACAAATGATTTCATCACCGTACCTGACTTGGGTGTGAATTTCACCGACATAACGATTGAAACCTGGATCCATCTGGATAGCCTGCCGACAGGTGGTGGTTACCATATGATTATCGGAAATGCCGTTCACTCGGTTGCAGGGGACCTCCATTTCGAGTTTCAGGATTTTAGTGGCGTTAAAAAACTGGTTTGGGGGGAGGCCGGCAACTCAAGCGTCTTCAGTCATGATTTTGCTTCCGACATCGGTAGTTGGCTGCATATCAGCGTCGTGCGCGATGCGTCGGCGAACAACCTTCATCTGTATCTCAACGGCGATCTGACCGAAACCATCTCCTACACCTCTGAAAGCACAATAACTTTGGACGATGCACAAATCGGTGCGGAAGCGGGTGCCGGTCGGTTCCTGGATGCCCAGCTTAGCAATTTCCGCATATGGGATACGGTCCGCACCGGGGCTGAAGTCCAGGGGACATACAATCAAACTTTGACTGGTACACAGAACGGAAACCTTATCGTCAATTATACGATGGACGAGGTCGTAGGTAATACGGTTAGTGATCACGCCGGGACCAGTCAGGACGGGACGGTGGTCGGCGGGGCAACGGTTGTTGATGTCGCACCCGTTGTGCTTGGGACAACCCTGACCGTTGAAGAAGGCAAAACAGCGACAGGGACGATGAATGCATCGGACGTTCAAGGCACGGCGACGTATACTGTTGTCAGTAACCCTGCAACCGGGCAAGGCAGCGTCGAAATCGATGCATCATCAGGTCAGTGGACTTACACGCCACCGGAAAACTGGGCGGGAACAACCAGTTTCCAGATCAGGGCTAGTGGTTCAAATTCATCGACGGATACGGAGACCATATCTGTGACGGTAACGGCCGATGCAGAAAATGCCGTTCACGGCGGCGCCATTCAACTGGATGGGGTGAACGATTATGTGGATCTGGGAACGATCACCGATTCTGTTGGAAATAATATTAGCGGCGCCTACACCATCGAAGCTTGGGTGAATACCAGTACTTATGCCACTGGAAGTGTCGGTTATGGGCGTTTTGTTGAAATGTCGCAAGGCGCTGCTGATGATAATATTTTCCTGGGTCTGGATGCCACAACCGGGCGTATTCATTTTGGTAATTATGTCGGTGCAACATCAACCTTCGCCGTTACCAGTTCAACATTGACTTTAGATCAATGGGTTCATGTTGCTGCCGTTAATGATGGGACGGGGAACAACCCGGGGCAAATTTATATTAATGGCGTTTTGCAAACGCTGGATGGGGCGAGTAGTGCTGCCATGGCCGCAGGAGCGGATGTTGTTCGGGATGAAAACTTCATTGGCCGCTCCAGCTTTTCCCAGGACGATTATTTTTCAGGCATGATCGATGATGTGCGCATCTGGAACGATGCCCGCACGGCGCAAGAAATTGCTGATAACTATAACGAACAGATTGACCCGGCGTC
This sequence comes from Rhodospirillales bacterium, assembly GCA_048262655.1. Classification (GTDB taxonomy): domain Bacteria; phylum Pseudomonadota; class Alphaproteobacteria; order Rhodospirillales; family Casp-alpha2; genus JABMNT01. The sequence goes on along the minus strand of JBLXEY010000005.1, from coordinate 387,803 downwards.
CGACCATCTGGTTGCAAATTACCGGTTTGATGATGGCGACGGCAACGTTGTTCGGGATGCGACGCAGAATAATAATGATGGCACCCTTAAAGGTGCCGTGGCTGGCCCTAACGCGAGCGTGCTTGACGTTGCTGGTAGTGTCGCGGCCGCTGGTGCAACGGCAACGTTGGCTGCCGATACAATTTCGAACCAAGTGACGATAGAAACGTGGATACGCTTTGACCGTTCTGGAATCCAGGAGAATTTTTTCTCTCTCTGGACACTGGATACTGCTCCAGATCCTGACGAAACGCCTCGTTATGTGATGTACAAAACGGCAACGGGCGAACTCGTATTTTATGTTGGAAACAATTCTGTTTCAAACGTTCTTCAAAGTGCCGCTGGTTCGACAACCGTTGGAGAATGGTATCACGTTGCAGTGACATATGATGCTTCCGTCACCGGTTCGGATAATACATTTATCTATTTGAATGGAACCGTAGTTGATAGCGCTGAAATTAGCGGGTATTCGCTGACGTCTGGTGTTTCTCAAAATTTGAACGTCGGCTATGAACAGGGCGGTGCGGCTTTCGATGGGCAGCTTGATAACACCCGGGTTTGGGATCGGGCGCGTACGGTTGAAGAAATCCGTGAAGGTATGACGCAATCCTATGATTACGATACGGCAAATCTCATCACTCAATACACCTATGACGACGTTTCCGGATCGACCGTTCATGATAACGATGGCGCACAAGAAAACGCAACTCTTACCGCCAATGCGTCAATCATTGAATCGGGTAATGATGGACCACTTCTGCTTAATCATCTTGGCAACGCCTTGCGGTTCGACGGCAATGATGCGATTAACTTTAGCGGAAACTTCCTCCCCGATGCAGGCAACGCGCGTACGTTTATGTTATGGGCGAAAACCTCGGTCGGAACCGGCCAGATTTTAATGAAATACGGGAATGCAGCCCAGGGTGAATGGATTACGTTTGGACATGCCAGTCAGGGGCTCTTTCTGGATACCCACACGAGCTATATTGAAGTTCAACCGGAGACGGCGATAGGTGATGGTCAATGGCACCACTACGCGATTGTCATCGGTGCAGGCAGTACGACTGCAGATGCCAAGATTTATCAGGATGGCGTGCTGCTTACAGGAATAACCTCGGCGTCCAATCAAACTCAAGCGATCAATACAGTTGCTGCCGCCAACTTCGCCATTGGCGAGAATTTCACCGGCGATATGGCCGAGTTCAGCGCCTGGTCAACAGCCCTGACCACGGCCGAAGTCAATGACTATATGAGCAGATCCTTAAGCGGCAACGAAACCGGACTGGTTAGCTACTACAAAATGGATGAAGAAGCCAATGCGACGACGGTTATGGATTCTGCGGGTAATAACGATTCCAGCGGATTTACCGGAAACCCAACCTTTGTTAGTAACGCGCCTTCCATCGAAGGATCAGAAATCGAGATCGCTGAAAACACCAGTGCAACCGGGCAAATGACCGATACCGATGTGACAGGAACGCCGACCTTTACATTGATAGGATCACCGCAGTTAGGGCAGGTCGATCTGGATGCGACGACCGGACAATGGACTTATACGCCAAACGCGAATACCCAGGGCGCCGACAGTTTCACCATCCGCGCCAGCGGCGCAACGTCAGGCATAGATGAAGAAACCGTGAGTATTGACATTGGAAAAGACCCGACACACAGCGCAGATTACGCGATGCGCTTCGATGGTGTGAATGATTATGTCGAAGTCTTTGATGCTGACGGCATTAATATGGGCGATACCAACTGGACGATGGAAGCCTGGTTCCAAACCACGGCAACAAATACAGCCGTGTTGTTTGGTAAATCAAATGTCGGTATCCAAGCCTGGCAGAATGGCGGGAAGGCTCTTCTATTAGAAAATGGGCAACTTGTATTTGATGCGTTTGGACAAGTTCAGAGCAAAGGTACCTTAACCAACTTGAACGATGGGGCGTGGCATCATGTCGCCCTCAGCTATGATGCGGCAAACAATCAAACAACAATGTTCGTTGATGGAGCAGCGGAAGCGTTTTCTGCAGTAACTGGAGGGGCCGGAACGATAAGCTCCGGTGTCTTGACTGCCACAATGTTAGCCGATGTCTCTGGAGATACATTCAAGGTTGGATACGTCACATCGAATTTTGGCGATGAGTTTACAGGTAATATAAATGAGGTTCGTTACTGGGATACAACACGTACAGCTACTCAAATAAATGAAAATATGGATCGCCAGATGAATGGCGACGAAACGGGGCTTGTCGGCTACTGGGATTTCGATGAAGGTGCGGGTGCCATTGCGACGGATCAATCCGGTAATGGAAACGATGGTATTTTGACCAATGGGCCGACTTATAAAAATTTGACGACTGTGACAATGGGCAATGGTGAATCCTACAAAGGAATGATTTTGGGCGAAGACGCGGATGGCGATAATTTGTCCTACGCGATCAATGCCAATTCATCACTTGAAGGCTTTACGTTAACAGGCAACACATTTTCCTATGACAGTCATGCCACAAATGATGGGACCAACGAGGTTTCAATCGATATAACGGACGAAAATGGTGATGTGACAACAGAAGCATTACAATTCGTGGTTTCGTGATGGTACTGCTACGATATAATAAGATGGGTTCTTAACGGGGGTCGAGTGCGTGTTTAGCTGGTTAGCACATTTATCAAAAAAGCAAATGTTTGGTGTGATCATTGGGGTCATTGTGGCGCTGAGTGCTTTTGGCTCAACGGTCTATGAGATCGTTACAACGCGCAGTGATGATGATGCCGTTCGTTTGGCTGTTGTTGGTCCCATGTCGGGCGACTCAAACGGGATCGGTCGATCTCTCCGGCAAGGTGTTCAACTGTATGCTGATATTGTGAATGAAAGTGGCGGGATCAATGGCTTCGATTTAGCGATTGATGTTCATGATGACGAAAATGATCCAGCAACCGCACGCACGGTTGCAGAGAACATTGCCGGTTCACGGGCCGAGGCTGTTATCGGGCACTGGACCGCAGATACCGTAAAGGCCACCCAAAAAACTTACGAGAACGCGCATCTGCAATTGATTGTGCCAGCTTCTATCCATCCCGATGTTATCAAAAATTCAAAGTATTCCGTCAGTGCGCTTTTCAATGAAAGCCGGCAAGCCCGTTTCCTGGCAAATTATGCCCGCAACGTCTTAGGACATAAGCTTGTATCTATGATCGTCGATAAGAACGCTTATGGCGATACGATGGCTAAAAACTTTGAAGAAACGTACAAGCGATTTGGTACGAAAATACGCTACACGTGGGAGTTTGAATCGGGTGAAAATTCTGTCCGTGGATTGCAGCGTATCGTTAGCGAATTAAAAGAGAAAAAGGACGCCGGTGCACTGTTTCTGGCCGTGAACGAGATCGACGGTGCGCGCTTGATGAAATTGATGCGGGACGCGGGGATTCGAAATTTAGTCGTCGGCCCGACTGCACTGGCGACGAACGCTTTTAACGAAATGATCGAAAAGTTGCCGGGGAATAATCAAAATTCTGGTCATTACACAAACAAGATGATTGTAACCGCGCCGCTTCTGTTTGATACCGCGAACGAAACCGCACAAAACTTTAAAAATCGCTACATTGAAAAATTTGGCGAAGTTCCCGATTGGGTCGCTGCCTATGCCTACGACTCTGCACATCTTGCTGTGAATGGTTTGCGCATGACGCTGGAAGATGGCGAGGCTGAAGCAAACGACGTCGCAAAGCGTGAAGGAATAAGTTTTGATATTGCTGGTCGCACGAAAGTCGAAGATGGCGTGCAAGGTGTAACCGGCCTGACTTACTTTAATTTCGATGGCGAAGCACAAAAGCCGGTGTTTGTCGGCGTTTATAGCGGCTTAGATATCGTCTCGGCATTGACACAGTTACAGCCAATTAAGCCGGGGGGGAACCAAAACTATATTGCTGAATTAAAACGTGGCCGCGTTCTCTATGTGAACGACCGGTTCATGTATAAAACGAACGTCGTTTATACGGGGTTGCGGGTTAAGGAAATAACTGCCGTCAACTACGAAGAAAATGTTTACGATATGAACCTGCTGATCTGGTTTCGGTATCGCGGTAATTTTGAGCCTCAGGATCTCAAAATTCTTAACGCGGCTGAACCCATTGAGCTTGGGGCGCCCATAGCAGAACGTAAAGTTGGTGATATGACCTATCAGCTTTATGAAGTAAAAGGGAAATTCCGGTTCAACTTTTCAAAGACACCTCGGGTCTATGGGGAGCAGCTGGCGGGGATCGCTTTCTCTCACAACAAACTGAATAAAAACAATCTGCAGTACGTGGTTGATGTGTTGGGCGTCGGGCTTGGTGCTGGCGAGACCATGCGCGACAAGCTCGAAAGCTCGCAAGTCCTTAACCCGTCAACGGGCTGGATTATTGAGCGCGCCTGGATCAGTCAGGACATTGTCCCGGAAAGTACGCTTGGTAACCCTGCCTATGTTGGCTTTGGAGCAGATGACCCTGATTACTCGCAGATTGATCTGGGGATCATTGTTAAGCGCGGGGAATTCGTTGTTCGCGATTTTATCCCGGCTGAGTTTTTCATTTACATCTGGATATTCGGGTTCATTGGCACCGTCTTTGCGCTTGCAATGGATCGCCGGGAGCGGGGCCGGTTTTGGTCGGCGCAGTCATGGTTTTTGCGACTGGTTTCTTGGCCGGCATTGTTGTTATCAAGCGGCAATTTGATACTTGATTTTGCCGTTTTGAATATTCAGGAACATTACATCGATAATATTATTTTGGGGTATGAATTACTGTGGTGGTTGGTGCCGGCACGTATTGGCGGAATTGCTCTCGAACGTTTCTTGTGGTTGCCTTTGGAAGACCATACAGAACGGGCCATTCCGAACGTTATTCGTGTTTTTGGTTCGGTGGTGATCTATACCTTTGCGGCCTGTGGTATTATTGCCTTCGTGTTCGATCAGCATTTGACCAGTCTGCTGGCAACAGGTGGTTTGTTGTCTCTGATTATTGGTTTGGCTGTGCAGGCCAATATTTCCAATATTTTCTCGGGGATCGTTATAAATATGGAACGCCCCTTCAATGTCGGTGACTGGGTGAAAATCGGGGACACCGATGAAGGCCGGGTCGTCGATATTACATGGCGGACAACGCGGGTGAAAGTTCGCAACGGTTATGTTGTCAGTATTCCAAATGGTCAGGTTTCTGAATCACAAATTCACAACTTTAACTCCTTTGATGCTGTACGGATGGAAGTGCCGCTGTTCCTCGATGCCAGATATCCAATCAACAATGTTGTTGAATGGATGGAAACTGGTATCGCCAACGCGCCAGATATTTTGGATGCCCCGGACCGGGAAGTGCGATTTAAGGGTGTAATTTGGGAGTTTGGTTGGGTCGCGGAGTTCGAAATCCAATACTGGCTGGATAATTATGGACGCAAAGAGGAAATCGCCGAAGCGGCTCTGACGTGCATTTGGGACGAATTGGCGAAGCATGGGGTCAGGTCTTCCGGTGTGGTCGATGGCGCGTTGCCGGTTGAAGGTCAATTTGTTGAACAACGGTTGCTTGCCGATGGAGCCGGTGAACCGGCTTAAGTCGCTGGTTGAGTTTCCTTGCAAGTCTGCATAGGTTAACATTTATAATTAATATTCCCGTTAACATATCAAACCCCGAGAATTGAGCCCCAATATGAGTGGATCTTTTATGTTTTTATGTCGGTTAACAGAACCGCAGCGTCAGTCTTTCATGGCTCTTGTAACCAAAATGGCTATGGCTGACGGAAAAGTCGCTCCCGAAGAGTCTGAGGTGCTGGAAGATATTGCACATGCTCTTGGCGATCCAGATCCGGTTTCGGCTGAAGAAATATTTGGCAGCGTGAATATTGACCCATTTGATACGGACGAATCACGTATCATAACCGTTTTGGGAATGTTGGTTGTTGCCTATGCGGACTACAATTTCCATGTCGATGAATCGGCGGTTCTTAATGATACCATCCGTGCCTTTTCAATCCCCGAAACCAAATTAAATGCGCTCAAAGTTTGGGCAACCAAACAAGCGGATCTTATGAACGAACTTCATGAACTGGTCGAATAGCGGTGTTCGCTGACATGGTTCGCATTGTGAAAGAAACCTAACCCCATGTGTCCCCAGAAAAATCTGTCGCTTGATACCCTGCTTGCGCAGGCCGACCATTTTATGGATGAAAGCACAGGGGCTTTAACGCCGCCAATTCAACCGTCAACGACCTATGGTCGCGATCAAGACTATGAACTGGTGGGCGACTACCTTTACGGGCGTTGTCACAATCCGACCTATGATCAAGTTGAACAGGTCATGTGCGCACTTGAAGGGGGGGCCGGGTCTCTGATTTTTGCATCGGGGCAAGCCGGGATCACAGCCGTATTAGAAACCGTTCCGACCGGTCGCCACATTGTTGCGCCTGATATTATGTATCACGGTGCGCAAGTCTGGCTTCGGCGATTAGCCGAAAAAAGGGGCATTCATCTAACACTGTTTGATGCGACTTCTGCTGATGCCTTGAAGAATGCGATGCGGCCTGGCGAAACAGATATCGTCTGGATTGAAACACTCTTAAACCCCACATGGGATGTTATGGATATCGCGCAGGCATCTGAAATTGCGCACGGTGCGGGGGCCTTACTGGCGGTCGATGCGACAGTTACACCACCGGTCACGCTCAATGCCCTTTCTCTCGGTGCAGACATTGTTTTTCACTCGGCGACAAAGTACCTAAACGGTCATAGTGATGTCATGGGGGGAGTGCTGGTGACCCGTGAACTCAATGAACGTTGGGATGAAATCTGTCACATCCGGACGTTAGTCGGCGGCATTATGGGGCCCTTTGAAGCCTGGCTACTTTTGCGGGGCATGCGGACTTTGAGCCTGCGTTGTGATCGGGCTTTTTCGTCTGCCTTGAAAATAGCCAGGCATTTCGAAATGCATCCAAAGCTGGAACGTGTTCTATATCCTGGTCTGGAGAGCCACCCTGGCCACGATATTGCGGCGCGACAAATGTTCGGAGGCTTTGGCGGGATGCTATCTATCTTGGTCGATGGCGATGAAAGTACGGCCAAGAAAATGATCTCCCGATTGAAAGTCTTTATTGCCGCGACCTCGCTGGGGGGAGTGGAAAGCCTAATCGAGCATCGGCTATCTGTTGAAGGCCCTGAAAGCCTTGTTCCTGGAAATTTAGTGCGGATATCCATTGGAATCGAAAATGTCGATGATTTGATAGGGGATCTGGAGCAAGCGCTGGCCGGAGTATGATTGACCTGTGGGTGCCGTGTTCATATCAAAAATTGCAACTTATCAAATTAACGTATAAGTTTAAGTATACGTTATTAGGGGGCTGTTTTCAAAGAACCCCCGGCTAGGGAGCATTCATTGGGTTTAGACCAGGATCGTAAGGGGCCGAAAGGCCGCGTGCCATTTGCTGAGCAAGCTTATCATCAGCTTAAACAGCAAATTCTCGCAAACGTCTTGCCTGCGGGCTCGCAATTTCTAGAGCAAGAAATTGCCGAACGCTTGCAGATGAGTCGAACGCCAACGCGGGAAGCCATGGTGCGCTTGGCGAACGAGGGACTGGTGGAAGTCAGACCTCGTCACGGCATGCGTGTGCTTCCGATTTCACCTAAGGATATGAGCGAGATTTACGAGATAATTACGGCGCTAGAGTCTTCCGCGGCCGGTTTGTTGGCACAAGAGGGATCGAACAAAGAGGAGTTATCGCCGCTTATTGCCGCGGTCGAGGACATGGACCGGGCGCTGGCCGACGATGATCTGGATGCCTGGGCCGACGCAGACTATTCATTCCATAAACATCTGGTTGATTTGACCGGTAATGTTCGCCTGATGGGGTTGATGTCGACCTATCGTGATCAGGTTCAGCGGGTCCGCATAACCACACTTCACTTGCGTCCGAGGCCTGAAAAATCAAACGAGGATCATCGTGCCGTGGTGAGTGCTATTCTTGCTCAGGATGCAGATCAAGCCCGCGAAGTTCACCGACGGCACCGCGAAACCGCCGGTAAAATTCTCATAAATCTGTTACATCAGCACCATTTAACCCAGGTCTAACGTCGCGGGTATTCGGCTCGATCGCGAAACAATCCGGTGACGGAAACGAACTCATTGCATCAAAGCTTACGTAACCGGGGTTAAAACAGGCTCCCCGGCAAAATAGGCACGAATATTTTTGGTGACCAGATCGCCCATGGCTTGGCGGGTTTCAGCGGAAGCGCTTCCAATGTGCGGCACCATTAAAACATTATCCAGGCTCATAAACCCCTCTGGAACCTGCGGTTCCTTTTCAAAAACATCGAGGCCGGCAAATCCAAGCTTACCGGTTTGCAGAGCGGATAACAGGGCCATTTCATCTACAACTGTCCCCCTGGCAATGTTTATCAGCATGCCTTCCGGGCCGAGCGCTTCGATGACATCGGCGTTTACCAGATTGCGGGTTTCTTCCCCCCCTTTGCAACAGACCATCAGGTAATCGCTGTTGGCTGCAAGTTTAATCAAGTCGGGTTCGTACGTGTAGCTATAGGCCGGTTTGTTGTTCGGCCCATAATAGGAAATTTCCATGTTGAAGACGGCTGCCATCTCAGCCAATCGACTGCCAATATCGCCAAGACCGACAATTCCCAAACGCTTGCCACCCAAACTCCGTCCCAATGCCATATCCCCTTCAACCGGCCAGCGGCCATCGCGAACATAACGGTCTCCTTCGGCAATGCGTCGTGTCGTTGCCAGCATCAGGGTCAAGCCCATTTCCGCAACCCCTTCAACAAGGACACCCGGCGTGTTGGTGACGACGACACCCCGAGATTTCGCATGTGCGATATCGATAGCATCATATCCAACACCGAAGGAGCCAATCATTTCCAAATTGGGAAACTTGTCCATCAAATCGGCCGACGCCCCCTTTGATCCGCTGGTCGCGATGCCTCGAATATTTTCGGCAACATCGTTAATAAGTTGATCAGGATCATCAGCTTCCCAAATCGGGTGCATGATAAATTCGTCGGCTAAATCAGCCATTGTACCAAGCAATTGTTGATGGGTGACAATGAGTTCAGGTTTCATGGTAACTCCGTTGGAAAGAAAGAAATTTTATGAGAAAGACAGTGCATTGCCTTTAAATTTGGATGGACTTCTTTATAAACAATACGAACCGCAAGCTGCAATAGAGCATTGAATACGAATACGTCAGGGGAGGCGAGGTTATGAAGGTTCTGATCACAGGGGGGGCCGGTTTCATTGGGTTCCGACTGGCGAATAAACTGATTGAACGCGGCGAATTGACCGGCCCATCAGGTGTCGTTGAAAAGATCGATGAGATCACGTTATTTGATGTCGTTGAAGCTGCTGAAATGGCCGATACGAAAGGCATCAAAGTATCACGCATTGCCGGCGATATTTCCGATCGTGAGACTGTTCTCAGTTTAATTGATCGCGATGATATGTCGATTTTTCATTTGGCTTCTGTCGTCAGCGGTGGTGGTGAAAAAGACTTTGACCTGGCGATGCGCGTTAATCTTGATGGCGCGATCAGTGTGTTTGAAGGGGCAAGAGCGCGCGACGGATTGCCCCGTGTTATTATGACCAGTTCAATCGCCGTATATGGCGGACCTTATATGCCGAACGTGGTGGGTGATGCGACAAAACAAGGACCACAAACGACCTACGGCATGACCAAGGCGATCGGTGAACTGCTGATCAATGACTATACTCGAAAAGGCTATCTGGATGGGCGCTGTGCGCGGTTGCCGACTGTGATTATTCGACCTGGAAAACCAAATGCCGCTGCGTCGAGTTTTGTCAGTGGTGTTTTCCGTGAACCTCTGAACGGAGACGATTTTGTGTTGCCGGTTCCCACGGATACACCCATGGATGTCGCCGGATATCGAGGGATCGTTGATGGTCTGATCTACTTGCATGAGCTTGAGGGGGCTGCGTTAGGGATCGATCGGGCGATTATGCTGCGCGGTTATACCGTAACAGCGCAAGAGATGATCGACACTTTACAACGCGTTGCCGGTGACCGAAAACTCGGTGCGATCAGCGTAGACCCAGACCCGTTTATTGTTGATATTTGCAGTACGTGGCCGAAGGACGTGTCATATGATCGTGCCGAGGCTCTGGGATTTCCGTGCGAAAATGGCCTGGATGAGGTCATTACCTATTTTATCAGCGACTACGTAGACGCATAGATTTTATGTCCTCGATAATTGTCATCGATTGGGGAACAACCTCATTTCGCGCCTATCGGCTTTCTGATCAAGGACAGGTCCTTGAAAGGCGTTCATCGGCTAAAGGGATATTGGCGGTCGAAGATGGCTGTTTTCCGGAAATGCTCCGCAGTCAGGTCGGTGACTGGATGGAAGCCGCACCGGAAGCTCCCGTACTGATGAGCGGGATGGTCGGATCGCGTCAAGGTTGGCAGGAAGTCGACTATGTGACGGGACAGCCGGGGCTGGATGATATTGCCGCTGGAATGAGAAAGGTTGATCTGACCGGCTCGCGTTCCATCTGGATTGCCCCGGGATATAGCTGTGTTAACCGCGACGGCCTTCCGGATGTCATGCGCGGAGAGGAGACCCAGATTATCGGCGCGAACGCCGGCAATAAAGGGGATCAGATATATTGTCTTCCGGGCACCCATAGTAAATGGGTAAGCGTTGTTGATGAACAGATCACCGGCTTTACAACGTTCATGACCGGCGAAGTTTTTGATGTGATGTGCAAACATAGTATCCTTGGTAAATTGATGTCGGATGCGGGACGTGAACCGGCGGAAGCTGAGCGATGGTTTGATGAAGGTGTTGAAAAGGCAAAGAACGGTATGCCGTTACTGAGTGGATTCTTCGGGGTTCGCGCGCGCGCTTTGTTCTCGGAAATACCAGAGAGGTATACAAAAGATTATTTATCTGGATTACTGATTGGCTCCGAAATACGCGATGCCGTTCGAGATCTGGATACAACCGTGCAGTTGATCGGCTCTGGCGCTTTGATCGAACTCTACGAGCGGGCGATCTGCGCATTTGGTGGCAACGCCGAACTCGCGGAAGAAGATTTGGCGGCGGAAGGCTTGTTTCAATTGTCAAAAGTCTTGAAAGCCAAAGGGCTAATTTAAACCTTTTTTTATGTAACTGTAGTGAGGAAGTTAAAATGAGTGGACGTTTAGCAGGTAAAAAAGCGCTGGTGACTGCCGCCGGACAAGGCATCGGAAAATCAATCGCGCTGGCCTTTGCTGCTGAAGGCGCGGACGTCATGGCGACGGATATCAATACTGAAACCTTAAAAGAGATTGACGGTGTTGATGGCATCAAGACACAAGTCCTCGACGTTATGGACCCGGCTGCGATTGCCGCGATATCCGAACAATTGGGTCCTCTCAATATTTTGGCTAATGTTGCCGGTTTTGTTGCGCATGGCTCGATACTTGAGTGCGATGACAAAGATTGGGACTTCTCGTTTAATCTTAATGCGAAAGCTATGTTCCATACGTGTAAGGCGGTAATTCCGGGAATGCTCGAAAACGGCGGCGGGTCTATCGTCAATATTGCCTCTGTTGCCTCATCCGTCATGGGAATCCCCAATCGCTTTGCCTACGGCGCGTCAAAGTCTGCGGTGGTCGGTCTGACGAAAGCCATCGCGGCTGATTTCGTTACTAAGGGAATTACCTGTAATGCGATCTGCCCCGGCACCATTCAATCGCCGTCCCTGGACGAGCGGATCGCAGCAACAGGAGATTTGGTTGAAGGACGTAAAGCCTTCGTTGCACGCCAGCCCATGGGACGTCTTGGCACAACAGATGAAATTGCAGCCGCGGCGGTCTATCTGGCCAGCGATGATGCAACCTTTACGACTGGAAGTTTGATGATGGTCGATGGTGGCATGACCATCTAATGCGCTAGAGGAAGATATTTGATGAGTGATTTTGTCACGCGATTGGAAGCCACTTACACCGGCGCCCTGCATGATGTCATGCGGGCGATGGGGTTAAAAAACTTTGTCTTGCCTCCAGATATTTTGCCGCTTGTCGAGGGTGAAAAAATAGCCGGGCCGATCTATACGGTTGAGGGTAAGTCATCAACGGACTTTGATGCGCATGAGACGCTGCTGGAATGGACGGGGCTTTTATCTAAGGCTCCTTCTGGTCATGTGATTATTTGCCAGCCAAATAATAATGAAATTGCCTTGATGGGTGAATTGTCAGCGGAGGTTTTGAAGCTCAAGGGTGTAAAAGGCTACATCGCTGATGGCGGTGCTCGCGATATCGAGTTTATCTTGGAGATGAAATTTCCGGTATGGTGTAAGTTTAAAACGCCGAAAGATATTGTGTCGCGTTGGCTGCCCGTCGCGTTTAACGAAACCATTCAGATTGGCGATGTCTCTATTGCTGGCGGTGACTGGGTCGTGGCGGACCGTGATGGAATTGTTATTTTACCTCAAGCTAAAGCGGAAGATATTGTCGCGGAAACAGAGCGCGTTATCGGCACCGAGAATCAAATTCGCACGGCCATTTTTGACGGGATGGATCCACAGGAAGCCTATCTAAAGTTTGGGAAGTTCTAATAGCTATGTCAGAAAATTCGCATATGGGGGTCATTGGCCTGGGGCCGATGGGTGCCGGGTTAAGTTTTAATTTTGCCGACAACGGTTATACGTCCATTGTCTTCGACCCCTGGCCGGAATCGCGTGAAAAGTTTGCCTCAAAATTTGCGTCCGAGATGGGTGAACGGGTTCGGATGAGCGAAACGATTGAGGATTTTGTTGCCGCGCTGCCGAAGCCCCGTCGTATTTTGTTGATGGTTAAAGCCGGGGAGCCGGTTGATGCACTGCTGGCACAGCTTTATCCGCTCCTGGATGTGGGAGATTTGGTCTGCGATGGGGGAAATGCGCATCCACGCGACACAGACCGCCGCAGCATTGAAGCGGAAGAACGTGGATTTGGGTTTTTTGGCCTTGGGATTTCTGGCGGTGAAGAGGGCGCCCGACACGGTCCCTCAATGATGGCTGGAGGAACACCTGAGTTGTTCGCAACGGTGGCGCCAGCGCTCAACGCGATTTCCGCAAAATATGAAAACTTTCCGTGCTGCTCTCATTTTGGACCCGGAGGAACGGGGCATTTTGTGAAAATGGTCCACAATGGGATAGAGTACGCCATCATGCAATTGATTGGCGAAGCCTATCTGCTATTGCGAGATGGCGCACGGCTGAACGCCGATGCCATCGCCGACATCTTCAGCCGTTGGAATTCGGGGGTTTTAAATTCCTATCTGTTTGGCATAACGGCGGATGTTCTGCGCGTACAGGATGATCTGGGTGAAGGGGCATTGATCGACAAAATTCGTGATCAGGCCCGTGAAAAGGGGACCGGGCAATGGACGGTGCGGTTGGCGCTCGAGTTCGGAGTTCCAGTGCCGACCATTTCTGAAGCCGTATCCGCTCGCCACATCTCGCGTTATGCTGCGGATCGCGCTCTTGCGCATGATATATTGCCATCGCCAGCCGCTGCATCAGATATCGATATTGATGCGTATGTTGCGGATTTAGAGCAAGCGTTGTGTGCGGCTGTTCTTATCAGCTATGCCCAGGGTTTACATTTGATAACGGCAGAAAAATCCGAAGGCGATGGTTGGGTAGCAAATCCTGAATTGGCGGCGCGGACCTGGCGTGCCGGCTGTGTCATTCGGGCCGAGTTTTTGGATAAGATCATCGCCGCCTTTTCGGCTCAACCGGAATTGGGAAATCTATTGCTGGCAAAGGAATTGACGGATGTTTTAGGGGCAGCCATGCCCGGGTTGCGGACAACGTTAACGCGGTCAATTACCGTAGGCATTCCGGTTCCCGCGATGTCGTCAGCACTTGCCTATTTTGATAGCTTGCGCAACACACGTCTGTGGTCTTCCATGATCCAGGCGCAGCGCGATTGCTTCGGTGCACATACCTATGAACGAACGGACCGTGAAGGCACGTTCCATACTGAGTGGTTTAAAAAATGAACGCACAAGACAATCTCCCGGTCCTCGTGTTTATGGGAGTCAGCGGGTGTGGAAAATCGACCTGTGGTCAATTGGTATCTGAGAAACTGGAAATCCCCTATGCGGAAGGTGATGAATATCATCCAGAAGCCAATGTCGCAAAGATGCGGTCTGGTTCACCGCTTACCGATGAAGACCGTGCTCCGTGGCTGATGGAATTGTCAGCGTTGCTTGCGCGCTGGGTTGAAACAGGAGAAGGAGGTGTCTTAACCTGTTCTGCCTTGAAACGGCAATATCGCGATATCCTGCGCGGTGACTATGGTATTGGCGGAGCCATTCGCTTTGTCCATTTACATGGCCCTTTTGAAGTCATCGAAGACCGAATGAAAATGCGGGAAAACCACTACATGCCGCCGGGCCTTTTAACCAGTCAGTTTGAGACCCTTGAAGTGCCGGCTGATGATGAGCAGGTCATCAAGATTGAGATTACGTCGACGCCTGAAGTCTTGGCGACGGAAGTTCTTATTAGATTGGATGAGGACTAGAGCCAAGCTCGCGTGCGACCTAGCCGTATTGCTCGCCCTGGCGATGGTCAAAAAAAGAGCATCTCAGGCGCCGAACACCGGCCCGAAATGCTCTCCATTTTGCCTGAAAATGTCCTTAGTAGGTAGCGCGTCCGCCAGAAATATCAAAGACTGCGCCGGTGCTAAAACTGCATTCCTCCGAAGCCAGCCAAGCAACTAGGCTTGCCATTTCTTCAACTTTTCCGAAGCGATTCATTGGAATTTTCGACAACATAAAATCAATGTGTTCTTGCGTAATTTGATCGAAAATTGCGGTTTTAACGGCGGCAGGTGTAATACAATTGACCGTAATTCCATTAAGTGCAGTCTCTTTGCCCAAGGATTTGGTCAATCCGATGACTCCGGCCTTGGATGCACTGTAGGGGCTGGCTGTCGGGTTGCCTTCTTTGCCTGCGATCGACGCTATGTTGACGATACGACCATATCCGTTTTCGATCATGTTATTCACAATCGCCCGGCAACAATAGAAGGTGCCGTTCAGATTGATATCGATGACTTTCTGCCATTCTTCGACGTCATAATCTTTTACCAATGCGTTCGCACCCGCGATGCCTGCACTGTTGACCAGGATGTCGACCTTACCCATGTCGGCGATCGTCTTTTCTCCGGCGGCTGCAACTGAGGCATAATCGCCAACGTTTACGGTCGCACTGTGAACGTTGTCGGGATTTTTGAATGTGGGTCGTGCCTCATCTACGGCCGTCGGATCAATTTCCCAAAGAGAGACGCGCGCACCTTCGGATTCTAGTCGTTGCGCAATAGCCAGGCCAATTCCGCGCGCGCCACCGGTGATAATGGCATTCTGATTTTCGAATCGTTGCATAGTCAAAGTCTCTCCCAAAGTAAGAATAAAAAAATAGCGGATTTCGCCCTGGATTGGGCTTCGGACAAGCGCCAGTTAATGACTTTTTATGCTATAAATCGCTTAGCCTCAATAGGGCAATCTGGTGAACTTGCGCGAGCGCTTCGTTAAATTCCTCTTGTATGTCGCAGTCGACCCGACCTTTAAAGTTTGCCAGAATCTGAGCCCGATTACGTCCTTTCACAGCCAGAATAAACGGAAAGCCGAATTTTTTCTTATAGGCCGCGTTCAGTGTCTGAAATGCTTCGAATTCTTCAGCACTGCACTGATCAAGCCCGGCGCTAGCTTGTTCCCCGGTTGATTCCTTCGTAAGATTACCGCTAATGGCCAGTTTTCCAGCCAGATCCGGATGGGCCCGCAAAAGTGCCAATTGCGGCTCATGCCCGGCCATCTCAATGACCTCTTTCATCGCATTTTGCAGTCCGTTAACGGTATTGTGGATGGCAGCAAGGCCACCATCCCAAACCTGTTCGGCAATCCATGGCGAATGTTCATAAACGCCGCCAAAAACGGTAATGAATTGTTCCCGGGCCAGATCTGTTGGCGTGTACGTTTTAAATGATGTCATTCGGTTTAAGCTTCGTATGGGTGATGTTCACGCCAATGTCTGGCGATATCGACCCGGCGGCAAAGCCAGACGCGATCGTGTTTCTGCACATGATCCATAAATCGCTCAAGCGCCCGGATACGGCCGGGGCGACCGACCAGCCGGCAATGCAGACCAATGGACATCATGCGGGGCGTGTCGTCGCCTTCTTCGTACAGGGTGTCGAAAGAATCCTTCAGGTAATTAAAAAACTGATCGCCCGCATTGAACCCTTGCGGTGTACCAAACCGCATGTCGTTAGCGTCCAGAGTATAGGGGACAACAAGGTGGGGCTTGTCAGCAGCCGTTGTCCAGAACGGAAGATCATCATTGTAATCATCCGCGTCATATAGGAAGCCGCCCTCTTCGGCGACAAGTCGACGCGTATTGACGCTGGTGCGACCGGTGTACCAGCCAAGCGGCCGTTCCCCCGTTAAGCGCTTGATGATGTCAATGGCCTGTTCCATGTGCTGGCGCTCAATGTCTTCGGGGACATCACGGTAGTTGATCCAGCGGTGCCCGTGGCTGCAAATTTCGTGACCCGCTTTCATAACCGCTTCAGCAACGGCAGGGTTGCGTTCCAGAGCCATACCCACGGCAAACAGAGTCAGAGGAATCTGTTTTTTCTCGAAAAGTTTCAGCAAACGCCATATTCCAACGCGGCTCCCATATTCATAAATGGATTCCATACTTGGGTGGCGTTCGCCCACCCAGGCGTCGGCTCCGACAATTTCCGATAAAAAAGCTTCGGACGCCGCGTCGCCATGCAATATGCAATTTTCGCCGCCTTCTTCATAATTGATGACGAATTGCACCGCAATTTTAGCGCCACCCGGCCAGTTGACTATTGGCGGTGTCGGTCCATATCCAATTAAATCGCGGGGATAATCCGTATTCTCTTCCATATTCAGCGTCTTTCTTTAACGTTTGCACTATTGCTAACCAATATATGACCCCAGCCAACACTTTGAATACTGATTTATTATCAATTTTTTTTTGAAAGTCTTGTCGTGCGAATACGGCTCCACAAAACAACTCAGAATCACGACAATAGGCCGTAGTTGAAACGCTCTCGCGAAAGCGGCAAGATAAAAATATAAGCGTTCATAAAAAAAGCATGGGGAGAAGTGTGTTGGGTCGACTGAGCACGCATGTCTTGGATACAGTATCAGGTGGTCCCGCTGAGGGGGTTGCCTGGGCATTATATCGAATTGACGGAAATGCCCGGGTTACGCTGGGTGAAGGCCGGACCAATGCGGATGGCCGAACAGATGCCCCGTTACTCGAGGGTGCGGCGACGGAAATCGGTTGTTATGAATTGGTTTTTCATGTTGCCGACTATTTTAAAGGCCGCGGTACTGAAATTTCTAATCCGCCCTTTCTTGATGAAATCCCGTTGCGGTTTTCGATATTTGACGCAGATCAGAACTATCACGTACCCTTACTTGTCTCACCGTACAGCTATTCCACGTATCGTGGTAGTTGATTAACTCAAGTTGGAAGTTACCGTATGACGACCGATACCCGATCTACTGTCCGCATGCTGATAGGTTGGTCACCTGTTGAAATTGATGTCACTGACAGTAATCAAACGTTGTTAGCTTTTTTGCGCGATCAGGTGTTGTTAAAAGGAACCAAAGAGGGATGCGCGGAAGGCGATTGCGGTGCATGCACTGTTATTGTGGGCGACGTTAAGGGTGGCGAAATTCATTTCCGCGCCGTCAACGCGTGCATTCTGTTTTTACCGGCGATGGATGGGAAGCAAATCCTGACCGTTGAAGCCGTTGCAGATGCCAACCTGCACCCGGTCCAACAAGCAATGATTGATTTACATGGGTCGCAATGTGGTTTTTGTACGCCGGGAATTATTAATTCTCTTTTGACCCTAAACCTTAATGGCAACGCGACAGACCGCCAGTCCATTGATGATGCCTTGGCTGGCAATTTGTGTCGCTGCACCGGGTATGGCCCGATTGTCGAGGCAGCGGAAAAAGCATGTGGGACGTCGATAAACGACGACTGGAAAGGACGTATGGAAGAGGCTCGAAAGCAGTTGCTCGAGTGGGCAAAGGATACGTCATATCTATCGGTTGAAACCCGGAATGGTCTCTTCACCGCGCCTAAAACATCGGAGCAGTTTGCCAGCGTCCTGAATGCCAACCCGCAAGCGACTGTTGTTGCCGGCGCTACAGACGTCGGTTTGTGGGTTACGAAGATGGGGCGCGTACTCAATCCTCTTATCTCCGTTGGCGACGTAGCAGATTTAAAAACCATTGAGATGACAGAAACCCATGTAAATATGGGGGCCGGGGTAACTTATTCAGATGCTCATGCGGCCCTCTCTGAAATTTCTGAAAGTCTGGGTGAACTGGTCCGTCGAATTGGTTCCCGGCAGGTCCGAAACAGCGGTACCATTGGCGGCAATATTGCTAACGGCTCGCCGATCGGCGATATGCCGCCAGCTCTCATCGCAATGGGAGCAAAGCTGCGATTAAAAAGTGCTCAGGGCACACGTGAAATCGATCTTGAAGACTTCTTTATTCGCTATGGTGAGCAGGATCTGCAACCAGGTGAATTTGTTGAACGGATATTGGTGCCGCGACAGGTAGAGACGTTTCGATGTTATAAAATCTCGAAACGTTTTGATCAGGATATCACGGCCGTTTTGGGTGCATTTAACATTAAGATTGAGGCGGGGCATGTGGTTTCTGCCCGTGTCGCGTATGGCGGAATGGCTGGCACGCCGATGCGCGCAGCCGCATGTGAAGCAAGCCTTACAGGAAGCCAATGGAATATGGCAACTGTTGAAGCGGCAAAAGCCGCCCTTGATACGGATTTCGAACCCATGTCCGACATGCGCGCCAGTGCAGCCTACCGGGCGTTGGCGGCTCGCAATTTGCTTGAGCGTTTGTATCTCGAAACTCAAAACCCATCGGTGCCACTGGAACTGGCAAACCGGAGTCGCCTTGGGAGTTTGAGCCATGAGTAGTATGGTTGGGGACAAGTCGCGCATTCTGGGCGGCGTAGCGCAAGCTCTTGAACACGACAGCGCCGTTAAGCACGTCACCGGACAAGCGATCTATGTCGATGATATTGCAGAGCCACAAGGAACTCTGCATATCGCTGTTGGATCCGGTAATGCGGCTCAAGGCAGAATAACGAAAATCGATCTGTCAGCGGTAAAAGCGGCGCCTGGTGTTATTTGTGTTTTAACGGCTGATGATATTCCCGGCCTCAATGACGTCAGCCCAACTCATACAAATGATGATCCTGTTTTGGTTGCGGACCGAGTTAACTTTTTCGGGCAACCAGTATTCGCGGTTGCTGCAGAAACATTTTCCCAAGCGAAAGCCGCGGCCCGATTGGGTGTTGTTGAATGTGAAGCTGATGATCCTGTTCTAACTATCGAACAAGCACTGGCAAAAGATTATCTGATGAGCCCGGATCACGTGATGGTCCGTGGCGATGCGAGTGAGGGACTGAAAACGGCCACGCGCACCCATTCCGGCCAATTGGAAATGGGGGGACAAGACCACTTTTATCTCGAAGGACAAGCGTCCATGGCGGTGCCGCTTGAAGACGGGGATGTTCTTATTCATTGTTCAACCCAACACCCTTCCGAAGTTCAGCATAACATTGCCCACGTTCTGGACCGACCTGCAAATGCGGTGACGGTGGAGGTCCGACGCATGGGTGGGGCCTTTGGTGGAAAGGAAAGTCAGGCGGCGCAATGGGCGGCCCTGGCGGCGTTGGTTGCTGTGAAAACCGGACGCGCCGCAAAATGTCGTCTTGATCGTGACGATGATATGAGTTTGACGGGTAAACGACATGAACTGGCTGGTAAATGGACTGTCGGCTACGATGACGATGGACGCATTACGGCAGCAGATGTCGAAATGGCGACCCGTTGTGGAAATTCTAAAGACCTGTCCGATGCCATTAGTGATCGGGCGATGTTCCATTTAGATAACGCCTATTATCTCGACCAGATTAGAATCCTGTGCAAGCGAATGCGGACGGATACGGTTTCCAATACAGCCTTTCGTGGCTTCGGAGGTCCACAGGGTATGATGATCGGCGAGCGCATGATCGAAAGTGTCGCACGGGCCGTTGGCAAGGACCCACTGGAGGTTCGCAAACTTAATTTTTATGGCGGCAAAGGCCGCCAGACGACACCCTATCATATGGAGGTAGAGGACTTTGTCCTGCCAGAAATGATCGAGGAGTTGGAAGATACATCGAATTATTGGGCACGTCGTAAGGCCATTGAGGCGTTTAATAAAACCAGCCCTGTGATTAAACGTGGCCTGGCGCTGACGCCAGTCAAATTCGGGATCTCGTTTACAACAACGTTCCTCAATCAGGCGGGTGCGTTGATCCATATTTATAAGGACGGATCGATCCTGTTGAACCATGGTGGTACTGAAATGGGTCAAGGGCTGTTTCTGAAAGTTGCGCAGGTTGTTGCCGAAGAATTCCAGACAGACGTCGATCGCATTAAAATTACAGCGACGAATACATCCAAGGTGCCCAATACATCAGCGACAGCGGCGTCTTCGGGGACGGATATGAACGGGATGGCAGCGATGATCGCAGCTCGAACCATCAAACGCAGATTAATTGCATTCGCGTGCAATCACTACAAGGTTGACGAAAGTGATGTTGAATTCATTCCTAACCAAGTACGTATTGGCAATCAGGTTGTCGATTTCGATGATTTGGTCGGTCAGGCTTATTTAAGCCGGGTTCAGTTGTCGGCAACGGGTTTTTACAGGACGCCAAAAATTCACTACGACAGGGAAACGGCGTCGGGACGTCCGTTCTATTATTTTGCCTATGGGGCGTCTGTTGCCGAAGTGGCCATCGATACATTAACAGGCGAAAACCGCGTTCTTGCGGTTGATATCCTTCACGATGTGGGTCAATCTTTGAACCCGGCGATTGATATCGGTCAGATTGAAGGTGGATTTATCCAGGGTATGGGATGGCTGACAACGGAAGAATTATGGTGGGACGACAAAGGCCAACTGCGCACACATGCGCCGTCGACCTATAAAATACCGACCTGTGGGGATCGGCCGGAGCGGATGAACGTGAATTTGTGGTCAAAGGGCCGAAATGTTGAAGCGACGATCCATCGTTCAAAGGCCGTTGGGGAGCCGCCATTGATGTTGGCGATGTCAGTCTTCCATGCGATTTCGGATGCGCTTTCCAGTCTGGGTGGGTACAAATCTGTTCCAGATCTGGACGCGCCGGCGACCCCGGAAAGAATTTTAATGGCTGCTCAAAAAATGAAGGCGATCGCGTCATGACCATCAACTTAACCGCCGTTGCATCGCATACGCTTGGCCCAGCCGATTGGGTGCAGCATGCGATCCACACCGCGCAAGCCGATGAAAAAGGTGTTTTGGTTTTTGTTGCCCGTCACTATGGGTCAACCCCCCGCGACAAGGGGTGCTGGATGTTCATACGTTCTGATGTGTCGTTGGGAACGCTTGGGGGTGGCGAGGTTGAGCGGGTAGTCGAAGCGGCAGCCAGAGACATGATCGCGGCGCGCCGCACCTGGACCCGTGTCTATGAGAAGTTTTTGCTGGGGCCAGACATGGGGCAGTGCTGTGGCGGTGGTATGGAAGTCGTATTTGAACCCGTCGATCAGGCATCAATTCAATGGTTGGAAGCGGCGGAAACGTGTTTGAAAACGGATGAGCCAGGCTTTGTTGTGATTGCTTGCAATACGCCAGACCAATTGCCAACAATCAATAGGGCGCCGTTATCTGATAAAGTTGGCGAAGCGGATGGCGTTCATATACAGCCACTGGGCGATGAAAGGCCTGTCCTTGTGATCTATGGCGGTGGGCATGTGGCCAGAGCTTTTGCAGGGATAGCCGCGCAACTGCCAATTCGATTGAAGATTGTCGATGATCGACAAAATGAACTCGATCTGGTTCCAAAAGCGGCAAATGTAGAAACCGTTTTTATGGAGTACCCCATGGCGCACGCGGCGGCGCTGGATGCATCGACAACGGCTGTTTTGGTGATGACGTATTCACACGCGCTGGATTATCGTTTGTGCTTGGAGTTGTTAAAGAATGAAGACCTTACCTATGTCGGCCTAATCGGTTCCAAGTCGAAAGGAGCGCGTTTCCGGCGCCGCTTTGAGCAAGACGATGGCCTGTCGAGCGAAGAGATCGCCCGACTGGTAAGTCCCATTGGGAATGGCATGGTTCGGGGCAAGGAACCCGGTCTAATCGCCTTGGCCAGCCTCAGCGAAATTATGGCGGTGCTGGAACAATCGTCGGAAGAACCCGTATTGCAGTCGAGCGAGAATAAATAATGTGTGAAGCCGTAAACCATTCGGAACATATGGCAGAAGCCGCGCGGATTTCACGTGAAAAGATGCACGCGGGGCTGGGGGGGCCGTTTGGCGCTGTCATTGTCAAAGATGGTAAAGTCGTGGGAGTTGGGTTTAACAAGGTAACCACGGATAACGATCCTACAGCGCATGCGGAAGTCGTTGCCATCCGGGATGCTTGCAAAAACCTGGATACGTTCAATCTTGAAGGGGCCGTTATTTATACAAGTTGTGAACCATGCCCAATGTGTCTGGCGTCTATCTATTGGGCGCGCATGGATCGGATTTACTATGCGAATAGCCGCTATGATGCCGCCCGAATCGGGTTTGATGACGAATTTTTATATGGCGAAATAGCAAAAGATATTGAAGACCGCGCTTTGGAGATGATCCACCTGCCTGATGATGTTGCGGCTATTGCTTTTGATGAATGGGAAGCCAAGGAAGATAAGATCGCATACTAAAAAGAGGATAAAATCGCCGTCTAAATGGTGATGCAGTTAAAAGAATGAGTTGGGCCTGTTAAAAGGACGCGAAAAGGGGACGCTGTGGAAACCAAGCCGTTATTATCGCTAAGGAATATTCGCAGAGAATTTCCGGGTTGTGTGGCAAATGATGAAGTTGATCTCGATGTGTTGCCGGGTGAAATTCATGCGCTGTTAGGTGAAAATGGTGCAGGTAAAAGCACACTGGTGAAAATGATCTACGGTGTTCTTAAACCTGATGGAGGCGAGATGCTATGGGCTGGAGCGCCTGTCCAAATTGCCAGCCCGTCAGCAGCCCGTGCACTGGGTGTTGGTATGGTATTTCAGCATTTTTCACTGTTTGAAGCCTTAACGGTCGCCGAAAACATTGCCCTTGGTATTCCCCCTGAATTGGCAGGGCCAGGTCTTGAAGATCGAATTATTGAAGTTTCAAAGTCATATGGTTTGCCTCTTGATCCCCACCGTGGGGTGCATTCGCTTTCGGTGGGAGAACGTCAACGCATCGAGATCGTGCGCTGTTTGCTGCAAGATCCAAAGATTTTGATAATGGATGAACCTACATCCGTCTTAACGCCTCAGGAAGCCGATAAATTGTTTGAAACGCTTGCTCGCTTGTCTTCCGAAGGTGTTGCAATCCTCTATATTTCGCACCGCTTGGAAGAAATCAGGAAACTCTGCCATAAGGCAACAATCCTGCGGCTCGGCCGTGTTGTTAGCGATTGTGACCCGGCGAAGGAAACAGCCCGCTCGCTGGCCGAAATGATGATGGGTAGTGATTTGACGTCCGCTGTTAAAGCCGAAGGAAGTGAAGTTGGCGAAGCGCGTTTTAAAGTATCGCACTTATCGACATCACCTAAAGATCAGTTTGCCGTTACTTTGAAAGATATTTCTTTTGAACTCTGCAATGGTGAGATTTTCGGTGTTGCCGGTCTGGCAGGCAATGGACAGTCAGAGCTTATGGATGTTTTGAGTGGAGAAGAGCTTGCCGCTGACGCCGATGTCATTGTTATGGAAGGTTACGCTGCCGGCCTAATGGGGCCAGAGGAACGCCGGGATTTAGGGTTGGGTTTCGTTCCGGAAGAACGGCTGGGGCACGGCGCTGTTCCTGATATGACGTTATGGGAGAACGGTTTTTTGACGGCGGCGCGTGGGCAAAATCTGATGTCAAACGGATTTATCAAGACCGATAAAACGAGAAATTTTGCGAACGCTGTTGTCGAGCGGTTTAACGTGAAAACTGCCGGCATAGAACATCACGCCTCAAGTTTGTCGGGTGGCAACTTGCAGAAGTTTATAATGGGGCGCGAAATCGATCAAAATCCGAAAGTTCTTATCGTTTTGCAGCCAACATGGGGCGTCGATGCGGGTTCGGCGGCTTTTATCCATCAAGCCCTTATGGATTTGGCAGCAAAAGGGACGGCGGTCCTGGTGATCTCGCAAGATCTGGATGAGTTGTTTGCCGTGTCAGATCGAATTGCTGTTATGTGTGAAGGGCAGCTTTCGGAAAGCGCGCCAGCCGCCGATACGACGGTAGAGAAGATCGGCCTTCTCATGGGGGGGCTAGAGGAAACGCAGGCTCAAGGAGGGCATGCGGCATGATTAGAATTGAAGCTAGAACCGAAGCTTCGGCCAGTATGGTCTACGCAGCGCCGGTGATCGCTGTCGTGCTGACCATGATTGCAGGCATCGGTCTTTTTATGATTATGGGGCAAGATCCGGGACTGGCGCTTTATACTTTTTTTGTCGAGCCCATAAACACATTTGACGGAATTACGGAACTGCTCGTGAAAGCGACACCGCTCACTTTGATCGGGATTGGGCTTTCCATAGGATTTAAGGCAAATGTCTGGAATATTGGGGCGGAAGGGCAATTAACGATAGGGGCGTTGGCGGGAGGCGCCGTTGCATTGTATTTCTATGACGTGGAAGGCTTTTATATTCTGCCATTAATGATCCTGGCATCAATAGCAGGGGGCATGGCGTGGGCGGCGATTCCAGCTTTTCTAAAGACCCGGTTCAATGCCAACGAAATTCTAACCAGTCTGATGCTGACATATGTAGGGTTGCTGGTCCTGAGCTACCTCATTCATGGACCCATGAAGGATCCGGAAGGACAGGGGTTCCCGGAATCAAAACTGTTTAGTGATTCTGCACTGTTTCCTGTTTTGATTGAGGACTATCGACTTCATTTGGGCTGGCTATTCGCCTTGGTTGCAGTTGGCGCGGCCTGGGTGTTGTTCAGCCGTCATATCGTCGGCTTTCAAATTCGGGTTATCGGTATGGCGCCCCGTGCCGCCAAGTTTGCGGGTTTCAAGGAAAAGAAGCTGGTCTGGTTGTCTTTTATGATAGCCGGGGCGGCGTCAGGCTTGGCCGGGATCGGCGAAGTTGCCGGACCCTTGGGACAAATTGTCCCGTCCATATCTCCTGGATATGGGTTCACGGCGATTATTGTTGCCTTTCTGGGGCGGCTTCATCCGCTCGGGATATTGATGGCTGCTATGCTGATGGCACTGAGTTATCTAGGGGGCGAAAATGCTCAAATTTCCCTGAATATGCCTAACGCGGTTACCGGTGTGTTCCAGGGGATGCTGTTATTCTTCCTGTTGGGAAGTGATGTATTAATCAAATACCGCCTTCGGTTCGGCCGGTAACAGGGAGAGACAGATATGGACGGAACAGATATCGTTGTATCCGCTGCTTTGACGATCATAACGGCGGCGACCCCTCTGGCATTTGCCGCATTAGGAGAACTTGTCGTCGAAAAATCAGGCGTCTTGAATCTGGGCGTTGAAGGCATGATGGTGATTGGGGCGGTCATGGCATTTGCGACTGGTGTGACCACTGGCAGTGCGGTGTTGGCCATTTTTGTAGGCGCCTTATCCGGTGCGTTGGTCGGTGGCTTGTTTGGGTTTTTGGTTTTGGTTTTGCTTTCAAATCAGGTCGCGACGGGGTTGGCTTTGACCATTTTTGGCCTGGGCCTAAGTGCTCTCGTCGGGCACGGTTTTGTTGGCTCTACCTTCTCTGGCATGCCAACTCTCTATATCCCGGTGCTGACCGATATTCCGATCATCGGGAGCATTTTATTTGGTCAGGATATTATGGTTTATATGTCGGTTGCTGCTGCCATCGGGATTGGTTGGTTTTTGAAGAAAACACGGTCCGGATTGATCTTGCGCGCTATCGGTGAAAATCATGATGCAGCACATGCAATCGGTTATCCGGTCATCCGGGTGCGGTTCTTTGCCGTTATGTTCGGCGGTGCCATGGCCGGGCTTGGGGGGGCGTATCTCTCATTGGTCTATACACCTTTGTGGGTTGAAAATATGACAGCAGGGCGAGGTTGGATTGCACTCGCGTTGGTCGTCTTTGCCGCCTGGCAACCTGGACGGGCCTTTTTTGGCGCATATCTTTTCGGCGGAATTACGATCATCCAGTTGCATGTTCAAGGCGTGGGCTGGGCAATCCCGTCGCAGTTCTTGTCGATGCTTCCTTATTTGGTAACTATTATTGTATTAGTCGTTATTTCACGTGACAGTGTGAGACAACGGTTGAGTGCCCCGGCGAGTCTGGGCAAGATATTCTACGCAGCCTCGTAATCAGAAGTAATAAGAATTAAATCATCTAGGACTCAGGAGAAAATGAAATGTTCAAAATGACAATGCGAAAAAGTTTAACGGCGCTTGCCGTTGGCGGCCTAATGGCTCTTGGGGTTTCGACAGGCGCTACAGCTGCAGATCCCCTTAAAGTTGGCTTTATCTACGTCGGTCCAACCGGCGACCACGGGTGGAGTTACGAACATGATCAAGCCCGCCAAAAGATGGAAAAAGCGCTCGAAGGTCAGGTCACGACAACATATGTCGAAAGTGTCCCTGAAGGTGCTGATGCCGAGCGCGTGATTTCAAAACTCGCAAAATCAGGACATGGTCTCATTTACACAACGTCGTTTGGTTACATGAACCCAACGTTGAAAGCGGCCAAACGCTTCAAAAAAGTAAAATTCGAGCATGCAACAGGTTTCAAGCGCGCCAAAAACGTTTCAACCTATTCAGCCCGTTTCTATGAAGGGCGTTATGTGGTTGGACACATTGCGGGTCGGATGACCAAGTCAAACGTTCTTGGTTATGTTGCATCTTTCCCGATTCCAGAAGTGATCCGCGGTATTAACGCGACGATCATTGCGGCGCGTAAAGTGAACCCGGATGTAACGATCAAGGTCGTTTGGGTGAACTCCTGGTTCGATCCCGGCAAAGAAGCGGATGCAGCTAAGACGCTGATCGATCAAGGTGCTGACGTTATTCTCCAGCATACGGATTCGCCCGCTCCCATGCAGACTGCCGAAAAGCGCGGTGTCTGGGCTGTTGGCCAGGCATCTGACATGTCCAAGTTTGGTCCCAATGCACAAATGACGGCGATCATTGATGACTGGGCACCTTATTACATTGCGCGGACAAAAGCTGTTCTTGATGGAACGTGGGAATCGACAGATACGTTCGGCGGATTCAAATCTGGAATGGTTAAATTGGCCGACTATAACGCAAAGCTTCCAAAAGATGTTGTTGACCTTGCTGAAACGGTGCGTGAAGCAGTTCACCATGGTGCTGTTCATCCGTTCCAGGGACCGCTGACCGGTCAAGATGGAAAAGAGATCGTCAAAGAAGGCGAAATCCTCGAAATCGGTAAGGTTCTGGGCATGGACTTCTATGTTGAAGGCGTGGTCGGCTCAATTCCCAAGTAAGGTGAGCTGTTCTTTTGCCTCGTGCGAATGACCATTAGAAAACGGAGGAAGGCTCATACCTTCCTCCGTTTGTTTTTTTATAACTGTTTATTGGATGCTGCCAAGTGACGTCGATCTGGATCAAGAATCCTTTATCTATTTTTGCGGATAAGTGCGACGGCGGTATCGTCGTGCACAATGGTGTCATTACGGAAATGCTTGTCTCTGGCGGGCAACCATCGGTGCCAGTGGAAACGGTATTTGATGCCTCTGAACATGTCGTGTTGCCGGGGCTGATTAATACGCACCATCACTTTTATCAGACACTGACACGTGCTTTTGGCCCGGCGTTAAACAAAGAACTGTTCGATTGGTTGAAAGCGCTCTATCCGGTTTGGGCCAAGCTGACACCAGAAATGATCTCGGTTTCGACGGAACTGGCTTTGGCGGAGCTTCTTCTGTCTGGTTGCACAACCTCAACGGATCATCATTATGTCTTCCCCGGGGGGCTTGAAAGTGGAATCGATTTACAGGTCGAAGCGGCCAGAAAACTGGGCGTTCGCGTTGTCTTGACGCGCGGCTCAATGGATCTGTCGGTCGAGGATGGTGGGCTGCCGCCAAAGTCGGTAGTTCAAGACTTGGATACAATTCTTGCCGATAGCGAGCGCCTGATTTCAACCTACCATGACCCGGAACCTGGGGCTTTGGTTCAAATCGCGCTGGCACCGTGCTCTCCCTTTTCTGTCACCAAAGCGGTAATGATTGCAACCGCTGACCTGGCGCGCCAGAAGAATGTTCTGCTGCATACCCATCTTGCTGAAACCGAAGATGAAAATGCTTTCTGCAAAGAGCTTTTTGGAGTTCGCCCGCTCGATTATCTGGAAGACTGCGGCTGGCTTGAGGACCGTACATGGCTGGCCCATGGTATTCATTTTAATGAACACGAAATGGACCGGATGGCGGCCGCCGGTGTAAGTGTCTCGAGTTGTCCCCACTCCAACATGACGCTGGCATCGGGAATTTGTCCGGTCTGCGAAATGGATAAAAAAGGTGTGGCCGTTGGCATTGGTGTTGATGGGTCGGCATCCAATGATGCCTCCAACATGATCGAAGAAGTGCGCGCCGCTTTCATGGCACAACGCTTGAAATATGGCTCGGCCAACGTTTCACATCTTGATGCTATTCGCTGGGCGACAGAAGGTTCAGCGCGCTGCCTGAACCGTGATGACATCGGATCTATTGCTGTGGGTAAGCAAGCGGATCTCGCACTTTTTAAGCTGGATGAATTGCGTCATTCCGGTGGTCATGACCCTTTGGCGACGTTGATCATTTGCGGTGCCAGTCGGGCAGATTATGTGATGGTTAGGGGTAACTGGCGGGTCGAGGCTGGTCAGATTATTGGTTACGATACACATGATTTAATGAGCCGTCATGGGGCAGCCGCCCGGCGTTTAACCGCCTGATACTCGGTTCCGCACAAGGAGCCTCGACGAACACGCATTGATCCGCTAGGTTCGCCCCGCTTTCTCAATTCATTCGAAGGTTCTTTTCATTGCATCGATCAAATTTAGCGCTCGGTATCGGGTGTGCGATTGGCGTCATTTTTATCTGGTCCGGTTTTATCGTGTTTTCTCGGGCAGGAGTGACAACCAGCTTGACGGCATATGACGTAACCGCATTACGCTATATTGTCGCAAGCTTGCTCGTTTTGCCGTTCGCACGTAAATGGTGGCCGTCACATCTGCCGCTGCGGGCGAAAGTTGTGATGTCAATTTGTGGGCCCGGAGCTGTTTATACGATGTTGATGTATTTGGGGTTAACCAATGCATCTGCGGCCTATGCGGGTGTTTTTGCAAACGGGTCCTTACCCTTGTTTACCACGTTCATTGCACTGCTTTTGACCCGCGAGTTGCCTGGCGTTCAACAGTTGATTGCAATGGTAGTGATTATTGCTGGCGGTGTTATGCTCGCCTATCGCGGTTTGACGATGGGGGGAGCAGATATCGCTTCCGGAATAATCCTGTTTATGTCCGCATCTGCTGTTTTATCGGTTTATATTTACGGTGTTAAGCAGTGGCAGCTTCGTCCAAAGCAAGCCTTGGCATTGGTTAATTTGCCCAACGCCATCTTATTTTTGCCGATCTGGTATTTTTTCCTGCCAAGTGGTTTGGCAGAGGTGGAAACATCGACCATTGTCTTTCAAGCGCTTTTTCAGGGAATTGGACCGGGCTTCTTGGCCGTTATCCTGACAGCATTGGCCGCGATCCATCTCGGCCCAGCCTCGACTGCCGGTTTTGCCGCCGCTGTACCTGCATGCGCGGCACTATTGGCCATTCCAGTACTCTCTGAAATACCCACAGTGCTCGAATGGGCCGGCATTGGCGTTGTCACATTGGGATTGTCGATTTTATTGCTCAAGCGCTCCTGATATCGGGCAGCAAGGCCTATTTATCTGAGGCGATGTGTGTCTGTATCATCAGAGAAACTGCCACTAGGAGCGTGGTAAAAACGCTTCCATGTCCTTTTCCCAATAGGGTGTGTCACCAATCGTTTCGACCATAAAATCGATAAAGGCGCGAACGCGAGGTGGCAAGAACCGCGCATGAGGATACAAAGCATGGATAGAATGGGCTTCCGGTGGGTAGTCCGGAAGCACGACCTTTAATCGGCCGTCTTTAAGGTAAGGCCCGATCTCCCAAAGGGACTTTAAAGCGATGCCATGGCTGTCCAGGCACCAGCTTGTCAAAATTTCACCGCTATCAGAATCAAGGGTTCCCGGCGTCGCAGGCGTAACGGTGTTCTGGTCCGGTGTCTTTAACGTCCATTGAAATTGCTGCGAGCCCGGAAAGCGTAACAGTAGGCAGTTATGATGTGCGAGATCTGCCGGAGTATCGAGTGGTGGGGCCTTTTTGAGATAGGTTGGCGTCGCACACAGGACCCGAACGTTTCGGGCGAGACGGCGAACGATCAAACTCGAATCCCGCAACTGGCCGACGCGTATCGCGACATCAATTTTCTCGTCTGCGAAGTTTGCAAAACGATCACTGGCAACCAGTTGGAACTGAATGTCTGGATGAATATCGAGAAACTTCCCGATATTGGGAGCAATGTGCAATTTAGCAAAGGCATTGGACGCAGAAACCTTAAGTGATCCACCCGGTTTGTCACGCCGCGCCGAGACAGCTTGTTCCGCCGAATCGACCTGCTCCAGAATTTTCAGGCAGTGTTCATAAAAAACTTCACCATCCGGTGTCAGATTGACTTGTCGGGTCGTCCGGTTGAGCAACCGCAAGCCTAATTGGTTTTCGAGCCGCTGAATGCGTGAACTGACGACTGCGGGCGACATCCGCATATCTCGGCCTGCGCCAGATAAGTTCTCTAGTTCGACGGTGCGCACAAATAGGATGAGGTCTTCAGTATCCATGGGGCTTATTATCAATTAATTTTATATAGTGCTCACAGATTATTCGCTATATATAGTTAATACAAGACCGGATAAATTCTCTGAAAAAGGGGTGGCAGGAAGAATTGGAGCTGACATGGATATCGCAGTAATGGATTGGGCAGCGATGCTGTTCCGCTGGTTACATATTACGACGGGGATCGCATGGATTGGCTCGTCCTTCTTTTTTGTGTTTCTGGATTTAAGCCTGCGCAAACATTCGGGACTGCCCAAAGGGGTTTCAGGCGATTCATGGATGGTTCATGGCGGCGGTTTCTATCATTCTCAGAAGTATATGGTTGCCCCCGAACACATGCCGGAAGAGTTGCACTGGTTTAAATACGAAGCTTACTTCACATGGATATCCGGCATCGGTTTGATGGGGATTATGTATTATTGGGGAGCTGAAAGTTTCCTGATTGATGCCGAAAAAATTGCCTTCGAGCCTTGGCAGGCAATCGCCGCAAGCCTGATGTTTTTGGTTTTTGGCTGGATCTTTTACGATCTCATCTGCAAATCGCCGCTTGGTGAAAAGACCAGCACTTTGGCCATATGTGTCTTCATTCTGATCGTTGGCGCTTCTTGGGGCCTGTTGGAAGTCTTCAGTGGCCGTGCAGCCTTTTTGCATGTCGGTGCCATTGTTGGGTCAATCATGGTAGGAAATGTCTTTTTTATTATCATACCCAACCAAAAACGCGTGGTTGCGGCGCTGAAAGCCGGTGACGAACCCGACCCAGCCCTTGGTATTCAGGCGAAACAACGCTCCACCCATAATAACTATCTCACACTACCGGTTCTGCTGATGATGATCAGCAATCACTATCCGGCCTTGTTTGGTCAGGCCCATTCATGGGTAATTATTGCCTTGATCTTGTTGGTTGGCGGTGTGGTGCGCCATTATTTCAACACGAGCCATGCGGGTGGCAAAGGCCGGGATGTCCAATGGCAGTGGCCGGTGGCCTCTGTGCTCATGGTCGTCTTGATCATGGTTGCCAGTTATCAGCCCGATAGCGGAGATGAGGAAGAAATCATATCTTCAACACGTGCGTTGGCCATTGTGCAAACGCATTGTATTTCTTGCCACTCGACCCGCCCCACGGATGAAAACTTTGAGGAAGCGCCTGGTGGTATCAAGTTTGAAACGATGGATATTGTGCGTAAAAATGGTGCCAGAATTTTGAACCAGACTGTTCTCTCGAAGGCGATGCCCTTGGGGAACAAAACACATATGACAGATATCGAACGAAAGCAATTGGGTGCGTGGATACGTGCCGGTATGCCTCTCGATGAAAATTAGGAAAAAACCATGTCTGAAGATCTAGCTCTACCCGCGTTTGCAGAAAATGCGATAAATCTGGCATCGCCTCGTTTAGGGGCAGAGGCCATTTACGCCACAGATGAATTTTTTGCGCCTAAGGAACGGATGCTGCAGGATGCGCCGGCGGTCTTTTTACCCGATGAGTATGACGACAATGGTAAATGGATGGATGGTTGGGAATCGCGCCGTCGTCGCAACAGCGGGCATGACTATTGCGTCATTAAATTGGGTGTAAAAGCCGTGATCCGAGGTGTCGATATTGATACCAGTCATTTCACTGGAAACTTTCCGCCGGCGGCGTTCATCGAGGCATGCCTATCAGATGCGGACCCCGATGATGAGGCGAACTGGGTTGAAATTATTCCCGCCACATCGTTAGGTGCAGACGCGCACCATTACATCGAATGTCTGGATGGCAATACATACAATTATCTGCGCCTCCATATCCTTCCTGATGGAGGTGTTGCCCGTTTGCGGATTTATGGAGAACCCCAAGGCAGTTGGGTTGAAGGTGGCGCTGAACATGTCCATGAGTTGTCTGCCGTTAAGAATGGTGGCCGGATAGTCGGGTTTAACAATGCCCACTATGGCGAGCCCTGGCGGATTTTGACCGAAGGGCGTGGCATCAATATGGGGGATGGTTGGGAAACCCGTCGCAGGCGTCGTCCCGGTAATGACTGGATTATCGTTAAACTGGGCGCCGCTGGATACGTCGAGAAAATCGAAGTTGATACGGCCCATTTCAAAGGGAATTATCCGGATAAATGCTCGATACAAGCCGCATTTGTCACCAGCGGAACGGACCAATCGGTTATCACGCAGTCGATGTTTTGGGATGAAATGATGGCGCCGGTTAAACTGGAAGCAGACAAACAGCACTACTTCGAGGGGGGGCTGATCGAAATGAAAGGCCCAGTCAACTATTTGCGGCTTAATATTCATACCGACGGCGGCATTAGCCGGTTTCGCATCTTTGGCCGGTTGGCAGAAGACTGAATTTCATGATAGAGCTTCATCCAGAGCCTTTGACGAAAGACGCCTTCGGACCTTTTGGGGACGTAATTGAAACCGAGGGTGCGGAACGTTTATCCATCAATCAAGGAACGACCGAACGCTTTCATAACTTGGCGCGGGTCGATGTCACAGAATCCGAGGGAGAGCCGCTGATCAGCATTTTCAGAGGCCAACCCCGACCTCTGCCCATTGCTCTTAACCTAATGGAGCGCCACCCGCTCGCATCGCAAGCCTTCATCCCGATGGATCGACGTGATTATCTTGTGGTTGTTGCGAAACCATCAGAGACCGTAACCCCAAATGACCTTGTCGCGTTCAGGGCACGGGGAGATCAAGGGGTTAATTATCATCGTGGTGTCTGGCATCATCCACTTTTGGTGCTGGCACCGGATAGCGACTTTCTGATCGTTGACCGAGGCGGAGAAGGCCATAACCTTGACGAAGTCTGGTTTACTGAAAAGCAGGAAAAGGTTTTCGTCAACGCCGGTTAAGGCGTGGGGATATCTTGTGCCAATATTTTTTCAGCCTTTAGTTCGGCCCAAAAATCATCAGGAATGTCGATCTGCATCGCGTTCACGTTGGCTTCTTCTTGCGAGGCATTAATTGCACCAGGGATAATTGACGCAACATTGGGGTGCCCCAACGGGAACTGCAATGCAGCAGCAACCAAAGGAACGTTATGGCGTTGGCAGACCGCTTCGATTTTTCCGACGCGGTTTAAGGCGTCTTCCGTTGCAGGCCTGTAGTTGTAATAGGCCCCGGGAACAGCGCCGGTACCCAAGATACCGGAATTAAGAACCGCACCAATGACAAATCCCATTCCTAATTCAGACGCGCGAGCCATTTCATCGTGGTAAACAAACTGATCAAGAAGTGTATAGGGCGCGGCAACAAGAAAGAAATCCAGTTCTACGAGATCCATAAACCGGTTCATGGTTCCTTTATGATTGATACCAGCACCATAGCCACCAATATGGCCGTGCCGTTTCAATTCTTCGAGCGCACGAATCCCGGACGTATACAAAACCTCCATATGCGCTTCGACTTTGTGGTCGGTCTCGAAATGATAATGGTCAAGATCGTGGATCAACAACAGGTCAATTTTGGTTAGCCCCAATCGTTGCTGGCTGTCCTCATAAGAGCGCATGATCGCGTCGTAGGAGTAATCGAAATAGTGATCAAACGCGAGTCCACCAATCCATTGATCCTGATCGATGATATCTCTGTTTACGGCCGGCCGGAAGATACGTCCTACCTTTGTCGAGATGATATAATCGCTGCGGGGTCTGGGTCGAAGGGCATGGGCCATGCGATGCTCGCTTAAGGTCCGCCCATACCAGGGCGAGGTATCAAAATAGCGAACACCCGCATCCCAGGCGGTGTTCATGGCGGCTTGTGCGTCCTCTTCCGATACATGGGTTGCAAGCTCGCCAATACCTGCGCTGCCGTAGCCCAATTGAGTAAGTTCAACCCCGGTCTGGCCAAGTGTTCGTTTTTCAAATGGATTCACAGCAATCATCCTTTATTCTATTCGATGACAGAAGATAAACATGCCAGACTTAGATCGGCAATGGGAAGCTTGTAATAAACGCGCGTCGAAAACAGGCGTGGCCCGGTGTGACATTCGGGAGAAGGGAGGTCTGCAGTTGAAAAAGATTTATATTACAAATGACAGGGTGCGCGCCGAATTCCAGCCAGAATGGGGAGGGCTGTTTAGCGCTTTACAGTTTCATCACCCCGATAAGGGGTGGGTTGATGCTTTTGTTACTGAAGCTCAAAAACCCGCTGCCGTTCGCAAGACTCCCTACTTTGGTTGCTTCATAATGGTCCCGTTTGCCAACCGAATGGCAGACGGTCTTATTAAGACCGAGAATGCTGCTTTCAAATTTCCCATTGTGCAGGAGGCACAGAACCTTGCGATACATGGAACAGGATGGGACAAACCTTGGGAGGTGATTGATCAAACACAAACCACTTTGCTGATGAAGCATGAATGGGCCAGTGATGATGGCCGTTTTCATTTTCAGGTACACCTGAGCGCCGCAATTCGAGGCGCTGAAATAGAGTTGGACTTGACCCTCCAGAACATGGCGGATCACGCATTGCCCCTGGGGCTCGGGTTCCATCCCTGGTTTTCTGATATCCATCAATCAAAAGTCCGGTTTGGGGCTGAATTGCCGGTCAATCGAGAATCACCATGGAGTGTATATCCGTCGCATGACTTTGAAGCTCTGCCGGAGATTTGCACGCCTGCGGCATACGATACCCTTGATGCCAGTTTTGATGACTGGTCACAAAAAGTTGGTATTGATTTACATGATAAAGGACTGTCGTTGGAAATGACGGCATCCGGGGCGCTTGATCGGATCCATGTCTTTGTGAAGGGCGAAAATAACCGGTTTTGTCTGGAGCCGGTCAGTCATAAACCTGGTGATTTACGCGATCCTGACTTTCTGGTTGCTCCTGGTGAAGCGGTTTCCGGCCAAATGAAATTGCTGTGCTCCGCCATTTGACTTAAGAGTGGTCACGCATTAACTTCGCCCCTTGAAATAATTAGAATCCAAATTCATTAATCAGGGCGGAGGATTGTTTTGTGAGCAATAGCGGACTGGCTATATACCCAAGTCTTCAGGATCGGGTTGTCTTTGTTACCGGTGGCGGATCCGGCATTGGCGCTTCGATTGTTGAAAAGTTTTGCGAGCAGGGGTCTCGGGTTACTTTTGTAGATATCAATGCGACTGCAAGTGAAAAATTGGTTTCTGATATTAAGGGCCGAGGATTGACCGCACCGCGTTTTATTGAATGTGACCTCAAAAATATTGATCAGTTGCAGGCCGCGATCAGGCATGTGATTGATACAGATGGTCCGATCCGTAGCTTGATCAACAATGCGGCACACGACGAACGCCATGCCATAGATGATGTGACCAGCGAATATTTTGATGATCGGGTGGCGGTGAACTTGAAGCACCAGTTTTTTGCAATTCAGGCGGTTCATCAAGCGATGGGTGAAGCTGGTGGTGGGACAATTGTTAATATGGGATCCGTCAGTTGGGTTATTGGACAAGGCGGGATGCCGATCTATCTGGCTTGCAAATCAGCAATTACCGGACTTACCCGGTCTATGGCGCGAGATCTTGGCCCGAAAAATATTCGGGTCAACTCAATTCTCCCGGGCTGGATCATGACGGAGCGTCAAATCGACAAGTGGTTAACACCAGAAGGTGAAGCTCAACTCATGGAGCAACAATGTCTAAAACGAAAGCTGGAGCCAGTGGAAATTGCAAAAGTCGTCTTGTTTTTTGCGTCAGACGATAGCGGTATCTGCACCAATCAAAATTTTATTGCTGATGGTGGCTGGGTATAGGTCAAACGGCATCTTCTAATCCGTCTGGCAAGCCTGTGTTAGCGGAGCGTTAACCTGGATTGGCGTTTTCAAAGGGGCAGACAGTGTCTCGAGAAATGCCACCAGATCGCGACTTTCCTGCGGCTTCAGGCGCAAGGGGCTAAGGATTCTTTCGCCGTCTACATGCAGGCGTTCTTCATCTATTTCCGAATAATGACGGACGACGTCGTCGAGCGTTGGCAGCGTTCCGTTATGCATATAGGGAGCTGTGCGAGCGACATTACGAAGTGATGGCACCTTGAATTCGCCCCAGTTTTTGTGCAGCAGTGTCACTTGTTTTGTTTTTATGGCGGAGTGCTTGCTTGTGTCATCTGAATAGGCGCCAGTAAGGGCGTAAGGAGATTTTTTCACTTTTTTTACGCCGTCATACCGTCCCTTATCAACTTGGCCCTTGCCTAGAAAAAACGGGATGCCGATATCGCCAAACTCCTCGTTTGTAAATTTAGGACCGAAATGACAAAGGCTACAGCGCCCCTTACCGACAAAAATTTTGAGGCCACGTTGGGCAGGTAAAGGATAATCGGAAGTGCCTTTTTCACCTGCAGTGATCAAAGCATCGCGAAAGCGATCAAACGGTGTTGGCGCCGTGACCAGGGTTTCCTGAAATGCGGCCAATGCCTTTGCTGCGTTGACCAGACTTTCTTCGGGTCCGTGCCGGTCAATGCCGGCTTTAAATGTTTTGGTATAGAGGCAGCTTAAAACGGGATCGTTTGAAATTGTTTTTTGT
The DNA here is from genome assembly GCA_048262655.1 of Rhodospirillales bacterium. Taxonomy (GTDB): domain Bacteria; phylum Pseudomonadota; class Alphaproteobacteria; order Rhodospirillales; family Casp-alpha2; genus JABMNT01. Next base: position 350,268 of record JBLXEY010000005.1, on the reverse strand, counting down.
ATGTGTTTCCCATTTGATGCCATTTCATTTGGTGCAATGAGTGGGCGGATGCTTTGCGCCCAGAGACTGTCAGCACCGCCATCCCAACCAAACCATCGGGCACCCTGAAGGTTTACGAGTGACGGTGTGTTTCGGGGGAGCGCAGCACGACCATGGCCGACGTTTAGTCCATCGATGAAATTTTCTTCCGGATCGTGGCAGGTTGCACATGCCATTGTTTTATCAATGGAAAGATCGGCGCTGAAAAACAATTCTTGACCCAACTGGATGGCCGCAGGGTTTGCAGAAACACGATTGCTCGGGTCAACGAACGTCGCGGGAGGCCACGGGCCGTGGCTTTTTATAAGTGCCAGGTCTTCCTGGCTATAAACAACGCGCTCAGAGGCGCCGGCGCAGAGGGGTAGCAAGACAAGGCCAAGAAAACTTGCAATTAGCTTTGGCGATTTCAAAAGCATCAAATTTTCTGATCGAGAGTGATTTGTTCACTCTTTGCGCCATTTTCGATATTTAATATAAACTGCCAGTGACCTGGCATATGAAAGAGGAACCCTTCGGCTTGAAATTCTCCCTCCCGCAGCGGGGTGATCTTGGGGCGATAATTCATGCCGTGTTTGTGCATTGGCATGTGTGCATCTGCGCTCAGGCTTCCGCTAAATGGCTGCCCACTATTTTCACAAACCCGAATGACCAATGAAAAAGGCTCTGAGACGCTAATGTTGGATGGAGCAGACCGGTAAGACAGAATGTGGTGCGATCCGGCAACTTGTTGAGTGTCGCCTGATGTATCAAGTTCACAGGCCAGCGCGGCCGTTGAGGCGGTGTAAGCGAAGACAACGGCAATTACATGCGTCGATATCTTCATTCACTGAGCGCCCAGTTCATTAATGTCTCTGCATTTTTATAGGCAATATTATCGGCCAATGGATCTGGCAGGTCGTTCAACCATTCGCGGCTCCAATCAGCGTGATCGACAAGATAATACCAGCGTTCTGGCGTATAAGTATCCGTACCAATGACAAATCGATCCGGATAATCGGTAAACACCTTTCGCCACGGTTCTGGAACCTTTCCTTCCTGAGAGTGCTCACTCCTGAAGGCCAGGTCGGTCCACAGATTCTTATATTTTGCCAGCATGGCCGCAATGGCTTTCGGGCTTACAAAACCGGAATGGGCCCAAAGAACACGGGCATCGGGATTCTGTTCAAATATTCTATCAACGGCCTCTGCATCGGAATGGGCATGCAGAAAGATTTTGTACTTGTGAGCAAGTTTTACAATATTGCGGACGACCGGCAGGTCTGCATCCTCCCCGAACACATGGAATTCACCAATTCCCGCGTATGTGTTTTTTGCCAAAAGGTCGGCAACCATATCGTCGACGGTTTCATCCCTAATCCACGTCGAAAGTTCACCGCGTTTTCGATAAGGTCGAAGAACTGGTACAATGATGTCAGGGGCTTCCTTGTAAAGCATTTGCGTGCCGCGATCGCTTGAGCTGGATACAAAGACTTTCTTTAACCCGGCTTGGCGCAGGACTTTGACAGCTTCTTTTGGTGGCAACATGTCCCAGGCATCATGGCTATAGTGAACATGGCCGTCGATGAGTGCGCGCTCGTTGGCTTGGGCGGGAAAACTGACGAAGGCAGCCAAAATCGAAATTATCAAATATTTCATGTTCGGTCCCTTTTAAAATTGCTCTTCGGTCGTCATTATCGATATTGCGATCACCGGAGTAAATGTCAATGAGTTCAGAAGGTTTCAGAGAAAATGCAGCAAGTTAAATTGGGTAAAACAGGTCTTGAGGTTGGTGTTGCGGGTCTTGGCAGTGGCGGCAGCAGCCGATTGGGTCAAGGCTATGGATTGCCGAAGGAAGAGTCTATTCGCGTCGTGAAAGCCGCGCTGGAGATGGGGGTTACTTTTTTTGATACGGCTGCCGCATACAAAACGGAAGATATCGTTGGTGAAGCCCTAAAAGGCGTGCGTGAAAACGTCGTGATATCGACTAAAGCACAGGTGATTAAACCGGGGACATCGGCCGTTGGTGAAGATATGCAGCCGGCGGATCAAATTCGGGCGGGCCTGGAAGCCAGCTTAACCAAACTGCAAACCGACTATGTTGATGTGTTTCATTTGCACGGTGTGATGCCGAACCAGTACGACTATTGTTTCAATCACTTATTGCCAGAAGTCATTAAAATGCGCGATGAAGGCAAGCTAAGGTTTATTGGTATAACCGAGCGTTTTATCTTTGATACGAACCACCAAATGCTGACTCGGGCGCTGGAAGACGATATCTGGGATGTTGTCATGATCGGTTTTAATTTGATCAATCCATCGGCTCGAAAATCCCTCTTTCCACGGACGTTGGAAAAAGGCGTTGCAACGTTGATCATGTTCGCAGTGCGCTCGGCCCTAAGTAATGAAGATGTCTTGAAAACCTTGCTTACGGAACTGGCTGATGCCGGCGCCATTGATCGGGAATTGGCAAATGCTGATAACCCGCTCGGTTTTTTGACGGACCCCGGGGTAGCGCACTCGATTATGGATGCGGCTTATCGGTTTTGTCGGCATGAGCCAGGCACCGATGTCATCCTGACTGGAACGGGAAGTGTTGATCATCTCAGAGAGAATATCGCATCCATTGAAGAGGCACGCCTGCCCGAGCAGACACTGTCTAAACTCGAAACCTTGTTTGGGCATATTGATACGGCGTCAGGAAATTAACGCGCCGGGTTGCCAGACGGGGAACAGTATTTATAAATAGACCGATGAGGGCGAGGGCTCCCTTCGGTATTCTTGAACATTTTTTAGGATAAAAACATGACGGCAAATCTTGAGCCAAGGCTCGGTGGACATATTTTGGCAGATCAATTGGCAATTCAGGGAGTCGATACCGCCTTCTGCGTTGCCGGTGAGAGCTATCTGACGCTTCTTGATGGTCTCTATCATCACCAAAACTCCATTCGGGTGGTACATACCCGTCATGAAGGCAGCGCCGCAAATATGGCGGATGCCTATGGAAAGTTGACGGGTAAGCCGGGGATCTGCATGGTTACGCGGGGTCCCGGGGCGACCAACGCATCCATTGGTATCCATACAGCGTTTCAGGATTCGACACCAATGATCGTCTTGATCGGTCAGGTTGGCCGTTCCATGGAAGACCGTGAAGCGTTTCAAGAAATAGATTACCGACGTATGTTCGGTGAAATGGCAAAATGGGTCGCCCAGATTGACCAGACGGACCGAATTCCCGAATACATCAGCCGTGCCTTCCATGTCGCCGTATCAGGCCGTCCCGGTCCTGTTGTACTGGCATTGCCAGAAGATATGTTGTCCAGCATGGCAACGGTGGCTGACGCTAAAAAAGCACGGCCCGCGACAGCGGCTCCTGCGCCTGAAGATATGGAAGAATTGCGAGAATTATTGGTTAAAGCAAAAAAACCGCTGATGATTGTCGGCGGTCCCACCTGGACCCCAGAGGCGGTCGCTGACGTGACGAAATTTTCCGAGACAAATAACATACCGGTTGCTGCAGCCTTCCGATATCAGGACAGGTTTGATAACCGACATGCCAATTACGTGGGAGATGTGGGTATTGCAATCAATCCGAAACTGGCAAAGCGGGTTAAGGATGCAGACCTTCTGATTCTTGCCGGTCCCCGCATGGGTGAAATGACGACGCAGGGGTATGGTCTCCTAAATATCCCGGAGACGGACCAGACATTGGTTCATATTATGCCGGGTGCCGAGGAATTGGGTCGTGTTTACCGTCCTGATCTGGCGATCAACGCAACCTTGCCGCAGTTTTGTAAAGCCCTTAACAGGCTTAACCCTGTCGACAGTTCCGCCTGGGCTGGTGAAGCGGCCGCCGGGCACGCGGATTATCTTGAACGTATTAAGCCGACTGACGTGCCGGGTGATGTGAATGTTGGCGAGATCATCAGTTTCCTGAACCAGCGGATGCCGGAAGATGGTATTATTTCAAATGGTGCCGGTAACTATACGGTATTTGGGCACAGGTTCTTCCAGCACAAAGCGTTTCCGACGCAATTAGCGCCGACCAATGGCGCGATGGGCTACTCTGTTCCCGCAGCGATCGCTGCAAAAGTTGTTTATCCTGAACGTATGGTCGTCAGCCTAAATGGGGATGGTTGCTTTATGATGTTTGGCCAGGAAATGATTACAGCCCAGCAGTTCCAGACCCCCGTGATTTTCATCATTGTCAACAATGGCATGTTAGGGACAATCCGTATGCATCAGGAACGGACCTATCCGGACAATAAAATCGCGACGGATTTGATTAATCCTGATTTTGTTAAACTCGCTGAAGCCTACGGGGCGACCGGCGAGAAAGTGACGCGGACAGAAGACTTCCCTGCCGCGTTTGAACGCGCAGTTGCCTGTGGTCGTTCGGCTTTGATCGAGCTGATCGTTGACCCACAGGCGCTGACACCGGTTCAAACACTTGATGAAGCCCATGCTGAGGGGCTCGGGAACTAGATTATTTGGAAGGTAATCTCAATTCCACCGCCTGATTACCATAGGCGGTGGATTTAGAGCTTAGCGATAAAACCCCTGAGTGCCTCGTTGAAAGCATCTGGTTTTTCTAGGTAGGGAGCGTGCCCGGCGCCTTCAATCACAACTTTGTCACAATGGGCAATCACGCGGTATAGGTTTTCTGTGCGACTGGCAGGGACGACGGGATCGACCTCGCCCGAAATAACGAGAGTCGGCAGCGTCGTTTTGGAAAGAGTAGCAGTATTATCTGTTTCACTAAGGACACGGGCCGCATTCGCCAAACCCTGTGCGCGGGTCTCGCTTGAGATGTCGGCCGCAAGATCGAAAATGTCGCGCGGTGTGCCTTCTGCAAGCATCGCTTCCGCACGCTTAACGCCGTAGTCTTGTGGTTTCATGGTGTTGAGATCATTAACCCGGTTCTGGTATCCTGCGGGCAAATCTGAGCCCTTGGGATTGCCGCTTCCAACATGCGTACATGACAGGATCAAGCCTAACAATTGCTCTGGAAAACGAGACGCAAAGCGGCCGGCTAATATACCACCCATCGAATGTCCCAGCAGGACAAATTTTTCATCAACACCCAACGTCTTCAAGGCCGCATCTAGGGCATCTGTATAGACATCGACATCAGGCTCAAAATCGTCAGAACCGCCGTATCCCGGCGCATCCCAGACGATCACTTTATGGGTTGCTGCAAATGCTTCGAATTGACGGACCCAGGATCGAGAATTGCCGGCAAGTCCGTGCAGAAGGACCAGCGCCGGACCGTTCCCCGATGTCCGGATTGCAACGGCCTTATTAGAAATTTCAAGTGTTGTAAGCGAAGGCAAAGACATAAAAAGTTCCCATTCTAAAAACGGTTGCGAACACTCCAAAAAAAGTATGTTGGCTCTGTCATATTTAGATCGAGTTCGCGCCGAACAAGGCAAATACCGCAACTTGGGAAGTTTATTGAATAATAATAAATTAACCAGCCCTGACTTCTGAATATCGACCAAATTGTTTGAACTTTTTTGCTTTTGGTGTTGCTGAGGAAGGAATAGATTGCAGGCCAGCTCAACTTAATGAATTGGAAGCTTTCCCGTTGCTTTTACCTATTAAGCGCCTATTCCTGCCCGCTGCCGCTATCCTCGCCATAATTGCGATGATTCCTCAATTTATTAACCAGGAAGACGCGAAGCCGCCATCAATCGAGTGGATTAAAATGCCCGGGGCCGCTTTGGATATTGATATTTCGATGGAGGGCGATGCCTGGATTGCCGGGGTTGATGGGCATGCGAAAAAGTGGGACGGCTCTCAATGGGTCGATTTTGGAGGAAGTGCCGTGCGGGTCGCTGCCGGTCCAGCTGGTAATACTTGGATAATTAACGCGCAAAACCAAATATTTCGTTGGCACAAGGGCGGGTGGGCGCAAATGCCGGGTACAGCGAAAGATATTGCGATCGGAGCCAGTGGTGCCATATGGATGATCAGTACCGAACCCGCTCCTGGAGGGTATCGTGTCTATAAATGGGGAGATATCGATTGGGTCATGGAAGATGCCGCTGGCGAGAAGATTGCTGTCGGCCCGAAAGGCAATGCCTGGATCCTAAATGACAAGAACGAGATCTTTCGCCTGACACGCATGGTCTGGAAACAGGCCCCTGACTTAGCCCGCGACATTGCGATCGCCGCCAATGGTGTCACGTGGATTCTAAGCCCGGCCGAAAAGCCCGAAGAAAACAGTTCTCCTCGCTTTTGGGCGGGGAAAAAATGGATTACCCAATCGGCAACCTTCACCGCTATTGCGACAGATGCGCGTGCCTATCCCTGGGGGATCAACAACCGCAATGAAATTTTTGCAGATGCCCGTTCACAGGCAATCAAGCGAAAATAAAAAAAGAGAGCCACGGGCTCTCTTTTATAGAGTTGTGCTTAGATTCAGTTAGTCGAGTGCGACGAGATTATCGGCGGCTTCTTTTCCATTGTTTCCTGGAATTAGTTCATACTCAACTTTTTGTCCTTCGCGAAGCCCATCAAGGCCAGCACGCTGAACTGCAGTAATGTGGACAAAAGCATCGCTTCCGCCATCAGCTGGCTCGATAAAACCAAAGCCTTTTGTTGCATTAAACCATTTAACAGTACCGGTCGGCATAGTCTTTCTCTTTCCCTGGTCTCGTAACACGCGACCGTCGCGTGTCCTTTCGTGGTGCACATTTCGTTCTGACGCCCCACTTCCGAAGGAAGATTTTGCCGTCAACTTGTGGCCCCAATACAAAATGTTAAGCGAATTTGACAAAAATCGCAATGGGGGACCTGAAATTGCTCAAAAGACACGTTTAAAACGTTGGTTTTACAAGGCCATTTTAGTTGAAGGCCCGATGTTATGAAACCCAGAACCTACCTAAAAAAAGGGCGTTTAAGCATGTTTCCGAATAAACGCAGCGATCTTTGGTTGCGTTTCGTTCCGCCATTTACGGCCATTGAATACACCATAGTGTCCAACACCCTTTTGTACGAAATTAACCTTTTTCGACGTAGCCAGGCCGGAGCACAGCGTGTGGGCAGCACCCGTTTGTCCTACGCCACATATATCGTCTTTTTCGCCTTCAACCGTCATCAATGCTGTTTTCTTAATGACGCTGGGGTCGACCTTGCGACCTCTGTGCAGCATTTTACCTTTTGCAAGATCATGGTTCTGAAAGACGGTTTGGATGGTTTGCAGGAAAAATTCTGCTGGTAAATCCATCACGGACAGATACTCATCATAGAATGTTCGATGCTGTGTCTCGGAATCTCCATCCCCTTCAACCAGATGATTATAGAGGTCAACGTGGGCATCAACGTGGCGATCCAGGTTCATTGTCATAAACCCTGATAATTGAACGAACCCGGGATAAACTTCCCGCATGACGCCAAGATGGGGGAAGGGCACGCGCGTTATAACATTTTGCCGAAACCATGAGATGTCTCTTGTTTGGGCATGGCGATTGACAGCGGTCGGGTTCACGCGTGTGTCGATGGGCCCCCCCATCAAGGTCATTGATTTCGGCTGGCAAGGGTCATTGTCCTGGGCCATCATGGCGGCTGCGACCAATACGGAAACGGATGGCTGACAAACGGCGATGACATGGACGTCTGGGCCAAGAAACCGGATGAAATCAATGATCGTATCGACGTGGTCATCCAAATCGAACTCTCCGGCGGAAAGTGGTACGGTGCGCGCATCACGCCAGTCTGTTACGTATACATCATGCTCCGGTAACATGGCTTTGACGGTACCGCGGAGCAATGTCGCGTAGTGGCCTGACAGCGGGGCGACCAAAAGGACTTTTGGGTCCGACATGGCCAGTTTGGCAGATTGTTTCTTCTGAAAATTAATGAGATCACAAAAGGGCGTGCAGAGAACTGTTTCAATCGCCAAGGGGACTGTCTTACCCTTACGCTCGGTCTCGGAAATTCCCCATTCGGGTTTTCCGTAACGCTTTGTTACCGTATTGAAAACGTTGCAAAATGCGGAAATGGACTTGCCGACAGGCGTATAGGCGATCGGATTATAAATACTCGAAGTGACATACTGCGTGATTTGGCTCAGGGTCCGATAGGGCGCAAGCGCGGCATGGGTCAATTCGTGAGCTTGATAAAGCATTAGTCTGAATTCCTGTCATATATAAATATGCGCAATCGCGATATTGCAGTGCAGCAAGAATAGCACTTATGGCTTAGGTGAAAAGCCTAAAGTTAGGTAAGGGCGATATACCACTATGAATGACAATGTATGATTGCGCGGTAAAACGTTTTCCAAGGAAAGCAAAATTCATTGGACAGGCGCCTTTGACTTGCTTGTAATGATGAGAATATGGCACTGAATGCAATAACTGATCAACATACCCGGAGAAAAATGAATGTTTGGCATATTTGGCAAAAGTGATGAAAAAATCCAGGAGCTCATTGACAACAAACAATTTGATGAGCTGCCAACCGAAGTCATTGATGAACTTGCGAAAGACTTGATCGTGACCACGGAATCTGGCTTGTCAGGTTATAACATTGACCAGCGCATTGAGGTCATTTCTGCCGAATGTGTTTTTGGGATGAATATTTTCAAAGACTTTTTTGCCGGGATCAGAGATGTTTTTGGGGGGCGATCCAAGTCATCCCAAAAAGTCTTGAGGGACGCGCGACATACGTGTTTGACGGAGCTACGGCGCGAAGCGCTGATGGTTGGTGCCAATGCCATTGTCGGTGTTGATTTGGATTACAGTGAAATCTCTGGCGATGGTAAATCCATGTTGTTTTTGGTTACGACCGGTACCGCATGTCAGGTTTCAAAAGCGTAGCGTGAATTTCTATGGCTGAGTCAGAACCGACAACCAGCGCTAGCGCAATCCCGGATCTATCGCAATCGGTAGATCAGCAAGTGGAGACTGTATCGGCTTGGGTTGATGCGTTGATTGAATTTGCTGTGACATACGGGTTCCAGATTTTTGGCGCTCTGGTATTTTTATTCATCGGATTGAAGGTTGCGGCATGGGCTGGCGCCCGCGTTGGCAAGACATTGGGTGCCAAGGACATAGACAAAACCTTGGCCCGTTTCCTTGGCAGTCTTGTCAAAGTTATTATGGTCGTCTTTCTGGTCATCATTACGCTTGGTAATTTCGGAATTTCCATTGCGCCCTTGATCGCCCTGGCGGGCGCCTCTGCTTTCGGTGCGACGATGGCTATTCAGGGACCCCTCTCAAATTATGGCGCCGGGCTGTCGATCATTCTGGCGCGCACTTTCACGGTAGGGAACACCATTACAATTAACAAAGACGTGTCTGGGGTTGTTGAAGAGATAACGCTCGCCCATACCTTATTGCTTGGGGAGGATGGGGAGCGGATTACCATCCCAAACAAAGAAATTGTTGGCCGAGTGTTGGTGAATTCTGATGAAAACCGGGTTGTCCAAACACGATTGTGCATTGGCGAGGGGGAAGATTGGGAGAAAGCGCTGGCCGCGCTTCGATCGGCATTGCAAGAGATTGATGACTTGAATGACGGCCCAAAACCACAGGTCGGAATTCATGACTTCACCTACGGCGGAATCATTATCGGCTTAAGGTTCTGGGTGCCGTCACGTCGCTATTTCAATGTTCGCTATCGGATAAATGAATTGGCCCTGAAAGCGCTGAAAGACGCAGGTATTCGGTTGGGGACCGGTTCCGCCGTGGCCCTCAGCGTGCCAAGTTTATCCGCCGATGATGACGAAGATGAGAGTTCCGCGAGCTAGTCCGAGAGCGCGTTCCTGTCCGAGTAGCGTTTAACGATCTTTAACGTTGTAAATGTCATGACGACCACGTCATCTTGATTAAGAACTGTATGCGAAAGTTTGAGGACCCCGCGGTCTGGCTTGGACCTTGAGGGTTTAACCTCCATGACTTCGACCCTGTTTCGCAATGAGTCATCGGGCCGGACAGGAGCTGGCCATCGTGCTTCGTCCACGCCCAACCCGATGATGTTTGACTTTGCGATCAGGCCCAGATCATAAAACAGCCGAAAGGCCAGAGCCTGAGTTTGGAAACCGCTCGCAATGATACCGCCGAATTGCCCTTTCGTGGCCATCTGTTTGTCGATGTGAAAGGGTTGCGGATCCCACATCAAGGCAAAATCCATGATCTGGGCTTCCGTCAGGCTCGCCGAACGACTTTCAAATATGTCTCCAACTGTAAATTCATCGAGGTATCGCGTATGCATCGTCAGTGTCCCTCTTCCAGCAGGTCTAAATGAGCCCGCAAAACCTGGTTAAAGGCATCTGCCTGTTCATACATCACCCAGTGACCTGCGTCCTTAATGATATCAAAACGCGCGTTTGGCTGATGTTGTTGGAAAAGGTGTCTGCGTTTTTCTATGGCGTTTTGCCCGCCACCCGTCGCATCAAATTCACCCCAAATACCGCCAACGCGGGCCTTGATGTCAGGAAGGGCCTGAAGCAAGCCATCGGACAAGGAAAGCCGACGGCTTTTGATCCGCCCTCTCGCGACGTTTGATTGGTGTATATGCAGGCTTAGGTCATCAATCGTCTCTTGATTGCGAAACATCAAGAGATGGAGGTTGTTTTGGTGGATGCGTGCCGCCTCAGCTTCTGACATTGCATCATCCGGCTTTTCGATCCCCTCAACTCGGTAATGCAGGTCACCGAACCCGCTTGCTCCAACGGCTGTAAATGTGTGGCATTGTTCAGCAAAGGTTGCCGCAACCAGACTTCCCAGCATGCCACCAAACGAAAACCCAACCAAATGAAAGCGTTGACTTGGGGGCAGAATTTCATCAAGGCCTTGAACAATAATATCGGATAGCTTTTCTGCTGTATGGGGCGGCGTGACATCATCCGAATCCCCCAGACCGGGCATATCAGCGGCAATAACCGTTGTCGATCGCATCAGATCGGGGACCGTTTTAATCCAATGGGTCCAAGAACCAAATCCACCATGCAGTAGAACGACGGGCAATTGCTCGTGCCCCGGTTTCGACCATTTTCGCCACACCATTTTACCGTCCCGAAAGTCGGTTCTTAGCATCTCTGCCTGGTCGTCTAGGGTTAAGATTTCAGGCCTCATTGGCGTCTACTCGCATTTCAGATGAACAAAGCGCGCAGATTCAAAACCTGACCTGCGCCAGCGGGGTTGCGGCCGCAGATGGGTATCAATTGATACGGAAATCCATGCTGGTAAAAGAATAGCCCAAACACATCAGATTGCAATTATGTCTGCAGTGATGGTTTGGGCAGTTTGGAGAAAATTGAAACGTATTGGCCTTCTAGGCCGCGTAGTAGCCACTTTCGCGCCAAGCCGATGTGCCTTTGCAATTTATACAAACGCGTTCACCAACATGCTGGGATGTAAAATCCTTTGAACACATGAGACATTTGCGCTTTTTAACAATTGGTGGACGCTCCGGCTTTGGTTTGCTGGTCATAGATTTATCAGATGCCATTGTGCAGTCCCCCCTCCGCTAATTCGACTGTTCTGAGAGTTTAATCAAAAACCCAGTAAAAAATATAACGAACCAACCGGTTACTTGCAAGAAAAGAAGACAAATATATACAAATTTAATTAAACGATAACAATGGATTAGTGTTTTATGCCCCCAAAATACATCATTTTGTAAATATTATTATGGGTTTTACATGCACCTGTATGTGCGGCTATGGATGTCATAATATCTTAAGTTTAGCATACTATGACGTGCGTCTTAACATGATTGAAAAGAAGCGGCCATTAGCCGTTCAAATGAGGGGATTCAAAGTACATGAGTATTGTAAAACAAGTTGGGATTGGCAACTTTGGCCAGGTTATTGGTATTATTGCCTTACTTTTCGCATTCTGGTGGGCCAATGACAGTCTGAACAAGATTCACGGGCAGGTAGAGAGCAGTGGGCAAAGTACGTCGTTGGAAATCGACGAAATGTCAGACACGTTTCGTGAAATCCTGGTCTCCTTGGTCGCCGAGGCTGAAAAAACTGGATCGTCTGAAGCGATCCGGGCCGAACATTTAAAAGCGCTCGCCCGCATCGAAGCGTTTAACGAAAAATTCCACGTCGATCAGAATAAGAACACGAGTATTGTCGGGGGTCTCGTAGAGTCTGCCCTGACCCTGGCCTTCTGGACCATGATTGCACGTGTTGTTTGGCAATTGCTTGTGCTTGGTTATTTTATGGCTGTTGCCCGTTTCAGTATAAAACGGCCACTCGACCAAATTATTCTGGCTGCGGGTCAGCTGGGTGACGGAAAGCTGGATGTCGAAATTCCTTATACCAGCCGTGGGGACGAGATTGGTAAAATGGCACTTGCGCTCGAGGAGTGGAAGCAAAACGCTGTCGAGCGAAAGCTTATGCGAGAACAACAAGAAACCCAGGAACGCGAAGCGGAGATTCAGAGAAAGCGCGCCGGTTTCGCCATGGCAGATGACCTTAAAGGTGTCACCCACAAAGCCATTGATGAAGTTAAAAAAGCCGCCTCGATGATGCAATCGACGGCCAACGACATGCGTAATGGCGCAGAACGTGGCAGTGCACAGGCAGCTCAAGCGTCCGAAGCGGCAGGCGCCGCTTATGAAGATGTGCGCCAGACAACAACATCTCTTGCCGACATTTCTGTGGCGATCAACGAAATCACGACGGAAGTTGCTGAAAATAGTCGGATCGCAGGTGAAGCTGTTGAGCATGCGTCACACGCTGGTGATCTCATTCAGGAACTTGATGCTACAACGAGAGAAATTGGAGAGGCGGGGCAAATCATCCGAGATATCGCCGAACAGACCAATCTATTGGCTTTAAACGCCACCATCGAATCGGCGCGGGCAGGGGAGGCCGGAAAAGGCTTCGCCGTTGTTGCCAGCGAAGTTAAAAGCCTTTCTCAGCAAACGTCTTTGGCGACAGAGACAATTGGCGGTCAGGTTGATGCCATTCAGAAAGCGGCTCAAGCAACTGTTGGGATATTGAAAACGATCTCAGATACAATTTCGAAGATTGACGAATCAGCAACGAATATTGCCGGGTTAATGGATGAACAGGCAAAATCTACGGGTGTCATTTCCAATCGCATGAACCAGGCTGCGGAAGAAGTGCAACAAGTCGTCACCGGGATTGAGGCCGTCACCCAGGAAACGGAAACTACTCGGTCATTGGCAGATAACGTGAACCAAACTTCAAACCAACTGACGGCGCAGGTTGAACAATTTGGGCATGACGTCGAGCGTGGAATTGATGAAACATCAGGTCAAAAAAGAGCGCATCCAAGGCATGAAGTCGGAACCGAAGCTGTTGTTGAAATCGATGGCGTCGCCGAGCAGGGGTGCCGGGTGTCGAACCTTTCCTTAAGTGGTGCCTCGCTCGACCTGCACGGAAAGGATGTGGCAGAGGGCCAGTCTGTGACGGTTAACGTTGCCGGTACCGGCCCAATTGCCGCGATTACAGCGCGATTGAATCCAGATGGTGAGACGCCAGTGCGCTTTGTCGATGTGTCGACACAGGTCGAAGCCGGGTTGGAGCGGCTTATTGAAGCCGCACGGGTTCGCGGTGCAGCCTAACCCTGCTGTTTGTTGCGGGGACGAACCGGCGTCGCCAGTTCGTCCCTGAAGAAGTTTGCGAGTTCCATAAAAGAGGCTTTGCGAGCGGATGTTTTGCGCCAAACCATGCCGATGGTTCGGGAAGCCTTCGCATCATCGAGAGGCAAGACTTGAAGCCCTGTTGATTGCGTCAGCCCCGTGTCTACGGCCATTTTGGGTAACAATGTAAGGCCAAGCCCGTTATCGACCATTTGTACGAGCGTATGCAGGCTCGATGCCTGAAAGGGATTACCTGTATCTAACACAGAAACACCCGCAGCATCGACAATATGGTCACGTAAGCAGTGCCCTTCTTCCAAAAGCATCAGTCCTTGCCCCCGAAGATCGCGTAAATTCAAGCTCGATTTTTTTGAGAAGGCGTGACCTTTCGGGAACGCGACCCAGAACGGGTCTTCGGCAAAAATGTAGCTTTCAAAATCTTCCGTGGGATAGGGGAAGGCAATTAAAAGGATATCCAAACTTCCCTCTTTAAGCTGTCGTATCAGATGGGCAGAGAGCGCTTCGCGAAGAAATAGTTTGAGGCCCGGATAAGCCTTTCTGAGGTGCGGCAGCACCCTTGGTAATAAAAAAGGAGCGATCGACGGAATAACGCCCAGGCGCAACGTACCATTTAAGGAGCGACTGGATGCGTTTACGGTATCGCAAATATCTTCGACATCTATAATGACCTTTCTGGCTCGGGCGACGATATCGTTTCCGAGCGATGACATCAGGACACTGCGCTTCGTACGCTCAACAAGTTGATGACCAAGTGTCCGCTCCAGTTCCTTTATACTGGCACTCAAGCTTGACTGGCTAATGAAGCAGGCTTCGGCCGCCCGGCCGAAATGACCGTAATCCTGAAGCGCAATTAAATGACGCAATTGGGCCAGTGTCGGCAGATGTTTATAGGTTTTCATGGTTGGTCTTTAAAGTGGTAAAATCGATTATTAATATTAAAATAACTTGTTTTACATGTTATATGCAAGTCCTTACGTTGTCGTTTGAAAGCCACTTATACCGTCTATTACATTAAGGAGAAATTCTATGAACAACGTACCTTCAGCGACCTTCATGACCCGCGTCAGAAACGATGCCATCGAGGGTGATAATCCGTTTGAATGGAAAGAGCTGACGTCTGACGATATCTTTAAAAACAAGCGCGTCGTCCTGTTCAGTTTGCCCGGCGCCTTTACACCAACCTGCTCAACCAGTCACCTGCCGCGTTATGAAGAGCACTATGAAGAGTTCAAGGCTCTTGGTGTTGATGCGGTTGTCTGCTTGTCCGTGAACGATGCTTTTGTGATGTATCAGTGGGGCCTTGCCCAGAAAGCAGAAAATGTCTTTTTGCTGCCTGATGGCAACGGAGAGTTTACCCGCAAAATGGGCATGCTTGTCGACAAATCCAATCTGGGCTTCGGAATGCGCAGCTGGCGTTATTCAATGCTGGTTGAGAATGGCGAGATTGTTAAGTTGTTCGCTGAAGATGGTCACGTTGACAATTGCCCAACGGACCCGTTCGAGGTTTCAGACGCAGATACCATGCTCGCGTTCTTGAAGTCCTGGACGCAGACAAACGCGGCCTAATGTTATGCTGAGCTGGTACGTTCCAGAACAGCACAAAAGAACCCGTCCGTACCGGTACTTGCTGGGCTTAATCGCAGGCAAGGACTGGTCGGTGGCGGGGGACCACCAACGGTCTCAGACCAAACACGGTCAATAGGGATCGGTGCAAAATTTGAATGATCGTTTAAGAAAGCGAAAAGTTGCTGTTCATTCTCTTCCTGAAGAAGGGAGCATGTTGCGTAAATCAGCCTCCCCCCGGGTTTTACCAAACGCGCTGCATCAGCCAGAATAGACCGCTGTGTTTGCAGCATGTCATCAAGTTGATCCGGTGTGAACCGCCATTTTGCATGTGGGTCGCGGCGCCAGGCACCTGTTCCGGTGCAGGGCGCATCGACCAAAACACGGTCTGCAGAACCTTTTGCGCGTTTTAGCCATGGGTCTTCTTTGCCAATAAGAACTTTCCGGCGAATTGCCGTCGCCCCTGCGCGTTTGAGGCGGGGTTCCATCCTGTTAATCCGGGTTTGTGAGATGTCGCAGGCATAAATTTGCCCGCTAATCTTGCCCTCTACAGCCATTGCTGCTGCCAAAGCTAAGGCTTTGCCGCCGGCCCCTGCGCAATAATCGACCACAAGCATGCCGGGTTGAGCCCCAGTAAGGAGGGCCAAAATTTGTGATCCTTCGTCCTGCACCTCAACCAAGCCGTCACGAAACGCCTGCGTCCCTCCAAGCCGCGCTTTTCCCGTCAGGCGGAGACCGATTGGTGACAAAGGTGTTGGCTCTGTTTCGATAAATTGATCCAATAGGTCTTGTCGCGCTTTCTCCGGGGTCGTTTTTAAAGTGTTCACCCTTAAGTCGACAGGTGCCATCTGGTTGAGGGCTGAAATCTCATGCTCAAAGCGATCCCCCCATAAAGCTGAAAGCGACGCATCCATCCAGTCGGGGTACTCGAACGAAACGGGACGGGGCATGTCTGCATGGGTCAACGGGCGGCCATACAGGCTATCCGCAAGCTCGTGTTCGAGCGTGCCCATGACATCCGGGCAATGATTAGCGCCACTGAACAAGGCTGCCGTTTGTTCGGGTGCGGATTTGTCGGCAAGGGCCAGATTGGCGATAATGCGTGTGCGTGGACTGGCGGATATAGCAAGGCCGGATCGCTCGATCCACCAATCCAGGCGGGCCCGTCGACGAATGATGTTATATAATATTTCTTGTATATTGCGACGGTCAGATGATCCGGCATAGCGCCGTTTTTTGAAGTAGGCGTCTGCCAGCTGATCTGCCGGCCGGCGGCCAACCCACACTTGCTCCAACAGTTCGATGACGGCTTGAATGCGCGCGCCTGGGGTCATTGCAGGGGAACGGGCGCGCTATTAATCGCGACCGCCATAATTGGGGGCTTCCCGGGTAATTGTGATGTCATGGACATGACTTTCTCGCAAACCACTGGAGGTGATCCGTCTGAATTGGGTTTTTTCCTGCATTTCCTTAATTGTCGCACAGCCCGTATAGCCCATGGAAGACCGCAGTCCGCCGACAAGTTGATGAATGATCGTTCCGACAGGACCTTTATAAGGGACCCGTCCTTCAACGCCCTCCGGGACGAGTTTCAAACTGTCAGACACTTCAGCCTGAAAATACCGGTCGGCAGAGCCACGCGCCATTGCACCCAATGAACCCATGCCGCGATATGATTTGTAGGAACGTCCCTGATAGAGGAAGACCTCTCCCGGACTTTCATCTGTTCCAGCGAAAAGTGAACCGATCATGACACTCTCGGCACCTGCGGCGATTGCTTTGGCAATATCTCCGGAATATTTGATCCCGCCGTCTGCGATAAACGGGATATTTTCTTTGTGACAAACTTCTGCGACTTCCATAATCGCGGAAAGTTGTGGCATTCCAACACCGGCAACCATCCGGGTCGTGCAAATGGTGCCGGGGCCAATACCGACCTTTACACTGTCTGCCCCGGCATCGATCAACGCTTTGGCGGCGTCGGGTGTGGCAATGTTACCGCCGATCACTTGAGCAAAATTTGACAGGCCCTTAATCCGTGAGACGGCTTCCAAAACGCCACTTGAATGACCATGTGCCGTATCAACAACAATCACATCAACACCAGCATCCAAAAGGGCTTCAGCCCTGGCTGTGCCATCATCACCAACACCGGTCGCCGCGGCAACGCGCAGGCGCCCTTTATCGTCCTTACAGGCATTGGGGTGTTGTTGTTCCTTGTCGATGTCTTTTACCGTGATCAGGCCAACGCAGCGGAAATCATCATCGACAACCAGCAAACGTTCAATTCTATGCTTATGTAAAAGCCGTTTGGCTTCTGCCTGGTCCATGCCTTCGCCGACGGTAATCAGGGGTTTGTCCGATGTGTGTGGGGTCATCAGTTCCCGGACCGGGGTAGCCAGATTTTCGGCAAACCGAATATCGCGATTTGTTAAAATACCAACCAGACGGCCACTGTCCGGTTCCACAACCGGAATACCCGAAAACCCGTTTGATTCTTTTAAACGGATGGCGTCGCCAAGGGTCGCATGGGGGCTGATGGTGATCGGATTAATAACCATCCCGCTTTCGAACTTTTTAACTTTGCGAACTTCATCAGCCTGTTCCGTATGGCTGAGGTTTTTGTGGATAACGCCAATGCCGCCAGCTTGCGCCATAGCAATGGCCAATGGCGCTTCGGTTACTGTATCCATGGCAGAAGACAGAAGGGGAATGCCTAAACTGATCGATCGCGTAAGCCGGGTGCGCAGGTCTGCTGTATTGGGAAGAACATTGGATTCAGCAGGCACCAAGAGGACGTCATCAAAAGTAAGTGCTTCAAGGATGTGTGCCATGCCAATCTCCTGGGTAGGTGTGCAGAGTTGACGCCGCATAATACACATAGGGCAGCCCTTGCCAAGCGGGAACACAACAAATCAGGGATTGCGAAGGGTTTGGTGGCGATTAACCGCGAAATCCCGTTGCGATAACATAGGATTCGCTCGAATCTGAACGACTCGACGGTGGTTTTGCGTGTTTGGTAACTTTGAAATCGCGTTTCATGAGCGCCAAAAGGTCATTTTCCGTGCCGCCGCGCAGGACTTTACCAACAAACACGCCTTCGGGTGCCAGAACATCCTGAGCAAAATCGAGCGCGACTTCAAGCAGGCCGATAATGCGCATGTGATCTGTTGCAGAATGCCCGGTAGAGGCTGCTGCCATATCGGACAGGACAACATTCGCCTTGCCACCGAGCGCCGCTTTTAGAAGGTCCGGCGCATCATTGTCCATAAAATCATGGGTGATCAATGTGGCGCCGGGAATGGCTTCCATCTCCTGCAGATCCATACCGACAACAAAACCTTGTTTCCCTTTGCCGTCACCCAAAGCATTGGTCCGTTCCACCGCAATTTGCGTCCAGCCGCCTGGGGCAGCGCCCAGATCAACGATACGTCCCCCCGGCCTTAAGAAATCGAAACGATCATCAAGTTCTGCAATCTTGAAAGCGGCGCGTGATCGGTATCCGAGACGCTGAGCCTCAGCGACATAGGGGTCATTTAATTGACGCTGAAGCCAGCGTGTCGATGATGTGGTTCGGCCTCTTGCCGACTTGACCCTTGCGGACAAATTTCGGCTGGCAACTTGGGCACCGCGTCCCTTTCCTGTGGTTGCGCCTTTGCGCGTCGATTTTGCCATAAAGTGTTTCCGATACCTGCATGCTCACAAGAGTGCTGATGCTGTCGAAGTTGATAGAACCCTATTAGGGCCATCATGGCTGTCTTTGTCCATCATTTCCAGAATCAATCCTTCACGGATTCCCCGGTCGGCTGCGCGCAGTGAACCAATCGGCCATTTTAGACATATAGCGCGCAAAATTGCACATCCCATAACCATCAAATCTGCACGTTCCACGCCAATACACGGCATTTGTTGTCGTGACGTGAGGTCCGTTTTTACGATCTTGTCGATCAGTTGAAAGATGGTTTCAAATGACATGTTCAGACCATCGACACGGGTTCGTTCGTATCGGACCAACTCCAGCACCAGAGCCCCTAGAGTTGTGACAGTGCCAGAAGTACCGATCATCTGAATGGAACCAGATGCAATCGCGTCTTTGATCTCATGCTGGGAGTCAAAAGGCGCTAAAAGAGAGGTGACTTCGGCGCAGATGTGCTCGAAAAGGCGATCGTCGATTTGATCTTTGTCGTACGTCTCGGTCAGGGTGACGACACCCATTGGAAACGAGAACGTATCCTTGAGTTGGGGAAGGCCATCCTCTGTCATCTTCGCCCAAACGATCTCCGTGCTTCCTCCACCAATATCAAAGAGCAAGGTATGCGGAATTGTTGGTTTCAGGAGCGGACGACATCCTTGCAATGTCAGTTCGGCTTCCTGATCCGGGGTAACGATTTCGAAGCGAAGTCCAGTTTCCTTCTCAACCCGTTCAAGGAACGCCTGACCATTCTCCGCGCGTCGACAGGCTTCAGTGGCAACACAGCGCAGATGTGTCACCTGACCCGCCTGTATGCGTTGGGCACAAGCGCGAAGTGCATTCAAAGTGCGTCCCATTGCGTTTGTGTTGAGTTGATTGTTGGCCGCGAGCCCTTCACCCAATCGGACAACGCGGGAATATCCGCCAACTGTTCGCATGCCATCGTCGCTTGGGCGCGCGATAAGAAGTCGACAATTATGGGTGCCTAGATCGACTGCGGCATACACATCATTCTTATCGGCCCTATGCGCCTTGCCATTGTCTTTTTGTTGGTTTTGCACCCAAATTCCCTTACTCAAACGCCCCTTTTGCGGGTGCGATATTATAGATAACTATTGTAGGGGAGCTTTTGCCGTGCGTCTAAGGTTCTTTAATCAATTTTCCGCTCAATTAGGTTCTGATACGGTAACCAATTCTTGGAAAGTGGGTGCAGATTTGGCCAACCTGATCATCTTCTCTCATAACAGCGGCATGGTTCGCTGACAAACTATGCAATTTACCGCCAACAGCGGGACCACCAGAAATTGGCTCAATCGTTACCATGTCTCCGATTGTTAATCCTGCCGGATCACCAGGGTCCGCCAATTCAGGAGTCTGGGGTGTTGCGGCCTTGGCAATTTCCAGAGCATCAAGGTCACTCATATCAACCGGATCGCCGTGGCCTAACTCTTCCATGCGTTTCGACCATCGGTTCAAATGCTCAAATTGCGCCATAAAGGTTGCGCCATCCTTCATACGATCACGCAGGAACCAAACCAGATAGTATGCCAAAGCATCAGGCAGGCCCGGATGTGTCCCCAACATAAAATCCCTGGCGGCCAATCGGTCATTCATCCATCCAAATTGGGTTCTGACATTACTCAGGCATTCAATATATCGGTCCTTCAGAGTCTCCAGCGAAAAATCAGGGCCAAAATACAGGGGTCCGCGGTCCGCCAGAAATTCCGGCGGCATATGCGGGCTCATTTCAACAAGGGCCACGCAGACCACGTCTTTAAACAACGGCCCGTCGGTCCAGGCACCGACCCCCCACGCCATTCCTTCAGCGCCGCCCGGGAAAAGCGTTGGTTCGGGATAACGCCGTTCCAGTTCGCGAATGATGCATTGTGTATCACAATAGACATCGGCCCCGATTTGCATCACGGGTGTTAAGCGATAGCCCCCTGTCAGCGGCATCAGATTGGGTTTAGGCATCAATCTGGGAATTTCGACAGATTTCCAGCTCAAGCCCTTTATGCCGAAAACAACACGGACTTTTTCAGAAACCGGCGATTGTGGGTAATGATGAAGAATGATCTGATCAGGGCTCATGGCGCGGATGCTTTCGATTGAGAGGGCGGGTCAGTTGCCCGTAACCTGCGGGTAAGAGACTGCCAATGCAAATGACATTTAGTTGATCCGCTTGCCAAGGCGCACGGCCGTTTGCCCCTTATGAAGTCGTCGGTTGGGCATAATCAATATGCAGTCATCATATGGTGTGCGCACCGGCTCGTCATCGTTCCAACCGAGTATTGTTCCGGCGTCTTCAATGCATTCAAAGCCGGTGTAAGTTGATTCCCATTTGAACTGGTCGGCGGTTATTGTGATCGGATGCGTGACTTCAATCAGGGCCTGATCGTCTGGAAGAACGAGGTGATCCTCCATCAAGGTATCCATATCGATTGTGCCAAAAAGCTTTAGAAATCGTAGCGCAGTATCAATGGAAACGGCTTCACTTGATTTCTCCCAATGTTGACCGGCTTCAAGAAGCAGGGCGTTCTTTTCACTCATCGGATCACCAAATGCGCCATAATCCCGCATCCGCGTTCCAGCTGCGTGGCCTTTGTCAGAGACCACGAACTCGGGGGTCGCCAGGTCCTTTGCCAGCTGTTGGCCTTTGGCCAACGGGCCACACAGCATTAGCGCAGGTGTTGGGTGTTGCATGGAATGAATATCCAAAAGCATATCGACCTGATCAAGAATGGGACAAAGGTCGCGCGCCCGCTCAACTTCAAGTGTTTCGCGTTCACCGTTAAGGACGTCTTCGCCCCAAACCCGGTTCATATCTTCTTCGACAAAACGAGATGCTGAAGGGTTATTGGCATCGAAACTCTGATAGGCTTCGTAGTTTGAAAAGGCGAATGTCATTTTTCCGGAGATCGGTTGTACGTTGTTCTTGAAGAAATGATCCAGTGTGAGCGCTCCGCAAAGCTCGTTGCCGTGCGTAACCGCCATGATCATCACATGGAAACCCGGAACACCACTGTCGAATGTGGTTACGTAATCAACGCCTGTGTTGCCTTTTTTGTATGGCGTAATGTCGACTGGGGCCAGTTCAACAGGGTATTCGAACGTTGCATCTGTCATAGGGTTTCTTTCCTGATTTGTGAGTGTGTGAGTTTGAGCCTCGCCAACATGTGATTGAGGCGCACTGACGACTGGTGGATAAGGAATGCACTAAACGTTTGCGCCAGCCAACTGGGCCGCGCATTTGCGGGCGTGAGCAGCCGCGTCCGATAGCCAAACTCAGGCGTGAACGGGCGTGCCACCAGGTCGCTGAAGGGCCCATCAAGAACGGGAAAGGGGCTTAAAACACCGACACCCAAACCATCCGAGATAAAACCGCAGGCGTTATAAGAGGTTGTCACTTCGGCAGCGATCTCCATCGTCACACTGGCTTTGTCAAATATGCGTTCCATGGCGAAACGACTGGAAAACGAGCGTGACAGACAAACCATGGGACGAGCGGCCAGGTCAACTGGCGCAACGAGTGGCTGTTCGGCCAAAGGGTCATCCCGCCGCAAGATGCAGACAGCGTTCATTTCAAGGGCAGTTTCGAAACGGATGCCTTCATGTGTTAAAACCGTATCTGATATCCCAAAATCGGCGTCACCCACCGCAATTTTTTGGATGACTTCTTGCGACGAACACATATGCAGGGAGAAGTGCGCCTGCGGATGCTCTTTCATAAAAGCGGTGATCAGCGGTTGCACAAGACATATGCTGAATGTGGGTGGGGCTGCGATTCGAAGTGTTTCACTCTCAAGCGAAGGAGCCGGTTTGGAAAAAAGGGATATCTTTTCGAGTGTTGAATAAACGGGCTCCAGTTCTTCGATTAATGCCATTGCGGAAACCGTGGGGGTCAAACGCCCGTCTTCGCGACCAAATAGTTCAAATCCAAACCGTTCTTCCAGGCGGGCCAGAGCGCGACTGACGGCGGGCTGTGAAACGCCAAGGCGCTCTGCCGCTCGGGTAGCCGAACCGGCCCGAACGGTTTCCCGGAAAAACTCCAATTCACGTAAGCTGACGTTGGGTAAAACCATGGCCGGAATTACACGCTCCCAATACAAACGGCGAATTCCCATCCCGCCGATCACAAATTTGATAGCATAACAAAAATGTATGTCAAAAATATTTGCATATAATAAATCCGTATGGAATAGTTTCTTCAACAGGATAAAACCTTCGTGAAGAATGCGTATTAATCAAAAAAATACTTCGACATGAGGCATTTTTATTTATGGACTTGCATCGGGGAGAGACTCGGTGTCAGGATCACTCAAGCAGGGGGCGGAAGTGCAGATAACTGTGCAACGTCCTCATAATTAACGAACGGGGAGTTATCTCAAATGTATCTCAATAAAAAACTACATGCAGCAATGCTGGCCGCGGCCATGTCATTGCCTGCAAGCGCCCTTATGGCGGCAGACTTGACGGTTGGCATGAATGCCGAACCTTCTGCAATCGACCCTCACTATCATAACCTGGGCCCAAACAACGCAATGGCTCAAAACATCTTTAGCCGCTTGATCGAGCAAGATGAAAAGCAGCGTTTAATGCCTGGACTGGCAACATCATGGAAGCCTATTGACGATTTGACATGGGAATTCAAGCTTCGCGAAGGGGTGAAATTCCACGATGGGACTCCGTTTACGGCTGACGATGTATTATTTACCTTCGAACGTGCGGTAAATGTTCCAAATTCACCAGCAAGTTTTGTCACCTACATTAAGGGTAAGACAGCCTCAAAAGTTGATGATTATACTATTCGCTTTAAGACGGAGCGTCCTTATCCTTTGATGCCGCAAGACGTATCAAATGTGCCAATTATATCCGTAAAACATGGCACCGGCGCAACGACAGCCGACTACAATTCTGGCAAAGCTGCGATTGGCACGGGCCCCTTCAAATTTGTAAAATGGGTGCCGGGTGATGTCATTGAATTGGTCAAAAACCCTGATTATTGGGGCGAGAAAACCGAATGGGACAAGATGACGATCAAGCCGATCAAATCTGGACCAAGCCGGGTTGCTGCCTTGCTTGCGGGTGATGTCGATTTTATTGACAACGTTCCGCCAACCGATATTTCGCGTTTGAAGAAAGAAGCAAACATTCAATTGAGCCAGGGGATTTCAAATCGCGTGATTTACCTCCATATGGATCAGTTTCGTGAAGATTCACCTTTTATCACTGCAAAAGATGGCTCCAAGATCAAGAACCCGCTTCTTGATAACCGAGTTCGTCGTGCAATCTCAAAAGCGATCAATCGCGAGTTGATTGTCGATCGTGTGATGGAAGGCGTTGCTGTTCCTGCAGGACAATTGTTACCAGAAGGCTTCTTTGGCGTAAGCCCAAACATGAAGCCGGAAAAATATGATCCTGCCGGTGCCAAAAAGCTATTGGCTGAAGCCGGGTACCCCGATGGTTTCAAAATGACGATCCACGGCCCGAACGATCGTTATATTAATGATGCGAAAATTGCTGAAGCAATTGCGCAGATGTTATCGGCAGTTGGCATAATGACAACGCCAGTTACGATGCCAAAGGCTGTTTACTTCAAGCGCGCATCGAGTGGTGGCCCGGATAAATCGCCAGAATTTAGTTTCGTTCTGGTGGGATGGGGCTCCGGTACGGGTGAAGCGTCCTCTCCGCTAAAATCTTTGCTGCATACCTACGACAAATCAAAAGGTTTTGGCGCTGCAAACCGCGGACGTCACTCTGATGCTGCATCCGATAAGCTGATCGAAGATGCATTGGCCACAGTGGATGACAAAAAGCGCAGTGATCTGTTGATCAAGGCGACGGAGTTGGCTGTTGGTCAGCGCCTGGGCATTATTCCTTTGCACTATCAGGTCAACACCTGGGCGGCGCGCAAGGGAATTTCCTATAAAGCGCGGACGGATGAGCGGACGGTCTTGAACCTCGTTTCTTCCTCCAAATAAGAAATAGAATCGGGCGGTCCTGAGAGGGGCCGCCCGATTTCTTTCTGCCAAGTATTAAGGTCGCCGCCACATGTCTGTTTTTATCATTCGCAGATTGATGCAAGCCGTTCTTGTCGTCTGGATTATGTCGCTATTGGTGTTCGTCGGGGTTAACATCGTTGGTAACCCGGTTGACATGCTAATTAGTCCTGAAGCGGATCAGGCAGAACTTGAACGGGTTATTAAAGAGTTGGGCCTTGATCGGCCCGTCCACGAGCAATATTGGTTTTTTGTTATCAATGCCCTGAAGGGTGATTTAGGTAACTCCTTTATCTTCAACGAACCTGCGCTCAAGCTCATTCTGCAACGCATGCCAGCGACTTTTGAACTGGCAATCGTTTCCTTGTTGATGGCAATTGTCATTGGCATTCCTTTAGGAGTTTATGCAGGTCTCAAACCAGACAGTAAAATTTCAAAAACAGTCATGGCAACGTCGATTCTCGGTTTCAGTTTGCCGTCTTTTTGGGTCGGTCTGATGTTTATTATGGTTTTTGCCGTAATGCTGGGCTGGCTGCCGTCTTTTGGCCGTGGTGATACGGTACCTCTGTTTGGGATCGAAGTTAGTTTTTTAACGTGGGATGGCTTGAAGCATTTGTTCTTGCCGGCCCTTAATCTGGCACTATTTAACATCTCACTGGTCATTCGTCTGACACGCGCCGGAACCCGTGAAGTGGTTCATCAGGACTATATTAAATTTGCTCGGGCAAAAGGCCTGAGCCAAAACCGTATTATCTTTGTCCATTTGATGAAAAATATCATGATCCCGGTGATCACCGTCTTGGGGCTGGAGTTCGGTGGCCTGATCGCATTTTCTGTTGTCACGGAATCGGTCTTTTCGTGGCCGGGCATGGGTAAGTTAATTATCGATGCCCTGCAAGATCTGGATCGCCCCGTTGTTGTCGCTTATTTGATGATTATCGTTGTTCTGTTTGTTGTTATAAATTTAGTGGTCGACATTCTTTATTCGATCTTGGACCCTCGGGTCCGATTGCAGGACATAAAGGGATGAGCGAACCAGTGAATACGTCTATTAAAAGCACCCCCGAAGTTCTGAAAGTCGAAACACCGTTTCAGCGTTTTGCCTCCGATTTTATGGAGAATCGAATTGCTGTTGTCGCGTTGGTTGTCTTGGCAGGCATTGTTTTTATTGCGTTGTTCGCGCCGTTTTTGGCACCGACTGACCCCTATGATCTCACAACGGTCAGTATTATTGACAGTAAGTTGGAGCCGGGTAGCCAAAGTATGACCGGCACGACCTTTTGGCTGGGAACAGACGGTGCTGGCCGTGATTTGTTGAGTTCGATTTTCTACGGGTTGCGAATCAGTTTAGGTGTTGGAATCGTAAGTGCGATTATTGCCTTACTCATTGGCACATCTGTAGGCTTGATCGCGGCATACTATGGTGGTCGCACAGACACGCTAATCATGCGGATTGTCGATATCCAATTGAGTTTTCCAACAATTTTAGTGGCACTAATTCTTCTGGCAGTCCTGGGGAAAGGTGTCGATAAAATCATCATCGCACTCGTGATCGTGCAATGGGCTTATTTTGCACGAACCGTGCGGGCGAGTGCTTTGGTCGAACGCAGCAAAGAGTACGTGGAAGCTGCAACCTGCTTAGCATTGGGAGATCGGCGCATCCTATTTCGTCATTTATTACCGAACTGCATGCCGCCATTGATCGTTGTTGGTACGATGCAAACCGCATCTGCAATTGCTCTTGAAGCCACCTTGAGCTTCTTGGGTGTAGGTCTTCCCATAACGGAACCGTCGCTGGGGCTCCTGATCTCCAATGGTTTTGAATATATGTTATCAGAGAAATACTGGATCAGCTTCTTTCCGGGGGTCGCATTGCTGATCACGATTGTTAGTATTAATTTGGTGGGGGATCAGTTGCGTGATGTACTCAACCCCCGGCTTCAGAAATAGGAGTCGGCGGATGTCAGATACACCTACACTCGCAGTTGAAAACCTTGAAACTCATTTCTTTACCAAAGGCGGCATTGCAAAGGCTGTCGATGGCGTCAGCTTCACGGTTGGCAAGGGTGAAATTATGGGGCTGGTTGGTGAATCCGGTTCGGGTAAATCGGTCACCGGATTCTCGATACTTGGGCTTGTCGACCCGCCAGGGCGGATTGTTGGCGGCAAGGTTTTGTTCAATGGCGAAAACCTGATCGGTGCCTCCGAAGAGCGTATGCAAAAGCTGCGTGGCAACAGAATTGCGATGATCTTTCAGGACCCGATGATGACGTTGAATCCGGTTTTGCGGATTGATACGCAAATGATCGAGACCGTCCTTGCGCACGAAGATGTTGATAAGGAGACGGCACGCCAACGCTCACGTGATGCCTTGGCACAGGTCGGAATTCCGGCAGCTGAAGAACGTATGAAGGCCTATCCGCATCAGTTCTCTGGTGGTATGCGACAGCGTGTTGCAATCGCCATCGCCTTGCTGAACAAACCAGATTTGATTGTTGCTGACGAGCCGACGACCGCGTTGGACGTCACCATTCAGGGGCAAATTTTGTATGAAGCTCAAAAATTGTGCCGGGAAACGGGAACGGCCTTGATCTGGATTACCCATGATCTGGCGGTTGTTGCCGGGCTTGCGGATAAAATCAGCGTTATGTACGCGGGCCGGGTTGCCGAGCAAGGCAGCATTGATGATGTGCTGGATCAACCCGTCCACCCCTATACCCGTGGACTATTAGGCTCCGTTCCCGGGCATAACACGCGGGGGCAGCGTTTGTATCAGATTCCGGGAATGACACCGTCACTGCTGAATTTGCCGGAAGGCTGCGCCTTTAAGGAACGTTGCGAATTTTCTGATGATGCCTGTTTGGCACCACAAATGATTACGGAGCCTGTCCCAGGACGCGCCGTCCGTTGCTGTCACCCACAGATAGGAGCCGCCAAATGAGTGCTCCGATGCTGGAAATCAAAGACGTTAGCAAACAATTCGTTAAACGTCTGGACGCAGCGGCCAAAATTGCCAATCGGTTCGGCGCAGATGCCCGTGAGGAAGTCGTTCATGCCGTAGACGGCGTCTCTATTGCGATTGGTAAGGGGGAAGTCGTCGGTCTGGTCGGTGAATCGGGGTGTGGAAAATCAACATTAGGGCGAATGGTTGCGGGTATATTGGCGCCATCAGGCGGCGAGATTCATTATAAAGGCAAGGCCGTCGCCGCTAAAACCGGGAAAGATGCCGCCGAAGCCGCGTTGCAAATTCAAATGATCTTTCAAGATCCGTTTGCGTCCTTAAACCCGCGGATGCGGGTGGAAGATATTATTGGTGAAGCACCTGTATTGCACGGCATCGTCGCCGCCTCCGAGAAGGCGAAATACGTCGAAGAGGTGATGTTGCGGGTCGGGCTTGATCCGGAATACCGGCGTCGGTATCCGCACCAGTTCTCGGGCGGCCAGCGCCAGCGTATCGGCATTGCCCGGGCTTTGGCGGTGAAGCCGGATTTTCTGGTTTGTGATGAAGCCATTGCCGCACTGGACGTCTCTATTCAGGCACAAGTTATCAACCTGTTTATGGATTTGCGATCTGAGCTTGATTTGACGTACCTTTTCATCAGCCATGATCTTTCGGTGGTTGAGCATATCTCTGACCGGGTTGTCATCATGTATTTGGGGCGGGTTGTCGAAGTTTCTCCGACGGATGAACTGTTTGAGAAGACTAACCATCCTTATACGACGGCCCTGTTAAACGAAGTGCCTCGGGTTGAGATGCGGGGGCTGGATTACCAGCCAATTTCAGGTGAAATACCTTCACCCCTTGATCCACCTCCGGGATGTCATTTTCATCCGCGTTGCCTGCACGCAACGGAACGCTGCAAGCAAGAGCGTCCTGTTTTACGCGAAGTCTCGCCCGGGCGATTGGCCGCATGCCACTTAAATGATGTATGACGTACGATGATTGAAATCACTGCTTCAACGGCTCTTGAGGTCCAACTCCCGAGCGACGATGTCGAATCCATTCCGCTGTTTCTGGACAGCCCGCACAGTGGGACTGTGTACCCGGATGATTTTAAATCCTTACTGCCGCTTATGAGGTTGCGCCGGGCGGAGGATGCATTTGTAAATGAGCTTTTCGATGCTGCGCCGGGGTTTGGTGCGGCTTTGATCGATGCCAAGTTTCCCCGTTCCTATCTCGATCCCAACCGCAACGAAAATGATTTTTCGCCCGATGATCTGGCCGATGCGTGGCCCGGTACTTTAGAGCCCGGAAAAAAGGCCCTTAACGGGACGGGTTTGGTTTGGGTTCGCATGCATGGACTTACCGACGTCTATGAAAACAAGTTGACGTCAGCAGAGCTGCAAAAGCGAATCGATACATGTTGGCGCCCTTATCATGGTGCCATAGAAAGTACCTTCGAGCGCCTGCACAGTGCGTTTGGATGCGTCTATCATCTGAACTGTCATTCCATGCGTTCCATGGGCAACGTCAAAGATCCAGATGGTCCTGTGGCGCGGCCTGATTTTGTCCTCAGTGATCGTGACGGAACCAGCTGTGAAACCGGATTTACGGATGCTGCGCGTTCGTATTTGGAAGGCAAGGGCTTTACAGTGCAGGTCAATTTTCCGATGAAAGGCGTCGAACTGGTTAGCCGTTATTCGGACCCGTCAAAAAACCGACACAGCATGCAAATTGAAGTCAACCGGCGGCATTACATGATTGAAGAAACCATAGAAAAGTCAGACGGCTTCGAGGAATTCAAAACCCATCTGACTGGCCTTATCAAAGAATTGGCTGCTTACGCCAAATCGAGAATCTGAGTGGTTACGCCACGGATCATCAAGGTGGCGGGCAGTCCCTATGATATGGGGCGACAAATTGGTGAAGCGGTCCGCGATACGGTGATGTCGATCTCTGTGCGCAACGCTGAATTTATGGCGCTCGAGGAGAAATGGGCGGGCTCTCTTTATGTCAGTGATCTCAAGTTAGCCGCACGAAATGCGTTCCCAACATACATGCGTGAAATGGAAGGTATGGCCGATGGCATCGGCTTGCCTTTTGAGCAGATTTTTATCTGGAACTGTCGTGGCGATCTGAGGTTGCCGGAGGATGCGCCTAAATCTGTACAAAATGGTGCGGCTGATGGGTGCACAACATTAATGATCCCAGGTAATATGTCTGCCGATGCCCCGCACGTGATAGCCCATAACGAGGATGGCAGTGATGATCTCTATGGTCATTGTTTTTGGTTGGTCGCAACTCCCGATTCCGGTCAGGCCTTCGAGAGTTATCTCTACCCCGGAATGATCCCGGGCCATACCTTAGGTATCAACGCAGCGGGGTTGGTACAAACGATTAATAATATTCGTGTCCATGATCTGAAACCCGGCATTCCACGCCACCTGATTACGCGCGCGGTTCTTGGTTGTTCGTCGCTGGACGCGGCGTTGGCGATCTTGCGCCGTACGGACCGGGCCAGTGGTTTCCATCACAATTTGGGCATGGCTGGAGATGATCGCCTCTTCTCCGTCGAAGCCCCGGCCACAGGTTGCGAGGCACGCGAGATCAAAATGCCGGTGGCTCACGCCAATCATCTGGTGTTTGACGCTTTTACAGAGATCGACCAATCGATTACAGTGTCCTCAGACGCCCGGCAGCAGCGCGCTTCAAAACTACTGAAGGACGGTGAAGACCAGAAGTTTGGCCCGGAAAACATCCTGTTTGACCGTTCACAAACGGGAAAGACCATCCACCGCATACCGGGTGATGGCAGCGATGACTATGGCCGAACATTGGCGACGGGTGTCTTCAAAATTAGACCCGGGGGCGTCGACTGGAATTTGCACGACGGCCCGGATCATTTGAATGTGCTGAGCGGTTCTGTCCTAGTCGACTGAAACTGCGGCACCTGTTGCCAGAGATTTATAGGCCGCTTCCGCGAGTGCCAGTGCCTTAGCCCCGTCATCAAACCCGACTTCGGGCGTTCTCTTGTTCGTAACCGCATCTACAAACGAATCAAGTTCGGCAACAAAAGCCTGCGCATAGCGCTCCAGGAAAAAGTGTTGGTAAGGTTCAGATTTGCCCGCCTGGCCAGCGCCAAAATGCTTCATGTCGAAGGGGCGCTGATTATCAGATATTAACATCCCGGAACTGCCGAACAGCTCCACACGCTGATCATAGCCGTAAACCGCTTGCCGGGAATTGTTGATATGGCAAAGTTTCCCGGATGCTGTTTTCATCAGAATCATCGCCGAATCGACATCTCCAACGTCGGCGCAAACGGCCGGGTTTACCAGAGCACTGGCCTGTGCAAAAACTTCGACGGGTTCTTCGCCCAGCATAAAGCGCGCCAAATCAAAATCATGGATTGTCATATCACGCAGCATGCCGCCAGAGGTTTCGAGGTATCCTTTAGGGGCCATTTCCGGATCACGCGACGTGATGATCACTTGATGCAATTCACCGATCTCACCTTTCGTCATTGCGTCTTTGGCTGCCCGGTGAGACGGGTCAAACCGGCGATTAAAGCCGATCTGGACAGGGACATTGTAAGGCGCAATCGTTTGTGCACATTGCAAGACCCGATCCAAGCTCAAATCTATGGGCTTTTCACATAAAATAGCCTTCCCGGCTTTTGCGGAGGCTTCAATCAGATCTGCATGGGTATCTGTTGACGTAGCGATCAGAACGGCGTCAATGTCGCTATTCGTCAAAATGTCGTCGATGGAATGCGCCACGGGGCATTCGTATTGAGCCCCCATCATATCGGCCGCGGGTTGGTAAACATCGAAGACTTGAGCGAGCGAAGCATCCGGGTTTCGTGCGATGTTTACGGCATGTAATTGTCCAATACGGCCGCAGCCAAAAAGTGCGATTTTGACCATTTGATTCTCCCATTTTAGCGTTAGAAATGATATTTATGCTGTCTATAGATCACTCCATTGCATATGCAAGGAAGAAAATACGACATTTGAACCGGGAGGGGAACTCAGATGGCTACCGTACGCCTGACCATGGCGCAAGCTGTGGTTCGTTATCTAACAAATCAATTTACGGAGATCGACGGAGCGCGGGTCCCTCTCTTCGCGGGCGTCTTTGGTATCTTCGGTCATGGAAATGTCACCTGCCTTGCTGAAGCGCTTGAGCGCGTTCAGGATCAGTTGCCCACATGGCGTGGACAGAATGAACAATCGATGGCGCTGGCCGCTGTTGCCTATGCCAAAGCGAAGCGCCGTCGCCAAATTATGGTTGCCACCAGTTCTATTGGCCCCGGTGCGACGAATATGATTACGGCTGCGGGTGTGGCTCATGCGAACCGCATCCCGATGTTATTGATCGCAGGTGATGTTTTTGCCAACCGCCGCCCCGATCCGGTGCTGCAACAGGTCGAGCATTTTGGCAACCCGACGGTCAGTGTAAATGACGGTTATAAAGCGGTTACACGCTATTGGGATCGGATTACCCATCCAGAACAGATCATATCATCGCTCCCACAAGCGGTGGCAACGATGCTGGACCCGGCTGATTGTGGCCCCGCGTTTATCGGGCTTTGCCAAGACGTGCAGGAAATCGCCTTTGATTACCCCAAAGCTTTCTTCACGCCGACAGTTCATAAAATTCCGCGACCCCGTCCGGATCTGGATGCTCTGTCCGAAGCCTCAAAATTGCTTAAGAATGCAAAAAAACCGCTTATTATATCCGGGGGGGGCGTGCGGTATTCGGGTGCCGAAGAAGCGCTGGGGTCTTTTGCCGTTGCTCATGGAATTCCGATTAGTGAAACGGTGGCAGGACGCGGTACGCTCACCCATAACCACCCGAATAACGTTGGCCCGGTCGGGGTCGTCGGTTCGACATCTGCCAATGCACTGGCCGAGGAGGCTGATGTCGTCATTGCTGTCGGAACCCGATTGCAGGATTTTACAACCGGCTCCTGGACCGCTTTCGCGGAAGATGCTCAATTCCTTTCGATCAATGCGGCACGCTACGATACCGTTAAACATCGGGCTGTCCGTGTTGTTGGTGATGCGCGTGTTTGCCTTGAAGAACTGGATTCTGCCCTTGGTGATTGGAAGACGGATGCCAGCCATATGGAGCGCGCGCAGTCCCTTTACGCCGAATGGAATAGCATTATCGATGAGACGATCAGGCCTGGAAATGTTGAGCCCATGTCATATGCGCAGATGATTGGGGCGGTAAATACACTCGCAGGCGACGACGACCTTGTGCTGACGGCTGCGGGTGGGCTGCCTGGGGAAACGGCGAAAAACTGGCGGATCAAGACCCCCGGAACCTTTGATTGTGACTATGGGTTCTCTTGCATGGGATATGAAATTGCCGGCGCCTGGGGGGCAGCGATGGCGGACCCGGACCGTGACGTATTTGCGTTATGTGGCGATGGCTCTTACCTGATGATGAATTCGGATATCTATTCGACGGTTCTAACCGGTCACAAAATCATTTTGATTGTTTGTGACAATGGTGGGTATGGGGTGATCAACCGCCTGCAAAACTACAAAGGTGGGAAGTCGTTTAACAACCTGATTGCGGATTGTAATATTAAAGAAGAATTCCGGGTTGATTTCGCCACCCATGCGGCCTCAATGGGCGCACTGACACGCAAAGTAGAGAGCGTCGCAGATTTGGAAGATGCTGTTCGTTGGGCAAAAACCACGGACCGGACGACAGTTATCAGTGTCACTGTCGATGCCTACACCTGGTCCAGTGGTGACGCCTGGTGGGATGTGGCCGTGCCGGAAGTCAGCCCGCGTGCGGAAGTGCAGAAAGCCCGTGAAGACCATATGCCAGGGCGCAAAAAGCAGCGCGTTGGAGTGTGATCCGCCATGCAAAACCGTATCTTGAAAACCAAACTGGGCCGGGAGATTTCGTTTAGCGAGTTGGGCTTCGGAAGTGCACCATTGGGCAATATGCACCGGGTGCTCCGTGAAGAAGATAGTCGGGAGACGGTTCAGGCAGCACTTGATTCTGGCGTCACATATTTCGATACAGCCCCTCAGTATGGTCATGGATTGAGCGAAATGCGGGTTGGTGCAGTTCTAAAGGATCAGCCCCGCAATGACGTTTTATTGTCGACCAAAATTGGTCGTTTGCTGAAACCCTGCACGGCGGATGAGGTGGATAGTGGTATCTTCATTGATGTGCCTCATGTGAACATAGAATTTGATTATTCCTATGACGGTGTCATGCAGTCCCTTGAAGATAGTCGCGAACGTCTGGGAATGGACCGGATTGATATTGTGTATATTCATGATGTGGATGTCTTCACGCATGGATCTCTTGAAGCATCAGAACGACGTATCGCTGAAGTCATGAACGGTGGATATCAGGCGCTCGACGAAATGCGAAAAGCCGGCACCGTTCGTGCAATCGGGGCCGGGGTCAATAACTGGGAGACCTGCCAGCGTCTAACTGAATTGGGGCAATTCGATTGTTTTCTCCTTGCCGGGCGGTATACCCTTTTGGAACAAGACGCGTTAAATACATTCTTGCCGATTTGCGACCGTGATGGAATTGGTATTATCTTGGGCGGGCCCTATAACAGTGGTGTCCTCGCGACAGGGCCGATTGACGGAGCGACCTATAACTATGAGCCGGCGTCGCCTGAGATTCTTGCAAGGGTCGGTAAAATTGAAGCGATTTGCGCGGCGCACGAAACGACCTTGGCGGACGCGGCATTGCGGTTTCCGCTTTGCCACCCCAGTGTTGTATCTGTCATACCAGGGGGACAAACGGTTGATGAGGTGCTCCGTAATCGGCAAATGATGGATACAGAAATCCCTGTGTCACTTTGGTCAGATCTTAAATCGGAAGGGCTGCTGCATCCTGATGCACCTGTTCCATCGGATTAATTTTGGAAAGGCGATTTTATGCTTAGAAACCTTAGCCCACTGCTTACTCCGGATTTACTTCATGCCTTGCGTTCGATGGGGCATGGTGACGAAATTACATTGGTGGATGCAAATTTCCCCGCAGAAACAAATGCTCAGCGCCTCATCCGACTGGATGGAAACTCTGCGACAGAAGTGCTTGCTGCCGTTCTATCCATTATGCCGCTTGATACCTATGTGGATTGCCCGGCGTTTCGGATGAGTGTCGTTGACGATCCCGATGCGGTGCCAGAGGTTTGCGCGGAGTTTCAAAAGATCATCAACACCGTAGCGGATGCCCCTGCTGAGTTGGGACAAATTGAGCGTTTTTCTTTTTATGAGCGGGCACAAAGCAGCTATGCCATCGTCGCGACCGGTGAAGATCGCTTGTATGGCAATATCATTTTAACGAAAGGCGTCATCAAACCTGACGCCTGATGTCATTGATGGGCTAGAGGACAGAGCCGGGGTTGCAAATGCCGTCCGGGTCGAGTGCTTTTTTCAACGTATGAAAAAGTGCCATTTCTTCTGCCGATTTGGCGCGGGCAACTGCCTTTTTCTTGATCCGGCCAACGCCGTGTTCTGCACAAACCGATCCGCCCAGTTCAACCGAGATGGATTCGACCGCGTCTTTTAATTCATCCCAATGGCTGATGAAGTCTTCTTTCGACATGTCTAGCGGCCGCTGGCCATTAAAATGAATATTACCATCGCCAATATGACCAAGCGGGCTCGGTCGGATGCCAGGCACCAGACGTTCAAACTCCGCCGTTGTTTTTTCAACAAACTCGGCAATGGCCGCAACCGGGACGGACGTATCGCTTTTCAGACAGCTATCATCTTCTACCATCGCAACCGCCATGCCCTCACGTATCGCCCAAAAATCAAGACGGTGCTGATCGGCTTCAGCAATTACGGCGTCGATGACCTTTTCTTCAGCAAATGCATCTTCAAGAGCGGCTTCAAAAGCCCCGCGTAAATCAAAGAATCGGCTTGGGTTTTCGGCTTCCATAATCACCAAATAAGGATGGCTTTCATCGAAAGGTTTGCGGGCTTCTGGTTTAAAGGCAAAAAAGGTATCAACGGTATTCTTGTGCATGAGCTCAAAACTCGAAACGGTTTCGCCCACGTATTCCTGTAGTTTCCGGAGTAGCCATAGACCGTCAGCTGGATTGTTGATGGCGACAAGTGCTGTTTCACGTGATACCGGTTGTGGGCGCAGCTTAAGGACAGCCGCGGTGATGATGCCTAAGGTGCCTTCAGCGCCGATAAAAATCTGCTTTAAATCGTTGCCTGCGGTGTCTTTATGAAGAGCGCGTAGACCATTCCAGATACGGCCATCCGGCAGGACCACTTCCAAACCCAAAACCTGAGCTCGCGTCGTGCCATATTTAAGAACGTTGTTCCCGCCCGAGTTAGTGGACAGATTGCCGCCGATTTGTGCGGAACCTTGTCCGCCATGTGTCACCGGAAAAAACCGGTTGGCTTCAAGGGCGATGCGCTGGATATCCGCGAGTACACACCCGGCTTCGGCGGTAATTGTGTTGCCCATGATATCGAGGTCGCGAACGGCGTTCATGCGCTCAAGTGATAAAATGATTGTTCCGTCCTGACCTTGAGGAACACTGCCACCACAAAGCCCAGTGTTGCCGCCTTGCGGAACAACGCGAACTTTATTGGCATGACACCAGGCCATAACCTCAGAAACTTCTTGTGTGGTGCGAGGTCGGGCAACGCCGAGCGGATTGCTGGTGATATCACCGACAATGTCAGAACTGAATTTGGCAGTGTCGGCGGGCGCTGTTAAAAAGCCGCCCTCATCTAATAAGCTCTCAAGTGCCATCGTCATTTTATAAGCTCCCATTTATAAACGTCTGCATGCTTCCAAGCAGGGCATCTGTATCGTCGTTGCTACCCACGGATACCCGCAAACAAGGCCCAGACCCTGGCCAGCTTAAAGGCTGAACCATAATGTTGTTTTGTCCCAGATACGCGGCCAGGGCATCTGTTGATCCTGGTGCTTTCGAGGTTACAAAGTTTGCCGAAGTGGGGTAAGGGGTAAACCCCAAAGATTTCAACCCTTCACTAATCCTGTTCCTTTGGCGGGCATTCTCCGCCAGATACGCCTGGCGGTAATCAACGTCCGCGTAAGCCGCAACAGCGCCCGCGATAGCAACCCTATTAACCGTGAAATTACCCCGAACTTTCCAATAGGCCTCTGCCAATTCGGGCGAACTGGCGATCCCGTAGCCCACGCGCATGCCGGCCAATGAATAGGCTTTGGAGAACGTGCGGCTGCTGATCCACAATCCGCGGCGTTTTGCCAAAATACCCAGGCAGTCCGGCCCGCCGTCAAATGCCCCAAATTCCTGATAAGCTTCATCAACCAAGAGCAAGATATCGTCTGGAACCTTAGCAACCATAAATTCAAGCTCATCTGCACTGAGCGTTGCCCCGGTCGGGTTGTTTGGCGTGCAGATATAGACAACCTGTGTTTTTTGCGTAATCGCAGCGACCATCGCTTCAACATCGTTGGCGCCTGTTTGTGTGACGGGGATAGCAAGTATACGCCCATCAACCAGCTGCACACCTTTTCCAAAAGTTGGGAAGGTTGGCACTGGAACAATGACGTCATCTCCAGCACCAACAGCGATCATCGCCGATGCCAACAACAGCTCGCCTGAGCCACCGCCAAAAAACAATCGATCTTCCGCGATGCCCAGCCCGGCAGAAAGAACCTTCGAAAGGGCAGTGCAACTGTGGTCAGGGTATTTACAAACGTCGATCAGCGCCCGATTCATCGCTTCGAGGGTTCTTGGTGACGGTGGGATAGGTGCTTCGTTTAGGTTCATGCGGCGCACGCTGTCTGACAACAAGGCATCGGGCTCCGGCATAAGCGGTGGCACGCTTACGGGCAAGTCATCAATATGGGGACGAGGTATGATGCGGGGCATGAAAGAATTACTCGTACAGGCGTGTAATGGTTGCTGTATAGATTAGCGCTTTGCCACCAAGTTGCCTAGCTCAAACTCAAGATAACGCGCACCTATTTATTAAGGATGGCTTCTATATGAGGGCGTATTTCATCAGCCATAATATGCGTTTTGGTCGCGTCTTTTTGATGGATAAATGTGTAACGGGGTTGACCCAAAGCGTCATATAAAAAAACGGTCGGTATTCGGTCGACGGCCCCTAATTTTTGGATGGCCGATTGTTCATTCTTGGGCCGCAGGACCGGGAACCGTGGCGCCGTGCTTCTGAGAAACCGCTTCATCCTAATCTGTCGATTGTCATTGAAATGGGCTTCGAAAATATTGATCGCAATTATTTCAATTTCATCTGATGAGAACTCTTGTCGCAGGCGATTGATCTCCTTGAATTCGGGACGGCAGGGAGGGCACCAACTGGCAAAAAATGTGATCATCACGGGTTTGTCTGTGAGCGCCGTTATGGTGGATTCGGTTAGAGGCCGCATGGCTTCAATCATGTTTCTGAGATGTGTGTCGAGAGGAGGCGCATGAGTTGTGGATTGGGCCAAGGCATATGTGGGCGCAGTGAGCGCGAGTAAGACGGCAAGAAGGACTGAGTAGTGACGGCGTCTCATTATCATGATCTCTCCTTAAACAGAATGCGATTATAGCGGCTTGCTGCCGGACTTTTGATCAATTCTTCTTAACAATCGGGTGAACAGAGGACCTGTTCCCGAGTTTTCCATTTTCAATGGTCGCAGAAACCTCTAATAAAACGCACGATGGTTTTTGTTATCACTCAAAAAGGAGAGAGCTATGTTGCTAAGAATTAATGATCAAGCCCCCAATTTCACCGCGGAAACAACAGAAGGCGAGATTAACTTTCATGAGTGGCTTGGGGATGGGTGGGGCATTTTATTTTCCCATCCAAAGGACTATACGCCCGTTTGTACAACAGAGCTGGGATATGTTGCAAAGTTAAAGCCGGAGTTTGAAAAGCGGAATTGCAAAGTCATCGGGCTTAGCATTGACCCTGTCGATAATCATGCAGGATGGGCGAAAGACATCGAAGAAACGCAAGGCACTGCGGTTAATTTTCCAATGATTGCAGATACCGACCTCAATGTTTCTAAACTGTACAATATGTTTCCGGCAGACGAAAACGCTGCGATGGAAAACAGAACTGCAATGACTAACGCAACGGTTCGTACGGTGTTTATTGTTGGTCCCGACAAAAACATCAAGCTGATGATGAGTTACCCGATGACCACGGGCCGTAACTTCGATGAAATCATGCGTGTCTTGGAGTCCATGCAATTAACAGCAGAGCACAAAGTTGCGACGCCGGTTAACTGGAAGAACGGAGACGATGTTATCATTGTTCCGGCCGTCACGGATGAAATGGCAAAAGAAAAATACCCCGACGGTTGGAAGACGCTGAAGCCTTACCTTCGGGTTGTAAAGCAGCCAAGTTAGAGTAAGGACACGGGGGGTGGCGTTACACGCGATCCTGTGTTCGTTTATATGAAGAACAATAGGGTGCTTTTGGTGTTCGAAGACTTTCCAGAAGCGCCCTAATTGGTTTTGCTCACCTATAGAGCCAGCGATTTACTTGTGCGACCAATCATTTTCATCATCAGAATTGTTGGGTGACAAGCCCAGAATGTCCCCCTCGGTTGAGCAGCCAAGCCCCAGAACCGTCCGGTTCGCGTAACCAAAATAAGCCGTTACCTGATTGATCTCTAAAATTTCACCATCATCAAGACCGGCATTGCGCAAAGTCTGGATGTCTGCCTGAGAAACTTTATCTGGGGCTTGGGTCAACGTTTTCGCGTAAGTTAAGGCTGCTTTTTGTGCAGCATCAAAGGGCCCAGAGTCGATATCGCCAGCATCGAGCGCGTTGCGTATTTCTTTCGATCGGGCGTCATCATTCAGCAATCTCATAAGGCCAGAGAAATGATGATCCACACAATAGTGGCAGTTGTTCAGCAAGCTGACCCAAACGCCAATGGTTTCCAGAAACCATTTAGGGACCGTGTTGTTGCTGTGATGCAAAACATATTTGTAGATCGCCATGTGCCCTTCCATGGAATGGGGGCGCAGGCTGTGGGACATCATAATGTTGTCCACATTGTTATCTGGCCCCTTTACGCGATCATAAAGTTTCCGAAGTTTGCCAGTTGATTCGTCGTAGGGGACGGTTTTGATCCAGGCCATTTTTTCCTTTTCCTTAACTCAATAAAAGCGAGTCGTCTGCCAACTCTTCGCCCTGCTCGCGCTTGAACAGGTGCAGTAAATCTTCAACCTGCATCTTGTCGCGTTCTTCACCAGCTACATCGAAGATGATTTTGCCTTGGTGAAACATAATTGTTCGGTCGCCCGTGTTTAGTGCCTGTGCCATCGAATGCGTAACCATAACCGCCGTTAAATCCAACTCTTTGACGATGGTGTTGGTGATTTGGAGGACAAAGTCCGCCGTTTTTGGATCCAATGCTGCGGTATGTTCGTCCAACAGCAAAACCTGTGTTTGGCCGGTTGTTGCCATTAACAGACTGACGGCTTGGCGTTGTCCGCCAGATAGCAGCCCAACTTTATCACCCAAACGATTTTCGAGGCCTAATTTAAGCATTGATAAACGGTCTGCTACAGCAGACCGAATAGACGGATCGACGGCAAATCGAAACCCCCGTGGCTTCGTTCGTCCATATGCAAGGGCAAAGTTCTCGAGAATGGTCAGGTCCTCACAGGTTCCCATTTTTGGGTCCTGAAAGACACGTGATATGGCATGGGCGCGTTTATGGACGGGCCAGTCTGTCATGTCGGCATCACCAACCCGCAAGCTGCCCTTTTCGACGGGAGCTATTCCCGCCATCACATTCAGTGACGTTGATTTGCCGGCACCGTTGGAGCCAATAACCGTCAGGAACTGACTCTTAGGGACATGCAGATCAATCCCCCGCAAAGCTTTGGTTTCCAGAGGAGTGCCTTTGTTAAAGGTGACGTGAATGTCTTTTAGGTCAATCATTTGCCGCGCCCCTTCTTGAAAAATCGGAACAGCGAGGACCCTGATTGTTGACCAATGAGCGCAAGCGCGACCAGCAAAGCGGTGACCAGTTGAACATCTGATGCCCGGAGCCCCAGAAAATCTGCGTTGAGTGCCAGTGCGACCGCTAAAC
The DNA here is from genome assembly GCA_048262655.1 of Rhodospirillales bacterium. Lineage (GTDB taxonomy): Bacteria > Pseudomonadota > Alphaproteobacteria > Rhodospirillales > Casp-alpha2 > JABMNT01. Next base: position 309,398 of record JBLXEY010000005.1, on the reverse strand, counting down.
GATATAGAATGGCGCCAATAATACAGGCAATTGTTGCCAGAAAAATGGTGCGGGACGGCAGGATTGACATTCCGACAATAACCGATGCCAGGCCGACGATGATGACACCAATACCCATGTATGCATCTGCCGCGCCAAAGATTTGCGCAAATAAGGCTCCGGCCAGCGCTGTTAACCCGTTTGCAATTCCGACCCCATAGAGTTTCATGTTGCCAACGTTGACGCCGTTGGCTTCCGCCATGGCCGGGTTGGCACCGGCCGCGCGCATTGACATGCCCCAGCCCGTTGCAAGAAACGCATCAAGGGCAAGCTTCACCCCAATGACCACAATGCACAAGAAAACCGGATTAATCATGTATCCCGGATAGCCCAGATCTTCGAACGCTGAAAAAATTGTCGTGACGTTCAGGAGGGGTTCGTTCGGGCCGTTCATAATGCGAAGATTGATCGAATAAAGAGATATCGCCATCAGAATACCGGCAAGGATATGCAGAATATTGAACCGCACATTTAGATAGGCGGTGCCATAACCTGCCACAAACCCGATCACAGCCGCCATCGCCGTTGCCGCCCACGGGTTCCATTCCCCTTGGACAATCAATGCGGCACAGACAGCAGCCCCTAAAGGAAAGCTGCCTTCGACGGTTAAATCCGGAAAATCGAGTATTTTGAATGTCAGATATGCACCCAAGGCGACCAGCCCAAATACAAAACCAGTTTCAAGAGTGCCGAGAATTTCATAAAGCGACATTGGATAGCACGCCTTTTAGATCAAATAGTGAAAACAAAAAAGGCACGGAACCCCGTCCAGCGAAAAGGAATTCCGTGCCAATTTTTTGATAAGAACCTATTCCGTGATCTGTGTCGCACGATCCATAACGGATTTGGGGATGGTCATTCCCATCTTTTTGGCGGACCCGACATTGACTGCAACGATGAATTTATCGACGACCTTGTAAGCAATAACAGCGTCGATATCGCCGGGGCTTTTACCGTTTAAGACGTCGGCTGCCATCCGGCCTGTGACCCGGCCAACTTCAACATAGTCAAGGCCAACGGACGCTGCTGCTCCGCGCGTAACGCCGCCGGTTTCTCCGGTGAATACCGGCATGTCGACATCTTGTGCGATTTTGATAATGGCTTCGAGAGCCGCAACGATGGTTGTGTCATTCGGAATATAAATGGCGTCAACTTTACCAATCAGTTTCTTTGTCGCCAAAATCACTTCATTAGTGGTTGGCGCCGGACTTTCTACTACAGAAATCCCGCGTGGTGCGCCTTGTTCTTTTACCCAACCCAATGTTGCGAGGGCATTATCGAGCCCTGGATTATAGATGAAGCCGAGCTTTTTAAGGCCGGGAACCATTTCTTGAAAAAGGTCAAGCTGAGGACCAATAGGTGCAGCGTCTGAGACACCAGTCACGTTTCCACCCGGTTTTTCGTATTTTGAAATCAATTGCGCTTTAATCGGGTCCGTGACGGTGGCGAAAACAATCGGGATTGTTTTTGAGCCGGCAACCATTGCCTGAGATGTCGGGGTTGTAATTGGAATAATCAAATCAGGGTTATTGCCAATGAATTTTTTTGCAATTTGCTGTTGGGTTGGCATGTTGCCGTTGGCATTTTGATAATCAACTTCCATGTTCTTGCCTTCAACAAAGCCTTTCTCGGCCAGCCCTTCGAGAATACCTTTCTTGGTATCGGTAAGAGCAGGGACCTCGACGATTGTTGAAATGGCGACCTTTTTCATATCTGCCGCTTGTGCGGTTGAAAGGGCAACACTGGCAGCCACTGCCAGGAATGCAATTTTGCTTATTTTTTTCATGGGTTCTCTCCTGGAGATCAATGAGTATCGGAATGGAAATATCATAAAACGACTTTGTCGGCAGAGTCTCGTGCTTCGTGATAAAAGATTTAACATCTGTTTTTACTCTAAATCAAAAAGCATCAAAGATGGATCGGGTCAATCAAAAAGTGTTTCATTATATGTATATATATTTTATAAAATGATACATGAATGAAGCGCCTAAATCTGAATTATCGCCAATTGGCACCGGGACGGTTGCTAAAACCTTTCAGATTCTAGACCTGTTTCAGAAAGATAAGCCCGCCTGGACTCAGGCGGAACTCTCTCGTGCAACTGGAATGCAGAGGCCCGTAATTTCACGGATTGCCAGATTCCTCGATGGGCGCGGGCTTTTGACCCGGGACCCGGTTTCTGGGAAATATCGACTGGGCCCGGCTGCAATCGACTTAGGGAGGCGCGCCGAAGCCAGCTTTGATCTGTCGGCAATTTGTCAGCCTCTGCTCGTTAAGTTGGCTGAAGAAACCCAGGAAACAGTCATTCTAACAAAGTACGATGAAAGCCGGCAGGTCGCGGTCTGTATCCATCAGATCGAAAGCCAACTTGAGGGATTGCGGGTATTCGAGCGTATCGGGACCAGTTTTCCGCTTCATGCAGGGGCTGCGCCGAAAGCCATTCTGACTCTTTTACGTGAAGCGGAACAAAAAGCGTATATGCGTGGGTCTCTGAAGCACCATCAGCAAGGGTCGATGATCGATCGACAGGCACTGCGCGAGGACCTGAAACACTCGCGCGCACAGGGCTACGCGATTTCGTCGGAGGAGACGTATCCGGGCGTTGTCGGTGTTGCAGCCGGGTTTGTTGGTCATGGTGGCGACCCGGTTGGCAGTATTGCAATCGCAGGGCCTATTTTCAGATTTTCAGAAAGCCGCGTACATGAGGCGGGGCAGCACTTAAGGCATGCCGCGAACGAGATTACGTATCGAATCGGTGGAGCACCAGATAGATGAGACAGTGGGTATCCCACGAAACAAAAGGGGTGTGCGGCTTGTCCTTTGAGGAAGCGTTCGCTCCAGATCCTGATGATAAGCATCTGTTGGTGGATGTTAAAGCGGCTGCCCTGAATTTTTCAGATCTGCTTATGCTGGAGGACCAGTACCAAGTGCGCCCACCGCGGCCTTTTGTTCCGGGACAAGAAATCGCGGGTGTTGTTATAGAGGCTCCGGCAGCAAGCCCCTGGCATGTGGGAGACCGGATCGCCAGCAAGGTCGACTGGGGAGGGTTTGCCGAGCAGGTGCTGGTCCGTGCTGATATGGCGATACCGATCCCCGAGGGTATTCGGTTCACGACCGCTGCCGCTCTTCCCGTTTCCTACACAACGGCCATGGTTGCGTTGGCTGAATGCGTTGTTGTCACGCCAAACGATTGGGTGCTGATACATGCTGCGGCGGGTGGTGTCGGCTTAGCTGCTGTTGAAGTGGCCAAAGCCATGAACGCGAAAGTGATTGCGACGGCTGGCAGTAAAGCAAAGCTCGATCTCGCGATCTCCCATGGCGCCGATATTGGCATCAATTATTCCGACCTGGATTGGCATGAGCAGGTTAAAGCGGCAACCGGTGGCAAGGGTGCAAATCATATTGTCGATCCGGTAGGAGGTGATGTTGCCCGACAGAGCTTGCAGTGCATTGCCCGCGACGGGAATTTGTTGATTGTCGGGTTTGCTTCGGGCGTGATACCCAAGCTTGAGGCCCATCGCTTGTTATTGAAGCGTGCCGCAGCGAAGGGCGTTTATTGGAACCATGACCATGACGGCCCGATGCTGAAGCGCGTCACAGGGCGACTCATGGAGATGTTGGACGTGCAATCCATTAATCCGGTTATCGATCAACGGTTCGCCTTTGATCAGTTGCCCGATGCGCTGGCCGCTCTGCAATCTCGCGATACCATGGGTAAACTTGTATTGAAAGTGGGTGCAGAATGAACACTGCCTTGGCAAAGGGTCAGCCACAGTTGCTTAAGGGCATTCGGGTTCTCGATTTATCACGGGTCATGTCGGGACCGTTCTGCACATCGATGTTGGCGGACCTTGGGGCTGAAGTTATCAAGATCGAGATGCCCGGGGTCGGTGATGAAGGACGGATGTTTGGCCCTTTCAAAGAGGACCAAAGCACCTACTTCATGTTGTTGAACCGCAATAAAAAGAGTGTCACGGTAAACATGAAAACCGATGAGGGGCGCGCCTTGATTAAGGCTCTGGTTCCCAAATGCGACGTCCTGGTTGAAAATTTTCGTCCCGGTGTGATGGCTCGTTTGGGTCTCGACGAACCGACAATGCGTCTGCTAAACCCGACACTGATTTACGCTTCCATTTCAGGGTTCGGTCAAGAAAGTCCGCTGAAGGACTGGCCAGCATTTGACCTGGTAATACAGGCCATGAGCGGGCTCATGAGCCTGACGGGGCCAAAAGGGAGCGCTGGCAGTGCGGTTGGCGAGTCCATCGCTGACGTCTGCAGCGGTATGTTCGGTGCCTTCGGTATCGTCGCAGCCTTGTTTGATCGAGAGAGGTCTGGCCAAGGCCGGCATGTCGATATTGCGATGCTGGATACTATGATGGCCATGCAATTGACCGGCTTGTCGCGCCAACTCTACATGGATGATACGCCGAAACCTGTTGGCAATCGCCATCCGGTAACCTACCCCGTCGATAGCTTCCCGACGCAAGATGGTGATATCGTCATGGTGTGCTTTTCCGATGCTGCGTTTAGGGCTCTGGGCGAGCTTATGGGACAAGTTGATTTGGCCGATGATCCCAAGTTCAAAACCAATAAGGCCCGTAATGAAAATGAAGATGTGTTGCGGGATTTGATTTCACAGTGGACGTCGAAGCAGTCTCAGGAAGATGTTATTGCACACTTGTTAAAAGCTCGTATCCCGGCGGCTCCGGTTTGGAATTTGAAACAGCTTGTTGACTCTGAACATGTTAAAGCGCGGGGCTTGATCGCAGAAGGTCATCATGACCACTTTGGAACGGTGCCTTTGGTCCCGCAACCCGTAAAGTTTTCAACTCAGTCACGGGATGCTGTGTCCGCTGGCATGTCACAGACCCCTATACTTGGCCAGCATACAGACGAGGTGCTTCGCGATGTTATGGGGCTTAACCCGGAAGAGATTGCGGCGTTGAACGAAAAAAAAGCCACACGGTAGGGTTATTCTTTAGGAGTTTTCATGTCAGATATTTCCAATAGTCGAATTGTACGCGCGCCCACGGGCAGTAAGCTGAACACCAAAAGCTGGCAGACGGAAGCACCTTTGCGGTTGCTGATGAATAACCTTGATCCTGACGTTGCAGAACGCCCAGAGGATTTGGTCGTCTACGGCGGGATTGGTCGGGCGGCCCGCAATTGGGCGTGCTTTGACGGGATCGTCGAAGCGCTTAAGGTTCTTGCAGAGGATGAGACTCTTTTGGTGCAAAGTGGGAAAGCGGTTGGTGTATTTAGGACCCACCGCATGGCCCCACGTGTCTTGATTGCAAACGCAAATATTGTACCCCATTGGGCGACGTGGGAGAAATTTAACGAACTCGATCAGTTGGGTTTGACGATGTATGGCCAAATGACCGCCGGATCTTGGATATACATCGGCTCGCAGGGGATTGTGCAAGGAACATACGAGACGTTCTCGGAAATCGGGCGCCGACATTTCGCCGGTGAGGTTGAGGGCAAGCTGATCGTGACCAGCGGATTGGGCGGTATGGGGGGTGCACAGCCCCTTGCAGCGACGATGGCCGGCTTTAATGCCTTGGTCGTTGAATGTCAGCCCCAGAAGATTGAGTTCCGTTTGCGATCTGGGTACGTCGAAACATCTGCGGAAACCTTACCAGAAGCGTTGGCCAAAATCGAAGCCGCAACGAAAGCAGGGAAAACCATAAGTGTTGGATTGTTGGGGAACGTCATTGATGTGCTCAAGGAAATGGAGAACTTGGGACTTGTCCCGGATGTTTTAACGGATCAGACCTCTGCCCATGATCCCGTAAACGGATACTTACCGGAAGGCTGGAGCGTTACCGAATGGGAAGATGCGCAGACGCGAAACCCTGCCCACGTTTCCGAGGTGGCAAAGCAGTCTATGGCGACACATGTTGAATTGATGCTGCGCTTTAAAGAGCGGGGTTCAATTGTTTTGGAATATGGCAACAACCTACGTGCCATGGCGGAAGAAGCAGGGCTTGAAGGGGCGTTTGAATTTCCGGGTTTTGTGGAAGCTTATGTCCGTCCGCTGTTTTGTGAAGGTAAAGGACCGTTCCGCTGGGTCGCCTTATCTGGGAACCCGGAGGATATTTACAAGACCGATGCAAAAGTGCGCGAATTGATGCCCGATGATACGTTCCTTCATACCTGGCTCGACAAAGCCCGCAAGCATATCAAGTTTCAGGGTTTGCCATCGCGGATTTGCTGGATAGGCCTGGGCGACCGCCATCGCATTGGCCTGGCGTTTAACGAGATGGTTCGAAATGGGGAGCTCGACGCACCGGTGGTGATTGGTCGTGACCATATGGACAGTGGTTCTGTTGCCAGTCCCAACCGGGAGACTGAAGGTATGAAAGATGGCTCTGATGCCATCTCTGACTGGCCCATACTAAATGCCCTTCTGAACGTAGCAAATGGTGCAACCTGGGTCAGTTTCCATCATGGTGGCGGAGTTGGTATGGGCTTCAGTCAGCACGCGGGTATTGCTATTATGGCCGATGGCTCTGCTGAAGCGGATGAGATTATTGCCCGGACCCTTTGGAATGATCCAGCGACAGGTGTCATGCGCCATGCGGATGCGGGATACGAAATTGCAGTGGAGAGTGCGAAACGCAATGGGCTGAAGCTCCCCGGTTTGAAATAGCGAAAGTTTGTTCAAAGACTAGAGCCCGAGACTATTCCTTGCTTCATCCGCACTGGCAACGCTGCTTCCCAGGTCTTCAATAATCCTTGCGGCGCGCTCGACAAGAGCTGCGTTAGAAGGGGCCAACTCGCCTTTCGATAGATAAATGTTGTCCTCCATGCCAACACGGACATTGCCGCCAAGCAAAACGGCTTGGGCGACCATTGGGAATTGAAAGCGCGAAATGCCAAAGGCAGACCAAAATGCGCCTTCCGGCAAACAATCACGCATGTGCATCATCGCTTGTGGTGTTGCGCGTGCACCATATGAAATTCCCAGACATAGCTGGAAATAGGGCGGTGTATCAATATGACCTTCAGCAATTAACTGTTTGGCGAGTTCGATCTGGCCAGTATCAAAGACTTCAATCTCGGGTTTTGCGCCAACCGCCTTGGCGCGATCCGACATGTCGCGCAGAATATCCGGCGTGTTTAAGAAGACCGAATTTTTAAAGTTCATCGTCGCCACATCAAGGGAACAAATTTCAGGTTTCAGAGCCTCGATATGCGCCAAGCGTTCGGCAGCGGATTTTAAAAGAGAGCCTTCCGCAACGATTTCAGGAGCCATATCGCCCACTTTGAAAGTCGCCCCCGGTCCAGTTGTCAGATTGATAACCACATCTATCGGACTGGCACGGATCCTTTCAACGACCTCGCTATAGTATTTAAGTTCCATAGATCTGCCCGTCGTCTCCGGGTCACGAACATGGATATGGACAATTGCAGCCCCGGCCTCGGCTGCGGCAAGCGCCGAATTGGCAATTTCTTCCGGCGTTACCGGAACGGCTGGATTGATGCCCGGCGTTGGTGCGGAACCCGTGACGGCGCAGGTGATGATTGTTTGCTGTCCCATGACTTGAAAACCTCCCCTTTAGCAACGAAGTTACCATCCGCCTGAGGGTAAGGGAATTGAATTTGAGTGCTCCATTTGGGTTTTGTCAATATACACTTATTAGTTGCTTATATTAATTATTGATCGTGCTATAAGTTTATTTTGTGCAATCGCGATGCGTGAAGGGTGACGGGAATGGGACATGGTGATCATTGGGACTGTATAAAAGCTGACGCGAGCGATGAGGTAACTTCTTTTTTATCGGTTGCGACGGAGCAAGGTGAGGCGATGCTTGGGACAATATTTGGCCTTAAGCAGAACGATAATGCCTATTGGCAGGAACGGGGCATTGATCCTGAAACGCAACCCTTGGGTATGATTTACGACGCTGGCGCATTTAAAATACTTGTTGTCTGTCTTTATCAGACCGCTGGCGACAAATCCTTTTGGAGTGTGTGGACCGCATACCCGATATTGAAAGAGGGCCTGTCGGTCGAGTTAACAGTATCTGAGATATCTCTTTGGGGGAATGGCGTTGAAGCGGAAGTCACTGGTGTGACCGAAGATGGGAGTTCTATCTCATATTTTGACAGCTATTATTTCAGAGACGCTGGAAAGTATGAAGTTGGCGACCACATTCGTGTTGAGCTCGGTGCGATTGCATTTGGAATGAAAAAAGCTGAATCCGGTTCCTTTTTTATTGATGATCCCGCTGTCATTAAGGCGATGCGAGGGAATTCCCCTGATCAGGACCTTTTGGAACCAATAGAGGTGCGTCTGGACGGTGCCGCTATGCTGATGCCAAAGGAGGGTTGGGATTCTTATGAGTACACGTATCATTGCCCGGTAAGAGCAATTGATCAGGCCGTTGCTTTTGAGCAAAACTTTTACCGTATAACAGCAACACTTCTGCGCGGCATTGAAAATGGTATAGAGCTGGACGTGCCCGTTCTCGTCTCGGAGCGCTTGATGGAGGGCGATCCTCCGATTGCTGGAGATGATGTTGAGGGAGGGCTCTGGTTGCATGGGCAGTATCTGGAGCACGTCACGTCATGATCACGGCGTCTCTGCTGTCAGATATTATTGTTTTGCGGCTTTGTCTCCTTTGAAGTTGTGCTTTAAGTTTCTGATTTCATTGCTTTCCCATGATTGTATATGAGATAAGGTCATTTATATTACCTTGCCCATATGTCCCAGGTTTAGATAAGGAACAAGCGATGGCCGCGATAGATAACTTAAAAAATGGATTCAAAGAATTCAAAGAAAGTGAGTTTCTGGAGAAGTCTGACGCATGGAATGAGTTAATTGAAAAGGGGCAGGAGCCCAAGATTGCGATCGTCGCCTGTTCTGATTCTCGTGTTGACCCGGGTGTCATGATGAATGCAGATGCGGGTGAAATCTTTGTTATTCGCAATGTCGCTAATCTGGTGCCGCCCCACGATGTCGCGGGCGGATACCACGGGACGAGCGCTGCTCTGGAATTTGCTGTCCAGCATCTTAAAGTCGAACATATTGTCGTTTTGGGACATTCCCATTGCGGCGGTATCGGGTCCTTGTTCGGCCCCCAAAAGAGAGACGTTGAAGGCCATTACTTTATTCCGCCATGGATGTCTATTGCCGAACCAGCGCACAGGCGCGTCACCGCGACCATGCCGGATGCGCCGCCTGAGGTGCAGGCGCGTGCTTGTGAAAAAGGCGCCGTTCTTGTCTCATTGGAGAACCTCATGACTTTTTCATGCATCCGCAATAAGGTCCAAGAACGTCAGCTTCGTTTGCATGGATGGTATGTGGATATGGAATCGGGAACCTTGAGTTGTTATAACTCGGAGACAAATCAGTTTGAACCGGAAGTCTAAAGACGCATACATTAACACAAAATCGTCAGGAACAGGTCAGGTTAATATGATTTACAATACAGGTTTGAGGGAACAAGACCGCAAATCGTGTTTGATTTGTCCACGTTTGTACGAAAATTGATGTCCGATGGTTTTTAAGTCGCTGCTATCAAACCTTTTCGATAAAAAAGATGATGGCCCGTCCGTAGAAGATATTGATGCAGAAACCGAGGCTGCTGTGCAAGCCATCGCGGCTTCTGCTCGGGTTGACGTAGAAGCAGAACAGGTCCTGGATCGCGGATGGGGTGATGCGGGTGACCTGGTTTATGTTATGGCTCTTGAACCCATATATACGATTCTCGGAACCCGGGTCGGGCGGACCGCCGAGAATCTGCGCGATACCTGTCACGAGGTCTTTAACAAGTACTGCAAGAAAGGTAAGGGCCAGGCGTCTTTTATCGGCGATAATTTTGTTATGAAATTTTATACGCTGGGGGATTCGGAAGGGTATCATCGTGCGGCTGTGATTACGAATGAGGTTGGCACAGGTATATTGGGGGACCGGTTCCAAACGGTTGAAGTGCCCGACCTGTTGATTGCAGCTGATGTTGAAGATGTGACCAACGCCGACGGCACGTTAGATCTGGCAAAATCGGAGGCGACCTTCCGTTCTGGTGGTCTGGCAATCGCGAAAACGCCAAAAGACCGGGTCAAAAATGTCAAAGTGGCCTTCTACCCGACTTGGGAGCCGGGTACTGAATCCGTTTCTGCCTACGCCTGTTATGCCCGGCTGCAAAAAGATCGTGGGTTTATCTACGGCAACGCTGTTTATCCAGAATCGGCGGCCGATCCCCTTAGTACTCTGATCGATGGGAAAAAAACAAAGCTGGCTGAGCGCGATATGGGTGCCATGGCGCACTTTAATTATAAGGTTAAGCTGTTTTTACCACTCCGGTTTTCTACGTTAAGGGGCAAACATGCTGCAAGCATTGCGAAGATCATCGAAGACGTTTCTCCCGTTTGGCGATCGCAGTTCCTTATTTTTGAAATTCTCAACGTCCCCAACAAAGCGACTGCAGACCACTTGAAGCCAATTGCCAAGTGGGCAAAAATTCACGGCCATACCATCGCCATTCGGACCCGGGCTGATGCGCCTTATTTGGACCGCGTTGTGGCAAGTGGTGCCAAGTATATCTGCTTTGATCATGAAGAGCGCTCGAATGATGAAGTGAATTATACGGACATCGTTGCGAAAGCTCATGATCGTGGTCTTAAGACAGCTCTTTGGAATGTCAATGATCCTATTGGTCTTGAGGGGCATATCGATTCCGGTTTTGATATGATTAACGGCAGTGCCGTTGTCGAAACCGTTGGCGCCGCAGGTGACCGCAAGCAACTGAGCCGTCACGAAATGTTGCGTGGTTTCTAGAAGAACCAGTCGAGTTTTTTAAGATGCACTGACGTGTCAGTCTTGGGCCGGATAAAGGCGGCTGTTGACGCTCGGAATTTCTGAACCTATATACACCTTGCTAAAGGGGATCGGCCCCCGCCGCTCGCAGGCTTTAAGCCACGGTGAAGCCGCTTCATTCATTTTCCGCCATCGCATCATATGTGTTCGGTGGTAACGCGAGCACCACTTTATCAGTCACGTATGATCACGGATGAGGTGAGATAATGAATTACTCAACATCGCTACCTGCGATTACCACGCTGAAAAAACAAGCCAAACGCATGCGTGAAAAACTGCGCGATGATGGTCAACCGATCAGCCATAGTCAGTCTCTGGAGATTATTGCTCGGCAACTGGGTTATAAAGACTGGAATACGCTTTTTGCGTCCGCTGGTAACCGCCAATCCGAATGTCCGCTTGTCGTCGGCCAACGGGTGCAGGGTCAATATCTCGGCCAAAATTTTGAAGGTCAGTTGATCGGCTTGGTGAAGCTACAGACTGGAAACCGCTTTCGTGTCACTCTGCAGTTTGATGAGCCTGTTGACGTCGTTACTTTCGACAGTTTTTCAGCATATCGACAACGGGTTTCTGCGACGGTAAATGTCGACGGGATTTCTCCAGAAAAAACGGGTAACGGAAATCCGCAGCTTCGATTGCATATCTAGGTGCGAAAAATGGCAGGGCGCTTTGCGTGCCCTGCCATTTTAATGCTCAGGTCGTTGTCAGAAAAATGCTGACGAAGAAAAGTGCTTAGGAAGAAACACGCACCGTCTCAAGAAAGCTTCCCACTTCCGACCTTAGCTGTTTTGCCTGTTTGGAAAGATCGTTAGCGGCGGCCAGGACTTCGGTCGCGGAACGACCTGTCTCTGAAGCTGCTTGTGATACGCCATCTATGTTTGTTGAGACTTCCCCGGTGCCCATGGCTGCACGCTCAACGCTACGGCTAATTTCTTCCGTTGCGTCGCCTTGTTCTCCTATAGCGCCCGCGATACTTGTGGTAATTTCGTTTATTTTCTCGATCGTTTTGGACACGCCAGCAATGGCATCGACGGAATTTTCTGTCGCGGATTGAATACCGTCAACCTGATTGCTTATTTCGTCGGTGGCCCGTGCTGTTTGGTTCGCTAGGTTTTTGACTTCTGAAGCCACAACGGCAAAACCCTTGCCTGCTTCGCCAGCTCTTGCAGCCTCGATTGTAGCGTTCAGGGCTAACAAGTTGGTTTGTTCTGCGATGTCCGTAATCAAAGCGACGACCTCACCAATTTTCCCGGCTGCGTTTGCCAATCCAGCGACCATTTCTGTTGCACTGCTTGCCTCTGTGACCGCGGATCCTGCAATTTCGGCAGATTGCGAAATTTGTCGATTTATCTCTCCGATGGAAGCCGTAAGTTCTTCTGATGTCGCAGCGACCGCCTGTACATTTTCTGACGCCTGCGTGGAGGCACTGGATACTGCGGACGCCTGATTATGGGTTTCTTCTGACAGGGTGGATAGGTTCTCGGCAGCCCCCTGAAGTTGATCTGAAGATGAGGCAACATTTTCAACAACGCCGCCGACCGATGCCTCGAAGTCGTCCGCGAGCTTGTTGAGGGCGACACGCTGGTCTTCTTGTATGCGAAGTGCTGTTTCGGCTTGCTCGGCTTCCAACTGACGGGTTCGGATCGCGTTGTCTTTAAAGATTTGAACCGCCTTGGCCATAATACCAATTTCATCGCCCCGGTCCGAACCCGATACGACCGTATCCAAATCGCCATCCGCCAATCCATTCATGGTCGTTGCAATGCTCAAGATGGGTCGGGTGATCCCGCGGACGACAATGGTCACAAACAGTGCCGTGATCACTAGGAGAGCGATGGAAGAAATAAGAGATTTATAGAATACAGCTTCCGCTTCAAGCTCGACTTCTTCTGCTAATGACACAAGGTCCGCGGCAATGCGATCTTCAACCGTCTTCATTAAATCAATTTTTTTGGTGATTATAGAAAACCAGTATGGTCCCTCGATCCCCTGTGTGTCTTTGGTTTCAATGCTGTCGATTGCAATCTTGCGCATGCGTTCTACGTCATCAACGTGTACTCCTTGGATGGTTGACGTCATAAAAGCGATTTGTTCGGGTGTCGCCAGGTTTCGGAAGCTATGAAAATATGTGTTTTGCTGTGCGATTAACTCAATCAGCTTTCGATAAATGGGAGGCGAAAATGTGCCAGCGCCAAACCCTGCTCCGCCCATTGCCCGTTCAATACCGGCCCGTTCTTTGCCTTGGAGGAATGTCGTATAGGCGCTAATTGCGTTGGCGATTTTGGCGTTCGAACTGATAACCGTCATTTCTTCGATAATACTGAGGAGCTTGGCAATGGTCGGCGTATAGTAGGATGCCATCTGTGGCACGGAGAGCGAGAAAGCGGAAATGGCGGTTCGTTTGCTATCCAATTCCTTCAAAGCATCGCGCGCTGCGGCTACCTTTTTTGCCAAAGTCTCGTTAAAGGTGGTCAGATCAAGTTCATCGAACGCCGTCGACAGCAATACGTTCTTTTTGTCCGTATCGCTGCGTTGTGTCGGCAGTTGGTCAGCAAATTTTTTGCCCTTGCTGCCAATGTAAACGGCTGACGTGCCGCGTTCTTTTTGCAGTTCATGGACGGTCGCGCTAATAACAGGCCCCAGATCAGCAAGATGTTGTATCTTTTTTGTTTCGCTAACCGTGGACTGGCTTTGCAGGACGACATATCCGGAAAAAATGAGCAGCCCCATAACCGGCAGTGCCAGAGAAATGAGTATCCGGATACCGATATTGGTATTTTTCATAAATGAAAGCATATGTTGCGCCCCTTCACTGTTTATGAAGGCGGATTGCCGACATGTTTATTTTATTCGATCTATAAACACTAACGTACGTGGCGGTCGTTACAGGGGTATGAATTTGTTGTGAATGCCTATAAAGTTATCAGCAAGCTTCGGCGTGTCTAATGTTCGGGCAGTATTGCTAAGCTTATCAGACGTTAGGTTGCCATTTCGGCCAGATTTTGGGCAATGGCATTCAACTTTTCGACCAGAGCGTTAATTTCAACGGTCGCCTGAGACGTTTGTGCAGCAAGGACCTTCACCTCGCCAGCGACAACGGCGAACCCGCGCCCTTTATCACCTGCTCTGTTCGCTTCAATGGTTGCGTTTAGGGCGAGCATATTGGTCTCGCTGGCGATTTCATCAATGCGCTGCGAAATGGTACCAACTCTTTCGATGCCGGTAACCAGCGATATGATGTAGTCATCAACAGTTGTGCCGTCTGCAGATGAGCGGGTCTCTTTCAATGATGAAAGAAGTTTATTGATCTGTTCAGAAATTTCTTTGGTTGATTCGTATATGCCATCTGTTGCTTCGCCTGACTGGTGGGCAAGGGCTTTAATCTCTCCCGCGACAACCGCAAACCCTTTGCCAGCTTCGCCCGTTCTTGCGGCTTCAATCCGGGCGTTCAACCCAAGCAGGTTTGTCTGTTTCGCAACCCCAGCAATTTGTTGCGCGACTTCGTTAACATGAGAGACTTCTTCTATAAGGGTACGGGCTTCCGCTTCAATGTTGTCAGAACTTTCTTCGGTCGTGTCCACTTCAATATCTTGACTTGGGGTTGAGGAAGCCGCGACACCAATGCGTTCCGCATTGGGATTATGCTGGATACCAAATGCTGCTTCTCGCATGATGCCCGAGAACATCATCCAGCCATCGTTCCAGCAATCCCTAAGTTCAGGGGACAGGGCATCTTGTAATTTCAGTTCAAGGGCTGACATCAGCGCATCACCAAATACGGCATAATGTTCGTCGCGGACGCCCGCATCATAAAGCGCTTCCCCGTAGGCCGCGATATAGTCAGCAACGTCACCCGGGACATGTGCGTAGTCAATCACATGGGTAAGGACTTCAACGATCTGACCCGGCAAATGGCTCTGGTTTGCGGCAATAAGCGGGGCAAGGTCAGCGTTGTTCTCAGACAAGAACTGCATGATCGCTTCGGCGAATGAATTGTCACCGGCAATATGTGTCGCATAAGAGGCTTGTATAAACTCGGCTTGATCTGGTGTCACGACGCGTAATCCTTCTATCCCGTTACCCGGTTTTCATTGCTCACCCCACCAGAACACTTTAGCAAGGTCTGGGCGGCAGTTCAAAATCACCTCGTCAATTTTGTAACAGGCTTTAATAAAACGCCTTTTTCTGTGCGCTGCAAGCACCAGTTTCGCCATAGGGTTGTTCAATCAGGCAATCCAAACGAAGTATTGGGCTTGGCCCAATCGCCGTTGGGGCCCGCATCAAAGGCGCCTCTTTCTTTATCGCAGTATCTTAAGTTCAGGACAAAATGCGTTTTAGGGCCTCACCTACTTGAGAAGGTGTGTCCAGAACTTGCACGCCGGCCCCTTCAAGAGCATTCTTTTTGGATGCATAGGTTCCCTTATCGCCCATAACAATGGCGCCTGCATGGCCCATTTTTTTACCTGCCGGGGCTGCGCCGCCAGCGATAAAGGCAAAAACAGGTTTGCTCATTGTCGCCGCATATTCGGCTGCATCTTCTTCCATCGCGCCACCAATTTCACCGACCATGACCACGGCATCCGTACCTTCAAACTGATCCAACGCTTCCAGTGCATCGCGCGTTGTCGTACCGATGATCGGATCGCCGCCAATGCCGATGAAGGCAGATTGACCGTAACCCGCTGAAACAATGTTTTGGCACATCAAGGTGCCGAGGCTGCCGGAACGCGACATCACCCCGACCGTGCCTTTTTTGAAAATTCGCTCATTGAAGGCGGGCATGAAACCCTGGAAGCATTCCCCGACCGTAACTGACCCAGCTGTATTCGGCCCTGTGATCATGGTTCCGCGCTCCTTGGCAGCCGCCATGAAATACATGACGTCTTGCACCGGGATGTGCTCGGTTAGAATGCAAATGTTTTTGGTACCTGCTTCAATCGCATCCATGGCCGCATCTTTCACGCCCAAAGGCGGAATAAACATAATCGAAGAATCAAATCCTTCCCCGTCCTTCATGGCATCAACGGCTGAGGCGTGCACAGGGACGTTACAATGAACGGTTCCTGCTTTTTTCGGGTTAACGCCACCGACAACTTGAGTGCCATATTCCTGCATCCGCTCTGTCCAGAACGTGCCTTGCTTACCCGTGATACCCTGGATTAAAACCCGGTGATGTTTGCGTAAAATTCTCATGCGCCTGCTCCCCCATTGGCGGCTTCGACGGCAGCTTTACTGGCGGCATCCATATTGGGGTACGGATCCATATCGAGCCGTTCTTTTAGCATGGCGATCGCCTCTTCATCGCCGGTTCCGGCAATGGAGAAGAAGACGGGAAGCTCGGGTTTCAGTTCTTCCCATGCCGACAATAACCCGTCCATCATCACATCACAGCGCGCAAAGGCACCACAGAAGTTAACCACCAGACTTTTGACACCCGGTTTCTCCAGCACCATTTCCAATGCGACTTTCCCTTTTGTGTAGGCTTCGCCACCGATTTCACAGAAATTTGCTGGCGTGCCGCCATGATGGCGAACAACATCCATCGTTGTCATGGTTAAGCCGGCGCCATTTGCCAGCACGCCGACGTTGCCATCAAGTTCGATATATTTGATAACATTGTCTTCGCCTTTTTGCTCAAGAGGCGTTAGTTTGTCCGGCGTCCCGTGTTCGACCAAACCGCCTTGACGCTTGATCGCTGAATCATCCATTACAAATTTACAATCAAGCGCAACGATCTCGCCTGAACCCGTTTGGATCAAGGGGTTGATCTCGAGAAGTTCCGCATCATTGCTCCGGTAAGCATCGTAAAGTTTTAGTAATACGTCTGCGACTGCATCGTTAGCGCCTTTTAGATCAAGGCCCTCAATAACGGCTGCGGCGTCTGATTTTATCAATCCGGTGCGTATATCAATCGATAACGTGCGTAATTTTTCAGGCGTCTCGGCAGCGATTTCTTCAATATCCATACCGCCTTCTGTCGAAAACATCAGCATTGGACTTTTGCTGGCAGGGTCGTTGAGAATGGCTGCGTAATATTCAAATGCGATGTCTGATTTGGCTTCAACCAGTACTTTCTCCACCGTATGTCCGCCAATGTTCATGCCGAGGATCGCTGACGCATGTGTGCGGGCTTCGTCTGGGGTATCGGCGAGTTGAATCCCGCCGGCTTTCCCGCGCTTGCCTGTGGGGACTTGAGCTTTAACAACGACGCCGCCAATTTGTTCTGCAGCTTGCGCCGCCTCATCCGGTGTCGTGGCGAGTTGGGATTGGGGGACCGAAATGCCGGACGCGGCAAGAAGGGGTTTGGCTGCGAACTCTTCAAAATTCATGACTATTTCCCGTACTTCTGCCAATGGTTGCCGAATAATTCTTCTTCACTTGGTTTGTCTTCTGGGATTTCGCGCACCAAATGGGTGATGTTGATGAAATGTTTGTAATTGAGATTTTCGGAAATTGAATTGCCAGCCCAGGTGCCGCATCCCATCGAAAGCGTGAAGTTAAGGCCATTGTTGAAACTGCCGCCATTTCCAAACGTATGGGCTTGATTGACCAGAACACGGACAACTTTCAGGTCTTCCGCCAACTCGCGCACATGATCATCATCTTTCGTGTGAATACCGACGGAATGTCCCATACCAACGAAATCGAGAATGTTTTGAACGTGATCTTTTGCCGCTTTAAAATCTTTTGCCCGGTAAACCGTCAGCACCAGCGATAATTTTTCATCGGAGAACGGGTGTGCCTTGCCGACCGCATTTTCATCTTCAACAATGAAGAACTTCGCGTCAGCGGCTTCCGGTGCCAGGCCACATGTTTTGGCCAATACGTCTGGGTCTTTGGCGATGACGTGGCGATTGAGATGACCATCAACCCACAACGTCGCTTGAATTTTTGCCTTTTCTTCAGGTGAGCAGACATAACCCCCAGCGGCCTCCAGGGCCTTGATGGCATCATCATAGACGTCATCAAGAATGGTTACAGAATTCTCTGAGCTGCACGATGTTGCGTTATCAAAGCATTTGGATTGCTGGATTTTGGACGCAGCATCCGCAAGGTCGGCGGATGAATCGATAATGACGGGAACATTGCCCGCGCCAACACCAATGGCCGGGGTTCCTGAAGAGTAGGCACGGCGGACGTTATTTTGCGATCCCGTGCAGACGATCAAATCCGATTGGTTCATTAACTCCTGGGTCAAAGCTTTACTGACAGGCGACGGGAGAACCTGTACCAAATCTTCTGGCAGGCCAATTTTCTTTAATTCGGCGCGCATGTACTCTACCGTTTTCGCGGTTGTTGTGGCGCCCGCTGGCGAGGGGGCCACGATCACCGCATTCCGGCCTTTAATGGCCATCATGGCTTTATTAACGGGTGTTGCCGCCGGGTTGGTTGATGGCGCGATGGCCGCTACGATGCCGACAGGTTTGCCGTATTTGACCAAGCCCAAGGCCTTGTCTTCTTCAATGATGCCGACGGTCTTGGCCCGACTCAAGTCGCGGAGCGTGCCAAAGGTTTTACGAGTATTTTTAATGATTTTGCTGGCAACGGTGCCCAGCCCTGTGTCTTCAACGGCCATTTCAGCGAGTTGTTTGGCGCGGCCTGGCTCGTAAATGGACCATGCTAAGGCTGTCACGGCTTCATCAACGCGGGCTTGATCGGCGTTTTCAAAACTGTCCATGGCTTTACGCCCCCGTGCAATCAGGTCAGCAATGATCTGTTCCGGGGCATCATGTGGGGTTTCAACAGGGGCTGTCTGAGACATACGGTAATCCTTTGATACGACAGTTTTTTAAAAATCGGGACATAACATCCCATTTAGTAAGCAAGTTTTATCAAAATGTCAATTGTATTTGGGGTTCCAGGCATCGATGTTGCCTTTAGTGATGGTGTGTTTTCTGTTACGACACAGGCAACCGAGGTTGGATCTTCACATATGGCGTATCATCGAAAAAAATCCAGGTCACGATCGAAGGATCGCAGACGGAAGTCCCGCAGTCCGACTGGCGAGACCAAAGAACAAATTCTTCGTATCGAAGCGCTGGGTCGTCATGGGGATGGCAGTGGCCGCGTTGAAGGCGCGGCAGAAAACGAGCTCTGTTTCGTTCCCTACGTATTGCCAGGCGAGTTGGTGAAGGCTCGAACATTGGGAAAACGAGGCGAGTTGGTTGAGGTGCTCGAACCATCGAAAGACCGGGTCGCACCTCAATGCCAATACTTCGGTAAATGTGGGGGATGCGCCGCGCAACATATGAGCGAGACCACCTATCGCGACTGGAAGACGGAAATCGTAGAAACAGCACTCCGCAATAAAGGATTGGAACTCAGCGTTTCCGAAATGCGCGACGCCCACGGCGACGGGCGCCGTCGCGTCACCTACCATGCACTCGTTCATAGCCAGAACCAGAACGTGCGCGTTGGGTTCATGCAATTCCGGTCCGATGATCTCATTGCCATTGATGCCTGCCCCATCCTGAGCCCGGCTCTTAAAAACACACCCGAACTTGCCCGTGAATTGGCGGAGCCTTTCGCCCAATCTGTACGTCAGCTGGATATCGCAATTACAGAAACCGCCGAAGGTCTGGATTGCGACCTCCGGGGGGCGGAAGAGTTAACCTATGATATTCATGTCGCCCTAGCCGAGCTTGCGGACAAATGGAAATTGGCGCGGATTACGTTGGATGGGGTTATGGAACTGGAACGCCACAAACCCATGTTGCCGGTTGCAGATGTCTCCATACCCCTGCCACCCGGCAGCTTTCTTCAGGCAACAGCGTTGGGCGAACAAACTCTTGTTGAGCATGTCGTGAATGAGGTTGGTGAAGCAAAGCATATTGCCGATCTGTTTTGTGGCGTTGGCCCTTATGCGTTGCAACTGGCACGTACCGCGACGGTTTATGCGGCAGACAGCAATGAAGTTGCCCTAGCAGCGCTGCAAAGCGGCTACAGTCATTCCGTTGGCCTCAAGCATCTGGAGGCGGAAGTGCGCGATTTGTTTCGTAATCCGCTTTACCGTGATGATCTGGATGCCTTCGACGCAGTGGTTCTGAACCCGGCCCGCGCAGGAGCCCAGGCCCAGTCCGAAGAACTTGCCGCGTCAGAAGTCCCGCTTGTTGTTTATGTTTCCTGCGATCCAGCGACGCTGGCACGGGATGCGGAAATTCTTGTTGAAGGCGGATATGACTTTTTGCGCATCGCGCCCGTTGATCAGTTCAAATATTCATCGCACATCGAAACGGTGTCTGTTTTTAAGCGCCCTTAGGTTTCCGTGCCCCGGGATAAGACGTTAGAATCGATAGGTGATCGGGTCGCCCGGTTTCCAGGGTTTGTGCTTTTCCATTATGCTATTGAAAAGTTTTGAGCCCAGAAAGTCGCCAAGCCAGTTTTGAACATGTAGGTATGGGGTGTGATCAAACCAGTCGCGATCGGTATTTGCGAATTGGCGTATAAACGGGGCAATGGCGTAGTCGGCAAGGCAGGCATGGGTACCAAATAGATAGCTATCATTTGTCAGCCGGGTATTGAGTTCATTAATGAAAGTTTCAGCCTGAGTGCGATGCTGAACCGGGTCCGCATCTTCATAGCGGTTCGCATATTTATAGCGGTCCAAATGCGGCTTAAATTCATCGTCACACCGGGCGATGAGGTCATACATCGCCGCTTCGTCCTCGCGTTCTGGCGTCAGCCAATGCTCGGGGTCATTTTGGCGCAGCGCCCACAGCATCACGTCCAGGCTTTCTTCCAAAACGTCGCCACTGGTTGTCTGTAAAACAGGGACGGTTCCTTTCGGCGAAATTTCGAGCATATGGGCGGGTTTATCGCGCAGCACAAGTTCTCTGATCTCGCAGGTTTGGGCGCTAATGCTTAAAGCCATACGCGCTCGCATGGCGTAGGGGCAGCGGCGGAAAGTGTAAAGGAGCGGATACTGAGAATCCGACATAGGACCTGCTAATCCAAGGCCACAGCGTGACCCAGATGAACTTCACCACGGGCTTTTGCCAGCTCAATTTGTTTCTGGCGTTCAGCAAACCGTCGTTTTTGGTCATCGGACAGTTTGTTGTGGCATTTGGGGCAGCACACTCCCGGTTCATACAATGGGGACTTTTTATCTTCATCATCAATGGCGTGTCTGCACCCATGGCACATGTCGTAGGGGCCTTGTTTGAGGCCGTGGCCAACCGAGACGCGTTCATCAAATACAAAACACTCGCCATCCCAAAGGCTTTCTTCTGGAGGGACCGTTTCCAGGTACTTAAGGATGCCATCTTTCAGGTGATAAACTTCTTCGACACCAAGTTGGCGGAGATAGGCTGTGGATTTTTCGCAGCGGATTCCACCAGTGCAAAACATCGCGACTTTCTTTTTGCTTTGCGCGAGCCCGCTTTCTTCTACCCATTTCGGAAACTCTCGAAAAGACGTGGTTTGGGGATCGATGGCTCCCTTGAAGGTGCCGATTTCCACTTCGTAATCGTTGCGGGTATCAACAACAACAACATCCGGATCAGAGATCAGCGCATTCCAGTCTTTGGCGTCTACATAGCGGCCGACCGAGTGGACAGGGTCGATGTCCTCCACTCCCATCGTCACGATTTCTTTTTTGAGCCGCACCTTCATTCTAAGGAAAGGACGATCTTTAGCCCATGATTCTTTATGGCTGAGATCCTGAAGTCGCGGGTCTTGTCGAATAAAATCAAGGACGTTGTGTACGCCTTGCTCTGTCCCTGAAATGGTTCCGTTTATACCTTCCCGCGCAAGAAGCAGGGTGCCCATAATCCCCTCAGCCTGACACTTGGCGAGCAGAGGGGGTTGCAGGTCCTCAAAATCATCAAGGGCTACAAACTTATAGAGCGCGGCAACAAGATATTCGCTCATGATCCAATCACTTTATTTCATGCCTTAGTGGTTATCGCGCGGGATCCCTTTTGTGGTCGCGATCCGTTGGTACTTTTCAGCACCTTTCATGATCATGCCTTCGTCAAATTGGGCGACACGCTCGCGGAAAATTTCCTGCCATGGTGTTTGGTTTTCCGGAATAGGGAAGCCGCCTGCTGCTTCCAGATCGGCGTAGCGTTTTGCAACTTCTTCTTCGGAAATCAAAATATTGGCAGAGCCTTTGCGTAGGTCAATGCGGACCATGTCATTGGTTTTCAATATGGCCAATCCCCCATTTGCCGCGGCTTCGGGAGCTGCATTCAGGATCGATGGCGACCCACTGGTACCGGATTGACGACCATCACCAATGCACGGCAATGATGAAATACCCGCTTTGATCATAGCGGCCGGGGGCTGCATGTTCACAACTTCAGCACCACCCGGATAGCCAATGGGACCGGCACCGCGGATAAACAACATGCAATTAACGTCGATGTTTAATGAAGGATCATCTAGACGGTCATGGTAATCTTCAGGTCCTTCAAAAACGATGGCCCGGCCTTCGAACGCGTCGGGATCATCGGGGTTTGAAAGATAGCGCTCGCGGAACTCGGTCGAGATAACGCTGGTTTTCATGATTGCTGAATTAAACAGATTGCCTTTAAGCTCAACAAAGCCTGCGTTTGGAAGCATCGGTTGGTCATAGGGTTTGATGACGTCGGTGTTTGTACTGCCTTTGTCCGCGCAGTTGTCGCCCATGGACTTTCCGTTAACTGTCAAAGCGCCCGGATGCGGCAATTTGCCAGCTTTCATCAGTTCGCCGACAACAGCAGGTACCCCGCCTGCACGGTGATAATCTTCGCCCAAATATTCACCTGCCGGCTGCAGATTGACCAACAGGGATGTATCAAAGCCGACCTTTTGCCAGTCGGTTACGCTGAGGTCGACACCAATATGTCGTGCAATGGCGTTTAGGTGGATTGGGGCGTTCGTTGATCCGCCTATTGCTGAGTTGATTACAATGGCATTTTCAAATGCTTCACGGGTCAAAATATCGGAAGGTTTGAGGTCTTCCCAAACCATATCGACGATCCGTTTTCCCGTCTCATAGGAAATTTGACCGCGCTCGCGGTAAGGGGCTGGAATGGCCGCGCAACCAGGCAGCGACATTCCTAAAGCTTCAGTAAGGGAGTTCATGGTCGTTGCCGTACCCATGGTGTTGCAATAACCAACGGACGGTGCGGACGAAGCGACCAGTTCGAGGAAACCGTCGTAATCAATTTCTTCGGCTGCCAGCATTTCGCGGGCTTTCCAGACGATAGTGCCAGAGCCCGTGCGCTCGCCGTTGTGCCAACCGTTGAGCATGGGGCCGACAGAAAGCGCGACAGCCGGGATATCAACCGTGGCTGCAGCCATCAGAAGCGCTGGCGTCGTTTTATCGCACCCAGTTGTCAGGACAACACCATCAATGGGGTAGCCATAAAGAAGCTCGACCAGCCCCAAATACATCAGGTTTCGGTCCAAGTTTGCGGTTGGGCGCTTGCCGGTTTCCTGAATGGGGTGGGTCGGAAATTCAAAACAAACGCCGCCGGCTGCATTAATGCCTTCACGGACACGTTTTGCCAGTTCAATGTGATGGCGGTTACAAGGGGATAAGTCTGAACCCGTTTGGGCAATGCCAATGATCGGTTTGCCGGACTGCAATTCATCGAGGGTGATGCCAAAGTTTAGCTGCCGCTCAAGATAAAGAGCCGTCATTCCGGGATTGTCCGGATTGTTATACCAGGCTTGTGAGCGCAGTTTGCGAGTTGGCTTTGTCATAATCTTCCCCCTAATAAAAATCCAGCCGTATCAATAGGTAATTTGGACCGAAAGTGCAACGACTGGTTACGATAACGGCGCAGAAAACAGGGTGTTTCGGTAATCATTATCATTCTAAATTGGATCGGGGCAATTGGGTCGACAATATGTGCAGAATAACTCAATAATCACCGCAATTTGATGGCAAAGTGTTTCCATATTCTGATGGAGTTGGTTAGGTTGCAGACGTCTCTGATTTCAAAGTTTGCCCCTTCGACTGCGGGTAGTAAGAAAGGACTATATGGTATGCGAACTCGTATTCAAACTTGCGCCGCAACGTTTCTATTCGTGCTATTGGTTGGTGCACTCCCTCTTAATACAAAGGCTGCAAGTAAGACCGTCGAGGTTGTCGATGTAACAGAAGGCACGGGTGCAGTCGCCGTAAGAAACGCGACCGTCTCTGTACATTATACAGGCACCTTGTTGAACGGCAAAAAGTTTGATTCCAGTTTGGATCGGGGGCAGCCCTTTATGTTTACATTGGGGGCCCGTCAAGTGATCAGGGGATGGGAAATCGGTGTCGAGGGCATGAAGGTAGGCGGAAAGCGTCTGTTAACGATCCCACCGCGCTACGGTTATGGCCGGCGCGGCGCGGGTGATGCGATCCCGCCAAACTCTGTCCTTAAATTCGAAATTGAGTTACTTGACGTCATCCCGCCAAAATATACGAACGTCAATAATCTGGAACTCCAGGTGCTACTGGATAAAGGCGTAACGATTGTCGATTTAAGGCGCCAGGATGAATGGGATCAGACGGGATTAATTAAGGGCAGTAAACAATTGACGGCATTTGATCGGCTCGGCAATTTTGACAGGAACTTCATACCCAAAATGATGGCGTTTGCGGAGCCTTCGCAAGAGGTCATTGTGATTTGCCAGGCAGGCAATAGATCCGCCGTTGTCGCGCAGTTTTTGTCTGAAGAACGGGGATACGAAAAGGTCTATAATGTGACTGAAGGCATCGAAAAATGGATCAAGGATGGTCTGCCTGTTGTTAAATGAGTAGCGCGCTTTCTATTCTGCAAAACACATTTGGGTATGAGACCTTCCGGCCGGGCCAGGAGAATATTGTAAGCCAACTGCTTGCAGGTCAAAATGTTTTGGCGGTTATGCCAACCGGAGCCGGAAAATCACTCTGTTTTCAGGTGCCTGCTCTTGTCCAAGGGGGGCTGACACTGGTTGTTTCTCCCTTAGTCGCCCTTATGGAAGATCAGGTTGCCGCGTTGAAACTCGCAGGCGTAGAAGCAGAGACACTAAACTCGTCGCGTTCCTATGAAGAAAATGTTGCCATCTGGCGAAAAGTTGCCGCTGGTCACGTTCGCTTGCTTTACATATCACCTGAACGTTTGATGACGGATCGAATGTTAGGCGCTTTGGCCAAGTTGCCGGTCAAAATGATCGCCATCGATGAAGCGCATTGCGTGTCGAAATGGGGGCCTTCTTTCCGACCCGACTATGAAGAACTGGCGCGCTTGCGGAAGTGTTTTCCTGACGCCAATTTGGCCGCGATGACGGCCACAGCCGACAACGCGACGCAAAAAGACATTGTTGATCGGTTATTTGGCGGCGATGGTAAAACCTATGTTTCAGGATTTGACCGGCCCAATATTCGGTTGGGTGTCGAACTGCGCGGTTCCTGGAAGCAGCAGCTTCTCGATTTCGTCAGGTCGCGTCAGGATCAAAGTGGCATTGTTTATTGTTTGTCGCGGAAAAAGACTGAAGAAACAGCGGTTTTTCTTAACCAAAATGATTTTCGCGCCCTGCCATATCATGCGGGAATGACTGCAGATGAACGGGCAACCCATCAAGATATCTTCATGACGGAACCCGCGGTCATTATGGTGGCGACGATTGCGTTCGGAATGGGCATCGACAAGCCGGATGTACGCTACGTCTTTCACACCAACCTGCCGTCCAGCATGGAAGCCTACTATCAGGAAATCGGACGCGCCGGGCGCGATGGTCAGGAGTCCGAAACACGAATGTTATACGGTCTTGACGATATTCGCATGCGCCGGATGTTTATTGATCAGGAAGATACGGAAGAAGACCATAAGCGCCGCGAGCATCGACGCCTGGACCAATTGATCGCCTTTTGCGAGACCTCGTCATGTCGACGACAGTCACTTCTTGCCTACTTCGATGAAAAAATAGAGCCCTGCGATAATTGTGATATTTGCCTGAACCCACCAGATATGGTCGATGGTCATGTAATCGCCGGGTCGGTTCTGTCAGTAATTGAAGGCACGGGGCAGGTTTTTGGCGCGGTCCATATCGTCGATGTCTTATGTGGCGCCAATACAGATAAAATACGTAAATTTAGCCACGATCAATTGCCAGCGTATGGCGCGGGAACTTCCCACGGTAAAGATGCGTTACGCTCGATTATTCGCCAACTGGTGGCGGGTGGTTTCGTTGATTTGGATACGGCGGGACACGGCGGTCTGAGTGTATCCGAAAAGGGTTTCAAGCTGGCCCGCGGATCAGAAACCTTCCAGTATCGGAAAGAGGAAAAACACCTGCGTCCAGTGAGTGAAAAGCGGCCCCGCAAAACGCTATCAACCGGACTTTCACAGTCTGATGAAGATTTGTACAACATGCTCAAGGTAAAGCGGCTGGCGCTGGCACAGGAACGCAGCGTCCCCGCATATGTTATTTTCCCCGATAAGACATTGGTTGATATGGCTTACCAGAAGCCCACAACTAAGATGGCATTTTTAGAGGTGTTTGGTGTTGGGAAGTCAAAGACTGAAAAATTTGCCGACGCATTTATTGAAGTGATTACTGACTATCAAGGAGGCTGACGGTTCATCATCCTCCGCCGTCATCCTGGAGAGACGGCGCCAACCTGATCGCCGGTCGAGCATATATTGGCCCAGGCGTTTTCACTTAACGGCAAACCGTCTACGGACCGTTCTGTCATGGTTTGCAGTTCTTTTTCACCCGGAACCAGGACCTCTCCATTTGCCTCAATCGGGCGCGAACTTTTGACAAATTCAATATATCCGCGAACGTCTTCGGCGAAGGCGTCGGTGGAGCCGAAGACTTCTGGAGACATGTAAATGGAAAGCATGCCATTACCAACGTTGCGTTTGTTCATATCTTCGATGGGGGAATTGGCACCCGTTCCGGTTAGTGAACCCGCCAATATCTCCATCAGGAAATTAAGCCCGGAGCCTTTGTGGTCACCAAAGGTTCTAAGCGCGCCAGAGCCCAGGTTCGGGTTGGCTGTCGCGTCTGTTGTCTGGGGGCCGTAAAGATGGACAGGATCGTTTGACAGATCACCTTCGGCTGAAATCATGGCGCCTTCAGGAAGCGGTTTGCCGCCACTGAGCGCAACGAGAGCCTTGCCTTCCGCTGCCGCTGACGTTGCAAAATCCAAGACGACGGGAGCGCCCGCCGGCATGGGGATGCCAGCGCAAAACGGCGACGTGCTCATGCGGCGATCACGTCCGCCAAAGGGGGCAACCAGCAGGGAGTTTTTTACGTTAACCATATGGATTGAAATTAAATCGTGTTCGGCGGCGCGCTCGGCCCAATCGCCGATACGGCCCAGATGGCCGGAATTTTTTAGGGCAATAATCGACACACCGTTTGCTTTGGCCTTTAAAACGCCAGCATCAACAGCTTGCTCCCCCATTGACTGTCCAAACCCGAATTTCGCATCAAGGACGGCCATCACGTCATTTTCGGTTACCACATCGACAACCTGATCAGCGAACACCAAGCCGCGCTTTAGCGCGTCAACGTATCTGGGAACACGGATGACGCCATGGCTGTCATGGCCGCGCAGGTTTGCTCCGACAAGCCGTGTTGCTATGCAAGTGGCTTCTTTTAAAGAGCATCCAGCCTTATGAAATATGTCCGACACATATGCGGTCAGGGTCTCCGGGGCTAAGTATACGCTTCCCTCTGCGTGTCGAATCGGTTCCATTTATCCTCGATTATTTGCTGTGTGCTGTTCAATAATTGCGCTACATGCGGTCCGCAGCAAGATAACGTCTGAGCCTGCGGTTGTCATGTGGTATCCCTTATCAAACGTGTCCTGCCACGAATAGGGTCCAAACGGAATTGTCGCCAGGTATTTATCTGACGCAAGGACAGTTTTTTCGACTTTTTCCATCATGGCTTTGAAGTTCGGATCATCAAAGGCACCGAACTCGCCATTGCTGGCCGATAGATCTGAGGGGCCAATGAAGAACATGTCAACGCCCTCTACTTTGACCATCTCTTCAATGTTATCGACGGCTTCAACGGTTTCAATCTGGCATATAACCATCAGATTATCGTTTGCGGTCTTAACGTAGTTTGCCAGATCATTGCCATAGTTTGAGGCGCGGATAACGCCAGGTGCCATGCCGCGCTGACCAGCAGGCGCATAACGGCATGCCTTAACGATATCTGCCGCCTGTGCAGCACTATTAACGCTTGGGAACATGATGCACTCAACGCCTGCATCCAATACGCGCTTCGCATAGTCTGGGTCATGGGATGGCACGCGAAGGACAGAAGTTGTCTCCGTTGCAGACATGGCCTGAAGCTGATGGATTAATTGTGCATGGTCCCCAAAACCGTGCTCTTGATCAAGGAGCAGGTAATCAAAACCGGCCATAGCCATGATTTCTGTCGCATTCGCTCCGTCAAGGGCAGCCCAACTGCCGAGCACTTTGCCGCCACTTTGTAGGGTCTTTTTGAGTTTGTTTTCGCGATACATTTTAAGTTTCCTTAGACTGAATGATTAGATGGAAGCATTTGAGCGGTTTTTGTTTCGCCATTCGATGAAAAGAGGCCACAGCAACGACAGCATGGAAATCGCAAAGAATGTGGCGGCGAATGGACGGGTAAATAGGGGAAGTAATGAGCCGTCCGTTGCCATAAGGCCAGAGCGAAGTTGCATTTCTGCAATGGGAGACAAGACAAAGCCAATGACGAAGGGGCCAAGTGGCATTTTTGTTCGTTCCATAATAAACCCAATGACGCCAAATATGAGCATGATCCAGACATCAAAGAACCGGTTCGCTACGGCAAACACGCCGATGATGCAGAACATCAGGATCGTGGCGAGCAAGTAAGCGCGCGGGATGTAAAGCATGCGGGCAATGTGAACGACGGAAAACATCATGATGCCGAACATGATGATGTTCCCAACGAGGTAGGCTGTAATAACACCATAGGCGATCTCAGGGTTTGTCGTGAACAGTAGGGGGCCAGGTTCAAGATTGTGCATAATCAGCGCCCCAATCAGGATTGCGTCAACCACACTGCCGGGGATTCCCATCGTGATCAGGGGAATGAGCGCACCGCCAACCGCTGCATTGTTGGCTGTCTCGGCAGCCACAATGCCGTGTTCATGACCCGTACCAAATTTTTCAGGTTCCTTCGAAACGTTTTTGGCTGTTGTATAGGAGAGCATGGCGGCGATGTTCGCACCAATGCCTGGCAGCAACCCAACCCAAGTTCCGATACAGCTTGAGCGGAAAAAATTTGGTGTGTATTTTTTCAGGTCGGTCACGGACAGGAGCATCCCCTTCCGCTCTAACTGGACCGGCGGTGGTTCCCGGTCGATAACGATGATATCCTTGAAAATCTGGCTGACGGCGAATGCACCAATAAGCACAGGTAACAGGCTTAGACCCCCTTCAAGATTTTCTACACTAAAGGTAAGCCGCATTTGCCCCAGTGATGGATCGACACCGGGCAAGTGAACCATCATCCCAAGAGCCGCGGCCATCAGGGCTTTAATCATTGACCCCTGACTGAGACTTGCCAGCATCACCAGAGCCATCAGGACAAGAGTGAAATATTCCCACGGACCAAACGTCAGGGCGAGTTCGGCAAGCGGTGGCGATAGAACAGCCAGAAAGGCCCATGAAATCAACCCGCCTATGAACGAGGCGGTGATGCCCAGACCCAAGGCCCGTGCCGAATGCCCTTTCTGGGAGAGAGGGTATCCATCAAAGGTTGTCATAATGGATGCGGGCGTCCCTGGCATTCGCAAAAGGGTCGCGGCAATAAGGCCACCCGATATACCGCCCACATACATACCAACCAGCATGGTGATTGCGTTAACGCTATCCATGAAAAAGGTTAGAGGCAGTGTAAGGGTGATCAGCATCGTGGCTGTAAGACCCGGGATTGAGCCGATTACAATTCCGGAGGCGACACCGATGAATAGAAGGACCAATGGAAGGGGCTGTATAAGCAGCGCAAATGAATTGAGTAAATGTTCCACGAGGAGGGTTCTTTCTGCAAGCCTAGGGAAGATCGATATAAAAGACTTTGGTGAACAGGTAATAGTTGCCGATGACCATCACCAAGGAGAAGGCAAAGAATTTGGGAAGACGCTTCAAGTTCCTGTGCGTCAGAAAGTATCCGACCGCTGTCATGTAAAGAACGCCCGCCGGAATGAACGACAGGATACCAAGATCAAGAACAGCCACAAATATGACCGTCAAAATAAATATTATCACCGATAGCAGAGGGCGCGGTGTGACATCTTCAATGGCGTTGTGCTGCCCCTTGAAGGTTTTTAAATGTGGTAACGCCCGAAGGATAAGAATAACCGACAAGACGGCCATGATGATGGCAAGGCCTTGGGGCACTGCGGCAGACCCCAGCGGCTCATAGCGCGGGGGTGGAAGCTCTAACGAGCCCCAGTAGACCAAGCCGCTAAAAAGGATCATGCCAACAGCCAGTGCAAGGTCGGCTTTTGGGTCAACTTGTTTCTGCACAGTTTACACTCCGCAAATATAAAAAAGAAAACCGCCACGCCATGTTGGACGCGGCGGCTACAGGGAGAAATCGACCTCGGGGAGTTATTTCCCTAGGTTCTGTTCTTTGACAACGACTTTAAGTTTATCAAGAACCTTCAGCGATTGTTGCATGGCTGTTTCGCCATCCGTCCAGTAGGGATCAAGCGCCTTGGAATTGAAGTATTCTATCATCTCTTTGCTGCTAATGGCTTCCTTCAGCACGCTCGCAAGTTTGGTCGCTGCTTCTTTGTCCATGTTTTTGGGACCCAGCCACCAGTTGGGGTTAGCCCAAACGGCATCATAACCCAATTCAGTTGTTGTCGGTACGCCAGGAAGGGCTTCAATCCGATTTGGACCAAAAAAGACAAGTGCGTTTACGCCTTGTGGTTTAAAACGCAAATATTCGGAAGCGGAGAACAGAGCGATGTCCGCATTTTTTCCGAGAACTTTAGCAAGTCGATCCGCGCCGCCAGCAGAGCCAATATAGCGTGTCTTAAAGCCAGCTGCTGCGGCCAATTGCACACCCATCAAGTGCGGAATGGTTCCAATGCCAACGGCTTCAAGCAGGCTTTCAGGTTTTGCCTTTAATTGGGCGACAAGATCGCCAAGGCTGTTGAGCCCTGAATCTGTGCGGACCGTCCAAACCGGACTGCCACCGCCAAGGAATCCCAGCGACGTGAAATCCTGTGGATGAATTTTATTTACGCCCATCGAATTTGTGATCAGCATTTGGTGATGCCAATGCAGAAGCGTGTGTCCATCCGGTTTCGCACCTAAAACGGCACGCGCTGCGTTTGCTGCGGCGGCACCGGGCTTGTTCACAATGATCATGGGTTGCGAAAGAAGGTTATTCTCCTGGACATATTTGGCGACCAATCGAGCCACTGTGTCGGTTCGTCCCCCGGGTTTAAACCCGACAAAGACTTTAATGGGTTTAGTTGGAAATTCGGCCCGAGCTTCGCCAGATTTTGACGGATCTATTGCCGGGTTCAGGGATAGGCCGACAACTGCACTCACAGCGATCAGCATTTTGGTTTTGATGAACTTCATGTGCGCCTCCTCCTCAATGAACGAAAGGGTCGTTTTTGTTATAACTCCCACTAACAACCCAACTGAAATCTTAATCTTGAGTAACATACGAATTTATAGGGGTCAATTAATTTAGAACCTAAGTTTCGTAATATAAAACTTATGGTGAAAGCGGTGGCACATAGCCAATCTTGCGTGATACGGCGGTTGCAGCCTTTAGAAGCAACGGAACCCAGTTTAGAAGGGTATCCCGCGGTACCCGATAGACGAGGGAGGTAACGCTGATGCCGCCAACGGGGGAGCCCTGATAGTCAAAAATGGGTGCCGCGATACAACGAATTTCATCGCGAAATTCGCACTCATCCATGGCGTATCCATTTTTACGAACATCGACCAATTTATCTAAAAAAGACTGGGCATCCAGAAGGGTGTGTTCCGTCATGGGCGTGTAGGTCATTGATTGTGCGATCTCGTATTGAGTTTCAATCGGCAGAAAAGCGGTTAAAGCTTTCCCTAATCCCGTGCAATGTACGGAAGCTCGGGAGCCCAAGGCAGCCACGGCGCGCACGGGTTTAAAGCTTTCGACCCGGTTCATGTAAATAATTTCATTATTTTCGCGGATCGCGAGATTGACGTTTTCGCCTGTCTCGGCATTTAGGGTGCGCATTTCTTCTAATGCAGCTTCTCTAAGGTCAAAATCTCTCCAGACCCGGGCGGCCCATTCCATGATTTTCATGCCCAGGCGGTAGTTTTTTGTATGCGCATCAAAATGGATCAGGCCTTCGCCGACCAGAAGGCCCAATATGCGATGAGTTGTGCCTTTAGAGAAGTTTGTTGCCGCGACGAGGTCTGTAAAGCGCATCGCCCCATCGGCATGACCCAATGTCTCAAGGATGAGAACACTCTTACTGAGTATCGAACTCTTCAGATGCTTATTGACCATTGTAAACTGCAACTCCAAATGTTTCTAATTACGGATAATATGTTCCGGTTTATAAAACTATGTCAAATCGAGCCCGGACATCGCCTTAATGGCTTGTTCATTTTCAACAACTAATCTTTTCTGCTTAAGTGAAGCGGGTGGAGACACCTTTGCGGTCCTGAATTAAGGCGAGAACACAATTCAAAACGATAACGAAACCCCCGATAAACAATTTGCGCACGCTGCAGTGCCGATTGGACATTTGAAAGCAGATGAGGCCCTTGCCCTTGGCCTGAAATATCATCAGGCCGGTCAGCTTCAAGAAGCCGCAGATATCTATGGACAGTTGCTTAACGTCGCCCCCCAACATCCAGATTTGTTGCACTTTATGGGTTTGCTCAAGGCCCAGAGCGGTGACTACACGAGTGGTATCGTGCAGATTGAAAAAGCCATCGCGATTAACCCGACAGCTGCTGTTTATCGAAGCAACCTGGGCTGGGTTTTAAAACGCGATGGGCAGTTGGATAAAGCGGTTGCCAGTTATCGTGCCGCGATACACGCCGATCCATCTTTTGTTGACGCACGATATAATCTTGCCGTTATTCTGAGGGATACGGAACAGCTGGATGAGGCCTTGGAAGCCATTCAGGGATTGCTGGAGCGTGACCCCCATCATATGAAAGCCAAATATCTGCATGCGGCTCTCAGTGATGTTTCGACAACAAAACCACCCGCAGAATTTGTCGCTCAAATCTTTGATGAACATGCGCAGTCTTTTGAAGACCACATGAAAGCTGGAAACTCAGAAATTCCTGCGCTGGTAAAAACAGCAGCTCTGCAATATTTGGGGTCTGTTGTGGATTCAAACCCTGTTCCATTTTCTAACACCTTGGATTTGGGGTGTGGGACGGGTCGGGCTGGTGTGGTTTTCCGCGATCTGACACGTCAATTGCACGGTGTTGACCTTTCAGAAAAAATGATGGAGCAGGCAAAAGAAAAGAGCGTTTACGATGCTTTGTTCCTAGATGATTTTATCCATTTTATGACGGAGACGTCAGATACCTATGACCTGGTTCTATCTGTTGATGCCTTCCTCTACATGGGCCCCCTGGAAGACGTGTTTGCTAACGTCGCTCGGCTCCTAGCGCCATCAGGCTGTTTTGGGTTTACGGTTGAAGCGCTGGCGCATGGGGACTATGCGCTGCGCCCATCCTGTCGCCATGCGCAGAGCGAAGCCTATATCCGTCGTCTTGCCGATACTTATGGTTTTCGGATTGAAATTTGTGATCACATAAAATCGCTACGATTCAATATTCCAGGAACCTTGTTCTGGTTGGTCAAGATCTAAGCATGGTCAT
Organism: Rhodospirillales bacterium; assembly: GCA_048262655.1. Taxonomy (GTDB): domain Bacteria; phylum Pseudomonadota; class Alphaproteobacteria; order Rhodospirillales; family Casp-alpha2; genus JABMNT01. The sequence goes on along the minus strand of JBLXEY010000005.1, from coordinate 275,741 downwards.
GCCAGAAGGGGTTCAAGCCTGTCTGCAATTAAGCCGATCCCAATACCTGACCCCTGTGGCAGGGGGGACGCACCTGTGCGCGGAGGGATTACGCCGTCAACAATATCATCGAATAACGGTGTTTCGTTAAACTGAAACTCCAGGGGCATACCATTATCAAGGCCAATGGCAATATGCAGGCTGACAGCATGTGATATGGGGCCGCTCGGGTTATGCAAAGATACCGCAACGCCATGGGCCGCGCCGCGCTTGCCAACGTCCATAATCTCGCGCATGCCTCCGGCGTATTTTGCGTCCGGCATTATCACGTCATAGACGCTTTGTTCGACGAAAGGTTTAAACTCTTGCCAGCCGGTAAATTTTTCGCAGCCGGCGAGACGCATACCATAGTTGTTTGCCTTGCTTCGGATTTTAAGCAGTGGCTCAATCGTTTCCGGAGTTTCCGGTAACGGGCATTCATACCAGGAGACACCTGCTTCATTGAGAAAAGAAAAGGCTTCGTGGGCCGTCTTTTCGTCAAAGCGCCAATGACAATCCACCATTAAGGAGATGTCCCCGCCAATGGCGTCGCGCACGGCGCTTATGCGTTGGGCGCCGGCCTGAAGTAACTGTTTGCCTTCGCTGGTCGGGCAAATCTCGGGCGTAAGGCCATCAAAAGGCGCCATTTTAATGGCTTCAAACCCCGCGGTTTTCGCTTCCAGAGCGCGTATTGAAAACTCTTCCGGTGTGCGACTGACAACACTGCGGTTTATATTCGCGTAAAGAGCAACCTGTTGATTCTGGTTGCCCGGAGCCAAGATATCGACAAGCTGCTTGTTTTGAAGTCGCGCTTGCAGGTCAAAAACGGCTTGATCCAGCGCTGTATAAATCGCGGATCGAATACGCTGGTTTAGAATTTGGGGGCCGCGTTTTGGTCCATCCAAGGTAAATTCATCTGGCCCAATTTCACCGAGAACGCGCTGAAATGTCTCGGAAATTTCAGTGCGTGGCGCGACAATCGTAAATTCGCCCCAACCAGAGGCGCCGTTGTCGGAGGTCACTTTTAAAAAGCACCAAAGCGTTTTTGGTGTGGCTTGCAAGGTGAAGCCTTGAACCTGATAAGGCGTTCCGTCTATTCGCATTGTCCAATCTTTCGTTTCTGACTTTAGGAAGGTGACATAAATTGTTTGCCGAGCTTTAGCCCCTGTTGTTGATAGTTGGATTTAATCGAACTCCCGTAGGTGGTCTCTGACAGATCGGTTAAGCGTTCATAGACCAGCCGACCTGTTGCTTGGCCGTGATCCAATAGAAATGGGACATCGTGACTTCGGACTTCAAGAACACCTTTCGAGCCTTTTCCGCCGGCGCCTTCCCAGCCAAAACCGGGGTCGAAAAAACCGGCATAGTGAACACGAAATTCGCCGAGCAAGGAATCATAGGCCAGCATTTCAGCAGCAAAACCCGGCGGAACCGAAACCGATTCTTGGGTTGCCAGAATATAGAAGTCTCCCGGGTTCAAGATAATGCCTTGCCGGGCATTGGCGTAGATGGGCTCCCAGAACTCAAGCGGTTGATAATAGCCTATGCGCCTGAGATCTATAACCGGTGTATGGGGGCGTGCACGATAGCCAACGATTTTGGATGAACGACCGCTCAGGTCGACGGTAAATTTAAGCCCCTTTTCGATGAAACCATTCCCTGTTTCTTCGTGTACCAAAGGAGAGTCGCCATGAAGTTGCGCCAGAGCAACATCGTCGAGCGGTGCGCGTTTACGACTAAATCGGATTTGGTTCAGGCAATCACCGGTTCGTGCCAGAATTGAAAATGTGCAAGGAGCAATTTCGAGGAAAAGTGGCCCGTTATAACCTGCTTTTACGGTGTCGAATTCGGCGGCTCCGTCTGAAATCAGGCGGCAAAAAACATCAAGTCTACCCGTCGAGCTTTTTGGGTTTGCAATGGCCGAAAGGTCGGATGGTAACGACAAGTGTTCTTGAAGTGGCACAATGTAAACGCAACCGCGCTCCAGGACGGCACCAGCATTTAAATCAATCTGGTGCATGGTGAGTTCGTCCAGTGTCGTGCGAACTGGCGCTTCCTGGCCTGGTAAAAAACTGGCTTGTACTCGATAGGCAATCGGCCCCAGTCTTAAATCCAGACTGGCGGGTTGAACCTGTGCGTCTTCAATCCCGTTTTCAGCGTTGATGAGACCACATAAAATCATCGCCGATATCGATTGCGATGGAAATAGACCGTTGCTTTCAGGCGTCGTGAATGTGGTAGGTAAGGGGGCAGTCGACATAAATATATTCCAAAGCGTTAATCAAGATTGGCCCAGCCAAAATCATCGAAGATTGCGTATACGGCGGGAACCAAAAAGAGGACAAGTACGGTTGATACCAATAAACCAAAACAGAGGCTCGTGACCAGCGGGATCAATATTTGTGCCTGCAGGCTTGTTTCTGAAAGCATTGGAAGTAAGCCTGCAACGGTGGTCGCCGAGGTCAAGAAAACGGCCCGAAATCGTGCGCGACTGGCTTGCGGTGCGGCCTTGGCAACGGATTTAGCCTCACCATGATAATGCTTAATGAAATTAACCAACAAAATAGAGTCATTGACGACAACACCTGCCAAAGCCACGAAACCCAGCATGCTGGGCATTGTGAAATCTAAGCCGAGCAAGCCATGCCCTGCTACAGCACCGATAAAAGCAAAGGGAATTATAATCATTACAACCAGCGGCTCGGCATAACTTTTAAACTGGAAACTCAACAGGAGAAAGACACCGATCAGCCCTAGTAAAAATCCGCGTACCATCGATTTTTGGGTGGTTGATGCTTTTCGGTTCGCTCCTTCAAGGGCGACCTGAACCCCTGGATGCTTCTCGAGCAGGCTGTCAAAAAAACGCTTCTGCGTGTCGCCAAGAATTTCATTAGCATTTGCAACACTTGTATCGACGTCCCCCTGGATCGTGATGGTGCGCTGTCCGTCGACCCGATTAATCCTGGAGTATCCGCGACCAAAAGTAACGTCGGCAACAGCAGACAAAGGGATCAGGTCTCCGGTGCTGGTTGAAATTGTGAAGTAATCGAGATCTGACAGGCTGTCGCGATCCAGTTGTCTTAAGCGCACATCAACCTCATAAGACTCACCACCAACTTGGATTTCATCTACGGTTGAGCCAAAAAATGCCGTTCGCATCTGATCCGCGATCATTTTAGCATCGACGCCCAAGGGAGAAGCGCCATCCTTTAGTCGTACAAGAACTTCGGGTTTCCCAGGCCTCAGGTCATCTGTAATGTTAAAGGTCCCGGTATACCCACGGAGCCATTTTTGCAGATCCAGAGATGCGTTCTTCAATTCACCTAAATCTGTACCTTGAAGGCGGATTTCAATTGCAAGGCCAGCCGGGCCGACTTGTGCTTCGGCGAACTTTATCCAGATGACATCTGGGATATCACCCGTTTGTTGGCGCCATTCTTCCATGGCCCGATCAATGGGCGTCGACCGGATTTCTGAACTGAGTAAATCTGCGGTTAACGTGACAACATGTGCACCTGTTTCATTTGAATCTGTGTTGGTGCTGTATTCAATGCCAACTGATCGAATCAACGATCGCCCTTCGGGTTGCTCCGGAGCGAACTTTCGATCCACCGCTTGTAACGCATCGCGGACGCGCTCAACCACCTTTTCTGTATGTTTTAAGGGCGTGCCTTGAGGTAACAAAATGCGTGCTTCCATCACGTCGCCATCGAGTTCAGGGAACGGCGCAAATTTAATAAATCCACCAGCCATTACACTGATTGCCAGGATTAAGGCTGCGAATGCACAACCAGTTGTGAAGTAACGCCACTCTACTGCCTTGTCCGCAAGAGGACCGATGAAACGGTCGCGAACGTTACTCATTCTTTCGTCAACCCAGACCTGCACACGAGGTTGTTTCTTCGCGTTGGCTTCAAGGGCATGGCTGAGATGATTGGGAAGGATCAGGAATGCTTCGACTAACGATACGGAAAGTACGAAAAGCATAACAACAGGAACGACCCGCAGTATTTGACCAAGGTCGCCCTGCAAGAATGCCAGCGATCCAAAGATACACGACGTTGTAATGAAGGACGCAAATACGCTGGGGATCACCTGTTTGGTGCCATCGACCGTCGCGTCGTGCGACGATTTCCCCTGGCTTTTATGACTGACAATGTTTTCCGCGATGACAATCGCATCATCCATGAGCAGTCCGACAACGATTAACAATCCAACCATGGTCAGCATGTTGATCGTATAGCCTACCTGCACCATGAGAACGACCGCACCTAAAAAGGAAACTGGCAAACCCATAACGACCCAGAACGAATATCTAAGACCAAAAAACAGCCAAAGCGTCAGAAACACCAAAACCAAACCTTGTCCGCCGTTTGTTAAGAGTAACGACAGACGGTCTTTTACGATTGATGACACATCTTTACTCAACACAAAACTCACGCCGGGTGCAGCAATCGCACGTTCATTTTCAAGAAAACCGTTAACCGCATCAATGACATCGAGGGTGTCGTCGCTGGGGGTTTTGGTGATGTCAAGGACTGCTGCGGGCTGGCCGTCAAACAGGATCTTCTTCTCGTCAAGTTCAAAGCGGTTTGTGATGGTCGCGATATCACCCAAGCGAATTTGTCCACCGCCTTGGCTGGCCAGGACCACCACATCCCGAAAGCCGTCGACGTCTTTTCGTTCATCCGCAAATCGGACCAGCAAATCTCGATCTTGCGCCGTTATACTGCCCGCCGGCAGATCAACGCTTTGGCGCTCGATGGCGTTGGCAATGTCTGCAACGCTCAACCCAAACTGCCGTAACGTCCGATCTGAAAGCTCAATGCGAATTTGGTGATCCGAGAATCCCTTGACCTCTATCTTGGGAATGCCGCCATACCTGAGCATCCGATCTTTGGTGCGTTCGGCAAGGGCCTTTAAATCGGACTTTTGTTGGGGACCCGTTATGGCGACAGAAGCGACGAAGTCGGTTCGGCCCAATTGGCGAATTGTTGGTTGTTCCGCCCGTTCTGGAAAATCAGTAATCGAATCGATTTCGGTTTTAACGTCTGCGGTAAAGCGATCGAGATGGGCACCTTCTTCCATTTCGACAACCGCTCTTGCTGACCCTTCTCGGGCATCGCAGCTGATTTCTTCAACGCTGTCGATGCTGTCGACGGCATCCTCAATCCGTTGGCAGATGGCTTCTTCAATGTCTTCGGCACGTGCGCCTGGATACAGCACGCTGACCTCTACGCGTTTCGCGTCAACTCGGGGAAATGTCTCTCGTTGTAATGTTGGCCAGGCAAACAAGCCGGCAACAATAAAGGCGATCATTAAAAGATTAGCTGCCGTTGGGTGCGCGGCAAAAAAACGGATCATTTCAAAGCGCCTTTTCCAGACGCTTGTTCTATAAGTCTCTGGCTTAAATCAGTGTCGATGACAGCCGTCAACAGCATACCTTCAATAGCGGGAGAGAGATCCGAAACGATTACTCGGTCGCCAACCGCGATGCCTGTTGTGGGGGATGCCAAATCGCCCTGATAGAGCTGGATATCGACGGGTCTAATTATTAATCGATTTTCTGTATTCTGAATATAGACACGACCATCATGAATGGCGGAGCGCGGAATAACGATCCGCTCAGTTTGTGGTTTTGCACGGATTTCAATTTCGACAAACATGCCTTTTGTCAGCGGCGGTCGACTGCCCGGAATGGCATTAGAATAGGCTCCGTCAACAGCGGCAATAACGCCGACGGTCCGCGTTTTTGGGTCGATGGCGTCACTTATCCTGGCAAATCGAGCAGGCCATTCAATGGTTTCACGGCCAGAGGACAGGCGGACGGTTAACTCGAAGCCCATCTGTTCGATAATTTCGCGGAATGATGTGGGCCCCAATGTCTTTGGTGCGTTGTCACCTGCGACGATTTCCGCCAGCACGCGAAACCGATCGACCGGAATTTGGGCTTCAATTTCAGCCGTGCCGAGACTGTCAGCAATGGCCAGAGTTGCACCTGCCTGCGCGTACTGTGTTTCTTCCACATTAACTTCAGCGATCCGTGCGTTGAAGGGCAGTTTAATGTGGGTACGGGCGAGGTTCAAACGAGCTTTTTCAAGATTGGCTTGATAGACTGTAACCTGCTCGCGCTGAACAGCGATTTGTGTGGGAATTAAATTCAGTGTGTTTTTGAGATCCTGTACTTTTTTACGTTGGGAAAGGGTATCTCTGAACTCAGTGTCGACGGCAGATTGCGAAGTTGTTCCGCGCTTTACGAGGTTCTGTTTGCGGGCCAGTTCCGTCTCGCGAACCGTCAGGGCGCGTTTTTCTATTTCCAGCGACAGTTGCGTATTCTGCTTCGAAATGTCGAGTTCTTTAAGTTTTGCCTGAGCAGATCGAATGTTAGCCTCGGCTTCGCGGATCGCCAGTTCGTAGTCGACGGCAGAAATTCGAATGATTTCGGTTCCCGCCTGCATGATTGCGCCTTTTTTAAGATCGGGATGGACAAACGTAATTTCGCCACTGACCTGAGTGCTGGCATTCCAAATATTGCCCGGTTGTACTTCGCCAAATCCAATAACCCGGGGGACCAATGTGACGGCTGCGGCCTCAATAACACGGACATGCCGCACTTCTTCTGCTGGCGGTTTTCGTTCGGGCGGTTGCTTTTGACTGATAACAAATACAAGAACCCCAATTGCCAACACGATTGGAGGTAAGATCATCAGTTTCTTGAACATACCTTATTCCCTCAAAAAGATGACGACGGATATGTTCCTATGATGGGGCGTATCAGTTGCTTTTAGCAAGCCCCCGGGGGCGAGCTTTTTTTGTTTTCGCGATACAGAACAAATAAGCCACTGCCAACGATCAGGGCGGCTCCCATTAAGGCCTGGTTTTCAGGAAAATCACCCCAGATCAAATAGCCGAGAATGATTGCCCATACGATTGAGGTGTACTGGAATGGCGCGACAACGGCGGAAGGAGCTGTGGTAACCGCAGAATTCATTAGGAAGTGGCCTGTTGTTGCAACAAAGCCAAGCAGACATAAAAGACTGAAATCAATAAGGTTCGGCGTTACCCAGGCGAAGGGAATTGTTGCTGTACCGGCGACGGCGACACCAAAGGTCTGCAGGGAAATCAGCGTCAAGCCACCGGAGGCGCTTAGGGACCGCGCCAAGGTTAACATAAGGGCCAGCGCGAAACTGCCGGCCAGTGCAATCAATGCGGGTAGGGAGAGAACAGCGTCACTTGGCGGGAAAATAAAAATGACGCCAGAAAACCCGATTAAAAGAGCTGCCCATCGCCTGACCCCGACATGTTGTCCCAGAATGACCACGGACAGAGCGGTTAAAAACAGCGGCGAGGCCAGATAGAACATGAACACATCAGCCAACGGCAGGAATTTTACAGCCCAGTAAAAGCAGGAAACCTCTGCGATAACCAAAAGGATGCGAACAAGCTGCAACCCGGGACGTTCAAGCGAAAGAATTCGTTTCAAATCACCATTACGCCAGGCCAGCGGGATTAAAACAACCAAGGCCGCAAAGCTGCGAATGGCCAACAACTGCCCGACTGGATAAGATGCGACCAGCCATTTGCCAATGGCGTCATTAAGGGTGAACATCAGCATAGCGACCAGCATCAGGATGATGCCTCGCTTGTGATCGCTCGCTTCTGAAGCTGTCATCGGGGTGGGTTACTTGCCCAGTGAACGAATTGCAGCGCAGGCAGCACCATAACCGTTATTAATATTAACCGCGACCAAACCTTGGGCGCAGGAAGCCAAAGCCGAATGCAAGGCAGTTTCTCCATTTCTGGTGATCCCATACCCGCGAGACGTGGGAACTGCGATGATCAAGCTCGGTATCAAACCGCCAAGCACAGAGAAAAGCGCACCTTCCATACCCGCGACCGCTATAACGACCGGATAGCTTGCGAGTTCATCGCGAATTTTTAAAAGACGCCATAGGCCAGCGACGCCAACGTCGACGTAGCGTTGAGACGCAATACCATGAAAAGCCAACGTTCGTTCCGCTTCCATGACAACCGGCAGATCTGAAGTTCCGGCGCTCACGACAGCAATTCTTGGCGCACCTTCTGGAGCTTCCCAGGCACCTGCAATAGCGGTTTCGGATATGGGGTCATAATCAAATGGTGCAGCCTTGATTAAGGCGGCTTGCTCGTTGGTCAAGCGGGTCAGGAATATGCTGATGCCGCCATCGACGGCTTGCTCGATGACACGGTTGATTTGTTCCACGGATTTTCCAGAACATAAGACGGCTTCCGGCAGGCCGATGCGGGTCTCGCGCTCAAGGTCGAGAATAACGTCGTTATCTGTCATATTACTTACTCGCGTGTACGAAGGCACTACCTTGGGTGTAGGCGGCAAATTTTACGGGAAGCGGCTGATCCGTACTTGCGTAAGCGGTTATCTGACCGCGCAGATCATCAACACCATCCAGCTTTTTAAAACTCGCTGGGTCGAGTTGAATTTCAACCTGCTTGGCCAGAATGCGGCAACGTACGGTTTCCGGCGTTAGCAATTCACCAATATAACGTTCCATTTTATCGACGAACTGCAAGCGTTCCGCGGTAACCGTGACGCCGGTCTGTAGCCGACTTGAGAGACAGGGGGCTGCAGGAAGTTCTGACAAGTCGCTGAGTTCAAGGCTACGGGCAATTTGGCGAATTGTCTCTTTATTGATATCTGCTGTCACAAGCGGATGCTTGACCTGATGATCTTTGGCGGCTTCAAGTCCGGGTCGATAATCGGATAAGTCATCAGTATTTGTTCCGGAGACGATCGGCAGTTCGGTAACTCCGGAAATGCAGTCATAGAGATTGAACTTGCAATAAAAACACCGGTTTACAGGGTTTGCTAGGTACCGCTCGTCTTTAAACTCCTCGGCGTCGACAATTTGTAGATTCCAGGCCAATTCTGCAGCATGGGCCTTTACACGAGCTGTCGCGCGTGGCGGAACAGCGGGCGATACCGCATGGACGATAAGTGCCTTGTTGCCATAGACCCGGTGGGCAACGGCGGCCAGAGTCATACTGTCGACCCCTCCACTTGCTGCAACCGCAACAGGGCCCAGTTCTTTCAATGCATCTTCAAGGCGGATTAACGCGTCCGGGTTACTCATTCCGTTCCTTTGAGTCTGGTTCTGCCTCCGCTTCGCGGCGCAGATGTTCTCGTTCATAATGCCCACCACCACGCTTTGCAACATCATCAGCTTCCGCTTTGGTGCTTAACATTCCATTTGGCCGAACCGCTGTTTTCAAACCGATCCCAGTTGACGACTGCAAAGTTTGGCGCTCCAGAACGGTTCGTTGCTCCAAACGCCAGCGCATGCCCAAGGTTGTCGTTTCCAGGAAACAGGCTTCAGTGACCTGTTCGCGACTTTCAGGTTTCGTCATCACTTGCACGATATGACCCATTCGACCTTTCTTCGCGATCGCTGGTATTTGCAGGACTTCAAGCACTTGGTCATGAGAACGCAGGTTTTCAAGGCCTATTGCCAAGTCTTCCGGAGTTTGATCATCAATAATAAATTCGAGTACAACCACTTGCTCGGCCATGACAGCTAACGAAGTCTCGCGGTCATAAAAGCGCGCCCTCAACATATTGGCCATGCCTTCCAACTGGCGGGTTCCAAAACCTTGCCCGGTTTCCCGCGAGACTGCGCGTCCAACCGGCAGTCGGGATTCTGGATTGAGATATTTCAGGATAGCAGCACCCGTCGGTGTAATCCGTTCTCCTGAAACACCGTCATCAACGAACCTGAAACCCTCCAGAAGCAATTGCGTTGCCGGGGCTGGCACCGGCATGCGGCCATGCGCTGCCTCAATGAACCCACCGCCGAGTGGCAGCGGACTGCAAGACCAGGTGCAGGGTGACAATGCCTCTATCAAATAGGCTGCTCCGACCATGTCACATAAAGAATCGAGGTCGCCAACTTCATGCAATGCAACCTCTTCAACGTCGACGCCGTGGACTTGAGCTTCCGTAACTGCAATCAGGTGAACAAGATCAAGTGCCCGCGCAAGGACAGGTTTCTCGAGATTTGAGTGTTCAAGTGTACGGCGAACATCTGAATAATGATGGTGGCTATGCGGATGCCCGTGGGCATGCGCGTGAGGAATATCTTCCTCGATCCGCATTCTGTGGCCGGTCATACCTTTATCTGTTGCTGGTTGGGCTTCAACAATCCAGCTCTCCGGTAATCCGGCTGAACGAATAGCCGCGATACAAGGGCCAAGAAGATCAGGTCGGGCATCGACCAAAGCCGCAATAAACATATCTCCCGCGATTCCACCTAAGACATCAAGGTGTATGTGAGAAGCTGGGCCGGGATGGTCTTTTGTCATTTAGCCTGTCATCCGTCTATTGTTAGGGTGCGCAGCGACTTTAACTTTTGTCTGGGAAAATGACCATAGGCGGATGAGAACGTTTTTTTTAACCACACCTTGACGGCGCGCTGCGGATCGGTTGAGGTTATTCTAAAAGTGATTTGTCAAAGCGAGATCGACCACTAAAGGCGGTCTATTGCTTTCTCCGGGAGAGCGTAAATTGAACCAGTTTTTTAACAAGAAAGAGAGTATTGTCACGGATGCAATCGATGGGGTTGTTGCCAGCTCAGGTGGGCGCTTGGCACGGCTGGATGGCTACCCGCATATTAAAGTCGTCATTCGCGCTGATTGGGATAAGTCCAGGGTTGCTTTGGTCTCCGGAGGTGGTTCCGGGCATGAACCCGCCCATGCCGGATTTGTTGGCGAAGGCATGTTGACGGCAGCTGTGTGCGGTGACGTTTTTGCGTCACCGTCACTGGAAGCCGTATTAGCTGGGATTCTAGCGGTATCCGGTGATGCTGGCTGTTTGTTGATTGTAAAAAACTATACCGGAGACCGACTGAATTTTGGTTTGGCGGCGGAAAGGGCACGTGCCCTTGGCGTTAAAGTCAACATGGTCGTTGTGGATGATGACGTGGCCTTGCCTGATTTGCCGCAACAACGCGGTTTGGCAGGGACTCTCTTGGTTCATAAAATTGCCGGCGCTCTGGCTGCATCCGGTTCAGATTTGGATGCGGTAACTGCTGCTGCAACGCGGGTTAATTCAGGTCTGCGAACCATCGGTATGTCTTTAGATACCTGCACCGTCCCCGGGTCACCAAAAGAAAACCGCATTGCCGCTGGCCATGCCGAGCTGGGATTGGGCATTCATGGCGAGGCGGGTGTTGAACAGGTGACCTATTCTGGTGCTAGAGACGCGATGGAGCGCGTTGTCGAAAAACTTTCTCATGTGCCTAGCGATGCACCGCTTGTGGCATTGCTTAATAACCTTGGGGGGGCAACAGATTTAGAAATGGCCGTGCTCTCCAAAGAATTGCTGACCTCCCGGTTATCCGAGCGTATTCATTATCTAATCGGACCCGCAGCATTAATGACGTCTTTGGACATGCGGGGCTTTTCTGTCTCCTTATTGGCTGTTGGACCCGAAGACATAAGGTTGCTTCAAACACAACCAGGGTCATCTGTATGGCCCGGTCTGTGTGAAGTAAAAGATGCTGCGCCAGTCGCATTGCCAGACGGTTTGGTGCCGGCGCGTTTGAACGCATCAGAAAACCCGGCAATGAGAACCTTAATTGAAACCGCCTGTGAAATTCTGATTTCCGCAGAGGCGGACCTAAATGCGTTGGATGCAAAATCAGGCGATGGCGATACTGGCTCTACCCTGGCAACTGCGGCTCAGGCAATGAAGAAAACACTAGACCAACTCCCTTTGGGCGATACGACAGGTCTTTTGCGGTCGATTAGTCTTGAACTCAGCCAAACAATGGGTGGTTCTTCCGGCGTTCTATTGGCGATCTTTTTTGCCGCTGCCGGAGATGCATTGGCTAATGGGGGCGATGTTATTGCTGCCTTGAAAACGGGTTTGCGACGGGTTCAGGAAGTTGGCGGAGCCCAGGTTGGCGATCGGACAATGATTGATGCTTTGCATCCGGCATTAGAAGCCTTGTCGGATGGTCTTGCTGCGGCGGCGCAAGCGGCACGCGCTGGCGCTGACGGGACCTCGCGCATTGCCAAAGCAAAAGCCGGACGTGCGACCTATATATCGGCTGAAAATCTTGTCGGTCACAATGATCCAGGTGCGGAAGCCGTTGCACGCTTGTTCGAGCAACTGATTTAAGGATAACAGGCTATAGCGATGAGCGGCTGGGGTTAACTTTGCGCCAGTTTCTCTGAAATAATCTCTCGGATGTGCTGGCAGCCTGTTTCGGCCATGCGCCTGTCATCATTCATGTATCGTTCAACGAAAAGGCGGCCCGCATTACCGGTTTCATTTCTGAACTGATCATCTGTGCATATTTGAATAGCGATATTCTCGTAGGTTTCGACTGTTTCTGCAAAAGGTAGGAGAGATTGTCCTTGCGGGTTGGTAAACAGGTCCCGGACCTCTTTCTGTACGTCGTCGGTACCTGCCTGCCCCTTGTAAACGGGCCAAACATGCGCGGGCATGCCTGTGCCCAGGGCTTCGCGTGTGATCATTGAGACAACCGGGCGACCGGCAGCCATCGCTTCGAAAGCGGTGAGACCCGAGGCAAAAGGATATGAGTCGATAAAAACATCGATAACCTGCGCGTATAGTCGGGTATTGACCCAGCCTATGTAGTGGCAACGATCCGCTATGTCATAGGCATCCAATAAAGCGAGCACTTCAGGGTGCGCACTTGCTCCCGTCCAAAGGAACCGAGCGGTTGGAACAGCTTTCAAGATGCGAGACAAGGATCTGATGTAAGCATCGCTGATCATTTTCTCTTCGCGACCAATGCAGCCAACCAAGAGTGTATAATCGTTGCCCAGGAGCTCCTTGCGAATATTTGCAGCTTCTGTGGTCAGGGCCGGATCGAACAGAGGCTCCATTGCTCGGTGGGCTACGCGCCATTCGTGGCCATCGATCTGGCGGTATCTGTCAAATGAACCCAAAGCGATATAGCCGTCAATTTCGGGTATGCGCAGTGAATGGTATTTCATCGACCACCAAATCTGTACCGGTGCCATGCCAAGTGAAAATGCGAACGGCATACTGATGACAAGTGATACGTAAACAAAGGCGATGACGCCGCGGTTTTCCGCATCTCGACGCATTGCCAGCAAATTTTGTGAGGGCTGACCCTGCGCCACCAGTTGCGATACATAAATTGCTTCGATACCACATTCTTTCAGGATCGCATCCAATTGCGGGTTTACGTCGCCGGAAATATAGATGATGGCCTCAATGGGACGAGGGTCCAATTTGGAAAGCCCTCTAAAGAAGGAAAGGAGCGCTTCCGTATGGCCTAATATCGCCGAGTTATGAAGATAAAAAGCCACGCGGGGAGTTGAGGAAATATTGGCATTAGTGTTGAGCTTGGGTAAGCGAGCACCAAATGTCTTGCCGCCTTTGCGAAAAAGTGGCGTCCAACTGCCAACGGTTTTTTTGAAATGTTCGGCATTATCTTTTGCTTTGGTGAAATGAGCATATGCGAGCCACTCCAGTGCAAGCGCTTGATCATACTGCCGCATACGAATTGCGGCATTCATTGTCGGCAGAATAAGGTTTTTGAATAACATTTCTAACCATTCGTAAGGCGCAGTCCTCGCAAAACCTATAACCTCCGTTAACTGCATAAGCTTCGCAAGAGAGACTTCATCGGGTTTTTTCTGAGCAGCTTTTTTGACGGTATTCGCAGTCTGTTTTCGGGGCGCGACGAACCAGCGATGATGGCTAAGAGAAGCTCCTAGACCTCTGAACGCGGGAGTCGCCCAAGTGTTTGCGGGGGCCTTCATAAGCCGTTTAATTAACATGGACAGTGCGCTGTCCACCCCACGGGTTACGGATTGTAAGAGTAGCACGTTGGATTGAAAATTGAAAAAAACGTCTGGCGACGACACAGGGTCTTCACTCTGCTTAAGAGTGTTTTCCAAAGCGTTTTGATATTCGGTTAAGTCGGGAGCCGCAGGGGTCAGTAACTCAAGTAAAAGAGGTAGCTGGGCTGACAGAATAATCTTCTGTGGTGTTTTCGCGATCGCGCTTAACTTTAGATTTATAACTTCAACGATTTTATCTTTATCTTCGGAGGATATGTCATCGGCGCTGAGTATGGCAACGAGAATGCGGATCGCCGCATCAAAACTTTCCAAATTTTCTGAGGCTGTCAGGCGGGCTATAGCAGACTTAATATTCTCATGGTCCACGCGTCACATATCCTCATATCAATCGCGGAAAAATCAGACAGAAACACCATAATCTAGGTGCCATTTCCCGCGTCTTTTTCTGGTATCGGAAACTCTCCAAATGTATCGGCAATGATAGAGGAAGTATAGATATATATGAGGATCAGTAACTTAAAGGCGATGGCTGACCCGTCGAGAAAGGTGAGCTTGGAAATAGTGAAATCACGCATGGAAAATAAAATGACGATATATGAAAAGATGGATAAGGCGATAAACAGCCTGCCATACTTCCAAATAAATCTAGGCACACGACCGGCTTCTGGGCGGCGTGCGCTGAGCGCATAAAACAAAAAAATGGCAGGCAAATCTGATAAAAAAAGTATGGGGCTTATCAAGGTTACCAGTTCGTTGGACCCCGCACCGGCGCCTTTAAATGAAGACGCGCCGACGATCGCGACCAGGAAGAAATCTTTGCATAAGAAACACAGGATTAAGATTAGAATTAAACTTGGACGAAGAACCCCATAGGAATTGTACTTTAGATAATGGTATTTGAATTTTGTGTCACTCATCCTGGCTCTTTTAAGAATATGAAATGGGCCCTGTTCCGGTGCCTTCCTACTTCTTTTTGGTGCTTTAATTCAAGGCTATTTCTAACTTTGTCTTAGAAGTTCAGCTGTTCCATGTTGGCATCTACGTCTAATGCATCCGGTGTGCCGCTGATGGATGCGCTCCGGTTGATATATCCTTAGACGGCGGCTTAATTTCGGACGTTGAGCGCGTTCGATGTAGTTTCTGTTTCAATATCAGTGCAAACGCGATATGTCCTGATGGATTATAAACAGGACGCAGAGTACGAGAATGCCGGACCATCTGGTCACCGCCGATCAATTTCGCGACTTGTTCTTGACGGATACGCCGTTTCTGGATGTCCGTGCAGAGGTCGAGTTCGCAAAAGGTAGATTCCCCACATCGGTTAACCTGCCAATTCTCAATGACGAGGAGCGCCATCTGGTAGGGGCATGTTACAAAGAAAAAGGCAAGCAGGCGGCCATAGAGCTGGGCAATGAGCTGGTAAGTGGACGAACCAGACAAGCGCGCATTGATGCCTGGTGTGCGTTTGCCGCGTCGCACCCTGGTGCGCATCTTTACTGCTGGCGTGGCGGCATGCGGTCAAACTATGCGCGTCAATGGATGCGTGATTCGGGCGTTGAAATTCGCCTTATTGAAGGAGGGTTCAAGGCACTCAGGCGCACTTTGATCACCGAGATAGAGGATGCTGCGGCGCAGGTGCCAATGATCCGTATCGGTGGGAAAACGGGCACAGCAAAGACGGTCTTGGTGAATGAGGTTGCCTTTAGCACCGATTTGGAAGGCCATGCCAATCACCGTGGCTCCAGTTTCGGGCGCCGGGTCTCGGGTGTGCCTTCACAAGTTGATTTCGAAAATACCTTGGGTATCGACTTGATTAAAAAACGCCATGCCTACCCGAACCATAAATTGGTCATTGAAGATGAAAGTCGCCGAATAGGCGCATGTGCGGTCCCACAATCGTTTTTTCAGGTTATGCGCGGCAGTCCTTTGGCAATTATCGAAATGCCAATGGTGTTTCGCGTCGAACGGATAATGCAAGAATATGTTATTGAGATGCGGCAGGAATTCGACGAGGCCAACCCGGTTGACGGTTGGGTGTTGTTCAAGAGCTACTTAACGGAAAGTCTGTTGCGGGTGCAAAAAAGGCTAGGACTGGAGCGGTATGGAGAGATATCTTCCTGTATGGCGTTAGCTTTGGAAGCCCAAGAGAGGTCGGGTCAAACCGATCTGCATAGAGAGTGGATCCGGCGGTTGCTTGAAGATTACTACGATCCTATGTGTGATTATCAACTTGGTAAGCAAACCGATCAGATTGTCTTCCGCGGTAGCTATGAAGACGTGCTGGCTTGGGCGCAAGAACAAAGCGCCGCTGGATGACTTGACCCGTTCGCACTTTGACCGCAAATCAGCTGGGTGGCAGATAAAATCTATTCGGAACTGATTCGGGATTTACGGATATCGTTTCTATGCTTTTCCGTGAGTTCACGAAGCTCTTTTTGTGCTTCGGTATTTCGTTCCAAGATGCACATATTTTGTAAACGAATGATGGCTCTTTCAGAGAGCGTTGCTTTGCCGGACGGGGATCGTTGCTTCATCTGATGTTCAGCAGCTGACGTTTCGTAGCTCGACAAATACCAGACTGCAACACTTGAGAATACGAACATTTCAAGGAAAAAATAAAACCACGGTGCGGTTGGGGCAACCCAAAGCGCAAGTGGTGTCACCGCCATAATCATGCCAAAAAAAACCATGCCAACATCGGCAAGACGTCTCTTCAATGGATGCGGCGTCCGATCTGGCATTGCTCAATCCTTGTTATCAACCCTTGCAGCGCGTTAACAATTTCCCTTCTTCGGAAAATTCAATTGCCTGTGGGTCACCCAACTGTTCGATATCATCGCGGCCATCAATTTCCGAAAACAGAGACGGTGATACCATTATTTCGTTCATTTGTGATGTGGATCGTATCATACAAAGCCGTGCTTGAGTAGGGTCGTCGGTCCATGCCGTCGAAACACAGGCGCGGAAGACATCAAGATCGTGGGGTAAGACAAGAGGAATGCGACCTTTTTCGACAATTGCGGCCGTCACTCCGTTAAAATAAATGGCATGTAAATCGATGGAGTTAATGAAATCCATCGGCGCAAAATCAGCCATACCGATGCCATTGGCATTGCCTTTTGATTCAGGCGTAACGCCAAGGACCCCGATACGGTGGATCATAGGCTTTGGAGGATTATCAATTCCCCGAATGTCGGTTCGTGCAGTAACCGCAAAGTCCATGCCCGCTCCAGAGATGTTTTTTCCAACGAGTTCGCACACCAATGCGTCAATTTGATCAAAAGGTAAGCGTGCAAGGAGTGACTTTGCCTTTACCAACAGCCGCTCGTCTGTCGCATAAAAATCTTCAGGTTCGACTCCTTCGATTGTTACCAACTCTTTGTGCGGGTTTTCAACCAGCGCAATTCCAAAGCAGATGGGGCTGTGTTCTATGGAAATTTTTGCCAATTCCGGCAACACATCGCGCAACCCTTTCGGGCCCAATACATGTACGCGCTTTGCGCCTTCCCCTTTGCCAAGACCAACAGCAACCATTTTTGTAAGGCCGCTTTCGATTGGGCGATCAAAACTGGTATGGGATTTGACGCGATTTATGACGATAACCCCGTCTGCTTCAGCCGCATTTTTATCAAACATGGCGTCGACGCCCTGACTTGACGTGCCATACTTTACGACTTCCATTGTTGCCCGAATGGGAACACCCATGGTTTCTTCCGTGACGCCCAACCCACCGAGAACAGCCACCTGTCCTTCCGCTATGCCGCCGCCATGACTGCCCATGCCAGGCACGATAAACGGTTTAAATCCCATCTCCTTTAACTGGTCGACAACAGATTTTGCAACACGAGCTATTCCAGAGATTCCGCGACTGCCGACGGCAACAGCAATGTTAGCACCGGTCGGCAAGGACTTCAGGCGTTGAGATTTGGAAATTTCGCCGGAAACCGCGGCCTCAATATCGGCAACGGCAGGGGCCGAAGGATGTGTCAGTTTTACCGGTATGACCTTCGGTAACTGGACGGATTGTAGCATAGACAAATGAACGGCGGGAAATGTCGGAGATTGCATGTGATATCCTCAGATGAATTAGGCGTTAGGCGAGAATGCGGCGTGTAATTTGCCGCGCTCTCATGTTAATTTCAAGTTCAGCGTTTACCACTAAAAGACAGGATTACAAAATGTGGGTTGATATTAACTATGCGAAAGGCAGTTTGCCGCTCGACCTCGACGATGCTTATGACGTGACCGTTGTCGGCAAAAAACCGATGCCGGCTCTCGCTGACCCACAGGCCGGAATTATCGATGCGATTAATCATCCGATTGGCGAGGGGCCAACGCTGGATGATCTCGCCGGTCCAGGAAAGACGGCATGTATTCTAATATGTGATATCACACGGCCTGTTCCAAACGGCCTGTTTTTGCCAATTATGATCAAGCGTTTGATGGAGCGGGGCGTTGCTGCTGCTGATATTATGGTGCTTGTCGCGACGGGCCTTCACCGTCCAAATGAAGGTGATGAACTTGTTGAGCTTGTCGGTAGTCAATGGGTCATGGATACGGTCCGTGTTGAAAACCATTTTGCCCGGGATGACGCGGCCCATGTGGATCTTGGTGTTACCGAGACGCGTGGTACCACGGTACGGATTGATCGTCGTTTTGTGGATGCGGACGTTCGGATCGCGACGGGATTGGTCGAGCCGCATTTCATGGCTGGATATTCCGGGGGACGGAAAGTCATTGCCCCCGGAGTCGCTCATGCGGAGACGATCACCACATTTCATAACGCCGAATTTATGGAAAACCCGAATGCGATAAACTGCAATCTGATCGGGAACCCGTTGCACGAGGAGCAGCTGGAAATCGTGAAAAAAGTCGGTGGGGCGCTGGCATTGAACACGGTTATTGATGAAGAGCGCAGGTTATCGCATGTGACGTTTGGCGAAATAATAGAAAGCCACACGCAAGCCGTGAATTTTGTTAAAAACTATACGGAAGTTACAGTTCCCCGGCTCTATAAAACGGTGGTGACAAGTGCCGCAGGTTACCCGCTTGATAAAACGTATTATCAAACCGTCAAGGGAATGGTTGGTGCGATGGATATTCTTGAGCCGGGCGGGAACCTAATCATCGCATCAGCCTGTGATGAAGGTATCGGATCGCCGGAATTTGCAGAATCTCAAAGGCGCCTCGTCGCCCTTGGACCCGATGGCTTCCTTAACGATATTCAGAAAAAGTCACGGGCAGATATCGATGAGTGGCAAACAGAAATGCAATTAAAACCGATGCGCATTGGTACTATTCATTTGTACACAGACGGCCTGTCCCCGGAAGAACAGGAGATAACTGGTGTTAATTGTGTTGAATCGGTGGAAGAGGCGATTGCCAAGAGCGTCGCTGAAACCGGCGACAACGCGATCGCTGTTATTCCCGAAGGTCCGTATGTCATCCCAAGTTATCTTGGACAAGCGAAAGCGGGTTGAAGCGATAAAAAGAGGCTATTGCCTGAATTCCATGATATGCAAAAATAGGTGGCAAGACGAGAGGTGGATGGTTTATAATTACGCGAAGCAATTGTGATTCCTTTGCCACTGTAGCTTTTTTTACGGCTGGCTTAAACTGTCGTGACGAGATTGTCAGGTGTTCTTATGGCCCGAGCCGGGTTGTTATTGGTAGCCGCGGTTGCGATTGTTATTCTGGGGACCTTTTTTAATAAAACCAGAACAACAATCCAAAGTGAACAGCTTGTTCGCTTTCAATCGGACGCGAAAACTTTCACGGATAGTGTTACTGAGGCATTCTCAGTCGCTGGCGTTAAACTTCAAAGTATCGTTGGATTTTTTGAATCCAGCCAAGTCATAGAAGAAAACGAACTTACCAGCTTTCTGTCTTCTGCACATTTTTACGAACAAGAGGATTATATCAAGGCGATCGCTGTTATGCCGCTTTTGCAGAGGGATGAACTCGATCTATTCAACTGGCAACTATACTATCGGGAACATTTGCGTCAAAAACTTGGATATCCGCCGATCACGATTGAAGCGGTCGATGGCAGAAACATCTATCTGCCGGCAATCTATGTTGTCTCCCCGGCCGGTCCAAAGGGGGTGTTGGGCTATGATTTGGCAAGTAGCAAAGCGCATTTGTCGACAGCGCTGAATGCGAAAGAAACCGGCAAGTTGCAAGTGTCGCCGCCCATTACATTACCGGATGTGGAACCTGATGCCTACTCGACCGTATTAATTATTGCGGCAACGCATAATGCCAATCTGGGCTTGCGTGACTATCGGCAATCTGACCAAGGCCGATCGGGTTTTGTCGTAGCAACATACACGCCGGGAAGAGTGCTCGAGACGCTTTTTAAAAAGATGTCTAACCCGGCGTTTGAGGTCGCGATCTTTGAAATTACTGCAGCTAGCCCGACGCCAATTTATCAAAGCTCCGAGACCATCGATGCGACCGCATTGCTATCAGAAACTTTCAATTTTGGCGGGCTAGAATGGCGAATTGATTTTTATCCAAACCCCTCCTTCTACGACGCACAGAACCCTGTCTGGTTAACGATTGTTTTTGTTGTGGGTCTGATTTTGGTGCTTTCGCTCGCCTTTATGACCTATCGCTTGATTAGAAGTCGTGAGGTTTTAGCGCAGCGTATTATCAAACGAACGCGAGAACTTGCAGCGGCCAAAGAAGAAGCGGAAAGAGCAAATCTGGCAAAATCAGAGTTTCTTGCTGCTATGAGTCATGATTTAAGAACGCCGCTAAATGCGATTATGGGCTTCAGCGATATCATGCAAAACAAGATGTTTGGTGATTTAGGCGACCCCCGATATGAAGCCTATGTCACTGATATTAACAATAGCGGGGAGCTGCTTGTCAGTCTTATTAATGATGTTCTCGATTTGTCGAAGATTGAAATGGGCAAGTATGATCTTGCCGAAGAGGTGCTGGATATCCAAGAGTTGTTGAAAGACAGTTTTCGGCAATTGGAAACAATGGCGCGATCTTCAAAATTAATCTTAAAAAGCTCCGTCCCGGAAGATATGCCGCTCTTGCGCGCTGATCGCCGCGCAATGGTTCAACTGCTGAATAATTTGATATCGAACGCCATAAAATTTACGCCAGCGGGCGGTGAGGTTGTCGTCAAAACATCCATAAACAGACATAATGGTATCGAATTGAGTGTGATTGATACGGGTATTGGTATGACGAAGGATGGCGTCGCCAAAGCCCTAAAGCCGTTTGAGCAAATTAGGGGGCATTATGAGCATCGCTATGCGGGTTCCGGTCTTGGCCTTCATCTTTGCGTTAACTTCATGGAACTGTTTGGTGGCGAGTTGGGCATCGAAAGCGAAGTCGGTGTTGGCTCGACGTTCATCGTCGTGTTCCCACCGGAGCGGACCGTCTATCAGGCGGAGCTGAACTATCTTGCTGCATCAAATGTCTAAAGCCGGTTTCTGCTTTCTGCCGGGCAAACCAAATTTCTTCAGCCAAAGCCTGCGCATCCGTTGGTGTCGGTGCCTTGCCAAGCAGCTTTAATGCGATTGCCATGGTGCCTATGATGGCCATTTCGCCGTAGTCGTCTTGGGCTTTGCCCGTCCAGACAGCTCGCAATCGACCAAGGTTCATATCGGTCTCTATTGTCTGGCGCGGCTCGCGCATCAAAGGCAGCCAATGCTCGGTCGATAAGACGTGGTTATGAACGCTAAAGACATCAAGTGCTTTTTGTGGACGACGCTCTATCTCTCCACCTTCACCGCGGAAGACAGCAAAGTGAGGCTGCCCCAGTAGCGCCGCTGCGTGCTGGTGCACGTTGTTAAAGCCCGGATGAAAAATACCTTGAATGACGTGCTGCGACTGAAATGGGTTGAGCATTCGGGCAACGGTGTGAACTGGTGAGCGTAATCCGAGTACGGCTTTTAAATCGATCAAATCCGCCAGTTTAGGGCTAATGGCATCGAGTGGTAAATAGCAGAGGTTGGCGCTTTTCAGCGTTCTACTGGCGTCCGCCAGGCTTGTGGCCACTGGCAATCCTAATGATTGGAAGGTTTGCATTGCATAGATGCGGCCAGCCGTATGACCTTGAGTACCGTGGACAAAAATTTTTATTCCCGCTTGTGACAAAGCGAGAGCTGCTAAAGCGAACCAAGGCAGTTGACGACGCTTGCCCGCATAGCAGGACCAATCGAGATCGATTGTCGGCGCATCTGTCGGGACGATGATCTGGCGCTGCGCTGCCCTGACAAACCCGGCAACTTCCTCAGGCGTTTCTTCCTTATATCTCAGTACCATTAAGAACGCGCCGATCTGCTCCGGCAAAGCGTCGCCGTTGAGAATCAGCGTCATTGCTTCATCCGCCTCGTCGATTGTTAGCGGTCGCGTGTTGGACTTTCCACGAGCCAGAATACGGACGTATGAAGCGAAGGGGTGCTCTTGCATGTGTTGGAATTTGCTCGTCTATCCATGTCAGTTGGGTTAAATATCACATGTTGCGGGTGATGATCGCCAGAAATATTTTTCCCATCGCTTGACCTGATGTGAAGTTCACTTTCTATTCCATCAACGGTAGGTCCAACCTCTTAAGTCATAAAGAATAATTCATGAAACATTTACCAACGTTTATTGATGTCATTGA
The DNA here is from genome assembly GCA_048262655.1 of Rhodospirillales bacterium. GTDB lineage: Bacteria > Pseudomonadota > Alphaproteobacteria > Rhodospirillales > Casp-alpha2 > JABMNT01. The sequence goes on along the minus strand of JBLXEY010000005.1, from coordinate 253,237 downwards.
GCGCCCCGTGCTTGTCGTTGGCGGAGAGGCAATGGCCGCTCGGCGGACCGCGATGGCACAGCGCGCAGGCGCGCGCGTGATCGTGGTGGCGCCGCATCTATCGGCTGATTTTGAAATCTGCGCACCTTTTGACCATGTGGAGCGAAAGTTCGAACGCCATGATCTGGATGGTGTTGTGGTTGTCTATGTGGCCTCCGAGGATGAGCCAGACTATGAAACTTGGGTGGCACAAGAGGCTAAAGATCGTGGCGTGCTTGTTAATGTTGCTGATCGTTCCGATATCTCGACGTTTATCATGCCGTCGATTGTCGACCGTTCCCCCATCGTGGTTGCTATATCCAGTGGCGGCGATGCACCCATTCTGGCCCGTATGCTGCGCGCGCGTTTGGAAAGCCTTGTCCCCGCAGCGCTTGGAAAGCTTGCTGATTTTGTAGGTGGCTATCGAGATCAGGTGAAAGCAGCAATCCCTGATATTGTGGAACGTCGGCGTTTCTGGGAACGGATTGCCGATGGTCCTGTTGCCGAGAGTATCTACGGCGCGAAGCCAGATACGGCAGCTTCCCAAATGCAAGAACTGATCAGTGCCGCCAGCGTTGGTCAGAACGAAGATGCCGAAGGTGAAGTTTATTTGGTCGGCAGCGGGCCGGGGGATCCCGATTTGCTGACGTTCCGGGCCTTGCGTTTGATGCAGCAAGCCGATGTCGTTTTGCATGACCGATTGGTCCCGGACGGCATACTCGAGCTTGTCCGCCGGGATGCTGATCGTATCTATGTTGGTAAACGCCAGGGTGACCACGCCATGAAACAAGAGGACATTAGCCAGACTCTGGTTGATTTGGCGAAACAGGGAAAACGGGTGCTGCGCTTAAAAGGTGGCGATCCTTTTGTCTTTGGCCGCGGTGGTGAAGAAATTGAGATGCTGGCAGCTGAAGGCGTCGCTTTTCAGGTTGTCCCCGGGATCAGTGCCGCCAATGGCTGCGCGGCCTACGCCGGAATTCCTTTAACCCACCGGGACCATGCGCAAGCCTGTGTATTTGTCACCGGACATGTAAAGGATGGCGAATTGGATCTGAATTGGTCGGCATTGGTGCAACCCAATCAGACGGTTGTTGTCTATATGGGGTTCTTGTCATTGGCGCAGGTCATGCAGGCTTTTTTGGATAATGGTGCAAATGCCGAAACGCTGGTTGCCGTTGTTGACAAGGGAACTCGGCCGGGCCAGCGGGTGGTCACCGGGACCATTTCGACAATTGCGCAAAATGTCGAGAACGCCAAGCTTGAAGGGCCAGCGATAGTTATTATCGGCTCGGTGGTTGGGCTGCGCGATAAACTCGACTGGTTCACTGATGATGATTGAAGTGCGGTTTGCCTTTGTTGGTTATTTGGGCAGCTAATCGATAATACGGGTCTCAACCGCATTTTTACGAATGGTGCCCCAATCATATTGGACACCTAAACCCGGTTCCCTACTAACGGAGACACATCCATCCGCGTCAATGCATTCCAGTTCATCGGAATAGCCGTCCGCATAGATCGGTAATTGCCATGCATTGCCGCATTTGGGATGGACCAGATTAACTTCGTAGTAGTTGGAATTTCGACACGCTGACATCAATTGCCGCATTGCCGGGCCACAGGAATGGACCTCACAATCCATACCAAGGCCTTCAGCTGCGACAGCGACCTTGTGGCATCCGGTAATGCCGCCGTCATAGTCGGGGTCAGCACGGGCAAAGTCCGTGGCGCCAGCGACCAGCATGTCGGTTGTCGTTTCCAAATTACGGACATGTTCGCTGACCAGCAACGGGGTCTTGATGTTTTTTTTGAGCATTTGATGGCCATGAATGGAGATGCCGCCATCACCATAGGGGTCTTCCAGCCAATAGAGGCCATATTCATCGCAGACATGCCCGATTTGGATGGCGTCGGCCAGTGTCGATAGATGGCAGGCGGCGTCATACATAATCACCATTTTATTACCGACGCGTTCACAAACGGCCCGGATCATTGCCGCTTCTTCGTCCACATGACCTTCGTTCCAGCCATGCATTTTGTAGGCTCTATATCCCAAATCCAGGCATTGTTCCGCGAAGTCTGCGTAAGCTTCCGGGCTCGACAATCCGTCCAGACGGTCACCCATAATGGTGCTGGCGTAGGCTGGCAGGCGGTCTCTGTAGCCGCCGAGCATCTGCGCGATAGAGACATTTTGGTGCTTACCGGCCAAATCCCAAAGTGCGATATCAATGGCGCCAATGCCAACCTCACCAATGTGTTTCGTGAGTTTGCGCATCGTTCTGTAATGTTTTTCACGTTGTAAGGCGGGCTTGCCAATAAGGCTAAAAGCAAGCGCCTCGGAAGCCGTCATAATGACGTTGGTGCGGCCCCGTGGAGGGACATATTCACCGATGACGCCCGTGTCCGTATGAATGCGAACAGCAAATCGAAGGTGTGTGCCGATTTGCCCTGGTTGGTATGACAGTCCAAATCCGGCCCGGTCTGTCAGGATGTCCTCGAGCTGAATTTCAAAGGCAATTAGCTCTATTCGTTCGATGACGGGCTTGCTCGGCATGCGGGCTATTCCTTCAATGGTCCTTGGATCAGGTTTCAAAATAAGCGGGGATTTCTTCGATGAGCTGATCCATATAATCAACATTTTGCTCAATGTGGGCTTTTAATTGCGCGGCGGCCTTATCCCCCTCGCGCGCTTCAATGCAGTTCATAATGGTGGTGTGAAACTGGACGGCCATTGACGTGGTGTTGCTCATTTTGACAATCGACAACTGGCGAAGCCGCGCCATATGAGAGCGGGCCTCATTGACCATTTTCCAGAGGCCGGGATGTCCGCTGATCTCCAGAAGCTTGATGTGAAAGGCAGAGTCCAATTGATAAACCAGATCGTACTCCCCGTCGTCGCTGGCTTGCCCATGCGCGCGGATGTTATCACCGAGATCGCGAATGTCGCGCGGGGTTGCTTTTTCGGCTGCTATTCGGACGGACGCGCATTCAAGGGCGACCCGGGCGAATACAGCTTCGTGAATCTGTGCAACATTCAAGCGGGACACAAAAGTCCCTATTTGGGGCCGGATATACAAAAGCCCTTCTTGCGAAAGTCTAATGAAGGCCTCTCGAACGGGCTGTCGACTAACGCCAATTTGTGATGAGATTTCTTTTTCAGAAACCGACTGACCAGGCTCAATTTGCAATTTTAAAATGCGATCATGCAGGGCGTGGTAAGCCTGTTGTGCAGCGGGGATATGCTGTGGTGTCGGCGAAAGAGGCATTTTAAATGGCCATGGTTGTTAGAGCGTTAGAGGTAACAATTAAAGCAACTCAACCCTGATTGAAAAGCGCATTACACACAGCTAGCGAACCACAACCAAATTCCCTTGTCAACATTCTACCATACTAGTATAACCAATTACGATCTGCATCCGATTTGCCAGAGCGCGTTGATGACACAAGGCAGAAAATAAAGGCGAGAATGAACCAAAATAGTCCCGTTGCCCGCACCCTGAATATCTCTGTCATGCCTGAATATCCGCAATCTGATGGCTGTTCGCAGGTTTTGGATAACTTGCAATCCAGATCTGGTGCGACGGCGGTTACAACGTCACCATATGTTATGGAGCCGTCGAGTGATGCCGATGCCGGGCGTGAACCGCCGGCTGACGGCAATGCCGGTTCCGTGCGTTTGCTGGACAGGTTCCTGTGGGGTAAGCGAGAGTTGACAGTGCGGACTGCGCCAAGTTTTGTGCCTGATAAAACGCTCTACAGCGGATTGCGGTATCAACCTTCAGAACCTGACGCCCTGACAGAACGAGAAGGAAAGCGTGTTGCGGAATTCTTAGATGCGGCGAAAGCGCGTGATATGCACGCCTATATGCAGGTGCAATCAGCAATCCCGCCGGGATATAAGGTGCAGTTCGGCGGTGCTGTTGCCGAAGACCGGCCATTGCTGCCAAATGGATCAGAACATGAAGGGCGCGTTGACAAGAATGCCAGCCTTGCCAGCCCTCATATCAAAGACTATGGCTGCGCTCTTCTCCGCGACCTGATCAGGGCTTACCCCAATCTGGACGGGTTGCGGGTCGATTGGCCGGAGTACCCGCCGTACGCGTTCGAGAGTCTGTTTTTTGATTTTAGTTCCCATGCCGAAGTTGCGGCCCACCGCCTGGGTTATGATTTTGAGCAAATGCGCCGAGATACGGATCGATTGTATCAATTTTTGCTCCGAGATTTATCCGATCTTGATATCGATACATGGCTTGGCAAGTCGACACGCAACAATTTATGGGAGCTCCTGATCGGATATCCGGGCGTGTTGGACCTTCGGGCATTTAAGGGCGATTTGGTCACGGAGCTCTTGCAATCGTATTCCGCGACCATTCGCGAAGAGTCCCAGGGTAAAATGGATTTTGTCGTCCAGGGGTTTCCTCCGCCGTGGAGTCAGGTCTCCGGCTTTGACGTCAAAAAAGTGGCGCCACATGTGTCCGGTATCGGCGTTAAGCTATATACTATGCACTGGTCTATGATGGTGCGCGGATACGCAGATCGTCTGCTGGCGTCAAATAACAACCTATCGGCATCGTCCGTGTTGAGCGGCATCTTTTCAATTCTTGACCTCTTGGACGCAGAACCGCCGACAAGCATTAAGGATGTGCATTACCCAGCACCAGAAGAGCCTCATCAAGCGGGAATTCAGGCGCAAGCGCAAAAAATCAGGGATACACAATCATTGGCAGGCAATACGCCTGTTCACGCATTCTCCCACGCCTATGGCCCGATGGACGACTATCGCAACCGGATGACGGTCGCATGGGAAGCATCGGGCCATCGGATGGTCGTAAACAGGTATGGATACATGTCAGATGAGAAGCTCGACGTGTTGGGACAGGTGACGGGGGTGAAGTCGAATGGGCGTTAAAAAGCAGCCAAATGTTATGTTGATTATGGTCGATCAGTGGCCAGGAAGTTTACTGGGAGTCGCGGGACATCCTGTTATCGAGACGCCGACCATTGACAATCTGGCAGGCATCGGCGTGCGCTATACAAACGCTTATTCGGAGTGCCCTATTTGTATTCCGGCACGTCGCAGCGTCATGACGGGTACATCGCCGCAAGGTCATGGCGATCGGGTATTCCAACCGACCGCGCGCATGCCGAAACTGCCAACTTTGGCCCAAACATTTCGTGATGCCGGCTATCAAGCCTATGGCGTTGGGAAATTGCATGTTTATCCGGCACGTGATCGCATCGGATTTGATGACGTCCTGATAGCGGAAGAGGGACGGCCACACCTGGGTGCTGTCGATGACTATGATATCTATCTGGCGGAACAAGGGTATGCAGGTCAACAGTTCATGCACGGCATGTGCAATAACGATTATGTTTGGCGCCCTTGGCACCTGCCGCAAGAGACACACCAGACAAACTGGAAAGCCCGCGAAATGGCGAAGATCATTAAGCGACGTGACCCGGACCGGCCCTCTTTCTGGCATTTATCCTACACCCACCCGCATCCACCGCTGGCCCCTTTAGCCGAATATTTTGAGCGTTACGCGCGCCGGGATATCCCCGATGCCCAAACTTCAGAATGGTCCGCGAATGATGACGCACTTCCTTACCCCTTAAAGGGCCCCCGACATTTTTGGCCAAGGCTGAATGGACAGCGCCTGGCGGATGCGAAGCGGGCCTTTTACGCGCAATGCACTCATATCGACCATTCGCTTCGGGTGGTGTTGGGCACCCTGCGAGAAGAGGGTTTGCTGGATGACACGATCATTTGCCTGACTTCTGACCATGGCGATATGTTGGGTGATCATGGCCTTTATGCAAAGCGAGCGATGCTCGAAGGGTCAAATTCTATCCCGATGGTTCTTGTCGATACAGCCAATAGTCAACGGGTCATGCCGGGCCAGACGGATGATCGTCTGGTCGGTTTGCAAGATGTGATGCCAACGCTGCTTGACCTGGCTGGTATTGAAATTCCGACGTCCGTTGAAGGGCTGTCGATGATTGGCAGCAAAAGCCGCGATATTTTTTATGGAGAATCCATGGAAGGTGTGAAAACGATGCGGATGGTCCGTGACGCGCGCCACAAGCTCATTTGGTATCCCGCCGGGAATCGATGTCAGTTATTTGATATGGAAACGGACCGGCATGAAGTCTTTGACCTTGCTGATGATCCTAAGCATGCGGAAACACGCCGACGCTTGGAGTTGGCATTGATCAAACATCTCTATGGCCAAGACCTGGATTTTGTAGACGGGGATCGGTTGGTCGGAATTGATGAACCAGAATTTAAGGTCGAGCCGAACCGAGGATTCGCTGCGCAGCGCGGGCTGCATTATCCGGTCCCGCCGGAACTGAATGCGGACAAGCCGGTTGGATCGCCATAGCTGATTTGGTCCCGGGGTTCTCGGGGCGACGTGAGGAAAGACCGGCTGAAATGCCGGTTATCGAGAAAGCAAAAGTGGAGGAGGAAGAAAAGAGGAGGAAAACCATCGCTGTAAGCGAGACGTGCATATTTTTGAAACTCTTATGATTTGAATAGGGAAGTATCATGAAGAAACTAATTTTGTCAGCTGCCGTCGCCATGACTGCAGCATTGGGTTTAAACGGATTAGCCGAAGCGGCATGGCCCGAAAAACCAATCAAACTTGTCGTTCCTTTTAAAGCGGGTGGTACATCTGACCAGACGGGTCGAGTGTTTCAGGCGGCCATCAAGGAAAACAATTTACTCCCACAACCAATAACGATTGTTAATGTGGGTGGACACTATTCGATCGGGTCCCGGCAGGTGATGGAAGCTCCGGCTGATGGGTACAATTTTTTGCTGATCCATATCGCGTTGATGGGTGGTGAAGGCAGCGGAGCACTTAACTTCGGCTGGCGCGATTTTGAGCCAGTCGCGGCGTCCGGCGAGTTTTGCCTGTTTCCAATGGTTCGAAAAGATTCAGGAATTAATTCCGTCCAGGACCTTCTGGCACAAGCAAAATCCAAACCGGACAGCCTGATTTTCGGGGCTAACCTTGGTGCCATCAACCATCTGGCCGGTGTAATGCTGCAGGAAGCCAATCCGGGTTCCAAATTCCGATTTGTGCAGATTGGCGGTGGCACAGCAAACTTCACAGCCCTGACAGGGGCTCAAACCAACGCAACCGTATTGTCGGGTGCGGAAGTTTTGAAGTTTACCCGCCTGCCAGACGGATCAGAGAACCCGGAAGCCCAGATCAAACCTCTGGCCTACACGGGCCCGGCACGGTTCCCGCAATTGAACCATTTGCCAACGATGAAAGAGCTTGGCTATGGCATGGAGTTCTGCATCAAGTCTTGGTGGTTTGCACCTAAGGGAACACCGAAGGAAGCAATTGATGGGTTTGCAGGTGCTATGAAAAAAGCAACGCAAACAGATCGTTATAAAAAGTTCCTGGCGTCAAAGGGTTTTGCCAACGTTTTCCTTCAAGGCGACGCCTTGCAGAAAGACCTGACCGACACATGGACAGCGATTGAGCCTGTCGCAAAATTGGCCAAAAAGAAGTAAGCGTGCCCGTGGATCGCATCGTTGAACCGATGCGGTCCACGGTTCCTTCAAAGGATATTGAAGCCTATGCAAACTCAACAGAAGTTTGAAGTCATTGTCAGTGGACTGATGATCCTCATGTGTGCCGTTTTTTTGTGGGAGTCCTGGGACTTGCCTCCGGGCACGTTTGAACCTTTGGGTTCCGGTCCCGTACCCCAAGTAACCGCCGGAATTATTATTATTTGTTGTCTGATCACGATAAATTCTGCCCGTATCAAGGCCAAAGAATCGGCGTCTGCCGAGTCATCGTTGCCGTTAAGCATCGGGTTTGGTGTGCTCATGGCGCTGGCTACATTGTTATTTGTTGTCGTTTTGCATTTACGCATTATGGCATTCGCGTGGATGGCGGCAATTTTTTTAACGATTACCATTTGGGGGCTTGAGAGCTTTGCGAAAAAGAAGTTTTTGCCCGCTGCAGTAACAGGTCTGATCATCGGCTTTGCCGTCGAGTACCTGTTTACGCAGGTCTTTGTCGTCGACCTGCCCGTCTAATTGAATAACGGAATAAAATTATGGATTTAGGTGCTCTCGGGGCTGCAATTAGCCAAATATTCACACCTTGGACTTTCTTGATGCTGTTTGTCGGCACATCATTGGGCATTGTGGTCGGCGCAATTCCCGGAATGACGGGCGCAATGCTGATTGCGCTGACATTGCCCATTACGTTTTATATGGACCCGTTCAATGCCATAATTCTGTTGGTTTCCATGTATGTGGGGGCAATCAGCGGTGGCTTGATTACGGCAACGCTGCTCAGGATGCCAGGAACCCCCGCCGCCGTTATGACGACCTTCGACGGGTATCCCATGGCAAGAAACGGCAATCCGGGGCGCGCGCTGGGACTTGGGATTACAGCCTCGTTTGTTGGCGGTTTGGTCGCCTGGGTGGCCTTGCTGACCATCACCAAACCGCTTTCGATAATCGCAACCCGTTTTGGCCCGTTTGAATATTTTACCCTGATCATGATGGCCATGGTGCTAATCGCGTCGGTCAGCGAAGGATCGTTGGTCAAAGGAATTGCGGCTGGATTTTTTGGGATGTTGATATCGATGCCCGGTGTTGACCCGGCGTCTGGAATGCCGCGACTGACGTTCGATTTCTATTTGCTAAATGGCGGGCTTAAGCTGTTACCTGTCTTAATCGGTGTTTTTGCGGTTAGCCAGATTATCAACGACGCGCTGGATATGGGCCGCGTGACCGAACGAATATCCATGTCGAGCAAAGGCATATTGATGTCTTTGAAAGATTATAAAAAACAGGGCGTCAATCTTGTCCGGTCTTCTATTATCGGAACAGGCGTCGGCATTTTGCCGGGAATTGGCGCATCCATCGGTTCGGTAATTGCCTATACGGTGGCAAAGAACACATCAAAGACGCCTGAGAAATTTGGCACGGGATCAGAGGAAGGAATTGTCGCCTCGGAAGCGGCAAACAATGCAACGGTTGGCGGCGCGCTGATTCCGCTGATCGCTATGGGCATCCCGGGCAGTGTGATTGATGCAATCCTGATCGGGGCGCTGATGATCCATTCCATTCAGCCTGGGCCAACTCTGTTTCTTACCAATGCGAATATTGTTTGGGGGATGGTCGCCGCATGTTTGTTGGCCAATATCTTGATGTACATTTTGATGACAAGTTCAGTGAAATACATTGCTGGCCTAATGTACATGCCGCGCAGCTTCGTTTTGCCCGTGGTTATGGTCTTCTGTGTTATCGGTTCCTACGCGCTTAACAATACAATGTTCGATGTTTGGGTGATGCTGGGTTTCGGTGTTATTGGTTTCTTGCTGGAGCGCGCCAAATATCCGCTGGGCCCGTTTGTTATTGGCTTCGTTCTGGCGCCATTGGCAGAAGAGAAATTGCGCTCGGGGCTGATGATGACGGCTGGTGATGCCTCTCCGATAATTACGCGACCGCTTCCCGCACTCTTTACATTAGCCGCGATTGGCTTGTTGTTATGGCCGCTCTATAGTGACTGGAGACGTAAGCGGATAGCAAACCGTTCGGACGATACATAAGAAGATGCATTAAAGAGGACCGCGTTGGAAACTTTTCAAGGATACCTGCGCCCGGACGGGCAAGTTGGCATACGCAATAACCTGCTGGTTCTTTCGGCAACCGGTTTAACCGGTCCTACCGGTCGGCGCATTGCAACAGCTTTGCCGGGTTCCGTCTTTGCCAATATGCCATATGATGGCGGGTTGCTGGGAGAAGACCGCCATGCACAGCTGCGTTCCCTGATTGGGCTTGGTACTAACCCAAACGTCGGTGCTGTTTTGATGATTGGTGGAAACCCGCCAAAACTGGCGCAGCTTGCTGAAGAGATGTCGAAATGCGGCAAACCTGTTATCTCCATAACGCTTGATGAATGTGATCATGACGCTTTGACACTGACCGACCGGGCCATCCGTGCCGGAGCGCAGTTGCGTATTGAAATATCCAGACAACGTCGGCAATCCTGCCCCGTTTCTTCGTTATTTCTGGGGTTGGAATGCGGTCGTTCCGATCCCAGTTCCGGGCTGGTCTCCAATCCGCTTTTAGGATTGATGGCCGACTATATCGTTGATGCCGGCGGCAAAGCGGTCTTTGGCGAAACAACGGAATGGCTCGGTGCTGAACATCTGTTGGCCCAGCGCGGCGCAACGCAGGCCGTTCACAATGCGATAAGAGATGCTGTCCTCGACCATGAACAACGTGCCATTGACGCAGGCCTTGATCTGACAGGTGATAACCCGGGCCCAACAAATATAGCGGGTGGGCTTACGACGATTGAAGAAAAGTCTTTGGGAAATATTGCGAAAAGCGGCAGTCGACCCATACAGAGCCTGCTGAAGTATTCAGAGGCACCCAATGGGCCGGGATTACATGCCATGAAAGCGGCGACTTACGCGCCTGAATCCGTTAGTGGATTTACAGCAGCGGGAGCAAATTTAATCCTGTTTACGACAGGGCAGGGTAACAGTTTTGTAAATGCCATAACACCGACCCTAAAAGTCAGTGCCAATCCAGATACGCTTGTGCGTTTGCAGGAACAAATTGACTTTAACGCAAGAGATGTTTTCACCGGAGAAGAATCCATGGAGGATGCCGCGGTCCGCTTTGTAAAACTGATTATTGAAGTGGCCTCGGGCACCCGGACTTGGGGAGAAGTCCTTGGCGAAGGCGAAGAAGTGATTAGCCGCTTTGGAGCTTCCTTATGACAGGATCGTCTCGACAAGGGCTTGATGCCGTGGTTTTAAACCCAATTGACGAATTGGCTACGGCACTTCGTCATATAAAAAGCGGTGAACAGGTCCGGTTTAAAATTGGTGATGATCTGCAAGAGCTGACGATGCGAACAGACGTTGCGCTATGCCATAAATTTGCGGTCCGGGATGTGGAAAGTGGCGAGCCTGTTCGTAAATATGGTGAAGTCATTGGTGCCGCGACGGCACCCATCGCGGCGGGCTCGCATGCACATGTCCACAATATAAAAAGTCTGCGGGCATCAGCGCAATAGTCGCGCCCAGACCCTCTGCATCCTTACCCAGTTCCTGACGTTTTAATAGCGACTTATGTGGCCGCACGGGTTCGGTTGCACCCCAATCTGGGTGTCTTGAGGCGCAGAAAAACCGACAAAACAGGCACGCCGTCTAAATTTTCGCGTGACCTATTGTTATATGCCTAAATATGGGATATTTATAAGTTCTAAGGTGAGAACTTACTTAAAAAATGTGAGTTCATACTGATCGAAATCAGATGGGGTTGTTTATTCATGGGTGACAAGAAGCCAAATATCATTTTTATCATTACGGACCAGCAGCGCTATGACACGATCAGTGCGTTGGGGTATCCTCATGTTGACACACCTAATCTGGACCGTCTGGTTAAAGAAGGAACGCATTTTACGAACTGCCATGTGGCCGGTGCGTCGTGTGTTCCGGCCCGTGCAAGTTTGTTCACAGGCCTTTATCCCCATTCAACCGGTATTCTGAAAAATGCGGATCTGTGGCGTCATTCCTGGATGGAGTTGTTCGCCGATGCGGGCTATCACACGGTCAACGTTGGCAAAATGCATACATGGCCACTGAATACACCGTGTGGCTTCAGGGAACGGTATAACGTCGAAAATAAAGACCGCTATATGGAAGGCCGTTACTACTTCGATGAATGGGATCGGGCATTGGCGGCAAACGGCCTGGTTAAACAACAGCGTGAAACCTATCGCAGCCGTGACGACTACAAGGAAAGCCTCGGCGCTTTTGACTGGGAGCTGCCGGAACATTTGCATTCTGATATGTTTGTTGGTGGCATGGCGAAATGGTGGATTGAGAGCTACCCGACAACGCAGCCTCTGTTTTTGCAGGTTGGCTTCCCCGGGCCTCACCCTCCCTATGATCCAACGACAAAATACAGCGCTGACTATATGGAGCGCGATATTCCCATTGAAGCGGTTCTGCAAAGCGATTTGGAAGGTCAACCCGCACCGTTTAAATCCATGCGCATACACAATGCAAATGTCGATCATGACAGCGTTGTCCATCAGCTTGATCCGCCGCCAGAAGCACGGTTTAAACAACGGGCTTATTACTTGGCAAATGTGACAATGATTGATCAGCGTGTGGGTGAAATCGTCGATGCGCTGGATCGCAAGGGTTATCTCGAAAATAGCATTATTGTGTTTACGGCAGACCATGGGGACTGCCTGGGAGATCACGGGCATAGTCAAAAATGGACAATGTACGAACAGATTACGCGGGTGCCGATGATCGTCTGGTCGCCAGGTCGAGTCGCTGCAGGGAACCAAATCGATGCCTTAACACAGCAAATGGACATTGTGCCGGCGTTACTGGACTATGCTGGAATCGAAACACCCGAGATCTTTGAGACGCAATCTGCGCAAGCCGCGATGGAAGGCAAAGAATGGGACGGGCGCGAATACGCCTATTGTGAGCAATCACGCGATGGCATTCTGCAGGACACGGAGTTTATGACCATGGTCCGCTCGAAAGACTGGAAACTTGTGCATTTTCTGGGTGAAGATTATGGCCAGCTCTTCGATTTGAATAAGGACCCTGGTGAGGTGGAAAACAGATGGGATGATCCGGATGCCGCGCCGGTCAAACGGGTCATGCTTGATCATTTGTTGGAATGGCGCATGGCCAGCCAGCACCACACCCGTGATTTTTCACGCGAGCATCGCTAGAACGTTCTACTGTCCGGGCGTGAAATTACCAACCAAGCGGTGTTTGTCACCGGGATAGGTAAGTGTCACATACGTCAGGCCAATACCATCTTGCCAGGTCGTGCGCTCTATGGAGAGGCAAGCGGTTTGCTTTTGGATTTTGAGAATTTTAGCGATCCGCGCGTTGGCATTTAGCGCGGTCACGACATGTTCGGCCCGGGACCAGGGGATGTTTTCGAGCAGCCAGTGGCCGGGCGGCGTTTCAGAGAAGCTCTGGTCAAGGCAGCCGGGAACGGCGCTGGCGTTAATGTAACGGTCTTCAATCAATAGCGGTAGATCATTGCTCAAGTGAAGACAGCTCAAATATAGAACTTCCGTATATTCCTGAACGCCAAGTTTGCTCGATAGCAGCGTATCGCTGTTTTCGAGGTTTCGTGCCAACAATTGGTAGCCGTACCGATCTCCCTTTGCTTCTACCTCATCGACAATATCGCGAAGCTCAAGGACTGAATGTTCGGTAACTTGAGGGGCAACAAAGGTGCCGCTTCGGCGTCGGCGGTTAACCAGACCATCATCTGCCAGCATTTGCAGGGCCTTGTTGACCGTCATCCGCGATGCGTTAAACAGTTCCATGAACTCATGCTCGGAGGGTAATCGTGTTCCTGGTACCGCTTGACCGCTCAGGATCGGTTGCGCGATGGCGCGGTTGATTTGTCTGTAAAGGGGCCCATCACCGTCAAGGTGATAGGAAACGGGCGTAGATCGGGTCATGCCAACAGCCGCCGAATGGTTTTTGTGTAGCGGTCCCGAATTCCGTGTCTGTGGATGTGAGCACCTCCCGCAACGACGGGCTCGCCCCCGACCCAAATCTCCGATATCGCCGGGCCATTGGCGGCAAAGATCCAGCAATCAAGAAAACTGTCTCTGGTGGCGCCCGCGAAGGCCGGGTGGTTGATATCAAGTGAAGTGATATCTCCCCGGCTGCCAACCGCCAGCTGTCCGGTTTGCCGGCCGGATGCCTGTGCGCCTCCCTGCAGGGCTTGCTCATAAAGATAGTGGCCCGTGGAATGATGAGGATGGCTCATCAGGTTGCGGGCACGATCACGGAGGCGTTGGGAGTATTCAAGGACGCGAAGTTCTTCTGCGGCGCTGATTAAGACGTTGCTATCAGAGCCGAGGCCAAAAATGCCGCCATCAGCTAAAAAGTTTACTCCGTCGAAAATACCATCGCCCAAATTCGCTTCGGTAATCGGACAGAGGCCGGCCACCGCACCGGAAGCAGCAATTTGTGTCCTTTCATATTCGTTCAGGTGGGTCGCATGGACCAGGCACCAGCGTTGATCAACGTCTGCATGGGAAAGCAACCACTCAACCGGCCGTTGCCCCGACCAACTTATGCAATCATCAACTTCTTTGGTTTGTTCCGCGATGTGGATGTGCAGGGGTGCTTCGGGCCTCAAGGTTGCGATGTGATTAAGGCTTTCTGATGTCACGGCCCTCAGGGAGTGGGGCGCAATTCCGACTTGTGCGTTCGGAACGGTCTTGGCGATGGCAGCGATCCGATCAACCAGTTTGCCAAACTGATCCAGGTTGTTTACGAACCGCCGCTGACCCTCACCTGGGGTGGCCCCGCCAAATTGGCTGTGGGCATAAAAAACAGGTAGGAACGTTATCCCGATGCCCGTTAGCTTTGCCGCTTCGGCAATTGCCTGAGACATTTCTCCGATATCATCATAGGGAAGACCATCGGGCCCATGATGCAAATAGTGAAATTCGCACACTGACGTAAAACCCGACTCCAGCATCTCGCAATAGGCCATGGACGCAATTGCAAACAGATCATCGGGAGTGATTCGTTCAAGAAACTGGTACATAACCTGTCGCCAGGTCCAGAAGCTGTCATTGCCATCGCCTTTAATTTCTGCACGCCCCGCCATGGCGCGCTGGAAAGCATGGGAATGTAAGTTGGGAAGGCCAGGCAGAGCGATGGCTGCCCTGTGATCTGACATGCCACCGGCGTTGTCGGTTTCGATTGCGCTGATGGTACCAGCGTCATCCACATCAATCAAAACATTGTCGGCCCAGCCGTCCTGCAATAGGGCATGATCAAAAAACAGACGGTTCAAAGTATTTCTCCTGTTTGCTCATATTGTATATACAATTATCTTGCGCCCTGTCCAGTTCAATTGTATATACAATTATGTCATTAAGATAGGTTTGGATGATGCAAAAAGTCGAAAAGGTTTGGCGCAACGGAAATATGGCGACGCTTGCAGGCGCTGGCTATGGAATTATCGAAGACGCTGTGCTGGCAATGAACGATCAAAAAATTGTCTGGATTGGCCCGGCCTCGGATCTCCCTCCGTTACACGCAGAAGAGGTTATTGATTTAGAAGGTCGGTGGGTGACGCCAGGCTTGATCGATTGTCACACGCATTTGGTCTATGCTGGAAACCGGGCTCAGGAATTCGAGCAGCGCCTGAACGGCGCGTCCTATGAAGAAATTTCAAAAGCCGGTGGAGGAATTCTGTCGACTGTGGCTGCAACCCGGGCCGCCAGCCAGGATGATCTGTTGTCCCAATCCATCCGCCGCCTTGACGCGATTTTATCGGAGGGCGTGACGACGGTGGAAATAAAGTCGGGTTACGGGCTCGATACCGCTACTGAAGTTAAAATGCTGGAAGCCGCTCGTGCGCTCGGTGATATGCGTGCTGTATCAATCGTCACGACGTTTCTGGGAGCACATGCATTGCCGGTTGAGGCAATGGGCGATAAGGATGCCTACATTGATCAGGTTTGTAATGAGCAATTACCCGCCATTGCGAAGACTGGGTTGGCGGATGCGGTCGATGTTTTCTGTGAAGGTATTGGATTTTCCCGCGATCAGACTCAACGGGTTTTCGAGGCTGCAAAATCTTGCGGCCTGCCGGTAAAACTTCATGCGGAGCAGTTGAGCAACCTCAACGGAGCTGCTCTTGTGGCGGAGTTTGGTGGACTGTCCGCCGACCATCTCGAATTCGTTGACGAAGCAGGCATTGCCGCCATGTCAAAAGCCGGAACAGTTGCTGTTATGTTGCCAGGTGCCTTCTATTTCTTGCGCGATACTCATGTTCCGCCCATTGATCTGATGCGCAAACATAATGTCGCCATGGCGGTGGCAACCGATTGTAATCCCGGATCATCGCCCCTGACGTCTCTGTTGTTAGCGATGAATATGGCCTGCACCCTATTTCGGATGACACCCCTTGAGGCCTTAACGGGGGTTACTTTAAATGCTGCAAAAGCGGTGCAGAGGTCTGACAGTGTGGGGTCACTTGAAATTGGAAAAGCTTGTGATTTGGCGATTTGGGATATCGAGCATCCTGCCGAATTGAGTTACGCCATCGGATTTAATCCATTATCACAACGTATCGTAGGGGGACGAAATGCCTGACCAGCAGACCGTTATGCCGGGGGAGGTTTCACTTGCGGATCTCGCCACTATTTACTGGAACGCCAAACCAGTCCGACTGAAGGATGCATGCAAGAGCAAAGTCGATGCCGCACAAGCCATCGTCCTGAAGGCGGCAAGAGGCGATGAAGCGGTTTATGGAATCAATACAGGTTTTGGCAAACTCGCGAATACCCGGATTGCCCCCGCTGACGTGCAACACTTACAACGCAATTTAATCCTGTCCCATTGTTGTGGCGTTGGTGAGCCGCTTTCTGAAGACATTGTGCGCTTGGCGATGGTTCTGAAAGTGATGTCGCTGGGGCAGGGGGCGACGGGTGTACGCTGGCAGCTTATCGAGCATATCCAGAACTGCTTGGCGGCTCATGTTTTGCCTGTGGTCCCGGGCCAAGGTTCCGTTGGTGCGTCGGGGGATTTGGCTCCGTTGGCACATTTCGCCGCCATGCTCATTGGTGAAGGGGAAGCAACTTACCGTGGGGAACGCATGGCGAGCGCCGATGCGCTGAAGGCAGCAGGGCTCAAACCAATTGTTCTCGAAGCGAAAGAAGGCATCGGATTGATCAACGGAACGCAAGTTTCTACTGCCCTCGCCTTGGCAGCATTCTTTGAAGCCTGGCGTGTGGCCATGACGGCGCTGGTATCAGGGGCTCTATCAACGGATGCAATCATGGCCTCGGCTGCGCCCTTTCGGTCTGAAATTCATACATTGCGTGGACATATAGGGCAGATCGATGCAGGCCATACGTTGCGGGCATTGATGGAGGGGTCGGAAATTAGGGAATCACATCGGCTCGGAGATGAGCGCGTGCAGGACCCTTATTGCATCCGCTGTCAGCCACAAGTGATGGGTGCCTGCCTGGATGTTTTACGTCAGGCGGGGCGCACACTGGAGATTGAAGCCAACGCAGTGACGGATAATCCGTTGGTCTTCATTGAAGATGGTACCATTGTTTCCGGAGGAAACTTTCATGCCGAGCCGGTCGCACTGGCCGCAGACCAAATTGCATTGGCCATTGCTGAAATCGGTTCGATCTGCCAGCGCCGTATTGCTTTGATGGTGGACCCGGCGCTTAATTTTGGGCTGCCCGCGTTTTTGTCGCCAAATCCGGGACTTAATTCAGGGCTCATGATCGCAGAGGTCACATCAGCGGCGTTAATGAGCGAAAACAAACAGAAAGCGGCGCCCTGTTCCGTCGATTCAACCCCCACCAGCGCCAATCAGGAAGATCATGTTTCCATGGCCTGTCATGCAGCACGACGTTTGTTGGACATGACAGATAATCTGGGGCGGATTGTCGCTATTGAGATGATGACTGCAGCGCAAGGGATAGAATGCCGTGGGCCTTTAAAAACAAGCCCGCAGTTGGCGAGAGTGATTACCCGTTTCCGCGAAGATGTCCTGACGTTGGGTGATGACCGTTATCTCGCTCCTGATATTGAGCGCAGTAATGAACTGGTTCGCTCCAATGCGATCCTGGAGACAATTGACGTAGATATTTTACCCGCAATGGAGTTTCGCATATGAACCCGGTTGACGTTAAAGAAGGAACCAGTCCAGTCATTCTGGCGATGCCACATGTTGGTCAGTACCTGCCAGAGGATATTAAGATGCGGCTTAATGAATTGGGTCGACGTATTGATGATACCGACTGGTGGGTGGATCAGCTTTATGACGGCTTGCTTAGTGACCCAACCATCGTCAAAGCGACGTTCTCACGCTATGTCGCGGATGCCAACCGGGCTTCTACGGATGAAAGCCTTTATCCCGGGCAAAACACAACGGGGGTATGTTCTCCCTGCACCTTCGATGGAAAACCGATCTATCTGCCGGGGCAAGAGCCTGACGATGATGAGATCACCGAGCGTATCAAAAATTTTCACACCCCCTATCATCAAGCGCTTGCCGCACAAATCGCTCGTGTAAAAGCCATACACGGCGTTACCATCCTTTATGATTGCCACTCCATTCGGTCTCATATCCCCTATTTGTTTGAAGGAGAGTTACCGGTTTTTAATATCGGAACGAACGAAGGTGCGACGTGTGATCCGCAAATCGAGGCCGCAGTGGTCGATGTCTGCAAACAAGCGGATGGATATAGCTATGCCCTTAATGGTCGCTTTAAGGGGGGGTGGACAACCCGCCATTACGGGCAACCCGATCAAGGCGTGCACGTTATTCAGATGGAACTGGGTCAGCGTGCTTATATGGATGAGGCCCCGCCGTGGGGGTATCGGCCCGATTTGGCAAATGCAGTCCGGCCCTATCTGAAAACCCTGTTGACGAACATCGAAGCCTTAGCCTTGAACGGTAAACTGAGCTGATACGACCCCAATTAGAACGGAGATATTCCCATGACCGATCCGCGCCATAATTCCCGCGAAGTCCGCGCTCCGCGTGGCACTGATCTCAATGCCAAGTCCTGGATGACAGAAGCGCCGCTTCGGATGCTGATGAATAACCTGGACCCGGAAGTTGCCGAAAACCCCCATGAACTTGTCGTTTATGGCGGTATCGGCAGGGCGGCACGAACATGGCAAGACTTCGATATGATCTCGGATAGTTTGATGAATTTGGAAGAAGATGAAACACTCCTCGTCCAGTCCGGAAAACCTGTTGGCGTCTTTAAAACCCACAGCGACGCACCGCGTGTCTTGATCGCCAACTCCAACATCGTACCCCATTGGGCAAATTGGGATCACTTTAACGAACTCGATAAAAAAGGTCTAATGATGTACGGCCAGATGACAGCCGGCTCATGGATCTATATTGGCAGCCAAGGTATCGTTCAAGGCACTTACGAGACATTTGTTGAAGCAGGGCGTCAGCACTACGGCGGCGATCTGGCAGGTAAATGGATTTTAACCGGTGGTCTTGGTGGTATGGGCGGTGCCCAGCCTTTGGCAGCAACGATGGCTGGCGCATCGATGATAGCTGTCGAATGCAATCCGGACAGTATTGATTTCCGGCTCCGAACAAAATACCTGGATGAACGCGCAGAAACCATTGAACAGGCGCTGGAAATTGTTGAGAAAGCCCATGTGGAAGGGCGTGCCGTATCTGTTGGCTTGCTGGGCAATGCGGCCGATGTGTTTCCAGAAATGGTCAAGCGCGGGATCAAGCCAGACATGGTGACGGATCAAACATCGGCCCATGACCCGGTAAACGGATATTTACCGCAGGGATGGAGCCTGGCGGATTGGCGCGCTAAACGGGAAAGTGATCCAAAAGCGGTCGAAGTTGCTGCAAAGGCATCCATGAAAATTCATGTTCAGGCCATGCTCGACTTTTGGCACGATGGTGTCCCAACGCTTGATTACGGCAATAACATTCGTCAGGTCGCATTCGATGAAGGGCTGGAAAACGCTTTTGATTTTCCGGGCTTTGTTCCGGCTTATATCCGACCGCTTTTTTGTCGGGGTATTGGGCCATTTCGATGGGCTGCATTGTCTGGGGACCCGGAGGATATCTATAAAACCGATCAAAAAGTTAAAGAGCTGATCCCCGATGATCCACATCTGCATAATTGGCTGGATATGGCGGGCGAGCGTATTGCCTTTCAAGGGTTGCCTGCACGCATCTGTTGGGTGGGCCTGGGCCAACGTCACAAGCTGGGGCTGGCTTTTAATGAAATGGTCGCCAATGGGGAATTGAAAGCCCCTGTGGTGATTGGTCGTGATCATCTCGATAGTGGTTCTGTTGCCAGCCCCAATCGGGAAACGGAAGCGATGAAGGATGGATCCGATGCCGTTTCCGACTGGCCGCTTTTAAACGCACTTTTGAATTGTGCTTCCGGTGCAACCTGGGTCAGTCTACATCATGGGGGCGGCGTTGGCATGGGTTTTTCCCAACACGCGGGTATGGTGATTTGTTGTGATGGAACAGAAAGTGCCGCAACACGGGTTGGCCGAGTGCTTTGGAATGATCCGGCAACCGGCGTCATGCGGCACGCAGATGCAGGTTACGAAGATGCAATTGCCTGTGCAGACGAATTTGGTTTAAACCTGCCGTCATTGGGACGCTAGGAATTCAGATGAATCCCGCAGGCATCACGCGATGTCGGCGGGGTTGACTTCGTAATGCAAACTCTCACCATCAACGAAGCGTTTGATGTTATCCAAAAACAACTGATCCCAACGCCCTTGCACTCCTTCGCCAAAAAAAGATGTATGTGATGTCATGCGAACGCCGGGGTGTGTCCATAAGGGGTTTTCAGGCTCCAGCGGCTCGCGATGAAAAACATCAAGAATGGCAGTCGCCAAATTTCCGCTATCGATGGCGCTGAGCATTGCCGCATCATCAATTAATCCGCCACGCGCAATATTCACCAAAATGGTGCCAGATTTCATGCTCGCGAAAAAGGCTTCGTCAGCAAAGCCCCGTGTTTGATCGTTCAGCGGGCATGCGAGGACGATGATATCTGCATCGCTGACGTATTCTGCCATATTTTCGGTGGTCCCAACACGATCCACATTTTCTGTCTCCGATGGTGTTCGCCGTATGACGGAAATAGAAGCGCCGAACGGTTTGACGCGTTTGGCGATTTCCTGACCGATCGGACCATAGCCGACGATCAACCAACTGGTTTTTGAGATTTCGCGAAACGGCGTTTTCTCCCAGGTGTTTTTGGATTGCAGGGCGCGCTGTTGATCAATGGGGTGAAAGACACTTAAGACTTGCGCCATTACATATTCAGAAATGGCGACAGCTTGGGCGCTACTATTACAGATCCGGGTTCCTTTGTTGGATATTTTCTTATAGAACGGATGGTCGAGACCTGCGTTGAAGGTTTGAAGAACGCCGACGGACTTCAGGTTCAAGACGTGTTCGAAAACCGCATCCTGATCACCCGATAATTTCGGATGAGAACTCATCCAGACGTAATCGATATCCAACTCGTCCGCTGTCGCCGTGCCGTCTTTGCGTTGAAAGATACCTGCCCCATTAAACGTGATGACTTCAACGTCTAGATTGAGGGCATTTAATCGGTCTGAGATATGGGCGTAAGACGCATCGTGCATGGCAAGGGTGGCAGGCATGTTTCGCTCCTTAAAGTTTTCGCGCCAGCCTACAAATATCCCTAGTCATTATCTAGCCAATTGTCCTCCATCTTGAGTTGCCAACGATAGGTGTCTTCCGGCTTGATAACATGGCTCCATTTCCCCAACAGCTCTTTTTGCACGCGTCGTTTTGCCATGGTCGATTTAATTTCTTCTGGGTCCCAATTTGTCAGAACTTTTCCAAGAAGATGATCCCGGATGTCTTTTTTGGTCGGATCAGAACTGAGATCATGGACTTCACCCGGATCGGTTTCCAGATCAAACAGTTGCGGTGGGTGGCCATGGTAATAGTTGAGTTTCCATTTGCCGGCCCGAATCATGCGCTGCTGGGTGGGTGTCCCCTGTGCCCAGGCAGCCATGCCGTCGGTGCAATATTCTGAATAGGTTTCGTCCAGCCATGGAGCTTGTGGCTTGCGAATAACCTCAAGGAAGCTGCGACCATCGCAATGGGGTAACGCCGGAACATCCAT
The DNA here is from genome assembly GCA_048262655.1 of Rhodospirillales bacterium. Classification (GTDB taxonomy): domain Bacteria; phylum Pseudomonadota; class Alphaproteobacteria; order Rhodospirillales; family Casp-alpha2; genus JABMNT01. Next base: position 231,512 of record JBLXEY010000005.1, on the reverse strand, counting down.
GGCATCCAGTACGGTTGCTGCCAGATCGATCAGGTTAACGATTTGGGAGCGGCGTTCGCCTTCAGGAAAGACACCGGGCCAGGAAAGGATCATCGGGACCTTGCACGAGTCGTCATAAAAGGTCTGTTTCCACCACAGGCCACGTTCGCCCAGTTGGTCTCCATGGTCGGACGTATAAACAATCAGTGTATTTTCCGCGAGGCCGTTTTCTTCCAACTTCGCGAGAACTTGCCCTACCATGGTGTCGAAGGTTTCTGTTAGCGCGTAATAAGCGGCGCGGGCTCGGCGAATTTCCAGGGGATCAATGTCGCCGTCGATACCGGTGCGTTCCCGCCACCATCGCATATAGGGGTGATCCTGATCGGGTCTTGGTTTGCCGTGGACTGGGTCGCTGAGTTTATCCATATAGTAGGCGACCAGCTCTTTATTCCCGACATAAGGTTGATGCGGAAGCATATAGCCAATATTGAGGCTAAAGGGCTCCGTGTTCCCATTCGCCCGATCTTTCGCGATTTGGTCCAGTTGTACTAAGGCATCCTCGGTAACGTCGCGGTCATGAACCTCGTATGAGCTTTGACCTGCGCCGGAGCGTTCAAGACTTACACGGAACGGCCCCTGCGTTTCTGCCAACTCCCCCAATGAATGTGCAGCACCTCCGACCCAGTTTGTCGAATGATCCCCGACCGTTCGTTCGGCATAACCATGCATCTGATCCGGCCCAATGGAATGCAGGCGACCAATCAGGGTTGGGCGATACCCGCCCGCACCCAAACAATGTGCCGTTGTCGGTATATCGCTATTTAAAGGATCACTGTTGGTCCAGCAATTTTGCGACGATGGATAACGGCCCGATAGCATCGACATCCGCGCCGGTACGCAGAGCGGTGACGGCGTATACGCATTGTCGAAGGTCACGCCGCGCGCTGCCAAAGCATCAAACGTTGGTGTGCGGACGACTTTGTCTCCATAGCAGCCCGTAACCCTGGGCGCATGCTGGTCGGACATAATAAACAGGAGATTTGGGCGCTCTGACATGGCAATTCCTTCAGTGATAAAGCACAGGTTTGGAAAGAATATATACTACCATACCAGATGAATGAAAACCAACTTCATTTGCGTATTTATGCGTTGAATGAGGGTTTTATTCGCCCCTTAACGGCATTGCAGAAAGCTGCCGTTCTAGAACCCGTTGGCTTGCCCGTCACTGCGGGGGTCGTTAGCCCCTTCCAGTAACCCGTCGGGATGACGGACAATAGCTCCAGCGTGTCCCATCACTTCATCAAAGTCGCCGATCACTTCAAGATCATGGCCTGCAGCCTTGAGCGCCTCAAAGACACTATCTTCGAACCGATTCTCGATCCTGAGGTTGGTAGCTTCGCTTCCCCATGTGCGGCCAAGCAACCAACGCGGTGCCGTCACTGCTTGTTGCAGGCTTTGACCGTGCAGTACATGCCGGGCAAAAACCATCGCTTGCGTTTGTGGCTGGCCTTCACCCCCCATGGTGCCATAAGGCATAATACGGCCGTCGGAAAGGTGGGCCAGGGCGGGCTGAATGGTATGGAAGGGTCGACGGTGCGGTTTCAAGGCGTTGTGGTGGGTTTCATCAAGGCTGAAACTGGTACCACGGTTTTGCCACGTGATGCCGGAATGGTTCATCACGGTTCCAGAGCCAAACTCCCAATAGATGCTCTGGATAAAACTGACAGCCCGACCTTCGTTGTCGACGGCACCCAACCAAACGGTATCGCCCTTTTGCGTAACTTCAGGCCACGGTAGCGCTGTTGCAGGATTAATATCAGCAGCCATGGCATCAAGATTGGCCGCTTGTAAGTAAGAAGAGGGTTCAACGGACATGTAATCAGGGTCCGTCACATATTTGTCTCTTACCCGAAACGCACGCTTGGTTGCTTCGACCAGATTATGGACAAATTCAAAACCTTCCGCCGCTTGAACGTCGAGCCGCCCGTAAACACCGAGCAGGATCAGCGATGCCAAACCTTGTGTTGGAGGCGGCATATTGAAGACCCTGTGTCCAGCCACATTTACTTCCAGTGGTTTCACCATCAGGGCCTTGTGACGCTCCAGATCGCTGAGACGAAGGGGGGAGCCTGCCGCTTCTAAATCTGTTGCGAGCGTTCGTGCAAGATCACCTCTGTAAAAGTCATCGAGCCCTGCTTTGACGAGGTTCTCAAGTGTGGCGGCGAGGCGCGGGTTGACAAATTTTTGGGCTTCCTTGGGTGGGGTGCCGTCGGGCAAGAACAACTCTTTGAAACCGGGCGACGGCGCAAGTTCATCAAGTTTGCCGATAGTGTTGTTCGCTTGGGTAGCCGTAACCGATATACCTTCGCGGGCATAATGAATGGCATCTTCCAAAAGGCGCGATAGAGGCAGTTTTCCGCCCAGAACTTCCGTGCTGTATGTATGCGCGGCATGCCAGCCCGAGACGGCACCGCCAACAGTGAGGGCCGCCATGGGTCCCCGTGACGGGATGGCATTCAGACCTTGGTTTTTATAAAAATCAATTGTCGCCATTTCAGCCGCGCCACCGCAGGCATCAATGCCGGCAACCTTGCCATCGGGTGAATGGACCAGCCAAAAATTATCACCACCCAGTCCGTTCATGTGCGGATAGACAACGGCAATGGTACTGGCTGCCGCAATCATTGCTTCGACGGCATTGCCACCTTCTTGTAAAACACGCAATCCAGCTTGCGATGCGAGATGATGCGGGGCAGTGACCATGCCTCTGAATGAACGGACGGTTTGTAACATTTTTGATCCTAACTTTACGCAGCTATTGTTTTCGTATGTTGGACGTTGTGCCAAATATCAAGCGTACTATATAGCCCGGCAATAGCATCCCAGCCAGACGTATAACCCATATCGGTTAAGGCATTTAGGGCGATTGTTTGGTCGGCTAAAGCCCCGTCACCAAGCGCCCATAACACATGATGAAGGGTTTCACTTCCGTAACCTTCGCAAGCGGCATAAAGATGCTGGGCGCTGATCGGGTTTGTCGCCCCCGGCGCTTGATTGCGCACCGCTCTGGCCAGAAGGCCTACTAGCGTGTGCTCTCCCAACCAACTGAGTGTCAGGACCATCGCCGCGATAAAGTCATCGCCTGAAGGCGTTAAGCCGGGTCCCATACCCAGTATTTCAGATATTGGCGGCTGTTCCGCCCGAGAGTGTGTGCCTGAAAGATACGTATTTAGCCAATCCGCGAGGTTGCTCAGAGGGCGGCTCGCCTGAGGCAAGTCAGAGTTGTTCCCGTTGAAGATTAGTGGTGCAAAACCTTCCATAGGGGAATGGCGCAGATAACAGGCACGTATTTGATCGATGGACTTGCGGGAGGGGCGTGTGTTGTGAACCGTCGTGGGTTGCCACCGTGTGATCTGATTGAATTGAAGTTGAATGAGCGCGCCGACCTTTATATGGGTCTGCGTGACATAAACCGGGTCACCGACGTTCAGGCCACTTGCCAGCCAAGACGTTGTTGAAGGGGCATCCGTTGATATGTGAAGGGGGCCCATTGGAAAGTCAGACGCACCAATACAGAGATAAAGACTGTCGACGTCTATATAAAAACAACGCTCGAATAGGGCGACAACGGTGCCCTTGGCTCTTGTGCCCAGTATGCGGCTGGCAATAGGGCCAGCGCTTTGAGCCTTCAAGGAAAAGGGGTTTGTATTACTTATCATTGGGAACGATACGGGTCCCGCTCTTGCCGTTGAGCGTTTCCATCGCTTGATCGATGGAGCCAATAATCACGCGTTCGCCGCCGCCTTCCAGAAAGCGGATCGCTGCATCTATTTTCGGTCCCATGCTGCCCGCTGGAAAATGCCCGTCTGCCTGGTAAGCCCGTATTTCACGTAGCGTCACGCGATCCAGATATTCTTCCTTGTCAGTGCCAAAATGAATGGCAACTTTTGGAACAGCCGTCAGGATCATTAATGTATCAATACCCAATACATTGGCCATATGCGCCGACGTCAAATCCTTGTCAATAACCGCAGCTACGCCATTACGGACTCCGTTTGGACCACGAACAACTGGAATGCCACCACCGCCACCGGCAATGACAACGGTGCCGCGTCGTGCAAGCATCTGGACCAGTGATATGTCACAGACGTGTTTTGGTTTTGGTGATGGTACAACATGTCGCCAGCCGCGCCCTGAGTCCTCTTTCATCAGCCAGCCTAACTCCGCACCAATTTTTTTGGCTTCATCTTCATCAAAGAACGGCCCAATAGGTTTGCTTGGGTTTTCAAAAGCTGGATCATCGGGGTCAACTTCAACCTGCGTCAATAGGCAGGTTACGTGGCGTGCGTTACCTTGTTCACGCAGCGCATTTTCCATTGCCTGCATCAATAAGTAAGCGATACCGCCCTGACTGTGGGCGACACATATATCAAGGGGCATTGGTGCGATCTTATCGCGCGTTAGGGTCTGCCGCATCAGAATTTTACCGACGACAGGGCCATTGCCGTGGGTAATAATCAGCTCATTGTCGAGCATGGTCAGCGGGAGTAAGGCTTCCGCTGTCCGTTTGGCAATGGCCTTTTGCTCCTGCGATGTACCTTCGATATCTTCCGGATGCGTTGCATTGCCGCCAATTGCGACCATGAGACGACCCGGACTTACAGGAGGGTTTGTCATGACAGGTCCTATCGGCCCTTTTGCAAACAAGCCAAGGCCAGCTCGGCAGCGTCCGCATTAGACGGAGCAACCAGAATACCCGCTGCTTCCAGTTTGGAAATTTGCCCCAGTCGATTTTGTGGATCGGCATCTGTGCCGGTGACGGACGCTATGATCAACGTGCCGTCACCTGCGCTGGAAGACAAACTTTCAACAAGGTGACCTGCCGGGTCTTCGTGTGCGCCATAGCCAATAACCACATCGGCCAAGATGATGCCGACAGAGGGGTCCGCGATTGCTGCGGCCAAGGCACGATCGCGAACACCGGGATCAATCATCGGGTGCGGACGACCTTGCGTATATTCGTCACTGCCAAGATCTATTATGGCATGGGCGTCAGTTGAAGCCGAAAGCTCTGCGACGCCGGGGATCGCGGCATTGGACATGACGTTTTCACCTGCGGCTTTGAATAACGTCTGCACTTCGGCGCAGAGCGTGCCGCCGGAAAACAACCCGCTGACCTTCGATGCTGTTACAGGTTTGGCAGTCGTATTTGCATCGAAATCAGGAAATAGATTTTTGCCGGCAAGCGCATGTTCTGCCGCCGATTTTAAGGACGTCGCCAGGGCCGCATTTGTGGGTAACTCCCAGTTTTCGGCTCCGATAAAACAGACAGTATAAGACTTTGTGCTTTTGCCGATCCGATTGAGAATTTTATCGGCCACGGATGGCGCCGGTGGTTTTGATATCAGGATGATATGTCGGGTTAGCGGGTCAGCGTCCAAGGCATCCAAAGCCATCAGTGTTGTGATGCCACCGATCTCTTCTTTCAAGTCTCGGCCACCAACACCAATGGCTTGCGAAATACCGCCTCCCCCTTGCGCGATCAAACAGGTAATTTCCTGCGTGCCCGTGCCCGAGGCGCCAATCACACCAATATCACCAGATGGAACCTTATTGGCAAAGGCCAGTGGCGTGCCGTTAATAATCGCAGTGCCACAATCTGGCCCCATGACCAGCAGGCCCAAGTCTTGTGCTTCTTGTTTTAGCGAAAGCTCATCAGAAATGGAGACATTGTCACTGAACATCATGACATGTAATCCCTTCCGCAGAGCTTTCCGGGCCTCCGCCGCGGCGAAATCACCGGCGACAGAAATCAGCGCAAGATTCGCGTCTGGGTTGGCTTTAACGGCAGCTCGCATGCTTTTAGGACGCCAGACTTCTCCGTCACCGCCCGAGGATGTTGGAGTGTCGAGTAAAAGATTGGCTTCTGCGCGCGCTGCTTCGCCGGCCGCCGTCGTGGTCGCGCGAATGCCGATGATCAGGTCGCCACCTTCCGCGTCGTCACTGGTGGCGTCAAGAAGGCCCGCGTCGGCCATGATTTGACGGTTGGACGGCGATGCCATCATCAGGGCGGCTTCTTCGATGCCGTCCATAGTTGCAATTGCACGTGAGAACCGCATGAGGGCGACAGAATCCAGGTAAAAACCACGGCGGACTTCGTTAATGATGGTTGTACTCATTTCACACCGACGCTTTCAGCAAAGGCAACCAAGGCCTGTTCAAAACATTTCATTGGGGCACGGACGACACCGGCACCCACTTGCCCGACGCCCGGCTCCTTATGGGCGATGCCGGTATTAATTGTCGGGGCCAGCCCCGTCTCCAGAACCAAACGGATATCAATACCGGTTGGCACGCCCAAATAGTCCATAGCGGGAATTGTCCATTCTGGATTTTCACCAGTTGCAATTTCTGACATGGTTCGGGTGAAGTTACCGGCTTCTGAGGCCGCCCCCGCACCCACAAAACCGGCTACCGCCGGCGAGGCACCCATAGCAAATCCCCCAAGACCGATGGTTTCAACAATGGTTGAATCACCCATATCGGGATTTGCGTCATCTTCCGTAAAACCCGGAAAATATAAACCTTCTGGCATTTCGACCGGGGCTGTAAACCATGTGTCACCGGTGCCACTAACACGAATTCCAAAGTCTGTCCCGTTACGACACATTGCCGTAACGACCGAGGATCCTTCAATGTTGCGTACCGGGTCCATAATTGATTTGCCCATAGCCATGGCGACATTCAGAAAGAATTGATCGTTGCCGCCAATGAACGCCAGAGCCTTTGCCAATTCTTCGTTGTTGTCGGATGTTCGCGCCAGAGCTGGTGCCAGTTCACGCAGCAGTAATCCTGAGCAAGCAACGTTGCGTTGGTGCATTTCGTCGCCCATTGTCAATCCACGTGCAACCAGATGCTTGAGGGGTATCCCTTCGCCAGAGCGCAAGGCTTTACCAACAGCTGGGCCAAAACTGTCACGTAACCATGCGAGACGGGCCAGAACGCTTTCATCATTGCCGCCAAACCGCATGACTTTGCCAAGTCCTTCGTTCAGGGCACAATAGGCTTTGTTTTGATACGTGCGGTTTTCAACGACCATTAAAGGCTGACTGATTGTCGTCATCCCGGTCATGGGGCCGACGGCATCAAAATGATGATTGGGATGGAAATCAAATTCGCCGGCTGCTGCTTTTGCTGCCGCATCTTGCAAGTCAGACGCCCAGCCTTCGAATACGGCGATGCCTGCAATCGCCCCCTGCATCGGGCCACACATGTCTGCCCACTCGACGGGGGGGCCGGCATGTAAAATCATATGATCTTTTAACGCTGGGATCGCTTCCGATGCCGGGATGACATCAATAAGAACCGGGTCCGCAGATAGCATACGGGTCAGGGCTTCCTGATTGGCTTTTTCAATCAATTCCATTTTCTTGTTATGTCCTCAGGTTCCGAGTTTCGATAGCAGGTCGGCAATCTTGGGGTCGCCTCCCGCAGGCGGCGACCATTCCACGTGGGTGACAGCAACGTCCTGCTGCTTGAGTTCGGTCGCAAAACCTTCAAGACCGACGTTGATCACATTGACAGGTTCCGACAATAATTTGGCCACCTTGTTATTTTCCATTGTAAACTCCATAAACCGCGTCAACGCCTGCACCCACGGGCGCTTCATATCCATTTCTTCGCAACACGGCTTCCAATGAAGACAAGCAGCGAAGAATATTTGTTTTATGACACACATAACCCATGGTGCCGATACGCCAAATAACACCATGCAGGGCACCAAAGGAGGTGCCGATCTCAATGCCAAAATCTTCAAGCATTTCGGTACGGACTTTGTCATTGTTAACCCCATCCGGAATATAAACACCGGTGACATTGTCCATCCGATTATTTGCGTCTCCATAGAGTTTGAGACCCATTGCCTGCAACCCGGCACGCAACGCGGCGCTCGCCTGTTTGTGGCGTGCGAACGTATTATGAAGGCCTTCATTCAAAACAACACGCGCACATTCTCGTGCTGCATAGAGCATCGAGGTTGCTTCCGTGTGATGGTTCAGCCGATCTGGGCCCCAGTAGTCCATTAACATTGGCAAATCAAAATAGTTTGACTGAATACGTTGTCCAGGTGCGGCAATATATCCCGCTGGGCGAATGCCTTCTTCAATGTGTTTGCGCGATGTAACGAGGTCTGCGACACGTTCATTAAAGGTGATCGGAGAAGACCCTGGCGGACCAGACATACATTTTTGCAGACCGGAGGTCACCGCATCCAATTGCCATCCGTCGACATCGACAGACATGCCGCCCAAGGTTGCCGTTGCGTCTACATATAGCAAGGCATCAAACTCACGGCAGGCGGCGCCGATTTCGGCAAGAGGCTGTGCCATTGTTGTCGATGTATCGCCATGAACGGAGGCGACGATCCGGGGGCGGTGTTTTTTGATAGCGTCTCGAACGGCGTCGGCTTCGAATACGGTGCCCCATTCGGTTTCAATCGTCACAACTTTCGCGCCGCAGCGCTCGCTGATTTCGGTTAGCAAATGACCAAAGCGACCAAAATTTAGAACCAATACCGTATCGCCGGGTGTAATCATTGACGTTAAACAGGCTTCGATCCCGGCGCGTGCCGTGCCGTTAACCAATAGAGTCCAATGATTTTTCGTTTGGTAAATCTGGCGATACAAAACCATGACTTCGTTCATGTAGGCGGTAAATTGCGGGTCAAATTGTCCGAGCATGGGCGTCGCCATGGCCTGTAAAGCACTGGGATAAACATTGACCGGACCAGGCCCCATGAGAAGCCGTGGCGCAGGATCAAGGATGTCGAAAGTTTCTGTCGCTGGTGCGTTATCTGGGGCCATGTTCATTCTCATTCATAGGTTCGAAATTTTGGATAAACGATAAGAGTGCACGCGCGCAGGCGCCGGCATCTGTATCTGTGATTGATTCTGCCGGGTGATGGGAAATGCCGCCCTCGCAGCGAACAAATAACATACCAACATCGGTCAGATGAGCCATTGCCATGCCATCGTGACCGGCGCCGCTCATTAAGCGTTTTAGTGCATGCCCATTTTGACTCAGGGCGGCATCCAGTTGATCCATCAGCCACGGCGCACATTGGCAGCCATCCGAATCATGAAAAATATCAAGGCTGAGGACAACACCACGTTGCAAACAAATCCGCTCTATTTCAGCGCAAACATCGCTCACGGCTTGCCGTCGTAAGGCATCCTCGCCCGCCCGAATGTCGATGGTTATGATGGCTTCGCCTGGAATGACATTCACCGCTCCGGGTGCCGCTGAAATGCGGCCAACAGTTCCAACCAGACCGGGCTTTGAAGCGCAATAGGATTCAACTGTCAGGATGGATTGGGCCGCTGCAGCAAGTGCGTCACTTCGGCGGTCCATGGGGACAGTACCCGCATGCCCTGCGAAACCTTTAAATGTTGCCGACAGGCGGGTGCCGCCGGCTATTGCCGTGACCACGCCAAGCGCCAGTTGCTCTTCTTCCAGCACAGGTCCTTGTTCAATATGGACCTCAATAAATGCCAAAACATCTTCGGCACGGCGTGCCAGATGCGGAATGCCATCAGGGTCAACCCCAAAACTACGCAGCGCATCTGCCATTTTGATGTTCTCACCATCCTGACTATCCAGAGCTGACATATCAAAGGTCCCTGCAATGGCCTTGCTGCCAAGAAGCGTGGAGTTGAAGCGCACACCTTCTTCGTCACAAAATGCAACAATTTCAATCGCAAATGGAAACCTTTGGTCTGCACGATTTATGTAATCGACGCAGCAAATAGGGGCGACGACACCAAGCGCACCATCGTATTTGCCGCCTTGCCGGACCGTATCCTGATGGGAGCCAATCATGAGCGCTGGGGCTTCGGGTTCTGTCCCCTCGTAGCGCCCCACGACGTTGCCAATGGCGTCGACATGAGCGCTCATGCCGGCATCGCGCATCCAGACCTGTATCATTTCTGCGGCCTGTCCATGTTCTTTCGTCGCGAAACGGCGCGTTACTCCCGCTCCACCTTCGCTAAACAATGATAGCGCTTCCAAACGGCGCATGATCTCAGCGCCGGGATCGAATTCGGTATTGCTTAATTTATTCAGCATTATTCCTGCCAGATGGTTGATCTCTATGGTATTAGCATTTTACCCGTGTTGATCACAGACGATTGGCAGGTACAATTATATAAATTTATTTGATATAAAATTTAGATATTATTGAATGTGGGACTGCTTTCCTCCGTTTGCTCACGAAAGGCGAGAATATTGCGATCTGAAACTTCCCGATATGAGTTACTTATATTTTTAACCGGCGCCGTTACGTTGGCACTCGAAGTACTGGCGTCACGAATCATGACACCTTATTTCGGTGTCAGTTTATATATCTGGTCAGGCATTTTATCGATCACTCTGGTGTTTCTGGCAATTGGCTACCATGTTGGCGGCAAGCTTTCACAACGTTGGAGCCGTGAACAAGCGGAGTATGCCTTTCTGGCAGCGCCAATTGTCTCCGCATTTTTTATCACAGTTTCAACGTTTTTGTATCCCGTGCTGTTTCCCTGGTTATCTCAAGGCAATCTGATCGCAGGTAGTTTTATTGGGGCAAGCATACTATTGGCGCTGCCATTAATCGCCTTGTCGGCCATGAACCCATTACTCATCAGTTTGCAGAGCCGTGAAGAAATAACAGGGGATTCAGGAGCGGGCCGCGTCTTTTTTATCAGTACGATGGGCTCTGTTACCGGTGTTTTGATGACCGCATTTCTGTTTATTCCAAACGTCACGAATTTCAGAGGCACGTTAATCCTTTGCGTTTGCGCAAGTCTGGCATCTCTTTACGTCACCTTTCGCGCGCAGGACCTGGACCGAAAACGCCGGAACGTTTTAGTGATGGCCGGTGTCATTTCGGTCACCGTCAGTGTTCTGTCATTTATGGGGAAGGAGACCTATCTCAGGCTCATCACCGAGCAACCGACGGCGTCATCGCAACACAGGACCTATCGTGTCCTTGCTGAATACACCTCGATGTTTGGCAACCTGAAAGTTGCGGAGGTCACACATAATGATGCGTCTTCTCTGGTTGAGAAACACCTCATTCATGATGGATTGATTCAAAATCGGACACGATTGGATCACTCATCTTTGAGTACATATACAGACGTGCTTGAAGACCTTGTGCACTTATATACGCCCGAGGCCAAGGATGTTTTGGTGTTGGGCCTTGGTGCGGGCATCGTGCCGCGCCGCCTGAGCGCGCAGGGAAAAACCGTCTCGGTTGTTGAAATTAATCCGGTAACCGTGACCGCGGCACGAGAACACTTTGGCTTTTCTGACGAGAAAATTGAGATGCACATTGAGGATGCCCGAACCTTTGCGCGGGCTTGCAGAAACCGCTTTGATGCGCTGATTGTTGATTTGTTTCTGGGGGACAATGTTCCAGACTATCTCACAACGCAGGAATTTTTCCGAGATTTGAGGACCTGCTTGCGGCCAGACGGTGTACTGGTCATGAACGCTTTTTTTGATTCTGAAAACGCCCTGCCTAATGGCAGGCTGCTATCAACAATCGGCACAGCGTTTGCTGACCTGTCAGTTTCTGGTGCGTCATCAGGGAATGTTTACATTGTCGCTTCAACAGGAAAGACTTATAGCCATTGGAATGATGATGCTTATGACCCCATCCGCGACCTGTCATTTTTTTCTTCCCGAGTCAGTCAACGAATTGACCCATCGTTATATCAGAGCCTCGAGCCGATTACGGACGAGCACAATATTTTTAGTCTGTTGTTTTCAGATGCAAACATTGCCATGCGCCAGTATTTGGCTGGTGACGTGCCGCGCCAAATTTTGGTCAACTAGTTGCAAACAGCGCGCATCGCGTGATGGGGTGGTCAAAACCCTTGGGGCTTCAGCGAAACTGTTATCTGAACAAGCCAAAAAACTCTTGGACCCGGCGACTGCAATTGAGTAAAACCGCGCTGTGAGACGGCAACAAATCGTTTTTTGCCTCAGTCCGATGGCGTATCATAAACGGTATCGCCGACTCATCCGCATTTGTTCTAAAAGGGGCCTAAGCCGCCTGCAAAAATCAATTTAAGCTTTAGGAGCTGACTAAATGGGTACACAACGCACGAAATTAGATGACATTCAGGGCAAAGTCGCCCTCGTAACCGGAGCCGCAGGCAGTATTGGAGCTGCAATAACGCGTTTTCTGGCAGAAGATGGTGTTCGTGTTGTTGCCGTAGACATGGATCTTGACCGACTGAAGGAAATCACGGGAGATTTTGAAGGGGATGTTTTTCCTTATGTAATGGATGTTTCTAAGGAAGCGGACGTGGCGTCGGTGATGAAACAGGTGCGTGCCGACGTTGGAGACGTCGATATTCTGGTAAATGTTGCCGGTATCTTGTCGAACAATAAGCTGATGGAAACCTCGGCCGAGGAATGGCACCAAATTCATGCGGTCAATCTGGACGGTCCTTTCTTCTTGTCAAAGGAAGTTTTGCCCGCCATGGAAAAAGCCGGCTGGGGTCGGATTGTGAATATTGCGTCCTATGCCTGGAAGTCGGGTGGGAAAACATCTGGAACGGCCTATTCATCATCGAAGGCCGCTATGGTTGGCCTGACTTTTGCCATCGCAAAACAATCTGCAGAACATGGCGTCACCGTCAATGGCATCGCGCCAGCTTACGTAATGTCGCCGATGGTCACAGAACAATTGAGCGAGGAACAGCGCCAGAAAATGCGGGCCGAAATTCCTGTTCGTCGGTTCTCCGAACCAGAAGAAATCGCTAATTGTGTGCGTTTCCTTTCCTCACCTATGTCAGCATTTATCACGGGTGAAATTATTGACATGAATGGTGGGTTCCAGTTTGACTAAGACACAACTTTCTGCTGCGACGGTCGGTGAATTGGATGCATCTGTTGTCGAGCCGACCGATGCAGTTTTAGAAGCCGGCACGGGTATCGTGCATTTGGGCATAGGTGCGTTCCACCGGGCTCATCAGGCGATCTATACAGAAGATGCCATGAATGCTTCCGGCGGTGACTGGCGCATTTTGGGTGTCAGCATGCGCAGCGCCGGTGTTCGTGATCGCATGAAGGCGCAGGATTGCCTATATACGGTGACAGAACGCTCGGAAGCCGGGGACAACGCCCGCCTTGTTGGTGCAGTGGCCGACGTTTTGTTTGCAGGTGAAAACCCGGCGGCTGTGGTCGACGCCATTGCGCGCTCGGAAACCCACATCGTCATGACCACGATTACCGAAAAAGGTTACAGTCACGATCCGGCCAGTGGTGCTTTGCGAACCGATTTGCCGGAAATACAAAATGATCTGAACCTCGCCAATTCGCCACAAACGGCGCTCGGATATATTGTACGTGGACTTAAAGCCCGCATGGTTGCGGGCTCTGGGCCGATTAATATCATCAGCTGCGACAATCTACCCGATAACGGGCGGATTTTTGAAGGTCTGGTTCTGTCTTTCTGCGAACAGGCCGAACCGGAGTTGGTGGACTGGGTTAAGGAAAATACCGCCTTTCCTTGCACCATGGTCGACCGAATTGTTCCAGCAACAACGGATGATGCGTTGGCTTTAGCAGCAGATACCATTGGTATGGCCGATGATGTTGCTTTGTTGACGGAGCCTTTCAAACAATGGGTGATTGAAAATAAATTTGTTGCGCCGCGACCTGAATGGGAATCGGCCGGAGCGCAGATCGTTGATGATGTTGCGGCTTTTGAAGCCATGAAACTTCGGTTATTGAACGGCAGTCATTCGACCATCGCTTACTTGGGGTATCTGGCCGGATACGAAACGGTATCTGATGCCGTCGCCATTCCTGTTATCATGACGTTTATTCGTCAAATGATGGATGAAGAAGCGACGCCGACTCTTGATATTCCAAATGGTTTCGACGTCACAGAGTATAAAGATGAACTGCTTGCCCGGTTTGCCAACCCAACCCTAGCCCACCGAACATGGCAAATTGCCATGGACGGCTCCCAGAAACTGCCACAGCGGTTGCTCGACACTTTGTATCAGAATATGACTTCTGGTGGGGCGACCGGGGCGACAACACTTGCCGTTGCAGCATGGATCCAATATGTGGGTGGCATAGATGAAAAAGGGCAGCCCATTGATGTCTCTGATCCACATGCCCGCACCTTTGCGGATATTCATGCCGGGGCGGATGGTGATGTGCAAAAAATTGTCAGCGACTTTTTAGCGCTGGATTATATTTTTGGTCCTGCCGATCAGCAACCAGCAGGATTGGACATTATGATTTTTGACGCGCTCAGTGAACTGCGCGAGAACGGGGCGATGTACTGTATTGTAAACTATTGCTAACCAAATAGGGAGAGCCAGTATGGCAACGGTTATTGAAAGCATTGAGACACGCTGTTATCGCATTCCGTTACCCGTCACATTAACGGATTCCACCCATGGCGACATGACCCATTTTGAGTTGATCACGGCCCGCGTCAAAGACAGCGACGGTGCGGAAGGTGTCGGATATTCCTATACGGTTAACCACGGTGGCCGCGCAGTTCATTGCATGATCGAAAATGATCTGGCGCCTTTGCTCATTGGCGACGACCCGTCACGCATTGCAGCCATCTGGGAAAAGATGTGGTGGGCTGTTCATTATGTTGGGCGGGGTGGAATAGCCTCCTTTGCCATTTCGGCCATTGATACAGCGCTCTGGGATTTGGCCGCCAAACGCCAGAATATGCCGCTATGGAAAGTGCTAGGTGGGCACAATGCGAAAGTAAAAGCCTATGCTGGTGGTATTGATCTGTTGTTCCCGTTGGGTGATCTACTAGCCCAGACGGATGCCAACCTTGAGAAGGGTTTCAAGGCGATCAAAATGAAGGTTGGGCGCGATCATCTGGAAGAAGATGTGGCGCGGGTGAAGGCCATGCGCAAACACTTGCCCAATGATGTAACGTTGATGGCGGATGCCAACATGCGCTGGTCACGCGATGAAGCGCTTAAAGCCTGCAAGGCTTTGTCTGATACCGGACTGTTCTGGATTGAAGAGCCTTTGATTCCGGACGATGAAATTGGCCATGTAAAATTGCTTGAGGCCTGTAACTTGCCGATTGCGACGGGTGAAAACTTCCATACGATTTATGAGTTTGAACGCATGATCCGAGCCGGTGGTGTTAGCTTCCCGGAGCCTGATGTCTCGAACTGTGGTGGCATTACTGTCTGGATGAAAGTCGCAACGTTAGCGGAAGCGGCAAATTTGAAAGTCACGTCACACGGTGTGCATGACCTACATGTCCATTTGCTGGCTTCGGTTAGCAATAAATCTTTCCTGGAAGTGCATGGCTTTGGTCTGGAACGTTATATTGCAGAGCCGCTCAAAATTGTTGATGGCTATGCAACGGCGCCGGACCGCCCCGGCCATGGGGTCGAATTTGACTGGGCGGCATTGGACGCGTTTTAAGTGTAGAGCAAACCAGCAGGCTGCAGGCTAGAGATTAAATCCGGCGTCCTGGATCATCTTCGAAAGGTTCCGATAACCCATTGACGTGTACTCGAGCGGATTGGCTTTGTCCGGGTCTTGTTCCGCTTCGACGACGATCCAGCCGTCGAAGTTTGCGGCCTTGAGCGCTTGAAGGACGGGTGGGAAATCGACGTCGCCATCGCCGGGGACCGTAAACACGCCGTCAACAACGGCTTCCATAAACGAGCCACCCTCGGCATATCGATCGTTCAGGACCGGGCGGCGAACATCCTTGCAGTGCAGGTGCGTAATGCGCGATGCATAGGCCGTCGCCAGCTCGGTTGGGTTGCCCGTGCCAAAGGTTGTGTGACCTGTATCCAGAAGAAAACCCACATGGTTATCTGTCTTTTCAATGAAGGCTGCGATCTCGTCGGGTGTTTCGACCACTGTTCCCATGTGGTGATGATAGGCGCTGACCAATCCCTGATCCTGTATATAAGCGCAGAATTCCGACATCTTCCGGCAAAATGCTGTCATTTCGCCAGAGGACAGAACCGGGCTGTTCGACAACGTGATGGTCTCGTCCCCATGAATGGCATTTGATGTTTCAGCCAGAATAAAAACTGAGCAACCCATGTCTTTGAGCAACGTCAAATGATCTTGCGCCGCAGCGATTTCATCTGCAACAGAACGGTTTAGGAGTTCGGTGGAATACCAGCCGCCAACCAGATCGATGTTGTGCGCTTCCAAAATCGGACGCAGCGTCGCCGCATCGCGAGGGAATTTGTGGCCCAGTTCAATCCCTGCATAACCGGCTTGATGGGCTTCGCTTAAACAGGTCTCAAGCGGGATATGCCCCCCGAGGGATTGTTTGTCATCATTCGACCAGGCAATGGGATTGACGCCGATACGAATTGTCATGTGAGGTCTCCGAACCAATGGCCGTCAAGATGATCGAGCCGCATTCTGTGCCGTATATTTTTGTCCGGGGGGCATGTCAACAAACAATAGGTGGGGGTGATCTCAGCTGACGCTTATGACAATAGTAACATATCGCCTAGGAGAGCGCCTTATAGACAATAACCAGTGCTGATGTTGTACAGATGCCCAGAACCAGAGGCCGGAACTGTTGGTCGATGTATGTGAACAAAAAGCGCGCCGACCAGGTTCCTAGGAGCAGGGATGGAAAGAGCACGATTGCCAGCATGACATGCTCTGATTTGACGAGGCCGTAAAACCCCAAAACACAGAGAGTGAGGATCGTGCCAATGCCAAAAAAGGCGTTGAGGGTGGCCCGGACGCCAGCGGCCGCCCGGCTTTGATAGACCAGCCCCAATGGCGGGGCTCCGACAGATGTGATGCTACCCATAAACCCGGAAAGGCCGCCTGCGACAAAAAGTGCAGCTGGCGTCGGCGTGAATTTTTTGGTGACTAAGCTGATGCCGACGGCAAACAGAATAAGGCCTGCAAATACCAGGGCGAAGTCAGGCGACGCCAGAACGATAACCATCACTTCAGCGGCGCAGAAAATGCCGATCATGCGTCCACTTAAGGCAATACCCAATTCTTTGTAAACAATATCATTTCGGCCCCTATAGGCGCTCAGGCAAGCGACTGTCATGCCCATAAACAAGATGGGAACGGGCACCAATGTCGGATCAATGAGCAAAAGAAAGGGCGCTGCGACCTGACCAAAGCCCATACCAAACGAGCTTTGAACAATGGCGGCA
This sequence comes from Rhodospirillales bacterium, assembly GCA_048262655.1. Lineage (GTDB taxonomy): Bacteria > Pseudomonadota > Alphaproteobacteria > Rhodospirillales > Casp-alpha2 > JABMNT01. Next base: position 214,332 of record JBLXEY010000005.1, on the reverse strand, counting down.
AAGAAAATCACCAGCGCGGCGAGGGCATAGATGCCCAATCCCAACTGGGGTAAGGGGAGTTCTGACATAGGAATTTCGGTCACAAACTAGAAGGAGTTAACGGTATACGTCTCAAGCTTGTTGCGGTCAACGTCTACCCCAAGTCCCGGGGCTGATGGAACATGAACTATGCCTGCTTTAACAGGGAAGGGTTCCGTCAGGATATCTTCCGTCAGGTAGTATGTGGACATATAGAACTCACAATCCAAATCCAACTCCGGCAATGCCGCCATCAAGTGCGCTCCCGCCGCATGGGCGATCCCTGTTTCGAACATGCAGCCGCCATAAACGCCGATGCCGGCCGCTTTTGCGATGGCCGCCACTTCAAGAGCACGGCGTAAACCGCCACTCTTCATGATTTTAAGGCTAAAGATATCGGCGACTTTCATCTGCGCGCCGATCAACGCTTCGCGAGGGTTAAAAACAGACTCATCGGCCATGACAGGGGTCGTCAGGACATTGGTGAAGTGCGCCATCGCTTCCAGGTTGTCACGGGGTACGGGTTGTTCGATAAAAGACAGTCCGAAGCATTCAAAGTCGCGAAGCCGGGGCAGCGCGACATGGGCGCGCAAACCTTGGTTATAATCGATCCTGAGATCAAGTGTGTCGCCATAGGCATTGCGCAGTTTTTCAAGACGCATCAAGTCAAAGGCATGGTCTTTGAAACCGGTCTTCAGTTTGAAAATACGTACACCGTCTTCAATCAGACGTTCAGCTTTTGCAAAGTCCTCATCGAAGTCGGGATTTGCAATGGAGAAGCTCATGCGCATTTGCTTCCGGTGACACCCACCCAGTAATTTATGCATTGGCAGGCCCTGTGCTTTGCCAATGATATCAAGCAGTGCGGTTTCAAGAGCCGCTTTGGCTTCAGAGCAATGGACAACGGCTTTGTCGGCTTCGGTTAAAAAGACCTCCACATCAAGCGCACTGCGGCCCTTGATCATGGGGATAAAGTAGTCACGCAATGCGCTGGCGTTGGCCTCCGGTGTGCCGGTGAAAACAGGCCAGGGGGACGCTTCACCCCAGCCCGTTAGACCGTCTTCTGTGGTCAGTTCAAGGATTAACGTTTTAACGGAGCTGATATCCCCACTGCCATGACTGTGAGTTTCCGTGACGGGGATCTCAATGAGATGTACCCGCCCGGATGCAATTAACAAAGGTTGCGTCATTTATTTATCCAGAGTTAATCGGTTTCATGTTTTCAGGGAGATAGGTGGCCAATTCTGGAACGAAAATAAGGACAAATACCATGGCGACCATGATCAAAAACATTGGTATGGCGGCCTTTGAGATATAGCCCATTTCGTGATTTGTCATCCCTTGCATCACAAACAGGTTAAAGCCAATTGGCGGGGTGATTTGGGCCATCTCAACGACAACAACAATGAAAATACCAAACCAGATCACATCAATTCCGGCATCCCGGATCATCGGCTCAACGACAGCCATTGTCAGAACAACCGAGGAAATGCCGTCCAGAAAACAGCCAATAATAATGTAGAAAACAAGTAGAACCATTAACAGCTCGAAGCGGCTGAGATCGAGCACGGCAATCCATTCTGCAAGCGCACGTGGTAGCCCGGTGAACCCCATCGACAACGATAGAAACGCCGCTCCGGCCAGAATAAGCGCGATCATCGCCGAGGTGCGCGTCGCGCCCATCAGGCTTTCAGTAAAGGTGGACCAGTTAAGGGAACGTTGGCCCGCGGCAAGGACCAAAGAGCCAATAACGCCAAAGGCAGCGGCCTCCGTTGCGGTCGCATACCCCATATACATGGACCCTATGACCACCGAAATCAGGCAAATGACCGGGATCAGGAATTTCGAGTTCTCGACTTTTTCGCGGAAACTCATCTTGGGCTCTTCGATGGGGTCGAAGTTCTTTGCGATTTTGGAGTAGATCGCAACATAACCCATAAACATGCACGCCAGAACGAGGCCAGGCAATATGCCAGCCATAAAGAGCTTGGTAATCGATTCGTTAATCGTCACGCCATAGACGATCAACGTTAGTGACGGCGGGATCATAAGGCCAAGGGTTGCGGCCCCGGTCAGGGTCCCGATAATCAGGTTTTCCGGATAATTGCGCTTGCGCAATTCCGGGATCGACATTTTACCAACCGTGGTCAGAGTAGCCGCGGAAGAACCGGATACCGCAGCAAAGACGGTGCAGCCGACGATATTGGTGTGAATGAGGCCGCCTGGCAATCGGGCCAGCCAAGGGGAAAGACCCCGAAACATATCTTCTGACAAGCGTGTACGGTAAAGAACTTCGCCCATCCAAATAAACAGCGGCAAGGCTGTCAGCGTCCATGATGAGGATGCGGACCAGATGGTCGTGATCATGACGTCGCCAACCGGTCGGGAGGTGAACATTTCCATACCGATAAAAGCTACGCCTAATAGCGCCAAGCCGACCCAAATCCCGGTTCCGAGTAAAAGGAAAAGAATAAAAAGAAAAATAGCGATAAGTTGAAATTCATCCATGTCCATTACTCCCCATGGCTTTGTTCAACGACATCGGCATCGATCCGGTGATCGCCTGTAAACAGCACGTGGACGAGGTGGTCTGTCAGAGCAATGGCAAAAATGATGGCACCGATGACCATTGACGACTGAGGAATCCACAAGGCGGTTGCATCCTGGCCTTGGGAGATATCTTTAAATTTCCAGGACCAGTAAGTGGCCTTCGTCGCATAATAGGCGAAATACCAGCCGAGCGCTGTGGCGATTGCGAAACACCAGACTTCAAGGAGGTGCCGGACCTTTGGGCCGACCGCATTTAAAAGGATGCTGACCCGGATATGTGCGCCACGATTAAGCGCGTGCGCAAAGGCAAAAAACGATGCTGCGGCCATACAATAGCCAGCATAATCCGGCGCACCTGAAAAGACTTCACCTGTCCACCGCGCGAGCATCTGAATAACGATAAGAGAAAGAATAGCGATTAAAAACAAGGCCGCGAGAACGCCGCTCGCCAAATATAACCGATCTAAAAAGGTACGCAGTGCACCGCCTAATCCCTGCATGGTTCATCCCCCGATGATTGTTCTTATTTTTATAGGTTTTGGGAGGGCAATAAATTGCCCTCCCGGATTTGCTTATTGCATTGCCTTGAAGGCGTCGACAATAGCTTTACCTTCTGCGCCAGCTTTTTCCAGCCATTCCGCAGTCATTGTCTCACCGATTTTTTTCAGTTCATCTACCAATTTTTCATTTGCTGGACCAACGGTCATGCCGCCAGCTCGCAGGCCATTTAGAGTGAAATCAGTATATTGGATAGAACGATAGTTACCTGCATATTCAGCCAATTCGGCACATCCACGAATAATGTTCTGGCTGGCTTTGCTGGTTCCGCTCCAGGTGTCTTTATTGACCATGACGTAGTTGCGTGGCAACCAGGCATCTACTTCATAGAAGTGTGTCAGGCTTTCCCAAACTTTACGGTCGTAACCGGTGGAGCCGGATGAAACCATGGATTCAGCAACACCCGTAGCGAAAGCCTGGGAGATTTCAGCGGCTTCAATGGATACGGGAAGCATGCCCGTAAGCTCTGCCAAGCGTGCCGTTGCGGTGTTGTAAGAACGGAACTTTATTCCCTTCATATCCGCAACAGAATTAACTTCTTTCTTGAAGTAGAGGCCCTGTGGTGGCCAGGGAACCGCATATAAAAGAACAAGGTTCTGCTCTTCCAGAATCTTCGTCAACGATGGTTTAGCGGCTTTCCAGAGTTTGGCGGAATCTTCAAAAGACGTCGCCAGGAAGGGAATTGAATCAAAGCCGAAAAGCGCGTTTTCGTTTTGATGGCCAGACAACAGCCGTTCACCGATTGGCGCTTGTCCTGTTTGAATGGCGCGTTTGATGTCGCCACCTTTGAACAGGGAGCCGGACGGGTGGGTGACGATTTCGATGTCACCGCCAGTTCCTGTCGTTACGCACTTTGCAAACTCGGCGCCAGTCGCTGAGTGGAAATTGGTTGCGGAGTATGCCATTGGCATATCCCATTTTTCGGCATGTGCTGCACCTGCAGTCGCGACGATAGCGCCGGCGGCAAGTACGGTTTTCATGATCATCTTCATTGGTCTTTCTCCGTTGTTGTATACTTTTCTTGGTTTATATTTCTTCAACGATATCGATCTGCACGATAGGCATGCAAGTCGATATTGGGTTGAAGTCCCGCCACCATTTCAGCCAGCAATCGACCCGTTTTTGGGCCTGCTGTTAATCCGACATGGTGATGACCGTATCCGAAATAAACGTTTTTGGAGATCGGCGAACGGCCAATTACGGGCAGGCTATCGGCTGTCGCCGGACGATGCCCCATCCACGTTACTTTCGATTTATATTTGAAGTTTGGCAGAAGCGCGTGGACACCGCGCATAAGCAGATCAAAAGGGCCTTTCGAGGGGGGTGCGTGCAGGCCGCCAAATTCAACAATACCGGCAAGCCGCAGGCCATCTGCCATGGGCGTGGCGACAAACTTTCGGGTTGTGTCCATAATTGGAATGCTGGGCTGCGAGGACGGCTCTGCCAAAACAATGTGATACCCACGTTCTGTCTCTAGCGGTACATTTGCTCCATGCGGTTGGGATAGAACTGACGACCATGCCCCGGTTGCAATAATTGCGGCTTCAACCTCGATATCGCCATTAGATGTTTCGAGGGTCGCTCCTTCGTCCGTTTGTCGAATGTTGTCAACGGCGGCAATACGAAGTTCAACACCTGCTGCGATGGCTGTTTCCGCAAGGTCTTTGACATATTGACCTGGGTTGGTGACGAAGCCATGATCTTCTAAAATGACGGCGCAGTCGTAATCTTTGGAGACGGAAGGCTCGCGTTCCCGGATCGTGTCACCTTCAAGAACTTCCCACTCAAACCCATACTTTTTACGAATATCCCAAGTATAAGAGTCAGCCTCATAAGCGGCACGGTTCTTGTATACAAACATATAGGGCGATTTTTTCAGCCACTTTTGCGCCTTTGACCCTTCGCTGACATTAAAGTGCTCATCGACGCTATCGATGAGCAGCGGTGCCAGGTTTTTCGCCACATGATCAACAGTTTCCGCTTTTGAGGCTTTTAAATAAGGAACTAAAAATTTTAGCAGTTTCGGAAAATATCCCCATTTCATAAATAATGGGCCATCTTCGCTAAATAACATTTTAGGCGCGCGAGACAGGATTCCCGGTGTCGTGACCGGAACAATCGAACAACAGGCAAGGACACCGGCATTCCCGTGCGAGGTTCCTTCAGCGGGACCCGCTTTATCAATAAGCATGACGTTCTTGCCCAGGCGTGCCAAATGGATTGCGCAAGACACGCCGACAATACCCGCGCCAATGATGGCGATTTTTTTATTCTGCGATCCTGATGCTGTCATACGTCTATTTTAACCGTCCCCAATACTTCTTGTTATTCATTGACCCAGCCACCCGGATGGTGGGTTATTTAGGTCATTAAGTCAAATTACCTAGCCTTGTATCTTTATAAGGTCGCTTTATGATGTTTGTGGTCAATATGTCTGTTCTCAAGCAAGAGGTCTCCAATGAATCTGCGTCAGATTGAAGCTTTTCGAACTGTGATGATGGAAGGCTCTGTCACACAGGCCGCTGCTATTTTGGGTGTCACGCAGCCAGCTGTGTCGGCACTGATCGCGAATCTGGAGGAATCTATGGGATTCCTGCTGTTCAACCGCCACAGGGGCCGCTTTCAACCAACGGGAGAGGCGGTCGCTTTTTTGGAAGATGCAGAACGGTTGGTGACCAGTCATAACCGAGCGGTGCGCTCGGCGCGTGATATCAGGGACCTGAAAGCCGGTGCGTTGCGAATTGCGGCGATGCAGGCAATCTCTATGAACTTCTTGCCGAAGTTGATTGCGAATTTTGTTGCAGAGCGTCCGGCTGTGAAAGTGTCCTTGCAAACGCGAAGCAGTACACAAATTCGCGAATGGATTTCGGTTCAGTTTTTTGACATTGGAATTGCTGAAGTCCCGACGGAAAATCCTGCCTATGAATTTGAGCCCCTGTCGTTTGACTGTGTATGCGCCTTGCCAGCGGGGCACCCGCTTGCCAATAAAGAGGTAATCACGCCGAAGGATCTGGAGCATGAGCAAGTTATTGCTTTGAATCCTGAACATTCGACGCATTTTCATTTGAAACGGGCGTTTGAGGCGGAAGGTTTGAATTGGGCCCCGCATATCGAGAGTTTCTTGTTTGCGCCGGCCTGCCGGATGGCTGCAGAAGGAGCGGGGATCGCCATTGTCGATCCCTTCTCTGCCAGTGATTTTGCCCATTTGGGGTTGGTTGGAAGGCCTTTCGAGCCGCGTATACCTTATGACCTCGGACTGATCTTTCCCGCGTTGCGCCCACGTACCCGTTTGCTCAACGAGTTCGCTACAGATCTTAAATCTGCTTTGCGCGATATGCTGCCAGAAGGTCATTTGTTTTTAGAGCCTTAAGCAACCCATTCGCTGACAGGTGCTTTCGCATCCTGTAGCGGCTGGCTGATAATATCGATCAGGGTTGGGCCATCGTGATTGATCGCTTCCTCGAAAACCCGTTTTAGGTCTTTGGGGTCTTCAACCTTCCAGCTTTTGACACCAAAGGATTTAGCGACAGCGGCGTGATCTGTACGGTTGAAGTCAACGGAATAATAGCGTTCGCCAAAACCCGACTTTTGACCCGCTTTAATCCAGCCAAAAACACTGTTGGAAAAGACGATAAACATGATTGGCAGATTATAACGGGTCACGGTTTCCAGTTCACCGACCGTAAACCCGAAACTACCATCGCCCATGACAGAAACAACTTTTGAAGATGGGCGGCCAAACTGAGCACCAATCGACGCTCCCAAGGCGTAGCCCAAAGCCCCGTGCGCCCGGTTGGTGATGAAGTGGCGTCCGGTATGTGGTACTTTATAAAAGGCTGAAAAATAAGGACACGGTGTGCCGGGATCTGCGACGATAACAGCGTCGGAGGGCAACACGGCATTCAGGTCCGAGATCACGCGCTCCGGGCGAATAGGGGTTTCATCGCTGCTCGCCAGTTCGTCGAATTCTTTGAACTTAATGCCTTTGGCTTTTGCAACATGACCATCACCCCCAAAATTGATGCCGGTTGTGCCGGATGCGGCCAAAGCGATGTTCATCGCTTCAAAAGCCAGTTTGATATCCCCCACGACGCCGACTTCTGTTTGATAGTTGGCGGAGATCACCATGGGATCGGAATCGAAATGGACGACCCGTGTCGATGGTTTTGGCGACCGCCAACGTTCCGTTGTCACGGAACCCGCTCGGCAACCGACGAAGATTACCAGATCGGCTGCGTCAACGACGGCGCGTGTTGCTGGAACACCGCCGTTCGATCCAACCACGCCCAGATGATTGGGATGGTTGTCTGAAAGAGTGCCCTGACCACTGACCGTGGTCGCGACCGTTATGTTTAACGTTTCGATGAACGCCTGAAGCGCTGCTTCTCCGCCCGCTAGTACGGGCCCGCCACCACAAATCATCACTGGATTTTTTGCCGACAAAATGGCTTCGAGTGCATCTTCAATGGCGCGGGCATTGGGCGCGCTGGGCCACGCAGGGTAAGTTCCGAATTCGGGTTGCGCCCAAATGTCATCGGGATCGATATCGGCTTTCTGAATATCAAAAGGTAATCCCAAATGGGCTGCCCCCGGACGGCCAGTGGTCATCGCCCGAAAAGCAGACCTCACCATATTGGGTAAACGCTGGGCCGAATTGATGACGCCGTTCCATTTGGTTAGGGGGCTGAATAATTCATCCTGGCGCAGTTCGGTTAAGGGATAACGACCAATGGATGAAACGGAAACATCCGATGTGATCGACAAAACAGGCACAGAAGAATCGTTCGCTTCAATGACGCCTGGCAGAATATAGGTGGCTCCGCCACCACTTGGTCCTTCGCACACACCGACCCGTCCGGTGACGCGCGCATAGGCGTCCGCCATATATCCCGCGCATCTTTCATCGCGGGTCAGGACGTGCTGCATGCCGTGGTCCAACCGATAGAGCGCATCATAAAAAGGCAGGGTTGTATCGCCACATAAACCGAAAATATGTTGGACGCCGTGGGCTTCTAGCAAACGAACCATAGCTTCTGCCCCGTTCGTTGCGTTACTGCGCTTATCTGTCATTTGGAACCTTCGTTGAGAAAACTAATTGAATACTGAACTGTATACAATTAACATCAGGTTTGATAAATGAGTCAATTAGAAAGTTGCAAATACACAGGAAATAGCAGAAATTAAGGATTATGTGGATTCTGCAAAATCCAGAATTGTGTACAGATTGATCAAGAGTTTTGAATGAATGAGCAAAAAACAAAGACGATGAGTCGGGTTGATCATCTGTATCAATTGATTAAAGAGATGGCGATTTGCTTCGAATTCAAGCCGGGCGAACGCATTAATGAAGTTGAATTGGCTGCACGACTGGGCGCCAGTCGGACGCCGTTGCGTGAAGCCTTAAACCGCTTGGTGGCGGAGGAGTTTCTGACATTCCAGCAAAGCCGGGGCTTTTTCTGTCGCGAACTGAAACCGCGCGAGATGTTTGAGTTGTATCAATTTCGTTCTGTATTGGAAGTTGCGGCTGTGCGCTTGACCTGTGAACATGCGACGGAAGAAGAAGTTCAGGCTTTAGCCGACTACCTGGATGAAACGGGTCCAGAGGATGGGGGGCGATCCAGCCAGGAACTGGTTGCGCTCGATGAAATCTTTCATCAGAAGTTGATGACGCTGAGCCGCAATAAGGAAATGGCGCGGGTGCTTGATAACATCAACGCGCGCATTCAATATTTTCGTTGGGTTGATATGGATACCCGGCGAACAGAAACACAGGGCGAGCATCGAAAAATCGTCGATGCCTTGCAGGCGCGTGATGCTGATATGGCGGCACGCCTCATGAATGCTCACATCACGAAACGGCTTGATCAAATTACCGCAGCGATTAAAGAAAGTTATTCGCGCATATATATGGCCAGTTAAGATGAGAGAAACGAAATGAACCTGAATAATCCGGCCCGGGGTGGTAAGTCTGTTTACGGAGCCGCCGTTGGGATTTTGATGCTTGATGCGCAATTCCCACGCATACCGGGTGATATGGGGAACGCGCTTACTTGGCCATTTCCGGTTCTCTATAAAGTTGTTCGTGGGGCATCGCCAGATCATGTGGTCCGGCGGAGCGCCGAGGGCTTGCTCGATGATTTTATTGCAGCCGCCCGTGATTTGGTTGCCGATGGGGCTGACGGCATTACCACGAATTGTGGATTCCTGGCTTTGTTTCAAGACCAGATTGCAGCGGCGGTTGGTGTGCCCGTCGCGACATCATCCCTCATGCAAATTCCAATGGTCTATCAGACGTTGCCGCCCGGAAAACGCGTTAGTGTCCTGACCATTTCGAAAGCAACATTGACGCAAGCCCATTTAAAGGCAGCAGGCGCGCCGTTGGATACACCCATTGGTGGAACCGATGGCGGGCAAGAGTTTACCCGCGCCATTCTGGATAATGAGCCAACCTTAGACGTCGAGTTGGCGCGCGCCGATATGCTGGATGCGGGGCGTGATCTCTTGGACGCGCACCCGGAAACCGGTTCTATCGTCCTCGAATGCACAAACATGGTGCCTTATGCTGCTGATCTGAGACAAGCCTTGGGCGTGCCTGTATTCAGCATCTACAGCTATATTAGCTGGTTCCAGGCTGGCCTCATGCCACGCGCCTTCGATCCACGCCTACTGGACCCAAGACCCATTGGTTAGCCTGCCAGCTTTAGCCGAATGCGTCTTTGTAAACACGAAGGCGATTAATAAATGCCTCATTCTTTGGTAGGTCCCGGTTGACCAGATGTGAAGGCGCATCGCCACGCTTTAATTGCAAAACCTGCTCAACATCAGAAGCACCAATTCCGGCAAAACACTGATCGGTCCAGCAGAGCGCATGCGGCGTGACGATCACGTTATCGAGCTTCAGGATCGGATCATCTGCCGCCGGGGGCTCTGGATCAAACACGTCCAACGCCGCCCCGGCAATTACGCCAGACGTCAAGGCGTCGACCAAGGCCGGTTGATCAATGACCGGGCCGCGTGATGTGTTGATGATGTAGGCCGTAGATTTCATCGTCGCCAGCCGCTGCGCGTTGACCATATGATGGGTTTCATCGGTCAAAGGCGTATTGAGGCTCAAAAAATCGCTGCGCGCAAAGACCTCATCCAGACTGACCAATTCAATGCCGAGACTCTTGGCAAGACTGGCATCGGCATAGGGGTCATGGGCAATGAACTTCATATCCAGCGGTGCGCACATCCGAAACATTTCGGCACCAATATTGCCAATGCCAACCGAACCCAATGTCCGTCCGACCAGGCCCGTACCCATATAGTCAGGCCGTTTGCTAAATCCGCTGGGACCTTCACGGGTCAACCGATCTTTGTCAAAAAGCTTGCCGGCTAAAGCCAGGATGAAGGTCAAGATGGTGACAGCAACGGGTCGACGGACGCCGTCCGGCGTTATGCATACGCCGATCCCGGCTTTTGAGCAGGCATCGACATCGACGTTGTCATAACCAACACCAAAGCGGGCCACGACACTCAATCGGCCATCTGGCGGTATGCTGTTTGCATCGAATGTCGCTGCCAGTAAGATCAAGGCATCAAACCCTGCCAGTGATTCCGCTGTCATCCGGCCATCGACAGGTACGGCGTACTCGACTTCTATATCCGGGTCATTATTGAGCGGCCCTAGATCAAACATGGGGTAGGCAAGTGAACCATCGGGTTTCTTGAAATCTGCCGATAGGGCGACGCGGAATTTACTCATTTTTTCTTGGCCTTTTTCTTTGCGGTCTTTGGTGCACACCCCTTGCGAACCGCATCCACACCCTCAATCAGCGCTTGTTGATAGACCCACAAGTCGCCGCCGTAACAAATCACATCGTACCCTTCTTTATAAAGCTGGATGCATTCAGTGGGTGCAGGTGACAAACGGCCCAAAGCTTTGTTATGTTTTTTCGCAGCTCTCTTTACAGCATTGCAAGCTTTCTTGAAGTCGGGGTGGTCGAACTGACCGTTGATACCAAGCGAGCAACTCAAATCAAAATGTCCGATCCACAAACAATCGACGCCTTTTACCGATGCGATGGCATCGATGTTTTGAATCCCTTCGGCTGTTTCAATGAGGGCGGCAAAGGCGGTGCGACGGTTAGCGGCGGCCAGAACGTCAATCGCTTTTCCTGGACGATATCTGTCATGCGCCAAAGACAGGGCAACGCCACGTTTGCCCATTGGTGGATATTTCATGCAGGAGACAATGTGCTCTGCCTGTTCCTTTGTGCCCACCATCGGCATAGCAAGCCCGTCCGCTCCGGCATCCAGTGCCCGGGCGATATGATGGTAGTTGTCAGATGGCGGGCGAACCAGCGCAGGAATATTGCCGAGACGCAACCCAGCAATGGCCTGTTTGGTTTCTGAAATGCCAAAGCCCGAATGCTCCATGTCTAGAAAGACAAAGTCGACACCCGCCGTTTCAATAATTTGGCCGAGGCCAGGTGAGTTGAATTCAAATATCGAATGCCCGACTTTCAGGCCTTTGGATGCAAACATACGTTTTAGGTTAGGGGTCGCCATGATCTATCCTCCCGAAGTGATCAAATATGGTCTTCTTTAGGCTTTGTTTCCTACCATACCAGTGCCCCTAATGGGGTCAATAGGGCTGATAGTAACGCGCGGCATTGTCGTGAAATAGTTTGAGCCGGTCTTTGTCCCCAAGATGAGCTGTGATCTTTTTGAACCCTGAAAAAATTTCATCAAAGCTCGCCCAAACGCCATCGACTGGAAAGTTGGAAGCAAACATGCACCGATCAACGCCAAAGATACGAAGGGTGTGATTGACAATGTCGCCGTTCAGCTCCGCCGTCCATTTTTGGTTGGGAACACAAATGCCGGAAATCTTAACGGCCGTATTGGGTTGTGCAGCAAAGGTTTCCATTGCTTCCACCCAGAGTTTAATAGCGTCAGTGCTGCGGTCAGACGGGAGACCAGTATGGTTCAGGATGATAAGGGTATCGGGGAAATCTCTCGCCAGATCAGCCGCTTCACCCAGATGCCACCAGGGTGTTTGCAAGTCATAATGCAGATTATGTTTGGCCAGATGCCGATAACCATCACGAAATTTTGGGTCCGCCATGGAGCCCGGAAGTTCCGGCGTAAATTCCGCTGGCGACGCAGCCGCTATTGGTTTTTGGCGAACGCTGCGAACCAGCGGATAGCTGGCGTGGCCTGCCAAAATGGTTGCGATATCATCTCGGGTAAACCATGCCTGACCAATAACCGCGTGGGGATAACCGGTTTTATCGTGGAGCTCGTGTAACCATTTGCTCTCACCCAGTGGGTCCGTGGTCACCCATTCGGCTTCCATATGGACGGTCTTTACGACATTATGGTCAACGGATACCGCTTTATAGTCATCGACCAAAAAGTTTTTACAGATGGATGAATAATCTCCATAGCGGAACGGTACGCGTTCCGTCCCGCACAGCCAAGGGTGTTTGTTCAGCGACAAATCCCAAAAATGGTGATGGGCATCAATGATTGGCAGGTCATCCATAAGACTGTCCTAAATACTGTCTTTTTGATCGAAGAGTTTCAAAATGGCCATGCCGTCCAGCTCTTCATAACCTTTTGAATTAAGGATGCGGTAGAGAGATGCGGTTTGACTGGACATAGGGGTTGGCGTTTTTAGGCCCTTCGCCAAATCGTGTAGCATGTCGAGATCCTTCAGGATTTGCCGCGCATATCCTTTCGGTGCGAAATCACGAGCAATCATGCGCGGGAACGCCGCTTTTAAAAGGTTTGATCCTGCGTGACCGGTCGCTAATGCATCGGGGATTTTTGAGGCATCAATACCGCCCGCTTCTGCCAACGCCAGCGCTTCGGCAATAACCGCATAGTTGTTCAGGACCAAAACCTGGTTGACCATTTTGGCAACCTGACCGGACCCGACCGGGCCAAACACTGTAAACGCAGAAGAGACCGCATCCATTACGGATTGAATTTTTGTGATATCTGCATCATCACCACCTGCCATTATGGCAAGGGCTCCGGCTTCCGCCCCTTCTGGTCCGCCTGATACGGGGGCGTCGACCCATCCCATTCCAGATGTGCTTTTCAGCTTTTCCGCCATCGCTTTGGTCTCACTGACGATGGATGTCGAGTGATCGACCAAAACGCTGCCGGCTTTAGCCGTTTCGGCAATACCACCTGCGCCAAATACTGCGTCCTCGACACACTGCGTCGATGTAACGCATATGCAAACAATATCACTGTTGGCTGCGACGTCCGCCGGACTGGCGCCTGCTAATACGCCATGCTGTGTGGCTTGATTTACTTTTGCTGTATCCAGGTCATATCCTGTTACCTGGTAGCCACACGCAATCAACCGTTTCGTGAAACCCTGCCCCATTAGGCCTAGGCCGATAAAACCAAGGTTTGGTTTTTTTGTCTCCATCAGATGTATTTCCCTAAAAATTTGTTATGTGTATGAAAGGCCTTAGTCGTTATCTCCCAACGTATATCCGGCCATTTTCTCAAGGGTTTTCAGGACAGCGATATGATCCTGATCTCCGTCACCGTTGGCGACAGTGGCATTGAACAATTGCCATGACGCCGTGGCACCTGGCAGGTAAAGACCAAGTTCCTTGCAGGCTTCAACCGCAAGCCCCAAATCTTTGCGTTGTAATTCAACACGGAAGCTAGGGTCAAAATTACGCTCGATCATGCGTTGACCATGGTTCTCAAGAATAAGCGATTTTACGGCGCCCCCCATTAAGGCGTCACGGACATGACGCGCATCTGCACCTGCTTTAGAGGCGTAGAGCAAGGCTTCTGCAACGCCGCTGACCATTGTGCCCACGAGGATTTGGTTGGCAACCTTGCAGACTTGTCCGTCCCCGTTGCGTTCACCTATCAGGGTAACCGTACCCCCCATAACGTCGAAGAGGGGCTTCGCGCGTTCGAACGCGCTGCGCGGTCCACCGACCATAATACTCAGTTCTCCGGTAATTGCCTTGGGTGCACCGCCCGAAACGGGTGCGTCCAAATAATCACAGCCCAGCTCATTGATGCGCTTTGCAAACGCCACTGTTGCCTCTGGCGAGATCGAGCTCATATCGATGACAAGTTTACCCCGTGTCAAACCGTTCACAACACCGTCTACGTCAAATAGCGCCGTTTCGACATGCGGCGTATCGGGGACCATTAGAATAATGATGTCTGCTGCTTCGCCGACCGACATGCCCGAGGAATGGACCTGCGCGCCATTGTTCGCAAGAGTTTCTGTTGCCGCTGGGTCGTGGTCAAAAACATGCAATGGATAACCTGCTGTTTGCAGATTATTTGCCATCGGGCCTCCCATTATACCAAGCCCGATGAAGCCAATTTGAGGTTTGCTTTGTGTCATGAATAGACGCCTCCCGTCGTCCTCAAATTATTAAGACATCTCCATAGGAAATTTAAAACCCCACCAGCACAAAAAAACATACTTGTTTTGATTTGTGGTCAAGAAAGAAAGGGTTTTGGTGCTTGGCAGGTTAATATAAACGGGATGAAACCATTTGATGCCATTGCTAGAAAATGAGTTCGTCTTCTTCACCACCACTGGCAATTACAATCTCACCGGCATCGGCAAGCGCCTTGGCAATTTGTACGATGACGGACTGCGCTTCGTCGACATCTTTCAGGCGCACCGCACCCAATGCTTCCATATCTTCCTGCATCATCTTGCCTGCGCGCTCCGACATATTGGCAAAAAAGAGTGAGCGAACATCTTCCGAAGCGCCTTTTAAGGCCAGCCCCAGTTGGTCTTTTTCAGTTTGACGCAGGAGCAATTGAATGCCACCTGAATCGAGCGCTGCAAGGTCATCAAAGGTAAACATCAAGCCCTTGATCCGGTCCGCAGACTCTCTATTGCGCTCTTCCAGAGCGGTCATGAACCGGTTTTCCGTGTTGCGATCCAACGAGTTGAAAATATCAGCCATAACTTCGTGGCTATCACGTCGCGCAGTGCTCGCCAAATTGGTCATAAATTCTGATCTCAGCGTGCGCTCCACATGATCCAGAATGTCTTTTGAAACGGCTTCCATACGCAACATGCGCATGATGCACTCTAACGAAAAGTTTTCTGGCAGGATGGCGAGCACCCGGGACGCATGATCGGGGCTGATTTTCGTCAGGACAACTGCCACGGTTTGTGGATATTCATTTTTTAGGTAATTCGCCAGGACGACTTCGCTCACGTTATTTAATTTGTCCCACATTGTGCGACCAGCAGGACCGCGCATTTCTTCCATGATTTGCGCGACGCGGTCTTCCGGTAAAGCGCCCATCAAGAGCCGTTCCGTAGAAGAATAGGAGCCGATCAAACCACCGGAGTTCGATAGGGAATCAGCAAACTCCACAAACAAGCGCTCGATTAGTTTCGCGCTGATGGACCCTAGCGACGACATAGCTTGAGACAAATCGCGAATTTCTTCATCGTCCATTTTAGTAAAAAGCTTGCTGGAGTTCTCAGGGCTGATGGCAAGCATGAACATTGCAGCTTTTTGACGACCCGATAGGCTTGCGTAGTCGTCTTTTACCCGTGCCATATATTTTTCTAACCCATTTGAAGATGGACGACACTACATCTTATTGCATGACATTGCACCTAACATTTCGCTTGGGACGAAATACCTGAAGGTAGGAAAGAAGCGTTCTTTATGTGGTGTTGGGATATAGGAACACCCGGAGTCTAAGGTGGTATAATGCGCGCAATCGGTCCGGAAACCAGCGCGCCGGATCCTGAAGGGAAGCACGTTTTGTGAATGTGCCGGATCGTCCCTAAAAAAAATTATGGCATTTCGCTTTCTAAACAGGGCAAACCATTGCATTTTTAGAACTTTGTTTCCTGTCTGCCAGTCGGGCTGTTTATATGATGGGACCAACGGCATCGAGTAAATGGAGCAGGCCATGAAACAACCGTCTTCCAGCGAACTATCCTTGGCGATTTTTGCAGGGTGCGTAACGGCATTCTTGGGGTTTGGGTTTGCTGCTTCCTTTGGTGTGTTTTTGACGCCCATATCGACGGAGCTTGGATGGGGCCGCGAAGTCTTTTCTTTATCCATTGCGATCCAGCTATTGTTTTGGGGAATAACACAGCCTGTGGCGGGGGCTGTCGCGGATCGATACGGAACCGCCCGTGTGCTTGCAGCGGGTTGCTCAATCGCGGCGCTCGGGTTTCTCATTCGGGCCCTGAGTGATGAGCCAAGCATCTTCGTTGCCTCTGGGGTGCTTGCAGGAATCGGAACCGGCGCATGCTCATTTCCCATTGTAATTATTGCTCTTGGCAAGGTCGTGCCTGCGGAGCGACGCAGTTTTATTATGGGGTTGGGGACAGCGGCAGCGTCGACAGGTATGTTTGCAGGGGCGCCAATCAGTGTCTATTTAATCGATACGTTTGATTGGCGAAATGCCATTCTGGTGATTAGTGCCAGTTATTTGGCGATCCTCCCGACACTGATTTTTATTGCCAGGGTCTCCAAGCCGACGGCTGACGGGGACGGGTTTTCGGAATTTGGGTATGCGGTTAAAAATGCCTTCAGGGACCGCAGTTATTTGTGCTTATTCTTTGGCTTTTTTGTTTGTGGTTTTCACGTTGCGTTTATTCAGACGCATTTGCCTTCCTATATCAAAGATATGGGGGTTGGATTGGGTGTTGGCGCTTGGGCATTGGCACTTATTGGGCTGTTTAATATAGCGGGTTCGTTCGGGTCGGGTTGGTTGGGCCAGCATGCTTCCAAGAAGTATTCGTTGAGCGGTATCTATTTGTTACGTGCGATTGTCATCGCAGCGTTTATTCTGGCTCCTCTATCCGAATATAGCGTTTATGTTTTCGCGGCCGCCATGGGGTTGCTTTGGTTGTCGACGGTGCCACTAACAACCGGGCTGGTGGCGCAGACGCAAGGGTTGACCTACCTCAGTACCTTGGCGGGTCTCGTCTTCTTTTCTCATCAGGTTGGCAGCTTTCTCGGGGCTTGGCTGGGCGGTTGGTTTTATGATGCATCAGGCAGCTACGACTTTGTCTGGTGGTTTGCGGTTGGTCTTAGCCTGTTTGCGACCCTTATCCATCTGCCGATACGGGAGAAACCCGCTGTTGTGGCGGCTGAATAGTTCTGCGCCGTTTGTTCGGTGCGCAAATACCGGCGATTTATTGCCAATGACGCTTTAGTTCTGCCATTGCGCCATTAATAGACCCACCGTCAACGTCCATATGAGTGACCCAACGTTGGCTAGAATAGGTCGCGTTGACACCGATGCTGCTCGCTTCCAAATGGTCTGCAAGGCCGTCTGAAACGGATGCATCCGTTGTGACAAAGACAATGTTTGTATCCGGCTCAACAACCTTTAATCCGGGTAAGGTGGCAAGTTGGCGTGCCAAGTCTTTGGCGTTTGCATGGTCGTCAGCCAGCCGGTCGACGTTGTGCTCAAGCGCGTAAATACCCGCCGCTGCCAAAATCCCGACTTGCCGCATGCCTCCGCCGAGCATTTTGCGAATGCGACGGGCACGATCTATCAGGTCTCCATTTCCAACCAGTAGCGAGCCAACGGGAGCTCCCAGACCTTTTGAAAGGCAAATCGAAACGGTGTCGAAAGGGGCAACCAATTCGGCAATCGGGATGCCCAAAGCGACGGCGGCATTAAAGGCGCGCGCGCCATCAAGATGGCATCCAAGATTGTGTTTGCGAGCAAGGGCCGTCGCGTCCTGTATGTAACTCATTGGAAGGACCCGCCCTCCGATGGTGTTCTCGAGGGCCAGTAACCGGGTCATCGCATAGTGCGAATCGTCAGGTTTGATCGCGGCTTCGATATCTTCAAGCGCCAGTGTGCCATCTTCCTGATTATTGAGAGGCTGCGGCTGGATGCTTCCCAATACGGCAGCTCCGCCGCCTTCCCAGCGGTAAGTGTGTTGCCCCTGACCGACGATATATTCATCACCACGACCGCAATGTGCCATCAGTGCGGCCAGATTGGATTGTGTTCCGGTAGGCAGAAAAAGGGCTTTATCCTTACCCAAGCGCTCCGCTGTCATGGCTTCCAGACGGTTCGTTGTCGGGTCGTCCCCATAAACATCATCACCGACCTCCGCATCGATCATGGCTTTGCGCATACCCGTGCCGGGACGGGTTACGGTGTCGCTTCTAAAGTCGTAGGTATAGGTGGGATCGTTACGCATTTGGCAATCCTGAGTGTCGTTGGGGAAATGGAGAGTTTCGTTAGGGATCGCCAAACAGTCAATAACGTTTCCGACCATCTCTCTCTTGTACTGTTGGCTTGAATCCGATACCTGCATGTCATGATTAAGAAAATATCCTCATTTTTAGTTGAAGGCGTTAAGACGTCACTGAGCATCTACTGGACGTTGCTGAAAATTGTCGTGCCGGTCATGATCGTCGTGCGAATCTGCATTGGTTTTGATTTACATATCTGGCTGGCCAATTTTATGGAGCCGTTTATGTCGGTCTTTGGTTTGCCCGCCGAAACAGCACTGGTGATGGTGACGACTCTGATTGCCGGAATGTATGGGGGTGCGACGGTGTTCGTTGCAATGGTAGGCGATTTGAATATGACTGTGGCACAAGCGACGGTTCTGACATCGATGATGGTTGCTGCCCACGCCATACCAATGGAACAGCAAATTGTTGCACGTGCCGGTGTGCGCGTTGTTCTCGCGACATTAATCCGGTTGGCGACCGCCATTGTTCTGGGATGGCTCTTGCATGTGATTTATCAAGCGCTGGATGTTTTGAATGAGCCGCTGGTCGTCGCTTGGGCACCCGATACGAAGATTGACGCGCCGTGGCTGCAATGGGCACAGGATACTGCAACCTCACTCTTCTATATATTCTGGATCATTCTTTTTCTGATTTACGTTATGCGACTGTGCGATGTGACAGGTGCAACACGCTGGATCACCAAAGCCTTGGCCCCGTTCTTGTCGGTTATGGGGATTGCGAAAGAAGCGACGACGCTGACCATGACGGGTGTTCTTCTGGGTATGATGTTTGGGGGTGGACTGATCATCCGGGAAGCCAAAAACGGCTTGCTGGCTCCAAAGACGATTTTTTTGTCTGTCGTTTTTATGTCGCTGTGTCACGGTTTGATCGAAGACACTCTGTTCGCGATTATTTTGGGGGGGCACGTAAGTGGTGTGCTGTTCGCCCGGGTTGCCATCGATGTCGTCGTCATGATTATCGTCGGAAAAATGATACACGCGACGTCCGATCAAACCTTTAATCGTTACTTCTATAAGGGTGATTGAGGTTAACGGGTCTTATGGGGCTTGTGTTATCTCCCTCATTTTGTAAAACCGCTGGAAGCGCAACCATACGAAAGACCGGAAAATGACTCAATGCCCTTGCGGATCCAATGAAATACTTGAAGCCTGCTGTGGTCGATACCTTGATGGTGCAGCGGCACCGACGGCTTTGAGTTTGATGAAATCGCGCTATTCGGCGTTCGTTTTGGGAAATGGCGATTATTTGGCAAAAACGCTGTCGGCGCGCCAAAGAGAAGATTTTGACGTTGAAGAATTTAACGCCAGTGTTGGCAACACCAAATGGCTTGGGTTGGAAATTCGCAAAACGGCAAAAGGCGCGGAAAAGGACGAGACGGGGACCGTCGAATTCGTAGCGAAATATCGTGAACAGAGCCAACAGGTTGTTCATCACGAACTTGCGACGTTCATTCGTGAAGATGGAAACTGGGTTTTTGACGACTGCGTCATGAATCCGAAAGAGCCGCAACGGATTGTCGAAAAAGTAGGCCGAAACGATCCATGCCCCTGTGGGTCAGGTAAAAAGTACAAGAAGTGCTGTGGCGCCTAAGTAGGCTCTTCCGGATATAGGCTCTATGCGGACCGAAGTTCTCTGCCCAACGACATGATCAATGGCGGTCAGATTGGCGCGATGCTATTGGGTGAGAAGATTGGAGTCTTGAGCACCAAATCCAGAAGTATTATTTTTTGTATTCATGCGTTCCAAATTTATGATGGTCGACAGCATTAGCTTTTCATGGGACCAGTCCTTCGGGTTTTGAATAAGAACTGAGGTCGAAAACACGATACCAACAATCGATAGGGCGACGAAGCGGGAAATCCACTTGGAGCCTTGATTGCCGTGTTTGTTTGTCATCATCAAAATGCGTTTGCGTAAAATGCTTCTTTTTGATTTTTCAGACTTTCTTTTTTCGACAAGTGCGACAGAAGGTAAGGCGCTGAAATTGGTGTGGTTTGCCTTTGATTGAGCGCGGCTTGCACGTAGCAAACACTCACAATAGGCACGAATACCATAGGGTGAGCGAGCGACCACAACCTGATCACAGGCATATTCACGCAATTGCCGCACCTGTGCGCACCAGATGTAATAAACTGGGTTCCAGAATAAGAGAGGTTTCAATGCCTCTAAGCAAAACTCCCACTCAATATCCTTTTGCCGAAAATGCTGCAATTCGTGGGCGATGGTGATTTTCAAATCGAGTTGCCGCGTTAGGATTTCCTCAGGGATAACTATATATCGCCGGGTCAACCCTCGGGTTGCATAGGGTACTGAAATCTCATCACTCACCAGCAAGTGAACTTTGCCTATGCGCTTTAACAGATAGCTATCATTGAGCTGTGCCCATAACCGATATCCTTGATAGCCAATCCTACCCATCAATGCGATTGAAATGGCAACGAATATGCCGACAAATATTTGCGCCGCCATTGAATCTAAACCAACAACTTCTCTCACGATTTCTTCACGAAATGCGAGCGTTGATTGAAGTTGCTCTGCATCCATACGGATATTTCCGTTGAGGTAATTTGCAACAACAAGATCAGAGATGTTGAGAGAGTTTTCGGCCGTCCAGCCGCTGAATAAATATACAAAAATAGGGCATATTACGATGGCACCAATACTGGCATTTAGCAAAAGAAGTTGCCATTTAAAGGTCGTTCTTAAACCCATAAGAGGGCCAAATACTAAAGCCGTTGTCCAAACAAAACACGCGACCAATAATAATATATTGGCATCAATGAATACATTTAGAACGGCTTCTGGTGTCATCTCTCGCCCAATCTTTTATCGAGTAAATCCCTTATTTCCTGCAACGCATCGTCGGAAAGGTTTTCATCATCAACAAGCCGGGCAACAAGTGTAGACGGCGTGTTGTTAAATAGTTTAGCCGACAAATGCTGCAAGGATTTAGATTGATAGTCTGCTTTGTCGATCGTCGGTTCGTACACAAACGATTTTTCTGTTTTTGTACTTACCAAAAAATTTTTCTGCTCCAGGATGCGCATAATTGTTGACGCTGAAGTGTAGGCAAGCTCGCGTGGTGGTGAGAGGTTTTTCATTACGTCGCGGACTGTTCCTTTACCTATAGACCATACGGCTTTCATGAACTCCAACTCGACTTCCGTGAGGAGGGTATTATCTTTCTTTTGGCGCATAAAATAAGTTTTCCAATATTATTGATTTTAAGTTTTATTATTTTCGAACCGCCCCTCCAGCCGGTTCACGTATTTTTATTAACCTGACCTTTTCGTAATAATGCTACTAATATTTTAGTTAGAGAGCAATAGGATTCGATGATTTACACTTTTCGAAAACAGATAATGCCCCAAAGAATAGCCAGTCCGATCGGCCAC
The DNA here is from genome assembly GCA_048262655.1 of Rhodospirillales bacterium. Lineage (GTDB taxonomy): Bacteria > Pseudomonadota > Alphaproteobacteria > Rhodospirillales > Casp-alpha2 > JABMNT01. The sequence goes on along the minus strand of JBLXEY010000005.1, from coordinate 192,557 downwards.
CAAACGGGCTGTCCGACGAAGCCTAGCCACGCTAAAAAAATATAAACGGACCCCAGCAACGTCAGGAACAATCGATCCCCTCGGGTCGTCTTGAGACCTAATATGCCACGGCGTTCACTTTGCCCGGGCGAGCGAATTTCCAGCACAGTCAAAAGTCCCATTGCCGAAAATAACGCAATAAAAAGTATGGCGGTCGGCCAAGTCCAAGCCATCCAGCTTAACATGACGGTTGCTCCAGGTTTATGGATTTACAAAGGATGATCTTTGTCATCAAACTCTCCCCATCGCAAAGCCCTTGGCAATATAATTGCGGACAAAATAAATGACGATTGCACCGGGAATAATTGTCAACGTACCAGCCGCCGCCAGCAGCCCCAACTCATAGCCAGCCGAGGATGCCGTTTTGGTCATGGTCGCCGCGATTGGTTTTGCAGCGACCGCCGTCAGTGTTTTTGCAAGTAACAGTTCCACCCATGAAAACATGAAGCAGAAAAACGCGGCAACACCAACGCCTGCCTTGATTGTTGGAATAAAAATTGTCGTGAAAAAGCGCATGAAGGAATAGCCATCCACATAGGCTGTTTCATCCAGTTCTTTGGGGACGCTGCCCATAAAACCTTCCAAAATCCAGACGGCGAGCGGAATGTTGAACAGGCAGTGCGCCAATGCGACGGCAAGATGCGTGTCGAACAGACCGACTGACGAATAAAGCTGAAAAAAGGGCAGTGCAAATACTGCGGCGGGCGCCATTCGGTTGGTAAGCAGCCAGAAGAATAAAGTTCTGTCTCCCAAAAATTTATAACGAGAAAATGCGTAGGCTGCCGGTAAAGCAACGCATACGGATATGACCGTATTAATCGAAACATATATGATCGAGTTTATATAACCCCAGTACCAGGTGGGATCGGTGAAAATCGTTATATAATTTTCCCAGGTCCACGTCTGCGGGAATAGCGAAAATCCGGCAAGAATTTCATTGGTTGTCTTGAAACTCATCGCTATAAGCCAGTAGATCGGCAGCAGAAGGAAAAGGATATAGAGGATAGGAACTATGTTTCTTTTTTGCATCGTTTATCCCTCCTCGTTTGATTGGTTATTCATCACAGAATAGAACACCCAGCTCACCAATAGGGTTATAGCGAAATAGATAAGCGACATAGCGGCCGCTGGACCAAGGTCAAATTGACCAAGCGCAATTTTCACCAAATCGATAGACAGCAATGTGGTTGAATTTCCGGGGCCACCTCCGGTCAGAACGAATGGCTCAGTATAGATATTGAAGCTGTCCATAAACCGCAGCAAAATCGCAATCGTCAGAACCGTTTTCATCTTTGGCAATTGGATGTACCGGAATACCGCGAAGTTGGATGCGCCATCAATCCTTGCCGCGCGATAATAATCATCGGGAATTGAAACCAGTCCGGCATAACTCAGCAACACCACCAGTGATGTCCAATGCCAAACATCCATTGCGATGATTGTGACCCATGCGGCAAACGGGTCCTGTGTCATGTTGTAGTCGATGCCCAGCGTATGGTTGAGGAAATACCCAAGCAGGCCAATATCCGGCAGTGTGAAAATATTCCACATTGCACCAACGACGTTCCAGGGGATCAGCATCGGGAGCGCCATCGTTACCAGACATACGGGAACCCAAATGCCCTTACGTGGCATGGAAAGGGCGACGGCTATTCCTAGGGGGACCTCAATCAATAAGATAAGCCCTGTGAAGAGAAATTGTCGACCCAGCGATGCGTGAAATCTGTCAGAGCGTAACAACTGTTCAAACCAATCCAGCCCCTGCCAGAAAAAAACGTTATCACCAAAAGTTTCCTGAACGGAGTAATTAACAACGGTCATAATAGGGATCAATGCATTGAAGGCGACCAACACGAGAACCGGTAAGACAAAGAACCACGCTTTTTGATTATATGTTTTCATGAATTTAGCCTGCCTCTTCAGTAACTAACCATCCGTCACGATAAACCCGTGTCTGGTTGGTCTGGAGAATGACGCCAACGGTTTCGCCTTTTTCAGGGGGCGTTCCTTCAACGATACCAGCAATTTTGTGATCACCTAGAATAACGTCGACGACCTTATGTCGACCAATGTCAGAGACTTTCTTAACCGTACCGCGTAACTCAGATTCTCCGAAAGAGACAAACTCGGGTCTGATCCCAATTTCATGGTTATCTGAAGTGCCCGGTTTGATGGGACCTTCCAACTCAATAGGAAGGTCCATATATTTTGCGATGCCATCGTTTAAAGTGCAGGGGAAAATGTTCATTCCTGGAGAGCCAATGAAATGACCGACAAATGTATGTTCGGGGCGTTCAAATAATTCTACGGGTGTGCCGATTTGGACAATCTGGCCTTCGTCCATGACAACGACCCGGTCGGCAAAGGTGAGGGCTTCCGTTTGGTCGTGGGTTACATAGATCATGGTCGCCTTGACCCGCTGGTGTAACTCTTTCAACTTGGAGCGCAATTTCCACTTGAGGTGCGGATCAATGACGGTAAGGGGTTCATCAAACATCACGACATTGACATCGTCTCGAACCAGTCCACGGCCCATTGAAATTTTCTGTTTGTTGTCGGGCGATAGGCCTGATGCCCGACGTTTCAAAATATCTTCCACTTCCAACATCGTGGCGATTTCCAGGACGCGCCGATCAACTGTCTCCTCATCGACGCCGCGATTTCTGAGCGGGAATGCCAGATTGTCATAGACTGTCATCGTGTCGTAAATAACCGGGAACTGGAAGACCTGCGCAATATTTCGCTGATCTGGTGAGCGCATCGTCACATCAACATCATCAAATAAAATCTTTCCTTCCGATGGGACGAGGAGGCCTGAAATAATATTGAGAAGTGTCGACTTTCCGCAGCCTGATGGGCCCAGCAAGGCGTATGCACCGCCATCTTCCCAATCGAGATGAATTTCTTTTAATGCGTAATCATCGGGATTTTTTGGTTCGGGCTCGTAACTATGTTTGAGATGCGACAGAGAAATTTTAGCCATTATTGCCGCCTACGACCTGGTCATTCATATCAAAATAAAAGCACTTCGAAGTATCCATATAAAACTGGTAGGCTGTGCCAATCTTAAAATCATGCACGCCATGGGCAAGTGATACCCATGTGTCTTCGCCAATTTCAAAATGCGCGCTGCTTTCTGATCCGCTTAATTCCGTAACCTTTATCAAGCCGTTCAAGCCAACGTCGGCTTGATTGCGTTTATCAGGCAATACATGGTTTGGTCTAATCGCTAACGTGTAATGGCCATCTGCAAGCTTTTCCGTCTGTGCGTCGACATCCCAGCGGGCGATATCCCCCATGGTCATCATCCCGTTATTCTTTTCGACCCTGGCGCAGTTTATGGGCGGGTCAGAAAAGACACGGGCGGATGTGAGGTTGAGCGGGGTTCTATAAATCTCTGCGGTTGGGCCGAATTGCGTCACATGGCCATCATCCATAAGCCCGGTTTTGCCACCAAGCAAAAGCGCTTCTTCGGGCTCAGATGTTGCATAAACAACGATAGCACCGCGACCGGCGAATAGTTCGGGGAGTTGTTCGCGCAGTTCTTCGCGTAATTTGTAGTCGAGGTTAGCCAATGGCTCATCCAGAAAGACGGCATCGCTTTCTTTGGCAATCGCTCGGGCAAGGGCGCATCGTTGCTGTTGCCCGCCAGAAAGCTGATGGGGGCGCCGTTTGAGCAAGGGGCGAAGCTGGAGAATATCTGCGGCTTCTTCAACGCGGCCCTGTATTTCAGATTTCGCCATGCCGGCGACGCGGAGCGGAGACGCGATATTGTCAAAAACCGTCATATGGGGGTAATTGATAAAAAATTGGTGAACCAGGCTGATATTTCTTTTCTGGGTATTGACCGAGGAAATATCTTTTCCGTTCATAATAATTTGACCAGATGCCAGCGGGTCGAGACCGGCCATCAACTTAATCAGAGATGTTTTTCCAGAACCGGTTTTACCAAGTAGAACGTTAAAATAACCGGGCTCGAGGATTAGGCTGGTTGGTTTGATGTGGGTATGAACACCAACTTTTTTGGTTATTTCTCTTAACTCGAGTGTCATGACACCAATAGCCTACAATAAAAATTTTGAGTTAAATCTAATAAATGACTTGGGTAAAGAATGCTGAGACCCCGAAGGGCCTCAGCGTAAAGTAGGCCCTTTTATCGAAAGGGCCTACGCTTTGGGAGACTCTATTTTTGCCAGCGAGCGACAAGAGCTTCGTAATTGATTGTTTCACCGGCTGGTTTTTCATTCGCCAGTTTCGCTTTTGCGCCACCCTTTCCGAGCCATTCAGATGGGTCTTTTGGCTCATTCAAACGCGGGCCACAGCCACCGTATACTTTCGCACCTTCGTCAGCACGTTGCATGCGGGCCATGGTGATATCCATCTCTTCTGCAAGACGGTCCATAGCTTGTTGAGGTGTGAAGGCACCGGAGTTCACGTCACCAATTTGTTGCCACCAGATTTGCGCCAACTTTGGATAATCAGGAACGTTAATGCCGGTAGGTGACCATGCAACACGATCTGGGGAACGGTAAAATTCAACCAACCCACCAAGTTTTTCTGCGCGCTCTGAAAAGGATGCATGGTTAATGGTGCTGTCACGAATAAAGGTCAGACCAACGTGAGACTTCTTAACGTCAACCGTTTTAGACACAACAAACTGCGAATATAACCAAGCCGCTTTTGCACGATCAATTGGTGTTGATTTCAAGATGGTCCAGGATCCTACGTCCTGATAGCCGACTTTTTGACCCTTTTCCCAATAAGGACCGTGTGGAGATGGCGCCATCCGCCAAAGAGGCTTGCCATTGTCGTCAACAGTGTTGTTGCCTTCAGACTTTGGCTTAACCATGTCGGCTGTAAACGCAGTGTACCAGAAAATCTGCTGAGCAACATTTCCTTGCGCCAAAGCTGGCAAAGATTGGTAGAAATCGTATGACGCGGCACCTGGAGGTGCATAAGCACGTAGCCATTCATCCCATTTGCGGATTGCATAAACCGCAGCCGGTCCGTTTGCAGCACCACCACGTGATACAGAAGCGCCCGTTGGATTACAGGTTCCAGCTTCCATACGAATGCCCCACTCATCGATGGGAACACCATTTGGCTCGCCTTTTGAACCTGCGCCAGCCATAGAAAGCCACGCGTCGGTCATCCGCCAACCAAGATCGGGAGCGCGTTTGCCATAGTCCATGTGACCGTAGATGGTTGTTCCATCAATTTCTTTGACGTCTTTGGAGAAAAACTCAGCGATGTCTTCATAAGCGGACCAGTTTACCGGCACACCAAGCTCGTATCCGTATTTGGCTTTAAACGCTTTTTTCAAATCGGCACGATCAAACCAATCTTTGCGGAACCAATAGAGGTTGGCAAATTGCTGATCCGGAAGCTGATATAAATCTCCGTCTGGGCCCGTGGTAAACTGAGTGCCCATGAAATCAGCGAGATCGAGCATCGGATTGGTAACATCTTTGCCTTCACCCGCCATAAAATCTGTTAGATTATAAGCTAGCTGCAGGCGTGAATGTGTACCGATCAAGTCGGAATCATTCACATAGGCATCATAGAGATTCCGTTTTGTCTGCATTTGTGTTTGCACAGCCTGCACGACTTCGCCTTCACCCAAAATCTGGTGGTTTACTTTGATGCCGGTAATTTCTTCAAATGCTTTTGTTAGAACTTCTGATTCATACCCATGTGTCGGGATACCTTCAGATAAAACATTGATTTCCATGCCGCTGTAAGGTTTTGCAGCATCTATAAACCATTGCATCTCAGACATTTGTTGTTGTTTGCTGAGTGTGGACGGTTGAAACTCAGTATCAATCCATTTCTTCGCGGCCACAGCATCTGCATGCGCCCCTGTTGTTCCCGCCATAAGAGCGCAAGCTGCCACGGCAGAGAAAAGATATTTACGCATCGGTCTTCCTCCCTTGGTTTCAATACACCGAATAAATCGGTCTTCTAAAGTTTTAGTAGATGTAGAGTTTTGTCAACTAATTTTTTAGTAGATATGATTTTCCTGTGATTCCTTTGGGGGAATGTTGATGGATTTTCTGCGTGCAGCCAAACGTTATCATAAAATTCGATTAAAATTTAATTTGGTGTTGCACGGTCAGTTAAAAAGGCGCTATACATGCAATTAATAATCATTATCAACAATAATTTGACCTTTGAACGAACGGAGAAGCGGCTTGAATACAAAATTAACACTCAAAACCGCAGCTTCTGTGAAGCAATTACCAGGTTTAGAGTCCCGGTTGTTGCGCGTCGTGCCAGGGTCTCTTTTTAGGAAATAAAAAACAGCTGGTTGGCACTGCCTCACCTCGTGGATCCAACCTTTGCCGCCCAGCTGAATAAAGGGCCGGAGTTTTATTAGGGGACTCCGGCCCTTCTTCCTTAAAGCCTATTTACCCCAGCTTAACGTCAGTGGATTCAATGTTTTAGCGATGCGAATCAACTCATCAGCCGTTGATGGTGCAAGGGGGGCCGTTGGATGACGCACAAAATCCGACTTGATGACACCGCCATATTTCATGGCCGTTTTACAGGCACGAAATCCGCATTGTCGGTTTTCATAATTGATGAGGGGCAAGATTTTATTGTACTGCGCGTCCGCAGCTTCTTCATCGCCAGCAGCAAAACTCAGAAGAACCGGCTTGATCAGATCTGTCAACAAGCCGGAACTCATGCTACCAGTTGCGCCAGCTTGCAGGTCGGCCATCAAAGTAATGGCTTCTTCCCCGTCCCAAGGACCAATGATGTCATCGCCTCCAGCGGCGATAAGAGCTTTCAATTTGGCTGCGGTCTGGGGCATCTCAATTTTGAAATACTGCAATAGGGGGATTTCTTTAGCCATCCGGGCCAACAAAGGCACCGACATTTGCACGCCCGCCAGGGGAGCATCCTGGACCATAATCGGGATGCCGGCTGCATCGGCAGCGCGCTGGTAATGCTCAACCAATCCTTGTTCGCTGGCATGTAGACTGGCCCCATGGTAAGGCGGCATCAGCATAATGATAGCTGCCCCCAGATTAGCCGCATGTCGACATCGGTCCTCTACAATTACTGTCGAAAAATGTGAGCAAGTGACCATAACCGGCACACGCCCAGCCACATGTTCAAAGCAAAGTTCTGTTAGTTTTTTGCGCTCTTCATCGGATAACACAAATTGCTCTGAGTAGTTCGCGAGGATACACAAACCGTCGGAGCCTTGATCAATCATACAATCCAGGACACGCTTTTGGCCGTCATAATCAACAGTGCCATCTTCGTTGAAAGGGGTCGGAACGACGGGCCAAATGCCCCTGTAAATTTTATCAGTCATAAATCTCTCTTTTGATTGGGTTTCGTGTATGAGGCCGTTAAGCTTATTTAGGTTTGATCAGATATCTGGCAAAAATGCAAATGCGTGTGATCGTCTTTCTTGTTTTTCTATGCATTCCTTTTGCGGCTTCCGCCGATGTGACGGGCGTGCCGCGGGTGCTGAGTGGAGACACGCTTCAGATAGATGATCAAACCGTTAAGCTGGAAGGGGTTGAAGCGCCTGTCCCGGGCCAACAATGCGTAACGGTTGAAAATAGGACTTTTTCTTGCGGTAATCAGGCCAGAACATGGCTGGCCGAAACGATTGGCGCCAATCGTATCAAGTGCCTTGGTCATAAAATATTTCGTGATGGCATGTTGCGCGCAATTTGTTATTTGGGGGCATTAAATCTGAACGGTGCCGTTGTCAGCGCAGGATGGGCGGTGGCGACTGGGCGGACGGCGGACAGATACCGAAAAATGCAAAGGGCTGCGGAAGCCAAAGGGTTCGGCGTACATGCCGGCCGACCAGATAAGCCGTAAATGGATTAGTTTCGGGCAGTTATTATATGACCGCTATTTCGATAAACGGCTCTAGATTCTCAATCCGATTGAAGTGAAACGGCGTTAAATCCAGAGTTTGGTACGTACCGGACGTAATCCATTCCGCGATACCCCGGCCAATGGCAGGAGCCTGCTGAAATCCGTGGCCGGAAAACCCATTGACGAAAATGTAATTTTCCAGACGCGGGTGCGGTCCCAAAACAGCATTTTGATCAAAGGTATTATATGCGTAGTGTCCGGCCCAGGAAGTGACGAGCTTGATGGCCTCAAACTGGGGGATGCGGTGGGCAATAGCCGGCCAGACTTTTTCTTCCCAAATGCTGTGGTCCTGTTCAAAGTCATCATAGTCGACTGCAACATCGATATCTGGTGCGCAGCCCGCCATATAATATGAGCCATCTGTTCGCACGTGGACGCCGCTGGGGTCAATAGTGAGAGGGAGGTCCTGATCGAGAGGATTCTGCGCATCAAAAACAAAGGTATAGCGTTTTCTGGGTTCGACTGGTAACGCAATACCAGCCATTTGCGCTGTGCGGGCGGCGCGTGGACCAGATGTATTTATGACCTCGCCACATGAAATCACCTCACCCGATTTGAGTGTGATACTTTCAACACGTGTGTTTTTGGAGTTATTGGACATCGCAACGACTTCATTGGATATATATGTGACGCCTTTTTCGCGGGCACTTCGTTTCCACCAGTCGAATAATGTATTGCCGTCAAAATAACCTTCGTCGATGCGGTTGAGATTGCCCGCTATAATATCATCGACATTGTAGAAGGGATAAGCGCGCTTTATCTGATCGGCTGTCATATGGCGTGTGCCCGCGCCACAACCTGCCTGTAAAGCCTGCATGTCTTTTAGCCTGTTTGCTGTTGCCTCAGAGTTTCCCAGATACAGATAGCCAAAGTTCTGGATCGAGAGGTCGGGGACACGCGTATCACCATGCATATAGGTGCGAAAATTTTTGACATAGTCCGCAGCAAATTGAGAGATTTTAATATTTATTTCGTTGGAAAACTGCTGGCGCATGCAGCTGTTTGTATGTGCCGTAGAACAGAATTCATAGGTTGGGTCTTTTTCGACAACCAGTATAGAACCGTCAAAGTCATCATGGTCTGCAAGAAACCAAGCCACGGAAGAGCCATACATGGCGCCCCCGATCAGGATGACGTCATACTGGTTAAAGTCAGGTCTTTCCATGTGACGATGCTCTCAACTTCGGTAGGCTCTGATTTTTACGATATAGCATTGCTTGATGATAAAACGAACCAATATCGCGTTTCGCAAGATTGCCTCCATTGATGGGTTGCCAGACGCCGAAAATTCCATAAGCTGCGAAACCTGTTCTTGTTATTTTATTCAGTGGAGGAAAAGCCATGTCCATGGTTCACGTCGTTGCGATCATCACTACCAAGCCGGGAAAACGCGAAGAAGTTCTGACGGCTTTTAACGAAAATGTACCCAACGTACATGCGGAAGATGGCTGCATCGAGTATGGCCCGACGATTGATGCTGAAAACGTTGGCCCCTTTCAAACACCCTGCGGCCCGGATACCTTTATTGTGATCGAAAAATGGGAAAGTCTTGAGCATTTAATGGCTCATGCCGCAGCGCCCCATATGGCAACCTATGGTGCCAAGGTCAAAGACCTATTGGCGGATCGGGTCATACATGTACTGTCTTCAGCCTGATGCGTGCTGGGATTGTTTGAAACCAAAATGCATCCATTTAAGGTGTTCGCAAGCACTCAGTTAGTGATCTGCTTGAGAGCCCGGTCTTAGGGAGGGCTTTTTTATGTGTCAGATTTTTGCAGGTCAGGACCCGGACAGTTATGCAACAGTGCATCGATCTTTGCGTCTTAATGGTCAAAGCACATCTATACGACTTGAAGCGGCATTTTGGGAGTTGCTGGATACCATCGCTGCTTCTGAAGGAATGACAACATCCGGTTTTATTTCTCGCCTCCATTCGGAAGTTCTGCTGCTTCATGGTGAGGCGCGAAACTTCACGTCACTTCTTCGTTGCGCCTGTCTTGCTTATTTAAGGCGTGAAGCCGGGCTTCTTGACGGGGTTTCTGTCGCCGCCGAGTAGCACAGGAGTAACACCTCCCTTGGATCGTATCGCCTATACTGGGCGACAGAGTTGATCGAAGGGGAGATGTCTATTGGCCAAAGCCATTCATGCCATGGTCCGGGTTCTTGATGAAGAACGTTCAGTGGCCTTTTACCAAACAGCTTTTGGTTTGTCGGTTGCGGACCGATACGACTTTGAAACCTTTACGCTCGTGTATCTGCGAAATGCGGAAGCAGATTTCGAAATTGAACTGACCATCAACAAAGATCAAAGCGAACCCTATGGCCATGGCTCAGGTTACGGACATATTGCCTTTGTCGTTGATGATCTGGAAGCGGAACATCAACGCTTTGAGACGGAGGGGCTAAGTCCTCGTAAAATTGTTGAATTCGAACGGGAAGGGATGCTTATGGCGAAGTTTTTTTTCGTCGCCGACCCGGATGGTTATCAAATTGAGATTCTGCAAAAGCATGGTCGCTATCAATAATTCACATCACAAATCGGGAGGATACGATGTTATTTCACTTGGAATTTACGGTTGAATATAGTGCGGAAATGAGCCAGCAGGATTTATTTAGAATCTGGGCTGAAGAGGCGGGTGCGGCGCTTGGTGCGAAAGACGCTGGCGTTGTGGTCGATCTTTGGAAGGCGGTTGGTGTGCGCAAAGTTTTTGCGGTCGTTGATGTTGAAAGCGCAGACATGCTCGATCAAATCAGCTTTGATCTGCCAATCATGAAACAGATGGGGCAGCACGTAGACATTAAGGTAACGGCAATTCGTCGTTATGAAGATTTTGCGGCTGATGTTAAAGAGCGGCTGCAATAATGAAGCTATAGATAAAGGGCCTGCATATGACGGCTCATAGACAAGGCGAAACCCGATATGTATTGTATCGGGTTTTCCTTTCTGTGGGTTTGTGATCCGCGGGCGATAGGGTTTCGTATAGGTTACAGGCAAGACGCTTAAAGGACCAATGTTGTGCAAACCAGGATGATACTGCAACAGGAACGAACCGCTAAAATGGTATCTCGCAGAGCCGCCTTGCGGCAGATCCCTGTTATCATGGCGGCGGTGTCTATTGGTCATATGGGGAGTGCACAGTTGGCGAAGGCGTCAGAGGGTTCGATATCCGAACACCCGTCATCCAACATCGTTCTGGCACAGGCTTTACGGACGATCGGAAGTCCGGTGTGCGTCGCGTTGGCGAACCGCCTTGAGCACGACTTGGGCGATCGCTCGACGTTTGATCTCCATCTGCGGAGTGCCAACTTAGGCGATAAGGCGGCAATGCTTATTGCTGGCGCTTTTCAACAAATTACGGATCGCAGTCTCCCCGAGTTGACTTCTTTTAGTTTGAGTTACAATCGGGATATCAGCAGTGCCGGGGTCATTGCGCTGGCACAATCGTTCCCGGGTTCCTTGAAAGATCTTGGCCTGGTCGGCTGCGGGCTTGGTGACGCGAGTGGTGCAGCCCTCGCGCAATGGGCCCGGCAGGCTCCTTCCTTGCGAACGATGTGTATCGAAGGCAATGAATTTTCAGACGGCACCAAAACCCGGTTGGCAAGCCTTCGTCAGAGCCATCCCCATATTCAGGTTTACGTTTAAGCCGATCATTGTGTCTGGCGAACAGATGGCTTGAGTAACGTGTCGAGGCAACCTCTTATTGCCTTTTTTGCTTCACGTGTCGAAAATTGATAAAATCCCCTCTCAGGTGCACACAGGCGGGTTTTTTATTCGGGAGCGCGACCACATGAAAATGGCAGTTAAGGCGCGTGTATTCATATGTCTCGGGTGGCTTGGAATGCTGACATTATGTCTCGGTGCTCCCAAACACGCCTTGGCCGCAAAAAAGACCCTGTCGTTTGAAACGAACGCTGTTGCCGAACACGTTTCTTCCCCGAGACAATCTTCGCCACTGATGTCTTTGGCGAAGAAAGAGGATCGAAAGAGATCAGGCAATAAGAAAAAGGAAAGAAAAACCAGGGAAGAAGGGCATACGCTTTCAGGAGAAGGCCCATGTATTGCCTGCCAGGGCCTAGATGGGTTCGTGCCACCCGCTGAGATTAGCGATGATGTGCGGAGAATGGTCGGAAAATACCGCGGTGGCGGCGGCATGGAAAATGTCAAAATTCAACGCCAGAGAGGCGTTATTGAAACCGGCCTGTATCCTCTGTTCGCGGGCCAAGCGAGATGTCCTGAAATTGACAGTGAACAATGGGCAATCGATTATTCTCATAAAAGGGGAAAAGCCGCGTTGCACAAGGGAATTGATATTCCTCAGCCCCGCGGTACCCCCGTCCGCGCTGTTGCCGATGGGGTGGTTATTGGGCGGTTCCGCAATAGCGGGAACCGGAAAGGAATAGAAGTGATGCTGCGTCATACACCGGCACAAACCGGTTTACCGTTTTGGACGTATTCTCAATATACCCACCTGGCCGCGATGTCGCCCTTGCCCATCGGTCACGCGGTGCGCAAAGGGGAGGAGATCGGCAAAACCAGCAACACTGGGAAAATGGGGCGAAGAATTCGTCGAGATGCCCTGCATTTTGCTGTTATGTATAGTGAGCTGCCGCAGTGGTCAAATGATGGTGGCGTTGTAATTCCAAAGAAAAGTTACTTCATGGATCCGGTTGCCTTTTATCGACTTCAAGGACCGTATGACTCACAGTCGCTTCGAAAGTTACCTGATGAAAGAAAGGCGACTGCGGTCCCTTATATGCAGGCGAACGGCGCGTTTGTTCCACCTCACACCAATCGCATCTGGCCCTATGTCTGTCCTTAAGGACCATGCCGGGAGCGCTCGAGTTCGACCCGCGGAAAAAGACCTTTTAGTTAACCGATTGAAAGTCTTATTGTTCTTATAATTTCGAATCCAATTAGAGAAGGAGAAGGTAATGGAGGATGATCTCGCCAAAAATCGGCGTTTTTTACAAGAGGCCGAGCAAATTATCCGCACGACCAACAATCAAATTATCCACGAAGAAATACCACCCATCAACACGGAGCGCATGATTTCGTTCGCAACTGTCATTGCCAAACTAAGGGCACAGTATATTGATGCTGCGTTCAAGTGCACGGGTGGTGAAACGGGTAGCACTGTTGCAAGTTCGGACCAGATCGAAGAGTTGCGCAAGTGCCGGGTGCAATTCGAAGAAGCCCGCGATGCGTTCATTGCGTTGCAGCGTGCAATCGAACTTGGGTACGTCATTGTCGAATAACAGCTTTTGCCTGGCCAACCCGTCATCCGCGATCATGATTTCAGATGACGGCCGCGCCATAGCCTTGTGCGGTTTAAATGACCCTGCACCCTTTACCAAACCAGTTCTTTATAGCTCTTATTGGCGTAGTTGATTTCTGTGGAAATCTGAAAATTCCATATCAACTTTCAGAATATGGTGCTTTAGCCAATTCGTTAGAAAGTCAAAAAAAGCGTCATAATCAAATGTTTCAGGATTGTCTGCAAAGGCGCTTTGGAATTCTTTAACCCGCTGTTCGAGACCCTGATGAGCCTTCTTATGTGCCGCAAGGTCTGGGTAGCCAATATCGGCCATCAGTGTTTCTTCGTGATCAAAATGGACTTTGACATAATCAATCAGCGCATCAAGAGTTGCGGTCACCGAAGCCGGCGAAACGCCAGAGGCGCGTTTATCGCTCAAATCATTTACGAGAGCGAAAAGCCCCCAATGTTCTTTGTCAACTTCGCGTTCGCCGATTTTAAATTCGTCTGACCATTCCACAAGCGTCATCTGGACCTCCTAAAATAAGGTTTCTGATCCAGCACCAACTCCAGATTATACATTAAGAAGAAAGGTCTTTAAAGCGATCTTCGATGCATAGGGGTTATGACGACAATGGACTTGCAGGATCACCGCTTTCATGCAGACTGATGCGGTGAATTTTCGCCATTTATTAATATAGGGGGCAATGTTATGCGCGTCGTCGTGCTTGGTGCGGGGATAATTGGTGTCACGACAGCGTATTATCTTGCCCGCCACGGTGTCGAAGTGGAAGTTCTGGACCGTCAGCGCGATGCTGGTATGGAGACGAGTTTCGCTAATGCGGGCGAACTTTCGTACGGAATGACATCGCCATGGGCCGCTCCTGGTGTTCCTCTGAAAGCTGTTAAATGGCTGTTTATGCGCTATCGTCCATTGATGATCTGGCCGTTGCTCAGTCCCGCCATGTGGTCATGGTGTGCAAAAATGGTCGGCAATTGTAATGCGAAATCATATGCGCTCAACAAAGGCCGCATGGTCCGTGTCTCTAACTACAGCCGCGATACGTTAACCGAGCTTATGAGCGAGGTGTCTATTGATTTTGATATGCGGGAACTCGGAACCCTTCAGCTTTTTCGCAAACAAAAACAACTTGATGGGTCGCAAGCGGACCAGGATGTGTTGGCAGCCTATGATTCCCCGTTTGAAGTCTTGGATCGCGATGGCTGCGTCGCCGCTGAGCCCGGATTGGCCCATGTCGCCGACAAGTTCGTGGGTGGGTTGCGCCTGACGTCGGACCGGACCGGTGATTGCCGGATGTTTACGCAAGCGTTGGCGAAAAAAGCGGCGGAGCTTGGTGTTAAGTTTCATTACAATGTAAACATTGACGGCTTCGCAATGGAGCAGGGAAAGATTGTCGGCGTTGATACATCAGAGGGACGTGTCACAGGTGATCGTTATGTTTGCGCGATGGGACCCTATGCGCCGGTTTTGCTCAAGACCATTGGTATCCGTTTGCCCATATACCCGATCAAGGGATACTCGATTACACTTCCGATCACGGACCCGGAAGCCGCACCGCGCTCAACAATTATGGATGAGACGTTCAAGGTCGCGGTAACGCGGCTGGGAGACCGCATTCGAGTCGCCGGGCAAGCGGAAATAATCGGCTACAACAAACAGCTCGGCTCTCATGCGACGGATGCTGTCCGGCACGTCGTTACGGATCTGTTTCCAAAGGGCGGAGATGTTTCAAAGGCGGAAGGTTGGACGGGTCTGCGACCCATGACACCGGATGGAACCCCGGTAATGGGCCCTACGCACTACGACAATCTGTTTTTAAATACCGGCCACGGTACATTGGGCTGGACGATGTCGTGCGGTTCGGCACGGGCCGTCGCCGATTTGGTTATGGGGAATGATCCGGAAATTAGTATGGATGGTTTGACTGCGGCGCGCTATGGGCAATAGCTGTTTGTGTTGTAAAGCATAGTCTTGAAGTTCTGGGAGGAATTAAATGGCAATCAAAATTGACGGTGGGAAATTTCTTATTGCGGGCGGCGCCTCTCTGGTAGGCTCGCACCTGGTAAAAGGGTTGCTGGCGGTCAATGCTGCGGAAGTCATTGTTTATGATCCGGTTTTGTTTGATGCAACAGATTCTTTGGGGGCATTGAAAGACGACCCGCGTGTAAGTCTCGTGCCCGGCGACGTCATGAAGCTGCATCAATTTATCGATCATATGGAAGGTGTCGATGGAGCCGTCAATTTAGCCGCCTATATGTCGCTCGGATTTTCGCAAAACCCCTGGGATGCCATTGACGTAAACATCAAAGGGCATTTGAACTTTTTGGAAAGTGCGCGCCTGAATAACGTTGGGAAAGTTGTCTTTGCGTCTTCCAGTGCGGTTTATGGTTTTGGCATTGGTGGTGGGATTGATGAGGCCATGCCGCATTCTACGGAAGGCGTGCCCGCTGGGGCAGCAGCCTATGGCAGCAGCAAGATCATTGGCGAACAATTATGTCGGATGTATAAACAAAAATACGATCTGGATTATCTGGCCCTTCGTTTTTCTACTGTCTACGGCGAAGGTCAGCATCACCGCGCCGCCAACGCGCTTTATATCATCGAGACCTATGAGCGTTTGATGCGGGGCGAACGGCCTCAATTGTTTGGCGATGGCACAGAAAGCAAAGATTTCACTTATGTGGGCGATGTGGCGCGCGCCATTTTGATGGCGCTGGAAAGCGATGCAACGGATGAGGCCATGAATATTTCCGGTGGGCGCAGTATCATGACAAAAGAATTGGTGCAGATGATTACCAATATTGTCGGTTCTGATCTGGAACCGGAATATATCGAAGAAGATGGCCGGGTGCGTCTGAAAACCGGTGCGGGCCTGCATTATCTGAACGCGAAGGCGGAGGCTGTGCTTGGATGGAAGCCGGAAGTCACCATAGAAGAAGGTTTGCGCCGCTTGGTCAAAACGCTTTCCTGAACCGGGATGAAGCGTCCGTTAGTAAAATACGAAAGGTAAAGTGCGAATGAATGTACCTGAACAAACCGATTGGTCGAAGCAGCTGTTTGATGATTTCGTCAACGCGGGTGTGACGCTATTCCCTTATGTGCCCGATGCCGGGAACAAGCGTCTGATTGAATATGCGGAGCAGCACAATGGCGTTCGCCCGATCCTGCTGACAACCGAAGAAGAAGGTGTCGCGGTTTGTGCCGGGGCTGACTTGGTTGGTGAAAAAGCCGTTGTCTGTATGCAATCATCAGGTGTGGGCAATATCCCAAATTTCTTGTCTTTTGTGAACGGCGGGCGGTTTCCGATCTTGCTTATGGTTTCCATGCGCGGTGATTATGGCGAACAAAACCCGTGGCAATATCCCATGGGCCAAGCGGTAGAAACAATTTTGACGGCCATGGGCATGCTGCTCTTCCACGTGGATCACATTGATGATCTGGGGCCTGCGACAAATGCGGCCCTGTCGGCGACGTTTAAAAGCGGTAAATCCGCCGCCCTCATTTTATCCCAGCGCTTTTTAGGCGCAAAACCCTTTTAATCAGGAGGCACATCTTATGACCCCTGCTACTCTCGACAGACGCGAAGTTCTGTCCAAAATTTTTCCGAACCCCAAGGATTATTTGTTCATCACCGGCCTTGCCGGATCGGCCCGCGACGTTGCGGGCCTGACCGAAGATGGCGATAACGTCTTTACCATGGCCGGTGCCATGGGCGCTGCTGCGTCCATGGGCCTTGGTGTTGCCATGTCAGCGCCAGATCACAACGTCGCGGTAGTGACGGGTGATGGAGAGCTTCTGATGAACGTTGGTTCACTTGCGACTGTGGCGACGATTGGCCCGGAAAATCTGACAATCGTCTGTGTTGATAATGGCTGCCACGGGGAAACCGGCGGCCAAACCGGCCATACGTCCAACAAAACCGATTTAAAACTAATGGCTGAAGGGGCCGGGTTTTCCTCGACGCTCCGGGTCGAAACCGAAGCCGATTTTAAGGGGGCTGCTGATTTCCTAAAACAAGCTCCCGGCCCCCGGTTCCTGCATCTCCGTGTCATGGACGGCCCACCCACGGTCTACAAACGCAACATGGACCTGGCCGAATGCCGCATTCGGTTTCGTTCTGCGTATCAGGCTGTGGTGGGGTAAGAGGTGATGGAGTGTTTTTTTAATCCGATAGGGCGACCCAACAGTTAGTGAACACCAGCAACTTCGTTTTGTTCGAAATAGCCCCTCATCTTTGATCGCTCAGGGCCGTTTGCAGTGGCTTCTCGATTAGGCACAGGTTACACACACCCTATCCTTTGATTAGTCCTGATTGTTTGCTACGTTCACTGTCTGAAAGCGGACGATGAGGCCGTTCGCAGGGGAATATAAAATGATGCATACGACTGTAACGCTTGGGTTGGCTGGTATAGGTGATGAGTGATCCCGAAACGCCGCAACCGGACACCAAGGCCCAGGAAGCGCCAACGGGCACGGCTGTAAGAGCGGCGGCACAAGCGGCAGGCGTTGCTGAAACAGACGCCCCGGCGATTATTGATACAGGCCTTGTTTGTTTCATTATGCTCGCGCAGTTCCTTGAAATGCCGGTGGATGCAGATCAAACGCGCCACAAGCTCGGTAAGCCGGGTGAATTGTTCACCGATACGGATTTGCTTCGGGTCGCCAAAGAGCTTGAGTTTAAAGCCCGGATTATTGAAAGCAGCTGGGATCGCCTCGATAAAGTGCCGCTCCCTGCCATCGCCAAGCGCCACGACGGGACCTATTTTATTCTGGCGAAGGCCGACAAGGCAAACGGCAAGGTCTTGATTCAATGCCCACAGGCTGGGCGGCCACAAACCATTCCGAAAGAGCAGCTTGAAGCCGAGTGGGATGGTAGTCTTCTATTAATGACAACACGCGAGATGCTATCAGGTGACGCCCGAAAATTTGATATTTCGTGGTTTATCCCGGCGATTATTAAATACCGCCATTTGTTTCGCGATGTGATCGTTGGCAGTTTTTTCATTCAGATTTTCGCGACTGTATCGCCGCTGTTTTTTATGGTGATCATCGATAAAGTTCTGGTCAGCCGCGGGTTGTCCAGCCTTGATGTGTTGATCTTTGCGCTGGTTGTTGTCTCCGCATTTGAAGTTATTCTGGGCGGGCTTCGGACCTACATCTTTTCGCACACAACCAACCGAATTGACGTTGAGCTTGGGACCAAGTTATTTCGCCATTTGCTTAAATTGCCGATTTCTTATTTCGGGTCTCGCCGGGTTGGGGAGACAGTGGCGCGGGTGCGCGAACTTGAAAACATCCGCAACTTCCTGACGGGTTCTGCCTTGACGTTGGTGGTAGATTTGGTCTTCACCATTGTTTTCTTCTGGATCATGTTCATTTTTGCGCCTGTACTGACGTGGATCGTGATGGGATCGATCCCGGTCTACGTCGGATTTTCGCTATTTATCACGCCAGCGCTGCGGGCGCGTGTCGAAGAAAAGTTCCAGCGCGGTGCCGCCAATACGGCTTTTTTGACAGAGGCTGTTTCCGGCGTTGAGACACTAAAATCATCGGCTGTCGAGCCGCAGATGCAGCGCCGCTGGGAAGAGCAACTTGCCGGTTATGTGCAGGCGTCTTTCAAGACGGCGCAACTCTCCAATATCGCGCAACAGGGCGTCCAGGCGATCCAAAAAATAACAATGGCCGCAACCTTGTTTTTTGGTGCGAAACTGGTGATTGCCGGTGATTTGACCGTTGGTCAATTGGTCGCATTTAACATGCTTTCCGGGCGGGTTTCCCAACCGATCCTGCGTCTTGCGCAATTGTGGCAGGACTTCCAACAGATGCGGGTGAGCGTCGAGCGATTGGGCGATATTCTTAATACCAAGACGGAAGGCTCTGCTGAAGCCGGACGTGCCAAGTTGCCGCCCATTAGAGGAGATGTTTCCTTTGACGGTGTTACCTTCCGTTATCGTTCAGATGGGCCGGAAATTCTAAAAAGTGTTTCTCTTGACGTCCCGGCAGGGCAGGTCATTGGCATTGTTGGGCCGTCGGGTTCCGGCAAGTCAACGCTGACCAAGCTGGTGCAACGGCTATACTTACCAGAGAAGGGGCGCGTGCTGATCGATGGCACCGATTTGGGACTTGTTGATCCGGCCTGGCTGCGTCGCCAGGTGGGTGTCGTGTTGCAGGAGAACTATCTGTTCAATCGATCTGTACGCGATAATATTGCCATCGCCGATCCGGCAATGAGCATGGAACGGGTGATCGAGGCGGCGCAACAAGCGGGCGCCCATGATTTTATTCTGGAATTACCCGAAGGCTACGACACGTTGATTGGTGAACGTGGAGGTACATTATCAGGAGGGCAACGCCAGCGCATTGCGATTGCCCGGGCTTTGGTAACCAATCCGCGCATTCTCATACTCGATGAAGCAACGTCGGCCCTTGACTATGAATCTGAAGAAATCATCCAGAGAAACATGCGCCATATTTGCAAAGGGCGGACGGTGTTTATTATTGCGCACCGCCTGTCGACAGTGCGCGATTGTGATCGAATTATTACCATAGAAGCCGGCGATATCGTTGAGGATGGGACTCATTCGAGCTTGCTAACGTCTGGCGGCCGTTATTCAAAGCTTTGGCAAGCTCAAGCAGCCGGGACCCCTTTGGCGGATACGCCAGCACCGCGGGCGCAACTTATTGAAAACGTGAAGAAAGATACGGCACCTGCAGAAACGCAAGACCCTGTCCCTGCATCAAACACCGATAATCCAAAAGCAACGGTGCCAGAACAAACAACCGGCGTAGCGCCAAAGTCGCAGCCTCAACCCCAATCTCAACCTCAGCCCAAACCACAACCGCAATCGCAACGGAAGGACGGGACTACCGTCACCGCAGGGAAACCGGTCTCCATGTCAATCTCAACCGAGGCTGCATCGCCCGCCACAACTGCAGAGCCGCAGGCAAAGACACGGCGGATCGTTCGGGGCAGTTTGGCCGATGTTGTGAAGGCGAAATTGCAGTCGCAAAAGGATGAGCAATAAAATGGGCATGTTGACGACACTTAAGCACCATGCCGATGTTGCTCGTGCGGCTTGGCAGGACGAGAAGCAAGGGCGCAAACAATTGAGTGCTATGGGGGCCGCAAAACGCGATGAGTTGGCGTTTATGCCTGCCGCGATAGAAATCACAGAGACTCCCGTGCGTCCCCTCGGGCGTGCCGTGTTGTTAACAATTTGTGCGTTTTCAGCCATTGCCATAGTTTGGGCTTCCATTGGCGAGATGGATATTATTGCTACGGCACACGGGAAGATCATTCCAAGCGAACGCTTGAAGATGATCCAGCCCTTGGAGAGTGGTGTCGTGCGTACTATTCATGTGACGGATGGCCAGTCCGTAAAGAAAGGCGATTTGCTGATCGAGTTGGACCCGACCGGCTCGGAGGCGGACCGGGAACGCCTGTCGCAGGAATTGTTGACGGCAAAAACGGAGCTCGCGCGATTGGACGCCCTGCTGACGGACGACCCTGCGAAAAACTATAACCCGCCCGAAGGAACCCCGATTGCCTTGATCGAATTGCACCGCGCCTATTTGCTCAGCCAGTTACAGCAACATAAGGCAGAACGTGCCACTCTTGAGGGAGAAATATCGCGCGCCAAGGCTGAAATCCGAACGACGTCGGCAGGCATTGACCGCTTGAAAACCAAGTACCAGAAAGTAAAGGAACGGATCAACGATAACCGACGCCTTTATGAAAAAGGAGTGCTGCCAAAACTTACGTTCAATGAAATGGAAGAAGAAGAGTTCGATGTCGCCGGGCAGCTGGAAGTCGAACGCCAGCGCCTGACCGAGAGTCAGGCCAGCCTGCGTTCCGCCCGCGCCCAGTATGCAGAAAAAGATGCGGCGTTTAACCGCGACGTGCATGCGCAAAAATCAGAAGTACAGCAGCGCACGAAATCAATTGAGCAAGAACTGGTTAAAGCTGTCGAGCGCAAACGCCTGCAAACGTTAACTGCTCCCGTTGATGGGACCATCCAGCAACTGGATGTTCACACGGTTGGTGGCGTGGTGACACCGGCACAACCTCTGATGCAGATTGTTCCGGCAAATTCCAAGATTGAGGTGGAGGCAAAGATACTGAACAAGGACATCGGTTTTGTGCGCAAGGATCAGGAAGCAGAACTCAAGATAGAGAGTTTTCCGTTTACGAAGTATGGAACCATTGATGGCCTTGTTCGACACGTTTATGGCGATGCGGTCGAAGACGAACAAAATGGCCTGGCTTATCCGGCTCGTATTTCGATGGCACGGACGACCATGCTGGTCGGCGCCAAAACGGTTAATTTGACGCCAGGCATGGCGGTCACCATCGAGATCAAGACCGGTAAGCGCAAGATCATTGATTACATTTTGGCGCCGCTTCAGGAATATCAGGATGAGAGCCTGAAAGAACAATAAATGGCTGCTGATACCGTGTCCTTCCTGCGCTCTGCGGATATTTTCCGAGTCCTCTCCAAGGATGAATTGGCCGGTTTGGCCGATGAAGTGAATGTGCTAACGCTGTCGTCCGGGCAAGCGGCGGTTACACAAGGGGAAAATGGAAGCTCCCTGTTTATCGTCAAATCTGGTCGACTTTCCGTGTTCATTGATGATGCGGGAAAGGCGGTTTATGTCGGTGATCTGTGGGAGGGTGAGTTCTTTGGCGAGATGTCGTTGCTGACGGGAACTCCCCGCACGGCTACAGTACAGGCGGCAGGTACTGCAACGATTATTGAAATTACAAAAGAAAATCTGGCACCGTTGATCCAGCGGCATGATGAGCTGGCATCGCAGATGGCCAGCGTTCTGTCGGCACGTCAAAATTCCAATCTAAAGACCTTGATGGAGTTTGAGCACGACCCTGCTGAGAATGAGCAGGAAACCGTGGCCGCTCAATTATCTTTTCGGATCAAAAGTTTTTTTGATATCCCGACGAGTATCTGGGGCAAAGCTGTTGACGGTATATCGAGCTTTTCGATTTCCGGCCCGCTTGGTTATATTTTGGGAAAAACCGGACAAGATGGCAGTTATAAAACATCAGGGGTGGAGGATGGGCGTCAGATCGCCTTTACGACGGCCATTATAACCTTGGCTGCAAAAATGGCCGCGGCAGGTGGATCATATTCGCAAAAAGAAATTTCTCAATTGCGTGAAGTTTTCGACATTCCGGTAAGTGATCTGGCAAATGTGATCCGCATTTTCAATCGGGCGCAGGGCAGCTCCGGAGGGTTTGAGCCCTATGCCCAACAAATTGCCGATATCTTCCGTGAAGAGCCTGCGGTACTTGAAGAGCTTGTTGTATCCCTGTTGCGCATTGCCCGTTCGTCAGGGGGCGGGTTGGCAAAGATGATCCAATTTATCGAACGCGTTGCCGCGATGCTTGGGATATCCGGGGAGGAGTTTGAACGCCTCAAGAACATCAGTGGTTCTGGCGGTTTGTCGGGCACACATGATGACAGGCCTCACTATTTGACCGTTCTGGCTTTGGCGGAAGATGCAACACCACAACAAGCCAAAAAAGCCTATCATAAACTGGCGATGGAAAATCACCCGGACAAGCTGATAGCGCAGGGTATGCCTGAAGAGTTCGTCCGCCAAAGTAATGAAAAATTAGTGATGATTAATAACGCCTACGAACAGTTTTGTGCGGCGCAGGAAAGCTGATGATCAACCGCCAATCTTTCATCCATCGTGTGTTCTTTATGTTTCTGTTCGTCACGCTGACTCTACTGACAGGGCCATTAATTGCCGCCGATGCAAAACTGCACCAGCGTCTTCTAGACTTAAAAAGTAAGGCGGGTGACGACAACCGGGTCATTGTTGACAGTACCCTGCCGCCTTGGCGCGCTGTTGGCCGCTTGAACAGCCGGTTAGGAAGTCATTGTACGGCGACAGTGATTGGGCCAAAGCGAATTTTAACAGCGGCCCATTGTTTATGGAATAAAAGGACACAGAAATACCTGCCTCCTCAATCCCTGCATTTCGTCGCGGGCTGGAACAAGGGCGACTATCTGTTTGCGTCGAAAGTGACGGCCATTCATCCCGCGCCGAAATATCGGTCCCAAAAACGAGGATCTATGGGCGCCTTTGGTCATGACTGGGCTGTAGTTGATTTGCTTAAAGATCCGGTTCCGACAACCGGCTTTATCCAGCCTCACGCGTTTAACCCGCTGGTCTTTCAGGCCCGGAACTTACGATCTGGGCCTTATGTTCAGGCGGGTTATAGCGCTGATAAACGCCATGTGCTGACGGCCCATGTGGGCTGCGCGATTTGGGGTATAGAGAAACAACGCAAACTGGCCTTGCACGGGTGTAACGCATTACCGGGGGATTCCGGATCTCCCATAATTTTAAGCGGGAAAGACAATCGGTATCGATTGGTCGGCATTCATGTGGGGTATGCGGCGACGGGAGCGAAGGGAGGTATTGGCATCGCTGTGCCAACGGCCTCGTTTCTTTCTGCCGTTAAACCCTGAGCGTCTGCGGGAGTTTATCCAGGTGGACCCAAGTTTACTCCTGCCCTAGGATCAAAGCAGGCCTGAGCACGGCAGGGCCATCTATTAAATTTACGGGAGAGATGAATTATGGGGGCGAATACGGGATTTAAGGGCGTCTATCCAATTCTTTACAGTTTTTATGATGATACGGGCCAACTTGACCGTGCGGCTATGGTCCGACAGGTCGAAGGCTGCATTGCCGGTGGTGCGCACGGAATCGCAGTTATGGGATTGGCGACAGAAGTTGGTAAACTCGATGTGAATGAACGCCGTCAGGTTATTGATTGGGTCGGTGAAGCCATCAATGGCCGTGTGCCTTACGCGGTAACGGTTGGTGAAGGCAGCATCGGCGGGCAACAAACCTTCGTGAAAGCGGCCGAAGCGGCGGGCGCTGATTGGGCCGTCTTGCAGCCGCCGGCCATTGTTGGCGTTCCTGAATTAGAATATGTGCGTTTTCTGGGGGCGGTTGCCGAGACCGCAAACATACCGCTGGCGGTGCAAAATGCGCCAGGCCTGATGGCGACCAGTTTGTCAAACGGGGCGTTAAAGACATTGAACAAACAGCACGCCAATGTTTGCTTGCTGAAGGCAGAGGGGCCTGCCGCCTACATTCATCAACTAAACGAAGACACGGAAGGCGCTTTTGATATCTTTGCGGGGATCGCTGGTATCCAGTTCCCGGATTCTTTTCGGGCTGGTTGCGTCGGTTTGATTCCGGCTCCGGATATTTTCGATCCGCAAGTTCGCATCTATGAACTGCTGACGTCTGGTACTGAGGGGGATGTAGCCGAGGCGGAACGTCTTCACCGTGAACTGCTGCCGTTAATTGTCTTTATGATGAGTTCTGTCGAAAACTTTGTCGCTTACGGTAAACACTTGATGGCCCAGCGGCTCGGCCTGGATAACGGTTTGGCTCGCGCACCCTCGGTTCCTGTGACGGAGTTTGGACTGGAGATTATGGCGCATTGGGCGGAGCAGTTGGGCCCCTTGCCAGGCGCAGGTCCAAAATAGGGCTAAGCGCGGAAGTAAGACCAACCCTCTGATTGTCGAACGGCAATGTAATGGATAGCTGCGTTCACGGTACGCATACCGGCTGGTGCTTGTCGATCGGCCAGGTTGAGCGTGTTTTCACACACAAGCAGATAAACGTCGGCCTCTGTATCAGGTGTATCGAGCGCATAAGTAACGGCTTCACCATTGGCGACAAGCTCAACTTCTATGCCCGGATCGGCCCGTAACAAGTTTCGAAGATTATTGCGCGCCCGCGCCAATGCATCCGCAGTGGGGGCATGAATGAGCATCTTCATCGTCATATGCCTGCCCCGGCGTCTACAGTTCCATCCGTCAGTGCCTCTGTCAGCCGATCAGACATGCCGGAAAGTTCCTGGGAATCTCGGCGTGCGTCTCTATCCATTGTAAACTCTTCCTCGCGGACAATTTTTGCCGGTTGTCCGCCAAGCACAATAACGCGATCAGACAAGTACGTAGCTTCATCGATGTCATGGGTGACAAAAACCACCGCTTTGCCGCTGGCCTGCCAAATACGGACCAGTTCTGTCTGCAAATGCAGGCGTGTCATGGCGTCAACGGCACTAAAAGGTTCGTCCATCAAAAGAATATCGGGTTCTACGGCAAGAGCACGGGCAATGCCAACACGCTGCACTTGTCCTCCTGATAGCTGATGTGGCCAGCGATCTGCGAATTCAGCAAGTCCTGTGAGTTCAAGAACGTTATTGATGCGGTCCTGTTTCTGAGCGGGTGTCAGCTCTAGCCCTTCAAGACCAAGGTTGACGTTCTCCGCAACCTTGCGCCATGGCATAAGGCGGCCATCCTGAAAAACCATGCCCCGACGTCGGCGTCGGGAATCCGGACTTCCAGCAAATTCAAGGGTCCCGGTCTGCGGTTCGATCAAACCGGCAATGATCCGCAAGATCGTCGACTTTCCGACACCGGACCCGCCAACAATCGACAGAAATTCGCCGTCAGCCACATCGAGTGATAGATCTTTCACCACCCATTTGTCGGAATTGGGATAGCGGTACCCCAAATTATCAATGCGAATTACGGGCGCCATTTTAACACCATGTTTTCAATCGCACTGAAGGTCATATCTGAAAGTGCATAGACAAAAGAAATCGCCAGCATATAGACAACCACGGCTTCATAGGCACCGACACCCGCCGCCGAATTCATTTCCTGCCCAATTCCTGGGACCCCCAAAAGTTCCGCCGCAATTAAGGTCATCCAGGCTTGACCAACACCGGCCCGCATGCCGCCCATGATACCGGGTGCAGCGGCGGGTAAGGTGACCTTCCACGTCCGCTGGAAATATCCACCCTGACCAAAAGCGCGAGCCAACTCATAATAGCGGGGATCAACGTTTTGGACAGCCGTGTAGGTTGCGAAGTAATTGACCCAAAAAACACCAATGGAAATAACGAAGGCAGCTCCGGCATGGCTGACTTGAAACCACGCAATGGCAAAGACAACCCAGGCCAACGGCGGGATCGGTCTGAGTAATCGTGCCAGATAGTAGTGGGCTTCGTCAAACCATCGTAGCGTTGCCGCAAGCGCACCGACCAGAAAGCCGAGTGCCGTGCCAAGTGACAGACCCCAGATATAGTGAATGAGGCTTGAACCAATGGCTGGCAATAACCGGCCCGATGTCCATTCATCTCGGGCAGCTTCTGGCACTGCGAAGGGGTCGGGCATGGTGCCACGCCGGACCCATTCGAGGTTTTCAGAAAGTTTCCACAGCAACAGAAAAGCGACTAAGCCCCCAACCCCAAGCGCAATTCGGCGCAGCTTGCCAGATGAAACATCCATGGATTAACGTTTTAGGGCATCGAAGAATTTGGTTTCAATCAGGGCGTCGACATCAACATCAACTTTCAAAGTCCCGATCTCTTTTTGGAAGTCACGCATCCGCTTAGCGCCTTCTATGATGCTGTTCGGATCGGCTACAAAACTTCCTTTGGATGAGTTTATTGCTGCTTTGACAACGGCTTCCGGTAACCGGCCGCCACCGACATATTTTTTCACGGGCGCCATTGCGGCATCTGGCTGGTTATTCAGAATATCTGTTGCCCGTGCATGGGCGTCCACCAATGCGCCGACAACTGCCGGGTTGTCTGCGATCAGTTTTTCGCGAACGGCAAGCACTGCGCCCGGCTGGCCTTCGAACATCTGACCGCCCTTGGCGACGACCCGTGACTCTTTTACATCCATCGTGATTTTGGTGACGATTGGCTCAAGAATCGCGGCCGCGTCTACGGCGCCTGTCGCCAGTGCCTGCTGGACTTGGGCGGAACCTTGATAAATGATTTCAATGTCGTCCAGATTGGCTTGAAGTTTGTTGCGCAGCCAATACTGGAGGACGGTTTGCGGTACGGAGCCGACGGGGAATGTTGTGACAACGGGCTTACGGCCTTTATCTGCGCGGAACTTGGCGAAAGCCATTGATGGATCGGCTTGGAAATAGGGAGCTAATTCACCTAAAGCGATAAAGCTGATCTGTTCCTTGATGCTGGCCGCAACGACTTTAATGTCGGCGCCTTTGGCGCGAGCGACCATTGCAGGGCCGATCCCGAAATGAGCAACATCAAGCTGCCCCGCAAGAAGGGCCTGGACCATCGCTGGGCCGTTTTGGAATTGCACCAACTTTATTTCTATATCTGCGTCGTTTAGCCATTTGTTCTCGAGTGCGACAAAGAGCTGTGAGACAGGCAAGATCGGCATATAGCCAATTTCAAGCTGTGTTTTGGCTTTGGCTTGTGGTGCCGAAAACACGGCCAGGCTCATAAGCAGTACGGTAAGCAGAGATCTCAAGTGAAACATGGTTCTTTCCTACAAAAATGGTCCGCCATAAAGCGGGTAATTAGTAGCTTTGTCAAGAAAATATCAAATAATATTGTACAACCATAGTATTATACAAAAATTTATTGTTATATATTATCATGGTTCTATTCCTTCGGCAGCCCAAATCGTGCTTGATGGTACGGGGTGGTTAAGTGGCTGGGGCGTTCAGCAGTTTTTGCACCGCGTCTCTTAACTTCTGCGGCGCCGTCTTCTTTGTTAGATAGAGATCACAACCGGCATCATGGGCGAGTTCTAAGGCTTCGGTTGTTGCATCGGCCGTTAAGGCAATGATGGGCGTCGACTTGGTGTCTGGGTGGGCCCGTAAAATAGGGGCGGCGTCCCAACCCGTCTTTTTTGGCATATTCATATCCAGCACGATCAGGTCTGGTTTTTCGAGCTGTGCTTTTTTGATGGCGTCATCACCATCTAACGCGTGGATGACCTCGTGCTTATCCTGGCTCAATAGTTCTGTCACCATGATGCGAATTAAGTCTTCATCATCTACAACCAGAATTTTCGACATGTCCCCTCCTGCTATTTGTGGTCTGAGAGATGCTATTCGCGATCTACGCCGGCCAGAACGACAAGACTTGTTAAACTGACCCCCAAGCGGTCTTCAACAACAATTACCTCACCTTTTGCGACGACACGGTTATTGGCTTTGATTTCGATGTCTTCGCCAACAAAGCGATTCAACTCAACAACGGCACCACGACCCAGTTTCAGAACCTGTGAGACTTCCATAAGTGTCGATCCGAGGACGGCAGTCATCTCGACTTCGACGTCAAGAAGCGCCTCAAGCTTGGTATCAAGCTGGGTAACCGTATCGCGGTTTGAATTGCTGTCAGCCATTGCACATCATCTCCTTGAGGATTGATAACATGGATATTACCTGATTGATACGAAATCTCGATTTATTGTCGGAAGTATCTGACGCCCATTTGGAAGGAAAAAACAATAAGTTTTGGGATTGTTGGTGGAACAGGGCATAAAGAACATACGTTTTGCGCGATGGCGCGGTTTTGATCTATTGAACCGACGCGTTGTTAGCAGCGGACGAGAGCGTTACGTAGTCGATTTATGAGGGAGAGCATTATGTTATCAGCAAAAGGCCGGGTTATTATGGTTTCTGGCGCCAACCGGGGCATTGGTCTTGCGACAGCTACCTGTCTTGCCGCGCTCGGCTATCAATTGAGCCTTGGCGCACGCCAACCCAAAAGCATTCCGGTCCCGGAGCAGGGGACCAACCACATGGTACATCATTGGGATGCCGAAGATCAGGGTACATCGGCCGCTTGGGTCACTGAAACGATAGCGTATTATGGACGCATAGATGGGGTGGTCTTGAACGCAGGTGTTGAACTGGGTGGATCACTTGAAAGCGGCACGGAAGAAGACATCGATCGCATGTTCGCAGTGAATTTCAAGGGCCCCCTCTGGCTGGTTCGAGCCGCGCTCCCTCATTTGCGTGCGGCAGGGGAAGGTCGGGTTATTAACGTTGCGTCACTTGCTGGTAAACGGGTTCGTAATCATGCGATTCTTGGGTATTCTGCGTCAAAGTATGCGGCCATGTCGTTAACTCAGGCTGTTCGCCAGGCCGGCTGGGATGATGGGGTTCGGGCTACGTCTATTTGCCCTGGGCTGGTGGACACACGCATGACCGAGAACACACCGACACCGCCAGATCAATTCAAAATTGAACCTGAGACCATCGCCGAGACGATTGCTTATGCATTGGCCTTACCAAACAATGCTGTTGTCTCCGAAATTCTTGTGAACAGCCGCTACGAGCCAATGCTGTAGACGCGGATCGGTTCAGAAGGTGCGCCTAGCCTTAAGCCGGGGCAGTCCCGCGCAGTAGCAGGCGATGAAACTCCCGACGCTGGGTAATGTCAAAATCAGTGCTGGCCCGATGCATTGTGCATCGGTTGTCCCACATTACCATATCCCCTGCCTGCCAGGGATGGTGGTACTGAAACTGTTCCTTAAAAGCGAAGTCATAGATTTCATCGAGAAGTTCATCGCTCTCTGTTTCGGACAACCCTTCGATATGATCAATCCGATTGGGATTGATGTAGAGCGCCTGTTCGCCTGTCTCCGGGTGCGTGCGTATGAGCGGATGCGACACATCTGGTGTCAGGGCGACTTCCTCTGGTGTCCGGTTAGCGACGCGGGCTTTGTTTCGTCGCGACAGATATTTATGCACGGCACGCCGACCGTCAATCCGCTGGCGTAGCTTGAGCGGCATCGCGTCTAAAATGGCTGCTGTATTGATAAACTGCGTGCTGCCGCCTGACGACGGTAGGGCGATCGCGAACAGGATTGTCGCCTTGGCTGGCGTGGCAAAGTAACTATCATCCGTATGCCAGTAGGTTGCGCGAACATGGGGTTTTTTGCCGCCAAGTTCATTGTAGTTTGATATAACCGTGATGTCCTGCACGTCATCAAGACGGTTGCCCGCCAGCAGTTGCACCTGCGTTTCGCCAAACAGCTGACCTGCGGCCACAAGTTGATTTGGGGTGAAGTTTTGCTCTCGGATGGCTATGACACGATGATTTAAAAAAGCGTCATAGATATCGGCAATACATTCGGCATTTGGCGCGGCGGTCAAGTCAACGCCGGTTACCATTGCCCCCATAACTTTGCCACTTGGTTGAATTTGCATCACCACCTCCCAATGGTTGCTGCACCATCATAGGACGAGACGGTTGCGCACGGCAAGAAGTAGCACAAAGCGCTTTTCTCATGGAACCCGGTTTTCTTTAACTCTCCGGCGTGAGCAAGGATATTCCCAGCAAGGCACGCCGCCGCAACCAAGGCGTTGGACGATAGCGGGGGTCACCTGTCATTTCAGACAGGGAATATAAGACCTCCAACACGCGTTCTGGCCCCAGAAAATCTCCAAAGGCCAACGGCCCGTAGGGGTAGCCAAGGCCCAATGTGACCGCTTTATCAATATCCTGTGGTGTCGCAGTCCCCGATTGCGCGATAGAGCAACCGATGTTGATGATCATCGCGAGAATGCGTTGAGCGACAAACCCAGCACTGTCGCGAACAACGGTAACCGGGGTTCCGTCTTTTGCAAACAAGGCATGAGCAGACCGCGCGACCGCGGGGTCCGTGACCGACGTTTTCATCAGCGTCCGCCGCTTGGTCAGATCCAGAAGCGTATCAAGGGCAATTGTCTGTTTCGGGTCGAGGTTTTCTTCAACACAGGTGGTCGTTGCATCGACCCCGAGTGGTGCGATAAGGATCAGCGAATCCTTGGCAGGCGTCTCGCCCGTATCGATTGAAGCCTCCAGATTTTTAAGAAGGGCGTGAAGCCGTTCTTCCGTCTCCGGTGGCGTTGGACCGATCCAAACGGCCCGCCCATCGTCTTCAGGGGCGTCGGGTTCGTTGGGCACCAGTTGTTTTCCTGCATCATAGCGGTAATAACCCCGGCCTGTCTTACGTCCCAGTAAGCCCGCCTCCATTCGGGTTTTCATGGCATTGGAGGGACGGTAACGGGGCTCGTGATAAAACTGCCCGTAGATCATTTCTGTGGCGGGATGCGTGACGTCCAGCGCCGTCAGATCAAGCAGCTCAAACGGCCCCATGCGAAACCCGGCGGCATCGCGCATGATCCGATCCACGTCCACGCAGTCGGCAACGCCTTCACTGTGCAAGTGGGCGGCTTCTATCGTGTAACCGCGCCCCACTTGGTTGACCAGAAAGCCTGGCGCGTCGGCGACGCGAACAGGTTCCCGGCCCATGCGTTTGCCCAAACCAAACAGGAAGTCGGTGATCCGGGGTTCTGTGCGGACGCCATCAATAACCTCTACGAGTTTCATTAACGGAACGGGATTGAAGAAGTGAAACCCGGCGACCCGTTCCGGGTGCTGACAACTGGCGGCAATAGTGGTCACAGACAGCGATGATGTGTTCGATGCCAGAATGACGTCATCGGAGACAAGGGTTTCAAGCTCCGAAAAGATCTTGCGTTTGATCTCAAGACTTTCCGTCGCCGCCTCAATCACGACATGACAGTCAGCGAAACCAGCCATGGTCTCGAGCACCTCAATGCGCGCGTTGGCGGCAGCAGCATCATCTGCACTCATTCGGCCTTTATCGACCGCGCGGCCCAACATGCTCGCGATGAACTCAACAGCTTCCTGAGACGAGTCAGCGTGTGTATCAAACAGCTTTACCGTGCAGCCGCCAGTCGCCGCGACCTGCGCGATTCCCCGGCCCATAGCCCCCGCACCAACAATGCCAACGCATAAAAAATCCTGTGTGGGCTCGGGTATCATGTCTCTGTTCCTTTGAATTCGGGTTGGCCGTCGGTTGATAGCGCCGATGACGGTTGTCAGCACGTGTATTTACCGCACCGTACGTACCAAGGGTATCTATGCCCACCAGACTAATTCTATCGCCCGGCTATTCAAGAACTACAAAAGGTGCGGGACCAGATTTTGGATGGTTCACGTCATGTGTTCGTCAAGAACAAGGCGCACTTTTTCGAGCAATTCCGATCGACGATAGGGTTTGTTCAGCATTGAAATGGCTTGATCCCGTTTCTCATCATAGACGATTGAGTTTTCGGCATATCCAGTGGTGTAAATAACTTTTATATTTGGATTTAGCGTCTTCGCCTGTTTTGCAATATCGACGCCGCTCATCCCGCCCGGCAGTATTACGTCGGTAAAGAGGAGGTCGAAGAGTGGGTCTGTTTTTAATTTTTCAATGGCATCATTTCCAGCAATTGCGGCGACCACATCGTAACCATGTTCAGATAAGATACTAACCGATATATTGCGAACACCCTCATCATCTTCGACGACTAGAATGCGTTCTGATCCGGATGAGGCAATTTGTGCATCACCTGGGGCATCCGCATTTGTCTCTGCATCCGCAGAGCGCGGCAAGTAAAGCTTAACGGTCGTGCCTTCTCCTAATTGGCTGTCAACCGTCACGTGACCATTGGATTGTTTGGCAAAACCGAACACCATGCTTAAACCAAGGCCGCTGCCTTTTCCGACTTCTTTTGTCGTAAAGAACGGCTCAAATGCTTTTTCGAGCACATCAGGAGCCATTCCGGTCCCTGTATCTGTTACGGCAACTTCTACATATTCTCCAGGGTGCACTTCCTCATGCTGTTCAGCATACGTTTTATCAAGCGTCACGTTGGCAGTTTTTACGGTTAACATGCCTCCTTCTGGCATGGCGTCTCGTGCATTAAGAGTCAAATTGACGAGTGCATTTTCAAATTGGTGAGGATCAATTATCGCTTTCCATAATTTGGGAACGTGAACAAAACTGTAATCAATCGTCTCGCCCAAGGTGCGGCGAAGCAAATCTTCAAGGCCGTCTATATACTTGGTAATGTCTGAAGAAACCGGGGAAAGGGTTTGTTGTCGGGAAAATGCGAGCAAACGGTCGGTTAAAGACGCCGCACGATTTACTGCCTTAATAATTTGCTTAAGGTGGTGACGCAGTTTGTCTTTGTTAATGTCGCGCAGAAGTAACAGTTCTGCGTTACCTATCATAACAGCTAAAAGGTTATTGAAATCGTGCGCAATGCCGCCTGTTAATTGACCCACAGCCTCCATTCGTTGGGATTGGCGGAGTTGGCCCTCAAGGCGCTTGCTTTCGGTAATATCTGTCGCCGTGCCGCGATATCCCTGAAACGCCCCGTCATTGTCAAAAATTGGTTTTCCGCTAACGGATGTCCAGACAACATCGCCATTTTTATTGGTCCGTTGGTGCTCAAAATTCCGAAACGGGCGATGGGCGTTCAAATCTGCCAAATGTTTCACCCATACATCAGAAGACACATCGGAAATACCCGATTCTGCCCGTGTTTTTCCAAGCAAGTTCTCTTTCGGCACTTCGATGAAGTCTTCAAAATGTCGCGATATAAATGAGTAACGTAAATGCGAATCCATCTCCCAGAACCAGTCTGAACTGACTTCGGTAAAATCGCGGAACGCCGCTTCACTTTCTCGTAATGCTGCGTCGAAAACGATCTTTTCTGTGATGTCTACGTGCCAAACAATTCCGGCGTCTTTGCCCTCAAAGTGAATAGGTTGCGTATTCATAAGTACCCACCATTTTGATCCATCCAACCGTTTTCGTTCTGCCTCGAAGTTAATTAACGGATCGCCTTTCTGAAAATACGAAAATGCATAATCCAGATCTTCTTCACGCACCCAAGTTTCTCTGATATCACGAGCGATCAAGTCTTCGTCTGAACGCGCTCCAAACATTTCAACAAGAGCTTTGTTTGCAAATAGCCTCTTGCCAGTTTTGACCTCTAAAATAGCGACCCCGATGGGACTATTTTCGAGCAGTTTCTTTGTTTGGTCATCTTGAGAACTGGTTATGACACACCTCCTTTAAGGTTCGACTGCAAGAATATTAGCTTGAGAGGGAAGTTTTTGGAAAGCCAAGAAACCCGTCGATGGATATGGAGATGAGAAGAATAAATTTTGATGTGGCAAGCGCCCTATTGGTCACAGTTTAGCGACGTTCGGAGATTGGCATAAAGCAACCTCAATACGCCACGCATAATTATGGCGGGTTTTCTGCGCTAAGCGGAAAGCCCATAGGCCAACGTATGGGTTTCGAATGGGCGCTGGTGAGTAAATGCTACTTAACGACGGCATTCTTTAAATGTTTGGTATTTATTGCATATCGCCAAGTCATTGCCATAACTGGCGGAGAGTGAGGGATGCAGTTCGAATGCCAATCGCTCTCGTCATTTTTGCAAAACGACGGCCGCTTTATCACATTCAGAGAAAGCCTCAATGGTTTCGCTATGCGAAAAAAACTGGCGGAGAGACAGGGATTCGAACCCTGGGTACGCAAGCGCACAACGGTTTTCGAGACCGCCCCGTTCGACCACTCCGGCACCTCTCCGCGGTCATTTTACTGGCAAACCAGGCCTATTTGACAAAACGTGGTTTTATCACGGCACTTGTTCGCTGTGGTGTTCGCCCACATGAATCCGCATTGCAGATAGGGTGGTGAACGCGCCAGTAAGTGCCATAAACCTCTCGGGACTACAACCCTCTTTGCGGCGCAATCGATGGAGCTTTCGGGGTTCAACCTCTGATAAGAGTATTCTCATTACTAAACCGCACAATGGTTGATTATTCCATCCGAAATGCTACAAAATAGTCTGCGATCGCGAGGAGACTTGCCGTGCGTGTTGTTAATCAACTTGATCTTGAAATTGGCCGGCGACTGCGCCGGGCGCGAGTGGTCGCAAACCTGACGCAGAATGAGTTGGCGGAGAAACTGGGTATTAGTTTCCAACAAATACAGAAATATGAAAACGGCGCCAATCGTATTAGCGCTGCGCGGCTGTGGTCGGTTTCAAGAGTCTTCGGTCTCCCTGTGACCTATTTCTACGAGGGGCTGTCGGATGAACAGATCGCCGGCCAGGAGGCGTATCAGGGGCCAGACCATCACCTGCCCGACCAAACCCTGAATGTCGCACGACTACTTGACGGCCTCAGAGATGGTGAGATTAAGGATAAACTTTTTGATCTGATACGGGCAATTTCAAAACAAGCCTGACATGACCCGCTATACTGTGGAAGTGGGACCGTCAAAATTCAGAAATGAGACCAAATTCCTGCATGATTTTAAGCAGCGTATCACAGTTGTGTTCGCCGCTTTCAGGAAATGCAGATAGCAGTTCGGCGCGATTGAACAGCTCGCTCTCCAGCATCCATTGGACAAGCGCAGCATTGTCAGACGAAATTTCCGTTTCCTGTGATGCCAGCTTCAGTTGCCAGTTTTTCCCACGGCGTTTCAGGTGTGCATCGCGGGTTCTCACCCGGAAATTTCGGCCGATACCATCATCAGGTAATTGGAATCGTGCGATGTTTTGGAGAGAATGGAGGCGGTGGGCCTCCCGAATCTGTTGTTTTGCCTCTGCGCTGGTCATCCGGGCATGCAGCTTGTCGGCAATCTGATCAATCAATTGATCGTACGTCTCTTGATCATCATAGTGCGGCATTTCCTGACGGAAGACCGCATCCATATAAAGCGCTTCGGTAATGGATTCGATGAAATTAAGCGCGCGCGGAGGTTCGATCCCAAAGGTTAGGTGTAAACTGTAATCTGATGAAGCAATGGCGGCGTGATATTTCCCCTTCGGAATATACAGAACATCGCCCGGTGTCATCGTCAGATGCCTTTCGACAGGTCCCCGGTTTTCTGCATGCTGTTCACGGGTAAAGCTCATTTGGTGGCACCCTGGTTTCAGCATGGGGTTTTCAAAGTGTGTTTCGTAAATATCCCAGTCTTTTTCTCCGGCAATCTGAAAAACAAAAACATCCATCAGGTCAAAGTGAGGCAAGAACCCGGGGTGCTGCTTAAAGGAACAATAAAGGTTACATTGAGCGAACCCGCCAATGGCGGATTGGAGGCTGGCTGCCAGCGCCGCGCTGCCCTCAGAATAGGTTTCCATACCGCTTAAAACGATGGAGGCCCCTTGCTCTATATATGAAGACACCGATTTTGTGTCCAAAACACCATTTGGCATAAACTCGCCAGGAGAGACAGATTCGTTATCCAGGATCAGCTTGAAGGTGTTGGCGTTCCAAATGTTTGCCGTATTGATAATGCGATTCACATCAGCCCAGTCAAACAGGCCCGCGAACTTTTCCGATTTCCCGGGAACGTGCAGTGTTTTTAGGCCCAGATAGGTTTTAAAGAACTCTGTGGCGGACGTTGGCGCGATAATATTCTGAAATTTTGTTTGTGGATTATGCATGTTTTTCACTTATATAGGTTCCGGCACCGGCACAAAACTAAATAATCTGGCCGGAAGCCGCAAGAACGCCTGATTATTCAACGAATTCCGTATAAATAAATGATCCGTTGAAAAGCGTTGACTAGGAGCCTAAACCGAGTATATTGCCGCCTCTTTCGAGGGGTCTGGCGACACGAGCGCTAGGTTCCGTTTGGCGTGATTACACTAGGAATTCGAGGCGAAGATGTTCGCAGTCATACAGACCGGCGGTAAACAGTACCGGGTCGCTAAAGACGATAAGATTGTTGTCGAGAAAGTTGCTGGCGAAGCTGGCAGCGTTGTTGAAGTTGGCAATGTGCTAATGATCGGCGAAGAAGGCAAAGAGCCCACTATTGGTGCTCCAGTTGTTGAAAAAGCAGCTGTGTTTGCCGAAGTCATCGAACAAGGCAAAGCTGATAAGGTTTTGGTCTTCAAGAAAAAGCGTCGGCAAAACTATCGCCGCACGAAAGGTCATCGTCAGGAGCAGACGGTGCTGAAGATTGTTGAAGTCAGCCCGACCGGAACCAAGCCAAAGGCTGCAGCGAAGGCGAAAGCCGATCCTGCAAAAAAAGCTCCGGCGAAGGCTGAACCAAAAGCAAAAAAGGAAGCTGCCGCTGAGAAGCCTGCAGCTAAGAAGCCAGCTGCTAAAAAAGCGCCGGCAAAAAAGAAAACTGAGGAGTAATATTCCATGGCACATAAAAAAGCAGGTGGTAGTTCCCGTAACGGTCGCGATTCAGAAGGTCGCCGTTTGGGTGTGAAAAAATTCGGTGGCGAAGTTGTTGTCCCGGGTAACATTATCATTCGCCAGCGCGGAACAAAGTACCATCCAGGTGCAAATGTCGGTATGGGCAAAGATCACACAATCTTCGCTGTTGTCGATGGCACGGTTGCTTTCCAAAAGAAAGCCGGTGGCCGCGTATATGTGGGCGTAGAGCCGACCAGCTAAGATAGCTGCCAATCGCTTCGATTTCGAAGGGGAATGGCTAACCATTCCCCTTTTTTCGTGAGCGAATGCCAATCGTTTCGCGTTAGCATAGACGCGGAGAGGGCCAATGAAGTTTTTAGATGAAGCAAAAATATTTGTAAAAAGCGGTGATGGTGGAGCGGGAGCTGTTGGTTTTCGCCGTGAAAAGTATATCGAATTCGGCGGTCCGGATGGCGGTGATGGCGGGCGTGGTGGCGATGTCATTATTGAATGCGCCGCTAACTTAAACACACTGATCGATTTCCGTTATAAACAGCACTTGAAAGCCGGCAAGGGTAATCATGGCATGGGGCAGAACCGTACCGGCGCCCGTGGTGATGATTTGGTTATTAAAGTACCGGTTGGAACGCAAATATTCGACGAAGATCGCGAAACGATGATTGTCGATATGACGGAAGTTGGTCAGCGCTACATTATTTGTCAGGGTGGCGATGGCGGACAGGGTAATACCCGCTTCAAGAGTTCGACCAACCAGGCTCCTCGAAAAGCTGGACCCGGGTTTCCAGGGGAAGAACGCTGGTTCTGGTTGCGCATGAAGCTGATTGCAGATGCGGGCCTGGTCGGGCTTCCAAACGCCGGTAAATCAACTTTTTTGACTGCAACAACGCAAGCACATCCGAAAATCGGCGCTTATCCGTTTACCACAATTCACCCGAATCTTGGGGTAGTCGCCCGCGGACATGATGAACTGGTTCTGGCTGATATACCGGGTTTGATCGATGGTGCCAGTGAAGGTGCCGGGCTTGGTACGCGTTTCTTGGGCCACGTCGAACGGTGTCCCATTCTGGTGCATTTGATCGATGGCACGCAGGAAGACGTGGTGGC
Organism: Rhodospirillales bacterium; assembly: GCA_048262655.1. GTDB lineage: Bacteria > Pseudomonadota > Alphaproteobacteria > Rhodospirillales > Casp-alpha2 > JABMNT01. The sequence goes on along the minus strand of JBLXEY010000005.1, from coordinate 154,369 downwards.
TTGTTATCAGACCGTGCGTCATGAACTGGCGCAGTATGGTGCAGATTTATCGGAAAAAGTTGAGCTGTTGACCCTCAATAAATGCGATTCGTTGTTGGACGAAGAAATTGACGAAAAAGTAGCCCAATTGGCGGAAGTGACCGGCAAGTCCGTTTCCGTGATATCGGGTGTTGCCGGGACAGGCGTCCCCGAGTTGGTCAATCGTATCTTCGCAGAAATTGAAAAGTTACGTGCCGCGGCTGAGGAGGAGAACCAGACGCGACGGGTATATCAGCCATGAGCGCGTTGCCTAAAATCTCGGAAGCCAAGCGTGTCGTTATCAAAATTGGTTCGGCCCTGTTGGTCGAAAAAGAGAGTGGGGAAGTACGCCGCGACTGGCTCGCGACACTGGCGGATGATATTGCGCGAATGAGATCGCGTGGGCAGGAAGTTGTTGTTGTCTCCTCAGGTGCTATTGCGGTTGGGCGTCGTCATCTCAAGCTGTCATCGGGGCGCTTGCGTCTGGAAGAAAGTCAGGCAGCGGCCGCAACAGGGATGATGCGTCTTGCACATGCCTATCAGGATGTTTTGGCGCAGCATGACTTGACGTTATCACAAGTTTTGGTAACGCTGGACGATAGTGAAAATCGGCGACGGTATATCAATGCCCGCAATACGCTCGATACGCTCCTGCGCCTCGGTGCAGTTCCGCTTATAAATGAAAACGACACCGTCGCCACCGACGAGATCCGATTTGGTGATAATGATCGCTTGGCTGCTCGTGTTGCGGCGATGATTAGCGCAGATATGTTGGTCATCCTGTCGCATATGGATGGGCTTTATGATCAGGATCCGACCGCAAACCCCGACGCGATCCATATACCAGTGATCAAAGGGGAATTGACGGCAGAAATTGAGGGTATGGCAGGAACCGGCAAGAGCGCAGAGGGGTCCGGCGGTATGGTCACGAAACTGGCAGCGGCAAAAATTGCGCTGGGTGCCGGCACGTTGATGGTGATTGCCAATGGGACCGAAGACCATCCCATTCAACGGGTCGAAGCGGGAGCGCTTTGCACCTGGTTTGTGCCGACGGCCAATCCAAAGACAGCCCGGAAACAATGGATCGCCGCCTCCTTGAAACCTAATGGGGTGATATATGTTGATGGCGGGGCGTTAAAGGCGCTGAAAGCCGGTAAAAGTTTGTTGCCGGCAGGCGTCACCCGGATTGAAGGGCACTTTGAGCGAGGCGATGCGATTATTGTGAAGACCATTGATGGCGACGAAGTGGCACGCGGACTGGTTGCTTATTCTGCAGAAGATGCGGGATTAATCCTGGGCTCGAAGACCAGTGAAATTGAGAATATTTTGGGGTATCGTGGCCGCGATGAAATGGTCCATCGTGATGATCTGGTAGTGAACTGAGACAGAGATGACTGATACAGAGATAAATTTTAAGGAAGTGCTGGAACGCTTGGGCAAAAACGCCAAAAGCGCCGCTCGTGAACTGGCGACCGCACCAAGTGCGACCAAGAACCTGGCGCTGACCAAAGCAGCCGAAGCGCTTCGCCAGCGACAAAACCATATTATTTCTGAAAATGCGCGCGATATGGAAGCGGCCGAAGAAAAAGGCCTGACCGGTGCCATGCTGGACCGGTTGTTGCTCAATGAAGGCCGGGTTGAGGCGATGGCAAAAGGCCTTGAAGATATTGCCACATTAGCCGATCCAGTGGGCACCATTCTGTCAGAAGTGGAGCGACCCAATGGGCTGGTTATTCAGCAAAAACGTGTGCCGCTGGGCGTCATTGGAATTATCTATGAATCGCGCCCCAACGTGACGGCGGATGCGGGCGCACTTTGTCTGAAAGCCGGCAATGCTGCCATTTTGCGGGGGGGATCGGAGAGCTTTCATTCATCTGCAGCGATTCTCGAGTGCCTGCACGAAGGCCTGAAGGCTGCTGGATTGTCCGAGAACGCCATTCAGCGCATCCCGACAACGGACCGCGCCGCTGTTGGCGAAATGCTAAAGCTTGTTGATTACATAGATGTCATTGTCCCGCGCGGCGGAAAATCTTTGATCGAGCGGGTTACAAACGAGAGCAGGATACCGTTGTTCAAGCACCTTGATGGGGTTTGTCACACCTATGTAACCAAAGACGCGAATCCGGAAATGGCAAAGAATATTGTGCTGAATGCGAAAATGCGCAGAACCGGTATTTGTGGTTCAACAGAGACACTGCTGATTGATCGAGATGTTGCGGATCAAATGTTGCCATCAATTTTAAATGGATTGGTCGATGCGGGTTGTGAAGTGCGAGGGGATGCGGCGACGCAGGCAATGGATAGCCGGGTTGTTCCCGCAACCGAGGAAGACTGGGGCACGGAATATTTGGACTCCATTATTTCCGTGAAAACTGTCGGTGGCCTGGATGAGGCTGTCGATCATATTGCGAGCCATGGTTCCAGTCATACGGAAGCGATTATTACAGAAGATCAGGCGTCGGCAGAATCGTTTTTAAATCAAGTCGATTCCGCAATTGTCATGGTCAATGCATCAACCCAGTTTGCTGATGGCGGTGAATTTGGGATGGGTGCGGAAATTGGTATTTCGACAGGAAAACTGCATGCGCGTGGCCCTGTTGGCGTCGAGCAATTGACCAGTTCGAAATACCTGGTGCGGGGTAACGGGCAGTGCCGACCATAAAAGTGGCCAAACGCGCCACCCGAAAAGACCGACTTGTCGTGCCAAGGGGACAGCGTGTCGGTTTGATGGGGGGGTCGTTTAATCCGGCCCACGAAGGTCATTTACACATTTCGCGACTGGCTTTTGCTCATTTAAAACTGGATCGAATCTGGTGGCTCGTATCGCCGCAGAACCCTTTGAAATCTGCGGATGATATGGCAGGGCTCGAACACAGGCTAAAAAAGGCCCGTGAAGTGGCGACCGATCGACGCATTCAGGTCACGGCCATCGAGCGTGAATTGGGAACCCAATACACGGCTGACACCTTGCCTGCCATAAAAAACAGTTTTCCCGGTGGAAGATTTGTCTGGTTGATGGGGGCGGATAATTTGGTGCAATTTGATCAATGGCGAAATTGGCAATCCATATTCATGACACTACCCGTTGCGATTTTCGCAAGACCGGCCTATTCTTTACGGGCGGAAAATGCCAAAGCGGTAAGGAGGTTCTCCCGAAGCCGGGTGCACCGATCAAATGCCAAATGGCTTGCGGATATGAAACCGCCGGCCTGGATTTTTTTGAAAACACCGCTCAACCCCATTTCCGCTACGGATATTCGTTCTCGCGCGGATGGCGCATGGACGGATTAATTGAAGCAGATGTACATAAACCAAGGAAGGACTAAACTCATACCCCAAAGTCAAAACGCGATCCCGAATGGAGATGAAGTGCTCAAATTCGTGGAAGCATATCTCGATGACGACAAGGCTGAGGACATCGTTGTTGTCGATTTGGAAGGCAAAACCGAAATCGCTGATTATCTGGTTGTTGCCACGGGCACATCGCAAAGACACGTTGGTGCGATGACCGATCATATTCAACGCAATTTAAAGACCGAAGGTGTTAAGGGGATCGCAATTGAAGGTGCTCCCCAATGCGATTGGGTCCTGATTGATGCGGGTGACGTTATCATTCACCTGTTCAGACCAGAAGTCAGAGATTTCTACAGTCTGGAAAAAATCTGGACGGCTCCGGTCGCATCAGCATCCGAAACCGCAGGTATGGCCCCCGCCTGACGGGCAAAACCTGATCCGCTGGTAGCCATAAAGGAGCCGCCATGCGTCTGACATTGATTGCCGTCGGCCGGGCGAAACCCGGGCCGGAGCGAGAGCTGTTTGACCTCTATCGCAAACGAATTACGTTTCCTTTTGAACTGCGAGAAGTCGAAGAAAAGAAAGCCGTTTCGGGGCCAGAATTAAAGCGCCGTGAAGCCAGCTTGCTGGAGAGCGCAGTTCCTGACGGTGCTGTGCGCATTGCATTGGACGAAAAAGGCAAAAACCTGACCAGCCGAGAGTTCGCATCAAAGCTCGGACACTGGCGCGATCATGGTATCCGAGATATGGCCTTTATGATCGGCGGCGCGGATGGTCTCGATGCGTCGTTATTGGAGAGTTGCCAGCTAAGACTCTGCCTCGGCAAACAAACCTGGCCCCATATGCTGGTGCGAGGACTGATCACCGAACAAATCTATCGTGCCCAATGCATTCTGTCCGGCCACCCATACCATCGAGATTGAGCTGGATGTCACAATAAGCCGTTTTGAAGTGACATGCTCTGGTAACCTTAGGGCTTGGAATGGCGGCATTTATTATTTAGGCTTACGGAACGCTAACCTGCTGTCTTCCATGCACAATTTTCTAGGGGCCCAATTTGATTTTTTCACGAACTCCCTTTCGTATATCCCTGTTTGGGGGCGGATCAGATTATCCTGAATGGTATTGTGAACATGGCGGAAAAGTGGTTGGGATGGCAATCGACAAGCATTGCTATATTTCGATGCGTGAATTGCCCCCCTTTTTTGAGCACCGTCATCGCATCGTCCATTCGAAGATTGAACTTGTTAGCTCTGTAGATGAGATACAGCACCCTGCAATTCGGGGAGTTCTTGAATATTTACCTCCTGAAGTTGGGCTTCAAATCCATCACGATGGAGATCTGCCCGCACGTGCCGGGCTGGGATCGAGTTCTTCGTTTACCGTGGGTTTAATTCATCTTGTAAAGTCGTTTTATGGACAAGAAACTACGAAGGAAGAACTTGCTGATGCGGCAATTCACATCGAAAGAGATCTGCTAAAAGAGTACGTCGGCTCACAAGACCAAGTTTGGGCCGCACATGGAGGGCTAAATCAAATCGATTTTAATACCGACAATTCATTTGGTATTAAGCCCCTTATGGTCTCAAATGAACGACGGCAGGAATTGGTGAGTAATCTGATGTTGGTTTTTTCAGGTTATTACCGATTTGCCTCTGAAATCGCAGAGAAACAAATTGCTAATTTTGGGAAGCGCCAAACCCAAATTCATCGGATGATGGAAATGGTCGACGAAGCCGTAGAGATTATTGAAACACCCAGTACACCCATTACTGATATCGGCCATATGTTGAATGATGCCTGGAAACTAAAACGCGAATTGGCGAATGAAATTACGACGCCAGCATTAGACGAAATTATGGAGGCCGCGATGGCGGCTGGTGCCCTTGGTGGTAAGATTCTAGGTGCTGGCGGAGGCGGTTTCATGCTATTTTTTGTCGAACCGGAAAAAAGAGCTAAAGTCCGAAAGGCCCTTCATCGCTTAATTGAGGTCGAATTCGATATTGATGACCAAGGATCAAAAATAATAAGTAGTACAGAGATTTGACGCCTATAAAGTAATGGAAAAATATCTAACGCGACCGACGGCACTGCGCATTTTCGATATACTTGACGGCCATTGCAAGGACTGTCATTTTCCACGAAATTTTATGGCTCTGTATACGGTTTTCAAATAGTTGTGAGTGGTTTTTGATGGCAAAACAAAAAGTTACGTTGCTTGCCTTAACTCTGAATGAGGTCGATGGCATTAAAGTCATCATGCCACAGATTGATCCCTCTTGGGTAGATCAAATCCTGATTGTTGATGGGGGCTCTTCGGATGGTACAATCGAATGGGCACGAGATCACGGTTACGACGTTTATGTACAAAAACAGAAAGGCATCCGTTTCGCGTATTTGGAGACTTTGTCAATGTTGGAGGGTGATATCATTATTACTGTTAGCCCGGATGGCAATTGTCCTATGGAATTTCTACCGGATATGATCCAAAAAATGCGTGAGGGGAATGATTTAGTAATTGGTTCTAGATATTTAGACGATGCGACGAGCGATGATGACGATTTTCTTACTGGAATAGGAAACTGGGTGTTTACCCGCGTAGTGAATGTTCTACATGGCGGATCCTACACGGATGCTTTGGTCATCTATCGCGCATTCAGAAAAGAGATAATTTATAGCCTTGATTTGGACAAGTCGGAATCTTACGAACTGCCTGAACGATTATTCGGAACGTTGATAAGCTGGGAGCCATTGATGTCGGTTCGTGCAGCCAAACAGGGCATGAAGATTGCGGAAATTGCTGTCGGCGAACCTGAGCGAATTGGCGGAGAACGAAAGCTTCAGGTGTGGCGCTGGGGAGCCGCATATATGTTTCAATTTTTTCGCGAGCTTTGGTTTTGGCGAAGAAAATAGTATTCCTTATCGGAAACTTCTGGAGAACTCATCTCAATGGGAATTGAACCGCTAGACCTGCTGCTTATTAATCCTGGTGGGCGCGAAAAAATTTATCAGGAACTCGGCCTAGAATTAACGGCAGTAGAGCCACCTTTGTGGTGTCGGCTCATCGGCGGTTATGTCAGAGACCGGCAATTTAGTGTCGAAATACTGGATTCCGAGGCTGAGAACATGGATGCAAACTCAATTGCCAAACATGTCGAAGAACGCAACCCTCGGCTTGTCGGTATGGTCGTTTTTGGCCATCAGCCTTCTGCCTCTACTCAGCAGATGACGGGTGCGGGTGAAGCCTGTAGAGCGATTAAAGAAGTTAATGAAGATCGTCGAATAATCATTGTGGGTGGACACGTATCAGCACTGCCAGAGCGAACAATGGCAGACGAAGCTGTTGATTTTGCTTGTAAAGGAGAGGGGCCTGAAACTATTGTCCAGCTTCTACAGGCTCTTGAAGATGATAATTGCAGATTTGAGGGTGTGCAAGGTCTGGTTTGGCGTAAGGAAGATGATGCGATCATTAATCCTCCTGCTCCACTTATTAAGGATTTGGATGCAGATCTCCACGGCGATGTCTGGGATTTGTTACCTGTGCAAAAATATAGAGCACATAACTGGCAGTGCTTTGGAAATCTGGAAAGCCGGATGCCTTACGCATCAATCTATACATCGCTTGGATGTCCCTACAAATGCAGTTTTTGCTGTATTAATTCTCCGTTTGATGCCAATCGATACAGAATGCGTTCCCCAGCAGCTGTTGTTGCCGAAATCAAAAAACTTCATGACAAGTATGGTGTAAAGACATTTAAAATTGTCGATGAAATGTTTGTTTTGAATGACAAGCATGTTCGTGCCATATGCCAGGGTATTATTGATACCGGGCTCAAGGGACTGAATTTTTGGGCATATGCACGTGTAGATACCGTTACGCCTGATATTTTAAAACTCATGAGAGACGCGGGTATTCAGTGGATCGCATTGGGCATAGAATCGGGCTCTGAACATGTAAGAGATGGATCCGATAAGGCTCTTAAAGAGAACGACATTGTGAACGTTGTTAGAATGATCCAAGGGGCGGGTATAAAGGTTCTTGGTAACTATATATTTGGACTGCCTGATGATGATTTGCAGTCTATGCAAGCAACGCTTGACCTCGCGCTCGAGCTGAACTGCGAATTTTCTAATTTTTACTCAGCGATGGCTTATCCGGGATCTCCCTTGCACAAAACAGCGGAATTAAACAATTGGCCTCTTCCTGAATTGTGGTCTGGATATTCGCAGCATAGTTATGATTGCTTTCCGCTGGCGACAGAAAAAGTCGGGTCGGATGCCGTCTTGAAGTTTCGGGATGAAGCTTTTAATACTTATTTCGAATCAAAGCGTTACCTGGATATGGTTGCTCAGGAGTTTGGCAAGGAAACGCGTGATCACATTGTCGAAATGTCGAGTAAACGATTGCGAAGAAAGATACTCGAAGGACAGGAGGAGCTAGCGTGATCATACTGCTTTCTCCCCGAGTCATCTGAAATGGGTGATTCAAAGGGGGCTCAGCCAGTTTTATCCGATGTTAAACGGCTTTACCATTCGGTTAAACAAATTCGGGATGTTGAAGAACGCGTTGCTGAAATATATCCGAGCGATAAAATCAAGAGTCCTGTTCATCTATCGATTGGACAAGAGGCTGTTTCTGTTGGGGTTTGTGATAATCTGAACTCTGACGACGCGGTCGTTGGGACCTACCGTGGACACGCCCTCTATCTAGCAAAGGGTGGCGATCTTAATCGATTTATGGCTGAATTATATGGTAAAGTTGACGGTTGTGCGCGGGGTAAAGGTGGTTCGATGCACATGATCGACATGTCGCAAAATATCCTTGGTTGTTCTGCTGTCGTCTCGACTAATATCCCCTTGGCGATGGGCTATGCCTGGCGGTACAAACGGGAAAATAAGGGACAGGTTATCGCGTGCTTTTTCGGCGATGGCGCGACGGAAGAAGGTGTGTTTTACGAAACGTTGAATTTCTCTGCGCTCCATAAACTTCCTATTCTGTTCGTTTGCGAGAACAACGGTATGGCCATTCATACACCTCTGGAAAACCGCTGGAGCCATAACAGTTTGGTTTCTAAGGTTGAAGGGTTTGGCATAGAATCTGGTGTTGTCGAGAATATGGATATTTTTGAGATTCATAAGAAAGCGGGGGATGCAATTGCCAAATTACGGACTGGGTCCGGCCCGCAATTTATGGAATGTCATACCTATCGTTGGCGCCAGCACGTAGGACCCAATGAAGATTTCGACGCGGGTTACCGATCCCGTGAAGAGATGGCCTACTGGCTTGAGGATGATCAGGTGGTTCGTTTGGCTGAGATGTTGGAAGCTGATGACCGGGCGCAAATTGATAAAGAGATAAGTGCAAATATAGTCGCAGCTGAGCTATTTGCTGAAAACAGTCCGTTCCCAGAAACCGATGAATTATGGGATCATGTCTATGCCGATTGACCAACAACGCTTATTGGGTTACGCCGACGCGCTTCTGGAAGCCGTCGATCAAGAAATGGCGCGTGATGATGATGTCTTTACGTTTGGCATTGATTTGGATGACCATATTGCCATCCAAGGTACGACCCGCGGGTTGTCCGAAAAATATGGCAAAGATCGAGCATTCTCAACGCCGCTATCGGAAGACTCAATGACAGGGTTTGCTGTTGGCGCCGCGATGGCAGGTATGCGTCCGATCCACGTGCATATCCGGCAGGACTTCCTTTTGTTGTGTATGAACCAACTGATCAATATGGCAGCCAAGACTCATTATATGTATGGTGGTCAATTGATGGCACCGATGGTCGAACGCGCTATTATTGGAAAGTCTTGGGGGCAGGGGCCGCAGCATTCTCAAGCGTTGTATTCATTATTTGCACATATCCCGGGCTTGAAAGTCGTTGCCCCTTCTAATGCGTATGACGCGAAAGGATGTATGATTGCGGCTATTCGGGACAATAACCCCGTCATCTTTACAGAGCACCGCCTGCTTTATTATACGGAAGCGTATGTGCCGACAGAACTTTACGAGGTTAAACCGGGGAAAGCCCGGGTTTGCGCGGAGGGCACGGACCTGACGTTGGTTGGTATTTCGAATATGGTGCCAGAATGCATGAGGGCACGCGAACTGTTAGCGGAAGAGGGGGTCAGCGTTGAAGTGATTGACCCGATTTGGTTGAAACCGCTCGATATTGAAACAATCAAAATGTCAGCAGAAAAAACTGGCCGTTTGTTGGTTGTCGATAATGCTTGGACGGCCTGCGGAATGAGCGCAGAAATTCTGGCTTCAATCGCTGAGGCAGACACATTATCTAAGCCTGTTCAGATGGCACGCATGGGATTTGCGCCAACTACATGCCCGACATCGCCCCGGATTGAAGATGCCTTTTATCCTAACCCTGCAACGATTGCAGCAAAGGTTTATGCGATGCTGAACCCCGGTAAAGCTGCTTGGCAGCCATCGCCAGAGCGGGCCAAACTTGCTTATCAAAGCCAGTTTAAAGGGCCTTTCTAAATCCATTTAGTGAATACGAAAGTGAATTGATGGTCAATTATGTTTTATGATTTAGCTTCGACATCTTGGGATGAGGATGAATATGCAGCGATAAGTGCTGTCATCGAGTCTGATCGTTTTACGATGAGTTCAAAGGTTGCTGAATTTGAAAAGGCTTTCGCAGGTTATTTTTCAATGAAATATGGCGTCATGGTCAATTCAGGATCTTCCGCTAATTTGGTTGCTGTCGCCAGTCTGTTTTATAAGAAAGAAAATCCCTTAAAACGTGGTGACGAAGTGATTGTTCCGGCGATTGCATGGGCGACGACATATCACCCACTTCAGCAATATGGGCTCAAGATGAAAATCGTAGATGTTGAGCTCGATACATTGAATATTGATGTCTCTCAACTCGAAGATGCGCTAACGCCGAACACCAAAATGATTGTTGGTGTTTCGATTCTCGGGAATCCTGCAGCCTTGGATGTGATGAAAGCGTTTGCTGATAAGCACGGCCTCTATTTTATGGAAGACAATTGCGAGTCTGCTGATGCCGAGCTTAACGGACAGAAAACGGGCACTTTTGGGGATATGAATACCTTTAGCTTCTTTTATTCGCATCATATTGCGACGATGGAAGGGGGAATGATCCTGACGAATGATGAGGAGCTCTATCATTTGGCGCTATCCATGCGAGCGCATGGTTGGACCCGCGAATTACCCGATGACTCTCCTGTTTTAGAAAGTCGTAGCAAAGATTTTTATGAGGCCTACCGTTTCATTCTCCCCGGTTACAACGTGCGCCCAATTGAATTCAGTGGTGCCATTGGTTTGAAACAGCTGGGGAAACTGCCGGAGATGACATTAATCCGGCGGAAAAACTTGGCATTATTTCAAAAACTGTTTGGTAATGATGAGCGTTTTATTATTCAGCGCGAAAATGGATTGAGCTCGTCCTTTTCGTTTCCGATTATCTTAAACCCGAAATTAGACCTAGATCGGGATCGCTTGTTTACTGCTTTAAAGGCGGCTGATATTGGTTACCGGATGATTACGGGGGGGAATATTTTGCGCCATGATGTCATCCAGCACTATGATTTTGAAGAGGTCAACAAAGTCGTCAATGCAGATATTGCCCATGACTCCGGGTTCTTCGTCGGAAACCACCCACAAGACCTTGCTCCACAAATCGAAAAATTTAGAGAAGTAGCAGATAAAACTTGCTCGTAAATCCTGCGTTTTCAGAAAGTGTTAGAGATAAATATGAATGAAAAACGATCTGTATTGGTAACGGGTGGCGCAGGCTACCTTGGGTCTATAATGGTTCCTGAGCTATTGGAGCGGGGGTATCAAGTCACGGTTTTGGACAATTTTATGTTCAAGCAAAATTCTCTTGCGAGTTGTTGTGCAAACCCAAATTTTAGCATCGTAAATGGGGATGCGCGTGATACTGCCTTGGTTAAGGAGCTTATAAAGGGATGCGATATTATTATTCCTTTAGCGGCACTTGTTGGCGCGCCTATTTGTTCAAAAGATCCGGTCGGGGCAACGAGCACCAATCTAGATGCGCAGCTTGAGCTATATGATAATTTATCTAATGATCAATGGGTTTTAGTGCCTATAACGAACAGTGGCTATGGTATAGGTGAAGAAGGTAAATATTGTACGGAAGAATCGCCATTGCGACCGTTGTCTTTATATGGACAGCATAAAGTTGAAGTAGAAGCGCGCGCACTGCAGCGAGAAAATACGATTAGCTTCCGTCTTGCGACTGTATTTGGCATGGCACCTCGCATGCGGCTAGATTTGTTGGTCAATGATTTCGTTTATCGCGCTGTTTATGATCGGGCGGTTGTTCTGTTTGAAGGGCATTTTAAGCGCAATTATATCCATGTACGTGATGTGACTCGGGCGTTTATGCATGGTTTGGATCATTTCGAAGCAATGCGTGGCGGGCCTTATAACGTTGGCCTATCTGCGGCAAATTTATCTAAGCGGGAACTATGTGAACGCATTCACAAGCAATTGCCAAAGTTTGTGTTCATGGATGCTGAAATTGGCGAAGACCCAGATAAACGCGATTACATCGTGTCCAATGAAAAGATCGAAGCCACAGGCTTCCTGCCAGAATTTTCTCTAGATGACGGAATTACTGACCTGATCAAAGGATTTACGATGATACGCAACAGCATGTACGGTAATATTTAGACCGCGGGATTGAGGACCAATGATTATGGAACGCGTGTTTAAGAAGGCCCTGATTACGGGCATTACAGGCTCGGGCGGCAGTTATCTTGCCGACTATATTGTTGACAACCATCCTGATGTCGACGTTCATGGTATTGCCCGCTGGCATTCGACCACGTCCTCGCAAAATCTGGAAGTGAGTCGAGAACATGTTCAGGTACACGAATCGGATTTAAATGATTTCAGTTCCATACTGCGTGTTTTGAAAGATGTGCGGCCGGACGTGATTTTTCATTTTGCCTCTCATGCAAACGTTTGGGCTGGGTTTGTAACCCCCCTTTCCGTGATTAATAATAATGTCATGGGCACGGCCAATCTGCTGGAAGCGATACGTTCAGCGGAGATTGATCCCGTCGTCCAAATCTGCTCAACGTCTGAAGTCTATGGTCAGGTTGACCCGAAAAATGTGCCAATCAAAGAAGATTGCCAGATAAACCCTTCGAGTCCCTATGCAGTTTCGAAGGTGGCACAAGATCTTCTAGGGTATACCTATTTTAGAAGCTACGATATGAAAGTCATTCGAACCCGGATGTTCGCCTATTTGAACCCGCGCCGAGGAGATCTTTTTGCCACTTCGTTTGCCATGCAGGTGGCGAGAATTGAAGCGGGACTCCAAGAAAAGCTCACACATGGAAACTTGGAATCCGTTCGTACATTGATTGATGTGCGTGACGCTATGGAATCGTACTGGGTCGCTGCGAGTAGGGGGGGATTTGGCGAGATTTATAATATTGGAGGGACAAAATCCATCAAAGTAGGTGATTTCCTCGCGGTTCTAAAAGATTTAGCGACTTGTGACGTCCCGTCTGGACAAGACCCCGCCCTCTTGAGACCTGCCGATGTTACGCTTCAAATTCCTGATACCTCAAAATTTGAGCAGGAGACTGGTTGGAAGCCGCGTTACAGTTTCGAAGAATCTGTAGAGCACTTGCTAACTTACTGTCGTAAAAAAGCCGCAAAAGAACGGACATAATAATGACGTCTCTAAAAGGTATAGACGTTGCTATTTTGGCGGGAGGCCTAGGAACTCGGGTTCGCGGTGTTTTGGGCGATACACCCAAAGTTTTGGCACCCATTAACGGTAGGCCTTACCTGGATCATTTACTTGATTGGCTGGCAAAGTTTAACGTCGAGCGAGTTGTTATGTGTCTCGGACATCAAGCGCAAAAAGTGGAAGACCATCTTGCGAAACATCACCCTCAAATAGAGTGTATCATAGAAGATGCACCGCTGGGCACCGGTGGCGCTATTCAGAATTGTCGCCATTTGCTGAAAACCAGTTCCATATTGATAATGAACGGAGACACCTGGCTGGAGACAGATTTGGGAGAATTTGTCGCCGCCCATCAGCGAGATGCACAAGATATTTCCATTATTTGCGTCGCCGTAGAAGACGTCTCTCGTTACGGGAAACTCCAAGTGAATAAAGGAGTTGTGACAGAATTCTGTGAAAAAGATACAAACGATACCGGTTTTGGCTTTATTAATGGTGGAGTTTATTTAATGTCGCAGGCTGCATTGGGTCTGCTATGTGAAACTCCCATTTTTTCCCTAGAGAATGATTTTTTTCAAAAACTTCCGCCAGAGTCTATTCACGCCTTTATACCAGACGAAGCCAACTTTATCGATATTGGCACACCGGAAACACTGGTGGCGGCAAATAGTATTCTACCGGTTCAATAATTTAATGTATGTTTATTGCTGATGTCACCACGCATCTGCTCTAGTTTCCAATCAAGTAGGGAGGGCGGTACTCAAATACTACTTTTGAAGACCCTGCCGGTACCGTGACCCCCCAGAATGTGGCATCAGTCGGCAATATCTCAGCATCAATTCCATCAATTTTTGCTTTCCAATAAGGGCTATAGGTATTTGTAATGACCAAAAACCCAGGTTTTTTGGATTGTAAAACTTCGATCTCGATTCGATCCGGCGTATAGGAAATGATCGACACCTCGTATTTCTCTAACGGCAATGTTAGCTGCGTGTTCTCAGGAAGGGTCGACTTTTCAATAAAAGCTGTATTTGCCAATGACTCTAAATTAGCGGTACCCATAGCTTTAAGTACCGCAGCTCTTGAATCGAATATCTGAACATTTTTAACCATAAATGCCCGAGTGAGTACATTTGGGTTTCTGTAAATAAAGATGTGCTGGTTTGCTGTAAAACTTGCCTTTAAGTTGGTCTCAAGTTTTTGCATCCTGGAAAGGGCGCTCCATGACTGTTCCGGGCCGCTGATTAATATGAGGTCTTCGTCAAGTAGTTTTTCACGCGATATTATATAGCCGACATTAGCAAGAGACATTAGGTTCATATTGACGTCATCGGAGACTAGGAGTTCAGTTTTGGGGTTGGCGCGCTCCCAACCTTGACCATTAACCGTTGCAGGCAAGATTGCTGTTATAGCTTCGAGCCCTCTAGCACCAAATGATGCTTGCCAGTGCGATGACTGCCGCCATTTTTCCGTAAGCTTGACCCAAAATTTCTTGTAACGATCTGACATCAGGGGATGATACCCTTCGAGCGTCTCGATGCCGTAAGAATTCAGCAGTGTCCCTCGCATGTTGATCGACAAGGCACGTGTCGGCCCCTGCTGATTCTTGACCTCCTCTGCCAGCTTAATTAATTCAGGGTTCCGGGTGTTTTGATGGAGGCTACCCCAAGTCACCCAAGTCTTAACAAAATAGAACTTCTCTTTCAAATCGGATGCGGTAACCATGATAAAAAGTGTAAGAGTAACAGCAGCGGTGATGAAGTAACGGGCCTGAAACCGATAATCGGTAGCATCGTGCTGGAACTGGTTTTTGATAAAATGAATGCCGACGCCGCCAGCGATCATTTGGACAAAATAAAAATTCTGAAATATATGTGTGAAATTATATCCACTTATAAATGGCATGAAGGAGACCAAAATCGATTTCAAGATGATCCCAATAAAAAAAAATGAAATCAGTGCCAAGAGTGCTGAGAGCAATCCAAGATTGCGTCTTTCTTGGTTCGAAACAATGGATAATATAAAAATTGTGAGCAGTATGCCGGAAACATAAAACTTACCGATTAGCGTTGCGGCGAGTGCAGATGCGGCATTAGCGAGTTCGATTGTTAGGCCCTGAGTGGTGCGGAATTCCGAAATGACCGAGTCGGGAGCATAGGCGATCAACGATACAACATCTTCCCATCGAAGCGTTAATATAAATGTGGAGAATAACGTAATTAAACACCAGTCGTTTAAATTGCGGCGTCTTTCCACTAAAGCAAACCAAACCAGATAGGTTGCGAGGGGCCAAGGAACTAGACGGGAAATGAAACTGCTGTGAGAAAGCAAGGCCGCAATTGCCACGACCCAAACCCAGCGCATTACTTCGTACTTGTTGTCCAAAAGAGCGCTGAGTGTGAGAACGGATAGTGGCAAATAACCGAGCAAACCTGTAGTGAAAAAGAACTCATCAAAATAAAATGCCCCGTAGGCAAAAGCGGCGAAAATACTAGAGGTTTTGTCAAGTTGAATGACGCGACGACACAAACCATATACCCCGAGCACGCCAGCGATTATTGGAGATATGGTAAGTACTTGAAAGGCGAGCCATCCGGGAAGTAGTGAGAATACTGTCTGGAAAACGATCGTCGAATAACCTGTCGCTTTGAGATCTGTGCCACCCGAAGGAAATGGCGTCCAATTGCCCATAGATAGTCCATGATCGTAAAAGGCAAAATAGTACGGAATGACCGAGATGTTATCCCCAGAGATAGCGAGAGAAAATTTTCCGAGACCAACATATTCGATCGTCAACCAGAAAATAATAAAGGATAACAAGACGGGTGACGATATGGCGCCAATTGCAGTAATCTTTGATTGGAACTTTAAAAGGAAACTCATCGCTAGCGATCCTTAAAGGCCAGGAAACAAAGTGAGCATGTCTTATGTCACTTCACAATATATTCGCGTTACTCGTATTTTATTGTAATTATCAAGCTAGAACGTTTTAGAGTTTATTGTTTCAGTTTCAAGCCAATTAACAAATAAGGTGCTCGATACTTTTCTTCGCTCTTGACACAGATTGACTAAATGGTGGACGCACATTGTGGTTTGCGCCGAAATAACCGCTACGCATGTTAAGTGATAGTGTTAAGTTGGCAGAAGTGACATCTCAATAACCCGTCGTCATCCGCACACCTGTGCCGCCGAGGCCGCAGTAACCGTTTGGATTTTTTGCGAGGTATTGCTGGTGATAATCTTCTGCATAATAGAATTCTGGGGCGTTCATAATTTCGGTTGTGATGTCACCGAGGCCACCTGCTTTTAAGTTTTTTTGGAAGTGTTTGCGCGAAGCTTCGGCAGTTCGCAGTTGATCGTTGGTCGTGCAATAGATTCCGGAGCGGTATTGAGTGCCAACATCATTACCCTGGCGCATTCCCTGTGTCGGGTTATGGCCCTCCCAGAAGGCTTTCAATATGGCCTTGAAACTGACTTGATCGGGATCATAGACAACCAGCACAACCTCATTATGGCCAGTACGCCCAGAGCAGGTTTCTTCATAGGTCGGGTTCGGGGTGTGGCCGGCGGTGTAACCGACCGCCGTTGTATAGACCCCCGGTATTTGCCAGAACCCGCGTTCAGCACCCCAAAAGCATCCCATGCCGACAACAACCTGCTCTAGCCCTTCAGGAAACGGGCCTTTAAGAGGATTGCCGTTTACAAAATGCTGTGGAGGAACAGTCATCGGCGTCCTGCGGCCGGGCAAGGCATCTGCCGCGTCAGGGATCGAGGATTTTTTATCGGAAAAGAAAAACATGAGTGAGTGCCTCTATTGCCGGTGCCGAAATGGTTATCTAGTTGCTGGTGTATATGGGTTTTTAGAAATGGAATTACCAGCCCTGCGGCTACGTCTCAGCTTTTAGATCCTTTTTGTATTGTTTGAAGCGTGCAACATAATGAGGGGCCGGGCGTGCAATCAGCTCGAGATCTTTTTCCGTCATTTGGCGGATAATCTTGCCAGGTGAACCCATAACAACGGAATTATCTGGAATCTCCTTGCCTTCGGTAATCATGGAATTGGCCCCGATCAGGCAGTTTTTTCCAATTTTTGCGCCATTCAGGATGATGCTGCCAATGCCAACCAGAGTTCCGTCGCCGATCGTGCAACCATGTAACATCACCATGTGACCAATGCTGACGTCATTGCCGAGAGTGAGGGGAAAGCCGGGGTCGGCATGCAGGACACAGCCGTCCTGAACGTTGGTGCGTTCACCGATGACAATCGGATCATTATCGCCACGCAAGGTGCTGCCAAACCAAACGCTCGCATCCGTTTTCAAGGTCACATCACCAATGACGGACGCGCCATCAGCAACATAATAATTGTCTCCGTCGGTTTTGACGGATTTTTCTCCCAAGCGGTAAATCATGCTACCTCTCCCATTTTCTATTCAGTTGGTCATTTACATCATGCCCAGCAGTTACGATAAATAAAGTAATTTGCTATAATACAGTGAAGATCGTGCGTGGATAAGGATGCAAAATACGAATGAGGCGCTTTTTCGGAGTGGCTGGTATCATAGGCTTAGCCCTTATTATTGGGGGCCGGAGTGCCTGCGCTGCCGAGCCAAAAAAAGAACTGGGAACGTTGTCACTGAACTTTGAAAATGACTTGTTCTCGGGTGTTGACCAGCATTACACAAATGGCATCCGCATTTCATGGCTCTCTCCAGAGGGAGACACTATCGACTTGTTGCAGTCGGTTCGCGATGTGCTTGAACAAATTGCTTGGAATGAAAATCGAACCACCCGGTTTGGCCTGTTTCTGGGGCAAGACATGTATACGCCTGAAGACCGGTATACGACCACTCTGATTAGCGACGACCGGCCATATGCGGGCTGGCTGTATGCGGGTATGTCGCTCCACACGGTGACAGATCATGGCCAGGGCCGAATGGATCAGGAATCCGTTGAGGTTAATCTGGGTGTTGTCGGGCCCTGGTCGCTCGCAGAACAGGCACAGGATTTTGTCCACGAGGTTCGGTTGATCGATACGTTCGAAGGGTGGGATAACCAGCTTCGAACCGAGCCCGGTTTGTTGATCAATTACGAACGCAAATGGCGATTGCATGACCCCATCAAATTGGGAGTTACCGATTTTGATTTTATTCCTCATGCGGGCGCGAGCGTTGGCAACATCATGACGCAAGCAAACGTGGGAGGAGCAGTTCGCTGGGGTTGGAATGTGCCAAAAGACTTTGGGCCACCGAGCCTGATACACAGCGTCACCGCGTTGGATCGACGGCCGGAATCCTCGATTAGTGTTTATGCATTCGCGACGGCTCAAGGACAGGTGGTCGCCCATAACTTGTTTCTCGATGGCAACACTTTTCGTGACAGCCATAGTGTTGATAAAGAGCATCTTGTCGGCGATGCCAATTATGGGGTCGCGGTCTTGTTTGGACGCTTTAAAATTGCCTATACAAATGCATTCCGGACCCGCGAGTTTGCAGGTCAAAACAAATCCAGCCGCTTTGGGTCGCTGTCAGCCTCCTTCCAAGCTGCTTTTTAATACCATCGAAGGTCCGTTTATGGGCTGCTGGTACATGGTTTAGATCGAAATTCGCCCCGTAAAAAACAAGATTGTTATCGATTGAAGACTGTATATCAGTGAACTGAGACGCTATATTTGGCATATGACTGATATTCTCTCAACTTCATCGACCCGTGGTCCTGTTGTCCTGTGTATTCTGGACGGG
Source organism: Rhodospirillales bacterium (assembly GCA_048262655.1). Lineage (GTDB taxonomy): Bacteria > Pseudomonadota > Alphaproteobacteria > Rhodospirillales > Casp-alpha2 > JABMNT01. Next base: position 135,594 of record JBLXEY010000005.1, on the reverse strand, counting down.
TGGGGCGAACGTGCGGAAACCGAAAACAACGCCATTGCACTGGCGAACACCCCGAATTGGGACCGGCTTGTCGGGTCTGTGCCGAAGGCAACCCTTAATGCGTCTGCGGAACATGTCGGCTTGCCTGCGGGCCAAATGGGAAACTCCGAGGTTGGCCATATGAACCTGGGCGCGGGCCGGGTCGTCATGCAGGATTTGCCGCGTATTGATGCCGCTGTTGCGGATGGCAGCTTGGCTCAAAACGACGCGTTGGTCGGGTATATTTCTGCTCTAAAGGAAAGTGGTGGAACCTGTCACCTTATGGGCTTGATGTCGCCCGGAGGGGTTCACTCTCATCAAAACCATATTGTTGCGCTTGCCAAAGCAGTAAGTGAGCGTGGTGTCCCTGTTGCCATCCACGCCTTTATGGATGGCCGAGATACGCCTCCCAAAAATGGGCTGCAGTATCTGGAAACATGTCTTGAGCAGATATCGGGGCATTCAGAGTGTCAGGTTGCGACCGTTATTGGCCGCTATTTTGCGATGGATCGGGACAACCGATGGGATCGGGTTGAAAAAGCCTATGAGGCGATGGCAGCTGGCCGGGGGCGTGCGGTTGCGGACGCACTAAGTGCTGTCTCCGATGCCTATACGGCGGAACAAACCGACGAATTTATAGAGCCGTGCGTCATTGGTTCCTATCGTGGGATGGCGGATGGGGATGGGATCCTCATGGCAAATTTCCGGGCTGATCGGGCACGGGAAATCTTGGCTAGCTTTGTCGATCCTGCTTTTGATGGATTTGTTCGCAGCAACGTTTGCCAGTTATCTTCTTGTTTGGGGATGGTCGAGTATTCCTCCGCATTGAATGCGCATATGGCATGTATGTTTCCCGCAACATCATTGACCGGCATCCTGGGTGAAGTGGTCGCTGCGGCTGGCCTCAAGCAGTTGCGCATTGCCGAGACCGAAAAATACGCGCATGTCACTTTTTTTCTAAATGGTGGTCGCGAGGCGGTTTTTGACGGTGAAGAACGTATACTTGTGCCCTCTCCTGACGTTGCGACGTACGACCTGCAACCAGAAATGTCGGCTCCCGAGTTAACGGACAAACTTGTGGACGCAATCTTGGGCGGGACGTATGGACTGATTGTGGTTAATTACGCAAATGGCGATATGGTTGGCCACACGGGTGTCTTGTCGGCAGCGATGACCGCCGCTGAGACATTGGATACATGCCTGGGACGCCTGGAAGAAGCGGTTCTGGAAACCGGCGGGAAAATGCTGGTAACGGCAGATCATGGAAATTGCGAAAGCATGTATGATCATGATGCCCATGAACCTCATACCCAGCATACCTTAAACGTCGTTCCTATTTTGTTGATTGGGGCGAAGGATAAATCGCTCACACTGCGGGCCGGCCGTTTAAGTGATGTTGCGCCAACGCTGCTGCAATTGATCGGAATTGAGCAACCTGCAGAAATGACGGGCCAGTCTCTGGTGCAGGACGGCGAAGACGTGCAGACGGTGGCAGCCCAATAAATGGCTTCCTTTTCCGGGCACTCTGCTTGGGGATGTTTGATTGCGGTCTGTTCTTCAGTCCTATTCGGTTCCGTTGCTTTGGCTCAGACGCAGAGCCCAATTAAGCTCGGAAATACAGGCAACAGTGACCAGCAAAGTACGGAAAAATTGCCGGATCAGCGTCTGAAGGCGATCGATAAAGCCCTGAAAGCGGCTCAAGACAAGCAACAAGAACTAAAGCAGAAGGCCAAAGGGCTTGATGGGGACATCAGAAAATTGCGCCAAGGCATGGTGTCTGCAGCGCGGTTAATTCAGGACCATGAACAGCGCGTCAAAACCCTGAGCGAGCAGCTTGAAATTCTTGATCAAGAATCGGATGAGAAGGAAGACCGGCTTAAAATTCGCCGCAAACAGATGGGTAGTGTGTTGCAGGCATTGCAGCGTGTTGCACAATACCCCCCGGAAGCTTTAATCGCCCAGCCCATAAGTCCGGGTGACACGGTACGCACGGCGATTCTTCTGCGTGCAGCTGTCCCTGATTTGGCGCGTCGGGCCCTTCTTTTGCGTGACGACCTGAGTGCATTGGAAACGAACCGGGCTGAAGCGCAGCGTCGTCGCGAAGAATTGAAGGAAGCGACAGGTGAACTTGAGGGGCAACGGAAACTGCTGCGAACCATGCTGGGACGCAAGTCGCGATTACGCCGACGAACAGTTGCAAAAAGCGATGCGGCAGAGCGTAAAGCGGATTCTCTGGCCGCTGAAGCGCGTTCCGTGCGTGATCTGATGACCCGACTGGAGACGTTGAGGCAACAACGCGAGGCTGCCGAAAAAGAGCAAAAACTGGCGGAAAGTCGGGGGCAAAAGCCTGCTGTGGCAAACGCGGGGCCACCACCGGAATATACAGGTAAGCCCATCGATCTTGCGAAAGGAGACCTGCCGTTTCCCGTGGTTGGTGAGGTCCATGCCATGTTCGGTCAGCCAGCCAAAAGTGGGCTAACCCACAAGGGGATTTCAATTAATGCAGCTTCCGAGGCGCAGGTTATTACCCCTTACGAAGGACGGGTTGCCTTTACCGGGCCGTTCAAAGGATACGGCAGGCTCTTGATCATAGAACACGGGGCAGGATATCATACGCTTCTTGCTGGTTTGGGACGCATTGATGTGGCGGTTGGTCAATGGGTCCTTAGCGGCGAACCTGTTGGTGTAATGGCGCGTGTCGCAACAAAACAAAAAGGGCCAAAGCCGTCGCTTTATATCGAGTTGAGGCGGAGTGGTCAGCCAATTAATCCATTACCGTGGCTCATAGCCCGCGGTAACAACGTTGAGAAAAGTAAGGTAAGCGGATGATAAAAAGAAACCTAGGCGGACTGTTAGTTGCTGGTTTAATCAGTTTTGCAGTTCTGGTACAGGCACCCGCTTCGGCGGCGGAAACGGATAAGCCGAAAAATAGCGCTGACACCTATCGGCTCTTAAACTTATTTGGCGATGTCTTTGAACGCGTCAGAAATGACTATGTGGAAACGCCGACTGATGAAGAACTGATTGAGTCTGCGATTACCGGTATGCTGACGTCACTTGACCCGCACTCCAGTTACATGGATGCGAAGCGCTTTAAAGAAATGCAAGTCAACACCCGCGGAGAGTTTGGTGGGCTTGGCATTCAGGTTTCTATGGAAGCCGGGTTCGTTAAAGTGATTTCACCTATTGACGATACCCCCGCCTATCGCGCCGGAATTGAAGCCGGTGATTACATAACCCATTTGGACGGTGAAACAGTGCAGGGATTAACGCTGGCTGAAGCTGTCGATAAAATGCGGGGAAAAGTTGGTGCTGATATCAAAATTACGGTGCGCAGAAAAGGGACACCTGAACCGTTCGACGTAACCATAACCCGGGCGGTTATTAAAATTACATCTGTCCGGTCCCGGACGGAAGGCAAGATCGGATATGTGCGGATCACATCTTTTACCGAACAATCTGACATCGGTTTGAAGAAAGCGATGGATTCCTTTGATAAGGAGCTGGGAGATGATCTGATGGGGGTTGTTTTGGATTTGAGAAACAACCCGGGCGGACTTCTTGATCAAGCGGTCGCAATTTCAGACGCTTTTCTGGAGCGCGGAGAAATTGTTTCGACGCGCTCCCGCCAGGCGGAAGATACCAGCCGCTACAATGCTCGATCCGGCGATTTAGCCCATGGAAAGCCTGTTGTGGTATTGATCAATGGTGGGTCTGCATCTGCGTCAGAAATTGTCGCCGGTGCCCTGCAGGATCATAAGCGGGCAATTATATTGGGCACACGTTCGTTCGGAAAAGGATCCGTGCAAACCATCATGCCGTTGCCAGGTCATGGGGCGATGCGCCTGACTACGGCACGCTATTACACGCCTTCTGGCCGCTCTATCCAAGGTGAAGGTGTTGACCCGGATATCATTGTTGAGCAGGCAAATATCGAAACTGTGCAAGGCGCAGGTCAGCGCCGAGAGGCTGATTTGCGTGGTGCGTTGGAGAACGAAAACACAATCGACGACGAGGCCGCAGAGCCAAATAAAGAAGATTCCGCCGAGCCAGACGAAGGTGCTGAGGCGGATGAAACCCAGAAGACAGACGAGGCTCCTGTTGACTATCAGTTGACCCGGGCTCTTGATTTAATCAAAGGCATTTCCTTATTCTCCTTTAGCCAGAACGGTAAAGGGTAATTTCTACACTGAATGGGTATTGCATTGAACAGGGGCCGTCGTGAAGCTTTTTGACGCTTTAAAACGCAAAAAGAAAGACGATGTCGACGAAGAAGACTTCGACGACGATGGCCCCCGCACGCTTGTGATCGATGATGATACCGAGCTTTCCGCGACATCAACTGAAGAAGACGTTATTCTGGATTCAGAAATAGAGGAGCCCCCCTATGAAGGGACCGCTGATGGCGATGAGGTGTCTGGCGGAGACCAGGATGAAATCCCCGATTTTGGCGATGATGATGACATAGAGTTTGAGGATGAAGACGACGAAGATGAGGATGATGAGGATGATGAGGGATTGGGACGTAATCCCATGCTCTTTGTCTTTGCGGCGATTCTGGTTTTGGTTGTTGGTGTGATCGGTGGCGCCGGATTCTGGTTTCTTGGCGGCGACGATGGTGTGGACCCTGAAGCTGTTAATCCGCCGGAGCTTAATGGTAGCGGCGTCGCAGTGGCTATTGCGCCCAAAAACCCACAAAAAGGTGGTGGGCTCAATGCGATCGGAAAAGCTGGCCTTGCGCCACCGGCTTCCCCAAATGCGACAGAGCCTGCGACACCGGTTGAAGCCAATTCGGCGATCGTCGAAGGACGTGTTTCCGGTGGTGTCGCGCCAGCGCCGGTTGCTGGCGGCAGCGATGCAACGGATACGGTAACCCAGACCCCTGCTCAGGCGCTCTCACCAGAACAGACAAGGGCTGCTTCGTTGTCGTCAATCACTGGGGCCGTCGGGGGATTGTCATTGAACTCGACGACCGGCGGCATACCGAAAGATACGGGGCAAGGCCTTGTCATTCCGTCCGTCACGTCCGTTTCTTACCAAAAAATGCCAGATCAGGACCGGGTTGTGCCTTTGGCAAATGCGCCTGATGCGAATTTGATTGAGCAAGTGGATGGGCTGGAAAACCCGTTGCCGATCATCGGCAAGGATGGCCGTCAGCCCTGGCAAGTTTATGCCCGGCCTTTTGTCGAAAACACCGCAAACCCGAAAGTTGCTATTATCGTTAAGGGGCTGGGATTTAGCCGGGCGGCGACGATGGCGGCAATCAAAAAGCTTCCCGGCGAGGTATCGTTAGCATTTTCACCTTATGTCCGGGACTTAAACGACTGGATGTTGCGCGCCCGGCTTTCCGGGCATGAAGTGCTGCTTGAGCTTCCTTTGGAAAGCAAAAACTTTCCGGCTGAGGATGCCGGTCCACTCGCGTTAAGTACCGGCTTGCAAGTTTCTGATAACATAAAACAGCTTCATAATGTGATGTCCCGCATGACGGGGTATGTGGGATTGTTGTCGGTTATGGGGTCAAAATTTAATGAAGCCGACGGGCAGCTAAAACCAATTTTGACAGAGATAAAGAACCGGGGCTTGTTTTTTGTTGATGGCGGAGGTGGAAAATCGCGTGCCCGCAGGATCGCTGCGGAAATCGGATTGCCCAAAGCGTTCAGCAATGTATATCTGGATACCCCGCCATCGCGCCGGGCAATGGATCAAAAACTTCAGGGGCTTGACCGGCTTGTTCGCGAACAAGCGTCCGCCGTTGCTATTATACATGCTTATCCGAATACGCTGGAGCGTATGCTGATCTGGATAAGAACGATGGAACAGCGTAACTTAACTCTCGTGCCGGTATCTGATTTGGCTGATAAGCAGTTCTTTCAATAATGTCTGATTCTATCTCTCCCAACGATCAACCAAACAGCCCACAGGATTTCTATCGCCCTTGTGTTGGCATCGCGCTGTTCAATGATGAAGGCCTTGTCTGGGTCGGTAAACGCGTTTCGGATCCGGGAATTAAAATGAGATTTGCCTGGCAAATGCCACAGGGGGGAATTGATTCGGGAGAATCGCCTGAAGTGGCCGCCATGCGGGAACTGGAAGAAGAAACCGGCACCCAAAACGCTATCATCATTCGCGAGGCAACAAAGTGGTTTAGTTACGATTTGCCTCAATCAATGCGAAATACATCCAAAAAAGGCGTTTTTCGGGGGCAAACGCAAAAATGGTTTGCTCTTAGGTTTACCGGAAAGGATAGCGAGTTTCGACTGGATACCCACGATAAACCGGAATTTTCCAGTTGGAAGTGGGTAAGTTTGGACGAAGTTCCAGAGTTGATTGTACCTTTCAAGCGCAACGTATATATAGACGTCGTTAAAGAATTTAAGGATCTCCCCGAAAGGATCGCCGACGAATGATAATGTATTTGCAGGTTTTGGCCGGCTTTATAGTTTTGGTCGGAGCCGCTGAGGTTTTGGTGCGCGGATCGGTGTCCCTGGCTGATAGATTTGGTGTTTCTCCCCTTGTTATTGGTATGACGGTAGTTGCTGTGGGGACTTCGGCTCCGGAGCTGGTCGTCTCTTTGGATGCGATTTATTCCGGCGCGTCGGGATTGGCTGTAGGCAATATTGTCGGTTCGAATATTGCCAACGTTCTGTTGATTTTGGGGGCGACTTGTCTCTTTAAACCTATTGTTGATCATCCCGGTTCTGCGCCTATGGACGGTTGGATTTTGTTGGGCGGCTCTATCCTGTTCATGGGACTTTGTTTGGTTGGCGACCTTGGCTTGACCTCTGGTCTGGCTCTACTGGTTGCGTTCTTTGGCTTTTTGGGGGCGTCCTACTGGCGTTCTAAAAATGACCCTGAAGCGGCCAAGGAAGCGGAGCTTGAAGTCGAAGACCTGCAGGGTACCCCGAAGCCGCTTTATGTCGCGATTATAATGGTAGTTGTTGGTCTGTTCGGTCTTGGGTTCGGTGCTGACTTGCTGGTTGACGGTGGGGTTCAAGTTGCCCGGACCTTTGGCGTTTCAGAAGAAGTCATTGGGTTAACGCTTTTTGCACTTGGAACGTCACTGCCTGAGCTGGCGGCCTCGTTGGTTGCCGCTTTCCGCGGTCACCCGGCTGTTGCTATTGGCAATGTAATTGGCTCGAACTTGTTTAATATCCTGGGTATTGGCGGGGTTATTGGTTTGGTCGCTGTTGTTCCCATTCCGCAGCAGATCCTGGATTTTGATATTTGGGTTATGGTCTTGTCTACGGCGGTTCTATGGCCTGTTTTGGTCTGGAACTGGCGAATTCCCAGAATTACCGGAGTTGCCCTGTTGGCCGCATATGTGGCTTACGTCTGGATTCAGGCTTATGGCGTTAATGACGCCTTGGCGCTGTTGGGCTGAGGCGGAGCAAGTGTTGACCATGAGCATTAGGCGCTGCTCATGAACACCCGTGGCCATAAGAATGCCCTCATTACCGGCGGTGTGCGTCGTATTGGCCGGTCTATCGCTTTAGGTATGGCGGCAACCGGTTGGAACGTTGTGGTACATTGCCGGGAGACGAATTCAGAAACCAAGGCTTTTGTTCGTGAACTGGAACAATCGGGCGTGCGGGCTGTCGACGTGGCTGCGGACCTTGCCGAAGAAGAACAGTTAGGGCAACTGTTTGAGCAAGCGTCAACGTCGCTCGGCCCTCTTACCGCTCTCGTTAACAATGCGTCGATTTTTGAAGAGGATGCGGTGGAAACCGTTAGCCTGGAAAGTTGGAATGCGCATATGGGCGTTAATTTTCGAGCCCCTTTCGTCCTTAGCCAGAAATTTGCTGCGAATTTGCCTGAAGATGAACAAGGCGTAATCATTAATATCATTGATCAGCGCGTCTGGAACCCGACCCCGGAGTTTACATCTTATACCCTGAGCAAAATGGGCTTGTGGGGGGCAACACAGGTGCTCGCCAAATCACTGGCTCCGCGTATTCGAGTTAATGCCATTGGGCCCGGACCGACCCTGCAGAGCATCCATCAAAGCGAAGCAGACTTCGCAGCAGAGGTTGCATCTGTTCCATTGAAACGTGACGTAACCCCGCAAGACATTAGCCGTGGCGTCAATTTTATTTTGCAGTCGCCGACAATGACGGGTCAGATGATCGCTCTGGATTCTGGTCAGCATCTCGGGTCGTATCCGGGTGCACACGTAAGCCCATGATAAACACTGTCGCTCACACTTTTTACAATAAGTTCAGGATAAGCCCATGACACAACCCAGTACAGCGACGCAATATCGTCATGGCATCGCAGATGGCAGCCAAAAAATTCGGCATGTATTTATCCGAGATATGATCGTTGATTGTTCCATTGGGATATATACACACGAAAAAGAGCATGAGCAGCGTGTGCGCATAAATCTTGATTTGGCTGTGGGTGAAGGGGATCAAGTCATTAATGATGATATCCGAAATGTCATTAGTTATGAAGATATGGCAAAAGGGATCGAAGCAATTATAGCGAAAGGCCACATTAATCTGGTCGAAACGCTGGCTGAGAATATTGCAGATATGTGCCTGGAGGATGAACGGGTAATCACAGCAAGAGTCAGAGTCGAAAAGCTCGATATTATTGCATGTGCCGAGAGCGTTGGCGTGGAAATTGAGCGCTTTAATCCGCGGACATAAAACTGCAATATTTCTGCAAGAAAAGTCTATATTTTAAGGGCTTAGCTTCGATCGCCTCATCCCAGTTGTGCACAGGTGACGTTATGTTACATTTGAGTGACGTATTTAATTCAGAATGTTTCTAGAAAGATGCAGAATCTACTTGAAATTTGATAAGTCGTTATAAATCAATGGGTTAGATAAATGCTTATTTTTTAGGCAAACTCAGTAAGCCCTTGTAATTTTACGAGTCTGTCGAAAACTATCAGGGTTTTCAACAATGTTATCCACAGGATACGTGGATAGTTATGTGTGGGAATTGGGCCCCGTTGTTATTAGGATTTATGAAGCCATGTTAACGCGCTGAAAGTGTGATTTGTGAGTCAAAACGAAAACCCGCATTTGGACAAGGACTTAGCTCCCTTACCTGATAAAAAGGAGGAGCCCATGGTTGGTGTTCAGGTTATTGAAGATCACCTGAAACGTCTGCCAAGTCATCCGGGCGTTTATCGAATGATTAATCTCAACGGGGATGTTCTCTATGTAGGCAAGGCCAAGAATCTGAAAAAAAGGGTGGTTGCCTATACCGCGCCCGAACGCCAGTCGATCCGCATCCGTCGCATGATTTCCGAAACTGCTTCCATGGAGTTTGTGACAACGCATACGGAAGCGGAAGCACTGCTTCTGGAGTCGAATCTGATCAAGCGTTATGCGCCAAAGTACAACATTCTGTTGCGCGACGATAAATCTTTTCCGTTTATCCTTGTAACAGGGGAGCATGAGTTTCCCCAGGTTCTCAAGCACAGAGGAGCGCAGAAAAAAAAGGGCGACTATTTTGGCCCCTTCGCCTCCGTTTGGGCCGTCAATGAAACCTTGGCAGTTTTGCAGCGGGCATTTCTCCTCAGGACATGTACAGATTCCGTTTTTGCCAATCGGACGCGGCCGTGTTTGTTGCATCAGATTAAACGGTGCGCTGCTCCATGCGTCGATAAGGTCAGTTCTAAAGACTACAAAACGCTCGTTTCACAGGCGCGTAACTTTCTATCGGGAGGATCGCAACAAATCCAAAAAGACTTTGCCCAAAAAATGCAGGAAGCCAGTGATGCATTGGAATTTGAAATCGCCGGTCAGTATCGCGATCGCATTCGCGCCCTGACCCGCGTGCAGGCACGCCAGGATATCAATATGCAAGGTGTTGACGAGGCCGACGTCATTGCCGCACACCAGGAAGGAGGCATCACATGTATCCAGGTTTTTTTCTTCCGTACAGGGGCCAATTTTGGCAATCGTTCCTATTTTCCAAGTCAAGCCCGTGATGCGGATGTCGCCGAAGTTCTGGAAGCATTTATAGGGCAATTCTATGCCAAGACAATTCCGCCCAAAACGATTTATGTCAGTCACGATATTCCCAATAGTGAACTTGTTAAGGAAGCTTTATCGGTGCGGGCAGAAAAGACGGTTAAGCTTTTGTGCCCAAAACGCGGAGACAAGCGCAAACTCATAGACCACGCATTGACCAATGCGAAAGACGCCCATGGGAGGCGGATGTCGGAGAGCGCGTCACAACGCCGGCTGCTGGAGCGGGTGCAGGACGTCTTTAAACTTGATAGCTTACCGGAACGCATTGAGGTGTATGATAACAGTCATGTATCTGGCACCAAAGCCGTCGGCGGAATGATTGTGGCGGGGCCGGAAGGTTTTATCAAAGGCGCTTACAGGAAATTTACGATTAAAGGCGCAGCTCCCGTTGACGGACGCATTGGCACTGACGGCTACGCGGCGGGAGATGACTATGCCATGATGAAAGAGGTGCTGACGCGCCGTTTTTCAAGGGCCTTGCGTGAAGACCCGGACCGAACGTCGGGCCAGTGGCCTGATCTTGTTCTGCTGGATGGCGGTAAAGGGCAACTGACCATGGGGCTAGATGTTTTTGAAGAACTGGGCATAGATGATGTGGCCATAGCAGCAATCGCCAAAGGTCCAGATCGAAATGCCGGTCGAGAGCGTATTTTCTTGTCCGACCGCAGTCCGCCAATTGAGTTGGAACCTAAAAATCCAGCGCTTTATTTTCTTCAACGATTGCGAGACGAAGCCCACCGCTTTGCAATCGGCAGCCATCGCCAGAAACGATCGCGGGCTATCTCTCGATCCATATTGGATGAAATTCCGAACGTCGGTGCGAAACGGAAGAAAGCGTTGCTTCACCATTTTGGCGGGCCAGAAGCGGTTGCCCAGGCAGGACGTACGGATTTGGAGGCCGTAGAAGGTATAAATACTGCACTTGCCAATAATATTTATGATTGGTTTCATCCAGATGGATAATGGGATACAAACAAGAGAAGAGTAGCTCACTAAAACACCGGACTATCCCATGTTGCGTCGCCTGCCGAATATATTGACTGTTTCGCGTATTCTTGCGATCCCCATCCTGATTTTTCTTTTGTTGTTTGTCGACGACCCTGTCGGCAGCTGGCTTGCCTTTTCGGCTTATACATATGCCTGTATTACCGATTTTTTTGATGGTTATTTAGCGCGGGCCTGGCATCAGCAGTCGGCTTTTGGGCGTTTTCTGGACCCGATTGCAGATAAACTTCTGGTGGCAGGTGTTCTGCTGGCCTTGGTTGGAATTGACCGGGTTTCAGGGCTGACCGTTATTCCTGCTGCGATTATCCTGTGTCGGGAAATATTGGTCTCTGGGTTACGCGAATTTTTGGCGGAATTGGATGTCAGCGTGCCTGTTAGCAAACTGGCCAAGTGGAAGACCGGAATACAGATGCTGGCTTTAGGGTTTTTGTTGGTGGGCCCCAACGGACCTGATTTCGGGCCTGTGACTACCTCTGAAATTGGATTTTGGGGATTATGGGCTGCAGCTCTCATTACGTTGATAACCGGATATGACTACCTCCAGCACGGCATTCGGCATATTATCGAAACAGATGAAGCTCCTGCACCGAAACGTAAAATGCCTTCAGGTGCAGATGCGGAAACCGATAAGGACAAGAGTTGATTTTACAGCGCCATGGTTCAGAATAACTGGCGTAAGTCGTATTCCAAGGTGGGAGCCCATGAAAATATTTGGTTTGGTCGGGTGGAGTGGCAGTGGCAAGACAACGCTGATGCGCAAGTTGATCCCTGAGTTGATTGGCATGGGCTTTCGGGTCTCGACAATGAAGCATACCCACCACAACTTCGATATTGATAAGCCGGGGAAAGATTCATACGAGCATCGTCGCGCGGGGGCATCACAGGTCCTTATCACAGGGACAAAACGTTGGGCTTTGCTGAATGAAAACCGTGACCAGCCCGAGCCATCTATCGAAGAGTTGTTGTCTCGGATGGACGAGGTCGATTTGGTGCTGATTGAAGGCTACAAAAGTTATCCTCATGCCAAGATTGAAGTGTTCAGACCGTCAGTCGGTAAGGATATGATTGGGGCTTCCGATACATCCATAGTGGCGATCGCCAGCGACGAATACGTGGGCGATTTGAACATCCCGGTGCTCGATTTAAATGATGTCGCCCTTGTTGCGCAATTTATTGCAGATTTCTGCGATCTCCAGAGAAGCGAAATCAATGGCGCAGCTTAAGGATGATTGCTTTGCCTTCGGTGGAGAACTTATCCCGCTTGATGAGGCCCTGGCTGATTTAAAGCGTCGAATTGACTGCGTTGTCGATGTTGAGCAAGTTCCGACGAAGGAAGCCAGTGGTCGTATTTTGGCACAAGATATTATATCTCCTCGCGATGTGCCGCCGCATGATAATTCGGCCGTTGATGGCTATGCGGTCTATTTCGATGATTTGAATTCCAATCAAGCGACCCGATTACCCGTCGCCGCGCGCATTGCTGCGGGCCATCCGCTCGAGCGTGCTCCAACACGCGGAGAAGCTTACCGCATATTTACGGGCGCACCCATGCCGGAAGGCCCGGATGGTGGCCCTGATACAATCTATATGGAAGAAGACTGTGAACAGGATGGCGAGATTATCGTGTTGCCTGCTGGTTTGAAGCGCGGGTCGAACCGGCGGCGACGCGGTGAAGACGTGTTCACGGGCGATGTTGTTGTTGCTGAAGGTAGCCGTTTGCGGCCCCAGGAAATCGGTATGGCAGCTTCGGTCGGTTGTGCCTCGCTACCCGTATATAAAAAATTGAAAGTCGCCGTATTTTCCACAGGCGATGAAATTCGCGACCCGTCTGGAGATGCTCCTGCGGGCAGTATCTACGATTCAAATCGATATTCCACCCAAGCTCAGCTCCGTGAACTGGGGTGTGATGTTACGGATATTGGTATTTTACCGGATGACGAAGCGACGATAACCGCAGCGCTTGGCAAGGCTGCACGGGATCATGACCTCCTGATTACGTCGGGCGGCGTCTCCGCTGGTGAAGAGGACCACGTGAAAGCGGCAGTCAGTGCCCAAGGTTCTGTCAATTTGTGGCGCTTGGCGATTAAACCCGGGCGACCGATAGCACTGGGGCAGGTGGGCAATGCGGCCTTTATTGGGCTTCCCGGCAACCCGGTTGCTGCCATGGTGACGTTTATGACCATCGCGCGCGGTGTCATCCTTATGTTGTCAGGCGCACGCGAGATTGAGGCGGAGCGTTATACGGTTCAAGTTGGTTTTGATCATGCAAAGAAGCTTGGGCGCCGCGAATGGGTTCGGGCCCGGCTAAAACGGGGTGCAGACGGAAGCTTGAGCGCTCATAAGCCGCATAGCGGCGGATCCGGCATCTTGACCTCGATGGTGGATGCCGATGGTTTGGTTGAATTGGGTGAAAAGACGGAAAACGTGCAGGCGGGTGATCTTGTCCGGTTCCTCCCTTTTGATGAGGTGATGCGATGAAGGTTCTCTACTTTGCCTGGGTCCGCGAGACCATAGGGACGTCAGAAGAAGACATAGAGCAGACGGACGCCATGTCGACGGTCGCCGGATTGGTAGATTTCCTGAAGCAAAAAGATGCGGTTTATGAAACAGCTTTTGCCGACGAGGCTATGGTTCGTGTCGCGGTGAATCAGGAGTATGTAACTCTCGATCACGTGCTTTCTAATTCTGATGAAGTGGCATTCTTCCCGCCCGTAACCGGAGGGTGAGGGGATGATCCGTGTCCAGCAAGAAGACTTTGATTTAGGCCAGGAGCTTAAGGCCTTGACGGATGGCAACAATGCGATCGGTGGTTTGTGCAGCTTCGTAGGTCTTGTTCGCGATATGGCGGGCGATGAAAATATCTCGGCAATGACGTTAGAGCACTACCCCGGCATGACCGAAAAGGCCTTAAGCGAAATAGAAGCGGAAGCCCAATCAAGATGGCCTCTTGATGGAACGTTGATCATCCACCGCTATGGTCGTCTTGAGCCGGGTGAACAGATTGTTCTAGTGGCGGCGGCTTCGGCGCACCGCGAAGCGTCATTCGAAGCCTGTCATTTTTTGATCGACTGGTTGAAAACCAAGGCTCCCTTTTGGAAACTGGAAGATACGCCATCGGGCGGCAAATGGGTTGATGCCCGAGATTCGGATGATGCCGCGGCGACGCGTTGGAATGATCCGGCTTGAAAAACGCTTAAAACCAGAAATTGACGGAGGAAAGAAGATTACCATTCAAGCCATATTCTTTGATTTTGACGGCGTTATTGTCCACTCGGAACATTTAAAAGTCGAAGCCTTTCGTAATTTGTACCGCGAGCATCCAGCCGATGTGGTTGAGCGTGTTGTCGCGCATCACATGGCCCATGCCGGTATTTCGCGGGTCGTGAAAATCAAACACGCCCATAAAGAGTTTTTGAATATAGACCTGACTCCAAATGAGCTTGACGCTTTGTGCCAAAAGTACTCACGCTCCGTTGAGCAACAGGTTGTTGAGTGTGAAAGTGTTGATGGAGCTCTTGCCTTTTTGATCCGGGCAAAGGACATTCTAAAAACCTTCGTTGTTTCAGGAACACCTGAGGATGAATTGCGCCGTATCACGGATAAGCGCGGCATCTCTGGTTATTTTACGGGTATTTATGGATCGCCCAGAACCAAGGATGATATCGTCAATGAGCTTCTCGACTTACATGGATTGACAGCAGCAAATTGCCTGTTCATCGGAGATGCCATGACGGATTACAACGCTGCTCAGATTTGTAAAATGCCGTTTTTGGGGCGGGTGAACCCGGATGAAGACAGCCCGTTCCCTGACGGGACCGATACGGTGCCGCATTTATCGGGTTTGGCGAAATACGTAAAACTGCATGAGCTTGAAGGCGATAAATCATGAGTGACGAAAACGAAGGCAAAAAAGCATACAAAAGCGAAGCTTTTATGAACAGCCCGGATGCACGGGAATTGCGTATTCTGTCAGAATATTTAGAGCCGGAATCACGGTTGGAACGCCATGATGTTAGCGACACCATTGTGTTCTTTGGCTCGGCCCGCATTCGATCGCGAGAAGAAGCGGAAGCGGGGTTAAAAGCCGCAAAAGCGGAAGGCGGAGATGTTAAAGACGCCGAACGCAAGGTAATGATGTCGCGGTTCTATGAGGATGCACGGGCATTGGCCGGCAAGCTGACAACATGGTCAAAAGAGCTTGAGGACCGTAAACGCAGATTTTTGGTCTGCACCGGAGGCGGCCCTGGTATTATGGAAGCAGCCAATCGAGGCGCATCGGAAGCGGACGGCATTAACATTGGCCTCAACATTTCGTTGCCGTTCGAACAACATTTTAACCCTTATATCACCCGCGAACTGAACTTTGAGTTCCACTATTTCTTTATGCGGAAGTTCTGGTTTTTGTATCTAGCAAAGGCGTTGGTTGTTTTTCCGGGTGGTTTTGGGACGATGGATGAATTGTTTGAAGCGCTAACATTGATACAGACCGGAAAATCTAAAAAGAAAATGCCCATTGTCCTGTTTGGAACAGAGTTCTGGGGAGACGTTCTCAATCTCGAAGCTTTGGTCAAATACGGTACGATTTCCGAGAAAGACCTTGATCTTTTTCACACAACTGATTCCGTTGATGATGCCTATGATTACATTATCAAGGGATTACGCGAAGATGCTATTGAACATCCGGGTGGGTATTTCTAGAGGCAAAAATGATCTCTTTCATGCGCGTGTGAATAAGGGGTGCTGAAAAAAACATGCGTTTTATGAAACACATCTTGCTTCCGATTGTGTTGTTAGTTGCCGCCGGGGGCTGTGCAACATTGCAGCCTTTAACTGTTCCTCAATACGGATCTGGGACACTTATTATCACGCCCTTGGTTCAGTCCGAATTTGATAGATATTTGAAAAGCACGCGCCCTGGTTACTTCGCTGTGTCCGTTGATGGGCGAGAAGCCGGTTCCAACAATTGCGACCTGAGTCTTAAGGATTGTGTCGATGATGCAGGAGAACGAGCTGTGGCGATTTGCGAAAAGCAAGCGACCTCCCAGTGCAAAGTTTTTGCAAGAGAGAGGCACATCGTTTGGCAGGGCAAAGTCATTCTTGAAAACTGGGATAGTCAACCCACGGATTATAATAAAACGTTAGGTGAAACAGGTTTTCCAGCCAATAAATCAGCTCGAGTTGTTTGCGCTTATGCGCTTGAGCCCTCCGGGGAAATCCCGCAATGGACAGATAGAGTGGGACTCGTCAAATACGTTAAAGAAGCAAAACGTCGTGATTATACTCTGGAAAAGTGCATTGAGATTGTAAGGCGAAAATAAGCGCGTCCGAGGTTGCCATTCTATGGGCAACAAAATCGCAAGGCCCACAGTTTTTTTTAACAAGATACCGTTGTCGTAATGTGCGTTAACCTAGACCAAGTTTTATCGCCAGAGCGATTATTCATACCTGTGTCCTGCCAGACAGTATGGATTTGCATAACAAATAGTTGATAATAATTATTAGTTGCAATTAAAAAATCCTATGTTAAGAAATAATATTAATAATCATTCGCATTTAGGCCACGGCAGGATTTTATGGCGCGACTCGAAAATTACCGATCCAACTACGACCTGAAGGAACAGATTCGTGCCTACTGGTCGGCGCGGGCGGCGGGGTTTGATCGGTCGTTTAGTCATGGCATCGAAGCTGGCTATGAACTGGATGCATGGAAAGAGGCTTATGCATCGTTAGTGCCTGCGCAAAACCAGAAGGTCCTGGAGTTGGGCAGTGGCACAGGGGAAATCACCAAGGTCTTGAGTGCGCTAGGACACGACATCACCGGCATCGATTTTTCCGAGCCGATGCAGGAACTATCAAAGACCAAACACCGAAAAAACTCTCGGGTTCGTTACGTGTTGGGCGACGCGGAAAATACAATCCAGCCCGACGATACCTTTGATTTGGTTACCTGCCGCCATTTGGTCTGGACCCTGCTTGATCCAGTGGCGGCGCTTGCGGATTGGTATCGGGTCACCAAACCGGGGGGGCATTTGGTTATCTTTGATGGTGATTTTATAACGAGCCGTTGGCGCGACAAACTGTTGCGCAATTTGATTGCACAGCTTGAACGTATCTATCCCTCACAAGAAAGTTTGACGGCGAAACAGCGCACTGAGCACAACGAGATTACGTCGCGGTTTTATTTTAAAGACGGCCTGCAATTCGAGCACCTGGCGGGGCTGGCGCACGATGTTGGATATCGCAATATCACTCGCCATTCCTACGAGCCGATCCGCCGTGCCCAGCGTAAAATTGCCGGTCCAACAGATTGGTTGAGGACCTTTATCGGGGATCGTTTCATTTTTCACGCACAGAAATAAGGACGCCGAGCCAAAGCCTTCAAACACAAGAGATGTGTATTTAATTTTGATCACCAACAACAGGTCGCAAATGCGGCCATTAAAAGGAGATTTCTATGCACTTCAAAACGCTCATCCGAGCACTAAAATCTACCCGTGCCCTTATGGCGGGGCTATCGCTTTGTATTCCCATGTTGCTTGCCAGTCCGGGTTATGCGGAAACCATCGAAGTTACGGATATAGCCGGTCGTTTGGTGAAAGTCGAAAAAGGGGTGAAGCGGATTGTCCTTGGCGAAGGTCGAATGATGTATTCGTTGGCTCTTCTTGAGAAAGAAGCACCGTTTGCAAAAGTTGTTGGCTGGAAAGATGATCTTATCAAATATGATCCGGATGCCTATCGCAAATATAAAGCCCGGTTCCCGGAAGCGGCAAAGGTTCCAAACCTCGGAAGCCCTTATGCAGCAGAATACAGTCTGGAAAAACTGATCCTGCTGAAAGCGGATTTGCTGGTTCTGAATTTGGGCAACTTATTGAAAGCTCAGGAAAGTGGGTTGTTGTCGAAGTTAGAGAAAGCCGGTATCCCGACAATTTTTGTTGATTTCCGTCAACAGCCAACGCGCAACACGGTTCCATCCCTGTTGCTGCTTGGCAAGGTCATGGACCGCGAAAGGCAAGCCAACACTTTTGTCGATTATTACATGCGTCAAATGTCCATTGTATATTCGCGCGTCGCTGCTCTCAAAGACTCAGACAGACCTGTTGTCTTTATCGAGCGGGCTGCTGGATACAATCCCAACAAATGTTGCAGTACCTTTGGTGGCGAGAACCTTGGGAAGCTGGTTGATGAGGCCGGTGGTCAGAACTGGGGGACGGCAAAGTTCAGAGGTTTCTCTGGTCAGGTCAACCCGGAATCGATTTTTGTTGATGATCCGGAATTCATTGTTGGTACAGGTGCGAACTGGGCCGAAGCCAAGCCGGAGACGGGTGCTGTTTTGTTAGGGTATGAGGCGACAGACGCCGTCGTTCAGGAACGGCTTAAGGCGCTGGCCAGCCGGAAAGGCTGGGGTGCGTTAAGCGCTGTGAAGTCTGGAAATTTCTATACGGTTTATCACCAGTTTTATAACAGCCCCTATCATTTTGTGGCTCTCCATGCGTTTGCAAAATGGTTCCATCCGAAATTGTTTGCGGACCTTGATCCGCAAGCCTCTTTCAAGGAGCTCCATGATACCTATCTGCCCATTTCGGCCAGTGGAGTCTTTTGGGGGAAACTTGAAAAATAGCGCCTTATGCCCCGGGATTTTGTTCCCGGGGTTTTTTAACGACAGAATCAAAGGCAAATACTTTGGTATTTGAAATCACATATGGCTGACACTCTCACCGCAGGCGTCATAGATACCCGGACCGGATACCGGTCCCGAAATGCGCGGCGCCTGGGCATTTTGTTGCTTCTTACGCTGGCGCTGATCACCAGCTTTTTGTACGACGTTGCAAATGGCCCCGGCGATTTTCCAATCTCAATGGTGCTGGAAACGCTGTTCGACAAATCTCTGCATGGCATAAAAATGGAAGTGATTATTTGGGACTATCGGTTGCCGGTAGCAACAACGGCTGTTTTGGTCGGCGCCATGCTTGCGGTGGCGGGAGCTGAAATGCAAACCATCTTGAACAATCCTTTGGCGGAACCGTTTACCCTGGGTGTGTCTTCTGCTGCCAGTTTCGGTGCCGCGGTTGCCATTGTTTTTGGTGTAAGTATCCTACCCGGTGCGGCGGACTTCATTGTTACGGCCAATGCCTTTGTCTTTGCCCTTGCGACATCTGCTGTTTTACTGGCGCTCACAAAAATACGGGGCGTTAGTGCGGAAACCATGGTGCTTTTTGGTATCGCGATGTTCTTCACATTTGGGGCTTTGTTGGCGTTGTTGGAATACTCCGCCTCGGAAACTCAACTACAACGTATAATCTTTTGGATGATGGGATCCCTATCGCGCGCCAGTTGGGATAAACTGGCTTGGGGCAGCATCTTGTTGGCCATCGTGTTTCCGCTGTGCCTAATGCGGACGTGGCAATTGACGGCTCTGCGATTGGGGGAAGAAAGTGCGATCAGTCTGGGAGTTGATGTCAGCCGCTTGCGGATTGAGCTGCTGATTTATATCTCGCTACTGGCCGCCACATCGGTGTCTTTTGTTGGCACCGTTGCCTTTGTCGGGCTTGTCGGTCCACATATGGCGCGGATGCTGGTGGGCGAGGACCAACGTTACTTCCTTCCTGTCTCCGCAATTATAGGAGCGCTTGTCCTTTCCATCACTTCCATTGTTTCTAAATCAATTACGCCCGGTGTTATTTTTCCAATCGGCATTATCACTTCATTAATCGGGGTGCCGGTGTTCCTATCGCTGGTCTTTTCAACACGGAAAGGGCGTTTGTCATGAGCCTGGAAATCAAGGATCTGAATGTCGCTTATGGGGCCCACCATGTCTTGCATGATGTAACCATCGATGCCGCCACACCCGGGCAGTTCGTTGGTCTGTTAGGGCCAAATGCTTCCGGTAAGTCGACGTTGTTTAAAACCATAACCGGTCTCAACAAACCGAAGAGCGGCTCAATCCGATTGGATGGTGTAGAACTCAATAGTCTGGGACGCAAGGACCGGGCCCGTCAGATTTCTTACATGCCACAAACTTACGCGAGCAATGCCTATTTATCAGTGTTTGATGCGGTTTTGCTGGCGCTGAAACAAATTTCGAATTGGCATGTGAAGGAAAATGAACTGGATCGTGTTCATACAATTCTGTCAGAACTTTCTTTGTCTGAAATCGCGGATCGGGCGCTGGCAACGCTAAGCGGCGGGCAAAAACAAATGGTGGCTGTGGCCCAAACACTGGTCCGCGATCCAAGACTCGTTCTTCTCGACGAACCTACCAGTGCGCTGGACTTGCATCATCAGCTTTCCATCATGTCGGCGATTCGGAGGGCGATGGAGAAACGCAATCTTATCGTCTTTGCGGCCCTGCATGATCTGAACCTTGCAGCACAATTCTGCGATCAGTTAATCTTGATCCGTGAAGGTCGCGTCGTCGCTAATGACAAAGCACGTGATGTTTTGGCGATGCCGGAAATTGGAGAAACCTATCGGGTTGAGGCAAGTCTGGAAATGACGCAGCGCGGAACCTGCTATGTGGATGCGCGATTGCCTGCTTGATCTTGACAAACTAGGACAATTGACCTAATTTACAAAATAGGTCAATTGTCCTAATTGAATCGGTCAAGAAGAGTGAGCATGTAATGGGCGAAAGTGCGACCCGCCAGAAGATTACTGAAGCGGCTGATCTGCTTTTTTATCAGCAGGGCTTTGAAAACACGTCATTCGCTGATATCGCCAATGTTGTTCAAATTTCGCGCGGCAATTTCTATCATCATTTTAAATCTAAGGATGAGATTCTTGATGCCGTCATCCAGCATCGGCTGGCGGCGACAGAACAGATGTTGGCCCAATGGGGCGTTGAAGGGGAAAGCCCCAGGGGTCGTATTAAGAGCTTTATCCATATCCTGATTAAAAATCGCACAAAAATTATGGCCTACGGGTGCCCAGTCGGCACCTTGAGTACAGAACTTGTTAAGCTGGACCATGCCGCGCAAGCTGATGCCATAGGCCTGTTTACCTTGTTCCGAAGCTGGTTGGCAGAACAGTTTATTCAGCTGGGCGCCAATAAGGCGCATGCTGATAAGCTCGGCATGCATCTGCTGGCCCGCAGCCAAGGTGTGGCAACTATGGCAAATGCCTTCAATGATGAGAAATTTATTCGCCATGAAGTGAAGCTCATGGGTGATTGGGTTGACACGTCTGTTGTTCCGCTTTCAGGCAAATAGGATACCAAAGGAGCCACTTATATGTTTATCGTTTTTCTAAAGTTCGCTGCCAATAAAGCGCAGGCTGGTGCCTTC
Source organism: Rhodospirillales bacterium (assembly GCA_048262655.1). GTDB lineage: Bacteria > Pseudomonadota > Alphaproteobacteria > Rhodospirillales > Casp-alpha2 > JABMNT01. The sequence goes on along the minus strand of JBLXEY010000005.1, from coordinate 114,305 downwards.
ATGCAGGGCCATAAGGAATGGCTGCAGCAAGGCTTTGATGAAGGGGTGTTCCTATTGGCGGGAAGCCTGCAACCGAATTTAGGGGGCGGTATTCTTGTCCACAACACGGATTTAGATGATCTTCAACAGAGATTGAACAATGATCCATTTGTTGCTGAAAAGGTTGTGGAAGCGGATATTGTTGAAATGACAGCGTCAAAGTCAGACCCGCGGCTTGAGTTCCTGATCGCAGGATAACTGAGGCAGTGAATTTACACGGAAACAGGTGAAAAGATGAATGCTACGTTAAAAGGGGCTGATGGCAAGCTGCGATGTAAATGGTCCGCTGTGACAGATGAATACATTGCCTATCACGATACGGAATGGGGCTTTCCGGTTGATGATGATCGACATCTATTTGAGAAATTATGCCTGGAGAGTTTTCAGTCTGGTTTAAGCTGGAGGACGATCCTTACCAAGCGCGAAAATTTTCGCAAGGCATTTAACAACTTTGAAATCGATCAGGTTGCTGCTTTCGGCCAACAAGACGTAGATCGTTTGCTTCAGGACGCGGGTATTGTTCGACACCGTGGTAAAATTGAAGCGGTCATCAATAATGCGCGGCAGGCACAAAAAATTGTAAAGGAAGCTGGGTCGCTTGCGGCTTATATTTGGAGCTATGAACCGGAACAGGGGGTTGAGGAACCGCAGGTCGCGACGACGTCTGAAGAATCCATCGCACTCTCCAAAGATATGAAAAAGCGTGGTTGGAAATTTGTGGGGCCAACAACTATTTACGCATTCATGCAATCAATGGGATTGATCAACGATCATGCTGATGACTGTGTGCTCAGGGATGAATGTGAGACGGCGCGGTCTAACTTTAAACGACCTTAAGGTTGACCGCAGCTAAGTAGACGCCGATAATTAACGCTGCGAATATATGCGCCTCATCATACAAAGGTGCTTTTTTTACTATGGAAATTCTTGAAGTTACGCCCAGGCGCGGTGATGTTTTGGACCTGCTGACCCAATCGCAGGCCTATATGGATAGTCTTTATCCGCCGGATAGTAATCATATAGATGGCCCAACGGAACTTTCAAAAACGAATGCGTATTTGGTGGGCGCTTTCATTAGCGAACTTCTGGTCGGTATTGGTGCCGTCAAATGCCTGAGTGATGATGAGGTGTACGGTGAAATTAAGCGGGTTTTTGTTTCACCAGATTACCGAGGTAAGGGTGTTTCGCGACGGATTATGGTGGCGCTGGAAAGTTATGTGATTAAAAAGGGAATTTCCGTTTGTCGGTTGGAGACGGGGGTGAAACAACCGGAAGCGCCAGGTTTATATAAAAAGATCGGTTATCAGCAGCGCCGCGCCTTTGGCTCTTATGATCCTGATCCGTTAAGTGTTTTTATGGAAAAAGCACTGGGTGGTTAAAATGTCATCTTTTTATCCTTATATGACGCCTGTTGGCGTCAATTGACAGAGTGGCTTGTCGTATCAGAAAATATGTAATTGATTGTTATTGTATGTTAATGGTGGCGGTCTGGGTCTCAGGTTTTCTAGGTTAGATAAGGTGGGTTACAGCAATAATGGGCGACAAAATTTTTATCGGTTTTGGTGGAATACGAGCAATGGCTTCCTTTGGCAAATGTAAACGCTTCTTGCGGTTGTTTATTGTTTCCTGCGCGGGCTTAATCTTCATTTCGTCTGCGCGCGCGGAAACAATTACCATTGGGGGAACAGGATGGTCTATTGGCATCGCACGAGAACTGGCGACGGCCTATATGAAGAAACACCCAGAAATCAAAATTGTCGTACCTGACAGCATTGGCAGTGGCGGGGGGATCAAGGCTGTTTTGAGGGGCCGGTTCGATGTTTCGTTCTCGTCACGTCCAATCAAGAAAGAGAATGAAGGAAAAGGCTTGATCGCGCGGCCCTTCGTGAAGTCACCCTTCATTTTTGTCGTATCCCCACAAGCGGGGGAAAACCTGTCGATGACAAAAGAGCAGGTATTTGCGGCATATACCGGTGAGTTGAAGAGCTGGCCAAATGGGTTGCCGATGAAAGAGGTGCTCCGCGGCAGCCGCGAAAGTTCGACACTTATGCTCATTGACAAGTTTGATGGGATTGGGCCAGTTCTCAAAAGGCGTTTGCAAGAACGTGGTGCGTTAATTGCCAAAACCGATCAGGATGCGTTGGACCTCGGAGAGCGTGTGCCTGGCGCCATTGTGCCGACTCTATTGCTAGCTGTTCAATCAGAACGGCGCGCTTTGGCTCCGATTAGCATCGATGGTGTTGCGCCAACCCTTCAGAATATGGACACCGGGACTTGGGATATGACGGGAATGCTTTACGTTGTTGAAGGCACCCAAACGAGTGCTACTGGTAAAGCCTTTCTCAAGTACCTCTTTTCGGATGAAACTGCGACGATCTTGCAAAGTTTCGGTGGGAAGCTACAAACCAATTGAAACCTTTACTTGCCATGGAGTCGGGGCGGAGCCGGGTGCAAGCCTTTTCTGAGGCAGTTCGGCGTATTCGTCTTGTTCTGACGATCATTATGGGGGTTCTTGCAACAGCTGTAATCGCCATTGTTCCTGGGTTTAGTCTCTATACAGAGTACGTCACGGAAAAGGCCAGTCTGGGCCCTATGACGAACAATCTGGCAAATGGTCTATCAGAATTTATTGCCCGCTATCCAGACGTATGGGACATCATGGATGCGCGTTTGCTGGATATAATTAATATACATGCCTGCCCGGATGAAAGGTGTCTGATAGAGCTAAAAGACCCTGCAGGTCAATTGATCGTCTCTGATGGGATAATGCCCTCCTGGCCGGTACTGGTGCGCCATGAAGCTGTTACGGATGGCTTCGATACCGCGGGTCAACTTACCTATCACCTAGGCATGTCATCTGCGTTAATAACAGCTGTTGTGTCTTCACTGGTCGGTATCATTCTTTCCTACGGTTTGTTTATGGCTTTCCTGTGGTACCCGAAACGTTTGGTCAATCAGGCATTGCAATTGATTGAGCGCGGACAAGAGGAGGTGGAGGCGCAACTTTTTCTTGCAGAACAGGCACAAAAAGAAGCAGAAACCGCAACTAAGGCCAAATCGGAGTTTTTGGCAACAATCAGTCACGAACTGAGGACGCCACTGACGGCGATCAAGGGCAGCTTGGGACTCATACGCGGTTTGAAAACTGACGACGTGTCCGTGGAGACAACTATGCTCCTTGAAATGGCTGAAAAGAACAGCGATGCCTTACTTGTCCTGATTAATGAGTTACTGGATTTTGAAAAATTAAACGCAGGTTCCATCGATATCGATCTCGGCACCTACGATGTTGTGCAGTTGACACGTGACCTCGTTGCCGCAAACCACGGCTTCGCGATGGCTTACTCCGTCAAGTTTGTATTTCGGGAAATGCAGGCAAACACGTGGGCGCAAGTGGATAAGAACCACTTTAATCAAATTTTGCGGAATCTTCTCTCAAATGCCGCCAAATTTTCAAAGGCAGGTGGCATCGTTGAAATATCCGTTCTCAGGAAGGATACGAAAATACGGGTCCGAGTCCGTGACTATGGGGTGGGTATTCCACAAACCCATAAAACAACAATTTTTAACCGGTTTACTCAGGTTGATGGCTCAGATACGCGCGCTAAAGGGGGGACTGGTCTCGGGTTATCTATCAGCAAAACCCTGGTAGAGGCCATGGGCGGGTCGATTAGTTTCGAGTCGCAGGTGGGTGTTGGAAGCATCTTTTATGTTGATCTGCAAGCCGTTGACGCGCCAGGGAATGCAGAGCTGGTCGGGTCTGCGGGATCTTGAATTCGCTTTGTTTTGCCCGGGCCATTACACGATGACTGCATAAAAAAAAGGCCGGTAAAACCGGCCTTTTTTAGTGAACTGTGGAGCGCTTTATTCAGCAGCTGCCGCTTGGACATTGCCGACGGCCTTGTCGTAATCTTCCATCATCCATTGGCTGATTTCGCCGACGGTGAAGCTATGGGAATCAATGGCGCCAACTGGCGTAACTTCAGCTGCGGTGCCTGTCAGAAAAACTTCAGTGGCATTTGCCAGTTCTTCCGGCATGATGGCGCGTTCAATAACGTCAATGCCGCGCGCTTTTGCCAAATCAATAACGGTTTGCCGCGTCAGGCCATTTAGAAAGCAGTCTGGTGTTGGTGTGTGCAATTTGCCATCACCCATCACCATAAATATGTTGGCGCCGGTTGCTTCGGCAATTTGACCGCGGTAATCCAGCATCAACGCATCATCGAAACCCTTACTTTCTGCTTCGTGCTTGGACAGGGTGCAGATCATATAAAGCCCAGCTGCTTTGGCATGGACAGGCTCGGTTTCAGCTGAAGGTCGTTTCCATTTGGACATGGTCAGGCGAATGCCCTTCATACGTGCTTCTGGCGAGAAGTAGGAAGGCCAATCCCATGCGGCGATCGCGACGTTGATGGTATTGGCTTGAGCCGAAACACCCATCATCTCGCTCCCCCGCCATGCAACGGGGCGGAGGTAAGCATCAACAAGGTTGTTTACCTTAAGAGTCTCAACACACGCGGCGTCAATCTCTTCAATTGAATAGGGAATTTCAAAACCCAATTGATCGGCCGAGTAAAAGAGACGTTCCGTATGCTCACGCAACTTGAAAATGTTGCCGCCATAAGCACGCTCGCCTTCAAAGACAGATGACGCATAATGCAGGCCGTGGGTGAGGACATGCACGTTGGCATCACGCCAGGGTATCATTTCCCCGTTAAACCAAATTAGACCATCACGATCATCATATGCGGGACCAGCCATTGTAATTATCTTTCGTAAATAGAGTTGTGTAACATAGGTTCTTGCGCTTATTTAACATTGCGTAAAATTTATGTCAACAGTGCTGACTTATTATTTTCGATTGCCTTGCGAATGCAGTATGGTATTTGCCATTATCAATAAGAATGAAGCACAATAGATAATGACATATTCTAAACCGATTGAGATGACAGATCGCTCCACAGAAACGCTGGGTGAAGAGGAACTGCGTCAGGCCATTGAGTTGCTCTTTTTTGCCTATCGGGATTTCACAGGTGAAGCCGACGCGATTCTTGAAACGTATCAGTTTGGGCGCGCCCATCATCGGGTTGTTTATTTTATTGGGCGGAACCCGGAAATTACGGTCAGCCAATTACTTACGATCCTCAAAATTACAAAACAAAGTTTGGCCCGGGTCCTTGGGCAACTTATTGAGGAAGGTTTTGTCGAGCAAAGAACGGATGCCGAAGACCGGCGTCGCAGGTTGCTGGCATTAACGTCGAAAGGTAAGAAACTCGATCGACAATTGACGGATCATCAAAGTCGGCGCATTGCTGGTGCCTATCGTGCGGCCAGCCCCCAGGCAATTGAGGGGTTTCGGGAAATTCTGCGTGGCATCATCAATCCGGAAGACCGCGCGCACATTGATCATTTTTTTGAAGGCGACTTCAGTACAATAGAACGGGACAGGGGCCAATAAATGTCGGCATCGGTGACCGCCGAACAACCCCATGTACTGGTTGTCGATGATGATGACCGGCTCAGGAAACTTTTGGTAAAGTATCTGAGTGAAAATGGTTTTGTCGTTGTCTCTGCCAAAGACGCGGCGGACGCCCGCGCCAAACTGGCCGGTCTGCAGTTCGATTTGATTATCCTGGATATCATGATGCCAGGAGAAACGGGCCTGGAGTTCGCAACCCATTTTCGACAAAAAAGCAATGTACCAATCTTGATGTTGACTGCGATGGGAGAGGCAGAGGACCGAATAACCGGGCTTGAGCACGGCGCTGACGACTATCTTGTGAAACCGTTTGAACCGCGTGAATTGCTATTGCGTCTTCACAATATTTTAAAGCGATTGCCGCAGCAAGCTGTCGAGGATATTGAAGTTAGCCTCGGTGACGCGGTTTTCCATACGGGTCGTGGTGATCTGGTTGTTAATGGTGTGCCGGTTCGTTTGACGGATATTGAAATCGCCTTGTTGCGTGTTTTGGCCAGTCGCCCCGGCGACATCTTGAGCCGTGAGGATTTGATTTCATTGACCGGGACCGCTGGCGGAGGACGGGCGGTCGACGTGCAAGTTACCAGATTGCGCCGAAAAATTGAACGAAACCCAAAGTTACCACGATATTTGCAAACCGTTCGCGGACGTGGATATATGTTGCGGCCCGATCTATAGGAAAGCGCTTCAATGCTGAAACGTCTCATGCCCAAAAGCCTGCTCGGAAGGTCATTGTTGATCATCGTGATCCCGTTGATTCTCCTGCAATTGGTCGCGGGCGGCATCTTTTACGAAACGCATTGGGATAAAATGACCCTGCGACTTGCCCGCAGCGTTGCGGGCGACATCAGTGCGTCAATCGAATTGATGCGGCGGATGCCCGGTGACGAAATACGTGATGAAGTCTTCTCTGTTGCGTCTTTGAGTTTTGATCTGGATATGACCTACGAAAAGGAAGCTATTCTAAAACTGGGACATAAGGGCAGCGACGGCCTGATGGAAGAGATGCTGATCCGGGCCATGCAAGAATATGTAGGAAAGCCATTCGCAATCGACACCGTTGGTTTAGCCCGCTATGTGACCATTAAGGTCCAATTGCCGGAAGGGGTATTAACGACCATTGCACCGAAAAAACGGTTGTTCAGCTCGACTGCTATCGTTTTTGTCTTATGGATGGTTGGCACTTCACTCATCCTGTTTGCGATTGCAACGATGTTTATGCGCAATCAGGTGAGGCCAATACGCCGGCTGGCCATTGCCGCAGAGAACTTTGGAAAAGGCCGAGATGTTTCAAGGTTTAAACCCGAAGGGGCTGCTGAAGTCAGGCAGGCTGCGTCGGCCTTTTTAGCGATGCGGGACCGAATAGTCCGACAAATTCGACAACGGACGGATATGCTGGCGGGGGTTTCCCATGATTTGCGGACGCCGCTAACCCGCATGCGTCTGGAACTCGAAATGTTGAGCGACGACGAGGCAGCGGAAAACCTGAAGTCAGATGTCACGGATATGGAGCATATGCTGGAAGGGTATCTGGCTTTTGCACGTGGTGAAGGGACGGAGCAACCGAAATCAACCAATCTCACATCCTTGGCTGAAGGCGTGGTCAGTAAAACGCGTCGACAGGGAACGCCAATTGATTTTCACCCTGAAGGCGAAGTGGTGCTTCCTTTGCGGCCAAATGCCTTTGCGCGATCGCTAACCAATCTGGTCGAAAATGCGGCACGATTTGGAGATCATGTTTCTGTTCGGGTAGGGATTCGAGATGAAGCGGTTGAGGTCGTTGTTGATGATGATGGCCCAGGGATCGCTGAAGAGCACCGCGAGGACGTTTTTAAGCCGTTCTTTCGGATCGAAGGGTCACGAAATCAGGGAACCGGTGGAATTGGTTTAGGGATGACGATCACCCGTGATGTCATCCGAAGCCATGGCGGTGAGGTCGAGCTCATGACATCGCCCTTGGGCGGATTACGTGTGAGGATCAGAATTCCTGTCTAGTGCCGGTGATATCGACCCCGTTAACTCGGCCTGAAACTTCCAGACTCTTTTTAATAGAGACGTCCGCCATTGGGCACCGGTTGCGTCGGTTGCACCAAGACGACTTCATTGTCAGCATCTGGAAAACCAACAACTAGCACTTCAGACATAAATTTTCCGATTTGTTTCGGCGCAAAGTTGACCACAGCAGCAACCTGTTGGCCGACGATTGTCTCTGGCGCATAGTGTTTTGTGATCTGAGCCGATGTTTTTCGTTCACCAATCTCAGGACCAAAATCGATCCACAGCTTGAGAGCCGGGTGTCTGGCTTCTGCGAATACTTCAGATTTGGTTACGGTCCCGACACGGATATCGACATTGGTAAAATCATTATAAGCAATGGTCATGGCGTTTCCCTCCTGGATTTTCGAAACCTGAAATAAATGTCGCGAAAACACAATACCAGATCGAGATACCGACAAAAAAAGCCACACACGACGCCGTCATGTGTGGCTTCTCTCTATCGATTTGTCAGGGACTAGTTTTTAAACTTGGCACCCATCGCCTGAAATTCTTCAAAATTTTCAGTAACACGGCTGTTAAACTTTTCCATGCTTTCTTTGTTCGTCGCCGTCACCATGTCGGCAATTTCACGCATGTTGGTAAAAGCAGATTCGAAGTAGCTTTTAACAAAGTCTGTTTGTTTGGAAACAGCGTCTTGCGGTGTTTTGCTCTTCGTCAAGGCATCGATAGCAGCCTGCGTTTCTTTCATCGTTTGTTGAATGATTTCCGTTTGGCGTTGAGCCAGCGCTTTGATGCTTTCTGTAGCTGATTGATTGGCAGCCGTTAAAGCTTCAATATTCTTTTGCTGTGTTTTAACGACAGCATCAACATCAACTGTTGGGATGTTCATGTCTTTTGTCATTTTTGTGAAGTCAGCCGTAAATTTCGACGGGTCGAAATCAGCCATCATTTTAGTCATATCAAACGCTTGAAACGGATTAGATGCTTTAGTCATTATTCAGTCCTCCAAAAGGCTGGCGCCCCGCCAGCGAGAAAAATAAGTTATATTGCAGTGCAACATGAACCCTATATGCGCCCATTAGCGCGTGTTGTCAACAATAAATGTTGCACTGCACAAAAAATAATTTCGCAGATGCGGAATGTTTGAAAAAAGGGAGGGACGCGATGAAGCTAGGCAGGAATCCGTCCGGCTATTTTTTCAACCTGGATCAACGCCTTGTCGAGTGATGCCATGGTTTTCGCCATATCCTGACTATCATCCTGTAACCAGACGCGGAACGTTGCGGCATATAGGGCCAAGCTCCCCTTGATGCGGAGCGCCCCAAACGGCCCCGATGTTGGAATCTGAGCGGTCTCAAGCATTATCTTCATCGAATCCGTGACACAACACAGACGGCGACCAAGGGTTAATGGATCCGTGAACCCATCGCGCAGGATCGCAGCAATACCTAGACGGCGCGGAGCGAGTATATCAAACCGTGCCATTAAAACATCGAACAATCGTTCACGGGCGCTGCCGTCGTCTTCATCAATACGAACATTTGTCAGGACCTGCGCGTCAGTGTCGCGAACAATCATTTCAAAAAGGGCTGACTTGCTTGGTAAATGCCGGAGAAGGTTTGCTTCGGATAGTCCTGCACGCTCCGCAACCTCTGAGAGCGCGACGTGTCGCCAGCCAAACTCAACAGCCAAGCTTAAGGAGCTGTCGATAATTATTTTCACGATGTCTGGTGAAGGTGTCGTTGCGGTTGGCATCACATACCTCTGTTTTCTGATCGTTTAAAAACAAGGGTAATGAAAAGGAAACAGGTTTACCAGTGTGGGATGGTTACCCTGCCAGTTCCTCTGAACGCTTTTTTGCTGCCGCAATCGCTTTAGTCATTAGAGGCTGCATGCCATCGTCAGCCATTAGTATGGCAAGCGCTTCTGCTGTCGTTCCTGCCGGACTGGTTACATTAACTCTTAACGTTGCAGGTGTTTCGTCAGATAAGCGCATTAATTCTCCTGCGCCTGAAACGGTTTCACGCGCCAATCGTTCCGCCAGAGCATCCGGTAACCCTGCCTGTTTGCCCGCCTCAGCCATAACTTCGGTCAGGAGAAACACATACGCCGGGCCGCCACCAGAAAGCGCTGTGACAGCATCTATGGTATTTTCATGATCGGTCCATTCGACGCTGCCAACGGCTTGCAACAGGTTATCGCACGCGGTGCGCTGGGCATCGCTTACCCGATCATTTGGGAACGCGACCGTAATGCCGCGACGGACAGCTGCAGGGGTGTTCGGCATAGCACGGACAATTACAGCGTCTTGTCCAAGCGCGTTCTCGAAGTAAGCGACTGTCTTGCCTGCCGCTATCGATAAAAAAGCGGTTTCAGGTCCCGTAAAACGGGCATATGCCGGCGCTACTTTATCCATCATTTGGGGTTTAACCGCAAAAATGACAAAGCCCGGCGACGCGTTTCTTGGAATTTCGTCAGGGTTGGCGTAAGTCGATATGCCGTAAGTATCTCTTAGGCGCCGCGCGGTTTCATCATTGGGCTCAACAATAATGACATTTTCAGGGGGAATTCCGCGCTCGATCCAACCGGACAACATCGCTTCGCCCATTTTGCCGCAGCCGGCCAGTAGCAGAGTTTGCGTCATGGGATACCTATGCTTCTCCAACTGTATCAATCATAGCGGATTCAATGGCTTCATGTGCCTGTTTACCGCCCCAGATCACATATTGAAACGCCGGATAGAACCGTTCGCATTCGAGAACTGCTGTTTCGACCAAATCTTCCATTTGCTCCAGAGCCGGACCTTTGGCTCCACGTAAAGGAAGAGCATGGCGGTACATGGGCAAACCTTCATCGCTCCACATGCCAAAATGGCCCAGCCACATGCGATCATTGATCAGGGCCAGTAATTCGTGAACCCGAGGTTTTTGATCGTCCGAGACCCGCATATCGAAGGCGCACGTGAAGTGCAGCGCTTCCATTTCTTCGTTCCAAGCAAAATACAGGCTGTAGTCACACCACGTTCCTGGCACCTGAACGGCCATTTCCTGATCGCTACGACGATCAAATATCCAGTCGTTTACTTCGACGATCCGCTCGACAATGTCTAACGGGTTATCGGCAAGGTAATCTTGTGATGTGTTGATATCTGTCATGATCCGCTCCTCATAGATGCCCCAATCGGCGGCCGGAGTGCGGACCGGTAAACATCTATATCTAGCGTATGGTCTAGATATGGTGTGACCCTTACCGGTCGCTACTAAGTTTAGACTGCCCGACCGTGGAGTCTGGTGCAAGGGTCAACTGAGGGCAGACCTAAAAATCATGTGGATAAGATAATTGCTGAAAAAAACCGGCAGAAATGCAGGGGTTTAAGAGGCGTTAAAACGCGGTCCGAGCGCGTTATTTTGCCGCCGATTTGCGTGGCGACCGTTTTGTGGCAGGCTTCGAAGATTTCGTTTTCACTTTTGCAGGTTGCAGATTCGCAAGGGCCGCTTCCAGGGTGGCGACGCGCTTTTCAAGTTGTTCTTGTTCTGTGCGTGCGGCAATGGCAACGGATTTCATCGCTTCGAACTCTTCTCGGGTAACAAGATCCATATCAACAAGCAACTTCTCCAACTGCTGGCGGACCGAGGCTTCAACTTCGCTTTTGACACCAACCAGCGTTGATACAGCGCCATTGGCGACTTTTGCCAGATCATCGAGAATACGGTTGTTGGTTTGCATGTGACGTGTCCTGCCTAATTCGAAGTGACCAGAGTATGAGCTTAGAAACGGTAATCTTCAAGTGCAGGATGGCTTGCAGGGAGAACGCGCAATGCCTATAAGTTTGCTTCCATATGAAGGGATTATCTATGTACGTTGTGACCGGTGGCGCGGGTTTTATTGGTTCGAACATCGTCAGCAGTCTTGCTGAGCGGAACCTTGGCCCCATTGTTGTCGTTGACCGTCTGAAGGATGATGAACGCTGGCGAAATATAGCCGCGCATGCGTTGCATGATGTCATTCTTCCTGAAAATTTATTGTCCTTCCTTGACACCAATAGTGCGGATGTCGAAGCGGTTATTCATATGGGGGCCATTTCAGCGACGACGGAGCGCGATGCTGATTTGATCATCGAAAATAATTTTCAATACCCGATGGCGTTGTGGCACTGGTGCGCAGCCAACGAGGTGCGCTTTATTTATGCGTCATCTGCCGCCACTTATGGTGATGGAAGTCGGGGCTTCGACGACGACGGCTCTATCGAGGGTTTGGCGAATCTGAAGCCGCTGAATGCCTATGGCTGGAGCAAGCATCTTTTTGATCGGCGGGTCGCCACTATGATCAAAGAGGGTGAGCCGCGTCCTCCACAATGGGCCGGACTCAAATTTTTCAATGTGTATGGTCCGAACGAGTATCATAAAGGTCGTATGTCCAGTGTGGTTTCGCAAGTTTACCCGATCGCCGCAAAGGGTGAAGCTTGCACGCTATTCAAATCACACCATCCAGATTACGCAGATGGCGGGCAGCTTCGTGATTTTATCTGGGTGGGTGATTGTGTCGATATTGTCCTTTGGCTCCTCGACAATCCGGACGTTAACGGCTTGTTTAATTGCGGTACCGGTAAAGCCCGGAGCTTTGCCGATTTGGCTCGCGCCGTTTACGCAGCGCTCAATACAGAGCCATTGATCAACTACGTGGACACGCCCGAAGACATTCGCGATAAATATCAGTACTTCACGCAGGCAAGGATGGAACGGTTGGCGGCAGAGGGATATTCAAAGCCGATGACCTCATTGGAAGATGGTGTGGCCAATTACGTGAAAAACTTCCTGCATGCAGATGACCCTTATCGTTAGATGGCAATAGACTCATCATGTTCCTGACACTGCCGTTTCTTAACATTGATCCGATTATCTTTCAGGTCGGACCTATCGCGGTTCGCTGGTATTCGCTGGCCTACATTGCCGGGCTGGTTTTGGGCTGTATGTATATCCGCCATTTGGCGCGGCGAATGGGCGGACTGTTATCTGACGATGACGCGATGGATTTCATCACCTGGGCGACCCTGGGCGTAATATTGGGTGGGCGTCTCGGTTATATTCTGTTTTATAAAGCGGCATTTTATCTCGATAATCCAATTCAAATTCTCTACGTCTGGGAAGGGGGCATGTCCTTTCACGGCGGATTCTTGGGTGTGGTTGTTGCGGGCATCTTGTTTACCCGAAAACGTCAGATTCCCGCACTGCAATTTGCCGATCTGGTAGCTTGTGCCGCGCCCATCGGTTTGTTCTTCGGGCGCGTTGCGAACTTTATAAATGGCGAACTTTACGGCCGAGTTACCGATGTGCCTTGGGCCATGGTCTTTCCGATGGGCGGTCCGGAACCGCGTCATCCAAGCCAGCTTTATGAGGCGGCTCTGGAAGGCATTGTTCTTTTTGTCGTCGTCAATTTATTGTGGCGCGTCGACGCCGTTCGCAATTACCCAGGACGGGCGACCGGGTTGTTTATTCTGGGTTATGCGGCGGCACGTGGGACGGTCGAATTATTTCGCCAACCGGACGCGCACCTCGGGCTTTTGTTTCTCGGCGGTACGATGGGTCAGTGGTTATCGTTGCCGATGGTTCTTGCGGGTCTGTTTTTGATTGTCCGAGCAAAGTCCCGTTCTGCATGAGCACGCTGCAGGAACATTTAAGAGACCGAATTTCCAGGGAAGGCGCAATCGATATTGCGGCTTATATGGAAGCCTGTCTGAGCCATCCAGACTATGGATATTATCTACATCACGAGCCATTTGGAGGCAGTGGTGATTTTATTACGGCACCCGAAATATCTCAGATGTTTGGTGAATTGCTCGGCCTATGGGCCGTCCATCAGTGGCACGCGATGGATAAGCCCGGCTCCTTTAACCTGGTTGAACTTGGCCCTGGACGCGGGACATTAATGGCAGATGCCCTGCGTGCCGCGCGCGGTTTGCCTGAGTTTGCGGAGGCAATGGACCTGCATCTGGTTGAGACAAGTGATCGCCTTCGGGCTCATCAAAAGCAAGCTTTAACAGACTGCAAGCCGACTTGGCACAAAGGCATTGATACCTTGCCGGATGGGCCGGCCATTGTGATCGCAAATGAATTTTTTGATGCATTGCCCATTCACCAGTTTGAATACACCGAACACGGTTGGCTTGAACGCCGGGTTGGTTTGGATGGAGATACTTTTGTGTTTGCGCCTTGGCCACCGTCATTTTCTTTGGAAGCTGCGACGCTGGGCTTGCAGCCAAAAGTGGGCGATGTTTTTGAGGTCTCCCCCATTTCAAAGCAATTGGTTCAGGCCCTGGCGAAGAAATGTAAAATATACGGGGGCTGTGCCCTTTTTATAGATTATGGGCATGCAACCAGCGGATTTGGCGATACCTTGCAGGCAGTCAAAAACCATGCCTATTCAAATGTGCTTGATGCCCCAGGGGAAGCCGATTTAACGGCCCACGTAGATTTCCAGGCTTTGATGAAAGTTGCCCAAGCGGAGGGGGCGTTAACCTATGGGGCGGTATCTCAAGGCGCATTTCTTAAATCATTGGGGATTATGGAAAGAGCCGAGGCATTGCAAGCGCGGGCAACCCCCGAACAATTGAAATTGCTGCTAAGCGGTCGTGACCGATTGATTAACGCCGATCAAATGGGGACGTTGTTTAAAGTCGTTGCAATGACGGGCCCTGAAATGCCGGTGCCTTCGGGATTTCAAAACAACTCGTAAACCTGATAGGGTGCTCCAATGATCACATCATCAGAATTAAGCCAAATAGAATCAGTAAAACATGCATTTTTCACCCGCGAAAATGGTGTGAGTTCGGGCGTCTTTCAGGGGCTAAACTGCGGTTACGGATCAGGTGACCTGACAACGAATATTGACCAGAATCGCAAGATCGCTATGGCAAAGTTTGGGTTGGGCCAAATGGACCTGAACACGATCTATCAAATTCATTCGCCACAGGTCGTCGTGGCAACGGAGCGTTGGGCGCTTGATGCACGGCCAAAGGCCGATGGTGTTGTCACGAACCGACCCGGTTTGGCAATTGGTGTTATGAGTGCAGACTGTACGCCGGTTCTCTTTGCTGATACTGCAGCCGCTGTTGTCGGCGCGGCTCATGCCGGGTGGCAGGGAGCGCTTGGCGGAGTTCTTGGGAATACAGTTGATCAAATGGAAGAGCTGGGTGCGGATCGATCGCGGATTAAGGCTGCGGTTGGGCCGTGTATTCATCAAAAATCGTACGAAGTTGGGCCAGAGTATCGTCAGACATTTATCTCGCAGAATGACACCTACGCCCGGTACTTTATATCGTCAGAACGGCCCGAGCATTTTCTTTTTGATTTGCCAGGATTTGTCGTCGACCGCCTCGGTGAATTGGGTTTATCCCATGTCGAAAATGTATCCATCGATACCTATACGCACGAAGACCAGTTTTATAGTTATCGCCGTGCAACCCATCGTAAGGAAAGTGACTATGGTCGAGGGCTTTCCGCAATCGTAATAAGCGAGGACTGATTATGGCATTGCACTTTACTGAGAATGAATTGGCGGAGCGCAGAAATCGCACGCAAGCAGCCATGAGCGCCCAGGGGTTGGACGGTCTGTTGATCTTTCGACAGGAAACGATGTTTTATCTGACCGGTTACGACACCTTTGGGTATGTGTTTTTTCAATGTCTGTATTTGGGACAGGATGGCCGTATGATGCTGCTGACGCGTTCGGCGGATCGGTTGCAAGCAACTCATACCTCAATGATTGAAGATGTTCGTATCTGGGTCGATGGACCGGATGCCCGTCCGGCCCAAGACTTGAAAGGTATTTTATCTGAATTTGGGTTGGCAGGTAAGCGGTTAGGCGTCGAATGGGAGGCCTACGGTTTGACGGCGCGCAATGGTCAGCGCCTGAGTGCCGCTTTGGATGGTTTTTGTCATCTCGACGATGCATCAGAATTGGTCAGCAAACTCAGGGTGATCAAAAGTCCGGCCGAAATCGCCTATGTCAGGAAAGCAGCGGAGCTTGCTGATGATGCCTATGATGCCGCTAGAGAGTTGGCAGCGCCGGGTGTTTCTGAAGGAACCATTTTGGCTGCGATGCAGGGAGCTGTCTTTGAAGGAGGGGGCGATTATCCAGGCAACGAATTTATTATTGGGTCTGCGAAAGACGCGTTGTTATGCCGTTACTATACGGGGCGTCGCACCTTGTCAGAAAACGATCAACTGACGTTGGAGTGGGCTGGGGCTTACCGCCATTACCATGCGGCAATGATGCGGACGTTCCTTTTTGGAAAGACAAACCCAAAACAGTTGGCCATGTACTCGGCTGCGGCCGCTGCTTTGGAAGCCGTTAAAAATGCTGTTCAGCCGGGAAATACTTTTGGAGATGCCTTTCATGCACACGTCACATCCTTTACCAAATCCGGGATGGCCGACCATTGTTTGAATGCGTGTGGCTATAGTTTGGGGACCACCTTTGCGCCAAACTGGATGGATTGGCCGATGTTGTACGCGAACAATCCTGTGCCTTTTGAGCCAGGAATGGTGATTTTTTGCCATATGATCTTGTTTGACGAAGCACAAGGCCTGGCGATGACATTAGGCGAAACGGTATTGGTGACCGAATCGGGGCATGAGCGTTTATCGCGTTCAACGCTCGATAACGTGGTCGGGTAAGGCCTCAAAAATGCCCCATTTGTTTGTTTTTTTCTCACTTCTTTTATTAGGCCTCCTGGCTACCTGTGTCTTTGTGTAAGATTTAAGAATGAGGCGTGTGAAACTCAGTTACCTGTTTCTGTTTGTGTTGCTCGTTAACGCGTGTGGTCCGTTGCCCATGCCTTTTCGCAAAGAGGCAGAAGGGACGCGCAATGATCTGATTGCACACGGTCTGCCGCCGGTTGTCGCGGTCAATGCGGTGAACGGGACGTCAATCCCAATGGCGAAATTGTTAGCACAAGCGGTTGCGGATGAGTTGTCTCGGCGCGAAGTCATCGCTTATACGGGTGATTCGGGGAAAAGCACCCATGTCCTAGATGGCTGGGTAGAAGGTGCGCGCGATTTAAACCAAAAGACGACGCCAAGCCATATTGTTTGGGCTTTGACCAAACGTGATGGTGAATTGATATATACGTTCCAATATGAATTCACGGCAAGTTCTCTGGAATGGGATTACGGCTCTCCACAGATTATTCGGGAGATCGGCTCAGGTACCGCCTCCGCGCTGGCAGAGCAACTGGTCGGATCGGGTGATCCAGCAGAAACAATGAGCGCTCAAAAAACCGGAGTCTGGGTACAGCCGGTTATCGACGCGCCTGGGGATGGTAACTTTTCGCTGACCCGTGCCATGAGTTATGCCTTGGGTGATACAGGCCTTGCCGTTGCCAAAACCCCCGGCGATGCCGAGTTCCAATTGAAATCGCGGGTCCGCATCGATTCGCCGGTTTCTGAAAAACAACAGGTTCAAATCGACTGGATTCTGGTTGACGACCAGGGGGAGGAAATTGGTCGTGCAAGCCAGAAAAATATCGTCCAGGCGGGCACTTTTGACGGGCGCTGGGGGCAGACCGCAGTCATGATCGCTGGAGCCGCAGCAGGATCGGTGCGCGACATCGTGAATCGCGAGAGAAATCGCCGTTTAAAAGCGCTCAGCGGAGGAATGTTGAAGCCAATTCAGCCGCTGCAAAAAGACCTTCCGCCTTCATTGCCGCCACCGTCTTTGACCCCTGACTCGGGTGTGCCGGGAAGCCAGTAAAAGGCAAGAAAGCGGGTCGCGATATGTGGTCCGAATGAGGCGGTTTTCCGTTTTCCGTGATCTTGCCCGCGCATCAGGGTAAAGTTTTGCTGTATATATATGCGCGATATGATGCGAACCCAGAGCCATTTCACTCTGTCGTGTTCGGGCGATATCGCTTGCTAGACAGGTAACGTGGGTGTCGGAAAAACGCAGGATGCGAACGGGGTTATTTATCCTTAGGATTTTACTGCCTGTCGGCTTACTGCTGACGGGGTGCGCGTCTGATAGGAATGCGCAGCCGCGCACGTCAAGTGACGTCCAGATCCGGGCCCCTTTGGCGCAAACATCAAATATCGTATTCGTACTGCCGGTCGAAGGGATGAATAACCCGGGCCGGCTTGTGCTTGCAGATGCAATTGCAGCGTCGTTGCGTGATTCCGCACGACCAGCAGTGATTTCTGGTGCTGCCAATGACCAAGGGCCAACAATTGCAGGCCGGATATCAGAGGTGCGCAAGCGTGGCTCCATCGCCTGGGTTAAAGCGGTTTGGGAACTGCGGGCTCCCTACGGGACGGCCGTGTCCAACGTCAGCCATGAAATCGTCGTCGATAGTTTGCTTTGGGAGGAAGGCGGCGTTGAAGCTATTAATCTGATAATCGCAGAGGCGGAACCCTATATCATTGGCATGGTCGCCGATCATGTTGGCCCGCTGGCCGTAAACGAAGAAATTGCAATGCCGCCTGAAGAACGTTTTGCAATGCCCACGGGATCGTCGCAAAGCGTCGAAGTTTTGCCGACATCCCCGCCCCTTCAAGCGCCTGCTGCGCCACCAGCGGCGCCTGCCGTGCCCGTTGTTGCCGACACACCCGATCAGCCCATAACAGTCTTGCCAACCGCGCAGGATTTGCCCGTTGTCTCTCGTTTGCCTGAAGGACTAGATGAAGCGCTGGAAGAAGAAATTCTTGATGAAGAGTTGGAACTGGAGACGCGTGACACGAACAATTTGACGAAAGCTGATCTTGAAGCCGAACCGCCTGCCGTCGCCCAACAAAAACCCATGCGTTTGATGCCTGTCAGCAGAGGGCTGGAAGCCGCAAGCGAAGACGATCCCGTCCAGCGCGACAAGGCCATGGAAGCGATGGACGAAGCGGCACTGTCCGAGCCCCCAAGGGCACGACCGGCCGTTTTATCGGGAGATGCCGACGCGGCCCGGTCCAAGCCGATCGCTTGGGGGCGACCATCGTTCGCTATACGCGCCGTCAGTGGTGCACCCGGCGATGGTAATGAAGTTTTGACGATTGAAATCAAAAAAGCCATGCGGGCGCAGGACCTGACGATTTCGGAAGACCCCAGGCAGGCAGCCTACGAGGTGCGCGGACAGGTAACCGTTGGCCCCCCCGTTAACGGGCGGCAGCAAGCGCGCGTGGTCTGGTTGGTCAATACGATGGACGGTATCGAGGTCGGAAAGGCGATGCAGGAGAACGCTGTCATTGCAGGTAGCCTTGATGGCGAATGGGGCCGCGTGGGAGAGATCGTAGCGACGGCCGCTGCCAACGGTATTCAGGAGTTGTTCGCAAACCGTCCCAATTTGGGTCAAGCCTCAAGCGGAAGCCCGGACTTTTCCAGAAACCCCAACCTGAAGCAGGTTCCCGGCCGCGCGCCACCGCCGCCGGGAAGTGCAAATTAGGTCGGGTTAGTCGGCCGGATCAAAATCGACTTCAATCACCACATCATGGGTCACCTTGAAGAAGACCTGTCGGACGCCGGAGCCAGGTACGATGCGGATATCGGGTTCAATTTTATGGGCTGCAAGGCGACCGATGAGCCCGTCGTAGTCTTCGTCTTTGAAGGCGACATGATCCAGGGCACCGGTATCTGTTCCGGGATCCTGGTCAGTTACCGTTAAATGGACGATGGCGCGGCCATTGCCGTAAAGCCAGTAGCCGGGAAATGGAAAGGGCGGTCGCGCGCCAACTTCCAGCCCGAGTATGGCAATTAACGTATCTTTGACCTTTTCAAGGTCGTTCGTACGGATATTAATATGATCAAGTTCCATCCCTTGGGTTCTCCTCATGCAGGCATTTTATAAGATATAAAGTCTGCAGCGAATGCCGTCTTATTACTTTATGTGTTGATACGGCGTATTATAGAACCTCGCGACATTGAGATAAACCCGTGATTGTACAGGTTTTTTGTCTCCGACGGTTTGTCGAGCCTCAGCTTGGGCACGATGTGCTATGCTTTACAGGAATGGACTAGAATCCCATCAGCACTGTTTTCCCGATGGCTCTGCCACTTTCTTGATGGGCATGCGCGCGCTTAAGGTTTTCAACGCTCATCGCCCCAAAGTTTTCCGTCATCGTTGAACGCAGCGTGCCTGCGTCAACAAGATCGGCAACACGGCTCAGAAGTTTATGTTGTTCTATGATGTCCGATGTTTCGAACATTGATCGGGTAAACATAAACTCCCAATGCAGTGAAACCGATTTGCGTTTAATCAGACTGATATCAATGGATGCCGGGTCAGGATCATCAATCAGACCAAATTTTCCTTGTGGTGCGATGCATTCGGCAATTGTCGCGAAATGCCCTTCCGTGCCAGTTAATCCGGCGACGTAATCCGGCGCGATTGCCAGTGCTTGCAATTGGGCCTTGATGTCAGAGCGATGATCAATGATGTGATGCGCACCCATGCTTTGGCACCAATCGCGGGTTTCATCGCGAGATGCTGTGGCGATTACGGTCAACTGCGTCAATTGACGGGCCAGTTGGATTAGGATTGAACCAACGCCGCCAGCCCCTCCTAGGACCAAAATACTTTTACCGGCCCCCGTGCCTTCTTCCAGGCCGAAACGTTCAAACAAGAGTTCCCACGCGGTGATCGATGTCAGCGGGAGCGCCGCGGCTTGCGCATGATCAAGGCTACTCGGTTTGCGCCCGACAATGCGTTCATCAACGACGTGTAGCTCACTGTTCGTTCCCGCACGTGTTATGGCACCAGCATAAAAGACCTCGTCGCCCGGCTTGAATAGGGTTGCTGAGCTGCCGACGCCCTTAACGATGCCGCTGGCGTCAAAGCCCAGCACCGTGTGCCCGGTTTCAGGAGCCGCACGCATGCGGACTTTGACATCGACCGGGTTGACCGATACGGCTTTGATTTCGACAAGAAGGTCGTTGCCCTGGGGCGCGGGATCAGGAAGGGTAACGGCTTCTAGCGACATCTCCTCAGTGATTGGCAAACTTTTTGAGTATCCGATGGCCTTCATGTCTTTGTCCTTTGTGAAACTGAAATTGCGTTAAACCTGTATATCTTTTAAATAGACAATAATTACAAGTACGCACATATCATGTATATAGGTACATAATGGATACTGTTAGATCAACGGGTGCTGGAAACACCGGCCGTCGAAATCGTTTCGATAGCTACGAGTGCAGTCAGGGGTGCCCGGTTGAGGCATCGCTGGAAATGATTGGCGGCAAGTGGAAGGGTATCGTACTTTTCCACCTGTTCGATGGAACCCTGCGGTTCAATGAACTGAAAAAGCAGATGGGGGCAGTCACACAACGAACGCTCACCAAACAACTTCGTGAATTGGAGGCTGATGGACTGGTTCGCCGCAAGGTCTATGCGGTTGTACCGCCGAAGGTCGAATATAGTTTAACGGAGCTGGGAGAGAGCCTGCGCCCAATTATTATGGCTTTGCGCGATTGGGGGAACGTAAATGTCCTGAACAAGCCGAAGTCTTGAGGTCCGCACTTCTGGACTTGGTTGCAAGAGGTGGCATCGGGGTTGGTTCGGCGCAAACTAATTTGCGTGCCGCCGAAAAATGATCGCGCCCCATGTTGGTACGCAATTTTTTGCCATAAGCGGCCAAATGCTGATCTTGTTCGATTCGGAGCGATTTCGTCAGATCACGAACCTCGATAACTCAGGTTTGTTCTGTTGGGCACCCTAAATGCTGGTGCGGTTCCCTTATTATGCGGGCTCGGTTCGTGTGAATTGATTATTTCTTCAATGTTCGACGCAAATTACAGATGAATCCGTTTACACACGCGGATGACACTGCTAATTTCCCCACGAGGTTTGAAGAAAAATCCGCGCGCCGCAGCGACAGTTTCTGGGGACTGATTTGCAAGGTGACAAAGTTGACTTTTAATGCAATGTGCCGCATCCAGATTACGATGTCGCCGGGACCCATAAATCGATGAAAATTATTTCCTGTAACAGCAATCGTCCACTCGCTGAGGCGATCTCTGCTTATGTTAATTTACCACTGACGAAAGCCAGCGTCCGGCGCTTCTCGGATATGGAAGTCTTTGTTGAGATCGAGGAAAATGTTCGAGGGGAAGACGTTTTTGTCATTCAATCGACGTCATTTCCTGCAAACGATAACCTTATGGAACTGCTGGTTACACTGGACGCGCTTCGACGCGGTTCGGCGCGGCGGATGACGGCTGTTATTCCTTACTTTGGCTATGCCCGACAAGATCGCAAATCAGGCCCACGGACGCCGATTTCGGCAAAGTTGGTCGCCAATTTGATTACGGAAGCAGGGGCAGACCGGGTTTTGACCATGGATTTGCATGCTGGTCAGATTCAAGGCTTCTTTGATATCCCGACTGACAACCTATATGGGGCACCTGTCATGCGCCGCGATATTGAAGAACGCTACGCAGATGAGGAACTTGTAATTGTCTCTCCCGATGTTGGTGGTGTGGTCCGAGCACGGAGCCTTGCCAAGCGCTTGGGTGCAGATCTGGCGATTATTGATAAACGGCGCGAACGGGCTGGCTCGTCGGAAGTGATGAATATCATCGGTAATGTGGAAGGTCGGGCCTGTATTTTGGTCGATGATATTGTCGATTCCGCCGGAACGCTCTGTAATGCTGCAGTGGCTCTTAAAGACCAGGGGGCGACTTCCGTTTCGGCCTATGTAACACATGGTGTTCTCTCTGGCGGTGCCGTTGCCCGTGTCAGTTCATCACCTCTTGAGCGGTTGGTTATTACCGACAGTATCATGGCGACAGAAGCCGTTCGGGTGTCCCATAACATTGAACAATTGACCATAGCCCCCTTGATGGCGGAAGCAATTAGTCGAATCAGTGAAGAAAGCTCAGTTTCGACGCTGTTTGATTGATTGACGTAGCCCCTTAACAGGTCTATTTATGCCGCGCCCGAAAGGGCGGGATTTGTGCCGGCACCCCTGGAGGTCGGCTGATATCGATTTTTAGGAGTTATTCAAATGGCAGATATCGTCTCTTTAGCCGCGGAAACGCGGGAACGGGCAGGTAAGGGGGCAGCCCGAGCAACGCGTCGCGCTGGTCGAGTTCCAGCCGTAATATACGGCAACAAAGAAACCCCAATTATGATTTCCATTGATCCGATTGATCTTATGCGGTTAACCCGCAAGGGAACTTTCTTTTCAAGTGTCTTCGAGATTGACGCGGAAGGCGCTAAACATCGGGTTTTACCCCGTGACATTCAATTGGACCCGGTTAGTGATCAGCCTCTTCATGTTGATTTCATGCGGTTCAGCAAATCAACCCGTCTGGTTGTTGAGGTTCCAGTCAGCTTTATCGGTGAAGATGAGTGTCCTGGCCTGCGGATGGGCGGTGTTCTGAACGTGGTTCGTCACGCGATTGAAATGCGGGTGTCACCGGATAGTATTCCAGACAACATTGAAGTTGATCTTTCGTCCTACAACGTTGGTGACAGTGTTCACATTAGTGCCGTGAAATTGCCTGACGATGTTGAGCTGACAATTACAGATCGCGACTTCACCGTTGCTACCATTGCGGCGCCGACGGTTAACGTTGAAGCTGATGCTGAAGAGGCTGAAGCTGCTGAAGCGGAAGCTGGCGAAGCAGCTGCGGCTGCTGAGGGCGGCGATACGGAAGAGTAATCTTCCTCAGTTTTCGCAAGGAGAAAACCGTGCGTCTATTAGTGGGCCTCGGCAATCCTGGATCTGAGTACGCAAGGAATCGACATAATATCGGTTTTATGGCGGTGGACGAAATTGTCCGCCGCCATTCCTTTACGCCGTTCCGGTCAAAGTTTCAGGGTGAATTATCAGAAGGTCAATTGGCAGGCCAGAAAGTTCTGGTCTTAAAGCCGACGACTTATATGAATGAGTCTGGCCGCGCCGTTCATGCGGCGATGGCTTTTTACAAAATGCCTTTGGAGCATGTCATCGTCCTTCACGATGAAATGGATCTGGCGGCTGGCAAAGTACGGATCAAGACAGGCGGAGGGCACGCCGGGCATAATGGGATACGGTCGATACAAAGTCATATTGGGCCCGGTTTTAAACGCGTTCGAATTGGTGTCGGTCATCCTGGGACCAAGGAAAAAGTTGTCGGCCATGTGCTCAAGGATTTTTCGAAAGCCGATCAGCAGTGGGTCGAAAAACTGGTTGATGCCGTTGGCAATCATGCGGACCTGCTCGTAAAGCTTGATGACAGTGCCTTCATGAGCAAAATTTCAATGGCGGTTAATCCGCCACGTCCAAAGCCGCCCCGCGATCCTCACAAGGGTAGCTCGAACAATAAGGAAGACGGATAATGGGTTTTAATTGTGGAATTGTTGGGCTGCCGAATGTGGGGAAATCGACATTATTCAACGCCCTGACGGCAACGGCGGGGGCGGAAGCCGCAAATTTCCCGTTTTGCACAATTGAACCAAATGTTGGTCGTGTGGCGGTTCCAGACGATCGGCTTGAAAAAATTTCAACGATCACAAAATCAGCCAAAATTATTCCGACACAGCTGGAATTTGTGGATATTGCCGGGTTGGTAAAAGGCGCCAGTAAAGGCGAGGGGCTGGGCAATCAGTTTTTGGCGAACATTCGCGAAACGGATGCGATTATTCATGTGCTCCGCTGTTTCGAAGACGAAAATATTACCCACGTCGATGGTCAGATTGAGCCAATCAGAGATGCGGAAACCGTCGAGACCGAGCTCATGCTGGCCGATATGGAAAGCCTGGAAAAGCGCATTATCCCTCTTGAGAAACGGATGCGTGGCAATGACAAGGAAGCGGCCCAACAGCTTGCGCTTGTTCAACGGACACTGGAACTTTTACGTGACGGGACCCCGGCCCGTAAGCTGGACATCACGGAGGATGACCAAAAGTCATTTAAAATGCTCCAGCTTTTGACGTCCAAGCCGGTTCTCTATGCTTGCAATGTTGAGGAAGAATCAGCAGCGACTGGAAATTCATTATCAGAAAAAGTAGCCGAAATGGCAGCGTCTCAGGGTGCGCAGTCTGTCGTTGTCTCAGCGAAAATCGAAGAAGAAGTCTCTCAGCTTGATAGCGCCGAAGAAAAAGCTGAATTTCTAGAAGCGCTGGGCTTAGAAGAAGCGGGACTGGACCGGGTTATTCGGGCCGGTTACAGCCTCCTGGGTTTGATTACGTTTTTCACCTCCGGACCGAAAGAAACCCGCGCCTGGACAGTTTTTGACGGCGCACTGGGGCCACAGGCCGCTGGTGTTATCCATACAGATTTCGAACGTGGCTACATTAAGGCTGAAACCATCGCCTATCAGGATTTTATCGACCTGGGCGGTGAACAGGCCGTTAAAGATGCTGGCAAAATGCGTCAGGAAGGCAAGACTTACCGCGTAAAAGACGGCGATATTATGCTGTTTAGGTTCAACGTTTGATTTGATTTATTTGGACTTTGTCATCGTTCTCTGAAGGCTTTGCCCACAAATGTTTTTACCGGGTTTCCGCGTTCGAGATCGGAATGTGTGGCCCACTGACTTTGCACGCTGTTTGCCTGCGCTGGTTTCTCCCGCGGTTGAATCAATGATTTCGATTACCAGATGATGGGCGTGCGCATCTTTTGATAGATGCTCAAATAATTTTTTGACTGCCAAAGCACATTCATCCGGCCCCCGACCGGACGTGATATGGACCCAGATCGATTGTATGGCTTGGCTCATCGTGACCCCCGAGTTTTATAGGTTAAAACCGGGCGTAGCGTTGCAACAACGCTGATCAACCCCTCATCAACCATATCTTGCACAACAATATCTATATTTTTGTATGCGTGCGGGGCTTCTTCATAGATGAGCGCCTTGTCATTACAAATGACGCGACTGCCGAACTCCGTTCGTAAGAAGTCACTCGGTTTATATTTTTTTGATAAGCGTCCTCTTGCATCAGATCGCGTCCATTTGCGTCCGGCTCCGTGAGCCAGAGAAAAGGCGTTACCTTGCTGATTTGCGGTCGGTTTAACCAGATAACTGAAGGTTCCGCGAGAGCCCGGAATGACCAATGCGCCCTGATCTGAGGGCGACGCGCCTTTTCGATGGAGCCAGTAAGAACGACGTTCGAGGTTTATGGGCGTGACTGAATTATGCGTAAGGTCGAAAACCGCTTCGCTATCACTGCGTAAAGTCGATAGAAACCGATGCGCAATTAAAGCCCGATTTGCATGCGCCCACTGGAGGGCTCGATCATGATCAGCCATATATCGTTCCGCTGCCACATCCGCGCAGTTCAAACCTTCATGTCCGAAATGCTCGATATGCTGTGTCAGAATGTCGTGCCCCAATCCTCGCGAACCGGAATGGACGAGTAAATACAGATTACTCTTGTCCAGGCCGATGTGTTGAAAGGCAGCAGTGTCGTGAATTTTTGCTATAGACTGCAATTCGGCAAAATGATTCCCGCCACCAATCGTGCCGATGGATTTATCGTAGAGGTCTGCTGGTAACTCATAGTCCTCCAGCCACGTAGACGCAGGACCTTCCCATGGGTCGTCCAGCTTTAGTTTTGAGGCCCATTTATCCAGTTTGAGTTTTGATGTTTTTAGTTCTGTGCGCCAAAGGCCCATTCCACAACCAATATCATTCCCGACGAGTGCCGGGTAGATTTGGCCTTCTGACAAAAAGGCGGCCCCGACCGGATACCCTTTACCCGCATGTAAGTCCGGCATGCCGACGGCTTCTCTTATCCCTTTTAGTTTGGCTGTTGTTTCCAATTGCTGAACCGCGTTACTTTCGATCCAGTTCTTTTTTGATGCAATCACACGGATGACGGCATCAAGTTCACTCTTTGAAGTGCCCATAATCGTTCCATATTTATAAAGTAAATTGGTGCTTGAACATGCAGAGACGCACAAGCACGCATCGTTCCGAGAGCAGAGCCGCGCCCGGAAAATTGTATGGATAACCGATCGATGAAGATAAACGATAAAAGCGAGAGGTTTTAAGCTTAACTGAGTTTCAGCCCAAAAACAGATACACACTCAAGATTCGCCGAAGGGCTATCTAGTTAGTAATGTGTATTCCTCATGCTTAACTCCTGTTCCAATGGGAGCCGCTTTTTAGCAAAACAAATTATTCGATGCAGCCTAATTACTAATAGTAATTTGAGGTACACTTATAGCGATAGCGAGCCCTCCCGGTTTGGTTGGCCGATTATAATTGCGCGACTGTGATCGTAATCACTTCGAATGGGATCGTTCTTCGTCATTATACTGATCAGATACCCATTCTCTCAGACTATGCCGGGCCGTTTTAGGGTCCGGTATTTTTTTTCCTCAAGACTATCGTGAAATTTGAGGTCCGGGCATCTCCATGTTAGGTTTCCTTTCCCACATACCACGCGATAGGAATTTAATGATGTCCGACTACCATGGCCCCTTGTCCCGTTTTACCGTTCTTGATTTGACCCGGGTCCGCTCCGGACCGACCTGTGTTCGACAACTGGCCGATTGGGGCGCGAACGTCATCAAGATTGAGGCACCTGAAGCCATTGATCCGTCTAAAGGAATGGGCGGAGCCCGTTCCGGTCCCGACTTTCAAAATCTACACCGCAACAAACGCGGCATTACGCTTAATATGAAAGACCCGAAAGGCGTTGCTTTGTTTAAGCGGCTGGTTGAGACAGCAGATGTTGTTGTCGAGAACTTCAGGCCTGATGTTAAAAACCGCTTGGGAATCGACTATGAATCTCTCCAAGCCATTAACAAAGGCATTGTCTTGGGGAGCATTTCGGGGTTTGGTCAGGATGGCCCTTATGAAAATCGACCGGGTTTTGATCAGATCGCGCAAGGGATGGGCGGGCTGATGTCGATTACCGGCTTGCCGGGGCAAGGGCCTGTTCGCGTTGGTATCCCGGTAGCTGATTTGACATCCGGGATCTATTGCGCGCTCGGGATTATGATTGCCCTTCTGGAACGTGATGAGACAGGTGAAGGCCAGTGGGTTCAGTCATCCCTGTTGCAGTCACAAATTTCCATGCTCGATTTTCAGGCCGCACGATGGTTGGTCAAAGGTGAAGTGGCGCAACAAGCCGGGAATGATCACCCGACGAGTATTCCAACCGGAGTCTTCAAGACGTCTGACGGGCACATCAATATCGCGGCTGCCGGGGATGCCATGTGGGTCCGGCTATGTGACGTACTGGACGCACCGGACATGCGTGATAACCCGGATTATGCGACTGGTGAATCGCGTTCGAGCAACCGCAATGCGGTAAACTCTGCTATTGAGGCTTATACGCTGACGAAAACATCTGCCGAATGGATTGAGATTTTGGCGGCGGCCGGTGTGCCATGTGGTCCGATCTATTCCATCGATCAAATGTTCGCAGATCCGCAAGTAAAGCATTTGCAGATGGAACATCCTGTCGATCATCCGGAGCAGGGCAAGATAAATTTGGTCGGACAAGCCATCCACCTAAGCAAGCACCAATCGCGAAAGGGTGTGCCGACGCCAGAGCGGGGTCAACACACAGAGGAGGTGCTGGGTGGATTGGGTTTAAGTGCGTCGGATATTGAAGAGTTGCGGGATGGCGGCGTGATCTAGCGCGCCTGAACCGTCAGCGGGTTGCACCAGATCTCGGTGCGTATCTGGCGGATGTTGACACACAGATCAGAGGCTTGTTTTTTGTTTTCAAAAGGCCCTGCGAACAAGTCAAAAACGACGCCCTGATCACCACCGCGCTCGTTGACTTGAACTGTCGGGTTTATGCCTTGAAGAAGGTTTGGTTCGTCATTCAGCAGAGTTTCCCAGGCCAGTTGGGCTTCCGCGCGGGTTTTAAAGGAAACAAGGAGAACGCGGAAACTACGACTGGCGCGGTCCGATTCCAGAAAAATATCGAGGCCGCTAAGGACCGTGCCATCGCCCTCGATCTTCACTTCACGTTCCTGGGTTGTATTTAACTGCAGTCGGGCTGTTTGTTCCGGGTCGACACGAAGCGTGTAGGTGCCGGGGCGGACAAAATCGAGCAGGTAAAAGCCATCAAATGAGCTTTTGGTTTGATGCGCAACAGAGCCGTCTTTTCGCACCAGTTGAACGATCACATCGCGGACTTCATTTGCCCATTCCCCGGAACGCCGGTAAACGGTTCCATCAATCTCACCGGTGGATACGACCGGGAAATCAGTTTGCAAGGCAACGCCAGGGCGGAGCACGACCGAGACGCCTTCGGGTTGGGAAACCCAGTAAGGGTCTTCAAGAGTTCCCTTCATGAGTTCGATGTCAATGTTTTGATATGTCTCCAGGCCGGAAAGAAAGGCGATGCCTTCCTTGTTCGTTTTCGTCTTGATGAGGGTGCCATCAGCCCTGAATTGAACGCCTTCTAAGGGTTGGTCTCCGCTGCTGAAGGTACCATTGTTATCTTCATCGAGGAACACGCGAACCGAGACCGAGCCGGCCTCTGCCAGGCGTTCAGCGCGCACGACCAAGTCGTTCGACCGGGGGTCACGGGTTGACGAGAATGACAGGTTCATGCGCGCGTTTAGGTCGTTTGTGGTTGAATAATCGACATTCAATCCCACCGCGGCCAAATCAAAAGATGTATTTATGCCGCCACTGAACGTCGTTTTTCCATCCTCTGCAAATTCATGGTTCACACCTGCTTGAGCGTTGATGTCGTCGTTGATGCGCCAGTCGCCGCTAATTGAACTTGATGATACGTCGGCTACCGGCCGAACCAGATAGGCGAGTTGACCGCGCACACGGACATCTTTTATGCGGCCCCCTAGAAGGAATGAACCGTCGACCGTAGTGGTCTTGGAAGTTTCACTTTTATCCAGTTGCCACTTGAGGGAATTGGTAATTGTTGTGCCGCTTACCGCCGTTGAAAGGCGGTTGTTGAGGCTTGTTGATGTCGTCCCGGACCGGTTTTGCTGGTGGCTTGATGTCAGGCTAAAGGGAACTTGTGGAAGCCCGGGTATCCGGATCGCGCCTTCTAATCTTAAATCGGACTCGTGCTCAATTGGATCCGATGATGCCGCGAATTGGTTGCTTTCAAAGTCATAAAGGCGTGTGTGTTCTACGACTGTTGTCAGTCCGGAAAATGATGTTTGGGCGCCAATTTTAAGCGCCCAACCTTCGCTTAAGTCCCGCACCACATCAACGCGGCCAAAGACATTTCCAACGGCGGTGCGTGTGCTGGCTGTTACATATTGTCGGTGGCCACCTTCCATAGGAATGCTGGCGAAACTGGCCGCGAAGGACAGGTTGCGCGTGATTCCGGTTTGAAATTCGGAAATGATGTTCAGTTTACCCTGGGTGTCTTCATCGCTGGGAGATTCGATGTCGCCGATTAGCAATTGCCGTTCTTGTTGATTTACGGCAAATCTGAACAACTTTTCTCCGGGTTTTGTTTGATCCGGCCCGACACGGATTTGCCGAATGTCATTTCGGGTTTGCCCTTGAGGCCCAAAGAATGCAAGGCGAAGGACATTCACGCCAAAAAGCAGCGGCACATCTTCAAAGACATATCGGCCATCGAGGCGTGACGTCCTGAAATCAAGCAAGACTTCGTTTCGGTATAGCTCGACTTCCCATCCCGATGGCAGATCGCCATCAAGGGTGATGCGATCAAACTCGGATGGATTGTCCAGTGGAAAATTTGAGAGGAATACTCCGCGCCCCAGCACCGCGCCCGCTACCATTGGCACAGTTGGTGTTACGATATCTCCCATTGCAAACTCGGTGGCTTCTATATCACCAAGGAGTTCTCCGTTAGGATCCTTTCTCCCGACCTTTAGGCGGGCTTGCGGCAAGAATGTTTGATCGTCCGCATTCAAGAATAATTCGGCAGACATTTTGCCAATTTCGGCGGTCATGAATGTGGTTTGGCGGAAACTGCGGACAGATCCTGTGTCGCTACTTTTGAAGGAAAACTCCATGCTCGAGTCAGAGACGGGCCAACTGATTAATTGATAAGGGTTCGGGAGCTTTGGAAACTTATTGTCTCCATCTCCGCGTCGTGACAACAGCTTGGTACGTCTGCTGTCTCGCGCTATTTGGAGTTCGATGGGAAAGGGTTCCCGGGTTTCAAATCGCACTAAAAGGTTTGAGAGGTCAAACTTAATGTCGATGGGGAACCATTCGGCCAGCATCCGCACGTCGATGTAAATATCATCTTCAAAAACTCCGACGAGTATCGGGTTTATCGGGCGGACTTTGCCATCGATGACAACAGTGCCTTGATTTATGTCCAGTGAAAAAAGCCGGTTCTCACTCAAGAACCACCCGTCAGCCTTACCGTCACCGGGGCTGACTCCAATGGAGAGGTCCAGAATTTCGGCAAACTCACTTAACGGCAAGAGCAGGCTACCCTGGTTCAGATAAGCTGCCATGCCATCCGTCAGAATAAAATCGCCCAAACGGGCTTCCAGGATAAGCAGATTGTCATCAATCGCTTCAACGTTTGACGAAGTTGTTTTTTCAGGCACCTCTGTTGCTGATGTATTTGGAAGAGCAGGGGAGCAGATCAGGAAGCTTAACAATACGAGGCCAAGTAAGGAAACGCGTTTCGACCATTTCGTGCTTTTTGAGGGCCATTGCAGTGCGGGCATACTTACGGGCGGCCCGTTCCAAATGGGTAGGCCGGAGGGTTGCCGGAACCATGAACGGGGCTCCGCCGACGGATAATGCATATGCATGCGGTGTTCCGTATTATCCCAGTTGTTAACACGCATTAATATGGCCATTTTAAAGTGAGGCATAAGTATTAACATGTTGTTAATACTTATGTTTATTTGTGATTGTGCTCCCGATTATTTGATAATTTTTATGAGATCTGTCAGGAAGCTGTCAGGAATCAGGCGTACATCTGCATGCAATCGTGATCAATGACTTAAGTAATTTTAAAAAGATTAAGGACCAAACAAATGAAAAAATTAAACTTGCTCGCATTGCCTGCTGTTGCTGCTGTAATGCTTTTCAACGTATCTTCTAATGCGGCTACAGTTTCAGGCACTTCGAGTGCAACGATCGTCGCACCAATCGCTATTTCTCAAACAACAGGTATTAGCTTTGGGACCCTGGCGCCAACAGGTACAGCTGGAACGGCGACACTATCGACTGCGGGTGCGGTCACAGCGACAAACGTAGACATCCTGGGTGGTTCTCCGACTGCTGGTGCCTACACCGTTACGGGTAGCGGTAGTCAAGGTTTCACGATTACACTGCCGTCCACGGATCAGACCCTGAGCGATGGTGGTTCTGAGACAATGACCTTGAACAACTTTGTGTCTAGTGTCGGATCGTCATCTGCACTTTCAAGCGGCACACAATCATTTACGATCGGCGCTGATTTGTCCGTCGGAGCCGCTCAGGCAGCTGGTAGTTACACGGGAACTTTTGATGTAACTGTAAATTACCAGTAACAGTTTAGCTTTTGCCGGGTCGCTTCTTCGGCCCGGCAGGCCGGTTTATCCGGCGATGGATAAAAACCGGCAAAGTTCATATGTATTGAGCTTTTTGCCGGTTTTTCTGTATAGTCTTTTTGTTCGTAGATTCTCTATGGGGTGTTATAACAAGGCATGGTGCAGGAATGTTAAGAGATAACGTTTCCATTTTGCTCGTGTTATGCACTGCGGCAGTAGCGTCAATTTGTTATCCTGCAGATGCAGCGACCGTAAACGGGACCGCAACTGTCACCATTAGCTCGAGTGGCAGCGTCGGTGCTACGGTTGTTGAGCCCGTTGTAGAAACCCCTGTGGTTGTTGTTCCGGCGCCGGGCACGAGTGTCGACGGTGTTGTGACAACAGGCCCTGGTGGTGATGTCGTTAGTGTCGTGACGTCAACCTTTCGGGAGTTGCCAACCCCGCCAGCGGCAGAAACAACTGTGACCCCAACGACTTCAACTGGAAATTCTACGAACTCGGAAAACGTAGCTCAGCGTTTCTCGGCAGGAACACAATCCGCGGCTGCTGTATTTGGGGGCGCATCATCTGTTTCTGTTTCCGGCACGCCGAATCAAACCTTTAATATAACGCTGCCGGGACAAGCGACGTTTAGTACCGGTTCTGAAACCATCTCTGTGTCCGGGTTTTCCCATGATGCGGGAGCGACGCCACAATTGACACCTTCAGGTACAACGACCTTTAACGTCGGTGCGCAGTTAAATGATGGGGACGCGGGGGCAGCGGTACAGGATGGCGGGGACGGTGAAGACAATGATGACGCCGGAGTTGAACAGCCCACGCCATCAGAACCTGTTGCGACACGAAGCCCATATGTTGGCGTTACGGTTTCATACAATTAGGTGGCACGGCGCGCTAACTAATGGGTTGTCCATGTATTCTCACCTCTCTAGTATGATGCGACCGTTGTAAGAAAAGGCAAAAATGATGATCGACAAAAAGTGGGAACGGGGTGGTTTGATTAAAGGGCTGAGTAAAGGGCTGGTGACCTTAATGGTCGGCGCTCTTTTTGTGCTCACTTCGGTTGAGCAGCCCGTTTTGGCGCAGGGGGCTGGCGATTTGATCGTTGCTCCAACACGTGTCGTCCTTGAGGGAAGAAAACGCACTGCGCAGTTGACGTTGTCAAATACAGGCTCGGAAACGGCAAACTATCGGATATCCGTCGTAAATATGCGGATGAATGACGATGGCTCCGTTACTGAGATAACGGAACCGGATGAAGGCCAAAACTTTGCGGGGAAACTTTTTCGTTACTCTCCGCGTCAGGTTACATTGGCTCCTGGTGATGCCCAAGCAATCAGAATTCTTGTTCGTAAACCGAAAAATCTGGAGGACGG
Source organism: Rhodospirillales bacterium (assembly GCA_048262655.1). GTDB lineage: Bacteria > Pseudomonadota > Alphaproteobacteria > Rhodospirillales > Casp-alpha2 > JABMNT01. Next base: position 81,045 of record JBLXEY010000005.1, on the reverse strand, counting down.
AGAATATCGGTCTCATTTATTATTTCGGGCAATTCCAGATGAAGGCGGGCAAAGCGTTGAGCAACCTGCGGAAGGCGGAGGGCTACAAATTCGTCTGATCCCTGTTTATGGTATTACTTTGCCCGTGATCATCAGGCATGGCAAAGTCAGCAGCAACGTTTCCCTGTCTGAGCTCAACGTCATCCCACCAAACGAAACATCACCCCTTCCTTTTTTGAGTTTCCGTATTACACGAACTGGCAATGCCTCGGCATTTGGCGATTTTACAGCGACGCACGTCTCGAGTTCTGGAGATGAAACGATTGTCGGTGAAGTTCAGCGTCTTGCCGTCTATACGCCCAATAAATCTCGGACGGTCAGCATCGCGCTGAGGGTTCCTGATGGTGTCGAATTATCTGGCGGGAAAATTAACCTTGCCTTTAAGGCAACAGAGGACGCTGGAGGCAAATTATTGGGTGAGGCTGATCTCAATCTTCCTTAATTAAAGATAGTCAGCATCTATGAGAAATGAGCCTTGATTGTAGTTCTTGGCTTTCTGATTGGTGGTGATATTCAGTCGAGCACCAATAAAAACAGTTTTCTTGCCTTGGTTTGATAATTTTATCGGATTGGTAAGGTTCATGCCGATGTTATCAACTAGCATCGAAAAATTGCCGTTGCTATTTGTTATTGTGTAACTCGATGGGAGCGTCACAATAACAAAAGCCTTTGGCTCACCAACCAATTGAAATTTTCCTCGTGACCAGTTGCCGCCAAAATCGAAGGCTTCTCCGGTTACAGATCGAGTGTTGTTTGCAGCATTTATCACAATTGTTCCGGAGCCGTCGACGCTTGACGCGGCGGTGCCAAACTTGAGTTTGGTTTTCCATACAATCTGCAGCGGTGTTTGTGCATCCGTTTTACTGGGCGCACCGGTAACCACGACAATCAATAGGGCGGAAGCAATCGAGGCGACTAGTTTCTTCATAAACTGTTCAAACTCACTCTGTATCATTTAAAATTGGAATAATTAGCCAATAGATTGTCTTTATCTATTGCTTACGATTGTAGGCGTTTAGGCTTACATATTCCTTAAGGAAAAGGAGATGAAGCTTATTATTGTAGTTTCATCAAGAAAATATTAGGTATCAGGACCTATGTTTACGTCAGGAGGGGCCATTGAAATATTCAGAAGACCTTTTAAACACCCTGCCTGGTGAAGACTGGCAGCGGATGGAAACCTGGGCGGCAATTGCTGGTATGACACCTGCACAATATGTATCTCTTTGCATTCGGCGTGGCCACGCCATCGTTAAAGAAGAACTCAAGTTGAGCAACCCTAATCTGGTACCAGGCACCGAAGCGGAGCATACAGGTTGACATTCGCAACCTGTTCTGCGGCCGTTAATGCATAAAATGAGGCCCAGAATAGCCTACGTTACCGGAACCGATGCAAACCGGATGTTGAATACCGGCTTGCTTTGTGAATCCTTTCGCACACACATGCCGGATCAAACGCTGCATGTTTGTGATTTTGGTATGTCCACCCCAGAACAGGGCTTCTGGGCCGACGCCGGCTTCTATCGCGCGCGGCCGGATAGTTTGCCGGCGGGTGTCCATCCTTGGCGCTATAAGGCAAGCATCTGCCAGTTTATTGATCGCAATGCCTATGATGCCGTTGTCTGGCTGGATGCGGATATGATCTTGCTGGCACCAATTCATGACGATATTTCGGCAATGGTTATGAACATGAAGGCCGAAGGGGGCTCGGTTGCCGTAGCATCCGATGCCTCTGATCTGAGTGTGCGTGATGCAATCAGGACGTTTTCGGCTGCGGGAAATGATCTAGGCGCGTTTGACGCGTTGATCACAGCCCATGCGAAAGATGATGCGGCGGCCTACCTCAACACAGGTTTTTTTGTCATGTGTGACTTCGCGTTAGCCGACCTTTGGGCGCGTGAAACAATGGGGCAAAGCGATTGGTTGCTCTTTGAGCAAAACACATTTAACGCCCTTGTCGGATCAACCCGCTGTCCTGTACATCTGCTTGATCCTGGCATTTGGAACATTCATGGTGAGTTGTTGGCTGATGTCGATATTGTAGATCCTGATCTAAGGGTAAAGGTCTTGCACACGACTTCATCGGAACAGCGCCACCACATTGAAAATGAAATTCAGTACCCCGTTGGGGATCTGGTGTTGCCTGGCTGGTTCAAGTTATTTGTTCGGGAAGATTTGCGAGACTTACAGCAAGAATATTTGTTGGGGTTTTTGAAAAGGCATCTGGATCTGTTGATCCGTCACGGATTGCTGGTTACGCCCGATTAGGCTCAGAAATATCCGACTTGGCGCACAAACGGCGCAGTGCGGCTGGGTCCTGCAGGATAACTCGCCGCCCCTGACTGCGGACACCGACGTCCTGTAGTTTTTTTAAGGCTCTGGAAAAACTCTCGCGCTCCATCCCCAAATAGCGGGCAATCACGCCTTTGTCGCAGGGTAGGGTAAATTCGGACGGACAATTACAATTGTTAACCAGTGTCAGCAGGTAGTCGGCAAGCCGAACAGATGTTTTCAAGTTCTGTAGGCGTTCGAAGTGGCCAGCAACGTCCTGTGTGTTATCCGCCAGAGATTTCATCAAGGCAGTGCTAAGGGGGGGATGCAAAGAAATTAATTCCGCCAGCACTTGGCTTGGAATGGATAAGACCTTACTGGATCTCGTTGACAGGGCAGAGGCGTAGTGTGCATTCTGGCACATCGTTGCCGTCAGCCCGGCCATGCTGCCCGGTTCACGTAAACTCATAATCGCAAGATTTGACGGATCACCGCGGACGATTAAGATCACACCTTCAAGCACCACGTAAAGATGTGTCGCCTTCGTCCCTGTTTGGTACAGCATCTCTCCAGCTAATAAGGTTTTTGTCTTACACGCGCGCAAACAGGACACCGTGTGGCCATCAGACAAATACTGAAATGGCGCGTATTTTTTAACTTGTTCCAGTTCTTTCGTGTTCAGCATTTAATGATCTCGTTGCATCAACGGCAAGCAACGTCATATTCTCCCTGATAGCGACTTGACGACGATAACCATAGTAAATGTGATGGAACCTGGCTTTGACACAAATCAACTCCCCTGATTCGCAAAGAGTTTACAATGCTTGAGATTTATGTGGATGGCGACGCATGTCCGGTTAAGGACGAAGTTTTTAAAGTCGCGGCTCGCCACAGTCTGAAAGTGTATTTGGTCTCTAACAGTTGGTTGCGGATCGGCGAGAACCCGCTGGTTGAACAAGTTGTCGTTTCACAAGGGGCGGACGTCGCCGACGACTGGATCGTTGAACATATTGGAGATGGAGACCTTTTTATAACATCGGATATCCCGCTTGCCGACCGATGTATAAAGAAGGATGCCATCGGATTGGCGCCGAATGGCAAAAAATTTACGCCAGATAGTATTGGAATGGCGTTGGCCATGCGTGATCTTATGACAGATCTACGAGATACCGGTGAAATCTCAGGTGGTGGCAATGCCAGTTTCAGTAAACAAGACCGGTCCCGGTTTCTGTCCGAGTTGGAAACGCAGATTCAGGCGATTAAACGGCGCTAACGCAAGCTGGATAAATTGGCGATTAGTGCGTCATTTTTGTGTCGAATGGCTGTTGCGATTTTATGTGCGGTGTCTTGATCTGCCTCTGGACACCCAAGCGCCGCATCGACGGCATGATGCTGTCCCTGCAACATGGCCTTGATGACGGTTTTTTCAATCAATGATTCAATCTGTTCGGTTTGCTCCGGAGTCAACGGCTCAATGAGCAACGCATTTATTCCTTTTGTTGCCTCTTCAGCAATATTCTTTAAATCCTGCATTTGCGATCCTCCATTATGAACACACGATAATAGGATACCAGATATTAGTGTTAACCTTCTCTATCGTCGACAACAACCTTTTATGGACAAATATGACCTGTTTGTCACTTGCCACAAGCAGGGTTTTCAACCGATAGTTAGACGCTTCTTATTTAAGGATATTGTGATGCTAAAGCCCGTCAAAATCAAAATTGATACGATTTACGTCCCGATTAAGTGGAAGAATACCCTTGAACCGGAAAAAGTGGATTCCCTTGCAGAGAATATTTTGGAAGAAGGTCAAAAAACACCGATCCATGTGCGACAAGGGGATGGCAGATTTGTGCTGGTCTCTGGCTATCATCGCATCGAAGCAGTTAAGGCGCTTGGTGAAGATGAAGTCGATGCAATTGTCGTTGGATCCAAAAAGTTTTAGTGTGTCTGCCGTTCGCAATGGGTTTTCCACATGTCGCGAAATGCGCTTGCTAACGCGTCCGAAAAGGCCGATGGGTTGCAGATCGGTGATGACCTGAATTGGCTACGCACCTTTGCGCGCATAGCGCTAAGTTCAACCTTGTTTGCACTGAAGTTGGCGGCTTTTGTAACCAGTTCTTCCGATGATGCCGCGACCCACTCCTTCAAATCCGTATTGGTAAGCATACTAACGCCAACCCGCTCAACAAAAGACTTTCCGCTCAACGTTAGTACGGGCACCCCCATCCAAAGCGCTTCAGCGGTCGTGGTCGTCCCCGCGTATGGGAATGGGTCTAAAGCGATATCCATTTGATTGTAGGCGTCTAGATGTTCTGCAAATCCGCTTGTGCGCCCCATTGTTGTGACACGATCTGTTTCAATGCCAGCCGCGCTAAAGCGACGCGAAAGGGATGATTGAAATGCAGGCGAGTCCAGTTGCTTGGCCTTTAAAAGCAACCGACTTTCTGGAACGGCGCGCAATATCTGTGCCCAACAAGCGATTGCGGTATCTGTTAACTTGCTAAGATTATTGAACGAACCAAAGGTTACATAGCCGTTGGTCAGGGCGGGACCATTGGTAAACGTAGGCTCGAAATTGGGGGGGGTGTAACAGAGATAACTGTCTGGCAAGCGCCAGGGTGTCTCTGAATATTGCTCTGTATCAGAAATTGGCAGGACGTAAGAATCTGCGAGAATATAGTCGATTGTTTCCAGGCCGGTTGTCGATGAATAACCAAGCCATGTAACCTGAATAGGAGCCGGTTTCTGCGCAAATATTGCTAGGTTGTTGTTTGCTGTATGGCCGCCAAGGTCTAAGAGGATGTCTATCTTGTCAGTTGCGATACATTGGCATTGTTTTGCCAAAGTCATTCCAGCAAGTTTCCGCCACGTCGTTGTGTGACGCCGCAGGCGTCCTGTGACGTCATCTTCCGTGTGGGAGGTTGCGTAGGCGTAGAGTTGTATTTGATCGCTGTTCAGGTAGGTCCAGACACCTTCCAAAAAACTGCTGACCGCGTGGCGTCGTAAATCTGCAGAGACGAAACCGACACGGAGCGGACGGCCTGGCTCAAGTGAATTAAGATGCACAGGAACACGCAGGCGAAGCATGTGGTTGATCTGACGTGCCAGGGCCAGGTTTTCGCTGGTGTCTGTATTGGCCAAATACAAACGTGACAATAAAAGATTGCTCAGTGCGGTTGGAAATTGTGGTTCGACATCAAGTGCTTTCTGAAAATGCTCGACTGCTCTCAGCGGATCGCCTTGCTCCAGGTCGATAACGCCCAGATTGGCCAGTGCTTTGGCATGGTCTGGCTGCTGTTCGAGCGCTTTCTCAATATGAGTGCGTGCATTTTCGATATCGCCATTTTGCTGGAGAGCCATACCCAGATTGTTATGTGCTTCTGCTGAATTTGGCGCCAATGCCAAGGCTTTGCGAAAGTGCTCTAATGCGCCCGCCAAGTTTCCTGTGTCCTGGAGCGCCAAGCCCCAGTTGATGTGTGCCGGCAAATGTTCAGGATCAAATTGCAAGGCAGTCTGATAGGCCTCAATGGCGGCGTCAAAGGCGCCTGTCTTTTGAAGGGCAACACCGAGATTGCAGTAGGTTGCCGCATGCCCGGGTAAGGCTTCAAGCACAATTCGGCAGCATTCTGCCGCTTCTTCATAGCGTTCGACGTTTTTATAAGCGTTGCCCAGATTACCGCGAACATCAATCAACTGGGGGTTAAGGCGAAGTGCCTGTTCAAAAGCACCGATCGCCGCATCCTCATTGCCGCTGTTTTGAAAAGCGATCCCCATATTTCCATAGGCCTCGACATAGGTAGGATTGAGGCCGATGGCGCGTTCAAAACTCGTGACCGCCGCGTCATGTTTCCCTGTATCTCGTAAGGCCAGCCCCAGACTGTTATGGTAAATTGCTTGCGTTGCATCAACTTCGATCGCTATCGAGATATGGGCGATTGCTTCTTTGTGAAAACCACCCTGATACGCGAGCAAGCCCAGTAAGTGGTTGGCATCGGCATGTCGCGGGGCCGATTTTAAAACGTTTCGGTACCCCTTTTCGGCGTCTTGCAGGTGGCCAGACTGATGTCGTTCGATGGCGTGGTTAAGATCATCGCTAATGGTCAAGACAGCATTCCAGCATGATTAAGTGGTTGCATCAGTTTAACCGAGAATATCGGGAACTCATGCATGAAAATAATCAAACCTTGAGAATAATGACCCGGGGGCCTCTCGTTATCCGCCTTGCCGTCGCCTAAACAGCCAGCGCAAAAACCACGCGCTTTTGTGAGTAGATAAGGATCGCCAAGCAAACACGCCTTAGGCTTCGCCAAATGAATTTTCAGGGAGGAAAGGCGTTGCCGCCTCTTCTGTTTCGCTGTTCAAGCGACTTGAAACATCCGTTACACATTTGCCGCACTTGGGGGCGCAGCCGTGGAAGGCATAGACGTCAGGCCATGACGTTACTCCCGCGCGGCGCGCAGCATCAATATCTTTCTCGTTCAAGCCATTGCAATTGCAAACATACATGCAGAGTCCTCACCTTCAATGCGATTGATAACCATTATCAATTAAAGAGATGCGGCCTGTCAATGCTATTGCGAATTATTAGCAATGCAATTAATTATTATAATCAAAAATCGTTATTTATCAATGACTTAGTTAAATTTTATCGTGTATTTCTACGATTTAATATGTATATTTGTGGAGGTCCATTTGGTGTTGGATTTTTAGATTAGGAAAATGGAGAAATATTATGAAGGGTGATGCAGCCGTCGTTGAGCATCTCAACGGTATTCTGAAAAATGAACTGACAGCGATTAATCAGTACTTTCTTCATGCGCGTATGCTCAAAGACTGGGGTTTTCTGAGGTTAGCAGACAAAGTTTATGAAGAATCGATCGGCGAAATGAAGCATGCTGATATGCTGATTGAGCGTTTGTTGATGATTGATGCTTTACCAAACTTGCAGGATCTTGGGAAACTGGGAATCGGTGAAAATGTCCCTGAGATTTTTGCCAGCGATCTCTCTGTCGAAGTTATGAACCAAGGGCAGTTAAAGGATGCTATCGAAGTTTGCGAGAGCAAGCGAGATTATGTGTCGCGAGAGATTTTCGAGAATATTCTCGAAGACACAGAAGAACATATTGACTGGATTGAAACCCAGCAAGGTCTGATCGAAAGCACGGGTATTCAAAATTACCTGCAGGAACAGATGTTTGAGTCAGGCAGCAGCTCAAGTTAAAAAAAGCGCCAGGATATAGGCAGCAAAACGAACGGGTGTTTTGCTGTTTTTTCCCTAATCTACAATCCCCGCACGGCTTAAAACGGCATGCAGCAGCACGTTTGTGCCGGCTTCGCAGTCTTGCGGCGATGCATTTTCAATTTCATTGTGACTAATGCCGTCTTCACATGGGATGAAGATCATCCCGGTTGGTGCAACTTGCGCCAGATAGACCGCGTCATGCCCGGCTCCTGAACAAATATCGAGATTGGAATAGCCGGCGCTTTTTGCGCCTTCGCGAACCGCCTCGACGCAGGCTTCGTCGAAATGGGTCGACGCAAATTGCCAAAAATCCGTAACCTCCACCTCAAATCCATCTTCGGCGTCAAGTGAGGCGCAAAAGTCCTTCAGTTCTTGGTCCATTTGCAGCAACGTACCGCCATCGGGGTGGCGAAAATCGACGCTCAGGAAGACATGGCCAGGGATGACATTACGTGAATTGGGTGATGACACTATTTGGCCAACGGTCGCACAAGCGTGGGGGGGATGAGCATTGCCGATCCGGTTCACTTCTTGAATGACTTTTGAGGCGACGACCAATGCGTCCTTGCGGACGGGCATCGGCGTCGGTCCGGCGTGGGATTCCTTGCCGGTTATATTTATTTCATACCAACGCTGGCCTTGAGCGTCGGTTACAATACCAATGGTTTTCTCCTCTGCTTCCAGAATAGGTCCTTGCTCGATATGCAGTTCAAAATAAGAGCCAATCTCGCGTCCTCCAATCGGTGTGTCGCCGGCATATCCGATCCGCGCTAGTTCTTCGCCAAAGGTTTTGCCGTCCAGGTCGGCACTTGCCATGATTTCATCTTTACTGAAAATGCCCACGAAGCCACCCGACCCCATCATCGCAGGCGGGAACCGAGCCCCTTCCTCGTTGGTCCAGCAAACGGCTTCCAGCGGGGCATCAGTTTCCACCGCATGGTCATTAAGTGTTCGCATGACCTCTAGCCCAGCTAAAACGCCCAATACGCCGTCAAATCGTCCACCCGTAGGTTGGGTGTCCAAGTGGCTGCCGTAGACGACAGGTGCCAAATCAGGATTGCGGCCTTCGCGGCGGGCAAAAATATTACCAATCGCATCAATCTGGATTGAACAACCGGCATCCTTGCACCATTGGATAAAGAGGTCCCGGCCCTGTTTGTCCAGGTCGGTTAATGCCAATCGGCAATTACCGCCTTTTTCTGTAGCCCCAATTGCCGCCATTTCCATAATTGTTTGCCAAAGACGATCGCCGTTGATCTGAATGTTTTTCATGCGGACTTTCCTTCTGTATTCATAAAAGTGCGAGTTGCATTAATGAAGGCATCGACGTGTTCTTCTGGCGTGTTGAACGCCGTCACTAGGCGTACGATGCCTGCATCCCAACGGTCGCCATAAAACTGGAAACCCTGATTTTGCAAAGCGTTCGTAAGTGCCGGTGGAAATTTCGGGAACAACATATTCGCCGGGATGTGCGGTGACAGTTCAATGCCATCTATCTGCTGCAACCCATTCCCCAACCGTTTTGCCATGGCGTTGGCATGCCGCGCATTTTTTAGCCATAGGTCATCCGTCAAGTAGGCTTCCATCTGTGATGCCAAGAGCCGCATTTTCGAAAACAAATGACCGGCACGTTTGCGCCGAAATTCAAATTCCTGCGCCAGAGAACGGTCAAAAAGGACAACGGCCTCACTGGCCATAGCGCCATTCTTGCTGGCGCCAAAGGACAACACATCTACGCCGGCTTTCCAGGTCATGTCTGCGGGAGAGCAGTTCAAGGATACAAGCGCATTTGCAAACCGTGCGCCGTCCATGTGGAGTTTTAAATTATTTGATTTGCAGACGGCGCTGATCGCCTCGATTTCGCTTAAAGTGTATACGGAACCGATCTCGGTTTCCTGGGTGATTGTGGCGGCTTGTGGTTGGACCATATGAACATCACCGACACCGCGCTTGGCATGGTGTGCGAGGGCGGCAGGGTCAATTTTTGCGTCAACACCTTCAATCGGAATCAGCTTGCCGCCAGAAAAAAATTCCGGTGCTCCACATTCATCTTCATAGACATGGCTATCCCAATGACATAACGCCGCGCCATAACTTTGAATGAGGACAGATAAGGATAGTGCATTTGCCGCCGTCCCGGTCGCAACCAGATAAACATCTGCATCCGTCTCAAAAATGTCACAAATCCTGGATTGCACTTGCTTGGTATAAGCATCATCGCCATAGGGCATGGTCTGGCCTGCGTTGGCACGAACCATTGCCTCGATCACTTCGGGGGATGCGCCGGTTGTATTATCGCTTGCAAAGTTCAAGGGGAACTCCTGTGGTGATTAAGGCGTCGGACGTACAGGATAGGGGTGCCAGTCTGTGGTGTGCAATGGAATTTGTCGGAATTGGGAACGATCAGCAGCAACGGCGTGGGCTGTTGTCAGGGTTGCCTGGCCATCGACGACCGATGTAATCAACCATATCAAGTCCGGCTCGTAGACCATTTTTAAGTCCGTTTCCGAAGGTTGCGCGGGGTGATCAGGATGAGAATGGTAATGCCCGATAATGCGGTGACGAGGGCCGTCGCAATTTTCTGGCTGATCAAGTTCTTTCATAACGTTGAACCGAATTTGTGGGTCAACTTCAAAACGATCCCGGCCCGAGCCTTTCGCCATGTTCGGGCTCGCGACGACGCGTGTCACCACGCAGGATGTTGCGCCATCATTACGACCAATCAATAACCCGCAACACTCGCGTGGATAAGCCGTTTCTGCCTCATCAATAATGGCTTTCAGAAAGGCCTGAGGGATCGAGATCATGGCTGAGGTTTAATGGTTCCCAGGACCATACCCTTTTCCAGATCAACCACGATAATTCTGTTGCAGTTCGGCGTGGGGCCAATCTCCAGATATAGATAAGGCCGTTGTGGTTCGATCTTTGTAATTACGCACGCAAGAGGCAAATTCAGTGTGATATTGCCAAATGCCTTCAGGCGCGTCGGTTCCTGTGGGGCGGGCGGTGCAAGGACCGGGGGCTCAATTATTGGAGTTTCTGCGACAACTGGAGGCGTTTTTTGGCCAAAAAGGCGCCAGTCCGGGTCTGCGGTCTTTTTGTAGAAGCCAAAACCGAGTAAAAGGACGCCTGCAACGATCAACAGGCCCAAAACGATGACAAGAGATTTAAGCCAGCGCATGTTATCTTATCCATCCCTATTTAACGCTCAAAAAACCGGAGACGAAGGTTCGTGACCGATCAAGACAGATATACCCTGCACGTTACAGAAGACAAGGACGGGATGCGGCTGGACCGGTTTTTAACCGAAGAGATGCCCGATATGTCGCGCAGCCGGGTTAAGGCGCTGATGGACCAGGGGCAGATTTCGAGCGATGATGTAAAAAAGATCAGTGCTTCAGCTAAGGTTCTGACCGGACAGACCTATGTCATTGATATCCCGCCAGTTGTTGCAGCCGATCCCGTGCCTCAGGACATTCCTCTCGATATCATTTATGAAGATGAGCACTTGCTGGTTCTCAATAAACCCGTCGGTTTGGTGGTTCACCCGGCTGCGGGAAACTGGGATGGAACGCTGGTTAACGCTTTATTGCATCACTGTGGCGACAGTTTGTCAGGGATTGGGGGGGTCGCGCGACCAGGGATTGTCCATCGCCTGGATAAAGACACAAGTGGCGTCATGGTGGTGGCAAAATCAGATGTGGCGCATCGCCATCTGGCGGGCCAGTTCGAGGCGCATTCGCTGGAACGCGCCTATAAGGCCGTTGTCTGGGGTATCCCGAACCCGCGCGAAGACAGGGTTGAAAGCCTGATCGGCCGCAGTCCCAACAATCGCAAGAAAATGGCTGTGATTGAAATCGGCGGCAAATATGCGGCAACGAATTATCGGGTTGAACGTGTCCTTGGACGTGCAGCAAGCTTGCTGGAATGTCGCCTGGAAACAGGGCGGACTCATCAAATACGTGTTCATATGGCGCATCTGGGCCATAGCGTGGTGGGAGATCCGGTTTATGGTGGCGGGGGGCGAAATAAGCTGAAACTGGCGTCGCCAGATATCAGAAACCAGATTGCAGCCTTTAAGCATCAGGCACTTCACGCGTATTTGATTGGTTTTAATCATCCTGTTAGTGGAGAGTTTCTCCGCTTTACGGTGGATATATCTAATGAAATCAGTAGGTTAATCGGTCTATTAGAAAAAGTATAATAAGTGTATACTTGACTGTGCAACTGGGTTATTATTTTTCACATCGAATGGTCGGCGTGTTGATTCGCGTTTGTTGAGATTTGTTGTGAAAGGTTTTGCGCAATTATGGGTTCCTTTGATCCGGATTTTAAAGTTTCTCCTGAACAGAATTTGTCACGTTATCTGCAACACATCAGAAAATATCCAATGCTTGAGGCGTCTGAAGAAACAAAACTCGCAAAACGTTATCGCGACACCGAAGATCCGGAAGCCGTTCGGCAAATATTAAGCTCACACCTGCGGTTGGTGGCAAAAATTGCTATGGGGTTCCGTGGCTATGGTTTGCCCGTAAGTGACCTGATTTCCGAGGGAAATGTGGGGATGATGCAAGCAATCCGGCGTTTTGACCCAGACCGCGGCTTTCGTTTTTCAACTTATGCCATGTGGTGGATTAGGGCATCGATCCAAGAATATATCTTGCACTCCTGGTCGTTGGTGAAAATGGGAACAACAGCTGCCCAGAAGAAACTTTTCTTTAATTTGCGCAAAATTAAAAGTCAAATTGATGCGATGGAAGAAGGGGATATCCAACCGGAGGCTGTTACCTACATCGCTGACCGGCTGAACGTCACGGAGAAAGAAGTTATTTCCATGAACCGTCGCTTGTCTATCCCGGATCAATCGCTGAATGCACCGATGCGCGATGATGGTGAAGGCGAGTGGATGGATTGGTTGGTTGAAGACGGCGATAACCAGGAAGTGATCTTGGGCAATTCACAAGAATTCGACTCACGATACGAATTGCTTAACGGTGCCATGGATCTTCTGACCGAGCGCGAGCGGCACATTATTACCGAGCGTCGACTTAAGGAGTCGCCAACAACGCTCCAAAACCTGAGTTCTGAATACGGTATTTCTCGTGAAAGGGTCCGCCAGATTGAAGTGCGGGCTTTTGAGAAGTTGCAGAAGTCAGTCAAGAATGCATCGGTGCAACGCCAGCTTCCCTGTTGATCTAAGCTGTTCCCGGCGGCACGCCTTCTGATGCTGGCGCGCTTTGCTCGACCGTTTCGGGCGCTAGAGATTGCGCCGTGTCGTCTGTCGAGGTGACACTATTTCCCCATTCGTCGACAATTTTCTTCTGAATAGACTTCAGGGTTTTAACACGCCCTTCTGCCAAAACCGTTAGAAAAGCCGATACAACAGGCGGAATGGAAATAAACATCATCCAGCCGAAACCGGCTGCGGCGAAGATGATCGCCAAAGAAAAAACATCACTCATAATTGTCATCGCCGCTGAGAACGAATGGTCGTCGGTAAGTTTTAACAAGAATGGAAAAACCCCGCACAGGTTCAGGCCGCCAACACAAAACAGCGCGTATTTCTGTTCCGTTTGATCACAAAAGTACGCTACCAACGCTGGCAGCATTCCCAAGGAAATGATCAGCAATGACGATGGCGAGAGTATCCCCCAAAGCGTAATCAGACCGCCCGCCCACAGCCAGGCCGTCAGACTGAATCCTTTCGCAGGCGTTCGGGTTGCTGCTTTCGCCATTATTGAATGATCCTGAACTGTCTCATTACCAGCTCTGCAGTATGAGGAGGACGGTAATCACCGTTAGGGTGATGACGATTGCAATTACGGCTGCCGCCTGCTGGCCCGCGCGTTCCGCTTTGGTAATGCGCTCATCGCCGGCACCTTCGATATCTTGCACCTCTTCCTCGGCAGCCAGCCATTCAGCTTGCGCTTCCGCATAACCGTCGCGATCTTCTTTGCGGCGTTCGGCGTTATCTACCAAATCAAAGAGTTCAGGCAAACTGCCTTTTCGGACCAGACGTGGAATCTCCTTTTCTATGTCGCCGCGTGTAATGCGGTTGTGATAGCTGTTAATAGCGGGCCCCAGCAGTCCACCAACCCAGCTTGATAAACCCAATAGTTGTTGCTCACGCAATTTCCACTGCAGGAACGCATATAAGCTGAGAAGCCCTATGATCGATGTGTCACGACCGCTGCTTCCCAAGGCTTTCAAATGGGGATGAATGTCCTGATCGAACCGAGCAGCAATAAACGCGGCGATATGACGATCAACGGGCCTTTGGTTGGTATCGGCGTTACTAGCCGCCTTGTCGAGAGCCGGAAGAATATGTTCAATCAAGAGGACATAGTCCTTGGCAATCAAAGGGCTGTGGCAAGGCAGGCTTGGGTTGATTTCGTATAGCACCCGCTCGACGCCATAGCCGATGTCCTTAATTGCCAGAAATCCCTTTAGCGTCGAAAAGTTTGTGCGCAGTTCAGATGTTCCGGGGAACGGTGGATTCTGACTATTAAACCATGCCGACATGATATCGTAGGACAGGACTTCTCCTACCAATTGGTTGTTCCCGTTATGCAGAATCTGCGTTGCCGCCATTGGCCCAAAACCGTCCGGCATAAAAGAGGCAGACTTATAGCGAATGGGGCCAGAAGGATCGAGAATCATGCATAAATTGCAGACCACGTAGTCTTCCTGTCCCTGATATCCATCTTTGTGAAATTTGGCGTTTTGCAGAAGCCCCTTGACGGCACTGACCATTTCCTCTTCACCCAGCGATCGCTTCAGCCAAACCTCGAAAGCGTCTTCGCTTGCCGCCTTAAAAGCATCTGGGACTTTTTGAGCAAAGTGCTGTGCAAGGGCACGAGGGGAAACGTACTCTTTTCGCCTGAACGTAAAGGGAAGTTCGGACTTTTTCATGGGCTTCTTTTTTGCCGCGTTTGTCCGTTGACCGGTTAACCAGTTGGATATTTCATTATAGTCCCACCGTGCAACCGGGTCGTCATTTAACATGCCCCTTAGCGGTTCCAGTAACGGCAGTGGAATTCGCGAATTGCCAAAGATGACGGCATAAGACCCTTGGTCAATTCGGGCCTGAATGAGGTCTTCATCTTTCATTTTAGCGACCGGATTGTGGCCGAGGACCAATATGCCGATTGTCACGCCAAGCGCATAAATATCATCACGGGCACGACCGGTTCCACGACCCGCTGGGTCGGCCATCGCGCGCTCAATGGGTTCATAGATTGTCGGTTGATCAAACCCTGGAGGCGATGAGACACATTCGCCAATGATCACTTCGGTCATGTCCTCATCGCGAAAGAAGATGTTTTCTGGGCGAATGGCGCGATGCGCGCCTTCTGTGCTGGCGATCTTTTGCAGAACGGTCGCCAAAGGTTCTGCCAGTTTTCTTGGCACATCATATTCTGTAATTTTTGCTTCTTTGCGGGCCAGTCGATGCAAAACCCTGCCGCCGAGGGGGCGCGTAAATATAATTGCCATGGTTCGCTGGCCAAGGGGGGGCCAATAGATCACGTCCCAATCAATAACTTCAATCCGGCCAGCCGTATCCGCATCCTGCTGCTTGCGAAGTGTATCCAGGCGTGTGGGGATTTCTGGCGAGCAAATCAACGCAAAAAGCTGGTTGCCAAGATCACGTCTGTCTTCAACCAGATATGCTTTTGCAGAGGGGGAATCATAATCTTTCAACGGGGTTGCGGTGTCGACCATATAGCGGTCTTTAACGACCACAGGTCCCCCGCCGCCACTACTGCGTTGCGGGGCGCTCTCCGTCGGAGTATCCGCAGGCTCAAACATCTCCGCCAATTCTGGCGGGACCTCACCTGCGACTTCATCCGTTTCCAAAGGCTGTTCTGCCATGGTCACAAATCCTAGTCCCTAATGCAGGCCGAAACGTTCCTGTCAGGCCGACATCGGTATTTCTACTCGGATTTTAGCCGCAAATCGCCCAAATTACAACGATGTTTTACTTTTGTACTTTTAGAATTGGTAAAATAATCGTTAATCTGCGAACGGATCTTGCACCAAAATAGTGTCGTCTCGTTCTGGCGAGGTCGAGAGAAGGGCGACAGGCGCTTCGATCAGTTCCTCAATTCGGCGAATATACTTAATGCAAGTCGCTGGAAGTTCGGCCCAGGAACGGGCACCTTGAGTGCTTTCTGTCCACCCCTCCATCGTCTCGTAGATGGGCTCAACGCGTGCCTGATGTGCAGTTGAAGCAGGTAGGTGATCGTAAACGTCACCATCAATCCGATAACCGGTGCAGACTTTAAGGTCTCCGACACCATCAAGAACATCGAGTTTGGTCAGGGCAATGCCGGTAATTCCGTTTACTTTCACAGCTTGGCGAACCAAAACAGCATCGAACCAGCCACAACGCCGAGCACGCCCGGTGACGGTGCCGAATTCGTGGCCACGCTCTCCCAACAGTTGGCCCACTTCATCGTTGAGTTCGGTCGGGAACGGGCCACTGCCGACGCGCGTTGTATAGGCCTTGGTGATCCCGAGAACGAAATCTATGGCTTTTGGGCCAAGGCCCGAGCCGACAGCGGCCATACCGGCAACAACGTTAGAAGAGGTGACGAATGGATAGGTACCATGATCAATATCAAGCATTGTGCCTTGCGCACCTTCAAACAAAATGCGATCTCCGCGTCGACGGGCTTTGTCCATATCCTGCCAAACAGCACAGGCAAACGGCAGAACCTTTGGGGCGACGTCTGCCAGTTCTTTCATCAGAGCGGGACCGGATATCTCTTCCATCCCCATGCCGCGCAACAGGGCATTGTGGTGAAATAGCAGGCGCTCGACTTTCCCTTCGAGCTCTTGCAAATCCGCTAAATCGCCTAAACGAATGGCTCTGCGGGCTGTTTTATCTTCATAAGCGGGACCAATGCCGCGTCCGGTTGTGCCTATTTTGGCTTTTCCAGCCGCTTTTTCGCGCGCTAGATCAAGATTGCGGTGTAAGGGTAGAATCAGGACAGCTTGCTCGGAGATTTTGAGGTTCTCCGGACTGACGGCCACACCTTGCTTATGGATAGACTCGATTTCACTGAGTAGTGCCCACGGATCGAGAACAACGCCATTTCCGATCACAGAAGCCTTGCCGGGGCGCACGATGCCAGAAGGCAGCAGGCTCAATTTGTAGACGACACCATCAATTACCAAAGTATGCCCGGCATTGTGTCCACCTTGAAAGCGAACGACGACATCTGCCCGCTCTGAAAGCCAATCGACAATCTTACCTTTACCCTCGTCACCCCATTGGGAGCCGACAACAACTACATTGGCCATATCCAGATAACCTTCCTTATTCGTTTTTCAGTTCTTGAATGGTCTCGCCTACCAGCATATGCGTACACCGCATCCGGAGGGCTTCTTTTTGATCGTCGGCGTCGGTTTGCAAACCACAAACGGCCGCCCAACCATCTGCGCGCAGTTTTGCCGCTTTTTCGGCAGACGTCTTGAACGGGAGATATAGCCGAACAACGGGCTCCTGATCGGGCAGGGCGCGCAGAATACTGTCCATAAACAAGGTGAAGCCGGTTGCCAACTCGCCCGTTTCGGTGCCATTTTCCGCTAAGTATCGTCCACCATTCCCCAGTTCACCGCGCACCCCACGAGCAAAAAATGTATAGGTCACGCCGCTATGATATTCAAAGCCGCGGTTTTCCACAGGGTCTATGGTAATTTGTGTTTCCGGAACAGCGTCCTGGATAAGTGTCGATATCTCGCTCAGCGTTTCGACTTCCTTTGCAGCGGCTGCACCGAAAGTCATGGCGTTCAATGCTTTCAGGGTCTGTGCCGCAGGACCGGCGGCATTAAGAAGTGCCCCCAGAAGGGTTGCTGCTTCATTGCCGATCTCACCATCGAGCGCTGCGATCGATGCCGCATCTTTGCGATCCATAGCGAGCCTGAGTTCCGTTTCAACATGGCCGGAAATTGAATATTCCTGGCAGAGTGCGGGGACCAGAGTCGGTATCGCAAGATCAACCGACAACCCCTTGACACCCAAATCACTGAGCGCTCGGATCGCCATCACGATCAGTTCGACATCTGCCTGTGCCTGTGCCGCACCGATGATTTCCGCGCCGACTTGAGTAAACTGTCGTTCTGGCCGCAATTGCGTGCCTTTGACCCGCAGGACTTCGCCAGCATAACTCAGGCGCAGGGGGCGTTCATAGTTTTTCAGGCGTGTTGCCGCAATGCGGGCAATTTGTGGCGTCATATCTGCCCGTACACCCATCATGCGCTGTGAAACGGGGTCCATAAGGCGGAAGGTTTGCGCCGCCATTGCCGTTCCCATACCAGCCAGTAGCCCATCTTCAAATTCGATTAAGGGGGGCTTGATGCGCTCGTAGCCGTGAGAGGCAAATGCGGTCATCAGCCGAGCCAGTGTTGAAGCTTCAAACGAGGCGTTCGGTGGCAGAATATCGGCCATGCCAGTTGGCAGAAGGGCCATCTTTTGTGTTTCTGTCATCAGACCTTCCTAAGCGTTTTGGGCAATGGGTATTGAGACGTTCATAAACCACGTGTTTCCTAACCATGTTCACCTGATTCATCAAGCCTCCGGCTGGATTTTAGAGCCTAAAAAAGCGGTTTGGCGGATCTGTTCTTTCCCTGCGTGGCAAATTCTGGTTGAGTTCACAACAGGTTATAAAAAAATGGAGGGATTGCCATGTATCTGCACTTATTGAATAAAAACCAGAAAGAGGCGTTTCTAATTCTCGCCCAGCGGATCAGCATGATTGACGGGGAAGATGATCTTAGCGAGCTTGACGCGCTTAATGACTTGAAGGGTCGTCTCGGGTTGACGGCTAATCCAGATATGACGGCGGTTTTGGCGGACCCGGACGTCTCGGCATTTGGAACCCACAAGACACGGGTGATTGCGATGCTTGAGCTTCTTACCCTCGCCTATGCGGATGACCATCTGCACGATGCCGAATCTGATATGATCAGCGAAATTTCGCAAAAATTCGGTTTCGATCAGGACATGCTCAACACCTTGGCGTCCTGGGCCATGAGGGCGCTGGAATTATCCCGCCAGGGTGAAGAGCTTATGGCAGACTAAAGGCACCGACGGCAGCTTGATAGAGCAGGCCGGATGCAAGTGCGCCCACCAGCGACAACAGAATATACCACATAAAGAGGGGTTTTCTGGCTAGAGCGAAGACGGCCATTGCAGCGGGTACGCTGGTGACGCCACCCGCGATCATAAAGGCCATTGCAGCGCCCGGCATCATGCCCATTTCAATCAGATTGGCCATCAGCGGGACAGCAGCGAAGCCATTGAGATAGGTTGGAACCCCGACGACAACGGCCAAGGGGATCGTCCACCAGGCTTCGCTGCCCAACCATTGCGAGATCATAGAGGCAGGAACGTAGGCGACCATCAGGCTCTCAATCAGGAAGGCCAGTGTTAGCCATCGTCCAAGAAACCAGCCATTCTCGCGGAAGGATGCCCAGTAGTCAGACCTTCGCTGGGCTTCCTGCCAGGGTTTCCAGTTTACGGTTTTATCTACCGGAGTGGAACCGCAACTCGAACTACAGCAAGAACTAACCGAGGCAAGCCGCAGCGGATTGGTCAGGCCGCCCGATTTTTGAACGGCGTGTGTTAGAAAACCTCCCAATAACCCGATGCCAACTGCAGCCAGCGTTTTCGCAAACGTAAATGGCAGGCCAATAGCGGCGGCACTGATGATAAACATCTCCGGGTCCATCAAAGGGGAGCTGAGCCAGAAAGCCATGACCGGTGCCAACGGAACACCAGCTGCCAAAAGTCCGGCAACAAGCGGAATAACGCCGCAGGAACAGAAAGGTGACAAGGCCCCGAAAAGGGCGGCCAGCATGATCATACGAACAGGGTTGCCAGCAAATATATCCGCGATCAAATGTTCCGCACCGCTGGCTTTCGCGTAAGCCGCAACACCGATGGACAGGAGAAAAAAAGGCATAATGGAGATCAGCGCGCGGCCCGTAAATTCGAGACTTGGTATGGCTTGCGGTGGATCGATCATCGCCAAAGCAATGAATAACGCAATGATAGCCGCAATAACCGAATCGATTTTTGGCCATTTAAACCGCGTTGGCTCTGGTCTTTGGTGCACTTGATCTGCATTTAACATGTTTGCGTCCATTCATTTCGATAATTCGATAATAATCGAATTAATAACTCAAAAAAAAGCCAGGCAATTAACCTGTGGGTTTAAGTGCTTTTTCTTCCAAGGTCTCGTCAAAACCCATGCAGCACTCATCAACTAAAAAACCAACCAACTCATCCATAACACCCGGCTGTGTCCGACAATGCAACGAGCGCCCATCACGTTCCTGAACGATTAGCCCGGCCCACACCAGATGCGAAATATGATGCGAAAGTGTCGATGCCGGTATCTCCAGATGTTTCTGGATATCACCAACCGTCAACCCGGTTTCACCCGCTCGCACCAGCAATCTAAAGACCGCCAACCGCGTTGGGTTTCCCAGTTCATTAAGACATTTCGCTGCGTGGTCTATATTCATGGCATTACTACTAACATGAAACAGCGCTCATTTCAACTATACTTCTAGAAATATAGAAATGATTACAGAGTTACAATCTTGGGAATGCCGCTTGTCGATTGGCTGGGTGTTTTATTCTACCGTGAAGTCTTGGCTGCGAATGGTTTGACCAATATTTTCAACCAGCAAAGGAACCATCTTTTTGGTCAAGGTGAGGCCTTCGCCTGACTCCAGATCAGCAACCGACCATGCGCGCCAGAGGGTTTTGCCGTCAGCGCGGCTTTCAACGGTGACATCCAATCGGTATTGGCTTGCCGTTGATGACGAAGCTTTCCGTCCTTGATTCTGGTTCAACAATCCCCCGGAAGAAGAATCAAAAACATTTACCCGTGCCTTATGATTTTCGCCCCCACCTCGACCACCGCTTGCTTCCAGGGAAATGACATGGCCTGAAGTGGCGGATTGCCAGTCGCCGATTTGATCACGTGTTTCGAACGTCAGAATTAAGTCACCTTTTTTGACGATCGTATAGCCCTTCGCAACAAGATGTTCTTCCAGTTCGGCCTGCAATTGTAGATTTTCGTCTGAATCATCTAACACCTGGACCTGGATATTCTTTTGATCAGGCAGCGGTCTGAGTGATAACGCGTTCAGGACACCACTTTCAGCAAACGCCAGCGGCGCTGTTGCAAGGCTAATCAGTGAGCAGACAATAAAACTAAAAACGAACTTCATTACAAACCTTTGGGCACAAATCGTCGGTGCGGTTTAAGGGTAAAAAAATTTCAACATTCCAGCTTGGTTAGAGATAGGAATGTTTTGAAGCCAATGCAATTGCCGCATCGTGGCATTGCATTGCAAGAGATTGTGACTCACTATCGCAAGCCAGATTCGTGGGCGTTTTAAGGGTAATTGGGACGTGAGTAAAGCAAAACAACATCAAGGAGCGATTGCGGCGGGGCACATCGAAACAGTTCGTGCTGCAGAAATTACCCTTGAAGAAGGTGGCAATGCGTTTGATGCGGTTATGGCCGCAATGGTGGCGGCAAGCGTAACGGAGCCTGTTTTGTCCTCGATGGGGGGCGGCGGTTTTCTATTGGCGGCACCTGCCAACAGCAGCCCTGTGTTATATGACTTTTTTGCCCATACCCCTGCGCGCCGCGCGCCGGAAGAAGGCCGCGATTTTAAGCCTGTAGTTTGTGACTTTGGTGCGACCCAACAGGAGTTTCATATTGGTCGGGCATCAATTGCCGTCCCCGGCGCAGTCAGAGGTTTGTTCGAAGTTGTCCAGGACTTGGGACGCATGCCGGTTCGGCGGGTTGTCGAACCAGCGATGGCGTTGGCCCGTGACGGGGTCATCATCAATGATCTACAGGCACGAATTTTTCAGGTGGTCGGCGGCATTTATATGTCCACACCGGAAAGTCGCTCCTTGTTCGCATCAACGAAAGATTGTGAACAGTTAATTGCGGCCGGGGAAGTTTTTGCCAACACAGCTTTTGTCGATGCGATGGATGCAATCGTGCATGAAGGCGATGATCTGTTCTATCGGGGTGAGATTTCTGCCCGTATCGATGCGGATTGCCAGATGGGAGGCGCTTTGCGACGTGCTGATCTGGAAGCGTATCGCCTGATCCGACGCGAGCCCCTTGAGGTGCATTATCGCGGGGCAACACTCGTAACGAACCCGCCACCGTCGAGTGGGGGAATTCTGATCGCATTTGCTTTGTTACTTTTGGAAGAACTGGACTTAAGCGATTTACCGTTTGGCAGTCACGGGCACATGAGCAAGCTGATTCATGCTATGGAACTGACGCAGCAAGCGCGCATTGAAAGTGGATTGAATCTTCATCAAGAGGGTGATCCCGAGCACGCCTTGTTATCTGCTGATCTACTTGGAGGTTACCGTCGACAAATCTTAAATAAACCCGCTTCAAGGCGCGGGACCACACATATTAGCGTTTTAGATAAGGACGGCAACGCGGCAGCACTTACGATTTCAAATGGCGAAGGCTCAGGGTATATCGTGCCCGATACCGGGATAATGTTGAATAACATGCTGGGTGAAGAAGACATTAATCCGCGCGGGTTTCACCAATGGCAACCCGATAACCGGCTCAGTTCTATGATGGCACCAAGCTTGCTTTTACAGGCAGATGGACATGTGACTGCCTTGGGGTCCGGCGGTTCGAACCGAATTAGGACCGCAATATTGCAGGTTCTGATTAATTTGGTTGATTATAAAATGCCCTTGGAAAAAGCAATTTCCGCACCACGCTTGCATTTGGAGGGACGGCGTCTGGACATTGAAGCGGGCTTTGATCGTGACATCAGCGAAGAGGTTGCATCGGTATTCGAAGACGCAAGAATATGGGATGAACAAAACCTGTTTTTTGGTGGCGTTCACGGTGTTCAGCATGAGCCGGATACGAATAATATGTGGGCGGCAGGTGATCGGCGGCGCGACGGTAGCGCAATTGTCGTGAGCTAACGGCGCGGCTTTCACAGATCTGCAATTTAGTTGATGAATTTGGGAAAACCGCTTGACGCGGTATGGCTCAAGCCTAAAACGTATCGGCAGGGCGACAGACATCGCGAATACATCCGCGTAACCAACGGTGTGCGGGATCGGCATCCAGGCGCGGGTGCCACATCAAGGAGACCGTAAAGCCAGGTGTTCGAAGGGGAAGTGGGAAGCTGAACATGTCGGCGCGAAGGGTGCCGGTGAAGCGTTCGGGAACCGTTGCGATTAAATCAGAATTTTGAGCCAGTGCCAACGCGGTCGTAAAGTTGCCTACGACTGTTAAAACCTGAAGTTCACGACCATCTTCTTGCAGGGCTTTTTCGACGGGGCCCCGAACATTTGAACGGCGCGCGACCTGAACATGTTCGCCGGCTAAATATCGAGGCAAGGTTATTTTGCTTTGGGTAAGTGGGTGATTTGCCCTGACCACGCCAATGAATGTGTCCTCGAACAAGGCTTGCACGCGCACTTCGGGACTTGTCTCGTCACCAATGACGCCGACTTCCAGGTCGGCAGCGCCTTCACGGAGCGCCGTACTGTCCTTATCGGGCTTCTCGACAAAATGTAGCTTTATTTGGGGAGCGTCTTTTCGTACTCGGTTAATCAGATCGATTCCAAAGTTTTCGACAAACCCTTCGCGGGTACGAAGAGCGAAAGATCGTTCGACATGTCGCAGGTCAGGGGCTTTTTCGGGAAGAAGAATTGCGCGCCCGTCTTCGACGATTAAGCGAACCTTTTCACGCAGCACGAGTGCCCTCGGCGTTGGTACGAGACCGCGGCCAGCCCGAACAAGCAGCGGGTCTCCGGTCGCCGCCCGCAACCGTGCCAGCGTGCGGCTCATTGCAGAAGGACTAAGTTGCAGTCTTTTTGCGGCTTTCGCTACACTGCCGTGCGTCAACAAAGCATCGAGCGCAATTAACAAATTAAAATCTGGACCTGCCATCATCTCGATCTTGTTCCTTTTTGTTAATATATGGCGTCAAACGCATGTATTAAATGTATTTAGTGCGTCTTATGCTATATATTAAACTTGGATAAGGTGTCTATGGCTTCATTTCAGGAGCCGCTTTTGAACGGAGATCGATGTGAAGCCCCAGACACCCGAACGTATTGACCCCTTGGCCCAGGACGATCAATTTGCCCCTTCTGTTGCAGGCGCTTTAAGCAGTCTGGCGCTAGCGATATTAATCGCATCGCTTGGTGTTAGTATCGCCAATGTTGCCTTGCCGACCATTGCCCAGTCATTCTCTGCGTCGTTTCAGGACGTCCAGTGGGTATTGATAGCCTATCTTCTCGCAATCACGGTTCTGATCGTAAGTGTTGGGCGGCTCGGTGATTTAATTGGTCACCGGCGGCTTTTGCTAGGCGGCATATTTCTGTTTACGGTCTCTTCGGTGCTGTGTGGTTTAACGTCTGTTCTTTGGGGGTTGATCGCCGCGCGGGCACTGCAGGGGATCGGTGCTGCTGTTCTGATGGCAATGGCCATCGCTCTAGTGCGTGATGCCGTGCCAAAGAAAAAAATGGGACGTGCAATGGGGGTGATGGGGACCATGTCGGCCATCGGTACGGCGCTCGGCCCGACCTTGGGCGGTGCGCTCCTGTCCGGATTTGGCTGGCAAGCGGTGTTTCTTGCTCTCGTTCCTTTGGGAGCGTTGAATTTCTTTCTGGCCCAATATTTTATACCGGTTGGTCAACGCAAACAAAAGACAGGCGATCTCAAATTTGATCTGGCAGGAAGCATCGTGCTCAGTTTGACCTTGGCTGCCTATGCGTTTTCGATGACCAATGGATGGGAGCCGATGGAGCGCGATGTGAGCGGTGTGCTTTTGGCCCTTGCGGTCTTCGGGGTGGGGTTATTTGTTTATATCGAACTGCGCACCGCATCTCCGTTGCTTCAGTTGTTGGAATTCCGTAAGCCGCTTCTGACGGCCAGTTTGATAACCAATGGTTTGGTGTCGACAGTGATCATGGCGACACTCGTCGTGGGGCCGTTTTATTTATCCATAGGGCTTGGCCTTAATGCCTTCACCGTTGGGCTTGTTATGTCCGTGGGACCTGTCGTCTCAGCGCTTAGCGGGGTTCCTTCGGGCGTTGTCGTTGACCGTCTGGGGCCACCCTTGGTCGTCGGTGTCGGCTTGGCAATAATGGCTGGCGGTTCATTAGCGCTTGCCCTCTTGCCAAACATGTTCGGGGTTTTGGGTTACATCATGGCAATGACCTTGCTGACGCCCGGTTATGCGTTATTTCAAGCAGCCAATAACACGGCCGTTATGGTGGGGGCCGATACCAGCCGGCGCGGCGTTATTTCGGGCCTGCTTGGGCTGTCGCGGAACCTTGGATTGATCACCGGTGCTGCCGTAATGGGGGCTATTTTTTCAGCCACCTCCGGGGGTAGTCTCCTCACATTGGGCGCGACAGACAACATCGGTAACGGTTTGCAATCAACCTTTCTGATTGCGACCGCGCTTGGCCTGCTTGCCCTGCTTATTGCGGTTTCAAGCCACGTCTTCTTTTCAGGCGCGGCGCCATCTGCAAAGCAGGGCCATTAGTTAAACGACGCGTCTGACTTCTGACAGGAAGTTTGCAACGACGTTCTTCAGGCTTTCTGACTGCGTTGATAACTCTGCTGCAGCCGAGTTGACATCGGAGGCCGCGTGGCCTGTCTCCTGAGCCGACATTGTTACATCAGCGATATTCGATGTCACATCTGTGGTTCCGGCAGAAGCTTCTTCGATGTTACGAGCGATTTCGCTGGTTGCTGCCGATTGTTCTTCAACAGCCGCAGACACAGAGGCGTTCCTTTCGTTGATATCTTCAACATTGCTGGCAACTTCCGTTATTCCATTGACGGTATCCTCCGTCGCCGCCTGAATGCTGGCAACGTACTCGCTAATCTCTTCGGTAGATTTCGATGTTTGATGAGCCAGGTTTTTGACTTCACTGGCGACAACAGCAAAACCTTTTCCTGCTTCCCCAGCGCGCGCAGCCTCGATGGTCGCGTTAAGGGCCAACAGGTTGGTTTGATCGGCGATATCGTTAATCAAGCTGACAGCATTTGCAATTTGGTCGGCGGCTTCTTTGAGGTTACCAACCTTGCCTGCGGCTTCGTTTGATATTTTGGCTGCATCACTGGTGGTTTGCGCGGCCATAGAAACTTGCTGGCTAATTTCGTTTATCGAACCTGTCAGTTCTTCTGAAGCGGCAGCGACGGTCTGGACGTTTATGGATGCTTCCTCTGCAGCGGCAGCAACGGTGGTGGCTTTCTCACTTGTCGTTTCGGCAATACGAGTTAGAGAATCAGAAGATGCGGATAATTCTGTTGCCGCACTCGAAACAGTCTCGACGACAACACCCACCGAGTTTTCGAAATCATCCGCAATTTTTGTAAATTCACGAACTTTATGGGCCATTGATTCTGTTGCTGAGTTGGCCGTCTTGCTGGCATTCAAAAAGGCGCCTTGCATTCCTGTTTCAATAATTTTTCTGTAGTATTGATTGTTGCTGACATAGTCCATGCTGGCCGATGATTCCCTGACATACGCATCACATCGGTCAATGAGGTCATTAATTGTATAAAGCAGTTCCCCAAGGTCACCTTTCGCACTGATATTGGTTAGACGGGCTTCAAAGTCCCCCGCAGCAACCTGTTTCATGACAGCAAGGGCTTTACTTATTTGTGCACTTTGGCCTGTTCCAAACATCTTTAAACTCCTAGCGAAAACATAAATTCATTAAAGCTCATTTTATTTTCTTCCAGCATAGTTGTGATCATCGCCATCGATGCCGCCAAGCCCGCCTTTGGGCTGTCATTCTGCTTTTCAACGGTCAGAAGTTGTTTATAGAGCGGCTCAATATGTTGATTAAGAACCTGGCGATTTGGAACCCGCCGGTTGGAATGATAACCGATAATGTTGCCGCTGGAATCTCGGCTGGGAGTCACGTGGGCGAATACCCAATAGTGATCGCCGTTTTTGGATCGGTTTACGACGTAGGCGAATATCTCTTCGCCGTTCTCTATTGTTTTCCACAACAATTCAAACACGGCTCGTGGCATGTTTGGGTTGCGAACAAGATTGTGTTGTACCCCGATACAGTCCTTTTCTGGAAGGCCTGCCAGTCGATAAAACAGGCGATTTCCGTATGTAATCTTTCCAGTTAGGTCGGTTTTAGAGACGATGATTTCGTCGGCATCAAATGGAATTTCAACACCGGTTAATTGGGGGTTCCCGTAAAGAGCCATATTTTATCCCTCTAGTCTGCAAATACTGGCAACCAGATTGCCAGTATTTGCATTTAGAAAATTTTCCTTTGTCCAGATTAGACCTTACCCCAATTGAGGGTATTTGAATGTTTCAAGATATTTCATTATACGTCAAAAAAGGGTATCTTATGTAACCATCTGATATCGCGTCGGTTTTTATGGGTTTCAGGCTTTTCGAGTTCGGTGAAAGGTATCAGATCAAATTGTAGCCATGGATGGGGAGTGAGTTTTCGTCGTTGCCTTCATTCAACCATGTTTGCCGACGCCATTCCGTGTTCGAAAAGGCGAGGCATTGTGAAAGCTTTTCTTTGTATGATGTAATTGTTTAAGGTTGCTTTTGTTTTTGCGCTTAAAAAGGATGGGCGATGGGATCGGGTCTGGATAATCAAACCATCGAGGATTTTGCAAACGATGGAGCCGCCGTTATCCGCGGTATATTCAAGGATTGGATCGACCTCCTGCGCCAGGGTGTTGCAACCAATATGCATTCACCAGGTCCCTATGGAAAATTTTATCAAGGTGAAGAGGGTGGGGGGCGTTTTCTCAGTGATTATTGCAATTGGCAACGCATTCCCGAATATCGATCATTTGTTTTCGACTCTCCAGTCGCCCGGTTGGGAACAGAACTGATGCAAAGCCAGAGTGCGCGCCTGTTCCATGAGCACGTTCTGGTTAAGGAAGCCGAGGCTGGAGTCGCGACGCCATGGCATCAGGATTACCCTTACTATTGTATTGAGGCCCAGCAAACCGTTAGCCTTTGGATCCCACTTGATACGGTTTCGCGCGATCGCACCCTTGAATTTGTTGCGGGTTCCCATTTATCAGGAAAGTTCTACCGGCCCCAGCGCTTTAACGGCGATGCCCTTAATGACAATGACGGCATGGAGCCTGTTCCAGATATTGATAACAACCGGGCGGATTATAAGATTATTGGATGGGAACTGGAGCCGGGCGATGCTGTTGCGTTTGACTACCGGACATTACACGGCGCTCCAGCCAACAATAGCAAGACGCATCAGCGTCGCGCCTTCTCGCTGCGTTTGGTTGGGGACGATGCGCGTTTTCGCCGCCCTGACAATCTGGTCACTTCACCTCCGTTCCCGGAAGTAACACTCCGGCATGGCGATGCCCTTCGGGGCGAACAATTTCCGCTGCTCTATTCGAAACACTGAACAAAGAAAGACATTCATTTTGGAACTTCCAGCGAACGTCAAACCTTACAAAAAGACACCTGTATTCACTGAGCAGTCGGTCCCTGCTGGCTTGCTTAAAGATCATGCGACACGGCCCGATGTCTGGGGTGTAATTAATGTGTTGGCGGGAGAACTGCGTTATGAAATCCCCTCTCTGAGTGAATGTCATATTTTGGAAGAAGGCACCTCTGGGGTTATTGAGCCGCAGCGTCCGCACTTCGTAACCCCACAGGGGCCCGTTCGGTTTTTTGTTGAGTTCTATCGGTAATTGCCGAAACCGAAAAAGGGGCTGTCATATCCTATGTCGCCCCAGGTAATGTCGTTCATCAACGAAAATCGAGTGCGATGGGGTCAATCCGGCTCTGTATCGACGACGAGCGGACTTGTCGGCGTGTTTTTCGTGTCATGATTAAGGAATGAGACCAAGAATTGCATACCGATTATAATCGGGAGTGCAGCCAGGACGACAGTCCCCGCGGTTGCTGGAACACCTGTGGCATCGCTTTCCATCCATTTGATACCACCAAAGACCAAACCAAAGGCCAAGAGCAATTTTCCAAGCAGAAACTGCATGCCCGGTAAGCCGAAGTCTCTCAAAAAATAGGTGTAATATATCCGTTTGCTGGCACTGATAAAATGTTTAGCGATAAACTCTGGAATGATTTTGGGTATGTTGATGCCGCTGGTCTCATTCCCATAAATCGCATCCATTGGCATGTCTTCAACAACAGCGCGCACCATCCCAAGCCGAAACAACATATCTGACTCGAAGAAATAACCTTTTGATAAACGATCCAATGGCAGCCGCGCCGCAGCCGTCTTATGGAGCGCTGTGAAGCCGTTGGTTGGGTCGAAGACGGACCAATAACCGCTGGAAAGTTTAGAGAAGAAAGATAAGACAATGTTGCCAATGATCCGTGACTTGGGCATGGCTGATACGGCTTCCAGTTTATGGAACCGATTGCCTTTAACATAATCGGCGCGTTTATTCAGAATCGGCGCAATCAGCTTTGGGATGAGTGACGGGTCCATTTGCCCGTCACCATCCATCTTGACCAGAATATCAAAACCGTCGTCCAACGCTTCGCGGTACCCCCGCACCATGGCGCCGCCAACACCGGTGTTGGGGCGCTGGTAGATTACGCGAACCCGCTTGTCCTTGCAGTTTTGTTCGACAAAGGCGCCAGTCTTATCCGGGCAGTCATCATCTACTATGTAGATCCCGCTGACTTCAGAACCAATACCCTCGATAACGGGCAAAATGTGGGCCGTTTCCTTATAACAAGGGACAACGACCGCGACCTTGGGGCTCTTCTGTCTTTTTTTAGGTGGGGGAGACGGGGTGGTTTTAGCCATAGGTGACAGGTGCTTTCAGCATATAAAGGGACACGTACAAACCATAATAAGACGCGCAACGCCATGCAAGGCGGCGATATTAAGACACAGATATTCACCAATGCTCTGTTGACGCACCCCCGGACGCCCTATACAACACCGCTCACTGGAATTGTTCCGTCGTGTGCACTGACGCGCGACGTGCGCCCCCTGAAAAAATGATCTGAAACCTGGCGCTAGATATTCGCATTCCAGTAGATAAAAACATGACAGATTTTGAAGGCATTGTTCCGCCGATTAGCGAAGCATTGACGGCGCGTGGTTATGATGTCCTAACCCCCGTCCAGGTTGCTGTATCCGCCCCCGAACTTAAAGAAGAAGATCTTTTGGTTTCGGCACAGACGGGTTCCGGTAAAACCGTCGCGTTTGGTATCGCGATTGCACCAACGCTGTTGCAAGGAGCACACGCGTTTGATCGGGCCAGTCAACCGTTGGCGCTGGTTGTTGCGCCGACGCGTGAACTGGCGTTACAGGTTAATCGTGAACTTGAATGGCTATATGGGAAAACCGCTGTAACGATGGCAACCTGCGTTGGTGGTATGGATATGCGGACCGAACGCCGAACTTTGGACCGGGGTGCGCATATTGTTGTGGGTACGCCGGGTCGCCTACGCGATCATATTGAACGTGGGTCCCTTGAATTGAGTTCCGCCCGCGCCGTCGTTCTGGATGAAGCGGATGAAATGCTGGACCTCGGTTTTCGTGACGATCTGGAATATATCCTGGATGCCGCGCCAAAATCTCGGCGGACTTTGCTCTTCTCTGCCACTGTTCCCCGTTCCATCGCCAATCTGGCAAAACGTTTTCAGCGCGATGCGGTTCGGGTTGAGACGATGGCCGAACGGGAGCAGCATCACGATATTGATTATCAAGGGCTGGTTGTTGCGCCCAATGATCGCGAAAACGCGATTATCAATGTGCTTCGCTTTTATGATGCGAAGAACACGCTTGTTTTCTGCGGGACACGGGCAACTGTCAATCATATGACGAGCCGCCTCAACAATCGCGGGTTTTCGGTGGTCGCACTTTCCGGCGAATTGAGTCAGAACGAGCGCACCCACGCCTTGCAAGCGATGCGGGATGGCCGGGCACGGGTTTGCGTGGCAACCGATGTTGCGGCGCGTGGTATTGATTTGCCTAACCTTGATCTGGTAATCCACGCAGATGTTCCGCGCAATTCAGAAGCTTTGTTGCACAGGAGTGGCCGTACAGGCCGGGCTGGGCGTAAGGGCGTTAGTGCGCTGATTGTACCGCATAATGCGCGCCGCAAAGCCGAGCGTTTGCTGAGCAACGCGAATATCGAGGCGACCTGGGCCAAGCCGCCCTCGTTGGAAGACGTTACCAAACGGGATCGTGAACGGATTCTGGAAGATACCGCACTGACGGAAGCATTGAACGAAGAAGAGCAAGCTTTTGCGACGGAATTGTTATCGCGCCACAGTGCAGATCATATTGCCGCAGCCTATCTTCGAATGCACAAAGCGTTGCAGCCGGCACCGGAAGAGCTTTTGGATGCCGCACCGATGGAAAGCGCAAAGCCACGGCGCGAAGATTTTAAAAATGGTGTGTGGTTCTCGTTGTCTGTTGGACGCAAAGAACAGGCGGAGGCCCGTTGGCTGTTGCCGATGTTATGTCGTGCAGGACACATCACAAAAAACGAAATTGGTGCCATCCGCATCCATCAAACGGAGACCCATTTCGAACTGGCTCCGGATGGGGTTGAAAAGTTTTTAGCAGCAATAGGGCCTGGCCTTAAAGTTGAAAAAGATATCGTTATTACCCGACTAGAAGGCGTGCCGAAACCACCAGCCCCCAGTCGCGGTGATCACAGTGATCGTGGACGCCGTGCCGATCGGGGGGGGCGTCCCGAACGGGGCAAACGCGCAGATCACGGGGATCGCGCCGAGAGAGGTGGCAAAGGTGGATTTGATCGAAAGAAAAAACCCTATCAGGGTGCTAAGCCCGACGGGGAGTCTCGGTCAGCTCCATACCCAAAACGCACATTTGCCAAAAGTGGTGATAAGTCCAAGAGCGATGCCTCTGGTGGCAAGCCTGCGTGGGAGAAAAAAAGCCAAAAGCCAAAGCGCGCTGTTGGGGTGAAAACCGCTGAGCGCGCTGACAAGAAAGATGCGACAGGCGGATCCAAAAACGACTGGGTTAAGAAAGACAAGACGGCGAAGAAAAATTCTCCACATAAAGCTTCTGAGGGTTTCAGCAATAAAAAGCGCGATGCTGGAAAACCAGGGCCCGAGCGCAGGGAGGATAGAAACTCTTGGGCGAAAGATCCATCTGCCTCAAACCCCAAGAAAAAGCCATTTCGCGCAAAACGCGCATCAAAGGCACGCCCTGACAAAACTGGCTCAAGCCCGCTCAAGCGTAAAAAGCCTTCGAACAGGAAACCTTCTTAAGGGCAACAATGGGTTACCCCACAAAAAAACACCTGGAACTCTCGTAATCTGCGGAAAACTGCTTTAAACTTAACCCAACGCCCTGAGGACAATGATTCTCAGGCATTGAGGGAAGGTTGCCGGTGTCTGAAAACGAAATTAACGATTTTGCCGTTATTGATCTGCTTAAAGAGGTGGATCCTCAGATTCGCAAAGGAATTGCAGCGCAGTGCAGTTGGCGGCGTTACGCGTCGGGCGAGCAGATCATTGATCGGCAAAGCGAAGCGACCGACATATTCTTCGTTGTTGAAGGGACAGTGCGGGTGGTCAATTACTCGTTTTCCGGTCGCGAGGTAACGTTTGATGATTTGGCTGTGGGAAGTCATTTCGGAGAGTTGGCCGCGATCGACGGTGAACCGCGTTCCGCCAGTGTCATGGCGATAACGCAATGCCATATCGCCAGTCTGACACAAGAACGGTTTTTGAATTTTCTTGAGCAGCACCCTGGTGTCGCCCTAAAGCTGATGCAAGGGCTCACCCGTGTTATCCGAGCCGCCACCGTGCGGATTATGGATCTAAGCACGCTGGCCGCAAACAACAGGGTACAAGCTGATTTGTTGCGGCTTGCCCGTAACTTAATGGATGACGATGGGCGCGCCCTTATTTCCCCCATTCCGGTCCATGCGGATATTGCAAGTCGCGTAAGTACGACACGGGAGACTGTTGCCAGGGTGTTAAATGATCTGGCGCGAAAAGGTATTGTTGTTCGAGAAAAAAATGCTTTGGTGATTAACAATCTCGATACTCTGCGAGAAATGGTGGAAGATGTACGCGGAGACTAGGCGTTAAGGTGCGTTCTTTTCCATAAAAATATGTTCTTCTGATACTCGCTATAAGAGAAATTGACAGGTCATGTCAATTGACTTGATGATCTGAATGATACATGATTTCTAAGGCTAGAGATAAGAGAATCCGGTTCTGTTGTAAGTTCAACTGATTACGTTGCCTATTAGGTGTCTTAATCGTATTATGCTTTTGAACGGTGGGGCGGAAACGTTTGAGCACAGCCATTGTATAGGGAACGATATGGCCAAAACAATTTTGATTGTTGAAGATAATGATCTGAACATGAAGCTGTTCAATGATCTGCTTCAGGCACACGGATATGATACTCTGCAGACGATGGATGGCAGAGATGTGATGGCAATCGCCCATGAGCACAAGCCAGACTTGATTCTGATGGATATTCAGTTGCCAGAAATTTCAGGGCTGGAAGTCACAAAAATGCTCAAAGCTGACGACGAGTTGAAGTCGATCCCTGTGGTTGCCGTTACCGCATTTGCCATGAAAGGCGATGAAGAAAAGATTAGGGAAGGCGGCTGTGAAGGTTATATCGCCAAACCCATCTCGGTTCCAACTTTCCTGGATACTGTCGCCAAGTTTTTAAACTAACTTTGGCGATCAAATGACGTCTGACGAGAGGTTTTGTCTAAAAAGGCCTCTGACAAATAAAAAGGGCTGGTTCAAACCAGCCTTTTTCATTTGTACGGTCTACTCCTGATGCAAAAACCAGGAACGATCGAAATTACTTAATTTTTGATTCTTTAAATACGACGTGCTTGCGAACAACCGGATCGTATTTCTTAAACTCAAACTTTTCCGTTGAATTGCGCGGGTTTTTCTTAGTCACGTAAAAGTAACCTGTATCCGCCGTGCTAACGAGTTTGATCAATTGTGTTGCTGGCTTAGCCATAATCCAAATTCCATCGTAAAAGCAAATTAATATCTAGAGCGGCGCACCATACAGCGCCCAGTGGGAGTGTCAAGAGGGTACTGGTCCAGCCTTCAAATCCTACTTGGAAGCTTGAGCCGGGCGGGTCGACAAAGACAAGGCTTTGGCATAAACGTCTGGGTTTTTAATCAAGTGCTGGGCAACGGCGAGCTCTGTATCCGCTTCGTGCCGTTCAGCTGGGCAACTGGCCCGTAACTTTTCTCGCCGCGAACTGTCTTTGAGGCCTGGGACACGCCACTGATCAAAGGTCAACTTAACATCAGGTGCCGTATCCAGCGCTGATTCGACGAGTTTGGCTATATTGTCGACTGTTTCGGGAATGCATAGTTCCGGGCGCACGCCAAGCCCGTGCAGCACATAACCGGACGGTGCAATCATACGGGACCAGGTTAAGGTGATTTCCCCTTCGTTTGGTAATCGCAAAACAGTCTGGACGGTGCCTTTGCCATATGACGACGTGCCGATCAAAACAGCACGCTCCCTGTCTTGCAAAGCAGCCGCAACGACTTCTGCGGCAGAGGCTGATTTTCCGTCGACCAGTAAAATTAGCGGCAAGCCGCCTGTCAGGTCGCGTCCGCCCGCTTCGTAGACGTGCAGGCTGTCTGCATGGCGCCCTTTGGTTGTAATGATATTCCCTTGTGTCAGAAACAAATCTGCGGCTTTAACGGATTGTTTCAGTAATCCGCCGGGGTTTCCTCTCAGGTCAATGATAAAGCCTTCCAACGCGCCATCCATGCTGTCGATTGCTGTCTCCAGCTTATCTGAAAGCGATTGCGCTGTATCGTGGTTGAAGCTCGAGATCTTCAAATAGACAACATTGCCCAAGCGTTTTTCTGTCACCGTCGTTGGCACAATATGCTCGCGCATGAGTTTGAATTCCATCGGCTCATCAGATCCATCCCGGGAAACGGTCAGAGTAACTGTGGTATGAGTTGGGCCTCGGATGTAAGACGAAACCTGTCGTATACTCAGCCCCTGAACGGGTTTCCCATCTACGTGGGTCAATTGGTCACGGGCCTGTATACCGGCGTCGGCCGCCGGCATAGCGGGTGTTACGGAAAGGATGCGAAAAACATCTTGTTCTTTTTTGTAGCGGATGCCGATGCCGCCAAAACCATCGCGGCGGGCTCTGTTGCGGCGGGCATCTTCAGCACCAGCATAGCGTGAAAACAGGTCGAGACCTGATAGAACACCGTCAAAAACCGCTTCGTATATTTTTTCTGCACCTGATCCGCGTAAATCATGAGATGCCTTCCTGGCCTCGATCGCCATTTCCGAAGTCAAGGTCGCCCACTGTTCAATGCTGCCATCAGGTGGTAGCGTTGCAGAGTATAGCGCTTTGCCTGCATAGGACAAAACAAGTGTGGCATCTTCAATGGAAACAGAAATAGCGGGATCAATTGAAGCAAAGCCCTTTATGCCATCGACGGCAAGTTTATCAACGTCAAGGGGATCAATATACTTTTCACTAATGGCGCGGTAGCCGGATGCGATAACTTCTGTGGCATCCGCCCAGACGAGCGGTTCCTCAACGACCGCTGGTTCTGTCGTCGCGCACGCGGTCAAAAACCCCATGAGCAGGGCAAAGACCCAATGGCGAAAAGTTTTGGTTGCGAACATCATTTGCGTATTTTCTTAGATTTTTGCCGCTACGTCATCAACAGAGTGGCAAAAAGTCACAAAAAGAGTGTGAAAACAGCAGGCCACGTCTTCTTTTGGTCGCTCTCACATGCCAAAAACTGCACATCTGAAACATCAGGCATATCGCAGAGGCTTTTGATCGTGACAGTCGAGCGTGGCCGGTTTATCGGCCTCTCGCCGCACCTCCTGCGCGATGTCAAAGAACTGATCGCGGACGGCTGACGCGTAGGGATTAGCTTGCTCAATTGCCATGTAGACGTTGGGTGCGTCGTGTCGAACCATTTCTGTGGCCTCAAGAAGAAGGTCAAAACTTGCCGTCGTCAGGTGCTTGGGAAGCGGCTCCATACGCACCAGAATGCGCGCGATCAAGTGGGTTAGGCCTTGGACGACGGCGGCGTCTTTGTCGTGCTCTTCCGGTGTTGTGATAAAGACCTGCAAGCCCAGAACATGCTTCAGAAATGCAGCAACTCGGATGGTTGAGCGGCCTCTGATCGGGCAAATGGCAATTTTTCGGCCCCGAATGCCATTGCGGGCACTTTGTGGACCAAACAGTGGATGGGTTCCGATGATGTCCACGAAGGAGGGTAACTCGGTCTGCATGGCTGCGGCTGGTGTTACCTTGACGGAGCCGACGTCGATGACGATGGCACCTGGTTTCAGGTGCGGTCTTAACGCTCGGATCGCAGAGGCAAGAGCGTCGACCGGTACGGCAAGGATGATGAAATCGCAACGGGCAATGCTGGCAACATCGGCAAATTCCGTTGCCGCGGGCAATGCGCGGTCGGTCGCGCTCAACGCGGGGTCGTGGATTAAAAGCCGACAATGGGGGTGCAGATGATCGGTGACCAAGCGCCCGAATGCCCCAAAACCCATAAGGCCAACGGTTGGTACTGATTTTTTATTTTGCATCTCATAACTCCAAATGAAGCTGCGATGCCGGATTTTAGGATTTTGTTGTCAACCGCCGGAACGCAGCGGTTGAATAATAGAAAAGGGGACCGCCGTTATGATAACGACAGCAAATAAAGGCCCTGTGGCGTAGTGTTTAAAAGTTCCATGGGGCTTTAAACCTCATTATCGCAGAGATTGTCAATGTTCATATGGACAGCCTAACTTAGACGGCCGGTGAGAAGCCTGCGCTATATCCGCTGAAAATGTAGGGCTCTCAGCTGGAAAGGGGATGATCTAAAGGGGTGCCCTGCGTTTTTTGCCTTTAGCGCGACCGCGCTTTTTAGCTGAGCGGTGGCCGCCGGCTTTGGGTTTGCCATTGCGACCTCGACGACGAGGTGCCGAATTATCTCCGCCCGCATCCATAATTTGAAAAATTAATCCGCCTGATACCGGTGTCGCCTCGCGCAGCATAACGTCAATCGATTGGCCGAGCGTATACATGTTGCCGGAGTTTTGACCGATCAACATATGTGCCGTTTCGTCGTGATCATAATAATCACCAGCAAGTGAACTGATCGGGACCAGCCCGTCGGCCCCTGTATCATCAAGCGTCACGAACAGGCCAAACCGGGTAACACCATTGATCCGGGCCGTGAAAATGGCGCCGACACGCGGGGCCAGGTATCCGGCAACGTATCGATCCATGGCATCACGTTCGGCGGATGCGGCGCGGCGTTCGGTTGAGCAGAGGTGTGACCCCAGGTCTTCAAAATCTTCGCCGTCACTAACCAGACCATCGGAACCCAGTTTATGAGCATCGATCAGGGCCCGGTGTACCAGCAGATCGGAATAGCGCCGGATTGGGGATGTGAAATGGCAATAGCGATGCAGCGCCAATCCAAAATGTCCAATATTGTTGGGGCTGTATTCAGCCTGCGCTTGGGAACGTAACACCATTTGATTGATCATATGAGCGTTAGGGGAGTTTTTAGATCTTTCGATAATTTGGTTGAATTGCAGAGGCTGGATGACTTGGCCTTTGGCAAAGTTCAAGTCAAGGGTTTCCAAAAAGTCGCTGAACGCACTGATTTTTTCCGGGCTTGGTCGATCATGAATGCGGTACATGCATGGCTGTTTGTTTTTTTCCAGCGACTGGGCCGCGGCAACGTTCGCCGTAATCATAAATTCTTCGATCAGTTTATGACTGTCCAACCGTTGACGTGGAGAAATGTTTGCAATCTTGCCATCTTCGCCGATGTGGACCTGTCGCTCTGCGACTTCCAGTTCCAAGGCGTGACGTTCTTCGCGATACTTTTTTAAAGCATCAAAGGCCCCATAAAGCGGCGTGATTACGGTTTCGATCAATTCTTGTGTCACCGCATCTGGATTTCCGTCCCGCGCCATCTGCACCTGCTCGTACGTGAGACGTGCATGTGACCGCATCAGGCCGCGGACAAAGCGGTGACGCAGCAAATGGCCCCGTTTATCAATCCACAGGTGCGCCGCCAAACAGGGTCGCTCTTCATAGGGAACCAGCGAACACCAACCATTGGACAAGGCTTCCGGCAGCATCGGTACGACCCGGTCAGGGAAATAGACCGAATTGCCGCGCTTTTGGGCTTCCCGGTCGAGCGCATCGTTTGGCGTAACATAAGCCGCGACATCGGCAATGGCGACGATCAGGTGCCATCCGCCTTCGTTACCCTTTGTATCGTCCGGTTCAGCCCAAACGGCATCGTCAAAATCTCGGGCATCGGCACCGTCGATGGTGACCAAGGGAATATCTCGTAAGTCCGTACGGCCATCTAAGGCGCGGGCTGTGGCCGCTTCCGCCAGTTTGATCACGGCTGTCGGAAATTCATTAGGAATGTCATAGGCGTAAATAGCGATTAAACTAATAGCGCCTGGCGCATCCATGCTTTCAAGGCGTTCCGTGATCTTTGCATGACGTAGGCCCAGGCGTTTACCAGGGACCAATTCGGCGCGCACCAGTTCACCCTCTTTAGCGCCCATCGAGTCTTCAGGGCGGACAATCAATTCATCCTTATGGCGGCGATCAGTTGGTTGAATGCGAATTTCACCTTCGACCAGACCAACAACCCCTAAGATGCTGACGGGCGCACCTGAAATCTGGCGAATGGTTTGTGCGGTATAAACACCGGGCTCGGTCTCACTAAGGCGGGCCAGCACCCGATCCCCCTTGCCGGGTGCCGTGATTCCCCGCCGTGCACGTTCCATGAAGATAATGGGGACCGTATCGCCCTCCCAGTTTACGGGCTTGGCTCGCACGTCGCCATCGCTGTCGGGGCCAATGATGTCGAGAACAGTTACGTTTGGCAGCTTGCCGGGCTCTGAATACTTGCGGCCTCGGTTTTTTTCAAGACTGCCTGATTGCTGCATTTCCCGAAGTAATTTTTTTAGCTCCCGTTTTTGCTCTGCGTCCAGTCTAAAGGCGCGGGCAATTTCACGTTTGCCGGACCGGTCAGGGTTGTCGCGAACATACGACAAAACTTCTTCCTCTGTTGGGAAGGGCGCTTGAACTTTGGGGGGGCGTGCCACAGGGATTCCTCTATCGGGCGGCGTTACTCAGCCGCCACCTCAGGATTTGCTTCAGCGTCGGCCTTCGCCTTTGCAGGAGCTTTCTTTTTAGAGGCGGTTTTTTTCTTTGGTGCAGCCTTCTTTTTTGCCGCAGCTTTTTTCTTTGTCGGTGCCTTTTTGGCTGCTGCTTTCTTAGGAGCAGCCTTTTTGCCGCCTTTGCCTGCTTTGGCGTCTAATAACTCAATAGCTTTTGCCAGATCGACGCTTTCCGGTTCCATGTCCTTTGGCAAAGTCGCCATTGCCCGACCGTGCATGACAAACGGTCCCCAGCGCCCTTTCCGCAGGGTTACCGGTTTCTTGTTTTTTGGATGCATGCCGAGTTCGACTGGGGGCTCTTTCTTTGGTGCGTTGGCCATCAAGTGAGCTGCCCGGTTAAGACCGATGGTCAGCACATCATCATCGCCCTTGAGCGAGACGTATGTGGCTTCCAATTTAATATAAGGACCAAAGCGACCAATAGCTGCGGTGATCATCAGCCCGGTCTCCGGGTCAATGCCGACGTCGCGCGGCAAGGATAACAAACCCAACGCCAGTTCCAGGTCAACCGTGGAAGGATCCATTGCTTTGGTCAGAGAAGACCGCTTAGGCTTAATCTTTTTTGGTTTTTTTGGTTTTTTACCTTCGGGAACAGGTTCGGCGGGGATTTCCTCTTCCTCTCCCAACTGCACATAATGCCCATATGGGCCTTTGCGCAGTGTCACCATTTTACCGCTAACCGGGTCGAGGCCGAGTTCTTTTGGCCCGGCCGCAGCCAGGTCATCTTCGCTACCATCTGAGACGGCAAGCGGCCGCGTGAAGCGGCATTCGGGGTAGTTGTTGCAGCCGATAAAGGCACCGAATTTTCCGAGTTTCAGGTTCAGCCGGCCGTCTTCACAAGTCGGGCATTTGCGCGGATCTTTGCCATCAGGGCCTTCACGGAAGAAGTGTGGGCCTAGAATTTCATCGAGCCGATCAAGCACTTCAGAAACCCGAAGGTCTTTGGTTTCACCAATGGCAGAATTAAACGAGCCCCAAAAGTCGCGAAGGACTGTTTTCCAATCGATACGGCCACCGGATATATCATCCAGTTTATTTTCCAGATCAGCAGTGAAGTCATAGGCGACATATTTGGTGAAGTAGCTTTCAAGGAACGTCGTTACCACACGGCCTCGGTCTTCTGGCGTAAAACGACGGCTCTCAAGGCGCACGTAATTACGCTCCTGAAGGACGGAAATAATGCTGGCGTAAGTTGAAGGTCGACCAATGCCGAGCTCTTCTAGTGATTTTACCAAACTGGCTTCAGAAAAGCGCGGTGGGGGCTGGGTGAAATGCTGTTCCGGTTTCACATCGCCGGTCTGCATATCCTGGCCCTGTTTCATGGGCGGTAGAATTTTTTCTTCACCATCATCGGGCGCATCGCTATCGTCTTTGCCTTCCTGATATAGGCGGAAGAAACCATCAAACGCGACAACTGAACCGGTTGCACGCAAGGTAACCTTTTTATCGGGAGATCCTATATTGACGCCAACCTGATCAAGGACAGCAGATTCCATCTGACTGGCGACGGTACGTTGCCAGATCAGGGTGTAAAGCTTGAGCTGATCCGGGTCGAGGA
Source organism: Rhodospirillales bacterium (assembly GCA_048262655.1). GTDB lineage: Bacteria > Pseudomonadota > Alphaproteobacteria > Rhodospirillales > Casp-alpha2 > JABMNT01. The sequence continues at coordinate 40,698 of JBLXEY010000005.1, read as the reverse complement.
CATGAGCAATGTCCTTTGGCCGGCGGGCCACATCTGTCGGACGAACAGCTTCGTGTGCTTCCTGAGCGTTTTTTGCCTTCGACTTATATACACGTGCTTCGTTTGGCACATAATTTGAGCCGTAATCGCTACCGATCAGATTGCGACATCCTTCGATGGCTTCGGCAGCCATAGTGACGCCGTCTGTTCGCATATATGTGATTAGTCCCGTTGTCTCGCCATCCAGATTCACACCTTCATAGAGCCGTTGGGCAATCTGCATGGTTCGTTTGGTGGCAAAGCCCAATTTGCGGGATGCTTCTTGTTGCAGTGTTGACGTTGTAAACGGGGCGGCGGGGTTGCGGCGAGATTTCTTTTGTTCGATTTCAGTAACCTTAAAATCGCGCTCAGTGATTGCTGCAACAGCTTGCTGGGCAGCAGCTTCGGTCCCAATAGAGAGTTTATCAAGTTTTTCGCCGTTCAGGTGCGTCAGGTTGGCAAGAACGGGCTTGCCATCTTCCGTCATGAACTTGGCTTTGATGCTCCAAAACTCGTCAGCATTGAAGTTTTCAATGGCTGTTTCACGCTCGCAGATCAGCCGCAGCGCCACAGATTGAACCCGCCCCGCCGAACGGCTGCCGGGCAATTTGCGCCACAAAACTGGTGACAGATTGAAGCCGACAAGATAATCGAGGGCCCGGCGTGCGAGATAGGCATCAACCAGCTCAGAATCCAGTTCACGCGGATGGTTAAAGGCTTCGATGATCGCTTCTTTGGTAATTTCATTAAAAACAACACGCTTCACGTCGACGCCATTCAAGAGCTTCTTGGCGCGCAACACTTCTTCAACATGCCAGGAGATGGCTTCACCTTCGCGGTCCGGGTCGGTCGCGAGAAACAGTTTGTCGGCGCTCTTGAGCGCTTGCGATATATCTTTGACGTGCTTGGCGGCTTTTGAATCCACTTCCCAGTCCATATCGAAATCGTCATCCGGACGAACCGAGCCATCTTTGGGAGGCAGGTCGCGAATATGTCCATAACTGGCAAAAACCTTATAGTCGCTGCCAAGATACTTATTAATTGTTTTAGCCTTGGAGGGCGATTCGACGACGACAACGCTGGTCATAAGAATAAGGTTTCCGTTTCATTCATGCCCCGCTCGAGGGGGATTTCCGCCCTGTTTGTGTGGCGGTCTCGACGGTCTGGTGTGGGGAGACTTGGCTGTTCTTTTCCCTTTCGTCAACAGTGAAACGATATTTTTTTAAGATTTTTTTATTTCTAACGTTTCACTATTTACCACTAAGTCCCCGGATTCTGTCGATTATTCGATGCATTGTCCGCGATGCATTTATAATGGCGCTGCCGGTCCAAGTGCAAGCTACTGAGCTTAATTGATAATCCATCTTGCTGTTAAAATTGATATACCGGCTTCTGCATACGGCCGGTTAGGTGGAAATTGAATAGCATGGATACACATCCCTTATATAATGTGTAATTAAATTTAAATATCAGTCGTGCTTTTGCCAGTGATTGGCAGCTAGAGAACGCTGATCGTTGATATCATGTTGCCTGGATGGCGCTCAATTCGCCCGGCGAGCTCAAGTTCCAGTAAAATTTCAGACAGGACAGCCGGCGGGGATGGAAAATCTCGCGCCAAGTCATCAATCTCAATGGGGCTTGGCCCAAGGCGTGCTTCTAGCCAGTTATGCATATCCGTCTGTGGCTTTTGATGGATTGAAGACGATGTCAGAGGCTTGGCGACGTTTGATTCTGTGGCCGGTTTTTGGGTGACGGGCTGCATAGGCCAATCGGGCTTTATGACTTCGAGCACATCTGCTGCCGTTTCCGTCAGGATCGCACCCTGACGGATCAAGTCATTGGTACCGCGTGCCCGCGGATCCATGGCGGAACCCGGCACGGCAAAGACTTCGCGGTTTTGCTCTAGAGCTAGCCGGGCCGTTATGAGAGAGCCGGAACGGGGGGCTGCTTCGACAACAAGGATGCCGCGCGAGATACCGGAGATAATCCGATTGCGGCGTGGAAAATGAGCGGCCTTGGGCCGGGTGCCAATGGGCATTTCAGATACGATCACGCCTTTTTCAATGATCTCTTCATAGATGATCGCGTTTTCACGGGGGTAAAGAATATCAACGCCACCGCCCATGACGGCAACGGTGCCGGTTTCAATTCCGCCACGATGTGCTGCCGCATCTATGCCACGTGCCATCCCGGAAGCGATCATAAGGCCGTTCGCCCCCAATTCTGCGGAAATGGTTTCCGCAAATCGCAATCCGTTGGTCGATGCGTTGCGCGAGCCAATAATTGCAACGGATTTTTTACGCAATAAAGGGCTTCGCCCTTTCGCAAACAACAGGGGTGGGGCATCTTCAATATGTTTCAGGCGCGGCGGGTAGTCAGGATCCCCCAGAGCGATAATTTCTACGCCTGCAGAGGCGCAGGCTTCCATCTCCCGCTCCGCGCTTTCAATGGAGCACAGGCGAGCCGCTTTTTGAGTGCCAGCCCGCGTTGAAAGCTCCGGTAATGCGTCGAGCGCTGCCTCTGCTGATCCAAAACGCGCCATTAATCTATGAAATGTCAATGGGCCAACCTGAGGAGACCGAATCAAGCGCAGCATATTAAGTTTATCTAAAAACGATAGTGAATTTATTGTTTGATCACGCATAAGGTGCATTGTAGAAGCAACATGCGCTTCACGTCAAGTGGCGGGCGATGTACCTTCGTTAGTCACTGCAAGCCCCTTAATGAATATGCCAGCTTGGTTGCGCCATAGTATTGAATCTTGGTTCTGATTATGCGCTTATGTACTCATGGTCGTAAGAGGTGTGCTGTGGTCGGCGGATGTCCTGATCTCTATCTTCCACATCTTCTCTCTGGTGGGCTAAAGGCGTTATTTCCGTTCGGGTCTGATTCAAACTTAGATTGGCGGGTGGTGTAGGTTCCAAAACTTTTGGAGAATTCCATATTGGATCAATTTCTGATTTCTATTGATTATCAAGACCCAATCTGGATTGCCGTCGCCTTTGCTTTCGGGCTGCTTTTTAAGCAGTTCAAGCTGCCGCCTATGGTCGGTTTTCTGCTTGCGGGTTTTGTTCTTCATTTTCTGGGTGCTAAGAACGATTCGTTCTTGTTGGAAATTGCGGATTTGGGCGTTACGCTTTTGCTCTTTACGATCGGGCTTAAGCTGCGTTTGAGTACGTTGGTGCGGCCTGAAATTTGGGCGACAACGACGTTGCACATGGTCGGCTCTTTGGTCGTGGCAGCTGTTTTGCTGCTTGGTTTGGGGCTAAGCAATATTTCGATGTTTCGAGATCTGGACCTGACCGGCACGCTGATCGTCGCTTTTGCGCTTTCCTTCTCGAGTACAGTTTTTGCTGTAAAGACCCTGGAGGACCGCGGCGCGCTGGTTTCGCGCAATGGTCAAATAGCGATCGGTGTCTTGGTTATGCAAGACATGGCAGCTGTTGTCTTTCTGGCCATTTCCGCTGGCAAGCTTCCTTCACTGTGGGCTATAGGCTTGTTCCTATTAATCCCAGGGCGGCATATCTTGGGCGTTCTGTTAGCCCATAGCGGGCACAGAGAACTTCTTGTTATATTCGGCTTTGTCATGGCGTTGGGCGGGGCAGCCTTGTTTGAAGTCGTCGGGATGAAGGGGGACCTCGGGGCCCTCCTGCTGGGCGCTCTATTAGCCCACCACCCCAGGGCAAGCGAGCTGTCAAAGACACTCATGAGCTTCAAAGACGTTTTCCTGGTGTGTTTTTTCCTGACAATTGGACTAACGGGATTACCGACGGTACAGACCCTGACCGTATCGGCAATTTTGTTGATCTTGCTGCCCTTTAAACTTTCTTTCTTTTTTGTCTTGCTGACGAAGTTTCGCCTGCGGGCGCGTGGAGCGGCAAATACGGCAAGTGTTTTAGGGAACTATTCAGAGTTCGGCTTAATCGTTGCTGCAGTTGCCATCAGCTCTGGTTGGTTGCAGCAGGAATGGGGAACCGTAATTGCGTTAACCCTGACAGGTTCATTTTTTATTGCGGCGCCGTTAAATGCTAGCGTCGATGCCATGTATTCGAAATTTCGCCCATGGTTTCAGGCCTATGAATCGCGTGAACGGCTTGCCGGCGACGAAGATATTTCTCTTATTGGTAATCGAATACTGGTTTTCGGGATGGGGCGTGTCGGGCGATCAACTTATGACGAGATGCAACCCCATGTTGAGAACCAAATACTGGGGATTGATTTGGATGAAGCGGAGGTTGAGAAAAATGTCGAGGCCGGGCGACGTGTTGTTTTGGGGGATGCGACGAACCCTGATTTTTGGCTGCGACTGGATGATGGTCATCACGAAGTAATGATGATTTTGCTCGCCATGCCTTATCACACGGCAAACATTAATGCCGTGCGGCAACTGCGCGACCGCGGGTATTCCGGCCCCATCGTTGCCACCGCGCTGTTCCCTGATCAAGAAGAAGATCTGATAGAAAACGGCGTTGACGAAGTCTTCAATATTTATGCAGAAGCTGGCGCTGGAGCCGCATCGCATATGTGGGCAGCTATGGAAAAGCCATAGCTCATGATGCAAATGCTAATGTGTTTGCAGGGGGGCAGGACACTCAATCGGTTGGCAGCGTCATGCGATAAACACAGTTGTGTCGCATCCGATATCGGTTGACGCGCTAACCCTAATCTTTCTTGCCGCCGATCTTGCTTTCCTGTCCACTGAGCAGGCGACCTATGTTTTCGTGGTGACGAATGATCGCGAGCATCGCCAGACCGGTGGCCATGACGCTAATGTCGGGGCGACCCAACCACCAGGCATATGCGGGGGCTGCGGATAAGGCGGCCAACGCTGCAAGCGAAGAAAAACGGAAAACGCCGGCAACCAGCAACCATGTTGCACAGGCCATGATGCCGACCATCCAGTTGCTAACGGCCAGGACACCAAGAGTTGTTGCGACACCCTTACCGCCCTTGAATTTCAGCCAGACCGGGAAGTTATGACCGATGACGGCCATGAACCCTGCAAACAGGCCTGCTTCTATTCCAAGAAAATAAGCGGCGGCAAATCCGGCAGCTGCTCCCTTGCCGCTGTCACAAACGAGAGTCAGGAAGGCGAGGAACTTGTTACCTGTACGAAGTACATTGGTTGCCCCTATATTTCCCGAACCGATATCGCGGATGTCACCCAGTCCGGCGAGGCGAGTGAAAACCAGACCAAAGGGCACCGCTCCCAACAAATAGCCAAGGACCGCAGCAATCGCGTTGGTTTCGGTTAAAAAGGGCTTGATGATTTCCAAGGGTCAGGCTTTCGCATCAAAAACAAGACGACCGTCAATTACTGTTTTTAGAACGCGGCCTTGTACAGGGCGGCCGTCGAAAGGCGAGTTTTTAGATTTTGACTTAAGTGTCCTGTCTTCGACTTTCCATCCTCGTTCTGGATCGACAATAGCAAAATCAGCTCGACAGCCAACTTGCAGGCGGCCGGTCTCCAGTCCCAGAAGGTCAGCAGGTCGCCGGGTAACCAGATCAAAAGCATCGATCAGGCTCAAGTGGCCGTTGTGATAAAGCTCAAGGGTAATTGGCAACAGGGTTTCCAACCCGACACCACCTGCGGCGGCTTCGGCGAAAGGTAAGCGTTTTGATTCTTCATCCTGTGGGCAGTGATCTGAAGCAATCACGTCAATCGTGCCATCTTTTAATCCTTCGATCACCGCTTGCCGATCGGCTTCATCTCTCAAAGGAGGGGAGAGTTTAGCAAAGGTGCGGTAATCGCCTATGGCCAATTCGTTCAGCGCAAAATAGGGCGGTGCCGTATCACAGGTTATTGGGAGGCCCCGGGCTTTTGCCTTGCGGATAGCGTCAATGGCATCGGATGTTGAGATGTGGGCGAAATGCAGTCGGCCTCCCGTCAGCTCTGCCAGACGAATGTCGCGTTCAACCATAATAATTTCTGCCTCACGGGGGATCCCGGTCAGGCCAAGTCGGGTTGCCGTTTCTCCCGCGTTCATAGCCCCCCCTTTGGCCAATCCCGGCTCTTCCGGGTGTTGGACAATCAGGAAGCCAAAGGTGCTGGCGTAGCTCAGTGTTCGTTGCATCAAGCGAATATCTGCAATCGTATGAAAACCATCCGTGAATGCGACGGCTCCGGCTTCTTTCAGCATGCCCAGTTCAGCGATTTCCTTGCCTTCCAGGTTTTTTGAGACAGCGCCATAGGGATAGACTTTGCTCAGGCCGAGTTTGCGGGCCCGCCGTGCGACAAATTCAACACCCGACATATCATCAATGACGGGTTCGGTATTGGGCAGACAAATAATCGTCGTCACCCCGCCGGCGACGGCAGAACGTGTTGCCGTCTCAAGCGTTTCTTTATGCTCTTCGCCTGGCTCTCCTAAGTGCGCCCGCATATCTATCAAACCAGGAACCAAACACAAACCCTGACAATCGATCAGTTCAGAATTTGCACGCGGCTTTCCATTGTTCAGGTGTGGGCCAACATCTGCAATGGTCTCCCCCTTGCACAGAATGCCACCCATCTCGTCACGGCCAGTTGCCGGGTCTATGACCCTTGCGTTGGTGTAAAGCCTTGGCGTTGTGTTGTCGTTCGTTCCCGCCATCACAAATTCCTGATGTCTTCGGCGTCGAGATTTTCTGTTAGAACCTCTAGACAGGCCATGCGAACAGCAACGCCCATTTCCACCTGTTCGCGGATTACGCTGCGGCCAAAGTCATCTGCCAGATCCGAATCAATTTCAACGCCGCGGTTCATGGGGCCGGGGTGCATGATCAAGGCGTCTTCCTTGGCGTTGGAGAGCTTCGCGTCATCAAGGCCAAAAAAGTTAAAATATTCACGGATGGAGGGAAAGAAATTGCCCTGCATGCGCTCGCGTTGCAGGCGGAGCATCATAACTATATCAACGTCTTTCAAGCCTTCGGCCATATCCTGAAAAACTTCTACACCCAGTCGTTCAACCTCAACCGGAAGTAATGTGTTGGGCGCGATCAAGCGAACGCGGGCCCCCATTGCATTTAGCAGATGAATGTTCGAACGTGCGACACGCGAATGTAAAATGTCACCACAGATTGCAATCACTAAGCCGCCCAGCCGTCCCAGCCTTCGTCGGATGGTCAAGGCATCAAGCAAAGCTTGAGTTGGGTGCTCGTGCGAGCCGTCGCCTGCATTTATGACGGCACAATTCACTTTTTCAGATAACAGCGATACAGCACCGGATTGTGGGTGGCGGACAACCAGTACGTCCGGATGCATGGCGTTCAGTGTCATCGCGGTGTCGATCAGGGTCTCGCCCTTTTTTACCGAGCTCGTCGAAACCGACATATTGATAACATCGCCTCCCAGGCGTTTGCCTGCCAATTCGAAGGATGTTCGCGTCCGCGTCGAATCTTCAAAGAAAAGATTGATGATGGTTCGGCCACTCAGGACCGATTTCTTTTTATTCAATTGGCGGTTTTGTTGAACGTAGGTTTCTGATCGATCAAGAAGACTCGTGATTTCCTCCGGTGACAGGCCTTCAATTCCCAGAAGGTGGCGGCGGAGATAGCGCGGGGGTGTCTGCTCATCGGCGTTCATAAGTCGCGACTATAGAAAGCTGTGGGCTTCTAATCAAGAACCAACAATTGCTATTTTTGATGTACGTTGGTGCTGCATCGTCTTACGCTAACATTGCCGTGCCAGAGGTGGTGCCGGGTGTGATATAGGACGAGTAATTTGAAGATGGATACCTTTTCAAACAGACAGGATAGGCTGCGCCATATCTTTAATAAACGGGTAGTTCTCATCGTGGGTGCAACGCGTTGGGGGACGGCTTGGGTTCAACAGTGTATGGATTCGCACCCTGACATTTGTTCGAAAGGTGAAGGGCATTTTACGGATCTGTTGTTTCCCAAGATTGCCAAAGTGTTCGATGACTACAACCAGGAGGGAGAGAAAATCGGCAACCGGCTGCAACTGGCCGGGCTGCCGGGGAATGCGGCTGGTTACACTTATGACGATGTCGATCACCTGATGAAGACAGCAATCGGACTTGCGTTTGATCGTTGGTTGGGAGATCGCGATCCCCATTGCATTGTTGAAAAAACACCTGAACATGTCCTTAGTCTGGATCTTTTGGTGCGGATTCTCCCCGAAGCACATGTTATCCACGTTGTCCGTGATGGCCGCGATGAAGCGGTTTCCGCATGGGAGTTCAATTTAGGTATAAGTCGTGGCGATTTTCCTAAAAAGTACCCAACTTTCGCAGGGTTTGCGGAAACATTTGCAAATGCATGGGGGCGGAGTATTGGCGCAGCACGAGCCTTCGGACGGCGAAATCCGGCGCGTTATCTTGAAATTCGATGCGAAGATATTACAAATTCAACCACTATGGTTGTCGGCAAGCTTCTTGATTTTGCAACGGTCTCATACAGCCCTGATCAGGTGCGTACTTGTGCCGATGAAGCCTGGGATGTATCGCCTCTCGATCTGGAGCATGGCATCTGGAAAAGCACCTTCGACGAGGAAGCTCATCGCGTGTTTAAACGGCACGGTGGAGAATTGCTGAAGTTACTTGATTACAATGATTGATATTGTATGTAAGACAGGTTATTATACTAAGGTTGTATACAATGTGAAATTGTGCCAGACTTTAACTCTTGTTTGAAGGAGATAACATGCGTGTTACGAGTCATTTAGATACAGAAATTGGACGTCGTTTGCGGCAGGCCCGACTGGTCGAGAACCTGACGCAAGACGGTTTAGCGCAAAAACTGAATATCAGTTTTCAGCAGCTCCAGAAATATGAGAACGGCACAAACAGGGTTAGTTCCTCCCGGCTTTGGGCCATTTCTCGTGTGCTTGGCCTGCCCATCACTTATTTCTATGAGGGTTTGGACGATAGTGATATTGTGCAAGCGGAAGATCATGTCGGCGAGGCCGCATTGCCAGATCGGACCATTCGGGTCGCCCGAATGCTCGATGAAATGCCGAACGGAGATGTGAAAGACAAAGTATTTGGTCTGATCAAGGCTTTTTCGAAGGCTAGTTAGAAGGGCCAGCAATTAGACGCGGTTTAGGATGCTGGAATTTTGGGGCGAATTTGGTCGGGTGCGCCTAGGTGGCGGCCCAAGGGGCAGTGGCGTCTACTGGGTAGACGACGCTGGCGTTTGGAATAAATGCGACCCAACTTTGCCGACAAATGCCGACAATCAAAATTTTGACTATCCTTTGAGACACCGCAAGATTGCGTTTGGCCTTTTGGGCATGGCTCGTGTCCAACTTATGGTTGAGCGCAGACAGGTTGAAGTGCGTTGGAACGTTCGAACGGTGCATCCCGCGACAATTGACGCTGTCGCCAGTTACCTTGAAGACTTCTGCCAACTTTATCAGGCGCGTCTTTGTTTTCATATTGATGCCTGGCAAACTGAACAGTACAGCGATATTAACGCGGCGATAAATCGTATTCAAACGACGAAGAATTTCCGTAACGTTAAGCTGATTGACCGCTTTTTTTTCCGGTCGCTGGGTTTGAGTGAGGACGTGAATAGAACGCCGCTGTTGGACAAGGGGTTTGAAACCTTTCAGGCAACAAGCGGTGATTTGAGCGATCCGCGTTTCCAGGAACTCATGCCATATCTCTTGGTCTACAAACCGTTTGAGGTTGAAGGTCAAATGATTATCGCCAATGCCGGCTATCGCTCTGCCAACGCCAAGGTCTATGGCAGCGCGTGGGCTAAGATGGCCAATGGTTCGACATATGATAGCGACACACCCGGAGCCTATTATTCGATGCGGGCGTCCGAAGCCTATTCGGATGTCATGACAAGCGATGAGCCAAGAATTGATCAAATCAGGGCCATTATGGAACGACCAGATGAAGAACCCATCTGGTCATCCTACCAAAGACTTTTGTTTCGCGGACGCCTGAAGGATGGCACGCCGGCTTTGATTTGCCTCTCCGATTTGAACGAGGGGGTTGACATCCCTTTCCTGATCTCGTGAGACCATGTCGATCAAATCTTGGCGAGACATCCAGACAACCCAGACGTCAAGTGGCTTTTCGCGGCTAGGCCGATGCCAATAAACCACATTTTGCTGCGTGTGAGAGTACCCGTATTGCATCATAACTCCGGTACTAACCAAGCGGTCATAGACAAAACCGTACATGTAGGCTGGGTTCCATTTTAACAAGGCGATGGCCATGGCAAGACGTGGCAGCAATCGAGACAAGCCCTTGCCCCTATAGCCGCCGATGCCGCCCTGAAACCAAACCTCGCCATGATAACATGTTGGTCCGGTGATTTGCTTGGCGACAGGGGCAAAAGACTGACACCATTCTGCATCTTCGGCGCTGACTTCTGGATCAAGATAAAACGCCGTTAGGTTTTCACATTCGCGTGCCAGGTTTGTTCCAGTAAAATCGTCGAAGCGCATGGCCTGAACATGGACCACTTCACCTTTTTCATTGGTCCCTTTGATCCAAAATCCGTTGGTATGATCGATATTGTGATGTAACGGATTAAACATAGCCGTTGGATAAGCTTTATCAGGCAAGCTCTCGCAAAGCCTGATTAAGTATCCAAAATCAGTTCGTAACTCAATCTTTATCCCCATGTCGCGGATCTGGCTCTCAAGATCCGCGATGTATTTAGAAACGTTCAAGAAATTCGTATATTCCTTCATGTTAACCATCCCCAAGTTGACGCATAACCCTACAAAGGCAAATATTTACATCTATAACGTGTGATAAATACTAAACTATAAATTGCTAAAAGTAAAAAATAAACTTATTACGTGTATAAAAAAATTGATAAATGGCGTTAAGATGCCGCTAATATGCGCAAAATCTGGCGGTTTTTTTAAATCAATTTGGCTTTGGTTTTAGGTGTTATGTGTTGAAAATAGACAGAATCGGGAGTGTCAGGGCTGATAAAAGGGTTGTTGCCGTAACGATACCTGCCATCAGTTCGCCATCGCCGTCCATTTGGCGCGCCATCACATAGGACGTGGCGGATACCGGCAATGCTGCAAATAAGATGCAAATGGCCATTGATACACCTTCGATTGTAAAGGCGAGGCATAGAATCCAAGTAATCAAGGGGCTCATCACCAGCTTAATGATGGATGTCCAGATCAGAATATGATGACTGTGACGAAGGGGCTTAAAGTTAAGCCCCGCACCGACGGCGATCAATCCCAGTGGTAATGCGGCCTGGCCAACGAGCGATAGAGACGGTCCAACCAGAGGGGGCAGGCCAATCCCGCTTACATTTAGAGCCGCACCAATCAGGCAGCCGGCAATAACTGGATTTCTTGCGGCACCGCCAAGGGCCCGCCGCCAGGATACCGGCTCGGAAGTCTCTCCTGAATGCGCCCAGCGTAAATGCACAATAACGGCCAGAAAATTTACCAACGGTATGACCGCAACTATGCAGATCGCTACCAGCGCAATCCCGGCATTTCCGTATAACGCCGCCGCTGTTGAGAGCCCAAGGTAGGTGTTTGGGCGAGTTATGCCCTGAAAGGCTGAGACGAAAGTGCTGCCAGGTATTGCAAGACGGGGCCGAAGCAGGATTGCGGTAAAGCTGATGATCAAAGTGCTGACGATCAAAACACCAGCAATAGGCAGAATATCCAAGCCACTAAGATTTGCGCCGCCGATCTTTGATATTAGCAGGGCCGGAAACAAAAAGTAAAAAACCAACCGTTCGATACTGTCCCAAAAGTCCGTTCCAAAGACGTTTCGGTGGCGCAGTAAATAACCGAATGCTACCAGCAAGAAAATCGGTGCAATGCCCGCTGCGATGGAGTTCATCAGGATGTGTAGGCGATGGCGTCCAACGCTCCTTGGAGAATATAAGCGGCGGCCATTTTGTCGACGACTTCGCCCCGCCGCTTGCGGGTCATGTCGGCCTCGCTGATCAAGAAGCGATTAACTGCCGAGGAACTTAAACGTTCATCCCAGAAGGCAATTGGAAGATCAGATTTACCCATGAAATTTTCAGCAAATTGTCGCGTCGACTGGCATCGGGAACCCTCGGTTCCGTCCATTTCAACAGGTAAGCCGAGTATCCAGCCGCCAATTCGGCGGGCTTTATGAAGTTCAATCAGAATATTGGCATCGGCTGTGAATTTACCTCTGCGGATCGTGTCGATCGGACTGGCAATCATAAGTGAGGGGTCAGATACTGCCAAGCCAATGGTCTTGCTGCCCAGATCGAGGCCGAGCAAACATGCGTCTCGATCCAAACAGGATTTCATGTCGGTAAGGTTCACAATTGGCATCTGAAAGATTATCCATGATATCAATGGTTTGGAAAGGTTTTTGCGTTATGATTAATTGATACTACGCACAATAACTGTATTTGTAATGGCGCGACTGCACAACAATACGAGGAAAAATCTGATTCGAGTGATCGGCTTGTGGATCGTTTTGATGTCTCTTGCCTTAGACAGTCGCGCTGCAGAAAAAACAGAGTCGCCCCCCACGGCAACTTTTCTGAATACCGAAATCAGGCCATTTAGTGCGATCTATGTCGTTCGCAAAGATGTAAATATCCGTGCGAAACCAACCCAGAAATCAAAACGCGTTGGCAAGCTTGAGGAAGGCACACGCATCGAAGCCGCGGGTCGGGCGAAAGGTGGCTGGATCGCCTATCGCGCGGCAGGAAAAGACATTGGTTTTGTCTACGAGCCTGTACTTTATCCGGTTATTGAAAGCACTCTGACCGAAGATATCATGGGGACGCTCTCATCCGGGGGGCGTCCAACATGTGAATATGTCCTGCGTTTTATTGGTAAGACCGAAGCACAAGGGCAGATATTTCAGATTGGCGATTACGAAATTGACTGGACCTGCAGGCAAAACGATGAAGAGGCGACGTTTTCAACACCTATGTTTTTGACCGAAGGCCCCTATATCGGATCAAAGCCTGCTCTGCATCAAATTACGATTGATATCCTCGATCTTTCGGTAAACCTGGAAGAGGTCTTGTCAACGAACTTCCTGTTTAATCATGAAACGATGGAAATGACCTACGACAGCATTTCGGCGTCGCGCTTTGGTAACGAGCCGAAGCTTAAACAGAAGGTGGCCGCATCTATTCCGGATGCTCTGCGCACGGCTGTTGTGATCTCCTACGTGACCTGGAATACAATTCTTTGGACCGAGCTCATGAAACGCCGGTTATAGGGTGCCTATTAGAATTGCGATTGGTCCCGAACACCGCTTGAAATCCGCCCCCGACGAGTGATACCTTCCGCGCAGTAAACCGGGCTTTAAACGCTCGACGTTTTTTGTCGATAACCCTCCATCAATGAGGCTGATTATGTCACTGGACACGGATACCGTCCGCAAGATTGCCGTACTGGCGCGGATTAAAATTGAAGAAGAAAAGCGCGCCCCGTTGGCAAATGAGCTGAATAATATTATTGGCTGGGTGGAGCAGCTATCGGAAGTGGATACGGATGGTATTGATCCCATGACCAGTGTCGCGGAAATGACCATGCCAGCGCGTGATGATGTGATCAGCGATGGCGATTGCGTGGATCAGGTTCTGGCAAACGCACCCGATAAAGTCGCGCCGTATTACACGGTGCCGAAGGTGGTTGAATAAGATGACAAAACTTAATGAATTGACCATTACGCAAGCCCGTGATGCGCTCGTTGCCGGTGATCTGAAAGCGACGGAGCTTGCTCAGTCTTGCCTGGATGCCATGAGTGACCAGCGTGATTTGAACGCATTTATAACCGAGACACCTGAACTGGCGCTTGAGCGTGCTGCCCAATCCGACGCACGGATTGCAAAGGGTGAAAGCCGGGGCGCATTGGAAGGAATTCCCGTTGCCGTTAAAGATCTCTATTGCACGGAAGGTGTTTTAACAACGGCAGCATCTCATATCCTTGACGGTTTCGTGCCGGAGTATGAATCAACCGTCACCCAAAATCTGCGCGATGCGGGATCGGTTATGACTGGGAAAACCAATTTGGATGAGTTCGCCATGGGCTCTGCCAATGTCACCTCTTACTACGGGCCCGTTAAAAACCCGTGGACGCTGGATGACGGCAAGGACCGAGTGCCGGGCGGCTCTTCGGGCGGTTCAGCATCAGCCGTTGCAGCGCATTTGAGTCTTGGGGCCATTGGGACGGATACTGGCGGTTCGATCCGCCAGCCAGCGTCCTTCTGTGGCATCGTTGGGATGAAACCAACCTATGGCCGTTGCTCCCGCTGGGGTACTGTTGCTTTTGCCTCAAGTCTTGATCAGGCCGGGCCAATGACCAAGACGGTCCGTGACGCGGCGATCATGTTGCAAGGTATGGCGGGGCATGATGAGAAAGATTCTACTTCAACTCCCATGGCTGTGCCAGATTTTGAGGCCGCCATCACCGGTGATATTCGTGGTATGAAAATCGGGATACCGAAGGAGTATCGAATTGACGGGTCGCCGGCTGAAATCGACTCGATTTGGCAGAAAGGTGCTGACATGTTCCGTGATGCGGGCGCTGAAATCGTCGACATCACCCTGCCACATACGAAATACGCCTTACCAACTTATTACATTGTGGCACCCGCGGAAGCGTCATCTAATCTGGCGCGTTATGATGGAGTGCGTTTTGGGCTGCGGGTTGATGGCGAGAGCCTCGATGAAATGTATGAAAATACCCGAGCGGAAGGGTTTGGGGACGAGGTCAAGCGCCGGATTTTGATCGGTGCTTATGTGCTCTCCGCCGGCTATTACGACGCTTACTATGTAAAAGCACAGAGAGTACGTTCGCGCATTGCGGAAGATTTTAAAAATGCTTTCGCTGAAGTTGACTGCATTCTAACACCAACGGCACCGTCAACGGCTTTCGCCATTGGTGAGAAAATGGATGATCCTATCGCCATGTATATGAATGATGTGTTTACCGTTCCGGCATCGATGGCGGGCTTGCCATGCATGTCGGTTCCAGGCGGACTGGGTGATGATGGTTTGCCGCTCGGTTTGCATTTGATCACCAAACCCTTTGATGAGGAAACTTTGTTCCGGGCCGGCGATGTTTTAGAGACGCAGGCTAATTTCACGGCAAAGCCAGCAGGAACCGGAGGCGGCAAATGAGCTATATCATAAAGGGCGACACTGCCGATTGGGAACTGGTGATCGGTCTCGAAGTCCATGCTCAAGTGATTTCCAACTCAAAATTATTTTCAGGCTCTGCCACCTCCTTTGGTGCAGACCCCAACAGCCATGTTTCCCTCGTTGATGCGGCGATGCCGGGCATGCTGCCGGTGATTAACAAACATTGTATCGAACAGGCGGTTAAAACCGGCTTGGGACTCAATGCAGCGATCAATTGTCATTCGGTGTTCGAGCGTAAAAACTACTTTTATGCCGACCTGCCGCAGGGATATCAGATTTCCCAATTCCTGCATCCGATTGTTGGAGAAGGTGTGTTGGAAATTCAATTGAAGGACGGCACGATCCGCGAGATCGGCATCGAGCGCCTTCATATGGAGCAAGACGCTGGTAAGTCCATTCACGATAAAGACCCGCGCCGGACTTTTATTGATTTGAACCGGGCCGGTGTGTGCCTGATGGAAATTGTCTCGCATCCTGCCATGCATTCACCGGAAGAAGCCGGTGCTTATGTGCGCAAAGTGCGCTCTATCGTGCGCTATCTCGAAACCTGTGACGGCAATATGGAAGAGGGTTCCATGCGGGCTGATGTTAATGTCTCTGTCCGTAAAGTCGGTGAGACGGGATTGCGCACACGAACGGAAACCAAGAACGTCAACTCAGTACGGTTCATGATGCAAGCCATTGAGTTTGAGGCGCAGCGCCATGTGGAAATTTGGGAATCCGGTGGAGAGGTTAAACAGGAAACCCGCTTGTTCGACCCTGATACCGGTGAAACCCGTGGTATGCGCTCGAAAGAAGAAGCCCATGACTACCGTTATTTCCCGGACCCGGATTTGCTGCCGGTCGAGCTGACGCAGGACTACATCGACGCCATCAAAGCCAGCATGCCGGAATTGCCGGACCAAAAAAAGAAACGTTTCATGGATGATCTAGGGTTATCAGCTTATGATGCTGATGTTTTGGTCGCGGAGCGTGAAACGGCTGATTATTTCGAGATCGTTGCGAAAGGCCGCGATGCCAAAGTTGCCGCCAACTGGGTGATCAGTAATTTGTTCGGCGCCTTGAATGCGGCTGAAAAAGATATTTCAACCAGTCCCGTTAGTGCCGAAAACCTTGGCAAGCTTTTAGGTTTGATGGCAGATGAAACAATCTCTGGCCGGATCGCCAAGGACGTGTTTGAGATTATGTTCGAGACAGGAAATGATCCGGAAAAGATTGTTGAAGAAAAAGGCCTCAAGCAAATCACCGATACCGGCGCCATCGAGGCGGTCGTCGATCAAGTGATCTCCGATAACCCGGATCAAGCTGACGAGGTCCGTCAAGGCAACGGCAAAGCAATCGGCTGGTTCGTCGGTCAGGTCATGCAAAAAACCCAAGGCAAAGCGAACCCGCAAGCCGTCAACAAAATGCTACGCGATAAGCTGGGTGGGTGACGGTGAAGTAGCTGGCGGTTGCTTTCTCAAAAAAAAGTGAAGAATAGCCGGTTCGCATAGGTAGTATTTTTTATTTAGTTGAGTATTATAAGGCGAGGCATGCTTCCCTTCTTACACCGATAGCCGGATACCCAATTGCCAGAGAAATTCCGAATTCAAGCCCAACAGGACGGGGAGTGGAAAACGCAATGTGTCTTCGACGAAGGCGCTAATTTTTCAGATATTCGAGGTCAGGCGCAACAACTTTTAGATACCGAAACCTTCGAGGACGTTAGGGTTCTTGAGAAGGTGTTCGATACGGCAAAGGATAAATCCAGTTATCGGTTGAGGCCACTGGCTGGAGAGCAAAACTTATCCACCTTGGAAACCCATGAGGGCGATAAAACATTACCTAATCTCGTGCTTCGAACTAAGAAAGGCTTGACTGGAGAATGGGTGTATATCTCAAAAAAACAGGCGTCGTATCATCCGCTATATGGCGTTGAGGGCTGGCTAGCTTACTATTCATACCTATTAATTGCCTCTCCAATATTTCTAGCGATAGGGTTTGGCCAGAGTGGCACTATTTTTACAATAGGAGGTGCGGCTACAATTTTTTTCGCGTGTGCGGTGAATTGGTATCTTTATCATTTGCTGACGAAGAAGAATTCTAACTTCGTGATTATTGCAGTCATATTGCTGGCGGTTTATCTTTGTATCAGTTTTCTAGGGGCGTTGGCTGGTGATTTGTCTGGAGTTCTCGGCACCGCAAGGGCGTTCTTGGAATTAGGCTACCTTTGTTTTTCCTTGCGTGTAAATGTGACTTTGCTAAATCGGGTTCGCCGTCGAGATTTGCGCCACGTTCTCGGCCCAAAACAGATCGACAATGTTCTGTTTGTTGACGTTGCCACGCAACCCTTAGATCGATAAGTACACGTTAAGTGTATATCTTATGTGATTAAGCAGGCACCTAGAAACAACACCTCAACAGAATGAACAGGACATCCAGCACTATGTATCCAGCAGCAAAATTTTGGAACCGTATGGCCAAGGGATATGCCAAGTCGAAAATATCCGATGAGGCGTCATACCAAAAGAAGCTTGAGGTGACGCAAGGGTATTTGAAGCCGGATATGGAGGTGCTGGAATTTGGGTGTGGGACCGGTTCAACGGCGATTGTTCAAGCACCTTTTGTAAAACGTTTGGTGGGGCTCGATATCTCCGAAAAGATGCTGGCCCTTGCGCAGGCCAAGACAGAAGCAGCAGGTCTTGAGAACTTGACGTTTGAGTGCTCAAGCCTTGAAGATTACGAATGTGCCGAAGGTTCATGGGATGTGGTTATGGGCCACAGCATCCTGCATTTGCTGGATGATAAAGAAGCGACGATTGCCCACGTGTACGCATTGTTAAAACCGGGAGGGATATTTGTCTCCAGTACGGTTTGTATTGGCGAGATGAATATTCTGTTTAGAACGTTCGCGAAGGTCCTCGGCCTTCTGCGCCTGATTCCGGTGCTCAAGACATTCGACAAGGCAGAGTTGATCGCCAGCATCACGAACGCTGGTTTTGTAATTGACTACAACTGGCAGCCGAAAAAAGGTGCTGCGGTGTTCCTGATTGCCCAAAAGCCTGTTCGTACTTAAAGGAAGATGTTGATTGTTGTCTCCGGACCGTCGGCACCATCATAAAATACCATCTCGACTTGTTTGCGTTGTGCTGCTGACATGCGGCGAAAAAGCGAGTCTCTGGCGTTCCCAGGATCATCTTTTATATAGAACTGAGTCGTCAATAGTTCGCTTCCGTCTTTCAGGACTTTGACATGAATATGCGGTGTGCGCCCTGGGTACTTTGTCGGTTTGATGGTGCGGAACCGGTAGCGGCCTCCGGAATCTGTTATGTCATGCCCGAACCCCTGAAACGCTGGATCGTGAGGCGTGCTCCTGCGATCGCCCGGATGCATGTAGATACCGTTTACATCACATTGCCAGATTTCGACCCGGGCTCCTTGTAGGGGGTGGCCGTTGCGGTCTGTAACGTGCCCCTTAAGTATGATGACGTCTCCGCCAGCTTCGCGCACCTGTGAAGTGATTTTAACCAGATCGTTGTCGGTATCTGGCTTGCGCATCTGTTTCGTTGGGTAAAAGGGACCTTCAGTCGCGCTAGGCGTTAACGCAGCCATGGTTGTTTTGGGTGCGGCGGTCAGCCCGGCAAGTGCTGCTGCGATGCCGGTGATGACGTTCCGTCGGCTCTTGGTTTGATTTTGCATCCGATTTTATCCTTAGAGAGTGGTGTTCCATAAAACCAATATAGTGCGACTTTTTAACGTCAACACCCCCATTTGCACCTCTTCGAAAGATGGAAGACGAATTTATGGCGCATATGTAACGAGAATTTTTCCAGGGTAAGCCGTTAGGAGCAAAATTTGCCGTAGAATTTCATCTTCGAAAGAAAAATAAGAAAAAATAAGAAAAAATAAGAAAAGCAATTGACAATAATACAAAACAAAAGCCACTATTTTGAAGTAAATTTTTGAAAACAAAAATGGGAGGTGAAAATTATGAAAAATACATTGATTGCGGCGGCGACGACAGCCGGCTTATTGGGGGCATCTTTGGGGGGAGCGCTGGCAGCGGATAAAAGGCTGACCGTATGGTCCCTTAATTACTCTTCGGAGGCACAAACCAAGGCACTGGATACCAGCGCAGAGGAATTTGAAGCCAAGCACCCTGGCGTAAAGGTTGAGATTGTTAAGCGCGGTACCGACGAACATAAAACCGCATTGCGGGTTGCGTCAGGCTCCGACAAAGGTCCGGATGTCTATGTTCTATGGGCAGGCCTTGGTCTGGGCGGTGAGTATGTCAAAGCCGGACTGAGTATGGACCTGACCAAGTATTACGACAAATATGGCTGGGCGGATCGTGTTTCTGTACCGTCACAAGCTTTTGTCGAAGCCTATGCGCCCGGCAAAAACGGCATGCCCTATCGTTTCAGCGGAGAAGCAGTTTACTATAACAAAACGCTTTTCAAAGAAGTCGGTATTGAGAGCGAGCCACAGACATATGATGAGCTTCTGGCTGCTGCGGCAAAGCTGAAGGCTGCGGGCATTCCTGCTTTCACCTTTGGCGGCACGGTGAATTGGCATGTCATGCGTCTGATGGATGTTTTGTTGGAAACCGTTTGCGGCGCTGAGACACATGACGCACTGACGAGTATGGAAGTCAGCTGGAGTACGACGCCTTGTGCCGAGAAAGCCTTTTCTGAACTGCAAATGTGGTCGAAAGATCACATCTTGTCTCCCTTTATGGGAATTGACCACAAACAGGCGGCAACGCTTTGGTATGCAAAGCGCGCGGCTATGATGCTTGAAGGCGATTGGATGGTGAACGCCATTAATGAAAGCACGGATATCTCCGATTACGGTGTTTTCCCGTTCCCTACGGGTACTGGTCGTTTGTATGGTTTTGCTGAATATATGTATATTTCAACCAAAACCGATAAGGCTGATCTTGCGGCTGAGTATCTTGATATGTTCAGCTCAACTCCTTTCCAGGATAAAATCAAGGGTGCCTTTGGAGCGCTTTCGGTTAACAAGGACGTCAAGCTTGGTGACGACGCTCTTGACCTTCACAAAGAATGGACCGGACTATTTGCGGATGCAAAGGGAACGTTCGTGAATGGCGACCAAGCCTTTCCATTGGATGTAACGACAGAGTATTTCCGTCTGATCAACGAGGTAGTCTCAGGTAATATGGAGCCAAAGCCTGCGGCTGATGCGTTGCAGACGTTTATCAGTAATCGTGGTTAATCCTTAAGTCAAAACCTGGGTCCGCGGTGTGCTGTTGAGCGCTCCGCGGGCCTTCCCTGATTTCGCCTGAAAGGCACTGCCGACATGCTTCAATCACGGCACCTGCAATCGACACGGATGCAAGCGACACTTCTGTTAGGTCCTGCTGTTGCGATCTATACCCTCTTTGCGGTATGGCCGATGGTTGAGGTTGTGATCCTAAGTTTCCAACGCTGGGATGGACTGGCCTCAGAGCGCAGCTTCGCAGGCCTGTCGAACTACAAGCATATCTTTTTCAACGATCCGGTCTTCTGGGTGTCGTTCAACAATACAGTGATTTGGACAATTCTATCAGTCCTGATCCCGCCCGTGATCGGTCTGGCGCTGGCGCTTGGCCTCAATGCACAATTATTTGGCCGAACGCCACTGCGGGCCATTTATTATTTACCTGTCATTATCGCGCCAATCGCAGTCGCTACCATGTGGCGCTGGATGTACGATCCATTTTTCGGCTTGTTCAGTCAGCTGTTGACCGATTGGGGGCTGAGGTCCTGGATTATGGATTGGCTCGGGGATCGAAAAATTGCTCTTTATTCGATGTTCGTTGCCTATACTTGGCAAAATGTCGGTTTCTCGATGGTGTTGTTTTTAGCCGGCCTTCAAAGCGTCGATAAATCACTGGTTGAGGCCGCCCGCATTGACGGCGCAAACCGGTTGCAGGTATTTCGTTTTGTTACCCTGCCTGCCCTGAGTACAACAATTACAATTGTTCTCGTACTATCAACAATATCATCGCTCAAGGCCTTTGACATCATCTACGGGATGACCAGCGGTGGACCGGCCCAATCGACTCAGATGTTGGCGATGTGGGCATTTACCCAATCAATGCAAATATTTGACTTCGGGCGCGGCTCTGCAATCTCTGTTGTTTTGCTTATTGTGACATTGGCAATTGTTGTTCCTTACATCCGTTGGTCACGGCGTCGGGAGGAGGCATCACGATGAGTGCTATCGAATTACATGCGCCGGATAAAATGCAACCAATTTGGCAGCGTGATCCATTACTCGTGGTTTTATGGGTGCTCTTAGTGGCTTTTGCCGTGATCTGGATTATGCCCTTTGTGTTTATTGTTTTTACCGCAATCAAAACCAACAAAGAGATTATGACAAGCAGCGCCTTTTCGCTTCCTCATAGTTTGCGGTTCGAGAACTTTTCGGATGCCTGGGGACGTGGAAATTTTTCAACGACGTTTCAAAACAGTGTGATCATCAGTTTGATTAAGGTGCCGTTGGGCTTGGCGATTTCCGCCATGGCCGCATATGCCCTGTCACGCATTCGCTTTACGGGAAGTAAGTTGTTGATGATGTTTTTGTTGCTCGGAGCGATGATCCCGTTTCAAGTTATGTTGGCTCCGATCTTTACTCTGGTGAACGGCTTCGGGTTAATTGACACCTATGCGGGTGTTATATTGCCCTATCTGGCATTCGGTGTGCCCTATCAGGTCTTTATTCTGCACGGTTTCTTCCGAGCCATTCCAAAAGAAGTGAGTGAGGCGGCCTATATTGACGGAGCCTCCCATATAACGATTTTTTGGCGCATTTTCCTGCCCGTGTCTCTTCCGGTACTGGCGGCGCTACTGATACTTGATTTTGTCGCAACGTGGAATGAGTTCGCAATGGCCTTGGTGCTTTTGCAGGACAAACACATGTGGACGCTTCCCCTTGGTTTAATGTCGTATCAGGGGCAATTTTCGAATGACTACGCACTGCTTAACGCGGCCATCGTCATGACCGTGTTCCCGGCTGTTCTGGTTTACATGATTTTTCAGCGCTACTTCGTCTCTGGTTTGACGTCTGGCGCGGTTAAAGAATAACCATCATATCACAATTGAGGAAAAGATGACTGCTATGCAAATAGAAAAATGGGATACCTTTGAAGCTGAATTTTCCGGTCCGGATACTGGTAATCCGTTTCTGGACGTATCATTGGAAGCAATCTTTCAGAAGGGGAGTCGTGAAGTTCGGGTTCCTGGGTTTTACGATGGGAATGGGACCTACAAAGTTCGCTTCATGCCTGATGACGAAGGGGAATGGTCTTTTAAGACAAACTCCAGTGTAAAGGAATTGGATGGGCAAACAGGAGGCCTCACGGCAGTCGCCCCGTCACCGGAAAACCATGGGCCGGTCCATGTTCGTAACCAGTTTCATTTTGGCTACGCCGACGGCACGCCCTTCTTTTCATTTGGTACCACTTGCTATGCATGGACGCACCAAACGGAGGAAATGCAAGACAGAACGTTAAAGACACTGGAGAAAGCGCCGTTCAATAAAATGCGCATGTGTGTCTTCCCAAAGCACTATCCTTATAATTCGAATGAGCCATATCTGCCGGCCTTTATGCCATCGGCTGATGGTAAAGGGTTTGATTACGATCGCCCGAATCCTGAGATGTTCCAGCATTTCGATAAGCAGATTCTCGCCCTTCGCGATATGGGATTGGAAGCGGATATTATTATTTTCCACCCCTACGACCGTTGGGGCTTTTCGGATATGACGCCGGAACAAGACTGTAATTATGTTGCTTATTTGACAGCGCGGATTGCCGGTTACCGAAACGTCTGGTGGTCGTTGGCGAACGAATACGATTTTCTCCTGAACACCAAGCCTATGACTTTGTGGGAAAAATTCTTCCACACCATTGAAGAAAATGATCCGTATGGCCGACTGGCATCAATTCATAACGGTGATGTGACGATGAATTATAATCATCGCAAACCGTGGGTGACCCACTCGTGTATTCAGAACTGGGACGTCAAGAAAACCCAGGACTGGCGCAATGAATATGGCAAACCTGTCGTTAATGATGAGCCGGAATATGAAGGAAATCTCATTCAATCGTGGGGCAGTATTTCGGCGCAGGAACTAGTGCACCGTTTTTGGATTACTATGACCCGAGGTGGTTATGCCGGACATGGGGAAACCTACGCGCATCCAGAAGATGAGATTTGGTGGGCAAAAGGCGGTGACCTGCGCGGTGAAGCCTGGCAACGGCTCGGCTTCTTAAGGGATTTGCTGGAAGAAGATGTGAAGTCGGGGCTGGAGCCGATTGGTCCTTCTAACAAGTTTCCCTGGAGCCGCGTCTCCGGGGCTCAAGACGGAATCGACGGGGATGTTCGTTATATTTATTTGGGGGAACATCAACCGGTCGTCTGGGCGGCTGGGTTGCCACAGGATAATGACAATTATGATGTTGATCTGATCGATACCTGGAACATGACGGTTACGCGTATTGAAAAGAAACCACCTATTGAGAACTTCCCAACACGTCATGGCAGTGAAATACGTGCACGTAAACCGGACTCTGCATTCTCTGTGGAACTACCAGGCAAGCCCGGACTTGTTATTCGTTGTCGTCGACGTAAGTAATTAGCGTCATAAAAAGGATATAGGCAGATGTCATCTGTTCGCGTTGAAAATGTCACGAAAAACTACGGCAACGTACCTGTGATACACGGTGTTGATCTGGAGATTGAGCAAGGGGAGTTTGTTATTCTTGTTGGCCCTTCAGGATGTGGAAAGTCAACGCTGCTTCGGATGATTGCCGGTTTGGAAACGATCACATCAGGCGCTGTCGTAATGGGAGAGCGGGTTGTAAACACCCTGCCTCCCAAGGATCGCGATATCGCGATGGTGTTTCAGAACTATGCCTTGTATCCACAAATGTCAGTTGCCCAGAATATGGGCTTCTCTCTGGAGATTGCGGGTTTTAAAAAACCGGCAATCCAGGAGAAGGTAAATAGTGCGGCGCAGATATTAGGTTTGGAAGATCTGCTCGAGCGCAAGCCAGCACAACTTTCGGGCGGGCAGCGTCAGCGGGTGGCTATGGGGCGCGCCATTGTTCGAGACCCGAAGGTCTTTCTGTTTGATGAACCGCTCAGTAATCTGGATGCAAAACTTCGTGTACAAATGAGGACTGAAATTAAGGATCTACAACGGCGATTGGGGACGACAACGATTTATGTGACCCACGATCAAATTGAAGCCATGACCATGGCCGATAAGATCGTTGTTATGCGCGAAGGCCTTGTCGAACAAATTGGCTCGCCATTGGATTTATACGATCATCCGGCGAATATGTTTGTTGCCAGTTTTATTGGGTCACCGGCCATGAATTTCCTTGAAGGGACGATAAATGATGTGGGTGAACTGACATTGGAGTCAGGCGCCGTCTTAGCAGTGAAACGGGGCGAACGCGCACTTGCAAATAACAGCGTTTTTGCGGGCGTGCGGCCGGAGCATTTTGTCATTGACCCTAAAGGTCCGGTTAAGGCGACTGTCGGCACAGTCGAGCCAACGGGTTCTGAAACATTCTTGGCGGCAAAGGTCGGCGCCACCGATATCGTTATCGAAACCAAAGATCGCGTTCCGCATGCTTTTGGAGATGAAATTAGAGTGTCGGTTGATCCCGACAAAATACATCTGTTCGATCGGGGGTCGGAAGAAGCGATCATTTGACACATAGCCTTCTGGTGCCAACACCTGTTTTGTAGGTTGCAAAAAAATATTAGACGGGGACGCTTGCTAAATACAATTGCCAATTTGTATGATCCCTACCCATTATGCACAGGCTGATTTTTGCCAATCGTGCGCGTCACATGCGTCAGGAAATCCGTAAATGGCTTCGGCTAAGAAAGACCAAATAAAGGCCTTGTTGAAAAGCATCGAAACCGGGGATGCGGGCCCTATCGCTGTTGTAAACGAAGCCCGTTACATTCAGCACAATCCCCAGACACAGGAAGGTAGTGAAGGGCTAGCCTCTCTATTTAAGCGTCTATCCAAGACGGAACCCAAGGTGAATATTGTCCGGGTATTTGAAGACGAGGATTTTGTTTTTGGTCATACTGAGTACGATTTTGCCAGCCGCAAAATTGGTTTTGAAATATTTCGGTTTGAAGACGGCCAGGCAGTAGAGCATTGGGATAACATTCAAAGCAGACTTGGTCCTAACCCGTCAGGCCATTCGATGGTGGATGGTCCAACGGAGGTAACCGATATTGAATTGACAGAAGCGAACCGCTGCTTCGTCCGTTCCTTTATTGAAACGGTCCTGATCGATGGACAGCTCGATCAACTCGCCAGCTTTGTCGACGAAAAGGTATTTGTCGAACATAATCCGAGGCTTGCCGACGAAGTGTCTGGGCTGAGGTCTGCCTTTGAAGAAATGGACGGCTGTCAAAAGCGGATCCATTACCAGCGCCTACACCGCGTCCTGGCGGAAGGTTGTTTTGTCCTCAGTGTGAGTGAGGGGGCTTATGACGGGGTCCATTCTGCTTTTTATGATCTGTTTCGAATTGCCAACGGAAAAGTCGCGGAGCACTGGGATACGACCGAAAAAATTGCGCCCCAGAGCGAATGGAAAAACACTAACGGGAAATTTTAAAACTCAGCGCAGAAGAATTGGTTTTAAGCCGCGATCCCACCATGCAAGCGTGACCATTTCGGGGCATCGGCTGCAAAGCTTTTGATCTGATCAAGGGCTTCACTGTTCAGGGTCCCGTCAACTTCGGCGACCGAGATGATATCTGCTAG
Organism: Rhodospirillales bacterium; assembly: GCA_048262655.1. Classification (GTDB taxonomy): domain Bacteria; phylum Pseudomonadota; class Alphaproteobacteria; order Rhodospirillales; family Casp-alpha2; genus JABMNT01. The sequence continues at coordinate 14,807 of JBLXEY010000005.1, read as the reverse complement.
CGTTGTCAGATTGGAGATTTCAGGGACAGTCGGGAACACCCCGTAGTTCAGAACCACGAAAATCCCGACAACATCCGCTTGCGCACGTTCAAGGGCTGCTTTGAAATTTGCCTTGGTTTTTCCGTCGGTTGTCAAATCATCAACGAGCAAGGTTTTCGTGCCAACATCAAAGGTCCCCTCGCATTGGGACAGGCGGTCGAAGCCGCGAGCCTGTTTAAGGGCGATAACCAGTGGTAGATTAAGGCGATGCGCGGCGAGCGTGGCAAAAGGCACGCCAGCCAATTCGCATCCCGCGATTTGCGAAAAGCCATTGGTACCGTAAATGCCTTCGATATGGTCCAGCATTAAGTCCATTAGGCGAGACCGCGCGCTGGGAACTGAGATCAGACGCTTTAGGTCAATGAAAACAGGGCTGGCCCATCCGGAAGAAAAAAAGAAAGGTTCACCGTCGGTGCGAACATGGACAGCCCCACCATCCAGGATAATCTTTGCCGCTTCCTGACTCGCCTTATTGTCCACGTCTTGGGTCATGTTCGGTAATCCTCGTCAGAATTGGCGGCATCTATCATAGCTCGAGACAGGACTTCTGTGCCGGCGATAAAGTCTGTCATGTCCATGCGCTCCTCCGGGTTATGGCTGCCCTTGTCGTTGCGCACAAATATCATTGTTGCGGGAACTCCCGCGTTTGAAAAAACGGCCGTATCATGGCCTGCACCCGAAGGCATGATTTCATAGTCGATCCCGGCTTCCCGGGCGTGATGCTCCGCAAGTGCAATTAGGGCGTCGGACATGCGGGCGGGTTCGGTTGATACCAGACCGCCAAAATTAAAGGCGACCCCACGCTTCTCCCCAATCTGTTGGCACTCCGTCTCTAAAAGGTTGCTAAAACTCTCTATCGTTTTCTTATCTTGTGATCGGTATTCAATGGCAAAGGTAACGCGGCCCGGTACCCGTGAGACGGCATGCTCATTGGGATCCGTTTCGACAATTCCGGTGGTAAACACCAAGTCCTCACCCCAAGCCAAGAGCACGCGCCAGTGTTCGTCCAAACGCATCAAAAGTTCTGACATCGCAAGCACCGCATCGTGTCGGAGCCAGCGAGGCACAGCGCCGGAATGGGCCGCCTGTCCAACGCACGTTACATGACGGTGACGTATATTGCCGCGAATGCCGGTGACGATGCCGATTGGTTTTTCCTTGGCAATCAAAACGGGCCCTTGTTCGATATGAAGTTCAAACCAGGCATGGAAGTCTTCGGGCGAGCGAATGATCCTCCTTTGTTTGATGAGGTTGATGTCTGCGCCACAGTGTTCCATTTGTTGTGCGAGTGTGTGACCCGTATCGCGGTGTTGACTGGCCAGATCGGTTTCGGATAACAGGCCAAACAAGGCGCGTGATCCGAAATAGCATGGCCCGCCAAACCAGGCGCTTTCTTCACCTCGTAACGCATATACCTCCATCGTTCGCTTCGGTGTGCCTTGCGACTTGGCAGCGATCAATGCCGCAAGGCCTGCAATCACGCCGGCCGCACCGTCAAAGTTGCCGCCTTGTGGCACGCTATCAAGGTGTGAACCTGTTGATACGGATGCGAGATTTGGCTGCTGGCCCGGTAGTTTTATAATTAAATTTCGTGCGGCATCCCAGTTCGTTAGAAGACCATGTGCATGGGCGGCGTCTTCAACCAGTTTCATGGCATCGGTTTCCGACGGCCCATAGGTTTCACGACTTATCCCAACGCCATCGAAAGATTGGGCCCGCAACTTTTCGAACAGCGCCTGCAACTCCTGGCCCAGCTCTTGGGTAATCAGCGACGACATCGGTTCTGGAGCTTTCAACATGATCGGGTATCCAACTGTCCTCATCGGTCGAGGCTTGATCGCAAACGCCATGCGCTAGATCAGTGCCTCTGAAAGCACAAGAGTGTAACGTGGACCTGTCTGTTGAACAACGCATCTTTGAAGGCAGTTGTTTGACAGTTGCTTTACAGTGGGGGCTCGAAAATACACCCTTGAAGAGTGTCTGAAGAGATATGTACTTGAACGGTTGCTTTCGTTCCAATCGAGACGGATGCCATTTGTATAAATTCGAGGAAAACGATAGAGTGATATTTCATGAAACGATCAGCGAATTGGGGGCAATCAGTTGGGTTCGTTTGCGAGGAGTGAATGATTAATCTGGAGCGCGATATGGCAATGGTCAATGAGCGCGCCCGTTTACGCGTCATCAATGCCTTCGCTATTGATATTACCAGTATTTCTCGCCAGAGCGATCTTGCTTGGTATGTGGCCCGTGAAGTTGTTGGAAACCTGGGCTTTGAAGACTGTGTCGTTTACTTTTGTGATGACGATGAAAACGTCTTGCGGCAAGTCGCTGCAATCGGTCCAAAGAACCCATTTAGCGATGTAATCGTCAACCCCTTGATTATCCCTATTGGTAGCGGGATCACGGGAACTGTCGCCAAAACGCGAGAGATGATTTTAGATAATGACCTCTCGAATAACGATATTTATATTCCTGACATTGATGCTGCCCTCTCGGAGCTGTGCGTGCCGCTCAAAGTCGGGGAAAAGCTTTATGGCGTCCTGGACTGTGAGCATGCCCAAGCCAATCACTTTACCCTTGAAGATGGCGAGCTTCTGACGGCAATCGCCTCATTAACGAGCGCGAGACTTCATTTGATTGAACAAAGCAATCATTTGCAAATGGTGCAGGAATTAAAATTCCGGGAAGACCGCTTCCGTGATTTTGTGGATATCGCTTCTGACTGGTACTGGGAACTCGATGAGAATCTGAGATACAGCTACATTTCTGCGAAATCTGAAAAAGAACAACAATACAAAACGACTCACTTTCTTGGGAAATTGCGGTCTGAGGTTAAGCCTGATGGCATGGAAACGGAAAAGTGGCTAGCTCATCTTGAGGATCTCAAGGCAAGAAGGCCCTTTCGAGATTTTGTGCAGTGCCGCCTGCAAAATGATGGCGCACGGATATGGCAATCCCTTACAGGTAAGCCCTGGTTTGATAGCCGGGGTAAGTTTATGGGATATCGAGGAATAACCACCGACATCACGCGACACTATGAAGCCGAACAAAAATTGCGCCAGAGCGAAGCGCGCTTTCGCGCGATGTTTAATTCCTCTTCTGTCGCTATCAATCTGGCCAGTGACCGTGCAGGAAATATTATCTATTGGAACCGCGCGGCTGAACTTACGTTCGGTTATAAGGAGGCTGAGGTTTTGGGGCAGCCGATCTCATTGCTAATGCCTGAACGCTATCGTCATGCGCACCAAAAGGGATTTAAACATGCCCTGGCGACGGAAGAATACCGGGTCATTGGCAAAACCGTTGAACTGGTTGGCCTCCGCAAAAATGGCGAGGAGTTTGAAATCGAATTGTCGCTGAGTACCTGGGATCAGGGGCCAGATAAATATTTCAGCGCGGTGATCCATGATATTTCCGAGCGCAAGAGATTTGAAAGAGAACTCATCGAAAATAGAAAGCGGGCAGAAGCGGCCAGTCTGGCAAAGTCAGAGTTTTTGGCGTCCATGAGTCATGAACTGCGGACACCTCTGACCTCTTCCCTGGGCAGTCTTGGCCTGTTAAAGGGGTTGGGAAGCCATGACCTCTCGGAACAAAATCGGGATCTGATTGAGATCGCCATTCGGAATAATGAGGCTTTGCTCCGGCTTGTAAATGAACTGCTTGATTTTGAGAAGTATCAAACAGGGCACCTCAGTTTCGAAATGAGACGTTTGGATCTGCGCCAGCTAACGCAAGATACAGTTTCCGATAATCAGGGATTTGCGCAAACCAATTCGGTACTATTCTCATGTCAAACGACGCCAGAATCATGCTACGCACTCATTGACCCGCATCGGTTTGTGCAAGTATTGGTCAATTTGCTATCGAATGCTGCAAAGTTTTCAGAAGAGTACAGTCTTATTGAGGTTACAGTTGAAAAAAGGAACGGCTCTGTTGTGGTTTCCGTGAAAGACCGGGGACCTGGAATACCAGATGAGTTCAGGTCGCAAGTCTTTGAACCGTTTAGTCAGGCAGATGGATCATCAACGCGAAAACACGGGGGCACAGGCCTTGGTTTATCGATAAGTAAAGCCATGACCGAAGGCATGAATGGAACCCTGAACTTTAAAGCCCGGAAAGATAGCGGAACAACATTTTTCATGACGTTTTCTGCGATTGATATACCCGAGCAGGATGCTGCTGACAGTTGATTCAATGGGTCATCGTGACCTAGCAGGTTTTCAGTTTTCAAACCGCCTGAGAACTGGCAAGTTTTGGGAGAACAAATAACGAGAGGCCTGAATTATGACGAAACCCATTACGGCAGCTATTGTTGGTCTGGGGCGCTGGGGCGAATTGCTCGTCTCATCCGTCGATGATATTGATGTCATTAATTTTACGCGCGCTGTGACGCGCACCCCTGCCAAAGCCGAGGAGTTTTGCGCGACGCGGGGAATGTCACTGTCAAGTTCACTGGATGATGCCCTCAATGATGACGGCATTGATGCTGTTGTAATTGCGACCCCGCACACGCAGCACTTTGCTCAACTCATGGCAACTGCCAAGGCAGGGAAACATGCATTCTGCGAAAAGCCATGGACCTTAACCGGTGACGAGAGCCGAAAATCCTTGCAGGCATTCGCGGATGCAGGCCTGAAAGTCGCAATCGGCCACAACCGCAGATTCGCACCAAACACGAAGGCGATGAAGGATATTTTGGTTGCCGGTGAGTTGGGGACACCGATCCATATGGATGGTCACTTCAGCGCCAATCTGGCACCGAGTGTCGGTAAATGGCGTGATAGTCGGCAGGAGAGCCCCGCGGGTGGAATGACATCCATGGGAATCCATGCCATCGACATGTTTATAAACCTTTTTGGTCGTATTGCGGATGTACAGGTACAAAGCAAACGTGTCGCAACGCCGATTGACATAGATGACAGTACTCTTGTGCGGCTTAATTTTGAAAATGGTTGCACCGGTCATCTTACAACGCTCTCTGCGACGAATATGCTCTGGCGGATCTCTGCCTTTTGCACCGGCGGCTGGGTTGAAATGCGCGATCAGGATAAAATTGAAATTTCGTCGATTGAAGACGGGACTTCCACACAGCACTACCCGGGATACGAAATGCCGGCATTGGCAACGATCGGTGCAGGGCTTGTTGCCTTCGCCAATGATATTCGAGGGGGGGCCGCCTATCCGATAACATCTGCGCAAATCGAGCATGCCACGCGAACGTTAGAGGCTATCATTCGTTCTGCAGAAACAGGGGAAACGATATCAATCGATTAATTCCCCAGCAGGAATGTCTTCATCGTGTTAGAAAAAACGCCAGATTATGAGCTGAATAAGGAAAATGACGTCAGTTCGGGTTCTCCCGACGACCCCGTTAAATGCCGAACGTGTGGAAATTTGCTAACCCGCCTTCGCTGGAAAGCCTCATATGACGGTCATCATCATCAATTCACAAACCCCATCGGTTTGGTTTTCAATGTTCGATGTTTCGATATGTGCCCTGGGGTTCATCCGGTCGGTCGGCCAAATGAGGATTACAGCTGGTTTTCTGGTTATGCGTGGACGGTGGTCTTGTGCAATGACTGTCTAACGCACATAGGGTGGCGGTTCACAGATATTGATAAGTCGTCGGCTTTCTTTTGCTTGATCTCGGATAGAATTGTTGCTCCATCGAGCGGCTAACCAGCCGTTGAGATGTATGATGTCGCAGAACAGGTTATGCGGTTGGTGCTTCTGGCAAGGCGCGACCTGTCATACGAGAGACAGAGTTTGCAAGCTGCCAAATCGATACCGGTTTTGCCATGTAGGCATCGCAACCGCCGTTCAGGCAGATCTCCTTGTGTGACTCTGCGGCAAATCCTGTGAGTGCGATAATTGGTATGTCTGCAAGCTGTTCATCTGCCTTGATCTCTTTGGTTATTTGCAAACCGCTTTTATAGGGCAATTGCATGTCCATTAATATCGCCGCAGGTACATGCTTTTTAGCCAGTTTTACAGCATCGAGACCATTGGTCGATTTGATTGGCTCAAAGCCGTTTAGGGTCATGATGTCGGAAAAGAGCTTCATATTTAACATATCGTCTTCGATAATAAGAACTTTCATGGAAATTCCGCTCCAAATCTGGTTGGGGGGCACTCTGTCATCTTCAGCCTAATTGTCTGATGTCGATAAAGTGTAACTGAAACGTCAATAAGCTATGAACACGTGTAACGGGTATGTTGTTGGCAGATTTAGACGGGTAGTGTTTGAGAGTTCGTCAGGTGCATGCGGATTTTTTCATGAAAATGTCCAATGGATATTGGCTTTGATAGATAATCATCACAACCAGACTGCATAAACATTTCAAGAGATTCATATTGAGCAGATGGCGTCAGGATAATGATTGGGATGGGTCTTGAATTGGGGTTTGACTTCAAAGACCGGGCAACTTCGATACCTGAACGGCCCGACAACCACATATCCATTAAAATTAAATGCGGTCGTCGCGCTTCGACCAAGGCTTCGGCGTTTCTGCCGCCGGGCGCTTGCATCGTCTGATACCCTTCTGCATGCAGTAGATCACTTGCAAGCTTCATATTCAGAGCATCATTTTCAATGATCATTATCGTTTGTTTCATGAAATTAACATAGCCGGGAATGCTTTCAGTTTCCTGACAATAGGTGCGTTAAAACGGCTGCAAACCAATGTTAAAAACTGACATCGGGAGAATCTGTGTCTGATTTCCAGATCTCGAGAAAAATTAGTCCGTGACCTGAAGGAACGGATGATGAAAACTGTTCAATGACAAACCCTGACTATTTGAGGAATGACCATTGGATCTAATTATTCGAAATGCCCAAGTCTATGATGGTACCGGTCGCTCGGCTCAGCAATGCGATGTCGCTATCGACGGTGGGATGATTGTTGAAATTGGAACAGATTTGGGATTAGCCGCCGACCGTGAAGTTGATGCAGGCGGGTTAAGCCTGATGCCTGGAATCATTGATAGCCATACACATTATGACGCCCAGATTACCTGGGACCCGAGTTTGGCCCCTTCCTCAACCCTTGGCGTGACGACGGTGGTCATTGGCAATTGCGGTTTTACCATCGCACCATGCCGGGCTGACGATCGCGACTTGATCATGAAAAACCTGACGCAGGTTGAGGGAATGTCCATCGATGTATTGAGAAACGGCATTAACTGGAATTTTGAGAGTTTCCCCGAATATATGAATGGTTTGGAGCAAAGTGGCATGGCGACTAATGTTGCGGCCTTTTTGGGTCACTCCTCGCTACGGACTTATGTGATGGGATCTGACGCGGCTACGCGTGCGGCGAACGATGATGAATTGTTGGAAATGAAAGCCATTGTCGAAGAGGCAATGGCTGCGGGAGCTATTGGTTTCGCAACGTCGACCGCGCCCCAGCACAATGGCCATGCCGGAATTCCAATGCCATCACGTCTGGCAGATGACAGGGAGCTGGAAACGCTGGTAACGGCTATGGGTAAGGCGGGGCAAGGAATATTTATGTTAACCAAGGGCGGCCAGACGGAAATCTCTTTTCTTGAGCATTTGTCGGCTCAGTCCGCACGGCCGGTGATGATTGCTGCTTTGCTGCATAATTCGACTAAGCCCGAGGCGACATTCAACGATCTTGCAAAAATTGGTGAAGCCCGGGCGCGTGGGAGAGAACTTTGGGGACAAGTTTCGTGCTGTCCATTGACAAACGATTTTACCTTTAAATCAGCCTACCCCATGGAAGGACTAGCCTCGTGGAAACCAGCGATGCAGGTCGAGGGTGAAGAGTTGAAGGCCTTATTAATGGACGAAGATTTCAGAAAACGGGTCGCAGATGAATTGTCAGTTCCTACGGGTGTTCGCTTGTTTAACAATGAATGGCATAAACTCGAACTCATCGAAGTCAGCAATCCAGCCAATAAGGGTCTGGAGGGTAAAACCATTGACGTCCTTGCCGCAGATGATGGCAAAGCGCCACTCGATTGGATTCTTGATTTCGCAGTTTCAGAAGACCTTGAAAGCCTGTTTACCGCTGTTTTATTAAATTCGGATGAGCAAGCTGTTGGTCAGATGATCCAGGACCCGAGCGCAAGCGTCTCTCTGAGTGATGCCGGCGCCCACCTGACGTTCTTCTGCGACGCCGGATTTGGTTTGCATTTGATGGGGCATTGGTCGCGAGAGTTGGGTGTCTTATCGCTTGAGCAAGCCATCCATGAACTTACCGCGAAGCCGGCGGCGATCTATCGCTTGCCAAAACGTGGAAAGATTGAAGTCGGGTATCACGCGGATCTTCTTTTGTTTGATCCCGAACGCGTTAATCGTGGTCCCAAAAAGCGTGTTCATGACCTTCCTGGCGGTGCCCCGCGCCTGACGACTGAAGGTCTTGGTCTGCATGGAAGTTGGGTCAACGGTGTGCAAATAACAGATGCGAATGGCCTGCTCGAACAGGCACCGCGTCCTGGTCAATTACTTCGCGAGTTTTTAAATTAAGCAGGTCGAGAAAGGAGCTGGATATGGAACTTGAAATCATCCCTTCCAGCCCGATCATCGGCTGCGAAATCAAGGGGGTCAATCTGGCGGACCCCTTAGACGACCAGTTAATCAGACGCATACGGGATGTATTTTTGGCGCATGGGGTTATATTTTTTAGGGACCAGAACCTTTCACCGGCGGCGCAACTGCGCGTTTGCGCTGCTTTCGGCGAAGCGGATGAGTACCCCTTTGTTGACGGGCTAGCGGGATATCCGACCGTCACCCCTGTGATTAAGCTGCCTGATGAACAGATTAACTTTGGCGGACTCTGGCATAGCGACACCACCTATATGTCCTCGCCACCCATGGGGACATTTTTACATGCAAAAGAGCTGCCGCCGATCGGCGGCGATACCTTATTTGCGAGCATGTACGCCGCTTATGATGCTCTTTCTGACGGCCTAAAGGAAACTCTATCCGGTCTTCGTGCGGTCAACAGCGCGCATAAATCGCGGGTGTCGAATACGCGGGCACACCGCATTAACGATTCTGGTAAAGACACAAGCAATCAAATCCTGGAAGCGGTGCATCCCGTTGTCAGAACCCACCCCGAAACCGGTCGTAAAGCGCTTTACGTGAACGGGGCGCATACCGTTCGTTTCGAGGGGATGACGGAGAAAGAAAGCGATGGTTTGCTGGCGTTTTTATTTCGCCATCAGACCCGCGAGGAGTTTACCTGCCGCTTCAAATGGAGCGATGGCGCCGTTGCATTTTGGGACAATCGGTGCACCCAACATTATCCATTGAACGATTACGCGGGTTATAAACGGGTTCTGCATCGGGTAACGCTAAAGGGCGATGTCCCTTTCTGAGCCTGATGTGCCGGCGCAAATTTCATATGGATTTACGTGCTTTTCATACGGTTGTAATTCGCCATCAACAAGTTTGTGGTAAAAATATCCAATTCGACGTTTTTATACCCGAAGCGTTTCTATCGCGGCGTCATTGGGGCACCCGGAGAAATCACAACGAATAGGCAGACAAGTAATGCCGGAAAATTTGCGTGGAGATTCTGGCCTAACTTTTTTTCAGCCCGGCTATCGGCGTGAACTTACCAATTATGGTCGTATTGCAATATTATCGATTGTAACAGCGGGGCTTGCTGTGGCGCTCGCAGTTGTTGCATTTGCAAGCCTATATCTCGCAGCAATTGAACAACAAAAAACGCATCTTAAAATTCTTGTGGAAAATCAACGGAGCGTCATCGTGTCCGTTGCTAATTTACAAGCCCCAAATAGGATGGGCACTTATGTTGGCGGGGCAACATCGGCGGCTGTCGCTCAGGTCAATGCATCACTCAAATATGCAGATAAATCTGTGAGCTCTGATATTCTTCTTGCAATTAAATCGGATGAACAAATCCGATATATGGCACGTTCGCGCGGTCACGAACGGACTTTGCCAAAACCAGTGCCGTTTGAGCAGGAAGCCGATGCCGCTATGTTTTTGGCTCTCGGTGGCGGAACAGGTTTCATTCAGGCTACTGGAGCAGATGGAATTCGCTATTTGTCAGCGTACACTTATCTGCCTCACATCAAGTCGGGTCTTGTTGCAAGAGCGTCGCTGTCTGAAATAAGGTTGCCCTATCGCAATGCTGCGATCCTGACGGTTGCCGGAATCATTGTCGTTATTCTCCTGAGCTTTTTCTTGTTTCGCCGTTTTAGCGCCCCTTTGATCGCCAAACTAGAGCAAGCCGCAAACCATTTGGAAGAGGGTCAACGGCTCGCGGATTTTGGGAGCTGGTATATGAATTTTGCAACCGGCCAGATCGAATGGTCGGTGCAGATATACAAAATTCTGGGTATTGCATCGGGAAAACAGGAGCCCAGCGTTGAACAATTCATCGAACGCATTCACGACGAAGACCGCGCAAACGTTCAACGGGCCATACAAACAGCAAAAGAAAAGGGCGAAGGGTATTCGCTGGAATATCGAATTGTTCGGCCTGATGGCGAAGTTCGATATGTCGAAAGCCAGGCTTATATCGCATTGTCGGGGGCTGGAGACGTAATCTCCATGCGCGGGTTCATCAACGACGTCACAATTCGCAAATGGGCTGAGCTTGCTCTTATTGATCTCAATAAAAATCTTGAGCAACGTGTTGAGACGCGCACGCGCGCTCTCAAGACGGCGATCGCTGAGCATGAGAAGACACAGCTTTTATTGCAGCAACGCGAAGCGCAAATTCGATCCGTCGTCGAAACAGCTGCGGATGGAATCGTCACAATTTCGCGCAGCGGAATAATTTCAAATTTCAACAATGCAGCGGAAAAGATATTTCGCTGGTCGGCGGATGATGTCATTGGCAAGAATATATCAATGCTTATGCCGGCAGGCGATGCTGTACATCATGATCGCTACTTAAAAGAAACGAAAGATACCCCGGGGCTCAGTATTATTGGGTCTAGCCGGGAGTTGCGGGGGCTTCGTTCTGATGGCACAACGTTTCCTTTGGAACTTGCCGTCAGTGCCAGTGAGATAGCCGGGGATCAAATGTTCACCGGTATCATTCGTGATATCAGTGAACGCAAAGCATTTGAAGCGGAGTTGGAACGCAATGAGAAACGACTCCGCGATGCGATGGACAACATGCCTGGAGCCATGGCATTTGTTGATGAGAATCTGCAAATAGTTGTCGCGAGTAGCCGTTATGCGGATTTGTGTGAAGTGCCACGGAACTATTTAGAAGAAGGCCGACCCTTTTGTGATCATTTAAGATTGCGGGCAGAGCGGGGTGACTATGGAGGGGGGGACCCAGAGCAAATCCTCGAGACTCGTATGCAGATTCTAAAGGAGCCTACTGATGACCTTTACGAACTGCCGACGCCAAGCGGTCGGATTAACGGCTTTTCTCGCCGCCCTGCTGATGGCGGGGGACAGGTTTTTGTTGTAGCAGACATCACAGATGGAAAGCTCAGAGAGCGCGAGTTGGAAGAAACCGTTTCGGCCTTGAAAGACACTCAGAACAGTCTTGTGCAGGCAGAAAAGATGGCGTCGTTAGGGGGGCTGGTTGCTGGCGTCGCACATGAAATCAATACGCCTGTCGGGATCGCCGTAACTGCGGCATCCCACTTGGAAGACATATCAAAAGAGTTGGAAGGCAAATTGGGGCGCGGCGAACTGTCCAGAGAGGACTTGGATACGTATTTGACGACGACGCTGGATGCTACTCAATTTGTTTCTTCAAACTTGCACCGAGCCGCAGACCTTATCCGCAGTTTCAAACAAGTTGCTGTTGATCAGTCCAGCGAGGAAAACAGAGAATTTACCGTTTTACCTTATTTGGAACAGATTTTGATGAGCCTTCAGCCGCATCTCAAACGACACAAGCATGTCATTAAAATAGACTGCGCGCCTGATCTGGTGATTGACAGTCAACCCGGGGCTTTGGCGCAGATTATGACAAATCTGATTATGAATTCGGTTATTCATGGCTTTGTCGACACGGAGATCGGACATATCGACATTAATGTGAAGGAACTGGGATCAGATATCCAAATTATTTACCGCGACGATGGTGTTGGCATGGATGAAGAAACCGTCAGCAAGGTCTTTGATCCGTTTTTTACAACAAACCGTGGAGGTGGTGGAAGCGGGCTTGGCATGAACATCGTGTTCAATCTGGTGTCGCAAGCACTGGGTGGAAGCCTGAATTGCGCTAGCTCTCCTGGAGAGGGAGCAGAGTTTACCGCTGTATTTCCTAAGAAAACGCCTCAGGATAATTGATACCAGATTTTGGATAGGCTGCAGAATCAGAAGATTGTTGATACCGATTTTTACTGGGTCTTATTTGCATTCCATCAAGACATCTTTGCAGTCCTGGCGGCACGTTTTGTCAGTTTTCGGGCAGGACCGGTTGCATTTTTTGTAGACGGCCATGCAACTGGTTTTGTTCCCTGTATTTAATGCCGGTACGGGAACGTCAGCGCAGCGGAGCTTACACGTTGATTTTGCCGATGCCGTGTTTCCTTCATGCTTGATGCAATCTGCCATGCACTGTCCGACGTTGGCACTATGTGCAGCGAGTGGCACAAGCCACACCGCGGCAAAAAAACAAATTAACAGGGCACAAAGTTTATTTGAGTGTTGCATGAGAGGCTCCGATATCTGGCATATCCTGTTTTCGTCGTTACAACCTATCAAGAGAAGGGCTTGAACCCGCTTTGTGGCTCCTTTTTAGAGGCCCGGCCATCGGCCACCGGCAACGTAATCGTGACAACCGTGCCGATCCCTTCTTCGCTCGACATTTCAAGTTTACCCGATAATTCCTGGACAAGTCGACCCGCAATGGTCAAGCCAAGCCCCGCGCCTTTGTCTTCATGCGGCGACTGTATCGAACCCCGTTCATAAGGCTCTCGAATTTTCAACATATCCTGCTCGGAAATGCCATTGCCATTATCTTGTACGACAAGGATCATAGCGCCGTTCTCCGCATCGACACGCCCATTTATACCGACTTTGCCGCCACGAGGTGTATACTTGATGGCATTTGAAACCAGATTGATCAGGATTTGGTTAAGCCGCATTGCATCTGTTTTTAGTTTTGGAAAATTTTCGTCCATCTCCGAATCAAGCGAAATTCCGCGCTCTTTTGCCATCGAGGCAAACAGTTTAACAACACCTTCAATGACGACGCCGGCCTCAACTTCTTCGGCTTTCGGCTGTATGGATTGCGTTTCGTCCAAAAAATCACCGACGAGGGTATCACAAACCTGCATCAGATGGAGGCCTGCTTGATGAATGGTTTCGGCATGATCCTTGTACGTTGGGTTTCCAACTTTGCCCAAAACTTCGCCACTGATCATCTGCGCATACCCAATGACCGCATTCAGCGGGGTGCGAATTTCATGGGCCAGTTCGGCCAATCTTTGTTGTTGTTCGGCTATAAGTCTTTTTTCAATCGAAAGCGCGCTTTCAAGGGCGGCTTCCGCTTTGCGCAATGCGTTTTTCGCATCTGTTAAATTATTGATTGAGCGGCTCACTCTCTATGTTTCCTGACGATTTCAATTGTGGGCATGAATTCTGCGGAAGAAGATATCCTTTATGCCCGCAAATGTAACGTGTTTTGCTGATGTGCAAGTACATCACCTTATCGGCTTTTTCCTTTACCCAGAATGCGAATGGCTGATAATGAGATCAAATCGTTACAACGCGAACAGGCGGGAGTGAATGATGAGCGCGATTGAGAAAGAAGCGGTTAAACGGGTCCGCATGGCTCTCATAGACGCAGGCCTTAAAGACAATGTGATGGAACTGGAATCAACAGCGCGCAGCGCTGAAGATGCCGCCCAGTCCATCGGTTGTGAGCTTGGCGCCATCGTTAAGTCCCTTGTTTTCGCCGTCGATCAACGGATTGTCATGGCTTTGGTTGCTGGCGATCATCAACTGGTGGAAGCCGCGCTTGGCCCTGCGTTGAACCTGACAGGGGAGGTCCGTCGACCGCAGGCATCTGAAGTGAAGGGGGCGACAGGTTTTACGATTGGTGGAATTCCTCCCGTCGGCATGGCGCATCAGCTACCGGTCGTTATCGATCGATCTTTAAGGCGTTTCGACGAGATTTATGCCGCGGCCGGGCATCCGCATTGTGTATTCAAAACGGATGTCGCAACATTGAGCCGCTTGACCGATGGTATTATCTCGCAAGCTATTAGTTCTCCCATTGACACGAATTCGCTGGCACGAGTGGATCTTAAAAAAAGCCGGAGTTTTACTGAAAACAGAGAGACGCGGGCGCGGCGTGATTAAAATTGAGTACGCTACTGTGCATAACGTAATGCCGTATGCAAAAAATGGCGCTTCTGATAGCGTTTTTTAGTGCCCAATTCGCAACGTCGGGAAACTCACCTGGCAATCCATTTTTAAGTGAGTTTAACATATACTCCCAATTGTGGCGCAAATGTCGTTGTTGTTCGGTTCGAAGACATTTTTTGATTAGGTCTTAAGGATATCTTTGTTTATGTTAATTGGGTTTGCATATGGGAAGTGTTTGAAGATACGCGATAATAAAAACAGGGTGCTAGGCTCGTATGGCTGTTAATCAAAATGTAGAGACCAACCCAACAACCGAGACCGCTTCAGAGGGCATGCCGGGTCTTATACCTTTGGTTGTTGACGCGGATGGTCTGTCTGAGATCATGCTTGATGGCCCGCCATGGTTTTTGCGGGCTGAGTTTGACCGGTCGGGGCCTGACCTCCAGTTGACGGGGCCTGAGGGCCAGCAGCTGATTATACG
>JBLXEY010000004.1:0-436953 GCA_048262655.1 Rhodospirillales bacterium | reverse complement strand
CTTGACCTCGCTGCGCACCATATGCTTCGCGCTCCCGGCGGATGCCTTGGCCCGGCTGGACGCTTTCGTCGCTGGGGTTTTCTTGGCGGTTGTCTTCTTTCCCGCAGTGGTTTTTGGAACCGATTTTTTGACCGTCGTCTTTTTGGGTGCTGCCTTCACCGGAGCCGCCTTTTCAGGTGCCGCCTGTTTAGCCGCCGTTTTTTTCGGAGCCGGTTTTGCGGTTGTCTTCGCTTTGGCGGCGGTGCGCGGTGCTTTTTTTGCTGTTGTTGATTTTACTGGTGCTGCTTTTGCCATAAACGAATTCATATTTGTGAAGGTGTGACGACAGTGGTTGGGGTGTTTCAATCGCGAACGGGGGTTTTTGTCCCATTTTTACGGCGGACACTTTTACGGGACCAAGCCAGACGGAATGTGCCATTCCTCTTAACAACCAAGTGCCGCGACGCCGGTCCGCAAGCCTGTCACCGACAGGCAGGACTGACAGCCGCAAACATCCAGCGCCTTTGAGGCACAAGCCCTTAAAGCAACTCAACCTAACTAAGAATTAAGAATGCAGTCCTGTTTGGCCGTTTTAGCCATAAACCCTATAGGTTATAATACTTCCCTCCTGAAATCGTTCCGCTCCATTGTTTTATTTAAAGCTGCGATCCCAGGCACGGCCTATTTTTTTACTCTTATAACGAGAACTCTACCTGTGCCAGAAAAAGGAGTCAAAAGTTTTTCCATTAAAAAATTGTGGCGGACCAAACCCATTGTTTTCGGTGCTTGTTTCTTGCTTTGGTGATTGCTCCGGCTCAATTTATCCACAGGTGTATCGGAGAGATTCCAACACTTGAACGTATCCACGTGGATGGTTGAATCGAATTCAACACCCCCCCCGAAAGCCATCGCCGCCTATGAATGGACCATGCGGATAGGTGGTACGAAACGAGTTATCAACTACCAAAAGCATCTACAAAAAAAGGGTTACTACAAAGGCCCGATCAGCGGCAATTACGGTAAGGACAACATACGCGCATTGAGCCAGTGTGTGCGCCTTAGCGTTCAATTGGACGCGGATTTATTTGTTATTTCCCCCCTCTCCAACAAGCCGACAAGGTCAGCTAAAACAAACCCACAATCTCGTCGTAGGTAACTTTATTTACGCTTGGGTTTTCGAACAGTACCCGACGCATGATACTTTTAAAAAATTAAGTAGCTGTTTTTTAATATTTAATTATAAACACGTTGAAAATATAAGTTAGGAATTTACTATTCGTTGAAAATATTAAGTATGAAAATTGAAATTCTTAAATATGATTTTTCATCATTTTTAGGGGATTATTGAAAAAATCAAACGGAACTGACATTAATAATTGTGGCCTGATATGTGTGTTGTCTCCTGACACGCAGTAACTCTAGGTCCATACGCGGCTGTTGGATTATCTGCCATCTGGCAACCTGTCGACTTGTCCTATAGGGTAGGAAGTTATTTTTTATCGGCCGATAGAACGGGGGTGGGTTGCTATGGCAGAAAATGACGACATCGATATGATGGAGAGCTTCAAGTCTTTAAAAGTCGGCTCTACCAATTCAGCGGCAGTTGCGAGCTATTACGATGAGTGGGCGGATACCTATGAAGCGACTTTAAAGGACTGGGACTATCAGGCTCCCGACGATGCCGCGGTTCTCCTGAGGGCTCATTTGAAGCCGGACACCGCTGTTTTGGACGTCGGCTGCGGCACAGGTTTATTTGCTGAAGCCCTGTCCCGGCATGTGGACTGCCAACTGGAAGGCATTGATATTTCAACGGCATCACTGGAAGTGGCCGAACAACAAGGCCGTTATCATCGACTGCAGCACCATGATTTACAAACCACGCCCTTGCCCTTGGACAGCAACACATTTGATGCCGCAGCATGTGTCGGGGTTATGACCTACATTGCAGACGCTGAAGCTTTGTTATCTGATTTGTGCCGCATTGTTCGACCAGGTGGACATGTGTTGTTTACGCAGCGCGATGATCGCTGGGCCGAAAAGAAATTTGATGATCTGATCAAAACCTTTGAGGACCGCCAACGTTGGCAATCCCTTCAAGTCAGCAGCGCGCGACCCTATTTGCCCAAAAACGACAATTACAGTGACGAGATACAAGTCATCCATGTGCTCTGTCGGGTCATCTGATCGACCATCAGATCAAGCTGAACTGTTTCGTCTGCTGCACAATCTGTTCAGAGGAGTTTTCAGCGTGGAGTTCGCTGGGGTCATCAGCAGTTATAACGTCAACGCGTTTTACACATGTCTATTCCGTATTGCGTCTTGCGACTTCTGTGGTGAAGCGTAAATTTATAGATCGTGCAATAAGGGAGCTTCCAAATGAGCAAAATCAGTTTTATTGGGGTCGGGAATATGGGTGGACCGATGGCCTTGAATTTGAAGAATGCAGGCCATGACGTCACCGCATTTGATCTGTCACAGACCTGCCTTGATCAGGTTTCAGCGGCGGGTGTTGCCGTCGCCAGTTCGATACAAGAAGCATTATCCGGCGCAGATGTTGTGGTCACCATGTTGCCCGCTGGTCAGCACGTAAAAGACGTCTATTCGAAAGATGTTTTTGGTGCTGCGGCCCCGGGCACGCTGATGATCGATTGCTCGACGATTGATGTTGAAACCGCACGCATGATCCACAATGACGCGCGCGAAAGCGGTTTTCTGATGGTCGATGCGCCGGTCTCGGGCGGCGTCGGCGGGGCGGTAGCCGGAACCTTGACAATGATGGTCGGCGGAGATGACAACGCCTTCGAGCGGGCCAAACCCTATTTGGAAGTGGTCGGGAAAACCATTGTTCATTGTGGTGGTGCCGGCAACGGTCAAGCGGCCAAGGTTTGCAATAACATGATGCTCGGAATCCAAATGGCTTCCGTGGCTGAAGGTTTTATGCTGGCCGAAAAGTTAGGCCTGGACGCACAAAAACTATTTGACGTATCAAGCACGGCGTCGGGTCAATGCTGGTCATTGACCACTTATTGCCCGGTCCCGGGACTGGTTGAAACGTCGCCGGCCAACAATAATTATGAACCTGGTTTTGGCACGGCCTTAATGCTTAAAGATATGATGTTGGCGTTGGAAGCTGCGAAAAATACAGGGGCACAGGTTGATGTAGCAGAAACAGCCGCATCGCTTTACCGCGCATATATGGAACAAGGCGGCGACACCAAGGATTTCTCTGGAATTATCAACTTGATCCGCAAACCCTAAGACAGGGACAGAGGGGCGCAGGTGATGATCGCAGATCAGGCGGATTACCAAGGGCAGGTGCTTCGAAATGTCGTTGGTGCACGGAGGCGATCCTTCGGCGCGGCATGCAACTCATTAAGCAAAGTCGTGCGAAGGGCCTAAAGACGGGAATCAACGTGGCCGTTAACGCTCTGGCGGGCCTTAAAAGCCGACTAAAACCGTTCCTTCCTTACCAGCCAAAACCATTTCATGTTTTATTCAGCAGCTTCTGAATGCCGGAACTGTGCCTCCATTTGTCGACGCATTTTCACAGCGTCGAGCGTTTCATCCATATCCACGTCCTGCCAGCTAATCGGTTGGTTGGCAGCGATATCCGATTTCAGTTTCACGTGGTGGGCCAGTCCAATTGGCAAGCCACCAAGTGCCAGTGAACTTTCAGCAGGATACAGTTTGCCCCACACCGTAAAGCCGCCTTCACCATCCAACATCTCTCCCGCCTTCAGGTCACGTTTTGCTGTCGCCACGACGTCGCCTCTGAACCCGTCAGTGGCACCGGTCGGCTTGTTGAGCAAGGCGGCCGACAAAATCGAAATGTTGAGCTCTAGACCAATCAAATGGAAGGGCTTGAACATAGCAGAGTAACGGCCCGAGGCATCTGTGTTCATACCATACTGCCGAAAACAGGCCGCGGCATAATCGTTGGGAGCTTCGATCACAACATAGACGCCCCAGCGCAAATCATTGAAGACGGCACGCCCGTCCGTTTCCAGCGACGAAACAACCTCAACCTGTCCTTTGTGATGCAGTTGTCCGCCTTCTGATTTCGGTCGTAAAACATGGGCCAGATCACCCATACTGGCAGCAGGAAACATTAGTCCGTCTGGTGGCGGGGTAAGCCCGGTGCCATTGGCAATTGCCGCCATTTCCAATGCCGATTTTGTGCCATCCAGAAAACTGTTAAACATTTGGCTATTCATGCCAGCCGCGGCCGCGGCTTCTGGCGTTAGTCCGTAATGGTCCCATACCGTTTCTGGCGTCGACGCATGGTATTCGGGCAGGTATTTAGTACCCTTACCGGCGGCAACAACATCAAAACCGGTGGCACGCGCCCATTCAACAAGCTCGCAGGTCAACGCAGGCTGATCGCCATAAGCCATTGAGTAGACGACCCCGGCCTGTCGTGCTTCTTGTGCCAATAAGGGTCCCGCCAGCACATCGGCCTCGACGTTAACCATTACGATATGTAAGCCGTTACGAATGGCTTCACGGGCGTGAACCAGGCCGACGACAGGGTTGCCTGTGGCTTCGACGACGACGTCCATGCCACCGGTCTGCATCATGACCATGGCGTCGTCAACAAAACGGGTCTTACGGATTAATTCCTCCGGCCAACCGACGGTGCGGCATGCCGCTTTTGCTGCCTGTGGGTTGAGATCAGCAATTGTATGGACTTCCAGTCCCGGCGTCGTCGGAACTTGCGATAAAAACATCGATCCGAATTTACCTGCGCCGATCAAACCGACCTGCACAGGTTTCCCCATAGCGGCACGGGCTGCCAGTTCCTGATATAGATACATCCGCCTTTACTCTGCCGCGTGTTTCTGTTCGGCAACAAGCTCCATCAAACATTCATCACTCATCTTTTCGATGGGATCAAAGTCTCGGTGAGCAATCCATTCGTCGCGGTTAAAGGCACGAATATGGTTGTCCACATGACAGAGCGACAAATAAACAATCGTGCGACCAAACGGAGAAATATTTGGCGGGCTGGCATGAACCAGCAAGGATGAAAACATCAGCATACTGCCAGCTGGCCCCGTGGGTGCCACACAACCACCGCGCTCGGCAAGCTCGCTCACCTTGTCACGGCCCAAGGTCCATAGCGGATAAGACGTTGTTTCCAGATCATGTCCCGCTTCGACGACACCCAGTTTGTGACTGCCCGGAATAAAGAGCAACGGACCATTGGCTGCGGTGACATCATCGAGGAATACCGCAATATTCATGGCACGCGGTTCCGGCATTTCATCATCACGGTGCCAGGTTCCAAAATCCTGATGCCATTGCCAAACGTCGCCATCAAAAGCTGCCTTTGCATTCACTTTGTATTGATGCATATAGACGGGACCATCAAGAACCTGTTCAACGGGTTCTATCAGGCGGGGATGCGCCCCCAAACGCTTAAATCCTTCGTTATAGCGATGGGCCGCAAACGCCGTGCGAGCGACACCCGAGCTTTCTCGCCAAACCTCTTTTCGGTCCATTGCGTAGACATTATCAGCTTCCTGCTTGAGCAGTGCCGCTTCCTCCGGGGAGAACTTACCCGGAAAGAACAAATACCCATCCCTTTCAAAATCCGAAACTTCCTGATCTGTTAACCGCATTGACTTGTCCTCCGCTTTGTTTTGACGAAACGCGACCTCAGACCGCGCTGGTATTCATATCTTTCTGGATCAGGCGCTCGTACGTACGTTCACCCGCCGCCTCCGCATGTTGTTCGGCCAGGACACCCGCCAGCTCCACATCACCTCTTATAACGGCATCCGCAATCGCTTCGTGTTCTGCCCAAATGGACGACCAACTGGCATCGTCTTCTAAAACGACATGCATCGCGCGCACCATATGCGGCCAGGATGATGATGCTGTCGCCGCAATTTCTGCGTTCCCGGACAGTTCATGGAGGAACGTATGAAACGCAATATCCGCCTCAACCAACTGAGCGATGTTGGCCGTCTTCAGTGCTGTGTCACCAGCTGCAAAAATATCATCAAGGCGCTGCCGGGCTCCCTCTACATCGCTAAACCGGGCAGCTGCCAAGCGCGCTGCTAATCGATCCAATCCGCCACGCACCTGATAGATCGCCCGCAACTTATCCGGTTCAATCGGTGCAATCATCTGTCCCTTGCGCCCACGGTCAACCACCAGGCCTTCGTGTTTCAGCAATATCAGCGCATGGCTGATGGGCTGACGACTAACCCCCAATTGATCCGCCAACTCTTCCTGTGCAAAGGGAACACAGGGTGCCAGCTCCCCTGACATGATGGCTTTACGAAGCGCATCATGGGTTTGCATGGTTAAGTCCGGTTTTGTCGCCAATGCACGCATATTATGGTCTGTCCTTGCTATTTTCGGAATTCGGAATTCAGAATTCCGAAAATAGCATAGACATAACAAACTTATGAGTCAAATGAGCAACATCTCATCTCATAACCAGATTGGCAGGTACAGCTAGTCGATTTCCTTGATTTTACCGCTCTTAAAAATTTCTTGCATGAACGGCATCGATTTCAAACCGCCCTGCACTTTGGCATCAAGTTCTGCTTCGGCGGCCCGAACAATGTTGAGTTGAGCAATAACACTATCAATCTTGGCGAACGGCACGACAACAACGCCGTCAAGATCACCAAGAATAATATCACCAGAATCAACGGATACACCGCCGAGGACAATTTTTTGGCCAACGGTGCCAGGGCCATGGCAAGCCGGTGAATTTGGCGTTATGCCCGTGCAAAAACAGGGAAGACCGACCCTTCGTATACCGATCACATCACGCACATAACCATCTGTTACAAAACCCTCGACCCCTCGATTCTGCGCGATACCCAACATGTTGTCGCCTGAAACGGCTGTCGCCACATAGCCGTCGGTGGCAACAACGACAATATCTCCTGGTCCCGCAATTTCGATGGCGGCAAAAGGCGCCATAATATCAGCCGGGCCCGCATGGCAGGTGACGGCGACGCCACAAAATGTTGACTGATCTTCGGTCACAGGCTTTATGGTTCCATCCATCGCGCCGCGTCCACTCATGGCATCAACAACAAAACCGGTTTGCACGCCTTTGAAAGCGGAAACCTGGGCCGCCGTTGGACGCTCGAAATTCCGACGCAGGGTCAGTACTGGGGGTTCTTCAATCATTTGGGCCTCATTATACTATGTGAGAGATATCGCGAAGAGAGTTGTGACGTTGCTTTTCTGGTATGGTAGCATAAATGACGTCTGGGGAAATGTTTGAAATGAGGGGGGAAAGACATTGTCCGGAGTAAATTTACAAAAAATCTATAGCGTAGAGTTGATGCGGACATTGGCGCGTCGAGAACTGCCACGGCCCATTTTTGACTTTGCCGATGGCGCAGCGAACGATGAATGGACGCGCCGCCAAAACGAAGCGACATTTGATACTTACACTCTGGTCCCCCGACCCTTAAACGGCGCCGAAAACCGTGATCTGTCCATATCACTTTTTGATAAAAAGTTATCGATGCCCCTGATTGTCGGGCCCACCGGATTATCCGGTTTATTTTGGCCGGACGGTGAGCGCGAAACCGCAAAAGCCGCGATGGCTGCCGGCACCGCTTTTTGTTTGAGCCATGGCTCGACCTGTACCATGGAAGAATTGGCAACCACAGAGGCGTCGCCCCGATGGATGCAGGTCTTCATCTACAAGGACCGGAGTTTCACGGAAGAGTTTTGCACACGTGCTGCAGCTGCCAATTTTGATGCTCTGGTTCTTACCATCGACAACCAAATTCCGGGCAAGCGCGAACGTGACTTAATGAATGGATTTACCATCCCTCCCAATTTCGGCCCGCTCACGTATCTGGGTATGATGTCACGCTATCGATGGTTATGGCGGATGCGCCATACGTTAAATCGAATGACATTCGGTAACTATGTCCGCGCCGGAGAAGACACAGATATCTCAACCGTTGCGGCACGTATGGGTGATATGCTGGATCCAGGCATGAATTGGGAAGATGTGAAATGGCTGCGCAAAATCTGGAAAAAGCCTCTCATGATAAAAGGTATTCTGCACCCGGACGATGCTGAGAAGGCGCTCGGACTTGGCATTGACGGCTTTATTGTTTCGAATCATGGCGGACGACAACTCGACGGCGCCATCGCATCTCTAGATGCGCTGCCGCCTATTGTTGAACGTGTCGCTGGCCGCGCACCGGTTTTGATGGATGGGGGCATCCGCCGCGGCACAGATGTGGTGAAAGCGCTGGCACTTGGTGCCACAGCCTGTCTCATCGGCCGTCCCCAGCTCTGGGGTGTTTCCGTTGCCGGCCAGCGTGGGGTCAGACGGATTCTCGATATCTATGCAGAAGAAATTGACATGGCAATGGGTTTATGTGGCGTCTCCAGTACCGCCGAAATCACCTCTCAACTTCTTGCAAAGAAACCTGACGCCAGTCCCGTCCCTTAAACGCCGGGCTCACCGTTCGTTTGCGGATTTTTTCTTTCGGTTCCAAGCAGCTTCGAACTCATCAACAAACGTTTTGATGCGCGCCAATTCTTCACTTTGGGCTTTCCATTCGGTCCGAAGTTCACGTCGTAAATCGACGTTCTCATCTGCCAGTATATTGATTTCTCGCCGAACCAATACAAGCGCTTCATCAAAACTTTTAATCACGCGTTGCATTTCGATTTTCTGAAGATCAAGCTGTTCTTTGGTTTGGCCCATGACTTTCTTTGTTATCTCGGTCACAGCCCAAAGAGCTGTCAAACCGACAGCCAAGGCAAATATAGAAAGTCCAATTGAGAAAGCCATTTCGAAAACCTAACAGCACAGCAACACAAAAAGAGCGAAGAAACGTTACTTCGTCACGCGGGCAAGAGCTGTTTCTGCTACTTTAAATCAGCAGTCTATTTTTGTAGACAATATAAAATTGACGTTCATCTGTCTAACCTTAACAGTCGTTTTAGCTGATCTTTTCTTCATAAAAATACAATGGGACAAGCCCTTATGCACATATCTACATACCATCATAAACAATTATGGGAATTATCAGAAATTCAAGGATTGCTGTTGATCTGATCGGAGAAATAAAGAGAATAAGGAACAAAATAAAACATAGACTGTTGTTGGAGCTGAACCATGAATATAGCGGTAGCTATCGCCTTTGTTGCATTTGCAATCGCACTGACCGCAGTCTGGGCAGCGAGCGAAGTTTCTAAAAAAACCATGGCAAAAGCGACTTCGCTTATCAAAGACCATGCAACAGAAATGATTAAGTTGGCGGCAGCCAATGACCACACCATTGCGTCCCTGAAAGAGGATATTGTTGAACTCAAACTTGAGAATAAAACACTTAAGCAAGAAATCATTAGCGAAGCCGAACGGCGCAGCCGTGACGTAGAGCAGATAAACGAACATTTCCAGGATCTGGAAAACGGTTGGTCAGGGCAGAAGAAACCTTAACAGCTCCCTGTTTGTTTCTATGATCACCAGTCCGCGCTGGCGAGCGTCCCATCATTTTCATTAATGCCCAAGTCGCAACTCCCCCGCCTTAATTTTTTCAATGACGGCACCTAACGTTTCTGCTCCTGTCCATTCGCAAAGGTCATAATAAAAATGCGCCCCCTTGGCAGGCGATGATTGAAAGCCTAACGCGCCACCATGCTTTTCAATAATCGATTTAGAGATATTTAAACCAAGACCAGCCCCTCCCTTGGCCCGCGTATCTGACGCATCGGCCTGGGTAAAACGCTCGAAAATCGTCTCCCTAAAACTGTCTGGAACACCACACCCTTCATCGGTCACACTCACCCGCAGAGCAGCTTTATGACGCGTAACTGTGATGTGAACTGTTCCGTCATTGGGTGAAAATTTAATGGCATTGGACATCAAATTGGTCAGCACCTGCGCCAGCCGATTGCGATCTCCGACAACGCGTGAATTATGTTCAAATGGCGTAAAAGCGATCGTCACACCGGCGGATTCGGCCAGCACCCGATTTTGTTCAATTGTATCGCGGGCTAAATCATTGAGGTCCAACAACTGAAAGGAATATGCAAGATCATTCGTTTCCAATTGATCTAAGTCCAGCAGGTCGTTTACCAGACTGATAAGACGGCGACTATTGTTTCTGGCCAAGGTCACCATCTCCTGCGTATCTTTTGATAGATCGCCCGTGGCGCCGCCCAGCACGAGTCCCAGCGCGCCTTCAATGGATGTCAGCGGTGTTCGCAATTCATGACTTACGGTAGAAACAAATTCATTCTTCATGCGTTCAACAGATTTCAGGGCTGTAATATCGAAGACCTGTCCCAACAGGCAGACATTTCCGTTCTTCTGGTCTCGGACCAAACAGGTCGCAACATCAGCCCATATCTCGTGTCCGTCGCGATGCAGATAACGCTTTTGAACAAGGAGGTCCGGCAATTCGCCAGAAACAATGCGCTGATCCATTTGCTCAACCGCCTGAATTTCTTCCGGGTGGGATATATCACGCCAATTCAATCCTTTTAACGCGTCCGGAGGGTAACCGAGCAATTGGCCAAAGGCTCTGTTTGCCAGTAAGATTTGCCCATCAAGCTCTAACAACAACATTCCCGCCGGGCTCGTTTCGAAAACACCTTGGAACCGACCTTCACTATTCCCAAGGGCCGATTGAAGAGCCATGCTCTGTAAAAGGGAGCGGTTTGTTCTGCGCGCCAATACGGCCAAGCTGACACCAAACAAAAGCAACATCACCCCCATCGCAATCTGTAGTTCTTCGTTCTGTGCGATCAGACGCGCGGATAGGGGGAGAAGAGCCGGAATGGCAAAAGCGAAAAATGCAGCAGGCCAACTTGCGTAGCTGACGACCGCTCCAGCGACCAAGCCCCCCAAGCAAAACGCTAGAAGGGCGTGTTGATGAATTTGATCTGGCGTAAAGAAAACAAACCCAGCGCTTCCCCAAATTGCACCAGAAAGGAATACAAGCCCCCCGAACAGAGGTAGAAAGGGAAGCGACCAGATGAAATGGTAAGATGTTGACTTATAAAAAAGCGCAAACCTCAATCCGTAACTGATCACCAACGCACCCGCCCATAGGGTCAAATCTGCTTGGGGGACATCATGGCGAAACACCCAGACCATCAATGCCGCAACGAAAAGCGGGGCGATGAGCGGTACTGCACTTTTTTCAACAAGCAGCTTGGCAATAGTTGCCTGTTGCTGGTGATCCGTAGAATGATCGCTCCGCGGCTTTAATGCCGGTTTTTTGAAAATCATCCCATCTTCCAAACTGCAAACGTGACCTTTTTATGATTGTCGCAGCGAACGTTAACCGCTCCGTTCACAGAGGGCAAGTGAGCGCATCGGCTTACAACAAGCGGCATCCTAATTTAAGTTTGCCATTGCAGTCATCAACGCATACTCGTGATTGCGTGACCGAAGATTAACGGCTTTCCAGACCAAATTGCAATGACGCCAAACGGGCATACAAGGGGCTTGTTTCCAGAAGCTCCGAATGGGTTCCAATGGCGACCATCTGCCCCTGATCCATGACGGCGATCCGATCTGCATTTAAAACGGTCGCCAATCGATGGGCAATGATAAGCGTGGTCCGCCCAACCATGAGTGTCTCCAGCGCCATCTGCACCAATCGTTCATTTTCCGCATCAAGTGCAGAGGTCGCTTCGTCCAAAAGAAGAATTGCCGGGTCTCTGAGAACGGCTCTGGCAATTGAAACCCTTTGGCGTTGCCCCCCGGAAAGCCGGGCCCCTTTTTCTCCCAAGAAAGTTGCGAAGCCATCTGGAAGTTGTTCAATAAAATCTGCAGCTGCGGCGGCTTTTGCCGCGCGCAGCACGTCTTCATCGCTGGCGTCTGGTCGCCCAAAACGAATGTTTTCCCAACCATTGGCACCAAACAACACAGGATCCTGAGGAACGATCGCAATGCGCTCTCGGACATTTAAGGGATCCGCGTTGCTCACATCGACACCATCAATTTTAACACGGCCATGCTCGGGGTCATAGAAACGAAGCAACAGCTGAAAGACCGTCGTCTTTCCCGCACCAGAAGGCCCGACCAATGCCACCGTTTCTCCGGGTTTAATATCCAGTGAAAACCCTCGCAAGGCGGGCAAGTCCGGTCGTGATGGATAGTGAAAGGTAACATTTTCAAAGGCGATTTGGCCTTCGGCTGGAACTGGTAATCTAACAGGGGTTTCCGGCGCGACAATCTCAGGCTCTTCTTCGAGCAGTTCAACAAGGCGTTCCGTGGCGCCTGCAGCGCGCTGCAATTCACCAAAAACTTCACTGATAATCCCCACCGAAAACGCAACAGTGGCCGCATAAAAGATAAATGCCGCCAGCTCGCCGCCACTGATCTCGCCGCTCATCACGCCACGACCACCGATCCACAGAATAACGGCGACAGCATTGAAAACGAGTAGAATGACAACAGCTGACAACATGCCACGTGCACGTATACGATGGATCGCTGTCTCAAAAGCGTTCGTCACCTCGTCACCAAACCGACGACGGTCCTCGGCTTCATGGGTAAAGGCTTGAACGGTTCGGATGGCATTGAAGGATTCTTCGGCAAAAGAACCCACATCAGCGACCCGGTCTTGACTGGCCCGCGATAATTTGCGGACCCGCCGCCCAAAAACGAGAATCGGAACGACAACAAGCGGAACGACCAGGAGCACAAGACCCGCCAATTTTGCATTGGTAACAAAAAGCATCACAAGGCCGCCAACAAAATTTAGGGCATTGCGAAGCGCCATTGACGCCGATGAACCAATCACCGATTGCAACAAGGTCGTGTCCGTTGTTAGGCGCGACAGAATTTCACCGGTTTTAGTGACTTCAAAGAAACCGGGATGCAGGGAAAGCACGCGATCAAATACGGCTTTACGTAAATCAGCAACGACCCGCTCACCGAGCCATGACACCAGATAAAACCGAGCAAAGGTTCCAAATGCCATGATCACGGATAGGCTGACGAGGAAAAACAAAGCCTTGTTTAAGGCTTCGGCATTCCCGCCAGAAAAGCCATTGTCGACCAATTCCTTCAGGCCTTGCCCTAGCCCCAACGTTGCCGCCGCCGTGATGGTTAAGGCAAACGCCGCCCCGATCACGCGCAGACGATAAGGCCTCAAGAACGCCCACGCCCGTTTTAAGGTCCGCAAATCGCGGCCTTTTGGCCGGTCTGGTAGCGAAGAACGTGCCAAGAGTAAGTCCTTTGTTGGAGCGGATACAGCTGTGTCAGAAAGCACATTGATTTACCTTATGTGTCAGATTTCGGCAAATATTCAAGTCTTGAAGCAGATGTCCATTTGCACAGAGCTGTCGGGCACTGTATCTTGGTGGACTGCTCAAACTTTCGGATTACTGAAGATGAACACTGACCGGCTTCGCACACTGTTTTTGAATTTAGGTCACTTTTTCGATCATATGCTGATCCTGATCTATGCCACGGCGGTCATTTCCATGGGCGAAGAATACGGTCTTTCCTATGGAAAAATGATTGCGATTGCGACTCCAGGATTCGTCCTTTACGGCGCAATGTCTCTGCCCTTTGGCTGGCTTGGAGATCGATATGGTCGGCACGGATTTATATCGCTGTTTTTTATTGGTATCGGGTTTTCAACGCTGCTCACTGCGTTTAGCAGCAACCTTATAGAATTGACCATCGGTCTGACCGCGATCGGCTTCTTTGCATCCATTTACCATCCAGTCGGCATTCCCATGCTTGTTCAGGGTATTGATAAGCCTGGCACGAGAATCGGCATCAACGGGGTATGGGGAAATATGGGGGTTGCTGCAGCACCATTAATCGTTGGCGCACTGGTCATCGCCTATGGTTGGAAAGCGGCATTTTTTGGCCCGGGGTTGGTATGCATTATCCTGGGTTTGATTTTTTGGAAATTTGTCCCTGTTGACAAACCCGTCGGCCCAAAGCTTAAAAAAGCGACATCCGATCAGGGAGACTTTCAAGCGGGATGGCGACGTGTCCTTTTGGCACTCGGGATTATTACCCTGATTGCCGGATTGATCTTTAGTGCAGCAACGGTTGCACTGCCAAAACTCTTTGAGGAACGTATTGGCGCGGGTCTGGCCGACACCATAGGCTTTGCTGCGCTGGCTTCATTGGTTTATGCCATTGCATCATTTGCTCAGGTTGCTGCCGGTGTTGCTGTGGAAAAATTCTCTGCAAAACGACTACTCATTGCAATTCTTGGCAGTCAGGTTATTGCCTTACCCCTCCTGTCCTTCGCCGAAGGGCCACTTCTTTTTATCGCCTCACTGTTCCTTATGGCCTGTGTTTTCGGCCAGATTCCAATCATCGACACGGTCCTCACGCGATATGTCCCTGACTCTCATCGGGGACGCGTATTTTCGGTAAAGTACTTGTTAAATCTAAGTGTTGGCGCAATGGCGATCCCAATGATTTCTGGAATGCATCAATGGGCCGACGGGTTTACAACCTTGTTCCAAACACTGGCTGTTGTTGCTATCTTTATGGTCTCTGCCGCTTTTATTCTGAAGCGGCCCGAACCCGTAGCTGCTGAGTAAATATATAGATGTCAAAATTTTCTGCGTTAGATCGCTGGGCACATGACCTTGTTCTGTCTCGCCGCCTGGCAAATACCGAAATCAGTATTTTACAACAAGGCAAAAGCACTTATTACAGCCAGTACGGACATATGGACCTTGAGCAAACGAAACCTCTGGTCGAGAACGCCATTTTCCGCATCTATTCAATGACAAAACCGATTGTCAGTGTTGCCGTCTTAATGCTCAATGAAACAAAGGCACTTAACTTATCTGACCCGGTTTCCAAATATATCCCCAGTTTTGCGAACCCGACAGTCATTGTGGACCCGCAGGACCCAAATGCCGGAAGTGTTGCAGCAAACCGAGAGATCACCTTACACGATTTAATGAGCCACACCGCCGGCCTCACATATGGCGGCACAGGTCACCCACCCGTCAGCACATCCTATAGGGAAAAAGGCATCAACTTCGCTGATGCTTACGGCGATTTGGCGGATTTCTCGTCGAGAATCGGCGAATGTAATCTCTATTACCAACCGGGAACCCGATGGGTTTATAGCGTCGCAGACGATATTCTGGGTCGGGTTATTGAAGTGGCTTCTGGTCAATCGCTTGATCGCTTCCTGACGGAGCATATCTTTGCGCCATTGGAAATGTCGGATACCGGCTTCCACGTTCCAGAGAACAAACGAAGCCGGTTTGTGTCGAACTTCTGTTACAACGGCTCTGGTGCGTTAGAAGATTGTAGTGACGAGTCGGCAGATCGGTATTTGCGCCAGGGAACACTGTTCTCAGGTGGAGGCGGTCTGGTATCGACCAGTCAGGACTATCTGCGGTTTACACAGATGCTGCTTGGAAACGGCTCTTTAGGGTCTATACAAATCCTCAAGGAGACTTCAGTCCAACTCATGACTCAAAACCAACTGCAGGGTGATTTGCCCGCAATGGGCTGCCCGGTCCATGGCAAGATGGATATGAGCGGTATTGGTTACGGGTACGGGGTCTCAGTGATCGTTGACGCGAACAAAGCCTCTGTCGGGTGTTCGACCGGCGACTATGGATGGGGTGGCGTCGCAAATACCTATTTTTGGATTGACCCGATCGAAGACATGATCGTCCTGTTCATGAGCCAATTGACGCCCGCGGCTGACATGCCTATTCGAACGGACCTTCGAAAGCATGTCTACGACGGCATCCGGCAATAACCAATAATGCTTTTTATCTATGTGTAGATTGCGGCCTGCCTCATTCATAAAATGCACGGCCTATTCCTCCGCGGCATCCTCCGGCTTTACTAAGTTGAGCGCCACAGAATTCATGCAATAGCGCAACCCAGTGGGTCGCGGACCATCTGTAAACACATGTCCCAGGTGCGCGTCACATTTTGCACAAATCGTTTCCACACGGCGTGAAAAGAAGCTGTTATCTTCTTTTTCTGCAACCGCATCTTCAGAAATGGGCTCGAAAAAACTTGGCCAGCCAGTACGAGAATCGTACTTGGCTTTTGATGAAAAAAGCGGGTTACCACAACATATGCACTGATAAACGCCTTCATCTTTACATTGGTCGTACTTCCCCGAAAACGCATGTTCTGTCCCGTGTTTACGCGTCACATAATAAGCTTCAGCAGAGAGTTGCTCCTGCCATTCGGCTTCAGATTTACGAACCTTATCCATTTTCGATTTGACCTCGTTCATAGGGGTTTATAATTAGATTATTAAATACGTTGTTATAATTTGGTTCTTTTGCGAAAATATCAATATAGAGATGGAGGTTATTATCGAAAAAGACCCGAAGCCAGACGTGCTGAGTGAGCCGCAGCTTGATTCACTGAAAGAACCACAGCTTGAGGCCTTGAAGAAAGAGATCGTCATTCTTTTTAATAGCTTTCATCGAATCAAAAATGAATTGGCTTCTATTAAACACCCTTCTGCTGAAAATGACTTGCTTGGTTCCGTTGCCGACCAACTGGCCGCCATTTCCGATGAAACCAGTGCAGCAACTGATGAAATCATGGAAGCCACAGAAGGCATTCAGGAAGTCAATGACCGGCTGATATCAGAAATCAAATTCAAGGGCGCTCGCCCTAATTTTGATGTCATTAATGATAACGTAAATCGGATCTTGGAAGCCTGCACATTTCACGATATTACGGGTCAACGCCTGACCAAAATCATCGATGCGATCACCACCCTTGAAACAACGTTGAATTCGATTGTGACCGTTGTTGGTAAAGAAGCCCTGCAAAATATGACCGTGGAAGCCAAAGCCTTTCATAAAGATGATGATGGCATCGAGCTTGCCGGCCCCCAAATCGGTGATACCGAGTTCAGTCAGGCAGATATTGACGCCCTATTCGATTAAGACCTAGATACTTTCATCATAAGCTTTGCGACCAATCGGGCAGGCAATCACCGTAAAGGTCTCACGCTCCTGCGCCGCAGCAAGTGCTTGTTCAAGCGTTGCTTCATCGCTGGCAAGAACACCAACACCGCCCATCGCTTCCGCAACAGCCACAAAATCAGTACCACCGAAATCAACGCCAAGGTTTTCATAATTGGAATCGCGCTGCTTCAACTCGATAAGGGCGAGAGATTGATCGACAAAGACAACCACTGGAACAGCCAATTTAAGGTCGCGCGCTGTCGCCAGTTCACCAAGGATCATTTCAAGCCCCGCATCACCACTAAAGGCGACAACGGGTCGTCCCGGCTCCGCCAGTTTGCGTCCCATCGCGAGCGGCAGGGCAACACCCATCGTGCAAAGCCCGGTTGACTGCATCAACCCGCGTGGCTCGTAACATTCCCAAGCCTGACTGACCAAAATACGGTGCGCACCAGTATCAACGGCCGCCACAGTATGTCTTGGCAAGGCGCGGCGTGCTGCGGCGACGACCGCCTCTGCATTCCATTGGCCATCTCCAGCAAACGCCTTTTTATGGGCAGATCTGATCTGTTGAGGTTCCCCTCCAGACCAAACATCGTGTGTCACCTGGTCGCTGCCAAGGGCTGTTAAGCCGGCGCCTATATTCCCAACAAAATTCAATTGCGCCTGATGGACATAGTGGGTGTTTGCCGTTTGTGAAAACTCAATTACCTTTTTATCGGGGCCCCACAAGTTAACCCAACTCGAACGCATTTCAATCGGATCATAGCCAGCCAAAATCAGCAAATCGCTGTCCGCAACCAGCGGCTGGATAATCTTATCAGCCTTCGGCGACAGCCCAACACCAGCAATTGAAAGAGCATGGTCTTCAGGCAACACACCCTTCGCTTTATAAGTGGTCAACAAGGGCACGTTATGGGTGATACAAAAATCAGCGACGACCTGTTCACATCCTTGTTGCAAAACTTCAACACCCGCGATCATTAGTGGTCGCGCCGCCGCCGCCAGAAGATCCTTGGCCGCGTCCAGATCTGCACCCGCGACCGGACCAGAAATCGATGGTATGGCGCGTCGCAATGACGACGCTGGCTGATCTGCCGTTGCAACGGTGATGGGAACATCAATGTGAACGGGCCCCGGCTTGCCGTCCATGGCAATCGAAACCGCCTTATCAATGATG
Source organism: Rhodospirillales bacterium (assembly GCA_048262655.1). GTDB lineage: Bacteria > Pseudomonadota > Alphaproteobacteria > Rhodospirillales > Casp-alpha2 > JABMNT01. Next base: position 418,895 of record JBLXEY010000004.1, on the reverse strand, counting down.
ACATCAACCGCACCATCCACCATCGTAAAGCTGGCTTTCGTAACCGATTTCAGAAGTTCACAATGGTCAAAAATTTGATGAGTATACGTTTGCACTGTTTTCGCATCATAGGTGCCGGTCAAATAGATCAGCGGAACCTGATCCTGATAAGCATTCACAATGGCATTAACGGCATTGGCAACACCTGGGCCAACAGTTGCCACAAGAATACAAGGTGCCTTCGTGAAATGATGGGTGCCTTCTGCCATGAAACCGCCAGGGTTTTCGTGCTTCACGAGAACGAACTCGATAGCTGCACGCTTTAAACCATCCATTAAGGCGAGGACTTCTCCGCCCGGTATTCCAAAAGCATGCCGGCATCCGGCATCATATAGGCGCGTTGCAATTAAGTCAGCAGTGCTAGGCATTCGTCGTTCCTTTTGGCATATTCAAATATCCGTCGCGGGTTTGCGGTAATTTACGGTTCAGGATTTTACTGGCGATCAGGTTACGTAATACCTGAGCTGTGCCTCCGCCTATGGTAAACATCCGCGCGTCTCGACACATACGCTCCAATGGCAAATTCCTTGAATACCCCATGGCACCGTACATCTGAAGAGCGTCATTCGTAACCTTAATTGCCATCTCAGATGACAAAACTTTTGCCTGTGCAGCGAGCAGCATGTCGGGGAACTCACTACCCTCCAGATCAGCACTGGCCGCGGCCCGATAGACCATTGTTTGTGCGGCTGTCGCCTGCGTCGTCATATCAGCAAGCATCCATTGCAACCCCTGAAATTCGCAGATAGGACGGCCAAACTGTTCGCGGCGCTGCACGTAGTCCAATGCGTGGTCATAGGCCCCTTCAGCTATGCCCAGAGCGACTGTCGCAGCTCCAACGCGTTGCGCATTGTAAGCGTTCATCAAACCGGCAAATCCACGGCGGATACCGCTGGGTGGGATCACCACCATATCCTCATTGATCACCAGGTCATCAAACATAACCTCTGTTTCCGGAATGCCCCGCAGGCCCATGGTCGGCTCGCGACGGCCAATATTCAAACCCTCGTCCTCGCCGCGGACAGCTATAAACCCTGCGATCCCCTGCTCAAGTCCGTCGTCAAATACGCGCGCGAAAATCAAATGGAGCTTCGACACCCCACCGCCCGTAATCCAGTGTTTCTTGCCGTTTAATACATAGGTATTGCCTTTTTTATCAGCCCGCGTGGTCATATCTGTCGCGGCACTTCCGGCGTCGGGCTCGGTGATACAGATTGCCGGTTTATCCCCCGCTAATACCAAATCTGCCGCGCGTTTTTTTTGCGCTTCAGATCCATATTGCATGATCGCACTGACCGCACCCATATTTGCCTCGACGGCAATGCGTCCCGTAACACCGCAAACCTTGGCCATCTGTTCAATCACCAGAACCGCGTCCAAAAAACTGGCGCCCCGCCCGCCATATTTGGTCGGTAGTGTCATTCCCATAAACCCGGCGCTCTTCAGGTCATCAACGTTGTTCCATGGGTACGCCTCAGTTTTATCAACATCAGCGGCACGCGGCGCAATTTTATCTTGCGCCAGTTGTTGTGCCGCCATCTGAATATCGCGTTGCGCAGACGTCAGTTCATACATCATCATATCCTTCAGGTTCACGCCGATTAACAGGTCAGGTCTTCGGCTAACATAGGCCAGAACTATTTATGAGAAAAACGAATAATTCTAAACAATAACATGATTTATTCTCAATTAACTGTGTATTGCCGCAGCATTTCTTCGTAGAGCAAATGCACCAGTTTGGTTTTTTGATTTTGGGTTCTTTCGACCAAGCCGATGGTTCGTTGCACCGGGGGTTCTCCAAAAGCCACAACTCTTACACCCGCTGGAAACGGTTCCTTGATCGGCCGTCTCGGCACGACGGACACACCCAACCCACTGGCAACCATAATCGAGACAGCCTCCAAACTATCGATTTCCATACCCGGTTCCGTCTTGATACCACGTTCCCGAATATGTTCATCAATAAGACGCCCTGCCCAGGCAAATCGTTTGAAGCGGATAAACGGAAGCGCCTCTAACAAGTCTTTATCTGATTTACCCCTCGTTCCCTTAGGCGCAATTACCATCAGAGGCTCTGTTCCGCAGGCATGCCAACTCAACCCGGCATTCAAGTCAGTCGGCTCGCTAACAACAGCGACATCCAGCTTCCCCTTGCGCACGCCTTCTGCCAGTTCCGCAGACAAACCGCTTGTCACCCGGATCATTAATTTGGGCTGTGATCGATTGAGGCTCACCAATGCAGCCGCCAACACCCCCGTCAGGGCGGTTGGCACTGCACCCAGTTCCAGATGGCCTGCGATGTCATCGTTATCCATTGTCATCGTCAGCCCGTCACTTAACCGCACAATCTCCCGCGCCTTTTCAACAAGCGCCTTGCCGTTGGCATTCATCAAAGCGGGTCGCGTGGAACGGTCAAACAATTGTCTTTGAAGTAAATCTTCCAAAGCTTTGACATGAAGACTGACCGCCGACTGTGTCAATCCGATTGCATCAGCCGCGGCTGCAAAGCTTCGATGCTCCGCAATTGCGATCAGAGTTTTGAGATGGCGTATGTCCATACCGAAAGATTAACCAGCTTCACTGAAAAGGCAAAGACTGCGCTGGACGAAGCCGTTCGCATGAGGGATATTTATGGAATTATGAATGATAACTCTGCCCTTATCTCAGTTGAGAACGTCAGCAAGTCGTTTGCCGCAGTACGTGCGCTGGATGGTGTTAATCTACAGGTGAACAAAGGCGATTCGCTGGTACTTATTGGCAGTTCCGGTTCTGGGAAAACCTTGCTGCTCAAATGCATCATGAGCCTGATACCGCACGACACGGGTATCATCCGGGTCAACGGCAGAGATATCAAAACTTTTACAGATAATGAACGCACCTCATTTCTCAACCAGTTTGGCATGACCTTTCAGAAATCAGGTCTGTTTGATTCGATGCTGACCTGGGAAAACGTCGCCTTTCAATTATTGCAATCCGGTGTCCCCCCTAAAGAAGCGCGCGAGCGCGCCATCGATAAGCTGGCGGCTGTCGGTCTGGACCCCCAGAACGCTGACCTTTATCCGAACGAACTGTCCGGCGGCATGCAAAAACGGGTGGGTCTGGCTCGGGCAATTGCAACCGATCCGACCATATTGTTTCTTGATGAACCAACGGCCGGCCTTGACCCGATAATGACCAATATCATTAATCAGCTGATATTGCAGATTGTTGATGATCTGGGCGCGACGGTTGTTTCCATCACGTCAGATATGTCGAGCCTGAAGGTGATTTCGAACCGCGTTGCCATGATCAATGAAGGCAAAATCATCTGGGATGGATTGACCAAAGACGTTGAAACGTCAAACAATCCCTATGTCGATCAATTTGTTCACAGCCGGGCGGAAGGCCCCATTGAAATGGCTGCGCAGGCCTTTTAGAGCGCACCCGGATCATCGTGCGCAGGCTTCCCCTGAACCCCTTTATAGAGAACACCTTGCCGTAGCTTCAGAATGCGCGCGTGCTCGGCGATGGCATCTGCATCCATGTCCTGCTTCGGCGGTGTTTCATGAATAAAGTTGCCATGGGTATCCGCACCGCGGACCAACCAGGCACTATCATTTTCTGCCTCCACCTGACTGACGTGGGGTGCGATGTAGCGAATGGCGACCCCGATGCGGCGATCCGTTGAGTGATTGGGGTCAGAAGCATGAACCGTGCGGACGTCGTGCAAGGACATTTGGCCGGGCTGAAGCTCCGTCATAACACCCTCTTCCTCGTTTACCTCAACCGCGATTTCCTGGCCCCGGGTCAGCAGGTTTTTTTCATGTAATGAATCCACATGCGGGATTTGTTGCCATTTGTGTGTCCCCGGCATCATTTTCATACAGCCCGAAGCTACGGTTGCCGGCGACAGGGCGATCCATGCCGTTGTCACGTCCGGTTTTGATAATCCCCAATACGTCGAATCCTGATGCCAGGATACATAGGTTCCTTCGCCCGGGTCTTTGATAAACAGGCTTGATCCCCAAACCATCAGATTGGGGCCCAGAACGCCTTCGACGGCATCCAGGACATTTTTATGGCTGGCCAATTCGGCGACCCACGTTTGCAGCAAATAGAGTTTTTGTCCCTTCGACAGCTCATACCAGCCATCGTTCTGGACTTCGTAGGCCTCAAAGCGTTTGCGATACTGTTCTGTTTCGGCGGGTGAGAGAACATCAATGGGAAATAGAAACCCATCCTTCTTGTAGGCTTCGGTTTGGGAAGGACTAAGAGAATTTGGCATTCATTTTCCTCGCTACGTACATGGTCACTGGTGTGATACTCAAACAACGGACACAAGTTTAGGGTTCAAAAATACCGGTTGGCAGGCCGTCAATGCTGGTTTGGTTTTCGTCTCGCCAATAGTCAGCGACGCCCTCTGGGCCTTTCTTGTTGGCCCACTTCTCCAGGGTATCGCGCTCTTCAACATATTCAAAAACAGGGACGCCAAATCCGCATGACGTTTTTACCAGATCAAAATCCAGCCGGACAATTTGTCGGGCTCCCTCGGGCGCATCGCCATCATACCAGGTATCCAACAGAGCTTCGTAGACGTTGCTATCACGGTGGACGATCGTCCCACGCCCATAGAGGCGCACTATTTGCGGGGCCCCTTCCATCGCGCAAAACATGATCGTCATCCGGCCATCAGCCCGGAGATGGGCCGCGGTTTCGTTTCCACTACCTGTGCGATCCAGATAAATGACCGTATTCGGTGCGATGACGCGCAAACATTCCGTGCTGCGTGGCGACATATTTATCCGGCTCGATGCCGCGGCGGTGGCCGTGAAAAACATCCTTTGACGTGCAATGAAGTCTGTAATCTTGTCGTTCAGGCCGTCGTAGTCTTTAGCCATAGCCTCAAACCTCTTTGCAAATTTATTCAGCACGAAACGATAGAACCTGCCATCAGCACCTGACAACCGATAAATTCTGAAGGAGGTCATTTTACCCATCAAAAAAGCCAGTCCCGAAACTCAGGACCGGCTTTTCTGACACATCAACTTGTTAAGGGTTGTGATGATCGAGAACCTCTCCTCGACCTGGATAATCCTTTTCAATCACAAACTTGGCCGCATTAACGATATCGCCAAAGTTCGGACGCGCAAATGGCATGGTCTGGACAGTGCCGAAATACAATTCGCCGTTTGGTCGGATCAGGTATAAAGCAGGCTCGGAAAACAAAGCAGGCTCTTCAATGCCAACCGACGTTTTACCCCGGCCGGTCGAGATATAGAGCCCCCATTCACGAGCCTTATCCAAATCAAGGCCATAGCCAAAGGGAATGTCAGAAACTTTCCAATCTGCGACGGCTTGTTCCGCGCGTTCCTTTGTATCTGAACTGATGGCAATAACGCCGACACCCAAGCCCGCAAATTCCTCCAGCTTACGCTGCAGATCACGCATATAATTGCCACAAAGCGGACAGTGCAGACCTCTGTAAAATACGACCATGGTGAAATTTTCTGACGTCTGTTCTGAAAGGTTCCAGGTCCCGCCACCGACTAAATCAACTTCTAAAGATGGAACAGCTTGGCGCGGGATCAATGGGGTAGGTCCAGTCATAAGGTCTCCTGACAATTAAAGGTATAATATTCAAGACTTATCAGATAAGCCGACGCTATCGCCGGTTCAAGTTTCCGGTGCTGTTGTCACGGAAGCGTGATGCCCTGCCAGACTCTGCACCTCAATAAAGATGCGTTTCACCTGCGGGTATGCCTCCTTGATCTCAACCTCCATCTTCGAAATCTCGGCCTCAACCTCACTCGAAGACAATCCATCGACAAAATCGACACTAATGTTAACCAGAATATCGCGGGGGCCTAGGTGCATGGTCAGGAGTTCATTGACCCCTAAAATCCCATGCCGTGACGCCGCAATCGCCTTAATACCTCTAACGACCGAGCTTGTCGCGCTCTCACCAACCAGCAGGCTTTTGCACTCAATAGCCAGAAAAACGGAAACGCTGGCCAAGATCAAACCGATTACCACAGACGCAACGCCGTCCAGAATTGGCATGTCAAATGCCTGCCCGCAAGCGATGCCGATGAACGCAACAACCAGCCCAACGGTCGCCGCTGAATCTTCGAGCAAGACCGTAAATACAGCAGGGTCTTTACTTTCACGCAACGCGGCGAAGTGCCCCAATCGGCCACGGCGCGAATTGAACTCTTTGTAGGCCATATACCAGGCAACTGCTTCAAACAGAAATGCCAGACCCAAAACAATATAAGTCACATGGACATTGTTGACGGGGTGCGGATCCAGAACCTTGGCGACGCCTTCATAAAGTGACACCCCGGCACCAACAGCAAACAGGAGCACCGCAACCATAAACGTCCAGAAATAGAGCTCCATGCTATAGCCAAACGGATGGGCGGCGTCGGCGGGCCTGTTAGACCGGCCCATTCCGTAGAGTATTAACGCCTGATTGGAGGTATCGACCACTGAATGAACGGCTTCACTGAACATCGCCGAACTGCCCGTATAGAAGGCCGCAGCAAATTTCGTAACCGCAATCAATCCGTTGCCAACCAAAGCTGCGATCACAACTTTCCGAGAGCCGCTTGCCGACATTAGACAGTTCCTTCAAAGACCCAAGATATCGTTACCCTACGCCGCCACTCATAGATTGCAAGAGGTCGCTAGCCACAGCCTCTGTGACTGAAAAGACCAACCGTAAAAATAGCTATTGCGCCCGACTTCAAAGAGGCCTAAACGGGCGCGGTTTTAATGTTCATCGGGGCAGGCTTTTCACGGCACCCTTGGAGACACGCAATGCTTCAGACCCTGACAGCGGTAAGCTCCCTTCTGGGAGGAATGTCATTTTTAATGCTCGGTAGCGCCGCGTTAACCACGCTGTTGGGTTTACGGATGGGTGATGCCGGGTTTTCCGCTCAAACCACCGGTTTTGTGATGTCTGCTTACTTCTTTGGCTTGGTCGTCGGCCCGCTTTATGCTCATAAGCTGATCTCAACAATCGGCCACATTCGCGCTTTTACGGCATTGGGTTCGCTTTTGTCTGTCGCCGCGTTGGCCCATCCATTCTATGTTGACCCCTGGTTTTGGGGAATCTTGCGGTTTATCCAGGGGTTTTGCATCGTCGGCATGTTTATGTGCACGGAAAGCTGGCTTAACGAAAAATCGACCAACGACATCAGAGGACAAGTTTTCGCCCTTTATCAAGTGACCGTCTATCTGTTTCAAGGTGCTGCACAATTCATCTTGAATATTCCCGACCCGACGGGCTTCGCTTTGTATTTGCTCACGTCGGCGCTGGTCTCGCTCTCGATTGTGCCTGTCGCGCTGTCGCGTGTCGCGCCCCCGGAGTTACCGGAGGCCGTTCAACTCAATTTTCGCCAGCTCTATGAAATATCACCAACCGGCATGATCGGATGCCTGGCGTCGGGTGCTCTGCTAGGTGCATTTTATGGGATGGGGCCGTCGTTTGCTCAGTCAGGTAACTTAAGCGTTTCCGAAACCACCCAATTTATGGGAGCCGTCATCGTTGGCGGGCTTTGTTTGCAATGGCCTCTCGGGAAACTCTCGGACGTCGTTGACCGTCGATTTGTTGTCTTGGCAATTGCGATCGGAACGCTGGTTACCTGCATCTTGATCATGGATAAGACGGCCATTGACGGCCCTGCCCTGTTGATCCTGGGCAGTATTTTCGGCGGCGTCTCGTTTGCCCTTTACCCGATATGTGTCGCCTATACCAACGACTATACCAAACCCGAAGAGATCATTCCTGTAAGCGCTGGCCTGCTCATCGCTTTTGGTTTAGGGGCCGCTATGGGACCGATCGCCGCCTCGCAATTTATGGCTGTTCTGGGCGGCCCTGGCTTGTTTATTTTCTGCAGCGCTGTTGCGGTTGTCCTGGCCGGGTTCATTATTGTACGCATGATGCAACGCCCGGCAACTGTCTCCGTCGAAGACCAAGTCGACTTCAGGCCGATGACACGCACATCGCCCATTATCAGTGAACTTGACCCGCGCCAGGACGAAGATTCCACTTCCGGCTGATATAAATTGAAACACCCGTTCATATGGTGGCAATAGTTTCATCCTTATTTTACTTGTCGCATCTTTCGTATACTCCTAAGTTTCTCCGCAAGAGGAGTTCACATGGAAGACGTGAAAAAAATACTGTATGTGGAAGACGAGCCGGACATTCAGAAAGTTGCTAAACTGGCGTTAGAGCATGTTGGCGGTTTTGAGGTTCTGGTTTGCAGCTCTGGTCCTGAAGCCATTGAAAATGGACCGGACTTCGGGCCGGACATTATCCTGCTTGACGTCATGATGCCGGGTATGGACGGGCCGGCTACTCTTGCCGCTCTTCGGAAAATCAAATCATTAGAGCATACGCCCGCAGTGTTCTTAACGGCGAAAGTCTTGCCGACAGAAATTCAACGCTACAAGGAACTTGGGGCGCTGGAAGTGATCCCCAAGCCCTTCGATCCCATGTCACTGTCAGATCAAGTTCGCACAGCCTGGAATAATCGCTAGATACCACGCACCTGTTTTTTACGGATCGATCCTTACAGGACGCGAACTCTTGCACAATGAGAAAGGAACACGTGGTTCTCAATATGAGACGCGTTATCCGCGCATTGATTGTTGAGAAGCCCCCCATTGTCTTCCCTGGCCAATGCGCCTTCGCCTGAATTCAACCCGCCAAATCGTTATTATAAACTGAAATCCCTTGGTTTCCGTCGCAGACACCCGATCATATTACTTCAGGGTTGCGCTCAAAAACTCCCAATTTACCGGGCCTTAAACGCATGCTCTTTTGGCATGTTAATTGCGTTTATCTGTTCCTAGATACGATCAATTGACCTGCGGAACCCAGAGCTTCGCTTTACCAAGAGGATAGCCATCATGAAAAGCAGTGAATTTAGACAGCACGTTAGACGCCGCACAACGACATCCGTAAGTGTGAATGAAGGCATCCCTTACCGGGGCGGCACCCTTTATGATATATCCGTTGGTGGGCTCGCCGTCACTTACCCAGAGGATACGCGCCCTAGCGATACTCCCGTTGAAATCGGTGAAACCCTTTTTGTTTACTTTGGTGATGAAACGCGCATGCCTTGTCAGATCGTGCGCATCTCCGAGGATGGATTCGCAGCGAAAATTGATTTTTCACTAAGCTTATAAAACAACGGCGGCACCCGCCCCACGCACATACCGGATAAACAAATCTTTTCGGCCAATGCGCCCCCACAAGGCTCTATGCGCCAGCAGTAACGAGAATGCGCGGTGGCGGCTGTGCCGCCACACGCATGCTTGTCAGGCAGGCAAAGATAGAGCCGATGATGAGAGCCAAGCCCAGCCGCGTCACCCTCGCTCATGGCGATGTATTCGCAAGTTGTCATTCGGGCGATGAAACCGCTATGGTTTTCACCATGTTCAAGACTGCGGAGATTCCAAATTAAATGGGCACCCCGATTATGCAGGAAGAGATCGACCGGGGCGTTCAATTGCAGGCCGCCGGCAATCTATCTGAGGCGGAGACTATCTACCGCGACCTTCTCCAGCGTGAACCAAACCATCCGATCCTATTGCAACTCTGCGGTTTAATAGCGCATCAGAAAGGCGATAATGAGACGGCTGCTCATTTGATTAAACAAGCCATTGAAATTAATCCCACCTATTATACTGCCCATGTAAATCTATGTATCGTTCTAAAAGCACTTGGACGAAAAGATGAGGCCGTTACACAATACAAGAAAGCGCTGAACCTCTATCAGGGCTCGGCAGATGTGCATTACGACCTTGCCCTCTTGCTCGAGACGATGGAAAGGCGCGACGAAGCCGTCGCTTACTATCAAAAAGCCTTGGAGATCCAACCTAACCATTTGAAGGCCCACATCCACCTGGCCAATATCTTTTACACGGCGAACTTGTACGACGCAGCCATCGTTTGCTTTCGCAACGCTCTGACAATTAACCCGGAGCAGTCGGATCTCCAAATCCGTCTGGGAAACACCCTTTTCGAGCTCAGACATCTCGACGAAGCTGTTGACTGTTTTCGCAAAGTGCTGACGCATGAGCCTGAAAACAAAGAGGCACTCTTTGCTTTGGGGAAAACATATTATGCGCTGAACCAGATGGAAGATGCCATAAGCATTTACTTAAAGGCCCATGAACTCAGTCCCAACTCGCCCGGCATTTTGAATAATCTCGGCAACGCCTATAAAAATTCAGGTCAATTGGATGAAGCAGAAAACTGCTATAAACGCACCCTTCAACTGCAGCCCGATCACATTTATGCCCACGTCAATTATGCCGATGTTTTGATGCAAAAGGGTGCTTTTTCAGACGCGGTAGCTTCCTTGGACACCGCGACTTTGCTTGACCCTGAAAATGTTGCCGCTCACTGGAACCTGTCCCTTGCCGAACTCCTGGACGGCAACTTCAAACGTGGCTGGGAACTTTATGAATGGCGGTGGAAGTTCCAGGATTTGCCAATGTTCCGATGGCGCCACTTTCCGCAGCCCGTCTGGGACGGGTCAGACTTGCAAGGCAAACGCATCCTGGTATGGGCAGAGCAAGGGTTTGGCGATGAACTTATGTTCGCTTCACTTTATCCTAAGCTCCTGCAGTTAGGTGCGACCTGCATCTTTGAAATTGACGCACGTTTGGTTAACATCTTCCAGCGCTCCTTTCCCGATGCCGTCGTCGTTGCCCGCCCGAAAACTCTTACCCCTTCCGAGGCCGGCTCAAAAACTGGAACATATGTCGCCCATCCACCGGAAGCCCTGGAGAGCAATATCGACTTTCAGTGCCCTGCTGGCAGCTTGATGAAACATCTCATGACATCTTTTGATGACGCCAGCGGTCACGAAGGATTTCTTGTTGCAGATCAAGATCGCACCCAACAACTCCATGCCCGCTACCATAAACAACAAGACATAAAAGTGATCGGTATTGGCTGGTCATCCCCAAACCGTGAAAACGCCCATGTCAACGCGGTTCCTCTCGATCTTTTCGATTCTCTTCTAAAGACACCGGGTGTCCAGTTTATATCTCTGCAATATGGGGATCATCGCGCAGAACTTGATGCCGCATTTGCACGAACCGGCGTTGAAATTCTCCATGACGGTGAAATCGACCCCTTGAAAGACGCCGACAGTTTTGCCGCTCAGGTTTGTGCCGTGGACCTTGTCATCTCCAATGTGAACTCAACGGCCATAATGGCAGCAGCGCTGGGAGGACCCGTTTGGGGGGTATTGCCACACGTATCCGAATGGCAACGCGGAAATGAAGGCGACTATTGTTTATGGTACCCCACCATGCAGGTCTTTCGCCAACCATCCCGGGGGGACTGGGCCACGGTGTCGGAAAGATTAAAAACCCGGTTTATTGATTGGCTTGGTGGAATGTAGATTGGAGCGGGTGAGGGGAATCGGACCCCCGTCTAAAGCTTGGGAAGCTTTCGTTCTACCATTGAACTACACCCGCATTTATCGAAAAATCTATATTTTTCAATTTGTTACGGAAATCAGTATAAATTCGATTTTGTTAAAAACAACCGATTTATAAAGTTTGCCACGACATCGGCATGACGAGAAACGGACGGCGTGGTGCTATCTGCGCTCGCAACACTTGGCTTTTCTTTCCATGCCCTAACCTCTTAAACTTCCTCCATAATCACCAAACCCGTCCATCACTCCCTGGCGATGCAAAACCCTAGAAAGACCCGATATGACCAGAGTATGTGGAATTGAACTCAAATCATCGGAAGCCATTTTGGTGATTGTTGAAAACATCGAAGGCACCAACACGCTCATCAATTCAAGCCCTAAAAAGCTCACAATTGACAATGACGAAGACAACGGCGAGATCAGGGCGTTCTATGAAGGCATCAATGCGTTCGTCAAAGACAATGCCATTGATATCTTCGTCATCAAAAAACGGGCGCGGAAAGGAAAAATGGCAGGTGGGTCTGTGTCTTTTAAACTCGAAACCCTGTTTCAGCTTAACAACAGCATTGAGACGGTGTTCGTATCCGGGCAAGGGATTGCGGCCGCCCATAAAAAAGATAAATTTGAGGTTCCAGAGAGTTTGAACAAATACCAAGAGACTGCTTTTATGGCGGCGTGTCTCTATATACGGAAGAATAATCCATGACTGACGAGCCCGAAGTGGTGGAAGACACCAATGGAACCAAGCGGTGGCTGCTAAATGGCGTCCCGCATCGAGAAGATGGTCCTGCCATTGAGCGACCTGACGGATCAAAAGAATGGTTAAGGAGCGGCCTTCACCACAGAGAGGACGGCCCGGCACGCGAACTGGCCGATGGGACGACGCAATGGTTTCTCAATGGTAAATTTCACAGGACTGACGGTCCGGCTCTTGATTTTGTCGATGGATCAAAACATTGGTATATCCATGATCAGCATCACCGCGAAGACGGTCCCGCAGTTATTTCTGCGGATGGGACAAAGCAATGGTTTCTGAACGGCAAACGCCACAGAAAGGATGGGCCGGCAGTCGAGTTTGCGGATGGAAGAACTCGCTGGTTTTTGGATGGTAAGCCGGCGAAAGCGGAAGACGTTCAGTAACCTCCAAAAAAATGACGATGGCGGGCAAGTCATCGCCGAAATCTAGGATACACATCGCACAGGCGTTGTGACCGTTGGCGCTAATCAGTTCTGGCACACCAGAAGTTAACTGCCGTTCATTTTTTTGGCGTTGGCGAAAAACAACTGTTTGCCGCCGACCTTATAAGCGGTGATCGCAGCTTGGCCTTTTTCGGACACAAGCCAATCAATGAAGGCTTGCCCTTCCCCCGCTTTAACATGTGAATGTTTGGCGGGGTTGATCAGTATCACGCCATAGGGGTTGAACAACCGCTTGTCACCGTGGGCCAGAAGGTCCAGGTCTTTCTTGTTCTTAAAACTCAACCAAGTACCCCGGTCGGTCAGCGCATAAGCACCCATGCCGCTAGCAACATTGAGCGTCGCGCCCATGCCGGAACCGGTTTCCCGATACCAGTTTCCAGACACACCTATGACATCGATACCGCTTGCTTTCCAGAGGCCGAGTTCCTTTTTATTGGTTCCGCTGTCATCACCCCGCGAAGCAAATGGAGATTTGGTGCCCGCGATTTTCCTAAATGCAGAAACAACGTCGACATCACCACGGACGCCAGCCGGATCGGCTTTGGGACCCACAAGTACGAAGTCGTTGTACATTACATCATAGCGTTTAACGCCATATCCTTCCGATATGAATTTTTCTTCGGAAGGACGATGATGGACGAATAATACGTCTGCATCGCCTTTCGTCGCGAGGCGAATGGCCTGCCCCGTTCCAACCGCAACAACGCGCACAGCAATGCCCGTCTCGTTCTGGAAACGGGGCAAAATATCATCAAAAAGGCCAGAATTCTGGGTCGAGGTTGTCGAGGCGACCGTGATAAAAGGGCCGTCTGCAACAGCAGCACCTGTGCCGCAAAATAAAACAGCAAAAGATAGGGCAACTATTTTTCTCAACACCGTCGGTTCACCTTTTCACCACAGAAGACCAAATAGGTTTTCAAATTTGTTTAATTCGATAGGATGATAACATCATATAGAAGCGACATGATAAAATCATCATAACGAATCGATATGATCAAAATAGCATATAGAAAGCAAGAGATTTTTATGTCGAAACCGCCGCCCCTCAGCCGTCCTGATATTAAGTTGCGCTTGAAGCTTGGTATTGGCGAAGACTCAATCGGCCCTGGCAAGGCTGAGCTTTTAAAACAAGTGGCTGCCCACGGGTCGATTTCAGCAGCAGCGCGCGAAATGGGAATCAACTACCGCCGGGCCTGGTTTCTTCTTGAGACCATATCAACGGCGCTGGACCAGCCCGTGGTGATAACATCCAAGGGTGGCAAGGATGGTGGTGGCGCAAAACTAACCGATGCCGGGACGGCGATTTTGAAAGCTTACGACAACATTAAAAAAAAGGCAGATCAACAAACCCGCAAACAGTTAGATGTTCTGTATCAATCCCTCCTGGACAGCAAGTAGAGCGTATAATGAAGATAATTTTTGATGATCGACAGTTGCGCCATGCGCCTAAATCCTATTTCAGACAAGGCGTTCAAATTTCGCATCCGGAACAACCCGAACGCGCCGTTTTGTTGCGCGATGCGCTGATCGCCGATGGACACCAACTCACCCGTCCAGGAGATCACGGCTCGGATCCAATCAAGGCTGTTCATAATGCCGACTACGTTGATTTTTTCGACACCGCCTGGGAGCGCTGGAAAGCCTATGCGGAGCCCGACACAATTGCCGTCCCCAATTACCACATCAGCCATGGGCATAACCGACTCCCAAAAGGAATCGTCGGGCAACTGGGCTATTACTCTACGGATACAGCCTGCCCCGTAACCGAAGGGACGCGCGACGCGATCTATTGGTCCGCACAGACGGCCATTGAGGGTGCACATCGGCTGATGCAAGGAGATGACTTGTTATATGCCTTGTGCCGTCCGCCCGGACACCACGCCAGCCGGGGCAACTCCAATGGCTTTTGTTTTTTCAACAATGCCGCCATTGCGGCACACCATCTTCGGCAAAAATTTGAACGCATTGCCATCATCGACATCGATACCCATGCCGGTCAGGGAACCCAAGACATCTTCTATGACCGGGGTGATGTCCTGTTTACGTCCATCCATGTTGATCCGAGCGACTATCCCCCCTTCTTTGCTTGCTACGCCGATGAACGGGGCATTGGTGAAGGTGAAGGCGCGTCATTGAACGTGGTTGTGGATAAGGGGACGGGAGAAGCAGCGATTTTGACAGGTATTGATCAGATGATGGCCGCTGTCCAAGAATTTCGTGCCGAAGCTGTCGTTGTATCGCTTGGTTTTGATATGGCAACGGATGATCCGTTGTCTGAACTTACTTTTTCAGATCGGGGATTCGTCGGTGCCGCAGAACGAATCATTGCCCTCGATCTGCCAACACTCCTGGTTCAGGAAGGGGGTTATCTTGGGCCAACGCTATCCAATAACGCCGTCCATTTTTTGCGGGCGGCGGAAAATGCGAGATCCGCAGCGGAATAGAAAACGGGCGCCTAAAAGGCGCCCGTTCCCTTTAACTTAAATCGATGTCAGTGTTTCTTAACTGTCATCTTTATTGCGATTCCAACCCCATCTGCTCTTCATATGCTTCTTGAGTTCGTCTTCATCCACATCGCCGTCATCATCGGTATCATGGCGGTCAATAATTTTGCTGAAGGGCGCCAGGAATTCATCCGTGGTGACGCTGCCGCTGCCATCTTCGTCTAGACGCTGGAACCCGTCTACCATGCGCGGCTTCATGCGCTCAGCCCACAAACTTTCGAATTCACCTAAGGACAGCGTCCCATCTTTATTCTGGTCATATTTGTCGAGTTGAGACTTGCGGACCGTATCAACTTCCGCTTGGGTCACAGATCCATCTTTATTTAAATCATGCTCTTCGAAGAGTTTGGTCACGCCCTTCATCATATGACGTTTGCCCCGTTTGCCGTGACCATGTTCATATCCGGATGCCATCAGGACCTCTTTATGATTTGCCATGCGCTCACTTGCAATTACCGCGCTTACAGATGCCAGACCAATGCCTCCAGCAACAAGGCCCATGATGATTTTTGCAGATCGTTTCATTTCATTTTCCTTTTGATAAATAATTGAACTACTTCGTTTCGTTTGAATGATGAGGATTAAATACCAGCGTTGTCGCAAAAGTTTGTCAGAAGGCCCGGTGTTTGGTCTCAATTTGTCGTCTATGAGCGGTTTGAGACAATTTGATACATCTTTTTTATGATTAGCCCTGAAGAATGCAGTAAAACAGTTCGGAAAGCTGCCTTTGCGAACACATCTGGCGGGCGGGTTTCACGTTTGTTAAAATTGAGATTGATAAAACGGCCATGAGCAGCACACATCACCTTCTTGTTGTAGATGACGCGCGCGACATTCGCGAACCGCTGGCAAAGTACATGTCGAAAAGCGGATACCGGGTCAGTCAGGCGGAATCGGCCGCCAAAGCCCGCCAGTTAATCAAAGACAGCGCCATCGATTTAGTCATTCTCGACGTCATGATGCCTGGCGAAGACGGGCTCTCCCTCTGCCGCTTTTTGCGTGAAACAACGCAAATCCCCGTCATTCTGCTAACCGCCATGAGCGAGGAAACAGATCGGATTATCGGCCTTGAAATGGGGGCGGATGATTACCTCAGTAAACCGTTCAATCCTCGCGAACTGTTGGCACGCGTCAAGGCCGTACTCAGACGTTTCCACAGCCTGCCACCGGAACATAGCGAGATTGAGGGAGACCAAATTCAATTCGATTCCTGGTGTTTAGACACAAAAAGGCGGGAACTGATTGGTGATGATGGTGTCACCACTCCGTTGAGCACCGGAGAGTTTAATCTTTTGAGTGTATTTCTTCGCCATCCAGATCGTGTCCTTAGCCGTGACCAGCTCCTTGATTTAACCCAGTCACGAGCCGCTGACAGCTTTGATCGCAGCATTGATAACCAGGTCAGTCGACTGCGCAAAAAAATCGAGGCGGACGTCAAGTCACCACAGCTGATAAAAACCGTTTGGGGGGGTGGTTATCGGTTTCAGGCGACTGTCAAAAACCAATGAAACTGTTTAAGCGCCTCGTACCCAAAAGCCTTGCCGGACAGTTAATCTGCCTGATTCTTATTGCAGTTTTAGGGGGCCACATCGCGTCGATCGTGATCCTCGCGGATGAAAGACGCGAAGCCTTGCAAGCCGCATCGCGAGGAGAAGTCCTGGCCAGAACCGCGACCATCGCCCGACTGCTTGCCGTCAGTCCGCCAGA
The DNA here is from genome assembly GCA_048262655.1 of Rhodospirillales bacterium. Taxonomy (GTDB): domain Bacteria; phylum Pseudomonadota; class Alphaproteobacteria; order Rhodospirillales; family Casp-alpha2; genus JABMNT01. Next base: position 401,998 of record JBLXEY010000004.1, on the reverse strand, counting down.
TTTGCACCCGAAGTTGTTAAAAAATGCACAATCGCCGTTCATTCAATTTTCCATATCCGATGATAGTGCAACAACACCAGGACTCTATGGACGCCGTGAACTCGCCTTAATCAAGCGTCTCCGCAGATTACTGGACGCGCCCAATGCCGAAGTCCATTTGCAGCTCGGATTCAATCGAAAACAGGCCCCGCAAGAGAGCGATGATGATGACGATGATGAAGAGGATAAACGCCGCTATCACTCTGGCAATGGGCGGCCGGATTTCTTCAAGCATCCGGAAGACGGGAAACGCTGGCGCCGACATTTTCGCTGGGGCATTCAATTGTCCGTTCAGCTTGAAAACGGACAATGGTTAAACTCGGCGACAGTAACTCCTAATCGAGAGAGTGTTTGGGCCTTACAGCCCCTGCTGGCGCTCGGAATTGCCATTCTACTGATTATTGGTGCCGTCATTTTTTCCGTGCGTCGGATAACCCGGCCCCTGTCGCAATTAGCGGCATCAGCGGACGCTGTCGGGCGGGGCGAAACAACGCCAGACATCGATGAAGCCGGACCCGAAGATGTCCAGCGCACGGTCCGTGCATTTAATAGAATGCGTAAACGTCTTGAAACTTTTATCGAAGACCGCACGAACCTGCTAGCGGCCGTCTCCCATGACTTGCGCTCGCCTGTGACGTCGCTTCGCCTGCGTGCTGAGTTCATCGAAGACGACGAGTTGCGCGAAAAGGTCCTGGAAACCTTGTCTGAGATGCAGACAATCATTGAGACGACACTGATCTTTGCCCGCGAAGAAACCCGGACCGAGGAAACACGACCAACGGACCTTGCGGCACTTATCAATAGCCTTGTTGACGATGCCAAGGACCATAACAAGACCTGCAGCTATGATGGCCCTGACCGCTTTGTTTTGACTCTGCGACCGGTCAGCCTCAAGCGTGCCATTAGAAATCTTTTAGATAACGCTATTGCTTATGGTGAAGCCGCAAAAATAACTCTATCACCGGCCAATACGGGGCAAAAAAGCGCCCATACCATCGCGATCGAAGATTGGGGGCCCGGAATCCCTGACGCAGACATGGATCGGATGTTCGAACCCTTTGTCAGACTGGAAGAATCCCGCAACAAAGAAACGGGTGGAATTGGCCTCGGCCTTGCTATCGCGAGATCCATTATCAGAGGTCATGGCGGCGATATTTCGGCTCACAACAAACCCGAAGGCGGGTTAATTATCACCATCGAATTGCCTGCGGCGGAGCTTGATCAATAATTATCTGCCCCATGTAACTATTATTTGATTGGCGATACGTGGCTACAATGCGTACAAAATAGGGATCTTATGTTGTTCTGCTAACTTAAGGAGCCCTACGAATGCCGGATGGCACGTTAAACGAGCTAAAACCCTTATCGCCACAGAAGTTCCAAGACCCAATGATCACTGCGAAAGGCGAAGAACGCGCCGTCGTCGCGCTTACGCATCTGCGAACCCTATGGTTTAACACAGGCAGCTTATGCAACATCACGTGTGCAAACTGCTATATGGAAAGCAGCCCGAAGAATGACGATCTGGCCTATCTGACGACGGCTGATGTGGTGCAATATCTGGATGAGATCGCGGCGCAGGGCTACGATGTCGAGGAGATTGCTTTCACGGGCGGCGAGCCATTCATGAACCCTGACCTGCTGCCGATCCTTGAGCAGGTCATGTCACGCGGATTCAAAGCGCTGGTTTTGACAAATGCCATGAAACCCTTGCACCACAAACGGGACCGTCTTCTTGACCTGCAAAAAACCTACGCCGGGCAACTGAGCATTCGGGTCTCAATGGATCATTATACTCAGGCGCGTCACGAACTGGAACGGGGCGTACGCACCTGGAAACCAATGCTTGAAGGCTTGCGATGGCTGTCGGAAAACGGGTTTAGTCTGGCCGTCGCCGGGCGAACCTGTTGGGACGAATCAGAAGATCAAGCCCGCCAGGGTTATCAGGCCCTGTTCCATGGTGAAGCCATTCCAATTGATATCGAGAAACCGGGCAATCTTGTCTTGTTTCCAGAAATGGACGCCAAATTGGACGTTCCGGAAATCACCGTGAGTTGCTGGGATATTCTGGGTGTTGCGCCGGAAACAATGATGTGTGCTTCGTCCCGGATGATTGTCAAACGAAAGGGGGCAGAGCGTCCCGTTGTGGTTCCCTGCACATTACTGCCTTACGATCCGGCGTTTGAAATGGGGCATGAACTGGCGTTGTCCCCTAAAACCGTTCACCTGAACCACCCCCATTGTGCAAAATTCTGTGTACTGGGCGGGGCTTCCTGCAGCGTTGATTGAGTAAAGGTTATGGGTTCCATGAAACACCTGGGCACGTTTTCAAAACCCGTTTTGATCTTTGGCGGCCCCTATTCAAATGTACAAGCAACCACTGCGTTGCTGGACCACGCTCAACGGAAAGGCTTTTTGCCGGAAAACATCATCTGCACGGGCGATGTTGTCGCCTATGCCGGTGACCCCGCCCCAACCACAGACATGATCATACAGTCCGGCATGCACGTCGTGATGGGGAACTGCGAAGAATCTTTGGGCGCAGAAGGCGACGATTGTGGCTGTGGTTTCGATGCTGGAAGCGCTTGTGACCTTCTATCACGCCAATGGTACGCCTATGCAAACAGCGCGCTGGGTGCCGGGCATCGCGCCTGGATGCGCGCCTTGCCCCGCCAACTCCGTTTCTCAATGGCCGGGCTTGAAATGGCCGTTATCCATGGCGGAGTCAGCGATATCAGCCGGTGGATTTTTAGATCTTCAGACATGGCGACCAAACAAAAAGAAATTGACGAAATTGAGAGGTCTGGCCTGGTCGACGTGATCATCGGCGGGCACTGTGGCTTGCCTTTTGCGGATGATCTGAACGACAAACTATGGTTGAACGCAGGGGTCATCGGCATGCCCGCAAACGATGGCACAGCAAGAACCTGGTATATGATCCTTTCGCCATCCGAAACCGGTGTCCAAATCGAGCTCTGTACGCTTGATTATGACCATGTTGCAGCCGCCCAACGCATGCGAGAACTGGGCTTGGCTGATGCCTACGCGAAAACGCTGATCGATGGCATTTGGCCCAATATGGACGTTTTACCAGGGTCCGAACGGCAGCATGTAGGGCACCCGCTGAAAAGCTGGCAACGCGCTTGGTCCCGTTCGACGTCAACTGTCGCTCAAGCCAGCTGATCTTAACCTTCATAAGACCACCGAACTCACTAAAAGATCTGTCGCAATATGTTGTAAATCACAGTTTTTGATAAACTCTGCGACAGTTTTCCTCTTCTGAGACACAGTTCTGCGACAAGTTCCGCATAAAATGGGCACATCTGTTGAAATGTTCCTGCAGCAACCTGTGTCACATTATAGGAGACTTAAAGATGCATATTCGGAAAATTGTTTTTGGAAGTTATGTCCTGGCACTGCTGTTCTATGCACCTGCCGCGATGGCAGAAGACGGTCGAGAACTGGTAGCGCTACCGGGGCCCGTCAAAGAGAGGTTTTTGACCGAAATGCGCAGTAACCTGGTGAAACTTGAAGACATGTTGGCGGCGCTTGGCGAAGGAGATTTCACTGAAGTTGCGAACATTGCTGACCTGAAAATGGGGTTCGGCCACGGACAGATGGAACAAATGGAAAAGGCCGGAAAAAACACACAACAGATGTTAGCCCGAAAGAAGGAGATGCGCGCGCTGGGCCACGGGAGTGGTCACGGAAAAAATCAAGGTCAGGGAATGGGACGATATATGCCGGAAGCATTCCGCCTAATGGGGCAAAATATGCATCAAACCTCCGAAGATTTAGCCCTCGAAGCGCGGCGTGTGGGGCAAACACCGACTGTGAAAGACTATCAAACGGTTATTCGCGCCTTGGAAGATGTCTCCAGCGCCTGTACGAGTTGCCACGAAGTGTATCGCGTCAACTAACCATCAATTGGCCAACCTTCTGCCCTTTCGCAGGTTCTATACGTAAGCCTGATTTCACCACACGTGGCGGCCACCTTTGAGCCTTAAGGGATCTTATGCCCGTGCAACAGAAAAAACATTATACACAGTTGGCATAACCCGATACCTTTAGCTTCAAATATGACAGGCGCGATGGGGGGGCGAAAAACATGTCACAACAGCACAGTTACAAAAAGACCACACATGATGTCTGTGTTTCTGTCATTCCAGAATACCTTGAGGATCAATCGGCACCGGAAGATGGCCAATTCACCTGGGCCTATCATGTTCAAATCGAAAACGTTGGCAACCGAACTGTACAAATTCTGGCGCGACATTGGAAGATTACAAATATCCTTGGCGAATCCCACGAAGTAATTGGAGATGGCCTTGTCGGCAAACAACCGGTCCTTGGACCAGGGGATGTCTTTGAGTACACAAGCGGCACACCGTTGACGACGCCTTCCGGCTTTATGTCGGGAACGTTCCAGGCCGTCGCCGAGGGAGGCGAGATTTTAAACTTGGAAGTTCCTGACTTTTCCCTCGACAGCCCGAGTGCGCGGCGCGCTCTTCACTAGGGATATGTGCCATTCTTGCCTGTTAATCTCTTGATCCCGCGGATATAAGTCACCATGTGTAACGATATCCAACACTAACGAGGGAAATGTCAAATTGGGTAAACCTTTTGATCGTTCTGATCTTGCCAAGCCAACACGCGAACAAGCTGAAGAAGCCATTCGCACACTCATACAGTGGGCTGGAGATGACCCGGACCGCGAAGGTCTGAAAGACACACCCAGTCGTGTTGTCCGCTCCTATGAGGAGTTTTTTGCCGGCTATGATGCAGACCCAAGCGCCTTGTTGCAGCGGACCTTTGAAGAAGTCGAAGGTTATGACGAAATCGTCTTGCTCCGCGACATCCGGTTTGAATCACATTGTGAACACCATATGGCACCCATTATCGGCAGAGCCCATATCGCCTATCTACCGCACAAGCGCGTTGTCGGCATCTCCAAGCTGGCGCGGCTGGTCGAGGCTTATGGAAAGCGATTGCAAATTCAGGAAAAAATGACGTCGCAAATCGCCAATACGATCAATGATATCTTATGCCCCAAAGGGACCGCCGTCGTAATTGAGGCATCTCATCAATGCATGACGACACGCGGCGTTCATAAAGCAGGGGTTTCAATGGTGACCAGCACCATGTTGGGTGAGTTTCGCGAGAATCCCTCAACGCGACGTGAGGTTTTGAATATGATCGGAACGCCCGGCCATCGCGAAGCCGCTTTCACCTGAGCATCCAATTTGATAAACATAGGCTCGGCACCACGTGCCTGACGGCTAAGGCCTCTGTGAATTAGCTGTATTGAGAAAACAGGAAACCGCTTTGGCGGCGAGGTTGTAAATGGATTTCCGACCTATTGTTCTGGTGTGTGGCACACTCTTGGCGTCCCTTGCCGTGATGATGTGCATTCCGGCGATCTTCGATTTTATCGATGACCATCCAGATTGGGAAGTCTTTGCCCTCTGTGCCAGTGTTACGCTGTTTGTCGGTGTCGGAATGGCCCTGACCAGCCGAACAGACGGCGCAAAACTGAACATCCGTCAAGCTTTTGTGATGACGACCCTATCCTGGATTATCCTCTCACTTTTTGCCGCCCTTCCCTTCCATTTCACGATGATTAACCTGAGCTATACGGATTCTTTATTTGAATCTATGTCTGGTCTTACAACAACCGGCTCAACCGTGATCACCGGCCTCGATCAAATGCCAGCCGGTATATTGCTTTGGCGTGCGATGCTTCAGTGGTTGGGGGGCATAGGCATTATTGTGATGGCAATCTCCGTCCTGCCCATGCTGAAAGTTGGCGGAATGCAGCTCTTCAGAATGGAAAGCTCGGATCAGTCCGAAAAAGCCCTTCCCCGTGCCGCACAGATCGCAACGGCCATATCCATTGTCTATCTCGTTTTGACACTCATCTGGTCTTTCGCCTACTGGTTTGCAGGTATGTCCGGGTTTGATGCCGTCGCCCACGCCATGACAACCATTGCGACTGGCGGGTTTTCAACTTCAGATGCCTCCCTTGGACATTATGACAGCGCGGCAATCGATGGTATCGCTACCCTGGGAATGTTGATTGGTGCTTTGCCGTTCCTCTTGTTTCTGCGGACCCTGCAGGGTGATTTCGGGGCCCTGTTTTCCGACAGTCAGGTCCAATGGTTCCTGACCACGGTGTTAGGACTGATCCTCTTTACAGCCGCATGGCTTTGGTTATCCAATCAACTGCATCCCTTGCGTGCCTTGCAATTGGCGTCTTTCAACATCGTCTCGATCATCACAGGCACGGGCTATGCAACAGACGACTACAGCGCCTGGGGACATTTCGGCAACCCGCTGTTTTTCGTTATTATGTTTATTGGCGGATGTGCCGGCTCGACGACCTGCGGAATTAAAGTATTCCGCTTTCAAATTCTTTACGCGTCGGCGCGCACGCAGATCCGACATCTGCTTCAGCCAAGCGGGGTCTTTATTCCCTACTATAATCGGCGCCCAATTTCCGACGAGGTTATCGTTTCCGTCCTCAGTTTCTTTTTCATGTGGTTTCTTACATTTTCTATTTTGGCGTTGGCTCTTGGGTCGCTTGGCCTAGACTTTCTAACCGCCTTGTCGGCGGCCGCGACGTCCATTGCTAACGTTGGCCCAGCCCTTGGCCCCATTGCCGGGCCCGCCAGCACCTTCCAGAGCCTGCCCGACGCGGCCAAATGGCTGATGACCGGAGGAATGCTTCTGGGCCGCCTCGAGTTATTTACCGTGATTGTCCTCTTCAGCCGGACTTTTTGGAGAGGCTAGAGGCTGCATAATGTCGTAACCATCCATTGTCGGGCCGAGGCGTGCGTATAATGTTAAAAAATCATGGTAATAGTTGCGAATTTCAGTGACATACACTTGATTTATCAAGCGATTCACCTCTACTATCGTCTCGAGGGACAATATATGCTTGGTCGAGGGGGGAAAAATTTCCAAATCTCGCCCACTTTAGGTTGATATCAAGCGATGCAAGAAAAACATTGGAGCTTGATATAAGTAGTTTTTAGGGACGGAAATAAAGGAAGCCCACATATGAGACATTTTAAAGTTCTTTCATCAGCTGCTGCCGGACTGGTTTTGTTGTCTGGTTGCTCTGGCTTTGTCGATACAGATACAGTTTCGATGATGGCACCAAAAGGTAATGCGTTCCAAAATGCATTGCATCAGGAATATGTTGATCTTGCGATTGCCGAGAAAAAAGAAGATGACGGCGAAGATGCCAAATACTTCATCGCGAAAGCCAAATCAGCTGGCATGGGTGAGAGCGTAGGCCCTCAACCGCTTGAAGAGCGTGCGCTGCCAGACTCAGCCAAGGGTGACCTTGCCAAAGCCCGCCTCCAACTCGTCAACAAGCTTTGGAAAGGTGCAACGGAAGTCACTCCGGCTGCCGCTGCCCGTGCTCAAGCAATGTTTGATTGCTGGATGCAGGAACAGGAAGAAGACAACCAGCCTGCGCATATCGCAGCCTGCCGTGCTGAATTCGAGAAGGCTTATGCTCTTCTTGGCACACCTGCACCGATGATGAAGAAAGAAACAATGAAAAAGCCGGAAATGAAGGTGACAAAGCTTCCTTTCCCGTATCATGTTTATTTTGCGACAGACAGCGCTGATCTTGACGCAGCTGCAATGACCGTCATCAAACAAGCTTTCGCTGATTTCAATCTCCATAAGCCAACGACCGTTGAACTTTCTGGTCACACGGACACTGTTGGAAATGCGAAATACAATGAAGGCCTTGCGCGTCATCGTGCCGTTGCCGTTCGTAACGAACTGATCAAGCTTGGTATGTTGCGCAAAACTGTTATCCGCAAATCTTATGGCGAATCGAAGCCAGCGGTTGCGACAGGTGATAACACAGAAGAAGAGTTTAACCGTGTCGTAAAGATTACGTTTAAGCGCTAGATTCTGAAGACATTACGAAAAAGGCCGGAGAGTTAATCCTCTCCGGCCTTTTTTTGTTTTTCTTTTGGCTGATGGCCCCCAACGACATTAAGATAAGCCAATCCGAAAGGCTTATGGCATGTATCGTGCCAAGTGGGCCGAATAATACGCCTAATATTTTATCCTTTCTAATCCTCAGTTGCTGACTGGAGAGACTAACTTGTCACTTGAACCTGAGAGCCTGTTGCGAGCAACACTGGAAAATTGCCCAATTGGAATTGCCATTCTCGATATCCAGACGGGAAGCCGATTGTTCGTAAACTCCGCTCTTCTTAAGATGTTTACTGCCTCATCCTCCGAACAATTATTCAACTCCGAGATCAACTTAACCTGGGCAAATCCAGCCGAATTTGAACAGGCTTTTGCAAGATTTCAAAAGGGAGAAACCCTTATAAATTTTGAAGCTGAACGCATTCGCCTGGATGGCACAAGATGGTGGGTCCTCATAAACACGCAACCTATTGAGTTTGCCGGAAAAAGGGCCGGAATCGTGTGGCATGTCGACATAACGAGCCGCAAGAATGCCGAACGTGAGCAGAAAAATATGCTCGAAAAATTACAATTGATGCAAGTGGAACTTATACAGTCGGAAAAAATGGCTTCACTGGGCGGGCTGGTCGCGGGCGTTGCCCATGAAATAAATACGCCCGTCGGTGTTTCCTTAACGGCAGCCTCCCATCTACAAGAGACTGCCAGCAACTTTGCGGAAAAGTTTGAAGCCGGGTCTCTTACAAAAAATGATCTGGCAGTATTTTTGTCCGTCATTGAACAATCAGGTCAGATTATTTCCAAGAACCTGGAACGTGCAATTGATTTAGTGGGAAGCTTCAAACAAGTAGCGGTGGATCAAACCAGTCAGGAAAAACGCACCTTTAGCATGGCGACGTATCTGGAAGAAATCTTATTGACGTTGGCACCGGAACTTAACAAGCATGACACAAAGGTCACCATAAATTGCAGCCCAGATCTGGAAGTTGAGAGTTATCCTGGTGCCTTATCCCAAGTGTTCACCAATTTAATTATGAATTCCCTTATTCATGGCTTTGAAGATATCGATCACGGCAACATTGTTATTGATATCACCGATCAAGGCTCGATGGTTCAAATCGTCTATTCAGATGATGGTCGTGGAATGGAACCAGAGACCCAGGCGAAAATTTTTGAACCCTTCTTCACAACAAAGCGCGGGGATGGCGGTAGCGGTTTAGGGATGAACATCTTGTTCAACCTGGTGACCCAAATGTTAAAGGGGACTGTCGATTGTTCCAGTCGCCCTGGCGCAGGAACAGAAATATCCGTCTGGATACGCAATTTAAAAGTGCCCGGCGAAGGCTAGAGACCAAACATTCCCAGCCGACACTTCAATCGAAGCCAATCATACGGTTGAAACTTCAAGACACCTCCGCAAAAAACGTTTTGCGACTAGCGGAGCCAACCGGCCAGGTAGCGACGGATATTGCTTTCCATTTCATTGTTGAAATCATCCATCGACTTTTCCGTCATCTCAAACCAGCGTTTTTCACGATCGTTTAAGGACATATCTTCGCCCGTCGTAATGGAGCGAAATGCCTTCGCGGCAGAAAACCCAACCGGCTTCCCAGACGCATCGAGAATTTCCAGAGCGACGTCGAGGTTGAGATCGTAACGATTGGATTGTTGCTTGGTAAATGTGCCCTTCAGGCTTTTATCAAGTTTCAAGTCCGTCTCTTTAACACTGGCATCGTTAACAATCACGCGCAGCGTCCCACTTCCGGCCGTTCCAACGGGCTTCAAACGATCCTGTGCCCAGGTTCTAATCGCCACAACTGGAGATGTCGCGAAACGGTCCTCAACATGATTCCCATCGCTCGACGGTTTATACCGATTATCAATTTCTACTTTTTCAACGTTGAAATTAAGGGCTCCAAGATGAACAAAGCTCATTTCCGGCAATGTTTGAACGGTTGCTGGTGTCGAGCAACCAGCCAACACAAATCCAGTAGAAATCAAAACTGCTGCAACAAGGTGACGCGTTTTCATATTTAACTCATTCCATCACTGTTATAGGACATAGTGCAAAAGGTAACGACCCCCTATGTGTTCGCAACCCCGGAAAATAAAATTTCCATATCTTCCTTACCAAAACGATAATCGGTTTTGCAAAATTCGCATGTGACCGTGACCACACCTTCGTCAGCCATATCTTCTATTTCCTCCTGCGGAAATGAGGCCAATGTGTTGCCAACTCGCTCCCTTGAGCATCGACATGTGTGTCTTACTTCCTTTTGCGGATAAATGCGCACACCGTCTTCATGGTAAAGTCGGTAGAGAACTTGTGAAGCACTAAGGTCCTCGCTCAATAATTCTTCAGGCTTTATACTGCTCATGAGGACGATCGCACGATGCCATGCTTCATCTTCCATGTCTCTGCCAATTGTCTCTTCCGCTTCACCTGGCATCCGCTGGATCATCAGCGCAGCAGATCGCGGCACATCGTCGGCATTGATGTCAGAGACGACAATAACCGCTGTTTCTAACTGCTCAGATTGACTAAAATACGCCTGAGCACAATCCGCTATGGTCCCACCTGTCAATTCAACAATTCCCTGATACCGCTCCGTATCAGGCCCCTGGTCGACCGTCAATGCCAGATGACCGTTGCCCATAAGCTTCGGCACCAGACTGCCTGGGCGCGCTATTGCTTCTGTTACACCCTCTTCATGAAATCGCGCATAACCCCGCATATCGCCGTCGCTTGTGATATCAGACATCAACAAATTCACAGGCCCATCGCCCTGTGCCTGCAAGGTGAAAATACCGTCAAACTTGATGATCCCAGACAAGCTGGCGGCTAGAGCCATGGTCTCTGACAGAATTTCTTTCACCGGCACCGGGTAGTCTTGTCCCTTAAAGGTCGATTCCAATACCGTATCCATGCGCACAATGCGTCCCAGAAGGCCTAAACCCTCAATCTGGAAGGGTTGGATGAAATTGCCAAACCCGGTATCGCCGGCGGTTTCTTCATCCGAATGGGAGTCATTATTGACTGACACGCTGCATCTCCTTTGTACGGTAATGATATCCGTATTGTGTTACAAATTTACAGGTTTCATAAAACTTCTGAGCAACAGAATTATCCGCTTCGACCTGTAAATACATTGTCTCCGCACCTTTCGCTTGTGCCCAATGCGCAAGACCGCCCAGGATCTGTCGCGCCAAGCCTTTTCGCCTGTGTTTGACCAGTGTGTGCATACAAAACACGCCTACCCAACCCTGTTCGCAAACACTTAAACCAACAGCAGCCGCGCGACCATCGACATTCAATTGGGCCAATGCACAATCTGGCCGTATGCGCTCGATCAACTGTTTCTTGATCGCGATCTCTTTAGCATCCTGAACACCTTCCATATAGGCCGACATCCAATCATCTGTGGGCTTGTTCAACATTTTTACGGCCTCAGATCTCCCGCAACTGTCGAAAACCTGAGACGTTTCCGCCCACTGCACCTTGGTAGGCGCATCAATATGATAGCCAAGTCGTTCAAGCACCCCATCAATATTACGGGGCATCGCCGCAGGCGAAACCATGAAACGGGCCGCCAGGTCGCGATCAAAATAGAACTGCTCTACTCCAGCAATCGCATCTTGGAGCGTTTGGTTTGAATCGAAAGTCAACGGCAACACACTGTTGGCTCGACGGTTGGAAACGCCAGGGGAATGGCGAAGCGCCCAGCCAGCAAGATCTGTAGAGTTCTGCGCCGGCCAAGCATGGGCCGCACATCTTTCAACGGTGCCGACGTCTTCGACATCAACCAACAAATCCTGATAATGAACGGAACCCGTATTGGCTAGGTCAGACACCAGCTCAAAATGCCTTTTTGCGCATGTAATCGATTTTCCGCCTCATCCCAAATCACGGACTGCGGACCATCCAACACCTCGTCCGTCACTTCATCGCCACGATGTGCGGGCAAGCAATGCATGAACAAAGCCTCAGGTGCTGCTTGTGACATCAGCGCATCGTCCACGCGATAGGGAAGCAAAACCTGGCGTCGCATTTCTGGGTTCTCGTCACCCATGGACACCCAGGTATCCGTAATCACAAGGTCAGAGTCAGCGACAGCTTCTTCTGCTGAAGAGGCAATCTGGATATCCCCACCGTTCTCCTTCGCCCAGGCCAAAACGCCCGCATCCGGGGGCAAGCTTTCTGGACAACCAATTTTGAGTGTAAAGCCCAATTTGACAGCCGCATGAATCCAGCTCGTTGTCACATTGTTGCCATCACCAACCCATGAAACCGTGCGCCCTGCAATGGACCCACGATGTTCCTCGAAGGTCATGACATCAGCCATAATCTGGCAGGGGTGAGAATCATCCGTTAACCCGTTAATGACAGGAACCGTCGCGTAATCTGCTAAGTCCTGAAGCTTTTGCGGATTATCGGTTCGGATCATAATAGCATCGGCATAGCGCGATAAAACGCGTGCCGTATCCGCCAACGTTTCGCCGCGTCCCAACTGAGATTCCTGGTCACCCATGACGACGGTCATGCCGCCCATTTGCTGGAAGCCGACCTGAAAAGAGACACGCGTTCGCGTCGATGGTTTTTCAAAGATCATGACCAAAGTTTTGCCAGCCATTGGGCGCTCGTTTTGACCCGCCTTGAGCCCGGTTTTCATGTCATCTGACCGCTGCAATATATCGCGGAGAACCGCTGGCTCGTGATGATGAATATCGAGGAAATGCTTTAAATCACTCATCCTCAATCCCTTTCCGCAATCAGCTGTGCACATGAAGTATCCAGGATTGACAGAGCTTCATCCACATCCGTTTCAGTAATCGTCATGGGCGGAATCAGGCGCACCACATTATCACCAGCAGGCACCAATAACAGGCCATTCTCCATCGCTTTAACGACAATATCATTGCCGGCCACGGCATCCTGGCAACGAATTCCCAAGTGAAGACCAAGCCCGCGGGCTTCAACAAACAGGTTCGGGTATTTTTCAACCAAATCCTGCATCCCGGACCGCAATTTATCGCCCATGGCTTTTACGTTCTCCATAAACCCATCGGCGAGAACAACGTCCAAAACCGCGTTGGCAACGGCCATGGCCAAAGGGTTGCCGCCAAAGGTTGAACCGTGGCTACCGGGGTTCATCGCAGCCGCAACTTTAGCCGTCGCCAAAGTTGCTCCAACCGGAAACCCGCCGCCCAAACCTTTTGCCAAGGCCATAACATCCGGCGTGATGCCCGAGTGCTCATATCCGAAAAGAGTGCCTGTGCGGCCAACGCCCGTTTGCACCTCATCCGCCATCAACAACAGATCAAATTCATCCGCAATTTCACGCAAGGCTCTGACATAGGCCGGATCCATGGGGCGTATACCGCCTTCCCCTTGAACAGGCTCGAATATAATCGCCGCTGTTTCAGGCGTTACCGCTGCACGCATCTCATTCAGATTGCCAAAAGCAACCTGATCGAAACCATCCACCTGCGGGCCAAAACCATTGAGATGTTTCTCTTGTTTGCCAGCAGCCAACATCGCCAAAGAGCGCCCATGAAAAGCGCCTTCAACGCTGATCACCCGATAGCGCTCGGGATGGCCGTTTTCGAACTGATATTTGCGGGCAATTTTCGCCATCATTTCGACGGCTTCATTGCCCGAGTTGTTAAAGAACACGGCGTCCGCGAAGCTGTTGGCGGTAAGCCTGTCAGCCAACCGTTGCTGATCAGGAATATGGTAGAGGTTAGAGCAATGCCAGAAGGTTTCGGCCTGCTTCTTTAAAGCTTCGACCAAATGAGGATGACAATGACCAACGGAATTCACCGCAATACCGGAACCAAAATCAAGATATCGTCGGCCCGCAGTATCAAACAAGTAAACGCCTTCACCTTTTTCAAAGGTGACATTGTAACGTGCGTATGTCTGCATAACTGCTGTATTCACAGGATTTTCCTTTCTACCCTGAGAGGACCAAAGCAAAATTGCTCAATCAATACCGGAAAAGCCGCGGAGTATGTTGGCCTTGGGCGCAGATGTCAACGGAGTTCGGTCAAATGCCTATGCTTTTAACTTATAACCAGAGGTAAACATCCAGGTCGCAACGGACCACAAGCCAATATTTACGCCTGCCATCACCAGCATACCAACCCAAAGCATACTATCGGCATGTCCGATAAAGCCATATCGGAACCCGTCAATCATATAAAAGAACGGGTTGAATTTAGCGACCCATTGCGCCGTTTCAGGCAAGCGATCGATCGTGTAGAACGTGCCTGACAGGAAACTAAGCGGCGTTACGACAAAATTGGTAACAGCCGCAATATGGTCAAATTTGTCAGCCCAAATACCGCCAATCATCCCCATCAGGCTAAGCATCAGAGCTGCCATAAACGCGTGATACATGATAAAGCCCACGTGGTGTATGGAACTATCAACTACGATCGCCATGCCAAGCCCGACAAACACCCCCGTTACAATACCACGTGTTGCCCCGCCCAGGGCAATTCCAAAGACCAGTTCATGGCCCGTGAAAGGCGGCATCAGGGTATCAACAATGTTACCCTGAACCTTGGCAACAACCAACGAAGATGACGTATTGGCAAAAGCATTCTGAGCGATCGCCATCATAACCAATCCCGGCGCCAAAAATTCCAAAAACGGGATGTCGGCAACGAACCGTTGTGAGCCGCCCAGGGCCAGCGCAAATACCGCCAGAAATAATAAAGTGGTGATCATTGGGGCCAGCAAGGTTTGAGTGTAAACCTTCAGGAACCGGCGAACTTCCCGCTTATAAAGCGTCCAAAGCCCGATCCAGTTCGCATCGTTCGCATAAACCGGCATCTCTAGATTTTGTCTCATAACCGTCTATATAGCGGGGAAGTCCTTGGCTGACCAGTGAGCACATGACAAACTCGTCATATGGCTGAAGCATCGAAAAAAGCACGCACGAAAACACCGCGCAAGATTACTGAAAGTACGTTACGTAACATCGCGCTCTATTACTTACAGCGCTACGCGTCCTCCAGCGAAAACTTAAAGCGCGTGCTGATGCGCCGCGTCCACCGGGCCGCACAGTTCCACGAAATGGACATTTCGGAATCGGAGATCTGGGTCGATCAACTCGTTCAACGATTGGTTCATACCGGCGTGGTCGATGACCAAGCCTATGCGGAAGGGCGCATGCGTGCCCTGTTCCGGCGCGGTGCGTCGCCGCGCACAATCGCCCAACGCTTGAAGGAAAAAGGCGTGGATGATGATCTGATTGAGCAAACACTTTCCACGCTCCGTGACGAAACATCAGATCCAAATTTACTGGCGGCTATCAAACTCGCTAAACGCCGCAGATTGGGGCCCTATCAGACGGAACAACGGCGGACAGATCGAAAGGACAAAGACTTGGCGGCTCTGGCTCGAGCCGGGTTCGATTACCAAACAGCGCTAAAAGTCATTGATGCGCCCTCTGTCGAGGATATCGAGCAGATGGCATATGAGCTCAGCAAGGATTAACCTGCTTATCTCGCTTTTTCAGCGACTCTCTTCAAAACGGCAAGACTCGGTTCATCTTTAAGCAACCGATCCAACCCAAAATGCAGGGGGGCAGGCCATTGACCATAGTTAAACCAACCGCATTCCTGCATCTCCCAATTCAGAACCGGCTCAAATTCAACATCAATAACAACAAGAAAATTGTTATATTTGAACCCGGATTCATGCTCGAATACATAGAGCGGCACAATCTCTCGAGTTTCGCTTGAAAATTCGGCTTCTTCCCGCAGTTCCCGGATTACCGTATCTTCAGGAGACTCCCCCGCATCAATGGCACCACCCCAAGTGCCCCAGGTGTTCGGCTGCAAGGTTCCTTCCGCACGATGGGCAATTAGGAACCGCCCAGTACTTTTGGCAACAACCAGTGCACCGGCAGCCGCACGCCCCCAGAACCCGGTCTCCATCATGGCTTGTTTATGGTCGTTCATAAAAATCAATTCATCCTGGCATCTCTTCGTCGTCAATATGCAATGAATATTGGTACAAACCAATAAATTTGCCATTATTCTTCACGTAAAACTCCAGCCTTTCGAATGGTGAGCAATGTTTGTATAAATTAACGAGTTTTAGCGATCACCCGATGTGCCCTGCTTAAAGGGCAAGACTTCATACGAGAAATAAAGGACGATTGTTCGTTATGGGCACAACTATCTACCACAATCCGCGTTGTTCAAAATCGCGTCAAACGCTTGCCTTGCTTGAGGAAAACGGCGTCACACCGACGATCATTCATTATTTGGATAACCCGCCCACCGGGGAAGAATTAACGGAGATCTTGTCAAAAATGGGGAAAGAACCCGGTGAAGTTATTCGACGAAAAGAAGCGAAGGAAGAAGGCATTAGTCTGGATCTGAACAAAGCAGATTTAATTCAAGCCATTGTTAATCATCCGCGGGTGCTGGAACGTCCCATCGTTGTAAATGGAAACAAGGCCGCCATGGGGCGCCCTCCGGAAGCCGTCCTGGAAATCCTGTAAACTGATAGAGGCATTTTGATGCCTCTATTTTCAGGTTTGGCTTGCTGAACAGGACATGGAAATTCACTATTGCGGCAAAATTGCGTAGGATAATCGGACAGAACCTATGTTCGGTGCTCACAGGGGGTTAAATGGCTAAAAAAAGCAGGCCAGTTGCAAAGGCCGACAGCGCGAAAAAAGCGCCTAGGAAACCGGCTGCACGCCGGGCTGCTGGCGTCAAATTAGCGCCGCCCAGCACTGTAAAAACGCCTCCACCCAGTGGTCCAACGCCTGAACAGATGCAGGCTTGGCAGGCTCTACCAGATGATCAGAAACTGGCGCTGCGTGAGCGCGAAGCAGCTCGGGTGTTTCAGGTCGGTGTCGAACATCATCGAAAAGGCGATTTGGAACAGGCCATCGAGTCTTACGGCACTTCGTTACTTTTGAACCCGAAAGTTCCAGACGTCTACAACAATATGGGGGCGGCATTGCGTGCGACAGGCAAATATGCAGCCGCCATTGCCTGCTATCGGCGGTGCCTCGTTCTCAGACCGAACCATGCAAGTGTCTATTCTAATATGGGAAATGCCTATCGTGATCTCGGGCGCTTACAACTTTCCGTCGCCAGTCACCAACAAGCCGTAAAACTCGATCCCAAGAATGCGGAAGCCTACTACAATCTGGGTTTGGCATTGCGCGATCTTGGAAACCCGTCGCAAGCGTTGGCTGCCTTCGACACGACGTTGCGAATTAACCCGAATCATCCGGAATGCCGATGGGACCGATCCCTCACCCTCCTATCCAAGGGCGATATGGACCGAGGTTTTGAAGAGTACGAATGGCGTTGGAAACTTGACAGAAGCCCTCCCAGGTCCTTTGACAAACCAATGTGGGACGGCTCTCCCCTGAAGGGGAAAACCCTGCTTATCCATCAGGAACAGGGCATCGGAGACATGATTCAATTTGCCCGTTATATTCCAATGGCTAAAGAACGGGTCAGCACCGTGGTTATTGAGACACATCCGGAAATCGCCCGTTTGATTTCCACCGTCCCCGGAGCCGACAAAGTCATTAATCGCGGCTCACCACTGCCGAATTATGATGTCTATATACCGATGATGTCTCTGGCGCGGATCTTTAAAACAAACAGTAGTTCCATACCGGCAGATATTCCTTACCTGAAGCCGCCAGAACAACAATCTGTGCAGCTTCCGGTTTCTCTGGACCATCAACGCCAGATCGGCATTGCCTGGGCGGGGCGCCCAACCCACCAGAACGACAAAAATCGATCTTGTGAATTCAGTCATTTTATTGAGCTTCTGGGAATTCCTGGTGTTACCGTGTTTAGTTTGCAGAAGGGCGGCCGAGAAGCCGATATCAAGGCGTCTGGATGTCAGGCACTGGTTGTCGACATGGCACCGCGCCTCAATGACTTTTCGGATACCGCGGCTCTCGTCAGTCAGCTCGATTTGGTCATTACGGTCGATACATCGGTCGCCCACGTGGCAGGGGCCCTTGGAAAACCGGTGTGGGTTGTTGTGCCTTTCGCGCCGGATTGGCGCTGGGGATACGAAACTTCGGAGACACCTTGGTATCCAACCATGCGGTTGTTCCGGCAACGTCGGCCGGGCAGTTGGGAACAAGTTTTTAATGATGTCCGAAAAGCCCTCCGCGATGATCTGGGGATGACCCCGCCTAAACCTGTTCGCCTAAAATAAACCCGAATAAAAACGCCTTGTTAACCGTTCGGTAGGATGTCTCTGGTAGCCTGAAGCTGTCGTGCTATGCATCTGATGTATGGCCGTTGAAATGGTTTTAACGGTAATCGGAACAGGTTTTGGCTCAAAACAAGAAGGTCTTTGCCGACGGGGCAGTCATATTCCGGGAAGGGGAATCCGGAAGCAGTGCCTTTGAGCTTATTTCAGGTAGCGTCGATCTGCTGATCAAGCGCGACGGCAAGTATACGCGCGAAACAACAATTCAGCCCGGTGGCACCGTCGGCGGCGATACCGACACCAAAGACGGCATTCGGCTCTTTACAGCGCGCGCCAATGGTCGCACCGTTATGCGGGAGGCGGGTGTCGGTGGGGCTCTGCAACCCACCCCGTCGACAACCGTCCAGAGCCCACCGACGGGCTTGATTAATCGGCTGATGCATAGTTTCGCCGCAAAGCCCGCTTCCGCTGAAAAGAACAATGATGCAGGGGCCTATAGCAATCCTGGCCTGTTGCGCCGCCTGATGGATGGGATGGGTACGGATGCCGACCGGATCGGCATTCGGGTCGCCCGGCTTTCTGGTCATGACGGGGAAAAACACACACGGCACCTGATCTCCGCGATTGGAAATACAGCTGATTTGCAAACACGTAGCATCGAAAAAGTTCTTTCAATTAATCCCGAAGCAGATATTCCGAAACAACTTGATCGGCTTTCGGTCGCATCGCGACGTTATTTAAGCAACCAGGACGCGGACCTGCTGATTTGGGGTCACGTGCCCGAACAAGGCGGGGTCATGCATTTGCATTTCGTTACCCACGTCAACTGGGATCAACAGGCACCGGGGGCCTTTGATCTTGAGACAACGCTGGCATTACCGACAGATTTTGGCGGCCCTATGGCCGATTTACTTAAAGCCGTTTGCCTGGCAGCTTCACTGCCGTCGACACAAGCCAAACAGCGCATTAAGGCTTCGGCCCTGTTTTCCGCCATAGGAGCGGCGGAGGTTGCGTTCGAATCCGTACCCCCAACCTTTTCCGACCGCGAGAAAGCCTGTCTATACTTATGTTATGGCAATGCGATTGCCGCTGCAGCGCGCCCCGGATACGATCCGGCCCTTTTGGCTCAGGCTGCAACCCAATACAAAATGGCACTTGGCAACTTGAGCCGCGAGGTCACGCCGATGGATTGGGCGCAGGCACAGAAACATCTGGCCAGCATCAACCATATAGAAGCTGAACGAAACGGCGATAACGAGCTGCTGGATACCGCGCGGACAGAATTTGAAGAAATTCTGGGAGCCATAGACACAGACCGGCAACCAAAAGCATGGGCATCCGCGCAAAACCGATTGGGCTTGATCTACTATCGTTTGGGGTTCGAAGATGGGGATACGGCGCTTCTCCGCAAGGCTCTCAAATCTTTTCAGATGGCGCTGCGGGTCTATACCCGCAATGAGTCGCCTGCCCGCTGGGCAGAGATCATGAGTAACTTCGCTCAGGTGACCCAAGTTCTGGGCGGACTATTGCAAAGCCCGGACGCTCTGGCCACGGCCGTAAATGCGTGTAGAAGTGTGCTTGAGGTCCGAGACAGACAACGCAAACCCAAAGCCTGGGCAGCCAGCCAAAACAACCTGGGCAGCGCCTTATTTCTGCTTGGCAAGCAAACCCGTAACATTGAACGCTTGGAAGCCTCAGTTGCAGCTTTTGAAAACGCCCTATCGGTTTACCAAATGCATGGTGAACAGCGGCTTGCCATCACGACCGCGAAAAATTTGGATCGCGCCAAAGATTTGGTTGATGCCTATCAACCAAGAAACACAACGCAAGAGGACTGGGAAGAGGCATTAGCCGACGGGCTCAGGTCCCGCGACCATGAATTTGACGAATTTGATGCGCTAGACAGATCCTCCAACGGGACCGGCGATGACTTGCCGTGGCCGGGCGAAGGCCTGCAACAACAAACCGGGTAACCCTTGCTCCTGTCCAATTCGAGGGTTCTCGAGACGTTTGCCCCTCGAAATTTTGTGTAAACAGGTCTATATACGCATAGAAGCTACTAATAAGGACCCCGTTCATGCGTTCTGCCAACGACCTATCACAAATTGTCTGGACTCAACCTGATGGTTCGCCGGTTTCCTGCGTCGAAAAAATCGCCGTGCTCAATGACAACTTGGGTTTGCTCAAACAAGAATGTCAGGACGTTCTTGAAGATGCTCTTTTAATGGGCTGTGACGAGCAGCAAATTCGTGACGTTCTGCACGACATGGTTAACAATATGGTTAATCCCCTCAAGAAGTAACACTTCGACCCGCCGTTTATTTTGCGGCGTCAACACTCACCTAAGCTTACCCGCAATGCATAATGACAAAGGCATAAGCAGCTGCCGTCTCCTTGAGCCGGTCAAAACGCCCGGCAGCACCACCATGCCCGGCATCCATATTGGTTTTCAGGACAAGCAGATTGTCATCTGTTTTTAGCTGTCGCAATTTGGCGACCCATTTTGCAGGCTCCCAATAGGTAACGCGCGGGTCTGTAAGACCTGCTGTGACAAACAAAGCTGGATAGTTTTGTGCGCATACATTGTCATAGGGTGAGTAAGATCGCATATAGGAAAAAGCTTTTGGGTCTTCAATGGGGTTTCCCCATTCCGGCCACTCCGGTGGCGTTAGCGGTAACGTTTCGTCACACATTGTCGTCAATACATCGACAAACGGAACTTCCGCAACGGCCGCTCCAAACAGCTCAGGTGCCCAGTTTACGACGACCCCCATCAACATTCCCCCGGCAGATCCGCCGTGTGCGGCGATTTTGCCTTTTGACGTGTAGTGCGCGTCAATCAAATGATGGGCAACGCAAATAAAATCGCTAAAGGTATTCTTTTTGGTCTCGCGTTTTCCAGACTTATACCAGTTGGAACCTTTGTCCATACCGCCCCGAACATGAGCGATCGCATAGACGAACCCTCGGTCAACAAGACTTAATCTGGCGGTCGAAAACGACGCTGGAATGGCATGCCCGTAAGAGCCATACCCATATAACAAAAGGGGTGCGGATCCGTCGCGTGGCGTCCCCTTTGCGTAAACAAGAGAGATCGGAATCTCCGCCCCGTCTGATGCTTGTGCATAGAGACGTTCGGTGACATAGGCATCTGGATTATGTCCTGAGGGTATTTGCTGTTCTTTGCGCAAGACCCGCGTCCGCTCTGTCATATGATAGTCAAAAACCCGCTCGGGTGTTGTCATCGAGGAATAGGTAAAACGCAGGGTCTCCGTATCGAACTCATATCCCCCGGAAAGCCCAAGACTGTAGGCATCTTCATCGAAGTCGACCGCATGGAAATCGCCCGTCGCAAACGCCGTAATAATAATCCGTGGCAGCCCTTCTACACGCTCCATGCGGACCCAATAGTCAGAAAAAACCTGCACCCCCAGCAACAAACATCCGGGCACATGTGCAACCAGCTCTTTCCAATTTTTATAACCGGGCATCTCAACCGGTGCCGTCATGATCTTGAAATCTTCTGCGCCGTCAGCGTTTGTCAGCACGATCAGTTGATCGGAATGATGGCTGACCTGATACTCAGTTTCTGCGACCCTGGGCTCGACGACTTTCGGCAGTGCATCACTGATATCCGCATCGACTAACCAGGTTTCGGATGTCTGATGATCATGCGCGTCAATCAGGACAAACTTGCGGCTCTCGGTTTTACTAATGGAGACAAAAAAACCAGGGTCTGTCTCCCGATAGATTTCCTGATCCTCTTTTTGATCGCTACCCAAGCGATGCCGCATGACGGCGCATGGCCGGTGGTTGTCATCAAGAATGGTATAGTAAAGTGTTTCATTGTCATTCGCCCACTCGACAGCACCGTGTGCCCCCGACAACACATCCTCACATACACGACCGGTATCTAATTCCTTGATTTTTATCGTGTAAATTTCAGAACCATTTAGATCAACACCGTAGGCAAGCAACCTATGGTTTGGACTGTGGGTGATACCGGCAAATTTAAAATATTTTTGACCTTCGGCTTCCTGATCACCGTTCAGCAAAACTTCGATTTCATCTGTGCTCACCTTTTCCCGGCACAAATGGGGATGCTGACCACCCACAACATATTTGCGAAAGTAGCGATAGGGGCCATCTCGTGCTGGGACAGAAGCATCATCTTCTTTTATTCGCCCTTTCATTTCTGAAAACAGCGTGTTCGCCAGGTCTTCAGTTTCATTTAGGTGCTCTTGTGTGTAGGCGTTTTCAGCCTCAAGATAGGCTCTGATATCAGCGCTCAAGACACTGGGGTCGTGCATGACCTGTTGCCAGTTTTCGTCCTTTAACCAGGCAAAGTCATCGGTCAGAGTGACACCGTGGCGATGCACAGTTGAGGCGCGCCGCTCGGCGCTTGGTAAGCCGCTGGATTCAGACATATTATGTTCTCCGATTTGTTTGACTTTAAGATAGGCAGCCGGCCCGGTTGCGGAAACCCTGAATTCAGGTCCGTTTCACGATTTTTGCTATTTGGATGATTTCATCGCGAACAGGACCAAGATTGGGCACATCTGCAAGCGTTGTTAACCATGCCTGATGCGGATCGCGTCCCTTGCGGTGGTTCCAACGAATATCGCGTAAGAGCTGTTGGGCCTTCGGTGGGAGTTGGTTTGGTATGTCGAAAGCGTTCAAGGTCGCCCACACTCCTGCCCAACATCGACCCACGGTATAGGGGTTGTATCCGCCACCGCCGGAGACGATTAGGCGTGGCGCAGCTCCTTGCACCTTTTTTACAACATCCCAAATCGCACGATTAGACAACATCAACTTGCTTTGCGGGTCATCAGCCAGCGCATCGCAGCCACATTGAAGATAAACGACATCTGGCGCAAATTCTCGCAAGGCCGGCAACGCTACATGGTCAATCAAAAAAAGGAATTCACTGTCATTTAGCAATCGAGGTACCGGCAAGTTAAGGGCGGCGCCTCCCGCACGATCAGCCAGTGTCCCGAGATCTCCCGGTGCCATTTCTCTTTTTTGCGGCCAACGGGCATGTTCGTGGATCGATAAGGTAAAGACACGCGGTTCATCATGAAAGGCGAGCTGAACGCCATCACCAAAGTGCGCATCGATATCAAGATAAAAGACCCGCCGGGCACCCGACGCCAGCAACTTGCGAAGGGTCAGAGCGGGCTCATTCAGGTAACAAAACCCGCTTGCCCTGTCAGGCAACCCGTGATGCTGCCCGCCCGCAATGTTGAAAACCGTCGTTGCAGCTTGGCGGCGTAATAGCTCGACAGCCATCAATCCTCCACCACAGGCTGTCGCCGGGCGTCGAAACATTTCAGGAAACAGAGGGTTACCATTGATGCCAATATTATAGCGTTGACTGACCTCATCAGAGGGCGGCGTTTGTTCCGCTGCCATAAGCGCTTGCAAATATTCCGGCGAATGGAAATCGGATAGCGTTTCAATATCCGCTTGCGGACTTTCGCGATAATTCTCCGCAGTCAACCAGCCCATGGCTTTCGCCAGGTCAATGGCCAGCGAAACCCGTGGAATAGCGAGCGGATGATCCGATCCGTATGTAGAATCCCGGTATATGTCATGGCCAATAAACAAAGGTCGCGTCATATCCAACCAGCAGGCCTCTTATGCCTATTAATCAACAAAAACATCCTTTATCAGCTTTCAATGAATATTTTGCACTGCTATTTTGAGGCCTCATGACTTACCCCGGTTAAAGGCCTCATATATGTTAGAACTTTGGGTTCCGATAACAATAGCGGCTGCGTTCTGTCAAAATGTGCGCTCCGCCCTGCAAAGGCATTTGAAAGGCCAGATGGGCACGTCCGGGGCGACGATGACCCGCTTTATTTACGCAATTCCTTTTGCCGCTCTCTATGCTTATTTGTTGCACACGCAAGCCGGCTTTGCTTGGCCAACGCCCAATTGGACATTTGCAATTTACACAATGATTGGTGGCCTGACGCAAATTTCAGCCACGGCGCTTCTTGTTTATCTGTTCTCTTTGCGGAATTTCGCTGTCGGCACAACATTTTCCAAGACAGAAACCGTTCAGGCGGCAATTTTTGGTGCTGTCGTCCTCAGTGACCCGTTGAGCCTTGGCGCAGTTCTGGCAATCCTTGTTAGTCTGGCGGGTGTTGTCGCCTTATCTGTCGCACGTGAAAGCTCCATGACATTGCGAACAATTATGACGTCGTGGACCGGGAAACCCGCGCTGATTGGCCTTGCATCAGGGGCATGCTTTGGTATTTCAGCCGTTAGTTACCGGGCCGCATCCCTTTCACTGGGCGGCGAAGGTTTTTTAATACAGGCGGCCTATACGCTGGCCTGTGTAACAATTTTTCAGACAATTGTGATGAGCGCTTATCTGCTGATTAAAGACCCGAGCGAACTGGTCCGGGTCCTGAAATCATGGCGGATCAGTGTCTGGGTTGGATTGTCGGGCATGGCGGCATCAGCCGGCTGGTTCACGGCAATGACAATCCAGAACGCCGCCTATGTACGGGCCTTGGGCCAAATTGAGCTGCTCTTTACCTTTGCGGTTTCGATCATTCTGTTCAAAGAAAAGACCAACTTAAAAGAGATATCAGGCATTCTTCTGGTTTGCAGCGGTATTTTGATCTTGCTTCTTTACGCTTAATTTTTTAACGCTTTGGTTTGTGACCCGGGCAACAATAGCTGACATATACCATCTGTCCTTACAGGTTATGGAGACCAATAAACACCATGAGCCGTTCAACTGATATCCAGAAGATCATCGACAATTGCCTGCAAGATGTGAACTTCCCGCAACTGCCTAACCACGAACAGGGAAAGGTTCGTGATTCATATAGTCTTAAAGATGGCCGACGGGTCATGATTTCAAGCGACCGGCAATCGGCTTTTGATAAAGTTTTGTCGGCCGTCCCGTTCAAGGGTCAGGTCCTCAATCAGGTCGCACAATTCTGGTTTGATGAAACCGCGGATATTTGCCCCAACCACATTTTGGATGTGCCGGACCCGAATGTCGTCATTGGCAAGAACCTTGATATGTTGCCCATTGAAATGGTTGTCCGCGACTACATGACGGGCTCGACAGAAACATCGATCTGGCCCATGTACCAGCGTGGCGAACGGCTTCTTTATGGTCACACATTCCCGGAAGGGCTCGTGAAAAATCAAAAGCTGCCGGCGACGATCATCACGCCAACGACGAAAGCTGCGCAAGGAGAACACGATGCGCCAATTACGGCTGAAGAGATTGTTCAAAACAACGTCCTCAGCGAAGCGCAATGGCAGGAAGTCTCAAGTAAGTCATTGGCTCTTTTCGCCAGAGGCCGGGAAATTGCCGCTAAAAACGGACTAATTCTGGTCGACACGAAATATGAATTCGGGCTTGATGAAAATAGTGTCGTCACCATTGCCGACGAGATCCATACCCCGGATTCCAGCCGTTACTGGATCGCCGCCTCATATGAAGACCGCCTGGCCGCGGGTCAGGAACCCGAAAGTCTCGACAAAGAATTCCTCCGCCTGTGGATTTCCACCCGTTGTGATCCGTACACGGACCCGATCCCTGATATCCCGACGGATACCCTGATTGAGTTTAGCGAAAAGTACATTCGTCTTTATGAGCAGGTTACGGGAAAAACATTTATAAAGCCGGCGCTCGATCAGTCTGTACGCGCACGTATCGAAAGCAATCTGAGACGCGCGTTACCGGAATATTTTTAAGTCTTTATTCCCTTAAGACTAATCACGTGGCGCGAATTCAGCCGCTCTGGCAAATGTGCGACTCTTGGGGAAACTGACGCGCACAGAAGTTCCAGTGCCGATCTTGCTGTTTACGGTAATGTCGCCGCCATGCAATTCCGTCATGGACTTAACAAGGGATAACCCCAGCCCGGACCCCTCATGGCTTCGGGTAAACACATCATCAATTTGATAAAACGGATTCATGACCTTGTCGATCTCGTCTTCAGCGATGCCAATTCCAGAATCTCTGACTTCCAGGAACATTTCACCGCTGTCAGCATTGTGACCGACAGCAACAATAATTGTGCCATTCTCAGGGGTGAATTTCGTGGCATTCGACAACAGATTAATCAGTATTTGTTTGAGTCTAATTTGGTCCGCGTAGAGATTTGGCGGCGCGACCGGCAACTCAGAAACCAGGGTAATTTGTTTGGCATCGGTTTGCGGTTTAATCAGTCCAGCGCAAACACGGGCGACTTGGGTCAGATCAAAACTCTCCTCATACAATTCGATTTTGCCAGCTTCAATCTTGGCGACGTCCAAAATACTGTTAATGACATCCAGTAAGTGCAACCCCGCACGTTCAATATCGTTCGCATATTCGATGTAGCGGGTATTTTCGATTTTCCCATAGAGTTCCGAGCCGATAATTTCCGAAAACCCGATAATGCCGTTCAAAGGCGTTCTAAGCTCATGGCTCATGTTGGCGAGGAAATCCGTTTTCGCACGGTTTGCAATTTCCGCCTGATCCTTGGCACGCAGAATTTCCTGCTCAGCCTTTTTTCGGGCCGTTATATCTGTATAGGTCAACACATAACTGCCATCGCGTGTCGGGTTCCCGCGGACTTCAAGGGCCAAACCGTTTGGCCTGACAAGCTCAAAAGTCAGCGCCCGGTCCCTTTCCATAAGCTGCATGCGCTGCGCAACAAGGTCTTCCACCGGCCCCGAACCAAACTCACCTCTTTTCGCGCTTAACCGGACAAAATCGGCCAACGGCGTCCCGACTGGAAATTTTTCTGCAGGATAATCAAGCATATCCAGAAATCTTTGATTATATCCGACAACGATATGATTATGGTCATACATAACGATGCCTTCTTCCATACTCTGAAGCGTCGCTTCAATAATCGAATTTTTTTCTTTCAGATTCTGCTCAACGCCTTGCCGTTCCTGCATCCGGCATCCAATTGAAATCAACAGTTCGTTGGCCCTGTCTGCCAACAACTGCAATTCATCCTCTCGACGGTTGTTATAAACAGAAAGCCGGATGTTCCCCGGTTGATCGGGATCAATACGTCCCAACCCCTGAATCAGTTGCAACAACGGCTTTGTCAGCAGGAAATAACATAAAACGATCAGGATGAATGCCAGCAGGATATTGCGAAGCACGCCAACGCCCAGAATGATCATGGCTCGCTCATAGAATGTGTTGGCTGCCATTGACGGATCGACAATAACTTGCAATTCGCCAATAAATTTATCAGCGGCTACTGCGCTCGTAAGAGGAACCGAATGGTGGATGGCATCACCAAACAAAAAAGCCGTCAAACCCGTAAATTGGGACTTCAAAGGCTCTCGACTGTAGTTGACCAGCAATGATCCCGTATCATCAATAAGTTGGACGCCGATAATCGGCCGGTATTCAAATAGGCCGACGGCCACTTCGCGGGCAAGAGCATCGTCATACTGAAAAGCAGCAGCAGCGGCCGGACTTTTCATCGTTTTCACAATTTGCAAGGTTTCTTCGCGTTGCTCATATTTGAGGCTACGGTAATCCAAATAGATCTGGGCTGCCGCAAACACCACGCCAAAAAGAAACGCCGCCGCAACAGCCCAAAGAGCTTGCCGAAAAGAGATCCGCGACGTCAGCGGAATGTCATATATGTTCAGCTCATTTTTTTGCATCTTGGCTACCGATCAATTTGCAATCATAAGTAAACTTATCGAAAAGTACATATTAGCCATATCAGTTAATGCGAGACTAGCTGAAAAACATATAAAACCTTAGAAATTCAACAAATCTGAATTTTTATTGCTATATGAGGGGTTTGGCTAATATCATGGAGGTATTAGATGAATTTGTTTTCGAAAATCCTGAAACAACTCGTGCGTGCCATATGGATAGGCAAATAAATATCGCAATTTATAATTGTCCCCAAAGACAGTCGAGAGATGACGGTTAACGTGAATGCGTATCGTCAAATCGTCGAGAATGCCGACTTTGGTATTCTCGTCCATGCCAATTTTAAAATTCTCTATGCAAATGGCGCATGCGCTCGACTGTTCGGATACAGCGACCCTGCCTCCCTGCTGAAACTGGATTCCATACTTCTACTTGTTGATGAGAATGGCCGCACAAGCTTACGCTCCCAATTTGAAAGTCTGTATGAAACGCCAAAACCCCACGACATTCCCCCTTTTACTGCGCGCGGAAAGGACGGATCGCCCGTTAGGGTATCGGCAACGGGTCACTCCATAGAGTGGCAAGAAACAACAGCGATTTCTCATACATTCACTGCCTTGCATGATAATGATCTTCTTCAGAAAAAACGCCTCTCGGAAGAGGCACGCTTATTTGATTTTGAAAAGGCCATAACCGGCCGTTTCTGGGAAATGGGGCCGGACCTTAAATTCACATCTCTTTCCAGCAAAAATGTGAAAACACCTGACATCGATGCTGCGTACTATCTCGGCAAGACCCGAGACCAAGTCATTGACTGGGAAAAGGATGAGACGGAGTACCTCTCTCATGCAGAGGATCTCCGCGCCAGACGACCTTTTTATGATTTCACCTACAACCGCATCAATCCTGATGGCTCAACAAGCTACATCGCAACCAGTGGCGTTCCCTTCTATGACGCTGATGGTGAATTTGCCGGCTACCGTGGTGTTGCTTCGAACTTAACAGAGACGCAACGGCTTAAAAAATCACATGCGCAACTGATAGATGCGTTAAACCACGTGGCCTCAGCGATCGCGCTTTTTGACAAAAACGGGAAGCTCGTATTTGAGAACGAGATTTATTCAAACCTGTTAACGCGATCAGGTATCCCGATGCAAGAGACGACCCTGGAACGTGCCTTGCGGTTTCATTTGGGAAAAGGTGAATTTTCCGATTCAAATGTTGAACAGGAACGTTGGATCTCTGACCACATAAACCACAAGCACCCTGCCGATCTGGTAAGTGAAATATTGGGTGAGGATGGAAAATGGAGTTTGCTGCATGTCCAAACGGTTAAGGATGGCAGCGTTCTTGTTATTTTTTCAGACATCACGGAACAAAAAAAGGCCGAAGAAGCCCGCCTCGTCAGCGAAGCATTTCTGAAGGCATTTGTCGAAAATTCGCCCGCAGCGGTATTTCTAAAAGATCAAGATGCGAAATTCATTTACGTAAACGAAACCTATCGCGAATGGCAACAAGTGACAGATGATGACATCATTGGTTCAACCATTCACGGTCTTTTCCCCCCGGAAGTAGCTGCCAATATCGCCGAGCAGGACCGACTTGCATTGGAAGAACGCAAGAGTAGCAACATAGAGTCAATCACAGAATTTCCGGACGGTGTTGTCCGTTCCGTTGTCGCAATTCGATTTCCTGTCATTAATGCGTCCGGTGACGTCATCGGTGTGAGTGGTTTTCTAATGGATCGATCCGACCATTATCGAGCCCAAAAAGAACTGGACCAAAAGACCGAACTCTATACGTCTGTGCTTGATAATTTGCCTATTGGTGTCAGCGTCAAAGACTTGGATGGCCGCTTTATCATCGCCAATAAACAACTAAGAATTTGGCGCCCCCAACTCAAAGAGGACTATCTGGGCCAACGCGCCGACGACATTTTTAACGATCCCGCCGTGGTCAGTTCAAAACGTGCCGCGCAGGAAGAAGAGACACGAACATCGAAGAAGATTGTAAAACGTGAAGAATGGCGAACCTATGAAGATGGGTCGCGACGTTTCCTGGAATGGATCAAGTTTCCAATCCTCGATCGCGACGGAGATATTGTCGGCATTGGAACGATCGGCACGGACCTAACCGGTCGCAAAACGGTTGAACAACATTTAAGGACCGCCAAGGAAACAGCAGAAATTGCCAGTCGGGCAAAAAGCGAGTTTCTGGCCCATATGAGTCATGAACTCAGAACACCGCTGAATGCCGTCATTGGGTTTTCTCACATTATGATTGAACAGACGTTCGGCCCGCTGGGACATGCAAATTACGTCGACTATGCAAAGGATATCTATGGTGCGGGAAACCATCTGCTAAAAGTGATCAGTGATATTCTCGATATATCGAAAATTGAAGCGGGGGAAATAGAACTCGACCAAAAGGAAATCGACCTTGGTCATTTAATGGCGTCATCAATAAAAATGATTCGGTCACGCGCGGACGCAGCCGGCGTCATCATTACCTTAAAAATGCCGCGTGAGCTGCCAGCTTTTTATGGCGACGAATTACGCCTGCGTCAAATTGCCTTAAACCTCCTGTCAAACGCTGTAAAATTTACGCCTTCCGGCGGCGAAATCACCTTTTCCATCGAACTTGAGCCGACGGGAGCTCTGAAGTGGGAGGTTTCTGATACAGGGATTGGCATTCCAAACGAAGATATCAACCGGGTCTTGAGGCCTTTTGAACAGGCACGGCAAGGATTTGAGTTCAGTCATGAAGGTACGGGTCTTGGGCTTTACCTGACCAAGACATTAACGGAACTCCATGGTGGCACATTAGCTTTAACCAGTCGTGTTGGTGAAGGAACCCAGGTTGCACTTCAGTTCCCGGCAGAACGAACGCTTTTGTGATTTAACATTCGACGACATTTACCGCCAATCCGCCCTGACTGGTTTCTTTGTACTTGGTTTGCATGTCCTCTCCGGTTTGGCGCATCGTTTCGACAACCGCATCCAACGAAACGAAATGCTGGCCGTCCCCTTTAAGAGCCAAAGATGCCGCATTAATAGCTTTAACGGCACCCATGGCATTGCGCTCAATGCACGGCACCTGAACAAGTCCGCCAACCGGGTCACATGTCATTCCCAGATGATGCTCGAGTGCAATTTCTGCGGCATTCTCTATCTGTTCATTGCTTCCATCAAAGGCTGCACATAGACCGGCTGCAGCCATAGCCGACGCCGAACCGACCTCGCCCTGGCAGCCAGCCTCTGCTCCGGAAATTGAGGCGTTGGATTTAATAAGCGAGCCGATGGCTGCTGCTGTCAGCAGAAACGTACGAACCCCGGCCTGGTCTGCGCCAGGACAAAATTCAAGATAATACCTGATAACAGCAGGGATCACGCCTGCAGCCCCATTTGTTGGCGCGGTAACGATCCTCCCGCCGGAGGCGTTTTCTTCATTAACGGCAATCGCATACAGGCTGATCCAGTCCATACATTCGTGCGGTAGCCGTGCATTGTTACCCCTATCTTTTTGGAGTTCATCACATATCCGCTTGGCACGGCGGCGCACGTTCAAGCCCCCCGGCAAATGGCCTTCGGCGACCAACCCGCGTTCCATACATTCAAACATCACCTGCCAGATGTGATCAATCCGTGTCGTCACATCAGCTTCGGTCGTTTGCGATGTTTCATTTGCCATCATCATTTCGGCGATCGTGAGACCGGATGTTTGTCCCATCTGCAGCATGATTTCAGATGATTTAAAATCATATGGTGCTCCAGGAAGACTTTCGCGGGCGTCTTGATTTGTTGCGAGTTCTTCTTCCGTCACGATAAAACCGCCACCAACTGAGTAGTAAACTTGCCGGGCAAGGCAACTTCCCTTTTTGTCGAAGGCACTAAACTGCATTCCATTTGCATGACCCGCTAACGGAGCGTCGTAATCAAAAATCAAGTCCTCTTTACGGTCAAAAGCCACTGGGTGACGGCCTCCCAAAATCAGTTGGCTGGTTTTAGCAATCGTCGAAAGAATAATCGGCATTTGATCTGGATTGATCAGATGAGGCTCCTCTCCCGATAAACCAAGAAGGATGGCATGATCTGTACCATGTCCGATGCCGGTAAACGCAAGCGAGCCATAGAGTTGAGCTTGAATTCTGCCAACATGGCCAAGGCGTCCGGCTGCTTCCAGATCTTCGACGAATTGTCGTGCAGCGACCATCGGCCCTACGGTATGGGAACTTGAGGGACCAATCCCCACTTTAAACAGTTCAAAAATGCTGTATGGCATGAAATGCGCCCCATATGAATAAAACTGATTTATGCCTTCATAAACTATCG
This sequence comes from Rhodospirillales bacterium, assembly GCA_048262655.1. Taxonomy (GTDB): domain Bacteria; phylum Pseudomonadota; class Alphaproteobacteria; order Rhodospirillales; family Casp-alpha2; genus JABMNT01. The sequence continues at coordinate 369,807 of JBLXEY010000004.1, read as the reverse complement.
CTTAGTTCGGCGTTTTACGACACAATATGTCCAACGGACGCCAATTTGGAGTTATTGATGATTGTCGTAATATTTGAAGTCGAACCGATAGAGGGAAAAGCTGATCGATATTTCGATATTGCGTCGTCGTTGCGCGAAGAACTCGAGCGAACAGACGGCTTTGTCTCCGTGGAACGCTTCCAGAGCCTGAATAATGACGGGAAATATCTTTCCCTGTCCTTTTGGATGGATGAAGAGGCGGTTCAGCGATGGTATTCCCATATTGACCACTCAGAAGCCCAGGCCGAAGGCCAGGACAGCGTCTTCAAATACTATCGCATACGGGTGGGTGAAATCATCCGTGACTACGATATTAAAAGTAAGCGACCTGAAGATATCAAGGCATAAGGATGTGTCGATTTTCCGCCTGCGATTGGTAGACGGCCTCCTCAATAGCAAGATTATTTAAGTATTCTCGCGCGGTATTCATGAGCGGCATGCCTGCGCTCAAATGGGCGATCACGTGCTTTTCAAACAGATAAACACAGTCACCACCGAACCCCCGATTGCGCCATTCGAAAATGATTTCTTGTTCTTCATTGTCCCCATGAGAACGCATAAACAACTGCCCATCACCATTTAAACGTAACGTCCCCAATGCTCCCTCGATGGTAACTTCACCCATCGTAAGACGACGGTTTTCGGCAACATGATCGGACAATCTGTTGCCATCGAACAGCCCACGGCAGCCGTTCTTGAACTCAAAGATCATCAACCCGGCATCCTCACCTGCGATAACCGGATTTACCTTTGCCAATCGAGCCGTCACGCCGGAGACATCACCGAATAAATATCTAAACACATCAATTTGGTGGATGGCCGTCTCATGAACAAGAAAACGGTCCATTTTCTGAAAATAGGGCTGGCGATCCAGATAGGCCTCTTTCCCTTGCCCGTCGCCCGGTCGCAAACGGAAGGTAATCTGATACAGATCACCAAGTTCCCCTGCATCCAACCTCTTTTTTATTTCGGTGTACCAAGGTTGAAACCGAAAGTTTTCGTGGACAATTAGCGGTAAACCAACCTTTTCGGATAAGTCTGCCATTGCATTAGCTTCCTCAAGACTGGTCGTAAACGGCTTTTGGCAAACCACAGCAATCCCCCGTTCAAAGGCAGCCTTGATAAATGGAACATGGGTGACGGGAGGGGTGATGATATCAAGAAGGTCGGGGTTCTCCTGATCCAGCATCGTCTCCAAATCCGTATACCGCGCGGCAACATTATATGTATCCCCGGCGGTATTGAGAGCTTCCTGATCACGCGAACACAGCGCAACCAAATCAGCTTGCTCAATATCTGACCAACCCTGCAAATGGAATTGGCTAAAATAGCCAATTCCAACGGCAGCAACACGGATTGTTTTGCTCATTCTATTTCCTAAACAAAGGGTCTGCTCTTAGCCTGCGTCGATGTGATCAAAGGCCGCAAGGACCGCCTCTGTAATTGGCGTCGTACCGGATTGACCACCGAGTTCAAAGGGCATCAAATTACCCTGACTGTAGGCGTGATCGATGGCGGCGTTCAGCAAATCAGCAGCCTTGTTACAATCGCCAACCTGGTGGGTATTGCCTAACCACTCAAGCATCATGGCACCCGACATAAACATTGCCGTTGGATTGGCTTTGCCTTGCCCCATGATATCCGGCGCACTGCCGTGGCATGGCTGGAAGACCGCATGGTCATCGCCAATATCCGCAGAAGGAGCCATCCCCATTCCACCAACCAGGGCCGCACCCAGATCAGATAGGATATCCCCGAACATATTTTCCGTAACCATAACGTCAAATGACAAAGGGCTGCGCACCATATTCAGCGCCGTTGCATCAATGTAGGCGTGATCCGCGATCAGGTCCTTGTTAAGCGCCGCGCGTTCATCAAATATTTTTCTGAAAAAAGCAAAAGCCATAAAGACGTTGGCCTTGTCGATGCAACTGACTTTGCCTTCAGAGCCTTTGGCTTTTCTTTGACGGGCTAGCTCGAACGAGAAATCAAATAGGCGCTCGGAAACATCACGGGTGATAACCAGCGTTTCCTTGGCAATTTGATCGTCCTCTACCGTACCCTTTCCATGCGATGCAAACAGCCCTTCGGTTGATTCGCGGATCAGGACAAAATCGATATCCTTGGCGCGCGGGTCAGCCAGAGGAATAGGAATGCCCGGAACCGCGCGAAAGGGACGGACGCCGGCATAAAGCCCCAAATCAAAACGCAAATCCAACTGGGGGGCAATCTCCGTACCATTTGGATACCGAACCGACGGCAAGCCCATTGCACCGAGCAAAATAGCGTCAGCAGATTTTGCAATTTTTTGCGATTCTTCCGGGAACGCATCGCCGTGTTTTGTGTAACATGTAGCCCCTGCTTCAATGGTCGTGAAATCCATTTTTATGCCACCTACACGTTCCATTGCCGCTGACATCACCTCAAGGCATGGCGTCATGATTTCTGTGCCAATACCATCACCCGGCATGACGGCGACCGAGAACGTTTTTTCGTTATCCATTAGTGAGTTCCTCTCTAGGTAAAATTATAAGTTAACGGTCCAGTGGCTCGGCGGATGGCCGGCAACGGGAGATGTGAAAGTCGCGATCTGATCACCGAGCAAACAGCCAAGATAGGCCGTTTTTAGATCGGCCCCTCCAAACGCAAGACTTGAGATGTTTTTCAAGCGTTTTCCAGATGCGATATCGAGATGGGGACGGCCCATTTTTCCTGCCTGAAATGCAGATTCCGCCTTGGCCACATGATCCGGGTCATGATCCTCAAGAATGAGTTGCTGCGTGCCATCCGGTAAAATGCGTATGACCCGGTTGCTGACGATACTGGTAATCCAGACAGCCCCTTCGACATCGAAAGTCAAACCATCAGGAAAAGTCCCAGGGCCAAAATCGGCAACCGTTGTTTTGTTTGTAAGCGACCCGTCTGCGGCAATCTCGAATTTTGAAAGCCGTTTTTGAAACGTTTCGTTTACATAAAGCTGATGGCCGTTCGGATGGACAATGCATTCATTGGTGTAGCCCAAGCCATCAGCAACAATGCGTGCGCCACGATCATCGACCAGAACAATAAACCCGTCCGCAATATCGTGACGGTACCCAAGGGCGCGGGGGATCTGACGCGTACTGACGGTCACCCAAACCCGGCCCTGCAGATCCCTGTGCACATAGTTTGCCGGTGGTAGCTCAACGCCATCGACTTCCAAAAGGAACGGTTTTAATTGGCCGTTACGGCTCAGGTGATAGACACCGCCATCTTCAGCCCCCAGGTGGGCCATAAGAAAGGAACCATCTGCTTGAATACAAATACCGTTGGGTTTGGGAACAAAATCCGTTCCTTGTGCCAGAATGGTTTCAACCTCACCCCGGGGATGAATGATCGAAACACCGCCTCTGAAGTCCGCGACACACAAGTGCCCAGATTGCACCGCAAGGACGCATTCAGGCCGGGTCAGCTCCTCACCAATAAAGGTTAAGGCGTCAATATCTATTCTTATGGGGCTCATAAAAAGGCTCAAACGAGAATTAATGCATACGTTAATGTATTCGTTATTTCATGCCGAGTCAACCGACGACAGCCTCACCTCAACGATTTATTGTGGATTTTAAGAGGCATTGAACAACTTGAAACAAAGCAGACGATTCATCGGGTCGCTTTGCCGATGAAACTGTTAAGCGACGATCAAGTGGTACGGAACGCTCAAATAAAGCGACCAACTGTGCCTTTTCAATGTGGTCTCTGACAAGGACATCGTGCCCCATTAAAATGCCGCCTCCGTTAACGGCCTCTTCTAACGCGAGCGAATAGAGAGAGTAAGATGGCCCCCGGGTATCGATCTCGTGAGCAATCTCCTGCGCCTGTAACCATACGGACCAGTCTTCCGACCACGACGAATCATGCAAAAAAAGTTTATTGGCCAGGTCGTCGACCGTTTTAATACCGACCGCATAAGCAGGCGCACATACCGGGTAAATAAAATCCGGTGCGATAACCAAGGAATTCGGTTGCTCGCCACCGTCATCAAAAAACAAGTTCAAATCGATCGGTTCTCGGAGCAGATTAGGCGCAGTCTCTGTCGCAATTATCGAGACAAGGGTATCAGGCACAGCTTGTCTGATAATGGGCATACGCGGCGACAACCAAAGTTGCGCGATACTCGGGAGTGTCGCAATTCGAATTTCGGTTCTAGGTGCAAGATTGCGAAGTTTATCGGTGGCCTCGCCCAGACGGTCAAACGCGTCACAAAAATCGTCTAGAACACTGCGGCCAAGCTTGCTGATTTGAACTCCTTGAGACTTCCGTTCAAAAAGGTCTGCGCCCAACCAAACTTCAAGGGATTTGATGTGTTGTGCGACAGCACCCGGAGTTACCGAAAGTTCGTTTGCTGCAGCCGCAAACCCGCCCAGACGTGCCGCGGCTTCAAAAGCACGCAAGGCATTGAGCGGCGGCCCTTTCGGACGGGGAGGAGCAACCATAATTAAGGCCTAGTTTTTCTATGCGTATTTTTATTTAATCTGGTTTGCACCCGTTGGTCAATCCCGGTTAAGTAGCCACAAGGCTAGAGACAGGAGTGCCAATAATGACCGCAATGACTTCCAGAAAATGGGTGCCGGAGATATGTGATACGTATATCCAGCATCTGGCAGATATCACCAGTGCATCCAGTTCAAAATCTCTCGAAACCCGCATTGATCGCTTGGTCGAAGAAAATCGGAATATTCATGAACGCGATTGCTTTAACCTGAACCCGGCAACAAACGTCATGAACCCGCGTGCGGAAGCCGTCCTTTCTCAAGGTCTGGGCTCCCGCCCTTCCTTAGGCTATCCGGGGGACAAATATGAAATGGGTCTAGAGGCCATTGAAGAAATTGAAGTGATCGCTTCTGAACTCAGCGCCGAGATTTTCAACACGCAATTTGCTGAAATCCGCGTCGCGTCCGGTGCCATGGCGAACCTTTACGGATTTATGGTGACCTGTCAGCCGGGCGATTCCATCATTGTACCGCCCGCGTCAATCGGCGGTCATGTGACGCACCACAAGGGCGGCTGCGCCGGACTGTTTGGCCTTGATATTCATGAAGCCCCAATCAGTGAAGATGGCTACACCGTTGACCTTGAGGGCCTTGCCCAATTAGCAAAAACGGTACAACCGAAGCTGATCACCATAGGCGGCAGCCTTAATTTGACCCCACATCCGGTTCGTGAAATTCGAGAGATTGCCGACGCCTGTGGGGCCAAGGTTATGTTCGATGCGGCTCATCAATGCGGCATTATCGCCGGTGGAGCGTGGCCCAGCCCCATCGCCGAAGGCGCACACCTGATGACCATGAGTACCTATAAAAGCCTGGGTGGCCCGGCTGGCGGTTTGATTGTCACCAATGATGCCGCCCTTGCTGAAAAACTCGATCGCGTAGCCTTTCCGGGCATGACGGCAAACTTCGATGCAGGCAAGGCCGCCGCGCTGGCGCTCAGTTTGCTCGATTGGCGTGAATATGGAAAAGACTATGCACAAACGATGATAGATGTTTCGCAAGGATTGGCCGCGGCACTGCACGAAAAAGGCGTGCCGGTTTTTGGCGAAAACAAAGATTTCACGCAGTCTCATCAATTCGCTATCGAAGCGGCGGCCTATGGCGGCGGTCAGGCGGCTTCCAAAAAATTACGGAAATCCGGGTTCCTGGCCTGCGGCATTGGTTTGCCAGTTGCGCCGGTAGAGGGTGACTTAAATGGCCTGAGAATGGGCGCACCCGAACTGGTCCGCTGGGGCATCACTGTCGATCATGTGGAAATGCTGGCAGATTTGATCGCGCAGGCGCTCATTACAAATGACAGCGACAGCCTTGCCAAAAAAGTGGCTTATCATCGGTCCGAGTTCAGAGATCTCCACTTTATCCGCGGCTAATTCTTTTCCTTATTTTCTTACCGGGCTATGTCACCAGAAACCCGTGCGCAAACGGGTCTTGGTCATCAATGAATATTTTATTGATGCCGTGGATATGAGCCCAGCCTTCAATGGAGGGAACGATGGCAGGGAAATCACCAACCGATGTGATTTCTTCAATGCGGCCAATAAATTGACTGCCGATAATGCTTTCGTGCACAAATTCCTGGCCCTGCTGCAAATCACCGCGGGCCGCCCATTGGGCCATGCGGGCAGACGTTCCGGTTCCACACGGGGAGCGGTCGATGGCTTTATCGCCATAAAAGACCGCATTGCGTGCGGTTGAATTTGCTTTCGTTGGTTTTCCCGTCCACATGATATGGGACAGGCCATTGATTGCAGGTGCTTCAGGGTGCACGCATGAAAATTCTTCGTTGATCCGGGTCCTGATCAGGGGGCTTAACCTTTGGATATCTCCCGGCGACATGTCGGCCATATCGCATACATTTTCTTGTGGTTCGATAATCGCATAAAAATTACCTCCATAGGCAATGTCGAAGGTAATTTCACCAAGGCCTGGCGCGTCAATTTTTAAACCGCGCGCATGTAAATAAGACGGGATATTGCGCAACCGAACAGAACGGACGCGCGCACCGTCCCGTTCGTACCGTGCCTCGACGACACCGGCAGGTGTATCCAAACGCAACACGCCTTCCGTTTTCGGCACAACCAACCCTTCTTCAATCGCCACGGTAACTGTGCCAATGGTCCCGTGCCCGCACATGGGCAGGCAACCGCTGACCTCAATAAACAAGATCGCAACATCACAGTCGTCACGGGTGGACGGATAAAGAATGCTCCCCGACATCACCTCATGACCACGCGGCTCAAACATCAAACCCGTTCGGACCCAGTCATGATGCGCCAGAAAATCCTGACGGCGCTCAATCATATTGGCGCCCGCTAACTCCGGCCCGCCCGCAGCCACCACACGAACCGGATTGCCACAGGTATGCGCATCAATGCAGTCAAAAGTATGGCGTGTCACCGTGTCTCCTCCGTCTGGTTAAAAGCGATCAATTCTGAATGGCGTGAGATCCGTTGTCGGTGTTTCTTTTGCGACCAGCTCGGAAATCAATCGCCCTGTCGTCATGCTTCCGGTCAGCCCGAGGTGCCCATGGCCGAATGCGAAAAACACGTTCTGATGAAGAGGCGACGCACTAATGACAGGAACCGAATCCGGTGTTGAAGGTCGATGCCCCATCCATTCAGTCCCACCTTTGGTGTTAAGATTTGGCAAATAAGATTTCGCTAATGTTACCAGAGCTTTCGAACGCTTGAAGTTTTCCGGCGCTTTCAATCCGGCAAATTCAACAGCGCCGCCAATTCGCAATCCCATCTGCATGGGCGTCATTACAAAAAAGTCTTCGGAGAAAGTGACGAAGGATCGAATATCAACACCCGGATCAGGCAGGGTTGTGTTATAGCCGCGCTCCGATTCCAAAACGACTTTTGATCCAAGCTGCGCCGCCAGTTCCGTCGACCAAGCCCCCGTCGCCAGAACAATGTTTTCCGCCTCAAGAGACCGTCCGTCCGCCAAGACAACGCGCGTTTTCTGCGACGGTGCCGCATTGACGTTCGCGACATGCCCCTGCTCGAACGCGACACCTTGCGTGCGAAGATAGGCCGCAAGCCCCGTCACCAGTTCTGCCGGGTCCCGATAATGGGCCCAGTCCTCAACCCGGTGACCACATGTCGCCAAAGGTCCCAAGGCAGGCTCAAACTGAAGAATACCCGAACGATCCAGGGTCTCATACTCAATGCCGCAGGAACTTCTGATATCCCAGGCCTTTTGGTCCCGCTTCAGGCCCCGCTCCGATTTATAGACAAAAAGCGTGCCCTTTTTTTGTAATAAATGCGACAAACCAGTGGCTTTTAAGACGCCTGCATGATCAGCATGCGCTGTCTTTAGAAGATCGGCCATCGCGCGGGCTAAATAGAGCCGCTTCGCGGGTGTTCCCGAACGAATGAAGCGCCAGAACCAAGGCAACAAACGCGGCAGATAGGAGGCGCGAATGCTCAATGGCCCTAGGGGATCGAACAGCCACTTTGGCGCGCTTAAAAGGGTTGCGGGGCCTGAAAGCGGGATGATCTCAGCCGTCGCGACGCCACCCGCGTTGCCACAAGACGTACTTTCATGAAGACCCGCCGCATGGATAACCCGAACCGACAGGCCCCGCGCGTTTAAAAAATAGGCGCAGGCCAGCCCGATGATTCCGCCACCGATAACAATTGTTTCTTTTGGCGCGGTCATCCCTATAGGTTGGGCCGATTGTCCAAAGCGGTTTGCACGATCTGCATGACTTTCGCCCGCTCGTCGCCTTCCAATGTCATCCGGGGCCGACGGACCCACTCACGCCCTTCCCCGGTCATTTGATTGGCAAGTTTGATATACTGAACAAGCTTTACGTCGACATCCAGATGCAACAGCGGCATGAACCATCTATAGAGGGCTACAGCTTCGTCAATTCGGCCTGCCCTTGCGTAATCATATAAAGCGATGGCTTCTTTCGGGAAGGTGTTCACAAGGCCGGAGACCCAGCCCACCGCCCCAAACATCAAATTTTCGAGGACCAGATCGTCAACACCACAGAACATCTGGTAACGCTCACCACAGGCATTGATCATATCCGTCAGGCGGCGACTGTCATTCGACGATTCTTTTACCGCGACAATATTTTCGACGTCCGCCATCTCGACGAAACTTTCTGGCGACATATCAAGTTTATAAGAAACCGGATTGTTATAAATCATGATCGGAAGATCGGTAGCGTTCGCGATGGCCCTGAAATGGGCTTGGCCTTCACGCTGATCTTGCTGGTAGACCATGCTTGGTAAAACCATCAATCCAGCACAGCCGGCACGTTTGGCGCGCGCTGTATGTTCAATCGCAAAATCAGTTGTATATTCAGCGACACCAGAGAGAACTGGAATTTTGCCGTCAGCTGCTTCGACCGCGGCGCTGAGAACCGCTTCTTTTTCCTCAGGACGAAGCGAACTGTTTTCGCCAAGCGTACCCAGCATAATCAATCCATTGATGCCCGCGTCGAGACATGACTTGATATGGCGCTGTGTCCCGTCGAGATCGAGACGCCCATCTTCGTGAAACTCCGTCATTAATGCCGGAAAAACACCGTTCCAATCCACTGTCATAACATTCTCCCCTGATTTAAGCCCTTCGATTGACAGCTTAACCAACATCCATGAACGTGCAATAGCCGCTTTTTCATTGATATAATCATTTATGGTTACGCTCAGCGACGAAGAACAACAGATTTTATCCGATGAAACCCGACCGGCTTCTGCGCTGGCGATGCGGATTCTCTGTAAAACGGCTGAAACACTAGGCGCCCAAAGGTTTATTCCTGTTACGTCGGCTCATATTGATGGGTGTTTGTACCATGGCGACAGTGGGGTCTATTTTGCGGAAAAACTCCGGGACCTTGGCGGCAAAGTTGCCATCGAGGCGACATTGAATGTAGGCGCGCTTGACCTCATACACCCCCATATCGTCCGCGCGGAACCGCACCAGACAGCGATGGCAAAACGCCAGATGCAGGCATACCTAGCCCTTGGGTGCCGTGGCAGTTGGACATGCGCCCCATATCAGGTTGGGCACCGGCCTGTTTTGGGCGAAAACATTGCCTGGGGCGAGAGCAACGCCGTAGTTTTTGCAAACTCTGTTTTGGGCGCACGTACCAATCGTTATGGGGATTTGCTGGACATTTGTATGGCATTGGTCGGTCGGGCACCTTTCTATGGTTTGCATGTCCCCGAGAACCGGCGCGCGCAACTGGTCATTGAGCTTTCCCACATCCCAGACGCGCTCAAGCAGTCAGAGAGCTTTTATCCGGTTTTGGGTGCCTGGCTTGGGCGTACGGTTGGATCCATAATTCCCGTCCTTACGGGCCTCGGCCACTCAATCAGCGATGATCACTTAAAAGCATTAGGCGCTGGAGCGGCATCGACAGGCGCTGTGGGATTATTTCATATTGTTGGCAGAACCCCGGAAGCACCGACGCTTCATCAGGCATTAGGAGGCATCGAAGCCAGTGAGATCCTTACCCCATCGGCAGAGGATTTTCGACAGGAGCGCGATCGCTTAAGTCAAACCATATCAACATCCGGAGAGATCAATTGTGTCGCTGTGGGAAGTCCTCACTTCTCGATCTCTGAAACAAAGATGCTTGTTGAAAAGCTTGCCGGACGCCGGTGCCGTATACCGTTCTATGTCTGTACCAATCGGTTTGTCCTGCAAAAACTGGAAGCCGAAGCCTTGCTGCCCATACTTTCTGAAGCCGGAATTGAGCTGGTTGTTGATACCTGTGTCGCAGTTGCGCCCGTTCTGAAAGGGAACGGCGGTGTCATGATGACAAATTCTGCAAAGTTCGCCCATTATGGACCTGGCAATACGGGTTACGAATCGATATTCGGCTCCCTCGATGATTGCGTTGAAACGGCCATCAGCGGGCGACTGAAACGGGATGAGAGACTATGGCAAACCAGCTAACCAGCATCGTCCTGTTCCCGGGAGAAGCCGAAGGAACGGTGCTCCGGCTTTCAGCTCCCGTTAGCTTTTGGGGCGGTGTAAGCCCGAAAACAGGTACCCTTATTCAGCCGAACCATCCCGATTATGGCGCATGTATATCAGGCAAAATTCTGATCTTACCAGGAATGATTGGCTCAAGCTCATCGAGTGCAGTCTTGCTGGAATTACTCTATAAAAACACCGCCCCCTCTGCCATCCTGATGACGGAGGTCGATGCTATTTTGGCACTCGGCAATCTGGTTGCAGAAGAGATGGGATACCAGACAATACCAATGCTGCGCATTAACGCGCCTGCACTGGAAAGCGGACAGTTCGTCAAAATTTCAATAGACGGGACACTAGAGTTTTAAGGCGCTCTGCCTGACAACCACACTGGCAACCTTCAGGAAAGGGCTTTAATGACTTTCTCATGCAAAGCAGGGTCACCAACTGCAATCACATGGCCTTCTGATTGGGTTGTCAACTTGTCGCCGTGCCAATCGGTTATCACGCCACCGGCGCCTTCAATAACCGGAATGAGTGCCGCGTAGTCATAAGACTCTAGCGTATCTTCGCAGACCACATCCACCCAGCCTGAACTTAAAAGACCATATGCATGGCATTCGGCCCCATAGACAGATCGGCGACATGAGGTACGCAAGTTTTCAAAGTTTGGGAATCGTTCGGGCACAAACATTTGCGGCGATGTTGCGTATAGCCAAGCATCCGACAACTGGTCGCACGTGCGAGTCTTAACCGGTTGCCCCTTAAAGAGCGTCGGTTGACCTTGAACGCCAAGCCACCGTTCGCTCAAGGCTGGCATATCAATAACACCTAAAACAGGTTTACCTTCATGTAACAGCGCAATCAGGGTTCCGAACAGGGGTTTTCCCGTCGCGAAAGCCTGTGTGCCATCGATCGGATCAAGCACCCAGACAAAATCCGCGTCAGCATCTTTGATGCCATGTTCTTCACCGATAATACCGTGATCGGGGAATGCGGCCTCAATCATTTGGCGCATGACCGTCTCGGCTTCCCGGTCAGCAATGGTTACCGGGCTATCGTCGGCCTTGCGATCGATGCCTAAACCTGTCCTGAAATAACTCAGCGAAACGGGGCGAACAGCATCTGCCATTCGCTCCGCGAGTTCCACGAAATCTGTGGTATCTGGGGTGCTCAAGCCTGATGGCTTACGGTAACGGCTTCGGAGACGCGCTCAAAGAGCGGAGATACAAAATCAGCGCCGCACGGTCACTTGCTTTCTTGAGGCCGTTAAAAGACATCTTGGTACCAGGTGCGTAATCCTTTGGTTTAATCAAGAACGCATCAAGATTTTCATAAGACCACTCACCACCCATCTCTGACAAGACGCCAGAGTACTTGAAGCCGTCAACAGCAGCCTTTGAGCGCCCGACGACGTTCCAAAGATTGGGTCCGACACCGTTTTTACCGCCTTCATTAACGGTATGGCAGGATTTACACTTACCGAAGACTTTTAAACCGCGCCCGACATCGGCAGATGCCAGCATCATGATCGCGCTCTCAGTAGCAGCATTCGCTGTCTCTGTCGCTTCTGCAGCCGAATCACCTTCCGGCAACTCAACCTGATAAGCTGATTTCTCAAGCGGTTCTGCGTGAATAAGTTTGTCGCCAACAAAATTCGCGCCAAATGCAACCCAAGCTGCAACAAGCACACCAAAACCGAGTTTTTCCCAAATCGAAAAATGCATGGACCTAAATCTCCAAATTATGAGCGGAATTTAACGTTAAGTTCCCGCTGGTGCAATCACTGGATTCAAATTTTCCTTAGGTCTTTTCCCGAGCGACCTGCAGCGATATGCTCAGATTATGACTGCACTTACGAAACCTGTTGTCCTAATTCCCTCACGGTTGGCATCGACGCGCCTTCCGAACAAGCCTTTGGCAGATATTCTGGGCGAGCCGATGATTGTCCATTGCTGGCGACGTGCAATGGAAGCTGACATCGGCCCTGTTGTCGTTGCCTGTGGAGACCTATCGATCAAGGAGGCTATAGAAGACGTGGGTGGCAAGGCTGTCATGACGGCCCCGGATCATCCTTCTGGCTCAGATCGTATCTATGAAGCCCTGTGCCTGATTGACCCTGACAAAACCTATGACTGCATCATCAACGTCCAGGGGGACTTGCCAACCATCGATCCTAAAATTATTCGGATTTGTCTTGAAGCGCTAAAACGCGACGGATGCGATATGTCCACATTGGTCGCAGAAATCGTCGAAGAAGAACAAAAAACCAATCCGAATGTCGTAAAAGCGGTTTTGGGCCTGCCAGATGGAGAAACAATCGGTCGCGCCTTATACTTCAGCCGGGCAACCGTACCGACTGGACCTGGCCCTTTATATCACCACATCGGGCTATATGCCTACCGGCGCGACGCTCTTACACGGTTTGTGGCACTACCGCCTGGCATCTTGGAACAACGCGAAAAGCTGGAACAACTTCGCGCCTTGGAATCAGGGATGCGGATCGACGCGGCGTGCGTTGACACGGTTCCTTTTGGTGTCGATACTCCTGCCGATCTTGCGCTTGCTCGAGAGATGATTGCGGCCACGCGCTAAAGAACCAATTACGAGAATTCCGGAGTTTCCATGTCTAACCCAGATCAAACCATAGCTTTTCAAGGATCCCTTGGCGCCTATTCAGATATGTCCTGCCGCGCTGCCTACCCGGAAATGACAACTCTGCCCTGCCGAAATTTTCAGGATGCCTTTCAAGCTGTTCGTGACAAACGGGCAAAGCTGGCAATGATCCCTATTGATAATACAGTTGCCGGTCGGGTTGCCGACATCCATCATTTACTGCCGGATTCCGGTCTCCATATTATTGGTGAACACTTTCAACCCGTTAACCATCACCTGCTTGCTGTCGAGGGAGCATCTCTCGAGACGATTACGCATGTTCACAGCCATATCCACGCCTTAAACCAGTGCCGTAACTTCAATCAAAAACACGATCTTTTGCCGGTAGACCATGCCGATACGGCGGGCGCTTCTAAAGATGTTGCAAAGTGGAACGACATCACGCAAGCAGCCATAAGCTCAAAACTGGCAGCGGAAATTTATGGTCTGAAAGTTCTCGCCAAAGATCTGGAGGACACGGAACGCAATACAACACGGTTTGTTGTCATGTCCCGTGATCCTCTTATACCCGCCGCAGGGTCCGGGCCTGTTATGACAACGTTCGTCTTCCGGGTTCGGAACTTGCCAGCCGCGCTCTATAAAGCGATGGGCGGCTTTGCGACAAATGGTGTGAACATGACAAAGCTGGAGAGTTATCTGAGAGGTGGCTTTATTGCGGCGCAATTTTACGCCGACGTTGAAGGTCACCCGGACGACGAAGGCTTAAAAAACGCCTTTGAAGAACTTCAGTTTTTCACCCACGAGGTTAATGTTCTGGGAACCTATCCGGCCCATCCTTATCGAGTTGAGCAAGCATCCGCCTGACGTCGTCCTCTGGGCGTCGTTGCCAACGTCCGTTGCTTACGCGATCCTCTATCAAAGGACATCCGTAACGGCTTCGAACTGCCATTCCATATCGGATTCGCTAAGCGGGAAATTTCCGTCGGCCGTTGGTGCCAGAATTTTATCTTCGGAAATCTCGGCAATATCGCGCTGTAATGCGGCAAGGGTCTTTACCGTAAGGCCAGCCTTCCAGGCAATCGACACCATACCTTTGGGCTCTTTCAACCGCACTGCTTTTTCCATTTTAATAACTGGTACGTCGGTTAATACCGACAACGCAGCAACAACTGCGAAACGGTCTTTGCTCTTTAAGGCGCGCATGACCTCCGCCTCATCCAAATTACCTTTGGCCTGCAGTTTTTCTGCCTTTGCAAAAGCGTCTTGCAGAGGCGTCGAAATATTTTCTTCTGCGTCGGCTTTTTCGGTTGGCTCGTGCTCTGGATGATCAATCCGATCATTCACCGCCGTTCGCACTTGTGCTAAAACGGCAGGGGGTAAGTCTTTGCGCGATGTCAGCGTTTTTAATAAATTGTCTGCAACGAACTTAGCCAACCTCATTGCGGCAAATTCAGAGAGCCTTGGTCGCGCAACCAAGGGCGCATGCCAGCTTTCCACGGTGATCGCATTCTCAATGATGTTATCCAGTGTTTGCTCTCGGATTTGTGCACTTTTATTTGCCAGCAAAAGCCCAATGGCGACCTCATCAGATGTTTCGACAATCGCATCGACGACGGAACCGGACACATTTTCACGCTTTGATATGGCGTTAAGCCGCCCGGTCGAGCTGCCTCGATTAATAATTTCAATCAGGTCATCGTCTGTTAGAACCGGCGAGTATTCGAGGATAGGTCCCGACACAAGGACTTCCGCATCCCAGGCCAACTGACGAATAATTTCTGGAGGGGCGTCGGCATACTCTTTGAGAGTCTCTGCAATAATCTGGCGGACTCGGACAACCTGATCGCGGGCCAAAATTTCAAGGGCTTCATAAGCCAAAACTTTGACCTGATCTTTTTCATTGGCTGTCAGCCCCGGTGCAAGGCGCGAAATTTTGGCTGCCAAATCAATACGAACTTCATCGCTTTTATCTTTTGCCAGTATCAGATCGGCTTGTGCCGGGGTCGATTGATTTCGGGCGACTTCGGACCGGACCGACGGAGACTTATCGTCGGTTAGATAATAAAGAATTTCAGGCCGCAGCTCAGACTGGCTTGCCAGATCCCGCCGCACATCATCATCTTCGTGATTAGCAAGTTCCTTGGCCTGCTCGTAAGTCACCTCACGACCTTTACCACCTCCGAACAACTTGCTGATAATATTCTTCATTCAAATTTCCTGGGGCTTACGCCAAACGTCTTGCCAATTTCGTGTAGAATTCAATTTGCCATTCTGCATCATCTTGTGACAAAGGATATTCATCATCAACAGGTTTCAAAACGTCTTTTGGCGGGATACCGCCCATTCGCTGTTGAATACGAATAACCAGCGACAGCGGGACCGAAGCCAGGCGACAGACGGCAACAATGCCTTTTTCACTTTTCTCTGTGAACACAAGTTGAACGACGTCTTCGCTGATACCTGAACTGACGATAAGAGCTCCCAGGACGAACGAATAGTCACCCGCATCCAGCGACCGCTCAAGCATTTGGCTGTCCAGTCGACGGCTCTCATATAATCGCTGGATCATCGCCATCGGCACTTCCATCGACAAAAAGTCTTGTGCTGCTATCGGGATGTCCGCTTCGTCTTCTATTGCAAAGGTATCGGCATCCAAGCGCTCCTGGATAACCCGTTTAACGTCAGACAGGGTTTCTTCTTCCACATCATCACGCTGCAAAAGCTCATCCAGTAAATTCTCTGCAACATAATGGGCCAATCGCGTCACCGCTTTATCCGACAACGAGGGTCTGGCGACCAAGGGCGCGTGCCAAAGTTCAATATCTGCAGCACGGTCGACCAGCTTATCGAGTGTCTGTTCCTTAATGTGTGCGCTGCTGTTGCCCAGAAGATCGCCGATCGCACTGATATCATCGGTAGCAACGATGGCATCAGATACCGTCTCACCCACCTCCCTGCGCTTGGAGATAAAGTTCCTTGCGCCGTCACTACGCGGCGACTCAATTATCCGAATCAGGTCTGCATCGGTCAGAACCGGTGAATGCTCAAGGACAGGGCCACTGACCTGAATTTCCGTATCTGTCGCCATTTTTAAAACAATATCTGCCGGCGCGCCGGGGATATCCTTAATGGCATTTGCCAAGGCCCGGCGCACCGTCATGATTTGATCACCAGCCAGGCGGGCCAGGGCATCGTGCGACATTTGCTGTGATTTTGGGTTCACATCATCAATCTGAGAATCATATGATCGGGCAATCTTGCTCGCCAATCCGGCCCGCACCCCTTCCGCTTCATCCTTAGCTAAAAGGGAATGCGTTAACTCTGGTGCGGCGTCGTTGTTAGCGACTTGTTGGCGGACGTTTGGGTCACTGTCTTCCGCCAAAAAATATAGAATTTCCGGCGGCAAATCTTTGCGACTGGCAAGACGCGCGCGCACGCTTGGGTCGTCACTCCTTGCCAGCTTTTTGGATTTTTCATAATCCAGACGCTCGTACTGCGGCTCGACACTCATTCTGCTATAATTCCTGCCCAATCGAATATGTCATTTCGATCATCATTGTCCTGCGGGAGGCGGAGCCAACAGGAATCCGCCCTTTCCGTCTTTTTTAACGGCATACATGGCTTCATCTGCGCGAGCCAGCATGCCATCGAAGGTTTCCTCTTGATCCGGGTCATAAACGGCAACGCCAACGGATATCCCTAACGGATGGTCAGCATCTCCAGAAAACTGCGCCATCGCTTTACTGGCATCAATAAGAGCCCCCGCACGGCTTTCCGTCACTTCTAGTGAGATACCGTCCAGCCACATCGCAAACTCGTCACCGCCGAGCCTGGCGATGACATCGCCCGGACGGGAAAAGTCCATAAGCAAATCTCTCAGGAAAAGGATCGCATCGTCGCCAGCCTGATGGCCGTGAACATCGTTAACACGTTTAAAATTATCCATATCCACATAAAACAGCGCTGCCGTTTCCCGACTTCTCGCCAGTCGCGATAACCGCCGGGGGAGTTCTTCTTCGAAAAAGGCCCGACGATTGAGCAAACCTGTCATCCCATCTGTTCTCGACAAGGCGACAATCCGTTCGTGATTGGCGATCTGCTCATTCGCGATACCCAATTGATTGGCCACATCCCCCAGCAAGATTTGCAGATCGTCTGCCCAGGTACCCTTTACATCATTTACCCATATTCCGATTGCCCCATTGATCACGTTGCGATAATGGGTTGCTACCGCAAAATAGGTCCACTGCCCTATTTTGCGCTCAATCACTTTGCCGTTTGGTTCTAGAATATCCAGGTTCTCATCAAGATCCTGGGTGTTTGCCGTATTTCCATATTCTGCAGCAATCGCGAAGGTGTTTGGTTCCGTCAATCTGTAAATCCGGCAACCGACAACTTCGAGCGCCCGTGTTGCCGCTTTCGCAGCAGCCGATAACATGTTCTCGGGTTCAAGTTCGTCGCGAATCATGCTGACAATATAACCAAGAATCTGTTCCCTGTGGCGGGCCCTGTTCAATGCGGATTCATTTGCGCGTTCGATGGTGACGTCACGGCAAACGCCCCGCATACCTGACCAGTTTTCGGCACCTTCTTTTTCATGATAAAGCGGAACACAAGACAGCATCATACAAGCATCTGTGCCATCTTTACATTTGAACCAGATTTCGATTTCGTCCAAGGGTCTGCGACTCTCGAACGGAACCGGCGTAAAATCTTCTGGGTTAACGATGAACGTTTCGGCTTTTTGATCAATTAATTCATCGGCCGTATACCCAAGGGCGCCTTTTGGGGAAACAAACTGAAAAACGCCATCGCGAGAGGTTTCCCAGCAAAAATCGCTCGATATTTCGACAAGATCTTTATAACGTTGGCGAGATTCTACCAGCGCACTGCGCAGATTTTTCTCCATTGTCTGGTCTCGAGCCAGCACCAAATATTGTTGGGCTCCAACCGGAACAACCGTTAAATCAAGGATAATCGCACCTTTGGTGCTTGATAATTCGACAGTTTCCGCCGTGACTGTATTCACGCCACCTGATTTATGGACTAAATCCTTAATTTCGGGAATAGCGTTGTGGGATATAAGGGCTTGTAGTCCCTCGCCCGCAGGATTCGCGCGAACAACCTGCAGATCATCATTGATTAAGACTGCTGCACCTGGATATCCAGCCAGCAAAAACTCCGCTTCCGAGCTTGTTGCAGTCACCACTTTTCCAGCGGTTTCTAATTCGGCCCTATCCGCCATCTAACCCCATCGCTCCCCGGTTAACGCTGTATTTCCGCCAATCTGGCGACTGGCGGCCTCTGCAACAAGCAATCGATCTGTTCAATCGTCAAACGCAGAAAAAACAAAAGCAACCGCCTGGATACAATCCAGCCCATTCAACGAAATGATTCCCAGAATAAGCTTGCAAACATGTACACCTCTCAGTCAAATACGGCTATGGAGAAAAATCAAGACATACTAGGACATTCAGGTGAATTTGACTCCATCGAGACGTGGGTATTTGACCTGGACAACACGTTATATCCATCGTCATCGCGTCTATTCGATCAAGTGGACCGTAAAATCACTGAATTCATTATGCAGGCACTGGACCTGGCGTGGGATGAAGCCCACAAAGTGCAAAAGAGCTTCTTCCGCGAATATGGTACGAGCATGCGGGGAATGATGACCGTCCATGGAACGTCGCCTGAAGAATACCTTAACTATGTCCACGATATTGATTTAAGTCCAATCTCTGCCGCCCCGGAACTGGACCAGGCACTTTCCAATCTGAAGGGGCGTAAAGTGATCTTTACCAACGGGTCGACCAAACACGCTGAAAATGTTACCGGCAAACTGGGAATTCGCCATCACTTCGATGGTATATTTGATATTGTTGACAGCGAATACACGCCAAAGCCGGACTTCGGCGTTTATGAAAAGATGATCGCCACCTTTGGCCTTGACCCAAATACGTCAGTTATGGTCGAAGACATGGCCCGGAATCTGGCGCCTGCTGCGGCGCTAGGCATGAAAACTGTTTGGGTTCAAACGGATTCAGATTGGGCACGCGAAGGTTCTGTGGGGGATCATATTCACCATGTGGTGGACGATTTGACGGACTGGCTTCATTCAGTTGTGCTCCGACAACCCGCTTAATCTATTTTCCCGACTCCCCCCTCTCTCTGGTAAGACGATTTAAACTGCATCAAAGGGTCGCAAATATTGACAGTCGCGCTGGGTTCGCGCATGTTCCGGCGGCTAATTTCATGTTACACTTCAGCGTACGAAATAGGATCTAAGAAAATGAGCACAACTGATTTACAAACAGCTATCGATGCCGCTTGGGAAGCCCGTGATGGTGTTTCCGTTGACACCAAAGGCGAAGTTCGCGATGCCGTAGATACGGCATTATCGATGATGGATTCAGGGAAAGCCCGTGTCGCTGAAAAAACATCCGATGGCTGGCATGTAAATCAGTGGCTGAAAAAGGCAGTGTTGCTGTCTTTTCGGCTTTCAGACATGGCCCCCATTTCAGGCGGGCCAGGAGGCTCCAGCTGGTTCGATAAAGTCCCCTCCAAATTTGACGGCATGGATGATGCCGCGTTCAGAGACGCCGGCTTCCGGGCTGTTCCCAACTGCATTGTCCGTCGTTCCGCCTATATCGCACCTGGCGTTGTCCTTATGCCCAGTTTTGTCAATTTAGGTGCTTATGTAGACACCGGTTCAATGGTCGATACCTGGGTGACCGTCGGCTCATGCGCACAGATCGGAAAAGACGTCCACCTGTCTGGTGGTGTCGGCATTGGTGGCGTCCTGGAGCCTCTGCAAGCCGATCCGGTTATCATCGAAGACAACTGCTTTATCGGTGCGCGCTCCGAGGTTGTCGAAGGGGTTATTGTTGAAGAGGGCTCCGTTTTGTCCATGGGCGTCTTTATCAGTGCCTCGACCAAAATCATCGATCGGGCCACCGGTGAAATCTTCTATGGTCGCGTCCCCGCCTACTCTGTTGTGGTTCCCGGCTCCATGCCCGGCAAGCCTTTGCCTGATGGAACTCCCGGACCGTCGCTATACTGCGCCGTTATTGTGAAGCGTGTTGACGAGCAAACACGCTCTAAAACCTCGATCAACGATTTGTTGCGCGATTAAAAATGAGCATTGATCCCGTTGAGTTCAGTCAGGACCTGATTCGCTGCCCAAGCGTAACACCGATTGACGCGGGTGCTCTTGACGTCTTGCAAGCGAAGCTCGAAGGTCTGGGGTTTGTTTGCCACCGGTTGCCCTATTCGGAAATCGGCACTCCGGACGTCGATAATCTGTACGCCCGGCTGGGAACGTCCGGCCCAAACTTTTGTTTTGCCGGACATACGGATGTTGTCCCCATTGGCGATCGAAAAGACTGGTCCGTTGATCCCTTTGCCGCCGAAATCAAGGAGGGGCACCTCTTCGGTCGTGGGGCATGTGACATGAAATGCGCTGTTGCTTGCTTTGCGGCAGCAGCAAGTCGGGTCGTTGACAGATTTGGCACAGACTTTAACGGATCAATCAGCTTTTTGATCACCGGCGACGAAGAGGGACCTGCAATCAACGGGACCCGCAAGATGCTCGGCTGGTTAAGGGAACACGGTGAGATCATCGATCATTGTCTGGTCGGGGAACCGACCAGCGTCGAACGCGTTGGTGATATGGCAAAAATTGGTCGACGTGGCAGCATGAACGCGACGATCACCGTACATGGCACACAAGGCCATGTGGCTTACCCGCATCTAGCAGATAACCCGGTCCCTCGGCTGCTCAAATTTCTCAGCGATATCGACGGCTTGGTTCTTGATGAAGGCAATGACTTTTTTCAGGCCAGCAATCTTGAAATCACCAACATCGAGATTGGAAATGATGCAACGAATATCATTCCGGCAAAAGCGATGGGCCGCATCAACATTCGGTTCAACGATCAGCACACCGGAGCCAGTTTAAGCGAACTGCTGGAAACGCATCGCAGCGATATTGCCGGTGATCACGATATGACGATCAGCATCTCGGGTGAGTCATTTCTGACGCCACCGGGGAAGCTCAGTGAACTCATAAGCAGTTCCATTAAAACAGTTACGGGTATTGAAACAGACCTGAGCACGACCGGCGGCACCTCGGATGCACGATTTATTAAAGATATTTGTGCGGTTTCCGAATTTGGCATGCGAAACGCGACAGCTCACAAAGTTGACGAAAATGTCAGCCTCGATGACATTGCAACACTGGCCGATATTTATGAGCATATTATCGTTGGGTATTTTGGCCTGAAGAAATGATTTTTACCCCCGATACCGTGCGGGCGCTCTATGGCGCGTGTCGATTGGCACGGTTCGATAAAAATGGCCTGTCCTTCTTTAAACCTTCAATCGACGGATTTTGGTATTCCTTTCGTGCGGCTTTTATCGTTGCCCCTCTGTTCCTGGCCCTCATCGCCATTCGGCTTTTGGAAACGGAAGTCGAAATCGACTTGGCGGCCTTTCTGTCGGGTGAACTATCTGCCTATGTGCTCTCGTGGCTAGTGTTTCCCGTTGTTATGGAGGCGCTGTCGCGATCCATGGGATGCCGCGATAATTTCCTGGGCTTTATGATCGCCTATAACTGGTCTCTGGTTCCCCAATATGCCTTGTTTGTTGGCGTGATCAGCCTGGGTTTGGTGGGGATAATTCCCATTGCCCTGTCCGAAATCTTATCACTGCTGGTTTTGCTCTGGAGCTTTTTTTATATTGGTTTTATTGCAAAAACAGCGCTCGATATCTCAATAAGCGCCTCGATTGGCGTTGTCTTTTTGGATTTTCTGCTCGGTCTGACGCTCGATCAAATCGTGACCAGCTAAATGTCTTCGCCCTGTGGGGGCTCAACCCCAATAAGATCGAAGAACGGCATCAAGATATCACTAACGTCAAACCACTGATAAAACGCTGCCATTCCAATCAGCACCAAAAGGTTTGGCGAGGTAATAAGCCCCATGATAGCCAGAAGCAGGCCAATAAAGCCCCAGGCGATCTGACCAAACAAAATTGCCAGTATTGAGCAAATGAAACCTAACGGCACAAATATGATGCCAATTGTAAAAATACCCAAAAACCCAAATGCAACAGCAAACCATCCCATGACAGGGCTATCGGGACGTGATGAATTCCCGTTCGAACCAGAATTATTCTGAGGATTAAGATTTAACTGCATATCACTCATGCTCCTGCTATAGCCTGTTGCAGAGATCTGTTCAATGTGAACGCGATCTGATCATCAATAAACCACATCGGTCAAATACAACCCATCCGCCGGAACGGTCGGCCCTCCGGCGCGCCGATCTTTGGCTTCAAGTGCTTTGAATAAATCGTCTTTTGTCCACTTGCCTTCGCCAACCAATTTGAGGGAACCGACGATATTTCGAACCTGATGATATAAAAAAGAGCGGGCCCGCGCGTATATCTTGATCTCGTTGCCGCCCCACTCGACGTCGAGTTGATCAAGCGTCTTGATCGGCGACTTAGCCTGACAGGCGGTCGCACGAAATGTTGTAAAGTCATGTTTACCAAGCAGCACAGGCGCGGCATCTTTCATAGCTGTCGGGTCAAGCGCAACCGGCACCCACCAGCTCAAGCCCCGGTCAACGGTCAAGGGCGGGCGGCGATTGGTAATTCGGTAAACATAGGCCCGTTCTTTCGCAGAAAACCGGGCATGAAAGTCTTCATCGACAATTTCTGCGGAAAGGATAGCTATCGGATTAGGCCGCAACTGCGCATTCAAAGCATCACGGATCCGATCAACGGGCCAGACCTTCTGCAAATCAACATGTGCCGACTGATTAAGCGCATGAACCCCTTTATCTGTTCGCCCGGCAACGAACAGAGTAGCAGGTTCGCCTGAAAACCGATGGATGGCTTCTTCGATAAACTGTTGTACAGACGGCCCATTGTCCTGACGTTGCCATCCAACAAAGGGGCGCCCATCATATTCGATTTTCAAGTGATACCGAGCCATGGGCATCTTGTACCGCGCCCAATCCGTCTGATCGACCCTTAATTTGTTCAGACGGACATTAACAGGCAGTCACATATGCGAATTACAGTTTTCTTGGTATTTTGGCTATTTCTGGTAGGTTGTAATGCAACTACTGCAAAAAAATTACTGGTGTGAATAATTTATGTCTGACGAAGACGATCTCCTTGATACAGACCGGGACTCCCTCCATGTGTTGCCGTTGCAAATCTTGCCATTGGAAACGCCTGCGCTCAGTCGCGCCCGGTTAATCAAAAATGTCCGGCTTAAGAGTGTTGTTGAACTGTTTTCGACGACGGATGGCGGTAGCGGTCAGTTGGAGATCGAAGACCTTTCTAAAGAATTTAATTGGGATGTCGCGGACCCGCCTAGCGACCTGGTGATGATGCGACAGTTGGGTTTATTACCAAGCTATGATGTCTACAGCCTGCGTATTAGCTTGCGAAGCCTGAATATCAACATCGAAAATGTGAATGATTTAAAGCTCTCGGACTCAAAAAATAAGGAACTGACCTCCTATATGACCGATTTCACGCGCCCGCTGATTCAGCATATTTATGGCAGCGATGAAATGGACATTGAGAACTTTCAGGACGTGGTGAAGTTGTTTCGTGATCCCGACGTTAAGAAAGCACTGGGGAAAATTCAGCAAATGTCAGAAATGCTGGAAATCAAACCTGATGAAATTCCCAAATTTATGGAAGACTATGGCGATATCTTTTTATCGCTTTCTTATTATCGCCAATGTCTGGACTCGATTGAGCCAATTATTACCGAGTTTCTGGATGCCATGGACGAACTTCGCGGCAATTATCAGTTTAAAAATGACCAAAACTTGATGCTCACCATTAATCATATTGAAGCGACAATCAATGAACGGATGGCCGCGGTAACCGGGCGTTTTGAAAATTTTGAACGCGGCACCAAACATATGTGGGATAAAATTTCGGCCGAGCGGTTCCGTAAGGTCGAAAGCCTTATCTCCAGCTATCACCTGACGATTGGTGGTGTGCTTTGCGCCTTAAGCGTTAAAATGGATGCCTGGTCCCGTCTGTTCCCGAACAAACACGCCGGCGGCCCAGGACGCCGGGCCGAATTCATCATGTCTGAAATGAAACAAGGCATTGATAATATTATCAAAGTGGATGACGCGGCGCCAATGTTGTCGGCGCTTGATGACTAAGACGAGCGGCTAAAGACACTACCCGCTTCAATCGGGAATCCTCGCAGAACGTCTTCAGCTTTTGCGCGCTTTTTACCAGCACGTTGCAGCTCTGTAATCTGGACGGCGCCTTCACCGCAAGCGACCGTCAATTTATCATCCAATACGGTTCCGGGCACAGCGTCGCAAGTTAGGTCAATACGGGCGACGGAAAAAACTTTAATACGCTCGTTCTGGTATTCAAACCAAACGCCCGGCCAGGGCGTGAAGGCGCGGACCAGAGCATCAATTTCAGATGCGGTCTGCATCCAGTTGATCCTGCCTTCTGCCTTCTCTAGTTTTGTCGCATAGGTCACGCCGATTGCAGGTTGCTTAACCGGCTCAAGATGACCCGCGCTCAGATCATCAAGAACCTTCACAATCAGTTCCGCGCCCATCTGAGATAACGCATCATGCAGCATGCCGGCTGTTGTCTCACTGGTAAGCACTGTTTCCGATACAGCCAGCATATCCCCCGTATCGAGGCCTTCATCCATTTGCATAATGGTGACACCCGATTTTGCGTCACCGGCCTGAATTGCGCGCTGGATCGGTGCCGCCCCGCGCCAGCGGGGTAACAGGGACGCATGAATGTTGATGCATCCAAACCGAGGCGCATCGAGCGCTGCTTTCGGCAATATCAATCCATAGGCGACGACAATCGCAACATCCGCGTTTAATCGGGCAAAAGCCTCCTGCACGTCCGCTTTTTTGAAAGAAATTGGCGTGCGCACTTCAATTCCATGCGCTTCGGCACAAGTGTGGACCGGAGTCAGCCGTTCTTTTTGCCCCCGCCCGGCTGGCCGTGGCGGTTGTGCATAGACACAGACGACATCGTGGCCAGCTTCGATCAAGCCCTCAAGGACCGGCACCGAAAAATCCGGCGTCCCCATAAATATTAACCGAAGACCAGCCATTTAGGCGGATTTTCGCTCGGCTTGTTTTTTGATTTTGGTTAACTTCCGCAAGATCATTTTGCGCTTGAGCGCGGTAATGTGATCAACAAACAAAATCCCGTCCAAATGATCAATTTCGTGTTGAATGCAAGTCGCCAGAAGACCATCCGCGTCCAGTTCCTGTATCTCATTATTTACATCCAGATATCGAACACGAATCGAATCAGGCCGTTCAACTTCTGCGAACTGATCAGGCAACGACAGGCAACCTTCATCATGGATGCGGTCATCTTCAGAGACTTCAATGATTTCCGGATTGATCATCCGATAGGGACTTGGCTCGCCGTCATCTTCACCGTTATCGCGCACATCAACCACGATAATGCGTTTGCCAATCCCGACTTGCGGGCCCGCCAGCCCGATCCCCGGGGCGTCATACATCGTTTCCAGCATGTCATCCAGAGCTTCGCGCAACGCGTCGTCTACCACATCAACAGCTTCCGCCTTGATTTTCAATCGTGGGTCCGGGGCGACGATAATTGGTAAAAGAGCCATAACTTTACTTTCAAAACGACAGAAGCCCTCGACATAAGGTCCGAAGCCTCTTCCGTCAAGCTGAACAGGCCAATTTTACTGGCGAATTCGGACCCGATAAGTGGCCTTTGTTTCGCTTTCAGCCGGAACAGCTACCGACCAAACAGCCTGATTTCCCGACCGTATAAAGGGTGTGCTGGAACCGACGATCTGCCAATCCCCATTGAAGTTTTCAACGACTTGCACGGATTGTGGCTTGCTGCTGCCATTCAGTACCCGAACTTCAAACGCCGCTTCAAAAACCCGGCGGTTTGCTGCCTCGCGCTTGAATTCCGTTTGTTTGCGCCGAACCGTCACGTCAAATGCCTGGCCCATGGAAACCTTGGCAATCTCCCCAACCGGCAAATTCGCTAGGTGATTTTCACCTAAAAATTGGGCGTTTCCATCTTTATCAGTGCCATATAGGCGCAGAATACCGGCGGGAACCGGCGCATTGGCACCGACCTCTTTGTCGTTTTTAAACTCGATTTCAATCCTTGGATGCTGAGGTAAATCAGCTGGCGCACGACCATAGACATTGGGATGCGTTTCGCTAATCAAAAACCGTTCGGCAGGCAAGGATTGGACCGGCAACAACAGAACTTGCTTGGTCGCACCATCCGCCAGATCAACAGGTCGTTGCAGGCTATATAAATGAAAGCCGCCCAGGCTTTGTCTTGTCGGTGCCGAGGCGACAGCCGCATCGGACATCATCATGGCCTCGGCTTTCAGCATACGGCCTGCTGGAGCCGCCCGTTGCGGCGTAACCCGATTGACGTTGCCAGCGACCATCTGTACCCGGCTTGCCATTAAATCAATTCCGCTCTGGTTGGTTAACGTGGCTCTCGATTCGAGCCTGAGACGCTTCGTTTCTTCATCAAAAGACGCCACATGATCCGCCTTCCAGGAGAACCCTTGCGTCAGATATCGAAGTTGCACGTCAGTTTTTGACGCGGTACTTGCTTGCCCGACAACTTCAAACACAGCTTTGGATCTCAGACCCTCCGGAATGGATGCAAAGACTAACCGACCGGGTATCGACGTTTCGAATTGTCCACCGATTCGCAACAATAGTTGGGGTTTGACACTGACAACTTCCGCATTCCGCACAATTTCCTCACCCGTTGTCGGGTGGCGCTGCACCACATTCACGGTCTTTCCCAGATGCGCTTCAAGAAGGGCTGACTGGGTCAGGTTAGCCGGCAGCAAGTGCTGCTCCAGCAGTTGAAAAGGGCTGTCCAGCTTTACAACCGCCGTTTCCGATAGCATCTTTTCACCGACTTCTGAAAATCGTAACTGATTGTTTCCGCTGGATAAACTTACGGTTCGGCGATCATCAACCAGGGCCATACCATTGCCATAGAGTGTGACACCTAGCGCCGTTCGTTGTCCTTCGCCGACGGCGATGACTTCTGCCATCGCGCCTGCAAACGACGTCATAACGACCAGTCCCAGGCAACATCCCATAAGTGTCCGCATCATAATTCCCTTAAAATAGCTGTGATTGGTTTGCGTTTAACACACCCCTGAGGCAAGTTTCTACAGCCCGACTGTGGCAAGTTCATGACACAACTTTGGCAAATAATATGACATTTGAAAATCCCGACGTTTCTTTGGCCATTCTTGGTGTCGCTTTGATTGCGGCGCTGGCCGCGCTTTTTGTATCCAATGGCGCCCGAAAAAAGGCCCAATTTGCTGCAGACGACGCCACCGACGCCATCACCCAAGCAACGCTCGCGCTTGAGGCTGAACTCCGGGCCGTTCGCGAAGACCTGCAACAAGCGCAATTGAGCCAGGTCGAATTGGAAAGCAACAACACTCATCTCCAGCAACACGTCAGCGCTCTGACTCAAGAAAAGAACCAACAGCAACTCCATATTCAGGAACTCAGCCAGCAAAAAACGGAAGCCACCCAGCATGCTGCGGTCTTGCGAACGGAACTCGACAAGGAACGCGAAGCCCACGCCGAGCGCATGCAAATTGTTGAGGCCATGAAAACGGAAGCCATTACGGCAGCTAAATCGGCAACACTGGCCAGTGCACGGGAATTGTCGTCGAAGTTGCTAGATGATCACAAACGCCAGTCTGATGAGGCCAAAAAGGCATCTGAAGAGCAGGTTAAGAAAACCACCGAACAATTGGTGCATTCGATTACAGAAGTAAACAAAAACATCCACGCATTGAATTCTGACGTCTCCAGCAACCGTGACACCATGGATACAGTCATGCGCGCGCTTTCCAGCCCCGGCGGCGCCGGACAATATTCCGAGATTGGCCTGGAAAATACCTTAACCTCATTCGGTCTGGTGAAAGGCCGCGATTTTGTCGTCCAGCAACAGCTTGAATCAAAACGCCTGCGCCCCGACGCCATGGTCTTTTTGCCGGGCAACACGGTTCTGGTGATCGACAGCAAAGCCTCCAAGTTTTTGCTCGATTTAGCCGAAGCCGATACGCAGGAGCGCGAACAGGAAGCTTACGCCAACTTGGCGAAAACCATGAATGCACACCTCAAAATGCTGTCGGATAAAAACTACAAGGCGGAAGTTGTTGCCAGCTATCGGGCTTCGGGTCGCGCCCAGGGCACACCACAAGTCTTCAGCATCATGTATTTGCCGAACGAAGGGGCAATCGAAAAAGTCACGATTGCCGATCCGCAGTTCCATAACAAGGCAACAAAATTACAAATCACACTGGCGGGACCCGCTGCACTTAATTGCCTGATCGGTATGGCCCGGGTGCAGTTGGATGTTGAGCGTCAATCTGAGAACCAGGAACGGATCGTTGAAGGGGCGCAGATGATTGTCGAAAGCATCGGCGTTGTGATCGATAAAACCATTAATGTCGGTAAGGGACTTAAACAAGCGACGAAAAACTACACGGACCTGACCGGAAGCCTGAACAGCCGTTTGTTGCCCCGTGTCCATAAAATGGCGACCTATGGGGTTCAGTCCAATCGCCACAAACAAATTCCCGGCCAGGTCCCAACGTTTTCCTTTACCGAGCATGAACGCGGCGACCTGATCGAGGGGAACGCCGAAGAAGTTCAGGATGCGGCCGCACTGACCGACCAGTCCGAGACAGAGACGAAATAGCCCGACTCTCAGGTTGCCAGTTGTTCACTTTATGTTTTGCAACCGAATATTGTTGCCGCGCACCAATATTCAGCTAATTATGGTGTCGGTATAAAACCTAAACGCGTTTGCTGCGAATAATAAATTCTTTTAACAGAAATCGGAAGGGAACGACGAATGAATCAATTAATAGGATTGGGTGCATCCGACATATTTGTCTTTGTTTTTGTCTTACTCGCCATTTTTTTGGTGTTTATGGGCGTAAAAACGGTCTCACAGGGTATGGAATACACGGTTGAGCGATTCGGCAAATACACTAAGACACTGCGCCCCGGCCTCCATTTGATTGTCCCGTTCATTGACCGCATTGGTTACAAACTGAATATGCGCGAACAGGTTTTGGACGTGCCATCCCAGGAAGTGATCACCAAGGACAACGCCATGGTCCAGGTTGACGGCGTTGTGTTCTTCCAGATCGTCGAAGCGTCCCCCGCTGCCTATGAAGTTAACAATCTGCAACTGGCTATTCTTAATCTGACCATGACCAACATTCGAACCGTCATGGGATCGATGGATTTGGACGAATTGTTATCTCAAAGAGACACCATTAACACCCAACTGCTGACCGTTGTTGATCAGGCGACCGACCCTTGGGGCGTCAAGGTCACCCGTATTGAGATCAAGGACATTTCACCGCCGCGCGATCTGGTCGAATCCATGGGTCGTCAGATGAAGGCGGAGCGAGACAAACGCGCCAACATTCTAGAGGCGGAAGGCTTTCGTCAGGCAGAAATCCTGAAAGCCGAAGGTGAAAAGCAGGCGGCTATTTTGGAAGCGGAAGGTCGCCGTGAATCGGCTTATCGGGACGCAGAAGCTCGTGAACGCGAAGGTGAAGCCGAAGCAAAAGTCACGACCATGGTATCCGACGCGATATCCAGCGGTAATGTTCAGGCCATCAACTACTTCATCGCCCAAAAATATGTGGCCGCTCTTGGTCATATTGCGTCGGCAAGGAACCAGAAAGTCATCATGCTACCAATGGAGGTTACAGGAGTACTGGGCAGTGTTGCAGGCATCGCCGAAATAGCGAAAGAGGCCTTCAATAAGGACGGCGGCGGCACGGCACAACCCTGGGGATCAAAGGAGTAAAGAATTTTGGTTAGTATTCTTGAACAACTCGTCTTCTGGCACTGGTGGATTCTTGCCATTGTCATGGTCATCCTGGAAGTTATGGCGCCTGGTGTCATCTTTCTTTGGCTCGGCTTGGGTGCTGCTGCAACTGGTGCGCTGTTACTGGCGGCACCCGGTGTTGAATGGCAAATGCAACTCGTGGTGTTTGGTTGCCTGTCTGTCGTCTCGGGCCTTGCTGGACGGCGCTGGATCAAACGAA
The DNA here is from genome assembly GCA_048262655.1 of Rhodospirillales bacterium. Classification (GTDB taxonomy): domain Bacteria; phylum Pseudomonadota; class Alphaproteobacteria; order Rhodospirillales; family Casp-alpha2; genus JABMNT01. The sequence continues at coordinate 339,534 of JBLXEY010000004.1, read as the reverse complement.
ACCCGGTCGAAACAGACCAGCCTTTTCTCAATCAGCGGGGATCACAATATATCGGCCATACCTACACACTGGACCGACCGATTGAGAACGGCTCGGGCAAACTGCGGGTTGGCGATAGTGACTGGAAAATAAACGGTGCCGATTGCCCCGCAGGCGGCCGGATTAAAGTTATCGGGGTCGAAGGGGCATCGCTGGTCGTTGAGTTGGTTGAGGACGACGCCTGAAGGCCCGAAGTTATGGGTCTCAGACCGGGCCGCGGGCCTTGAGCGCCGCGCTTAAAGTCCCGTCGTCAAGATAGTCCAACTCACCGCCCACCGGCACACCATGAGCCAAACCGGAAACCTTTACCCCCAATTCTTCAAGGCGATCCGCAATATAATGCGCTGTGGTTTGGCCGTCCACGGTGGCATTGGTCGCCAGAATAACTTCCTTTACGGAATTTTCGCGCGCCCGGTCAACCAGTTCGGGAATTTTCAGATCTTCCGGATTAATACCATCCAGCGCCGATAAGGTTCCCCCCAGGACATGATACAAGCCGCGAAAGGCCGACGTCCGTTCCAACGCCCACAAGTCAGCGACATCTTCAACAACGCACAAAAGCGTCTCGTCACGTCGGGGGTCATTACACAGCTGACAGGGGTCGCGCGTATCAAGGTTTCCACAGGTTGAGCAAGTCTTGGTCGCCTCGGCCGCATCGGCCATGGCTTTTGCCAAAGGCTGCATCAGCGTTTCTTTTCTTTTAATCAGATTCAGCGCCGCCCGGCGCGCCGATCGTGGCCCCAAACCCGGTAACCGGGAAAGCAGCGTAATCAAACGCTCAATATCTTCAGAGACCATAGATTGAAAACCCTAGAACGGAAGCTTGAAACCTTCAGGCAAAGGTATTCCGCCCGTCAGCTCTGACATTTTGTCTTTCATCTGAGCCTCAACCTTGGCTTTTGCATCATTGAAAGCGGCCAAAATCAGATCTTCCAACACTTCCGCGTCTTCCGGGTTGACCAGCGACGGGTCGATTTTGACCTGCTTCGCTTCACCTTTGCCATTGAGGACAACTTCGCACATACCGGCCGCCGATTGGCCACGCACTTCGACATTTCCCAGGTTTTCCTGCATTTCAGCCATTTTTGACTGCATTTCCTGAGCTTGTTTCATCATACTTGCAAGGTTCTTCATGAGGTTTCTTTCACTGGCGCAAATTGGATCGTAAGATAGCGGCTGTATAGCACTGAAAGTCTGATTATGCAGCATCAAAACCTGTTTGTCTTCGATATTGAAACGATCCCGGATACTGACGCCGTGCCCAACCTGACCGGCTTCGATGACCCTGACGTGGGTGCACGCCGGGCCGAGCTGGAGCGCTATCATCTCGACGTCACCGATGGTCGCAATGCGTTCCCGCGCCAGCCCTTTCATAAAATCGTTGCCATTAGTTTTCTGGAAGCCGAAATCGAATATGCTGACGGTCATGAAGTTTATTATCTGAAGGAGCTCCGAACCGGCGGCGAAGCGAATTTTGATGAAAAGCAATTGCTCACAGGTTTTTTTAAATATTTCGAGCGCATCAAACCCCGCCTCGTCAGCTATAATGGCCGCGGCTTCGATTTACCGGTCCTTAAATACCGGGCCATGGTCCACGGCATTTCGTCACCCTGGCTGCATCAGGCGGGCGATAAATGGAACAGCTATTCCAGCCGTTACAGCGCCGACTGGCACTGTGATCTGATCGAACAATTGTCGGACTATGGCGCATCGGCGCGGGTTAAATTAAACGAAGTCTGTTCGGTCTTTGGCCTGCCCGGAAAGTTTGGTGTTGATGGCTCCAAGGTTTCCGAAATGATTGACCAGGGCAAAGTTCAGGACGTCCGCGATTATTGTGAAACCGATGTCTTAAATACCTATCTGGTCTATCTGCGGTTCATGATGCACCGCGGCGCCATTGACCGCACCGGCCACAACCGCGCCGTCGCCGACGTCGTCACCATGATCGAAGCCGAACAAGCCGACCGCCCCCACTTGGGCGCGTTTTTGGAAGCTTGGCGGGAAGCGTCAGGTGGCCAGTTCGAATTACCGGATTAAGCCAAAAATGGCGCTTCGATGCCTTCGACGGCCATGGTTTTTTGAAATGCGGGTCGGGCGATGACCTGTTCGGTTAGCTTGGCAATTTTAGGGCGTGATGCGGGTTTGATCGCCAAAGCACGGCCCCAACGGCAAATCATCGTCAGGTAGATGTCGGCGGCACTAAACTGGTCTCCCAACAAATAGGGCCCGTCGCCAATGCCGGCTTCGACAATATCAAACCACTTATTGATACGCTCTTCCGCTGCCACTTTCATGGCCGGTGCACCGGCTTCATCGGCGGTATATTTAGGTGTGTAATAATAAATCAAAACATCAGGCTGGATGGTATTGGTCAGGAACATCATCCATTTATAAAACTGCGCGCGGGCATCGGTACCCAAGGCCGGAGCCAAATTTGCATCCGGGTGTTTATCGCACAGATGCAGACAAATGGCAGCTGCTTCAAACAGAACCAAATCCCCATCAATGAATGTGGGGATACGGCCAGCCGGATTGATTTTCAAATATTCAGGATCTTTTTGCCCATTATTGGCACGATCGACGAGCGTCAATTCGACCTCCTGACCCACTTCATTAATGATGACATGAGGAGCGAAACTCGCATTGCCGGGAAAATAGTGCAGATTATACATAAACGTCTTTGTCCTTCAGCAGGGGCCATTTAAAAATCGTCGTAAATCACGTCTTCATCTTCGCGAACAGGCGCAACTGGCAAGTCTTCGTCTTTGACAACTTCGTCAAGGGTTGCGCCTGGAAACATCTCCAATACGGCTTTAACCAGGGGTTCATCCGCGGCTTCGATCCGCAGGTTTTCGGCCGCCGTTGCCCGTTGTTCAGAGATCGTCGCATCGCCCTGTTCTGCGGAAACACTGACCATCCAGCGCGTATCGGAATGGGTTTTCAGGAATGTTGACAAGGATTGCGCCAAATCACGCGGCGCGTGCGGGCCGGGGCTAAATTCAATACGTCCCGGCTCAAAATGAACCAAACGCACATCGGCAATCAAATGGGTCCGCAGAACGCCTTCGCGCTTCTCATCGGCGAGGGCCAAAACATCTTCGAAGGTAGCAAGAACAGGTGTTGCAAGGGCCTGAGGCACAGGTTCTGGCGCAGGATCGGCATGGGGTACCGATTGCATCTGGGCTGCTCCTCCACCAGAACCGGTTGGCCCGGATGGGGGCGATGCCGCTGGTGCGCTACCCGATGGGGCCCCGGATGCCGGTGCGCCATTGGCTGACGGTGCCGGAGGCGCCGGAGATGTCGGTGCCGGAAGCGGCTGGCCCTCTTGTAATTTTTTAATCGCTTCTTCGGGAGTTGGTAGTTCAGACGTATAGGCCAGGCGAACCAAAACCATTTCCGCCGCCTGCTTTGGTGACGGGGCCATTCTGATTTCAGCCAATCCTTTGAGCAAAATCTGCCAGGCGCGGGCCAATGATGCCATCGATAGTTTCGATGCCATGTCTTTGCCACGGGTGCGCTCGATTTCCGGCACGCCGGGTTTTTCTTCCGTCCCCGGCACGACCTTGATCCGGGTCAGGAAATGGGTGATTTCCAGCAAATCTTCGAATAAGGCAACCGGGTCTGCCCCATCTTTATACTGTCGATCCAATTGCTCCAGTGCCTTGGAAATGGCGCCCGACAAAACAAATTCGAGAAGTTCAAACGTCTGAGCCCGATCCGCTAAGCCTAACATTTCGCGAACCTGCGGTTCGGTGATTTCACCCTCGGCTTGTGAAATCGCCTGATCGAGCAAACTCAAGCCATCACGAACAGAACCGTCAGACGCCCTGGCAATCAAATGCAAGGCCGTCTCGGTAATGGAGGCCCCTTCCTGCGAGACGATATTGGAAAAATGTCCAGAGAGTTCTTCAATATCGACGCGGTTCAAATCGAAGCGCTGACAGCGCGACAGGACTGTGATCGGGACTTTGCGGATTTCAGTCGTGGCGAAAATAAACTTCACATGCTCCGGCGGCTCTTCGAGCGTCTTCAGCAACGCGTTAAATGCGTTTTTCGACAGCATGTGAACTTCATCAATGATGTAGACTTTATAACGCGCAGATGTGGGCCGGTAGCGCACACCTTCAATCAGTTCACGAATGTCATCAACGCCGGTACGGCTGGCGGCATCCATTTCAAGCACATCGACATGCCTGTCTTCGGCAATGGACGTACAGTTTGTGCAAACGCCGCAAGGCTCCGTCGTTGGCTCGCCCGTGCCATCGGGGCCGATACAATTAAGCGCGCGCGCCACAATCCGCGCCGTCGTTGTTTTCCCCACACCGCGCACACCGGTCAGAATGAACGCATGGGCCAGACGGCCCGACTGAAAGGCGTTGGTCAGGGTACGGACCAGAACGTCCTGACCGATCAGGCCGGAGAAGGTTGTCGGGCGGTATTTACGGGCGAGAACGCGATAGATATCGGACTCAGTACTCTCCGCCATTTTCTCTGGTTTAGCGGGGTCTGTATCGCTCATATCTATACCATCAAATGATGTCGCCATTCGCCGGGACAAGAAAAGGATAAGTGGAAGGCCAGACACTGACCCAGGCGAAATCTCGTTGCGGCTGCTTCCTTCCGGACCTGACCGGGTTCGCGAGGAAACCTGTCCAACGCTGACCTTCCGCGCGCACTATAACAAGCTCGCGCCGGAGACTCCAACCCCAACACGACGTCCGCACCAATTTTTTCCGATTAATTGCGCCGGGGGATGCGCCGCTCTTTGATGACGATAACGCCATCTGCGCCGCTGGAAATAAAGGACGACGGCGGCAGCCAGTTATCTTCGAACTCAAAATGTCCATCCCGCGCCGCAACCATTTGCATTTCCACCGTTGCATTGGCTGGAATGATAATCCGGGTGATACAGGTATCGTCCTGGCGCTTGCCGTCGATGGTTAAGCGAACGGTGGCGACACTTTTCAGGAATTTGGCCGCATTAAACGCGTGTGCACGATCATCCCGGTTTCGGATGGTGAACGTATAGGGCCAACCCTGCGTCATCTGCACAATCATCGGCTCGAACTCGTTATTTCGAATTCGCATATCAACCCGCGGGACCCGCGCCCAGTTCACCTGCTTGAGGGCCTTCGGGGATACAACGGCGCAATCATCACCGCCACTTTCCGGCCATAGGGAGGCCAAAGCAGGGAGCGCCGGTATGGTCGGGATGGTTGGAATATAAGACATCATCGACGATGGCAGATCGCATCCAGACAGCACCAAGATCAATCCCAAGGGCGCAATTTTTTTGCTGATTTGACCCCAACCCAAACGCCGCACTCACATTTTCCCATACCTTTAGAACCTTGCAATGGATATATAACACGAAATCTGGTGGTACGAGGTCTTTTTTCACTATATGTGGAAGTCTTTTCTCACACTGTTCGGTTGCCGCACGGCTTTGCCTATGCGAAGTTAGCGCCCATGAAACCATTTATCAGATACGCAGGCGGTCATTTGGATCGTGCCGGGCTTCTCCGCAAGGATGAGGACTGGATCTCGGAAAAACTGGCCCACCCCAAGGCCCGGATCATCCCCGTCTGGCGCAGCCTTAATTTAATCGATAACATGACAAGCGCGCCTGAATCGCGTGTCGTCGATCGCGAACAGGCGAACCACATCCTTGAAATCGCCCATCAGGTAACGCTTCTGGGCATCTCGGATGACATTGCCTATTTCGCAGCCGATATTTCATCGCTGGAAGAAGAACACGCCCATCAACTGGTGGATCAGGGTCAGTTTGTTGATCTGCGCCAAGTCGGCCCGCTTCTGGGCGCGGAAGAATCATCGCTTTTGGCCCATGCCCGCGGCATGTTGTTCTGGCATCAGAAGCATCAACATTGTGGTGTCTGTGGCGCGCCGACCAAATCACACGAAGGCGGCCATATGCGCAGATGCACCAGCACCGAATGCGGCGCTCCCACCTTCCCGCGCACCGACCCCGCCGTCATCATGCTGATCACCCACCAGCCCGCCAACGGCCCGGCGCATTGCCTGCTCGGCCGGCAAGCCATCTGGCCCAAAGGGAATTATTCAACGCTGGCCGGATTTGTGGAACCCGGCGAAAGCCTCGAAGAAGCCGTCGCCCGCGAAGTCTATGAAGAAGCCGGCATTCGCGTCCACAACGTCACCTATCAAGCCTCCCAACCCTGGCCGTTCCCGGCTTCGATCATGCTCGGCTTTTGGGGTGAAGCGACAACTACCGATATTCAGATCGACGAACACGAGATCGAAGACGCCCAATGGTTCGACGCACCTGACCTCAGAAGCTTCGGCGAATGGGGCCAAGACGACGACAACAAACACCTCCCCCGCAAGGATTCCATTGCCCGTTTTTTGATTGAGACATGGTTGACGAAGATTGGGGTTTAGGAAAAGAGCAACAGAATTATCCATAGCTTTTTGGCCCTATGGTTTATAGTTTGGCAAAGAGCAGTGCTCTAAAGTAAATTGCTACGTAATAAAAAAGCTGGTTGAAATGCGACACAGGACAATTTGCAGTGATATAATTCAACCATGTATTTTTCTTTTGTGCGTAACTTTACTTTATACCATCTCCCAATTCTCATATGCATCCGAAACCATCCATTTCGGAGCAAATATATCGGTCGATAAAACGCTTACCGAAAAGTGCTTTGAAAGCGAGGGCAAGGCTTCAGTATCGGCTTGCACAGAATTAGTCGATGAAGTTAGAGCCATAAAGACCGAGACAAATCCATTGGAAATGTGGGCCATGCAACAATTAGTTCTATCGAGTTTTCTCGAGGCCCGGGGTGCGGCGTATTATCAATTAAAAAATTACAGTCTTGCGAAAAACGACTATGCTGAAGCAGTGACAAGCAATCCTAAAAATGAAAAATTATACTATTGGCTAGGACGGATCGCTGATAATCAAAAAAATCCAAAACTAGCTGAGACATACAATAATAAGGCAATTGACATAAATCCAGACTACGGTTTAGCCATCAATAGTCGAGGCAATAGACTTCTTAAAAAGAAAAAGTTTAAAGAAGCTACCAAGGATTTTGAGAAGGCAATATCATCGGAACCTAGAAATCCAGTGTATTATGCTAACTTGGGGATCGCATTTTCTCAATTAACTGAAAACTCAAAAGCATTTTCTAGTTTTCAGAAAGCATATTCTATCGATCCGAACAACACACACGTATTGGTGACTTATTCTTGGTTTCTAGCAACAAATAGAACTAAAGAATTTAGGGACGGACATAGAGCTATACAGCTCATAGAAAAAGCGATCGAACAAGACGACAGTATTTTGTTCCGGGACATTTATGCCGCGGCATTAGCTGAAGCAGGAAGATTTGACGAAGCTGTTGTTCAACAAAACTTTATCATCGACCATCTAGAACAGACCAAGTTAGCAAACACAAAAAATTATACACAGGCACTACGACTCTATGAGCAAAAGAAAAAGCTCCGTTGCCCGGCTGAAATTTGCAAGTGATTGAATGATTTGTTTAGCCTGAGCGAAAAACTCGGCAGGGGCTAATTACTCCCCACCAACGTCACCCCGTGATTGGCAAAGGAGACTTTGACGCCGGTTTGGGGGGGTAGGGTTGTGACGACGTCGGGGGCGACGACGAAGAGGGTGCCGATGTCGGTGCTGACGGAATATTCCATGTGGTTGCCGAGATAGCTGGCTTTATCCACCGTGCCGTTGATGCCCGGTGCGTCGGCGTCGGCAGATAATAAAAACGATTCCGGGCGGACGGCGATGCTGACCGGGCCGGGTTCCAAATTGCGGTGCGGCAGCGAAACGTTGAGGTCACCAACCTGGACTTCGGCCTTGTCCCCAGAGACGGAATGGATCTGCCCCTCGACCAAATTGGCATCGCCGATGAAGTCGGCGACAAAAACATCGGCGGGTTCTTCATAAAGATCGCGGGGTGTGCCTTCCTGAGCGATGACCGCGTTGTTCATGACAATAATCCGATCCGAGACCGCCAAAGCTTCTTCCTGATCGTGGGTGACGTAGACGGCGGTTAACCCTAGGTTCCGCTGGATATCGCGAATTTCTTCGCGGACTTGACGGCGGAGTTTCGCATCCAGGTTCGATAATGGCTCATCAAATAACAACACCTGCGGCTCCAGCACAAGGGCGCGGGCGACCGCAACGCGTTGTTGCTGACCGCCGGATAATTCGCTGGGAAGGCGGTCCTGATACCCATCGAGGCCAACCAGTTTAAGCCCTTCGATGGCCCGATCCCGCGAGTCACTTTTTGCCATGCCCGAGACATCAAGCCCATAAGCCACATTATCACCGACGTTCATATGCGGGAACAACGCGTAGGATTGAAAAACCATGCTGACATCGCGGTCGGTTGCCGGAAGCGTTGTCACGTCTTCATCACCAATGAGGACGCGGCCTTGATTGGCCATTTCAAGGCCGGCGATCATCCGAAGGGTCGTCGTTTTTCCGCAACCCGATGGGCCGAGCAGTGTGACCAGACTGCCCGCTTCAATGACGAAAGAGACATCATCAACCGCCGTGACCGTGCGCCCATAAATTTTCGAGACGTTTTCAAACGTTACGGAGGAGGCTTTGCTTTTTATACTCATGATGTCGTCCTTAAGCAGCTTGTTCCTGAGCGGGATCCGTCTTGTTTTCAGGTTCCCGCCGACCGATTTTGCGTTCGCCAACCAATCCCTGAAAGACCAGAACGGAAGCCAGCATGACAAAGATCAAGACCGTGCAATAGGCGATGGCCAACCCGTAGTCATTGTTTTCAACCCGTCCGATAATGTAACTGGTCGCCATGTCATATTCGGCGCTGACCAAAAAGATGACGGCACTGATCGCGGTCATGGCGCGCACGAAACTATATACCAGCGCCGCAATGATGGCGGGGCGCAGCAACGGCAGGACAACTTTACGGAAGGTGTACCAACTGTTTGCGCCTAAAGTCAGCGACGCTTCATCCAGGCTTTTATCCAGTTGTGACATGGCGGCGACACCGGCGCGAACGCCAACCGGCATGTTTCTAAAGACAAAACACAAGACCAAAATCGCGCCCGTCCCGGTCAGTTCAATGGGCGGCACGTTAAAGGCCAGAATATAACTGACCCCAATGACGGTGCCGGGAATGGCAAAACTCAGCATGGTGCCAAATTCAAAGGCGTCTTTGCCGACGAAGAATTGCCGGACCAGAATATAGGCGGTCAACAGGCCAACGGCCGCCGTCAATGGCGCCGAGATGGTGGCGATTGAAATGGTTGTCCAGAACGAATCCCAGGCGGCACCGGTCCATTGCAGGCCCCCCTCACCCCAGGTGACAGAAAACGCAGTTATGTAATGTTTGAACGTGAACGTATGATCCAGCCCCCAGGTATTGACGAACCCGCCAAACAAAATCATGCAATAGACAACAATAGTAAATCCAGTCCAGGAAAAGGCCACGGCATACACCGGCCAGCGCAAGCGGTTGGGCATCAATGCATGGGTGCCGCTATCGCCCTTTCCGGTGACGGTTGTGTAGGATTTGCGGCCCAGCCAGCGGCGCTGCACATAAAAGGCGCTGAGGGTGAAACAGAGCAGAACAAAGGCAAGGACGGCGGCCATGCCCTGATCATTTTGTGCGCCAACGATGGCAAAGAAAATTTCCGTCGACAGCACATCGAAGTTGCCGCCCAGAACCAGCGGGTTGCCAAAATCAGCCATGCTTTCAATGAAGCCAATTAAAAAGGCGTTGGCCAATCCGGGCCGCATCAGCGGTAAGGACACGGTTGTAAAGGTCTTCCAGCGATCCGCGCGCAAGGTTTGCGCGGCTTCTTCCATGGAGGGGCTGATCCCTTCGACAACACCGATCATCACCAAAAAGGCGATGGGCGTATAGGCCAGCATTTGGGCGATCCAGATGCCCGGCAAACCATAAACCCAACGGGTTGCCTGAACGCCAAAGACGTCAGCAACAAACTGCGTGACCACACCCGACAAACCAAACAGCAGAATGATCGACAAGCCGATAACAAAAGGCGGCGTAATGATCGGAAGAATGGTCAGGGCGCGCAGAACTTTCCGATAGCGGAACCCGGAACGGGTCGCCACCAATGCGAAGACAAGCCCCAGGGCCGTTGTCGAGATACCAACGATGATCGCCAGGAACAGGGAGTTCCATGCCGCCCCGCAGCCGACCGTGCTGTAGAGACAATCCAGCCCCCAGATTTTTTTATCCGTGAGCTTGGTGAAAAATGCGTTCAGTGAATAGAAACCGTCGTTGTCTTGTAGGGCGCTGACCAGAATTTGAATGACCGGGAAAAAGATAAACGCGCCAACGATGGCGATAATAAAACCAATGGAACTGACAACAAACACATCACCATTGATCGCGCCGCGCGCGGCAATGCCCTGTGTCAGGAAAAACAGGAAGGCCGCGGCAACGAGCATCGCCCCGTAACCAAGGCCATATTGGCGGTGTTCGGTGGCGCCGAATATGAACTCGAGTATTGTTGATTCCCAGCCCGCGATACCAATGGCAAACCCTTGGGCGACCATGTAGCCCAGTCCACCAAGGCCGGCGATAATCAGAACCTTCGAATAAAGGGGGTCGGTTTTCGGGCGCCCCCTTGTCAGCAAAGGGAGCAGAAGAAAAAGAGGGATTGGGGCCAACCAGGCCTTATCTCCCTCCAGCCAATGCGCCCAGGCGGGGCCGTAGTCGCTATCGAACGGATATCCGTCGATCAACCACTCCAGCCCCCAGAACCCATCTTCAATGACGTACCAAGGAAGAATCAGAAATCCGATCCAGCCTATGGCCAGCCACATTAAGACCGTTCTGTTCATTATGACGCCTTAAACGCTTAGTCTTTAAAGTCTTATTTAGGCAACGATTTAACTTCGTTATCCCACTTTTTCAGCAGACGCTTACGCTCGGCAGAACTTCCATACTTAACGAAATCGTATTTAATTAATTTAACGTTTTCGAGTTTAGGTGCCTTTGGTGAAACTTCGGCTCCCTTGTTGGACGGCACCTGGAAGGCACTCACTTGCAAAGCCATCGACTGGGTATCGGCTTCCAAAGCCCAATCATAAAACTTTTTAGCTTCTTCCATGTTGCGCCCACCCTTGATCAGGCTCATCGAGCCAATCTCATATCCGGTTCCTTCACAAGGAGAGACAGAGACAATCGGGAAGCCTTTCACAGCCTGTTTGACGGCATCATGAATGAAGACGATACCAATGGTATTTTCACCGCGGGCAGCCGCTTTAATAGGTGCGGAGCCGGACTTGGTGTATTGGTTGATGTTCTTGTGAAGGCCCTTCATATACTCAAAGCCCGCGTCTTCACCAAACAACTGAACCATCGTTGCCAGCGTTGTATAAGCCGTTCCGGAAGAATTTGGATTGGCCATTTGAACGTGGCCTTTATATTCCGGCTTCAGCAAATCTTTCCAGCAGGCTGGAACAGGCAGGTTATTCTTTTTTACCAAATCAGCGTTATATCCGAAGCCCAAAGCTCCGGAATAAATGCCGATGGTATTGCCGCCGGCTGAATCGGATTGAGCAACAGCCCAGCCTTGCAAATTTGCCTGATTTGGAGATGCATAAGGCGTTGAAAGCCCTTCTTCAGCAGCCTGTAAATGTGGATCACCGGTGCCGCCCCACCAAACGTCGCCTTTCGGATTTTTGGCTTCGGCTTTAATTTTAGCAAACGTCTCGCCGGAACTGCGGCGGGTCATGTTGACCTTAATACCGGATTCTTTTTCGAACCCCTTTGCCATCAGTTGGCACCAGTCCTCCTGAGCTGAACAATAGAGGTTCACTTTCCCTTTGGCATGAGCACTACTCATTGAAAATCCAAGAGCGACAACAGTACCCATCGCCGTTGAAAGCAAAAGCTTTGATAAACGCATTATGATTTCTCCCATTTATTGAGCCCGATCCAAGTCACGACGTGTGTGGATGCGGGACCCTCCCATCTTTGATGAATCATTGTCTGCAAATGTCACGGCAATTGCAATAAAAGTGTCATAAATTTGTCATATTAGTTTTGACGCCGTCGCGACGAGAGCAAATTCAGCAATTCCGGGTCGTGAAAATCATCAACACACAGGTCAGCTCCTGCCTGTTTCAGCTCATCCGCTGATTGACCCGTCGTCACCCCGACACCATACATACCGGCGGCAAAAACGGCGGTTATTCCGTGGACCGAATCGTCAAACCCGATGGCTTCCTCCGGCTTTACACCAAGCCTTTGCAGAGCCGTTAAAAATGGCAAGGGGTGCGGCTTTGCTTTCGGCAGATCGTCGCCCAGAATCACCGGATTGAAGCGCCCGGTAAGGCCAATTGCTTCGAGCATGACATTTTTATTTTCTTCGGGCGCGTTCGTGACCAGTCCCACATGAAGGCTCAACTGTTCTGCCCACGCGAGCAGATCGGGGAGCCCCGCCATCGGCTCGGCCTCCCCCAACGATTGGCGAAAAAGTGTTTCTTTTTTGTCGATGTAATCCGTTTTCTTTTTTTCGTCTTCGTCTGGAAATAAATACGTCATGATATCGGCGTTATTGTTGCCGTGAATGTGGCGATCATAGGCCGCTCGATCCAGGCTTCTGTCAAAATATGTCAGGGCCCGCATCGTCGCCTGATAATGCAACTCACCCGTATCAATCAGTGTTCCATCCAGATCAAACAGTAAGGCCCGTAAATTTTGCTTCATGGTTTCCTATTTAGAAAAAGCGATGTAGAAGTCTCTGCACCAGATCATGATGCAATTCGCCTGACCAGACTTAAAGGATATATCTCTTGGAAATTTCTGCCTTAAAAGAAAGATTCGAATTTGCCCACACCCTTATCCGTGAAGCCGGGGCACATGCAAACAGCTACTTTAAGGATCTAAGCCAACTTAATATCGAATCAAAGGGCTTGCAGGACATGGCAAGCCAGGCAGACCTGGAGACGGAACAACTGATCCAGGCAGGGATCAGCAAAGCCTTTCCGGAAGATGCGTTTTTTGGCGAAGAAACCGGCGGTATTGAACCCAAGGCCGGACAAGGCCTTTGGGTGGTCGATCCCATCGACGGCACAGCACCGTTCGTCAAAGGCATTCCGATCTGGTGTGTCTCCATCGCATTTATGGTCGATGGGCGCATCAAATTCGGCCTGATTTATGACCCGACACACGATGAATTGTTCTCCGCTCTGGAAGGGCATGGTGCGCATCTCAATGGTCGCGACATATCGCCCGATCCATCAACAACGCTTCAAGACGGGCGGTTCTGTATTGGTTTCTCCCATCGCTCGCAACCAGAAGAAGTTACCAAAGTTCTGCAGGGGCACCTCGAAGCCGGGGGCATGTATACCTCAATCGGATCAGGGGCCCTGGGTTTGGTCTACGTCGCCTGTGGCCGCTATATCGGTTACTATGAGCCGCACATTAATTCATGGGACTGTTATGGCGCGGTCGCGATTATTCGCGAGGCCGGCGCCGATGTCATCGAAGCGGAAGCCGGAAACGGTTTGACGGAAGGATGCGAAATCTTTGCCTCCGTCAAAGGTGTCACCCAGGCATTTACGGATATTATTGAGAAGGCAAAAAGCTAAATCACTTCAAGGCGGCGCAAGTCTTCACCCAGCCTTTCCGGCGTCTCAAACAACAGGCCATGGATGCCCAACTCATTTGCGGCGGTCACGTTCTTTTCGCGGTCATCAATAAAAATGAGATCTTCCGCCACAAGGTCGAAACGCGACATCAGGAGATGATAAATTTGCGGATCTGGCTTAATCAGGCCGTCTTCACCGGAAACAACCAGACCTGTAAACCAGTCCAGAAAAGGAAATAAGGTGCGGGCCCTCTGAAAAGTCTCTGCGGAAAAATTAGATAATCCGTAAACCGGTTTTCCGCCCGCTTTTAGGGCGTCGAAAATATCAACTGTCCCCTGAATTGGGCCGTCCAACATTTCTTCCCAGCGATCATAATAAGCCGTAATCAATTCCGTATGCTCCGGGAACAGCGCCACTCGCTCGGCCGTTGCATCAGCCAACGACCTGCCCGCATCCTGTTGCTCGTTCCAGTCGTGGTCACAGATATTTGTCAGAAACGCGTCAACAGCCTCTTCATCGGGAAGTAATTTTCGATACAGGTTTTTAGGATCATGATTGATCAGCACCCCCCCAACATCAAAGACCACAATTCTGGTCATACCATTCCCCCCCTCAATAGACTGTCTTGATCCTGTCATAGCGAGGCAAAAATACAAGGACCAGAGACACAATCAAGGCCGGGATGCCCGAACACGGAGAACGGGATTCAGGCATTTTCGGGCTGCAAGCATTTCTGGACCAGAATTTGCAGAGCTTACGTCTGCATCCCGGAAACCGCGGGGCGACGCCCTTGTTGACGTTGCTTTGAGTTTTTCCATTGGGCACGGCAAGCATGGCCTATGCGGGCGAAATATCGCCAGGCAATCTTGTCGCTACTGCGAATAAAAATAACCGTTGCGCCGACAGGAGGCGGGACCGTGAGGAGTTGAGTTGTGAACCAGGAAAGTAAAGTATTTCAATCGCTTAGGTTTTGGATTTGGACACTTGTTGTCCTCAACGTCCTATTGATTGTGCTGCCAAAAAATGCCCGTTCTAGCGGCGAAAACAGACCCCCCATCGTCCAGACCCCCTCGAAAAACCTGCCCCTTGTAACACCGAAAGCGTCCATCATTAAGATGGAACAGGATCTTGAACCGAACGAATTAGCTGCACATTTTTCCCGTCGGCTTAAGCAATTTTTGCCCGGTCGAACCGGTTCTTAGAGATTCCCAGCCCTCAAGAGGCCCCGTCAGAATGGTTAGGCGATCGCCTGATCACTCCTATCAAAGCGCAGTAACGGCGATCGTCGGCACCCCCGATTTGAAGGGTGGGGATGCCGGTTTCGTATAACCTTCCTAGGCCGTCCTTTGCGTGATCGCGTCGACGATCTGGATGTCGTGTGGAAACGGGCGTCCGCTCCCCAATTCGACATATTGCTTTAGACTTAACAGAAAGCTTGCCCACTTCATCGAACAATGAAAATGGAAAGGGGTCTCATCTTGCCAACCGCCATGCGTAAAATAGAGTGCCGTCAGCCCCTCCGCCTCCGGCTCAAAGCGATATTCAATAAATGTATTCAACCATTCTTCGGGGCCAGCGACACAGCGCCAAACCACACGATTGTCTTCCAGCGTTTCAACTTTCATATCAGGTCCGTTACCGCCAAACCGGAACGCGATGATACCGCCGGCTTCAGCATCGCCCGTGACGTCTTCCGTCCACCAGCTTTTAAGCCCCTCTAGCGTCGATACGGCTTTAAAAAACGCGTCGGCACGGGCCGGGGTTGCAATTTTATGCGTGATATTCGCCATGGATAGGTTCCTCTTTTGTTAAGTGTCAGATCATTGAGGAATGTAAATATAGGGATTTGGTGCATAAAAACTATCCAAATTACCATTATTATGTGATTTGTATAATATATTGTTTTTAAACAAATAATTTATATTTATCGGTTAAAATATTTATGTTATTTTCCATATATGGAAAATGATAAACACCTGGATGCTGTTTTTTTTGCCCTTTGTGATAGCAAGCGACGATCTATTTTGACCTTCCTGTCTGAAGGCCCCAAATCCGTTGGTGAGATTGCTGTCAATTTTGATCTGTCGATGGGCGCAATATCCAAGAATATCAAAATTTTGGAAGCGGCCCTGCTGATATACAAAAGCAAACGCGGTCGCTTTGTTTATTGCCACATGAATTTTGATGTCTGGCACGACGTTGCAAAATTTATCGCCATGCACGCCAAATTCTGGAGCAGTCGACTGGATGAACTCGACGCCTATATTGAAAACATAAACGCGCCCGGAGGGACTGATGCCAAAAACCGTTGATGATCTGGTCATAAAACGACAATTCAAATGCTCCAAACGGGTGCTATTTGATGCCTGGTCAAAACCATCCGTGATGTCCAACTGGCTTTTTGCCCGACGCGATAATTTCCGCGAAAGCACAATCACCAACAGCTTCACAGTTGGCGGGGATTATTCTGTCATCATGCATTTGACAGATAACGACGTTCATATTTTTGGCACCTATACGGAGATCACGCGTTACAATCGGATTGCCTTCACGTGGACCTCTCCGGCAGCAACAGAATCCCAAGTGACCCTCGATTTCAATGAACTGTCGCCCAACCGCACCGAGTTGACGCTAACTCATAATCTGTTCAGTACAGAAGAAGCCCGATCCGCCCACGAAGGGGGATGGGGTGCCTGCCTGGATTATTTACAAGAGCGCGTAATTGCGGCCTAAGGCAACGCGCTTGGTCATGCTTGGCTTTCTTTAATCCGGAATGTCTTGGGGTTGGTTATACCCGGGATAAGGCCACGACTTTATCAAGCGCCATCCGTCACCCTGCTTTTCCAGAAAGTGTGCAGAGCGCTCTTTTAAATCGACGCCCAAACCATCCAGGACTTCCCTGTTTTGCGTATGGACCCAAGCATGAGTTGCCTTTGTTTCGACCAGACTTTTCTGCAAGCGTTCCGCCGTAATATCAGAAGTGACTTTGACTTCCCCTGCGTAGCTACCAACGCCATAAATTTGATAGCGCATCAACTTTGCATAAAAGCCAACAGACAAAGGATCAATCATATAAAGCCGCGAGCCCTTTGGCATCAACGCGCGCATCTCAAGCCCAATTTCTTTAACAAACTGTTTCGGCGCCCGGACATCAAAACGTACTTTCGGCGCAAACAAAATCGGCGCAAAGACAACGATGAAGATCGCAGCCCAGCCCATCTTCGGCCACCAGGCTTGAGAGCGTTCTGCAATGTAACGTCGCCACAAAATTGCGGCCCCGAACATAAGACAGGCTGATCCTAAATTGCCGAGATGCTGATTGTAACGCCAATAAGAAAGTGCTTTGGGGCCAGAACCAGGGCCGAAAATCGCGATATAACTGAACACCAAAAATAAATTGTAGCCGACAAAACAGACCGCTACGACGAGCGCCAACTGACCAAACGGCCCCCTGTATTTTAGCAGTGCCACAAGGCCAGCGATACTCAGGCCGATCATCATTATAAAATAAGGGCCCTTACGGAGCATGATCTTGAGAATTGTCGCCAGCGTTTCAGGCAGGTAGGAGAAATACCATTGATCATAAGATCGGATCGCCATCGAGCCATAAGGTAGATGAATCGATGTATAGACCTTCCAGGAGACAAAAACGATAATGGCGGTGATTAACATGTGCGGCAGCAATTTGATAAAGCGCAACACCGGCGTGTTTGGATCGCGCAATACAGCGATTGAAACACCGGCCATCGCGAAAGCAACAAGAGTGACGTTGGCAGGCTTAACGTCGATGAACACGGCAAGCACGAGACCCAGTTGCAGGGCGTAAATTTTTGCTTTTTTGTCGTCATTGTTGGACAGCGCCTCCACGATCATCCAGCCCAGGATACCGATGAAGGCCAGCCCCACAGACGTTGGTAAATCCGCATAAGCTGTGAAGATCACCTTCTGCACAAACGTTGTGCTGAACAAGGTCACCGAGATAAAACCGAGTGCCGCCAATGCCCAGCTTTTTGTGGCGTCGAGTTGTGCGCCACGGCGGATAAGATCGATGACCGCCATTGCCATGGCAATCAACAAAACAATGTGAAAAATAGCACCTGTATTTTCAACAAAATGCCCGACAAGGCGACTCACAAGATATCCCACGAGCGGTGACCCGTACGGGTAGCCCGGGAAATCCATAATCCCCTTTGGCATTCCCGGCCCCGGGAACCCGTCAAAATCAAACAGGTAACGCCCGGCCAATAGCCAGTGGGAATACTCGTCCCATTGCGACGGCGTCATGGCAGAAACCAAAAACAATAACGGAGCCGTCAGCACCAATAATTTCAGCGCCATGGGCGGCAGAAGTTCGCCATCCCGTCGCCACACATACACCGCGCACCCCATTGCCAGAAACAGGAATGCAACAGCCAGATAGGTAAACGGAATGGACGTGGTAATCCCGAAAAGTGTAAAGACCACAACAACCACGGCCCAACCGCATAAAATATCCGCAGGCCGATAGCGATCCCGCCCACCAACAGCGGCACCGATCACCACCAAACCAAAACAGACGGCCAAGACACTAAACGTTGCCAACATCTGTGTGGCTGTGGGTGTAAAATAAGTGGCGAAATAATCTAACAACGGCTCAGCCTCTGCTCTTAAGCGTATTCAAAAAGATCATTCAGGATTGAGCCATAAAGGCCCTGACATCCTGTTGGTTCGGGATCGGCGCGATGGCGCCATAACCGGTTGTCGATAACGCAGCAGCCGCATTGGCATAGCGTCCGGCATCCAACGGACTGTCCCCGGCGGCGATACGTGACAAGAAAGCCCCATCAAACGTATCACCCGCACCGGTCGCATCCAGACATTCAACCGCATGGGGAGCCAAATGATGGCGCTCGGTTGCCGTCGCAACAATGGCCCCCTTCTCCCCCAAAGTCAGGGCAACCGTACCAACACCCAACGATAAATAGAGATCGACAATTTTATCCGGGTCTTCAATACCCGTCAGGGCAATCGCATCATCAAGACCGGGCAAAATGATATCGCTTAAGGTTGCTGTCTGCTGAATAATCGCCGTTGCCCGGTCCAAAGGCCAAAGCGATAGCCTCAGGTTCGTATCATAGGATACAAGAACGCCCGCTTCTTTGGCCGCCTTAATGGCTGCGAAAACGGCATCACAGGCGCTTTCGCTGATCGCCTGGCTGATCGCCGATATATGTAAAATCTTGGCATCGCAAATGGCATCGACCGGTATATCTGCAGGCCGCATCTGACTGGCGGCAGAACCCTTGCGATAGTAGGTGAAATGATGACCGGCTTGTGTATGAGTAACAAAATAAATACCTGTCGGGACACCGACGATTCGAGGGACCGTCGAAATATCGACCCCCTCTTCTTTCCACATGCCAAGCAAAAGATCGCCAAAGGAATCTGCGCCAACGGCAGAAATATAGCCGACCTGAGCGCCCTGCCGGGCCGCGGCGACAGCACAATTTGATGTATCTCCACCAAATCCTGCCGCGTAGGCATTTTCAGTTTTACCTTGATTAAACTCGACCATTGCCTCGCCGAGACTTATAATATCCATAGCCATGCTGCCTTTGACTTTGCGTTGCGCGTCTGAGGTAGCCGAGTTGAGCCGCTGGTTCAATAAAACATTACTTTATCAGATTAAAATCCATACCTATCAGGAGCCTGTAGAGAATGACCGATATTTTTGACGCCGCCGTCGAGGCGATGCCCCTCGTTGCTGTATTGCGTGGCATAACGCCTGACGAAGCGATCCCGGTCGCCGATGCCCTGACCAGTGCCGGATTTACGATTTTGGAAGTGACCCTTAATTCTCCGGACCCGTTCAACTCCATCAAACAACTTGTAAACCACTGTGCGGATGATGTGCTGGTCGGTGCTGGAACGGTACTTGAAGCAAGTGAGACAGATGAGCTAGCAAGAATTGGCGCGAAACTGGTGATCACACCGAACACGGACGTCGACGTCATCAAAGGCGCGGTGCGTAACAACCTGATCCCGGTGATTGGCTGCATGACGCCTACGGAAGCTTTACTTGCGATGAAGACCGGCGCCAGAGCGATTAAGGTTTTCCCGGCAGCTCGCATGGGCGCTGCTTATTTGAAAGACATCAGTGCCGTATTGCCAAGCGGCACGCAAATCATCCCAACCGGTGGCGTGACAACAGAGAACATGAACGAATTTTTCAGCGCCGGGGCAGCAGGCGTCGGCTTGGGATCGAACCTTTATAAATCTGGACGCTCCGCCGATGACATCCATAAAATCGCTAGCGAACTGGTCGCCGAATGGCGTCGGATTAAGGGATAGTTTATTCTTCCTGAAAACCCTGCTGGTACAGCCCAAGGCCTAAAAGTGTGGTTTTGGCAGCCGACCAAAGATCCGCTTCGCTGGTCACAGCCTTGCACATGGCGTTGAGGCCGATCAGCAGGTTTTGTAAGGCGAGCGCTTTTCCGCGAACATCTGTATCAGACGCAATTTCGCCACGATCCACGGCCCACTGCAATAGGTGTTCAAAACGAGCCAGGTTATCGAGAACCGCCTTCCTCATTACCGGCCCCAATTTTTCATCCGTATTGCTGAGTTCAGCAACACTGTTAACGACCAGACACCCCCGATGTTCTTGGTCCGCCGCCCTCACCCGGCAAGCGGCAGCAAAGAGTTTGGTTAAGAGCTCTTTAATCGGCATTTCAGGCGTCGCCAGCGCCAGCACTTTATCTGGCGATTGATCAAAATAGATACCGAGAGTTTCCAGAAACAAATCTTCACGGCTTCCGAAAGCATTATAAAAGCTTGAGCGCGTAATTCCGAGCTTCTGTGAAAGCGCTTTAACCGAGCTTGCGCCATAGCCGTTGCTCCAAAATTCATTCATCACGATTTCAACAGCTTGTTGGCGATTAAATTTTGAGGGTCGTGCCATGACGAAACTTTCAACCGTTAATAAAATTATTTTGTACATATATGGACAAAATAATTAAAACATGTTTTATACATACATGACCAAAATGATGTTGGTCAAATTTAACTTTTATAGGAAACCCTCATGACTGCCTTTTTTATTGCCACTGCAACCATCAAAGACCCAGACCTTTTCAAAGAATATGGCGCCGGGGCCGGACCCACCATTGCCGCACACGGGGGTGAATTGGTGATCCGGGGACAAACGGAAAGCGTGCTAAATGGAACCGGGTCGCACCAAATTTCAGCTATTGCCCGTTTTCCGGATATGGACGCACTTAATTCCTGGTTCAACTCACCCGAATATCAGGCGTTGATACCGCTTAGGGATTCTGCTGCTGATATGAACCTCGTTGCGTACAGCCAGCCATAACGAATCTTTGGCGAACAAAAGCACCGATCCCGGCGCCCAAAACAACGGGGCCCGGATCGGCATCATACCACGGATCAAAAAACCACCGCAGCGCAACCCCGCTTTACCGCATCGCGCGCGCCAACCGTCTTAAACCAACGCGTGATCGCGCGATAGTTTGTCAAGTCGACCCCTTGCCAGTCCGCGCCCCCAACCCACGGCCAAGTCGCAATATCGGCGATTGAATAATCATCTCCGCCCAGATAAGGGGCTTCGCTCAGGCGGGTTTCCAGCACCTGATATAATCTGAGCGCTTCATCATGGAAGTGCTTTTCCGCAAAAGGGCTTTCGCCGGAATTAAATTTCGAAAAATGTTCCACTTTCCCAAGCATCGGCCCGAAACCACTCATTTGCCACATCAACCAATGCAGAACGCTCGCGCGGGCTTGTCCGGCCACAGGCAGCAATGAACCCGTTTTTTCCGCCAGATAGATCAGAATAGCCCCGGATTCAAACGTTTGGACACCCGTTTCATGGTCGACGAGAGCGGGTATCTTGTTGTTCGGGTTTATCTCTAAAAAATCAGGTTTATGCTGCTCGCCTTCGCGAATACGAACCGGGTGCAGGATATAATCCAGGCCCGTTTCTTCGAGCATGATTGTGACCTTACGGCTGTTTGGCGTCGCCCACGCGTACAAATCAATCATATAAGTGTCCCGAGCTGTAAAAAAGGCGACGCTGATATCCAGCGCCGCCTGTTTATTTCGTCACCCCTTGGCCTTTTAGGGCATCGGGATTTTCTGATCCGTCGCCGGGACGTTCCAGCCGCGTTGGGTTGCCGGGCGTTCGGCAATCGCCGTATACCAGCGCGCAACGTTGGGATAGTCTTTTAGACTCACCGTTTGCCAGTCGTGGCGCGCAATCCATGGCCATGTTGCAATATCGGCGATGGAATAACTGTCGCCGTTCAACCACTCGTTATTCGCCAGACGCTCATCCATCACCTTATAAAGACGCTTGGTCTCATTGAGATAACGATCCGCCGCGTATTCGCTTTTATCGGGATTGAATTTTACGAAGTGATGTGTTTGCCCCATCATCGGGCCAA
Source organism: Rhodospirillales bacterium (assembly GCA_048262655.1). GTDB lineage: Bacteria > Pseudomonadota > Alphaproteobacteria > Rhodospirillales > Casp-alpha2 > JABMNT01. Next base: position 317,454 of record JBLXEY010000004.1, on the reverse strand, counting down.
CACCGCCCATTTGGAACATCAACCACTCAATAGTCGCCCAACGCGCTTTGTCATCCGTCGGCATTAATTTTCCAGTTTTTTCCGCCAGATACATGAGGATGGCACCAGACTCGAAAATCGACTGATCGTTGTCCCTGTCAATAATGGCTGGAATTTTGTTGTTTGGACTTATCGCCAGAAAGTCAGCGCCAAACTGTTCGTCTTTCATGATATTGATTGTGTGCATCGTGTACTCGAGACCGAGCTCTTCAAGAGCTATGGTTATTTTTCGGCCGTTGGGGGTCCCCCAGGAATATAGATCGATCATAAAATTGGCATCTCCAGTTAAATTATATGAGGAAGTTTATGGTTTTGAAGCTGAGCTTGAAAGAACAATCCACTGTCTGGTTTATTCTTATAATTCATAACAGAAGAGAACTGGAACCAACGATCAAAACACTGGCGCATGCCCCTCATAGAAAGTTCGAAATCGTATTATGTAAACTCGTCGGCACTTCGATCCCCTGCTCCGGTGTCAAAAGGCGCCCTTGCCGCCGTCGTTCGCTGGGTAACCGTGTGCCGTCCTGCGCCAGTATCGCTGCAAACAACTTTTCGCCGTGATCAAGGAAACCATCCGGGTCGCCAAACCGGGCCGGGTCCATGGCGATCAATAATTCACCGCCTTTTGGAGGTCCCCCCTCTCCAGCATCGTCCGCTGCCGCTTCGAAGCTCAGGAATTCGCCAATCATGGCACCTGCCAGCAATTCGACCATCATCGCCAGCGATGCTCCTTTGTGCCCGCCAAAAGCCAGTTGCGCACCTTCGAGGACAACATTCGGATCCGTGGTTTTTTCACCCACTGGGCCGATGCCCGCAGTTTCCGGAACGCGATGTCCATCGCGCGCAGCAACCTGAATTTCACCGCGCGCCATGGCCGCTGAAGCTTGATCGAACACCAGCGGCGGCCCGTCTTTTCTCGGCCAGCCAAAAGCCATTGGGTTGGTTCCGTATAGCGGCTTAATTCCGCCAGCCGGTGCCACAAAAGGATAGGACGGCGTAAACGAGAAAGCACACAAACCTTCTTCGGCAAGGGCTTCAACTTCTGGCCAAAGGGCTCCCACATGAAACATGTTGACGAAAGCCAGTGCCGCAATGCCGTTCTTACGTGCACAGTCAACGAGCGGGCGATGACCCGTTTTTAAGCCCAGGGGCGCGAACCCGCCTGCCCCGTCTAACCGCAAAACGGCGGGAGCCAATGGCGCTACAGTCGGACGCGCCTTGCCATTTACCCGGCCAGATTTCAAACCGTTTACATACCAAGGAATTCGGAACAGGCCATGGGTTTGGCAAAGATCGCGCTCGGCATACGTGGTCTGATCCGCAATCGCCATCGCATTTTCTTCGTCGCACCCATTGGCGAGAAGGCTCGCCAGCGATAGGGCATGAACTTCCTCTAAACTAATGGAAACGGTATCGTTCATCTGTTAGCTCCCTCAACCACACGATCACACTGTCGCTACTATTATCGACACAGCCTTCAAACGCCAGCCACGTCTGATGATTATTGTGCACGACACTTTGTATCCAAGTGTCTCGTCATTTTTCTAAACTGCATTGTAATAATCACACTTGAAATGATTCTGCATTATGTTAACGTCTGCGCAGAGCTAATTAAAATATTAGCCGGACGACTCCAAATGCCGATAAGGCCAATAACGATAATAAAGAACCGCCCATCAACGGGCAATTTAACGTAACACTGGAGACTTTTACTTATGACGACTCTATCTTTTACCGATTTTTCTCTTGAGATTTCTGATTTACCTATTCGTGCCAAAGGCTTGGGCGAAGAGCAGGCTGTCGACGTTTTAGGCGGGTACAGCCGTTCCGCAATGATGCGCCGTCGTCGCTATATGATGATGCGCCGTCGGTCAATGAGACGTAGAGCGATGATGCGCCGCCGTTCAATCATGCGTCGCAGAGCTGCCGCAACAAAGCGTCGCGCACCCGTTCGCCGCAAAGGAAATTCAGCAGCGCGCGCGAGCCTGATGCGGAAAGCTGCTTATCATGGCCGCATGGCTTCAATGTTCCGTGCGAGAGCTGCACGCGCCTAGTTTTCTGGCAAACTAGCTTTAAAAGGCCCGGCTTTCGCCGGGCTTTTTTTTGCACTATCTGAAATACACGCGTATGTAAAAAAAACTTCTCAATTACAATTGAATTATAACTTGTTTTGGTAAACTTGCGTGAATAGGGTATCCAACGAGGACTGCGGATACTCATAAAAAAACTAATAAATTTTATTTAAATGCTCAAATACTAGGGGGAAACATGACAATTTTCATGAAGGTTGATGGTGCCGAAATTGATTTGAAGACAGCTCTGCAATGGAGGGCTGCAATCGGTGACGACAGCTTTATCCAAAGCACGGCAACCGACGCTGCTGTTGTGCAGTATTGCAAAGAAAAAGGTATTTCTGCTTCACCAGATGAAATTCAAACCGTATTCAACGAGTTGCGTTATGCCGCAGAGTTAGAAAAAGCCGAGCAGGTCACAGTCTGGATGGCAGAAAATGGCCTTGACCAGGGTGCCGTTGCGCAAGCGTGCGAAATTACCGCGTTGACAAATAAAATCAGAGAATCCATTTCTGATGAAGAGGTCAAAGAGGTCTTTTTGGAAGCGCAGGCGAGTTATGACGTCGCGGAAATCTACAACATTACTGTTGATGATGAAGGTCTGGCTGATGAAATCGTTTCACAGCTCGAAGATGAAGAAGACAGCTTTTATAATTTAGCCGTTGAGCATTCGATTGACGAAGACAGTTACTTAAAGGGTGGATATTCAGGGGAAATGACCCGTAGCGATGTCCGTGCGGAAGCTGAAGCAGCTATCTTCGGTGCATCAAATGGGGACGTTGTGGGTCCGATTAAGGAAGATGACGATTACACCGTTTATATGGTGCATAAAATTGTCAAACCCGAATTTGATGATGTTAAAGAAACGATTCGTGATCGGCTCTTTGAAGAACTGATCGAGGGTTTATCCGGAACTTCCGTTGTCGAGATCGTGCCACTTGGAACCAAAACCGAGCCGCCAGAAGATCTAGACGAAGATGACGTGGAATAAGTAGTCAATTCAATCAGGCCTGTGGAATGCTCTTGAATATTCCACAGGCCGTTTACTGACTAGGCGCATCCGTGTCATCATTTAACGTATCAGAAATCCTGCGAGGGAATGCGCTGTTTGCCAGCCTTCCCGAAACGGCTATTGCTTCAATAGCCGAGCACATACAGATTCTGAATTTCAAACTCGGCGAGACAATCCTGCAGCGAGGTGACCCCGGGCAAGGTTACTTTATTGTCCATAAGGGCAAGGTTCGCGTTGTCGATGATTCAGGTGAAGGCAAGCCGATTTCCCTGGCGGTATTGCAAAATGGCACCGGGTTTGGGGAGCGATCACTTTTCTTTGACCAACCCATTTCCGCTACCGTGCGTTCCGCTGGAAAAACAATTGTCCTAAAGCTCCCGCGTGATGAATTTCAACGCCTCATTAAGGACGACCCCTCGATCGGCGAGCTGATTGAAGAAACGCAAAAACATCAGCAGGAATACGCGTTTCTAAAAACTCAGCACCTGCTGTCTGGTCTCACACCAAAGCAAACAGAAGAACTGATTTCAAAAGTTGAGTTTTTGGAATTCGGAGAAGGAGAAACCGTCTACAATGAAGACGACCCTTCTGATGCCATTTATCTCGTGCGCAAAGGCCGGGTCCGACTTCACAAAACGAGCGCCAATAACAAGCTATTGGGTGTTCGCAAAGAAGGCGGGGCAATTGGAGAAATGGCCCTTATCGATGACGAACCCCGCATCGAAAGCGCAATGGCCGGCGAAGATAGCACCGTCCTCATGCGGCTCTCTGTTGATGATTTTAAAGCCGTGGCTGGTGACAGCAATGCCGTCAATGAAGCCCTTGCCGATTATGCCCGCCACCAACTGTTGCAGCGCGAAACAATATTGGCAGAGCGGGATGAACCAGTGCCTGATGACGCAGGCCCTGACCATCAGCCCGACCTTCACCGGGGCGATATAAAAACTCCAGGTTTGTTTGGACAAACGATCCCGCTGACTGTTGCGCAACGTCCGGCACTAAACGGAATTGCGTGTTTGGATATGGCAGCGCGTTTCTACAAACGTGATATCCCGATCGACCTGATGGCCGAGCAACAGCTTGTTCGCGCAGAACAAGATGATTTGTACGCAATTGGTCGAAAGGCCGAATCACAAGGGTTGATGAGTCGCCTCATTCAACTTGGCCCAGAAACTTTAGACGCCCTGGCAACACCCTCTTTATACGAAGATCCGGAATCCGGCCCTTGTGTCATCTTTGGTATCAACGCGACAGAAATCTTGATCGCAGATCCGGCGCGCGGCGTAACAACCTATTCGCGCGATGAGTTCCTGAACCGCTGGAATGGCGAAGCGATGGTGATCAGTGTTGCCCCTGATTTTGGTGCCGTCGGCGATTCAGCAACAAACCTTGCCAAGCAGTTTCTCCCTCTATTGCGCCCCCATAAAGCCCTCATTGCTCGCATTCTCGCGATTACCGTTTTACTGCAGGCTGCAGGAATAATACCGGCGTTTTTTACGAAAATATTGATTGATAACGTTCTGGTTGTCGGCGACATGGACCTTTTGGTGTTGTTGCTGATTGGCCTGTTGGTCGCAACCCTTCTGGCGACAATTGGTGATTCCGTCCGTGAATTCCTCCAAATGCATTTAATGCGACGAATCACATCGACGCTCTTTACACGGTTCTTCGACCATATTCTGGCGCTGCCGATTACAACCCTAAAAAAGTGGGATACAGGCTCGCTGACCGCCCGGTTTGAAGAAAACCAAACGGTTCTGGATACAACTTCGAACGGTGCCATGACCATTGTCACCAACGCCGTTGGGATCTTAACCTATACGCCAATCCTGATCATTATGCAGCCCATGTTGGCGGGTATTACAATTTTCTTTTGTTTTTGTATTGCAGGCATAACAATTGCCAATGCCAAAAAAATGCGGCGCTACGAACAATTAGAATTTGATTTGGGAGCAGCTAAAGATTCTCATCTGATTGAGGTCGTGAAGGGAATAGACACCGTCAAAGCCCTTGCCCAAGAAGATGAATTCATCGAACGCGGAACAGCATTTTTTGCGCGGGAAATGAACCTTTCATATGAGAAGGAACGTTTCGACCAACGTTTGGAATTCGGGACAGAACTCATCGAGACGATAAGTAACATGCTCGTCTTAGGCATTGGCGCCTATCTTGTTATTGATGGAGAAATGTCTGCCGGTGCCCTGATCGCGTTTACCGGAATTGCTTCAATGGTGACCAACCCCGTCGAGGAAATTGCGGGCTTTTATGATGAATACCTTGAACTTCGCGTCGCCTTGGAACGTATCAACGACATTCTGGGCGAACCGCGGGAACAAAACGAAGGCAGCACTCCCGCACCAGAATTTTCCGGGGCTATAAAATTTGAAAATGTCAGCTTCAGTTATGAGGGCGAAGGTGGCAAGAATGTATTGAACAACATCAATTTGGAAATTCAACCATCACAAAAAATAGCTTTTGTTGGCAGAAGTGGCTCTGGCAAGAGCACACTTGTCAATATGGTCAATCGACTTTTGGAACCGACCGAAGGCCGAGTTCTGATAGATGACATCGATATTTCATCGCTGGATTTGGTCTCGTTGAGAAGACAGATCGGAGTCGTCGAGCAAACCCCCTTTATCTTCAGTAATACCGTCAAAGGAAATATCGCCACAGCCAACCCGACAATGCCGTATGAAGCCGTTGTCTCGGCGGCGACGCTGTCTGGCGCTCATGATTTCATTTCGGGTCTGCCGATGCGATACGATACACGAATCGGCGAAGGTGGTCGCAGTCTCTCTGGAGGACAAAGCCAACGTTTGATTATTGCGCGGGCTTTGGCTGCTGATCCGAAAATACTGATCTTGGACGAGGCGACAGCATCCCTTGATAACGAGTCGGAAAAAGCCATCCAGAAAAATCTGGATCGAATGATGGAAAACAGAACAACGCTGGCAATCGCACACCGATTAACAACAATCCGGAATGCGGATCTGATTGTTGTTCTGGAAAATGGCGAAATTGCTGAAAAAGGCTCGCATGATGAACTGATGGCGTCCAAAGGCCTTTATCATTACCTGGTAACGAGGTCTGACGATGGATAACTACTGGCGAGCCTTGTTCAAGAAATGTATGTGGAGGAAAAGCAATGTCTGACCATGACAACGCTGAGCGAATTGAAGATTCAGCTCAATTTCAGTCCTTGGAGAGGCACGCTGACGAACGCAACCGGAATGACCAGCGTTCCGACGTCATCGAAGCCGTTCCATCCCTTTACATGCGCGGCACCATCTACCTATTTGTGGCTGTGCTCATCGCTTGCCTCGCCCTTACATATTTTGCCAAGGTCTTCGTGATTGTACCCGTTAAAGGCTCAATCCTTCCTGAAGGTCAAAATGTTGTTGTAGAAGCGGAGTCCGCTGGAGTTATTTTAAAGACTCTCGTGACTGCCGGTGAAAAAGTAACAACAGGTCAGGTTTTGATGGAACTGCGCCAAGAGTCGGCCGATGTCGACCTCAAAACTCTAAATGATCAACTTCAAATCCATCTCAACAATCGACAGAAAGCTCAAGACGCCATTGAAATCGTCAAAGCCATCCTCGCGAACCCAAACCTCGCCATCGAAAAGCCCTTGAATAGCTTCCTGAATAGTGGTGCGGCAATGGTTTACATCGCCGCGTTGCGCACAGCAATCCAGCAACTTGATCAAACCCGACAAAATCAGACCGATGATCTGGAACGCCAGCGCGAAACCTCCAAGTCGCAAATAGCCCTTCAAAACTCGACGATTAAAAGTCTCGAGCGTTCACAACGCACGATCAGAAACGCGATCAAAACAGCTGAGGCGTCGCTCGTACGCAAACGTGAAGAACTCGTTCGAACCACTAAATTGGCTCAAGATCGGGTTATTCCTGAAACCCAGGTTGGCCAGGCAAGTGATCAGGTGTTGGCAGCAGAAAATGCTTTAAACCAGCACCGACAGCAATTGGCCCAATCCCAACTCCAAGTCTCACAAGCCAAAGTCGAAATTGGAAATCTAAAAGCGCAACTTTCCAAACAGCAATCTGACTTGGACAATCAAATGTCTACTGCGCAACTCGGCTATGATAAAGCCATTGCTGACCTGGGTTCATCGATCGCAACTTTTGAACAAGTCATCCGGACAACAAATGCTGTCATTTCCCAAGCACGTGGCAAGTTGAGGATGCAGGAAAACACAATTGATAATCTGACCATTAAAAGTCCCGTCAATGGTGAAATCACAACCCTGAACTATAATTCCGCCGGACAATCCGTTGGTGCCGGGTCAAGGGTCGCTGTTATTGTGCCCACAAATGCGCGACCTATCGTGTTTGCTATTGTCCCCAACAAAGACATCGCTGGAATTAAAGAAGGCATATCCGCACGGATCAAAATCGACGCCTATCCATTTCGGCAGTTTGGCATGATCAATGGCACAGTCACCCGTGTCTTTCCGCTTGCTGACAAACCGGAATTTGCGGTCCGCCTTCAACTCGAAAAAAACTTCATTATGGTCAATGGACGTGAGGAAACACTTGAGCCCGGATTAACTGTGCAGGTTGACCTTTTGACGAAGCGCAAACGCATTCTTGAACTGATCTTCAAACAAATGAGCCCAAGTTAAATGGCGGTTCGTTTTACAGATAAATTGGCGGAGCATCCTGACTTCAGGATGCTGAGTGTTGAGGAGTGCGATCAAATCGTGCGACTGGCACAGCCAATTGAAACAAGCCCATCAGAAATATTAAATGAACTTGGCGACCTTGATAAAGGTTTCTATTTTGTCTTGTCTGGTAAACTGGAACTGGTGAGTGTCGGCGAAGAAGGCCACCGACTGGTCATTGACAGCCTGCATGAAGGTGCTCTGGAATCCTGTGATCTGCTGAATCCGGAAGAGCGGATTAGCTACAGCCTTCAGACAGGTTCAGAAAGCGCAATACTGCAGTTCCTTGCAAAAGATATCCTTACCGATTTTTTAAATCAAAACCCGAAGATCAAAGACAAAATCGTCGAAGGCCGGCGCCTTCGTAACGTCCTCGATTTCTTGGTGCAGGCAAAAAGTCTAAACGGCATCCCACGTGAAGGACTTGCCGTCCTTGCCCAACATACCGTCGAAGAAAACGTCGCAGCAGGCACGGTTGCGATCAAGCAAGGTGATACAGACGATAGTTTGTTTCTCGTGAAAAGCGGGAGATTTGTCGTCACCCGAGACGAAGCGCCATCGATCAGAATTGATACCCCGGGACCGGGGTCAATTCTTGGCGAGATTGCCGTACTGACAGGCCAGCCCCGCGGTGCGAACGTTACAGCCGATGAAGATGCCGTGATCTACCGGGTTCCTGGAGATGCGTTTCGGCGCCTCGTTGAAGAACATAAAGAACTTTCGGAAAACCTTAAAAGTGTCATGTCCCAGCGCCTGCAGCAGACGGAAGCTGTAGCGACAAAAGCCACCTCTGAAGCACCGGAACCCGAGGCTGAAACGTCACGACGCCGTAAAGCCGAGGCGGAGACCGTTTCTGTCGAACGCAGTTGGTTCGCGCGAAATACCAAGCTACCTGTGATCCGCCAGCATAGCCAAATGGATTGCAGCGCTGCCTGTTTATCAACGATCTGCAAATTCTTCGGTAAAAATGTCTCCATCAATACAACCAGAGAAATTGCTAGAGTTCGCCAGGAAGGCGCTTCAATGGCAAACGTCATGCGAGCGCTCAGCGAAATTGGTTTTAAAAACGAAGCCTTTTTAAGTTCAATGGAGCAATTACGGGACAAAAAATTACCCGCGATTGCCAACTGGAAGGGCTATCACTGGATCGTTGTCTATGAGGTCACCGATACACATGTGATCTGCGCTGACCCCGCGGAAGGGATTGTCAAACACACGCATGAATTTTTCGAAGAAAACTGGTCGCGCTACACAATTTTTCTAGAACCAACCACGCGCTTTAACGAGTTCCCGGAATCAACGTCTTCCATTGCCGCGTTCTTTTCATTCTACACGCCCTACAAAAAAACAATTCTTGAACTTTTTCTGCTCGCCATCGCGATGCAGGCCCTGGCGATCGCATCGCCGCTGTTTTCAAAATTTGTCATCGACGAAGTCATCATGAAAGGCGACCAGCAATGGCTGTTGTCCGCTATTTATATTATGGCCGTTGTATCTGTTCTGACGATGGTGATGGATTACATCAGTGATATCATGGCCTTGCGTTTATCGCTCCGCTGTAATTTTAATATGATATCGCACATTTACAGTCACTTACTCAGGCTGCCTCTATCTTATTTCGAGACCCGCAAAATTGGTGATATTACCAATCGCCTGGAACAACACGAACAAATCACTGAGTTTATAACAGAAGACGGCCTCGATACCTTTATCAACCTGCTGACAGCGGTTGCTTTTCTGATCTTGATGTTCACGTTTAACGTCTGGTTGTCTGTCGCAGCAATTGGATTTTTACTCCTTAACTTTTTTGTTGTTCGTTATATCTCGCCCCGTCTTCGTCAAGTTGAACGGGAAAGTTTTGTAAAGGAGTCCGAACAGGAAAGTCATACGATCGAATCCTTACAGGCCGCTGGCACGCTAAAAATGATCGGTGCCCAGCATCAATCGCGTTGGAAGTATGAGAACAACTTTGCAGCCGTCGCCAATCTTGAGTTTAAGGAAGCCAAACTGAGCCAGGGCGCCGAAATTTTTATGACAATGCTCGACAGTTTGGGCGACGCGGCCATCTTATTTTTGGGCGGCTATTATGTCATGCAAGGAGAAATGACCATCGGCGAGCTTGTCGCATTTCAGGTTTTTGCCAACGGCGTACAAGGCCCGATCAATGCATTGATTGGGAAGTGGGACGAAATCCAGGAAGTAAAAATCGCCGTCGAAAGAATGAACGATGTGTTGGAAAAAGAACCCGAGTTCCCGGATGATAACTCCGCTGAAGCAGCAGCTTCGGAACGCATTGAACTGCCGCGTCTGCTCGGACGTATTGAGTTTGACAACCTTACCTTCCGATACGAGCCAGACGATCCTGAAAACGTCATTCAAGCCGTATCGCTTGAGATTACACCCGGACAAAAGATCGCCTTTGTCGGCTCGAGTGGGTGCGGAAAATCAACCCTGTTAAAATTATTGTATGGGTTTTACCAGCCTTCATCGGGCAGTCTTCGAATTGATGGTTTCGACCAAAAAGACGTGACGTTGAAATCACTCAGAAAACAGATTTCAATGGTACCACAAAAGAGTCTAATGCTCCGAGCCAGTATCCGTGACAACATTGCCATGGCACGTTCAGATGCGACGCTGGAAGAGATCATGGAAGCAGCTGAATTAGCACAGGCGCACGAGTTTATAGTCAAAATGCCGGGCGGCTACGATGCCATGGTTGCAGAACAGGGCGGCAATCTGTCTGGTGGTCAACGCCAACGGTTATGTTTGGCGCGCGCATTCCTTCAGCATTCATCTATTCTTGTTTTAGACGAAGCAACGTCAGCATTGGATGTAGAAACTGAACGCTTGATCATGGAAAACGTCGCGACTCGTTTTGGCGATCGAACAGTCCTTATGATCGCCCACCGGCTCTCAACCATTCGCAATGCCGATATGATTGTCTATTTGAACAATGGTATGATCGCGGAAACCGGAACCCATGATGAATTAATGGACCGTAAGGGGTTGTACTATTCGCTAAATGGTCGGCAAGGCATGGCTGAATAAGAGGCGCCCGGCGCAAGGCTTTTGCCGGCAGGTTCCTAGCCAGCATTCATAACAACGGTACGGTCGAAATAGTACTGAAGTTCATCTTCAACCAGGGCATCCCGCAGGCTTTGCTCGAAATCCTCGAACTCCGGCTCAACCTGATCGGCAACATAAACAATATACCACTGGTCTTCTTCGACAAACGGGCCGACCATGGTGCCCGGGTCAACAGACGATACAGCCAGGGCAAGTGGCTTGGAGAGTTCGTCGCGAACCAGTTCCCCCATATATCCACCAACTGCTCTGGTGTCGCGATCGCCATACTGATTTACCGCATCGTTAAATGAAACATCGCCATTTTGTATCCGCGTCGCAACCTCATGAGCGATCTCTTCCGTCTCCAGAGGCAAGAAGAACAGAAAATAAACCACTTCCTTACTGGAAATCTCCTCAAAGCTCGCCCGCACTGCTTCGGAGGGTATGGCTTCGGAAAGCTTTTTTCGATAGGCACTGATTTCGCAATAAATCCTTATCGCATTGTCGGTGATTTGATTGTCTTGTTTCCAGGTTTGAACAGCGACAGATTGTTCAAGACCCGTTTCATATCGATATTCATCAAATTCTTCCCTCATGTCGTCAGGCGTCAAGGTCAGCCCTTTTGCACGCGCCATTTCGAGGACCGCCATATGCGTTTTAAGGGATGAGCGGATGTCGTACCCATCCAATAAATAGGCCAATGACTGCGTATCATCCACGCTCAATTCATTGCCGTTGACGTTGAGAAATGTAGGCTTGGTCATGCCGTTTATATCCTAAATATCGGGGTGGTTCACTTCAACGATGCAGCGATTAATCTATCCATAGGAACTGAAGGGTCAAGCACCCCCTACTGATAGGGGGTGCTTTCAATTTTTAAGTTTCCTGTCAGCCGGTTTGGAGTATAAAGATATGCACAGGCAAATGATATATTAACGGGGAGTTTCTAATGCCATTGCGGAACGTCTTAATTTTACGCGCATATGCTGCAGGGGCGATCCTCTTCTCCTTTTTACCGACGACAGGCACTGCCCAGTCGCTCGAGGCCGTTCTGGTCAATGTCTACAATAACAATCCCGTTATTCTGGCGGCGCGGGCGGAACTTGAGCAAACCAATGAGCAGGTTCCAACCGCGCGTTCGGCATATTTACCAACGGTAAGTCTGTCTCGTAGCTATTCTCGTGCCAAGACCCATACCGTAGAAGAAAAGAACACGACGGCGGCCGACACTTCCACGGACACATTGTCAGTAAGTCAGACGGTTTTTAACTTGGCCAATAACGCACGGCTTGAGAAAGCCGACTTCGAAGTCCAGGCGCAGCGACGCCGCCTGATCAATAGCGAACAAACCGTCCTGCTGCGTGCAACAACATCCTATCTTAATGTCCATAGAACCGAGAATGTTGTTAAGTTGCGCAGTCACAACATTGAAGTGCTGACGGCGCATCTGCGATCGACGGAAGTACAATTCGATTTGCGACGCCGCACTAACGCCGACCTGGCGCAGGCGAAATCGCGTCTGGCAAAAGGGCGTGCCGACCTGGCGACCGCGCAAGCGGATCTCGATAAAGCCATTTCGCAGTTCCAGCAACTGACGGGTTTTTTACCCGATAACCTAGAGTTTCCAGTCTTTACCCACATTCTGCCGAAGACAGAAAAGGAACTTGAGCAGTTGGCACTAAGCCAGCATCCAACGGTTCAAGCGGCGGAACGTGCCGTTGACGCGGCCAGATCAGAGATTGACGCTCAGCAAGGTGGGCGTGTCCCCAACTTAGCCCTATCGGGAAGCATCGCAGATTCGAGCGTGAACAACCGCATTGGTGCGAATTCTGAAACCATAACGTCGACCGTCGCCATGACCTTAACAATTCCTATTTTCCAGGCCGGGACTGAATTCTCTTCAACGCGAACGGCACGCAAAGCCATGCGGCAACGATTGTTGGAACTCGATCAGGCGCGTCGCGTCGCGATCGATAATGCCCGCCAAGCCTGGCAAGATACAATCAGCGCCAGGTCCCGGGTCAAGGCTTTTGAAAGCCAAATCGAAGCTGCCAAGATCGCTTTAGACGGGATCAGTGCAGAGTTGGAGGTCGGACGGCGAACTGTTCTCGACCTACTTGACGCCGAACAGGAATTGCTCGACGCGCAGGTGAATTTGACGACTGCGAAACGCGATGACATGGTCGCGCAGTTTACACTGCTTGAACGGATTGGACGTTATGGCGCAAAAGATATTGGCTTGGATGTGATCCCTTACGATCCAAATGCTGATTTAAATGCAAATGGTTGGAATTTTTATTCGACCGACGTTGATTAACTAATCGGGATCTTCTCTTGTTCTCTAACCTTTGGTTAAGCGGCCGACGACCTGTCGATTCTCAAAATGTTTGTTACAAATCATACCTTTTCAGGCCTGGTTCTCATAAATAACGAGAAAGATTTTCATAATAAATGATCCAAACCATTTATTTATCACAATACGTGAGAAATTCTCCGTCTCTAAAGAACCCAAAGCGGACGCCAGAACAACTGCCGCAAACGCTGTTCGAAAGACATGAACGGGCCAGAAGCGGACCTTAGCCAACGCATGCGGAAAACGTAGATGTTATTTTTCACGCAATGACAGACAAAATCACTTCGTCGTACAAGCTCTAGAATCTGTAAAACACGGATATTAAGTATGAAACTTTTCGCTAATGATTATATGTGGCCGGTAATTTGTATCCTGACTTATAGCTCCTTGAACGATTCCTGCATAAGAAAGCGAGAGAGCACCAACTGTCGCGACAAACGAAAATAAACCTGCGATGATTACGGCCGGTGTGAAAAGGCCAAAAACCCCAACAAATGTAAATAGTTTATAGCCATGCATGTTTTCAAAAGTGTTTTTAAATTCGAGAATTTCCAATACGTATTTGGCTCCGTATATAGCCATCATTCCAACTCCAAAAATCACAACACCCAGCAATAACACGCCAAAATTTAAGAATATGATGAAGCGAATCCTATTTCCTTTCCAAAGTTGCCAAACTCGTTTTAGAGGAATGCTTTTATCTTCTGTCGCAATTACAGGTAATATTGTGGATATATAACTTATTAGAATGAGACCAAAGATCGATAGAAAAATTACGATGATTGATTCGTCAAAGGTCCTGATATCGTCCGCAAAATAGTTGAGACTTCGCCCAATTAGATCAATAGGTAACAAAACCAAAAAATACAAAAGTTCAGGTCGTCGTATATGTACTAAAGCCAGCTGACTTTCGTTTAATAATATTGCTCTATGCCATGGAACAGCGACATAGCAAAGAGCCCCAACTAGTAATGTGCTAAATATAATTTCTGAAAAATCAATTTGTACAGCTATCAAATATACCATCAATAGAGATGCCAAATAAATTAAACACATGGATACCCAGCTTACTCGAAAAAAGAAGCCTATGTTGCAATACGCATCGCGATAACCCCAAGCAATAGTCTTCCAAATTTTAAATTTTGGGTCGCTCACAGCTAAAGCCAATCCTTAAAGAACCAATTGATGATATTTAGTCGCATATACAACGTTTGCGAGAAAGCAATAACGCACGTATTTTGGAGCGCGCGGTCGCTAACCCTGTGAACTGGGCGGCAGTTTGGGCATTCTGCACCCGCTTTGGGTCATGAGCCATTAGTATAAAAGCTGCCGATAGAGAGTCCGCAATGTCCCAACAGCGGAAAGGTTCTCGTTAATTAGAGAAACTTCTCATTTATTCTGAGAACGGACACGACCCGCCTTATTTAAGGACAAAGCGAACAACTGTGTCGATGACAAGCTGCCGAATATTTTCCTGTTCTTCTGTGTCCCAGAGCCGATCACCGAATACTTCCGAGAAAGTGGGCCGATTTGAAACGTTAAAAAAGCTCAAACTGCTAATCTGCCAGTGGAGTTTTAAAGCATCGATATCCGCCCTAAACTCACCTTTTTGCTGCCCACGACGGCAAATGTCTTCTAGTTTTTCAATCGCCGAGGCGTTCAATTGACGAATGATATTTGACGTTTTCAAATGCTTCGCTTGATGAATATTTTCTATCATTACCAAACGCACAAAATCTGGATTTTGGGCATGATGGTCAAAGGTAAAGGCCACAAGTTCTTTTAGGGCTTCCAAAGGTGGCCGCGTCGCCAACTCCAGTTGATCCTCACCTCTACGCACCACGTCATAGACCGCTTCCAGCGCCTGCCGGTACAATCCTTCTTTATCGCCAAAATAGTAATAGATCATTCGCTTGGAGGTTTGTGTCTTGGCAGCGATATCGGCGACACGAGTCCCTGATAACCCATGAGATGCGAAGGCCTGCGTCGCAACCCGCAAAATATCAAGACGGACGGCTTCAGGGTCTTGCTTCCATCGGGGCCTTTTCGCGTCGTCGTTCTTTTCTGTATGGGTCTGTTTTCGCATACCTCATTTATCCAGACATTCTTTAAAAACGCAACAATTAACCCAAATGAACAATTTGATTGACTCAATTAACCCAAATGAACATTATGAATTCGTTTTGTAACCATATAACTGGTTAACCGGCAAAATAATCGGATCACCATCAAACTTCAGCGCGTGGCGTATTAACGCGAAGCCCAGATTAAAGGTTCCCGAGATATGAAAACTTCAATTGCCACCGTCTCCATAAGCGGAACTTTAAGGGAAAAGTTAGCAGCGATCAGCGATGCCGGCTTTGACGGCATTGAAATCTTCGAAAATGATTTTCTCACCTACGATGGTCCTCCTCGAGATGTCGCCAAGCTTGTCGAGGACTCCGGCCTTGAAATTTCGTTGTTTCAGCCCTTTCGGGATTTCGAAGGGATGCCCGTGCCACAACGCGAACGCGCTTTTGACCGAGCGGAGCGAAAATTTGATCTGATGGAAGAGTTGGGCACAGACTTAATGCTGGTCTGCTCGAACACCTCTCCTTTGGCTCTTGGTGGTATTGACCGGTCGGCTGATGACTTTCGCGAACTTGGCGAACGGGCGGCCAAGCGGGGGTTAAGAATAGGGTATGAAGCTTTGGCATGGGGCCAGCACATCAACGACCATAGGGATGCCTGGGAGGTTGTTCGCCGCACGGATCACCCAAATATCGGGCTCATCCTCGATTCGTTTCACACTTTGTCGCGCCAAATTGATCCCGACACCATTCGCTCTATTCCCGGCGATAAAATCTTTTTCGTTCAGCTTGCCGACGCGCCTTTGATAGATATGGATCTGCTTTACTGGAGCCGGCATTTTCGCAACATGCCAGGTGAAGGAGATCTGAACGTACCCGGTTTCATGCGTGCCGTTGCCGCTACGGGATACAATGGGCCCCTTTCACTGGAGATATTCAACGATCAATTCAGAGGAGGCTCTCCGCGTTCAATTTCGCTCGACGGGCATCGGTCTCTCTTGCATCTGATGGATCAGGTGCGAAACCAGGAGCCTGGTATCAAGATCAATGTTCCAGAAATGCCCCGCCAGGTGCCGGTTCATGGCATTGAGTTTGTCGAATTTTCAGCCGACGAAATGGAAGCAAAAAAACTAGCGGAAATCCTTTATTCTGTTGGTTTCAATCACGTCGGCCGGCATATCTCGAAAGAAGTCGATCTGTGGCGACAAGGTGACATAAATATCGTTCTAAATACCGATCGGGAAGGCTTTGCGCATTCCTCCTATATCGTGCACGGTACCGGTGTCTGTGACATTGGATTATCCGTTGAAGATGCCAATGCGACTGTTGAACGTGCGCAGGCGCTTGGCGCCGAGACTTTTTCACAACCCATAGGTCCGGGAGAGTTAAAAATTCCTGCGATCCGCAGCGTCAGCGGAAGCCTGCTTCATTTCATCGACAAAAAAACATCTTTGAAAGATGTCTGGGATCAGGAGTTCTCTCTTCACAGCTCTGGCGCCGGTATCTCAGATTGCGGCCTCAAGACAATAGATCACATCGCTCAAACCATGAACCACGACGAAATGTTGTCCTGGGTTCTCTTTTACACATCAATATTTGAAACGACCAAACAGCCGGTGGTTGATGTTGTAGACCCGGCGGGCCTGATCCGAAGTCAGGTCATCGAAAATGCTTCCGGCTCGTTAAGGTTAACGCTCAATGGGGTGGAAAACGACAGAACTCTGGCCGGTCAGTTTATCTCCCGACGCTTTGGCTCTTCCGTCCAGCACATGGCCTTTGCCTGCGACGATATTTTTGCAACTGCCGAAAAACTTGCTAAGCGCGGATTTCAACCCCTGGAGATTTCGCCCAATTACTACGATGATCTTGACGCTCGTTTCGGCCTTGCCCCGTCGCTGCTTGATCAGTTACGTGCAGGAAATATTTTCTACGACCGGGATGACACTGGAGAATTTTTCCAGTTTTACAGCCAAATTTATGGTGAAGGGTTTTTCTTCGAAATTATTGAAAGACGCGGAGATTATAAAGGTTATGGCGCGACAAATGCACAGTTTCGAATTTCCGCCCAAAAACGCAACATGCAACGTCTGGGATACCTTTAATCTCTATTGTAACTGGTGCGCAACGGTTTCAAGATCAAACCCTGTCCGGTTTTATGCCAAACGTCATTGATCACGTCTTTCGACCTGTATCATAAATCCAATAGGTCTCAAGCCCGACCAATCAAGGAATAACGACGCATGACCATTAAAAATTTAGTAATTCTGGGTGCAGGCCTTATTGGCCGCGAACATTGTGCCCTTGTTAAAAATCATCCGGGAGCCAGAGTCGTGGGTATCGCGGATGTTTCTCCTGACGCCGAGCAATACGCACAAAGTATGTCGGTGCCCTACTTTTCAGATTATGAGAAAATGCTGGACGAAACCAAGCCCAACGGCGCCATTATCGCTCTTCCCAATACCCTGCATCTGGCAGCCGGGCTTGCCTGTATTAAACGAGGGATTCCCAGCCTTATTGAAAAACCTGTTGCCGATACGATTGCCGCAGCGCGTCAATTGACGGAAGCAAGTGAACGGGCGAATGTGGCGGTTTTGGTCGGCCACCACCGTCGCCACAGTCCCGATATATATGAATCGAAACGGTTGATCGCCGACGGGGCACTGGGCCAACTTGTCGCCGTAAACGGCATGTGGATGTCAGACAAACCCGGCGATTATTTTAAGGCTGAATGGCGGCGCCAGCCAGGTGGGGGGCCCTTGCTGATCAATTTGATCCATGACATCGACTGCCTGCGTTTTATTGTCGGTGAGATCGAAAGCGTGCGTGCCTTTACCTCCAGTGCTGCGCGCGGATTTGAGGTTGAGGACACGGCAACCATCGCCTTGCGCTTTGAAAACGGGGTTCTGGGCAGTTTCTTGCTCAGCGACACTATTGCCTCTCCCTACACATGGGAAATCGCTTCCGGACAGGCCCTTTACTTCCCGCATCAACCAGGTAACTGCTACTTCTTTGGCGGCACCGAAGGGACGCTGGCGAGCCCTGCCATGGACCTTTGGCGGCACGATCAAAAGCACGAACATTGGCAGCATCCGTTAGTGCGCCAACAAATGGCGCTGGACGGATCACGGACCTATCAAAACCAAATTGACCATTTTCTGGCTGTTATCGCCGGGAAGGCGAAACCTGTGGTCAGTGCCCGCGATGCCATGAACACCCTGGCAGCGACCATCGCCGTAGACCTTGCCGCCCGAGAAGATCGCACTGTTACCCTGCAAGAGATGCTGAAATAGACGCAAAAAGTCTCTGACGGTCCTGAAAGACACAGATTCTTTGAAAAACATGGGGGGCAAAAAAAACCGATTTCGTTACAGAAATCGGGGTTTGAAATGGCGGACCCGGAGAGATTCGAACTCCCGGCCCCTTGATTCGTAGTCAAGTACTCTATCCAGCTGAGCTACGGGTCCGTAATTTCAAACACTTAAGCCTTGGCACCCCTTTGGCACCCCGACCTTTAAGCCTATTGTATAATCCCGGCTAGAACAGGCTCACATCCTAGCTTTCGCGCTGCGCCCTAACGCGTTGGGCTAAAGCGACCAAGGAAACCAAATACACAGTGTAAAACCCGAAACCGGGCGTTCCCGAAGTTGGCGGAAACTACTAAACCGTATCGGGCTTGGCAAGTGCCGAAATTCATCTATTTTTTTGTCGCATAACATACGGAAAAGACTTATAAAAATCTGATCTTGTTCCCGGAGCAGGCTTTGAGTAGTATCTGTTGCAATAAAAGGGGAGACATTGGGTCCCAAGTTGATTCATAATGGGAATTGGTTATCGGACTTGAGGTCAAGGGATCTAGGCTCTGTAATTGGGGCCCTTATAAAGTAAAAGGTTATCGAGCGCATGGTTTCTACTGGATTTCGGAGTTTGCTTGTTGGCGCTCTAATTATGTTGCCCGCGTGTTCTTTCACGGAAGATTCGCTTTGGCCCTCTTTTTCGGCTGAGGATCCTGCTGGTGGAGAGACAGAAACAGCAACTGCACAGGCTACAGCAGTCGCCGCAACAGATGCTGCCGCTGCAACATCTGAAGCCGTTGCGACAGCCCAGCCCGCTTTAGGAACCAGCACCTTTGTTCCGCCCGGCGTAACGGACGGGCAAGAAACCGGCACATTCGTCGGCAAAAAAGTTGTAGAATTACGCCAGGAGCTGCAGCGCCTTCAAGGTCAGATTTCAGCACACAACAGCCAGCTTCAGCAGCTGCGTGGCAAGTTGGTCGCTAATTCGCAGCGTTATCATGGTACAATTGCTGCGGTTAATGCGCGTCTTCAAGTGGGCACAACCCCAGGGAACCCTATTTTGGTCCAACAGTTCACCAGCGCACAAGCTGATCTCGATCGCCTTTCGCAAGATGTTGCCGAGATGAATACCCTGTCCGGGAACATTGGAAACAGTTCGACGATGTCTGCATTTTTAGCAGAATCAGCGAAAGCGGCATTTTCTGTGTCGGGGGCGATTGATGCCGATCATCGCCAATTGGCTATTCTTGAAGATGAAGTTAACCGTACCGACGTCCTGATTGACCGCTTGCTGAAAGAAGTCAGCAATGACGTTCGTCGCCAAACCAATTACGTTTCAACCGAACGGGCCAATCTGAACCTGTTATCTACCGGCATCCGTTCGGGTGAGATATATGGTGGTAGCTTGATGAACATTGCCATGGCTAATTCTGGCGCAGGTGCCGGAGTTGGTGTTGCAGCGGGTGCCCCGACCAACACGGCCGGCAAACGTCCTCTGATTGTCATCCGCTTTGATCGGGCCGACGTTCCCTATCAACAGGCGCTATACAATTCGGTAAGCAAAGTTCTGGAACAGCGTCCGAATGCGGTCTTTGATCTTGTTGCTGTCGCGCCGACAACTGGTGGACAGGCCCGAGTTTCTTTGAACTCTAACAAAGCGCGACGGCACTCTGAGAATGTTCTGCGGTCCTTAATTGAAATGGGCCTACCGCCAGCACGGATCGCGGTTTCTGCGCGGACCATGGCCCAGGCGCGGACCAACGAAGTCCATCTCTATTTGCGCTAGATCACGCCTTCGATAATACATAAAAAACCGACGCTTTGTGCGTCGGTTTTTTTATAGGAAATTGGCAGGCGAGCGATTGCACCACAGGAAACTTTCGGTTTTAATCCAATTGCATTTTTAATGGGGGGAGGCAGCACATGGCCAAGGCGCGCGACGATCTTTTTGACCACATCGTATCCTGGGCGGAAGTCCATAGAGATTCGAAATATCTTGTCCGCAAGCTGA
This sequence comes from Rhodospirillales bacterium, assembly GCA_048262655.1. Taxonomy (GTDB): domain Bacteria; phylum Pseudomonadota; class Alphaproteobacteria; order Rhodospirillales; family Casp-alpha2; genus JABMNT01. The sequence continues at coordinate 296,858 of JBLXEY010000004.1, read as the reverse complement.
TGCCGCATGGTCCGTGGAAAGGCATTATTGCCTTAACCCGAGGCGGGTTGGTTCCGGCCGCAATTATTGCCCGAGAAATGGAAATACGCGTCGTCGATACGCTTTGCATTACGACTTATGACGAACAAGTTCAGGGAAATCTAGAAGTTCTGAAAGTGCCAGACGCCGCGGTTGCCGAAGATGGCGAAGGTTGGCTCCTGATTGATGATCTTGTCGATACAGGAACCACCGCAAAAGAAGCCATCCGCTTGCTACCAAAGGCCCATTTTGCAACGGTTTATGCGAAACCACAGGGACTACCCTTTGTGAACACCTATTCACACGACGTTGAGCAGGATGTGTGGGTTTTCTTCCCCTGGGATACAGAACCTCAGTATATCAAACCATTAGGTGGCAAGGACGATTAACGTCGCCCCAATAGCAGGCCGAAGACTTCCATCAGTGTCTTTATGACCCAGATGAAGGCAAAAACAACAAGCCACGTCCCCAGGATATATCCAACAAACGCACCAAGATAGGGGTCCGCCGCTCCCAACACCTCAGGATGGGGATTTGCCGAAAGGTATTCATAAGCAAAAAAGCCACAAAAAACACCAAACAGCCGCGAAAGCCAACGGATTTTGTAACGAATTTTTCGATAACCAAGACCAATCATTTTCTTGCCTTATTGCGACGGGGTTGCCAACAATAGGGAGTCTTTTCCGAAGGGGGCAAGATCAATCTCGCATGCCCCCCCTTTCAATCGTGTAAACAGGAGCACCCATGAGTAATCCAGATGTTTATGAAGTGTTTGCAATCAAGTATGCCCGCCATGACCGAACATCCGAATTAAACTTTATGGACCCGCCAGACATCCATGACGGTCCAATGCCCATTGATTATTTTGTTTGGGTTGCGCGATCCAAGAACCGGACGTTCGTTATCGATACCGGTTTCAGTGCGGAAACGGCGGCGGAACGGGGTCGCGAAATTATCCGCTGCCCTGTTGAAGCCTTAAAATTGGTCGACGTTAATCCGACTGACGTCAAAGATGTTATCATCACGCATCTCCATTATGATCACGTTGGTAACTTTGACTTGTTCCCCAACTGCGATTTCCATCTGCAGGATGATGAAATGGCCTATGCGACGGGGCGTTATATGCGCCATCGCCACTTCCGCACCCCCTTTGATGTGGAACACGTTACCGGCATGGTAAGGGAAGTTTACAAGGGGCGGGTCGCGTTCCATGACGGCGACACAGAACTTGCGTCCGGGTTTTCGCTACACCGAATCGGCGGTCATACGGCAGGGCTTCAGGCTGTGCGGGTCTATACGAAGCGTGGGTGGGTTGTCCTGGCTTCCGATGCAAGCCATCTTTATGCGAACATGGAGCGAGAGAACCCTTATCCGATTATTTTTAAAGTCGATGAAATGCTGGAAGGGTACCAGAAACTTCGCCGCTTGGCCGATAGTGAGGACCATGTTATTCCGGGTCACGACCCGCTGGTCCTCGACTACTATCCCGCACTCTCAGACGACTTGGCGGGCATCGTCGCCCGCCTGGATGTCGCCCCGTCTAAAGGGTGAGACCCGCGTCATTTTAGGTCTTTGAACTCCTTGTGGAGTTTGTAGTCCTCAGAAGAGACGTGCTCTTCCATGTCGCTTGTTCGCTTTTTCAGGTCATCAAATTTCCGGTTGAGGTCAGAAAAATCAAAGTCGTCGTCATGATATGACGCGTCGGTGGCACCCGCGCCAGCCTGCGCGGTATAACTTTGCTGCTGTCTCATTGAGCTAAAGCTGCGGCGCGATTTTTCAAAAGCTGTACCGAAGAAATCATCATATTTTGCCTGGTTTCTGACCCAGTGGGCGGCCACAAAAAAGACGACGACCGCGAAGAAGTGGGTAAACATAAACAGGATGATAAAACCGATGATCACCACCTTTCGGGACACATTAAATGTCTCGGCAAGGCCTGTGATGGTCTTGCGGATAAACCCTTCAGACTTTGGGTTCTGCCTCACCTTGCTTGCGTCAAAATGATGATGATGGTGGTGATGATAGTGTTTTCGTTCTTCCATTATTTCTGCCTCCAATTGGGCACTTGCGCATCAAGGATGGTTTCCAGAGATGCGACGCGGTCTTCAAGAGAATTTGCCGTTTCCCGCAGGCGAAGGAGATCTTTTCGGTTTACCACCGTTTCACCATCGCCCGCACCCGCCTTTTTCATCATTTTCCATTTGGTAATGTAGTGAAACAAGATCCAGATCGGTACCACGACCGATAGAAAAATAATAAGGGGGACATTCAAAAAACTTAAAAATTCCATAACCGCGTCCAACTAGGTGTGTAATCAATAAACAACAGGATCTAAGACTTGCCCTGCTTTTTTGCGAGATCAGCTTTCATTTGAGCAAGCTCATCGATGACAGCGCTTTCAGCGGCCAGTTCTGAAAATTCGTCGTCCAGTGTGCGACTCTTACCCAAATCATAACCTTCGGCATCAGCTTCCAGTTCATCAATGCGACGCTCCAGTCCGCTATATCTTTCCATAGCATCGTCAACACGACCGTCATGCAGTGTCTGGCGTATCTTAACCCGCTTTTTAGCGGTATTCATGCGAATTTCGATGCCTTTCTTTTTGGCCTTTGCTTCATCAAGTTTGGCCTGAAGCTGCGCCAGGTCGTCGTTGTATTTGGAGATCGCCAAATCAACACCGGTCAATTCTTCACGTAAGGCATTCGCCTGATCCAGCAATTTACTTTTTGCGATCAAAGCCCCTTTCGCCAAATCTTCCCGCTCTTTGGTTAAGGCGAACTCTGCCTTCTCCTGCCACTCTGCCGCAGCCTCTTCAATTTTATCAAGGCGCTTTGTAATTTCTTTCTTGTCGGCAATGGCCTTAACAGCGGTTGAGCGAACCTCAACCAGTGTATCTTCCATTTCCTGTATCATCAGGCGAATCATCTTTTCCGGGTCTTCGGCTTTATCCAGCAGGGAATTGATATTGGACTGTACGATATCTGTTAATCTTGAAAAAATTGTCATGTTATCCTCAATGGTTGGTTTTCGCTTACCCCCTACTTTGCAACGGGCATGCCAATTTTCTAACCCATTGAAAAATATACATTATCAAAATCGTCCGAATAAATAATTAGCGATTTCCGCTAATAAATATCGACATTATTATCGATTTTGGTTATTTTTGGATATGGATGATATGCTGCCACCGATTCTTGGCGAAGACCCTATTTTTCTGGATACGGTTGAACGTTGTTCGCGGCTTGCTGCGATTGATCGGCCCTGCCTCGTCGTTGGCGAACGGGGCAGTGGAAAGGAGCTGTTCTCGTCACGTTTGCACTATTTGTCGGGACGTTGGAATGGCCCGTTAATTAAAGTAAATTGCGCGGCACTTAGCGAAACCCTGCTTGAATCAGAACTCTTTGGCCATGAAATGGGGGCCTTTACCGGCGCTCAACGCAAACGGGCCGGACGCTTTGAATTGGCCCATTCAGGCACCCTCATTCTTGATGAGATTGCCAATGCATCACCCGCGATCCAGGAAAAAATCTTGCGTGTTATTGAATATGGCGAGTTCGAAAGGGTTGGCGGCACGGAAACTTTGCAGGTTGATGTCCGAATTGTCGGCGGTGCCAACGTCGATTTACCGGCGCTCGCGCGAACCGGTAGATTCAGACCTGATTTACTGGACCGTCTGGCCTTTGACGTAATTACGATCCCGCCATTGCGGGCAAGGACCGGCGATATTCTGCCACTGGCAGAAAGTTTTGGCCTGGATATGTCGCGCGATATGGGATTGAACAGTTTCCCCGGGTTCAGCGACCGTGCCGTGACCATATTGCAGAGCTATTCCTGGCCAGGAAATGTTCGTGAATTGCGAAACGCCGTCGAACGATCCCTGTTCGATGCGGGGCAATCGGATGCCCCGATTGATACCATCCGGATCGATCCCTTCGACAGCCCATGGCGACCACCAGCGTCCCTGAGCGAAGACATAAAACCCACACCAGAACTAAAGCTAACGGAGCGTCCATCGTCGTTTTCGGACGCCGTGGCCCGATTTGAGACAACCCTGTTGGAAAATGCACTAGCGGAAAGCCGTTTTGTGCAAAAAGAAGCCGCCGAACGTCTGGCGCTGAGTTACCATCAATTTCGTCGGCTTATGCAAAAACACCAGCTTAACTAGACGGGGACATTATCAATAAGTCGAGCGCGCCCAAGGTAAGCTGCAGCAAGCACGCGCGCCGGGCGACCCGCATCACGAACAGGCCCGAGCGTTCGGGCATCACGAACCGCCACATAATCGACAGCACCGAAGCCGGCTTTTGTTAACTCTGCTTCTGCCCAGGTCCGCTGCGCGGAAGGAGACGCGCCTTCTTTCACATTTTTCGCAACCGCTGTAATCGCTTCAAACAAAACGGGCGCAATTTTGCGTTCTTCGGGTGTCAGATACTGATTCCGCGATGACATGGCGAGGCCATCCGTTTCACGGATTGTCTCAGCGCCAATGATTTTTACCGGTATGTCCAAATCCCGAACCATGGTCTTTATAACGCATAACTGTTGATAGTCTTTTTCACCGAACACCGCGACATCCGGAAGGGACTGCAAGAGTAATTTAGAAACAACCGTCGCGACGCCAGCAAAGAAGTCGGGGCGAAATTCACCTTCCAGAATTTGACTCAATCCCTGCACCTCCACTCGCGTTGAGTGCCCGTCCGGGTATATTTCAGAGACATTGGGCGCGAACAGTAGATCCGTCCCAGCTTCTTCCAGCATCCGCTGATCGGCTTCTTCCTTGCGCGGATAAGTGGCAAAATCTTCATGTGGCGCAAATTGCGACGGGTTCACAAAAAGGGTGGCAATCGTTCGGTCTGCGTGCTGGCGGGAATGCCCAACCAGCGATATATGTCCGGCATGCAATCCGCCCATGGTTGGCACCAGCCCAACGCTCTCGTTGTTTTGTCTCCAGCCTCGGACATGCTCGCGAAGCTCAGCAATTGTGCGAACGGTTTTCATACCCTACACCCTCAATGGCCCGTAAAAGTGGCCGAACGATAGTCCAAGTTATTGCAGCGCACAATAGTGAGATTGCCATAATTATGCAGATCATGAATCAGACGGTCCACCGCGTTTACCACGCCCGCGAAAAGCCCAGTAAAAGACGCCGAGAAATAAAACAACCAAAGCCGGTGCCGGATTGGCTCGAAACAGTTCTATCATCGCTTCAATTTGCGCCATGAGTTTGCCTAATTCTCTTAGCAGTATGTATTATCCGGTCTATTCTGACATGGAACGGATGGAATGTCGCGGTCAGACAAGTTAAAATACGTTCTCAACCTATTATTGTGAGGCAAGAGATGATCAAGCCGATGCACGTCCCGAACAGCCATATAAAAACAAACCGGAAATCCAAGGCGTTGATGCTTGTTGGATGCTTGATGATCGGAGCGTGCGGCACGCCTCCGCCGCGGACGGACACAACCGACGTAAAACCAGCGGCGACAGCGCAACAATTGTCATTAAAGAGTGCCGCTCCCCTAACACAGATGATTGCCGCGGCCAACCCACTGGCTGCGGAGGCAGGCCGGACAATCCTCAGGGCGGGTGGCTCGGCTATCGATGCCGCTATTGCTGCCCAGTTGGTTTTAACGCTGGTTGAACCTCAGTCATCGGGGATCGGTGGTGGTGCTTTTTTAATGCACTTTGATGCAAAAACAGGATCCATTCAGTCATTTGATGGTCGGGAAACCGCCCCAAAATCGGTCAAACCCGATATGTTTTTAAAACCCGATGGAAGCCGCAAAAAATTCTATGAAGCTGTTGTTGGCGGTTCCGCCGTTGGCGTACCCGGATTACTCCGAATGCTGGAAATGGTGCATAATCAGCATGGGAAGCTGCCCTGGAAAACCTTGTTTGAGCCAGCGATTACGCTGGCTCAAAAGGGGTTCGCGATTTCTCCAAGATTGGCGGGATTAATCGCCCGTGACAAGTATCTCGACACCTTTGATGTCACACGGCGTTATTTTTACGATCAGGACGGCAAGCCAAAACCGGCTGGCACACGGCTCAAAAATCCAGAGCTTGCTAACACCTTGCGTCTTGTTGCGAACGGTGGAGCTGACGCGTTTTATACGGGCCTGATTGCCAATGGCATTGTCGATACGGTTCAAGAGGCGACGCAAAACCCAGGCGGCATGACGCCAACTGATATTGAGAACTATCAGGCAAAAGATCGTCCCCCTGTTTGTCTGCCCTATCGGGTCTGGCTGGTTTGTGGCATGGGGCCCCCATCTTCAGGTGGCCTGACGACCTTGCAAATTCTGGGTATTCTTCAACGCTTCGATTTGGGAAAACTGGAGCCGTTTGGTGCAAAAGCCGTCCATCTGGTAGCAGAAGCCAGTCGGCTCGCCTTTGCTGATCGCAATACATATATGGCCGATAGCGATTTTATCCCGGTACCAACGCTCGGCCTTCTTGATCCAGCTTATCTTGATCTCAGGTCACAGGAAATTTCACCCTTCAAGACCGGCGGCAAGAAGTCACCAGGCATGCCTGGCTTGCAGGCCAATCTCAATTTTGCAACCAGCGAAAACGAGACGGGCCTCTCGACGACACACCTGAGCGTTGTTGATAAATCAGGTAACGCGGTTTCCATGACATCGAGTATCGAAAACGCTTTTGGGTCGCGGATGATGTCCAACGGGTTTTTATTAAATAACCAGCTCACCGATTTCTCATTCCTCGCCGAAAAAGATGGTGCCCCCATCGCCAACCGGGTTGAAGCGGGAAAACGACCCCGTAGTTCGATGTCGCCGACGTTGGTATTTGACGGCTCGGGGAAACTTGTGATGGCGGTCGGCTCACCCGGCGGTTCACGCATTATTGGCTATGTCGTCAAAACCTTGATCGCGGCTCTCGACTGGGGAATGGATATGGATGCGGCCATTGATGCCCCCTATTTCGTAAACCGCAACGGCTCGACAGACCTTGAAAAAGGCACATCTCTTGAGGCCTTAAAACCGGCACTTGAGGAAATGGGGCATAGCGTAAAGTTCATTTCCAGCGCCAGTGGCTTGCACGGAATTCGGGTCACGGAACACGGTCTTGAGGGCGGAGCAGATAAAAGACGTGAAGGTGTCGCCATAGGCGACTAGAACAGCACATACGAACACATACAAAAAGGAAGTCGCATGACCGATACCTCCGGTTTAACGAGCATACGCCTGCGCCCGGGCGCCGATAAGCGTTTTAAACGTGGCCATAGCTGGGTTTATTCAAACGAAATCGAAATGAATGAAGCGACCAAAGCCATTTCGGCAGGTACGGTTGTTAAGCTCCTGCGCAGTGATAAAAAGGAAATGGGTGTCGGGACGTTCAATCCTCATACCCTGATTGCCTATCGTGGTTTTAGCCGAACGGGCTCACGCAGCGTTGATGGCAAATTCATCAAAGATCGTCTAACACGGGCCTTGACCTTACGCACGGCTCTCTTTCCCGAACCTCATTACCGCCTTGTGCATGGCGATGCCGATGGCCTTCCAGGGCTGGTGATTGACCGGTTTGGAGATGCCGTTGTCATCCAGACGTCGACGGCAGGTATGGATCAATTACTGGATTTGGTGATTGCCGCGCTGGAAAAAACCATTTCACCGTCATCGATCATTATTGCCAACGAAGGCCAGTTTCGAAACCTTGAGAACCTGGACACCTTCACGCGTATTGCCAAAGGCAATATCGACGGTCCAATGGAGGTCCGGGAAAACGGCCTAACGTTTTTTGCCGACCCGCTGGAAGGCCAAAAAACTGGCTGGTTCTTCGACCAACGCCCCAACCGTGCCTTTGTTGGGGGGCTTGCGAAAGACCGGACGGTTCTTGATCTCTACAGTTACGCCGGCGGTTTTGGACTGACGGCAGCGGCTCAGGGTGCACAAAACGTCCTGATGGTCGACCGGGCAGAAAAGGCTCAGGAATTGGCGCGGAAGGCGGCAGAAACCAATGGCTTAACCAGCAATTGCCAGTTCAGTGCGACGGAAGTCTTTGGCTTGCTTGAGCGATTTCAGGAAGAAAAACGCCGCTTCGGATTGGTCATCGCTGATCCACCGGCATTTGTGAAAACCAAAAAAGATGTGGGTGCGGGCATCAAAGGATATCGCAAGCTGGCCCGTCTGGGCGCAACGGCGGTCGAGCCCCAAGGCTTTTTCATGATTGCTTCGTGTTCACACAACATGCACGAAGACCGCTTTATTGAAGAAACGTCGCGCGGCATTGGTCAGGCCGGTCGGTCGCCGCGTTTGATATACCGCTCAGGCGCAGGCCCCGATCACCCGGTGCATCCTTTTATGCCGGAAACTGAATATTTGAAGGCGCTGGTTTTCCAATTGGACTAACGGACAGGGCGGGAGGAACGCCATGGAACAAAGACTAAGCATCATATCACTGGGTGTTTCTGACATGGTCAAAAGTCGTAGCTTTTACGAGAAATTGGGCTGGAAAGCATCGGCTGAAAACAGCAATGACAAGATTACCTTTTTCCAATTAGGTGGGATAATCCTCGGCCTTTACGGTCTTGATGCACTTGCGGAAGAAGCGCGGCAACCCGTCAGTCCCGGGTTTGATGGCATTACGATTGCCCATAACGCCCGCTCAAAGTCGGAAGTCGATTTATTATTAGCCGAAGCCGAAGCCGCGGGTGCGCAAATTCTTAATCCCGCGAAAGATGTCTTTTGGGGCGGTTACAGCGGCTATTTTGCCGACCCCGATGGTCATGCATGGGAAATTGCCTGGAACCCGTTTTTCCCAATCGCCGATGACGGATCCATTTCAATGGTAGCCGCAACCTAAGGCCTTTAATTACGGCTTGGCGGCAGGGTAATCTTAAAGGTCGCGCCGGCGGTATCCGTATCCACATATTCGATATCGCCGCCATGCGCCTTCAAGACATCACGGACAATGACCAATCCTAACCCGGTACCGCCATCCTTGACGGATCCTGCGAACGGTTGAAACAGCCTCTCCTTCGCCTTATCGGAAAGGCCAGGACCGTTATCTGACAGGGTGATCTTCATTCCACTGGCGGTGACATCGGCGTGTATAATAATCTGAGTCGCGCCAGCTTCATGGGCGTTTCGCCCCAAATTGGAAAACGTCCTGAACAATTGCTCGCGGTCGCCGACAATTTCAAGGTCAGGGTCAATTTCATTAATCCATGACATTTCGGCACTTGGCTGAACTTCGAAATTGACCTCGGCGGGTTCCGATAAATGGATTTCCACCTCATCAAGAAGGTCAAACAGATGAAAGCGGGAAATATCCATTTTCGGCACACCTTTGCCGACGTAATTAAGTGTTTGGCTGCACAGTTTTACCGCTTTATCGATCGAATCATACAATCGAGGCAATGTGCGCTTTACTTCCGGATCATCAACAAGGGCTAACTTGTCAAAGGCAAGCACGGCTGTCGCCAACGAATTGCGCAGGTCGTGATTGATTTTTGCCATACCCGCGCCAAGCGTCGCTAAACGTGACTGTTGTGCCATCGATTGGCGCACCTCGTCCTGCATTCGCGCCAATTCGCGCTCAATCACACCGATCTCATCACGTCGTCCCGTATGCACAATCTCGCGGACGGCATCTTCTGGAGATCTGCGAAACTCTCGGATGCTGCCCGTAATCCTGCGCATGGGCCGGATCATCAACCAGTTGAGGGTCAAGTAAACCAGCGTTGCTGCAAATAAACTGATCACCACGGACAAATTAACAATACGCGTCGAAAAATCATACATGGCTTCACGCATGGGCGTCTCGTCCATGACAATCTCAAGCATCACGGACGGGTCTTTTTGTGAATTTCCAATCACCCGCAAAACCCGGTTTTCTTTTTGCAGCATGGTATCGAACGCGTCTCTGATCCACATGAAAAAGGATTTTTCATTTACATCGACGGTCAGGTCGACCTTTGGCGGCATTGATTTGGAAACCATTAAAACCCGTTGCTCCGGGCGATGCAGCACGATGCCATAGGCTTCCGCATGAAACAGCAGTTCATCACCAAGCCCCTTATCAACCGTGCCTTCAGGAATCGCCTCCAGCGCCAGAGTGGCAAGATGCGCCCATACGAGCCGCTCCTCCATATAGACTTTTCGAAACCTTGAAACAGAAGGCGTCCAGATCAAGGCTTCGGCGATCATAATAAAAAAGATCGTCAGCACCAAAAGGCGCATGGAGAGCCCGGTAAACAGGGACGGAGAATCAAAGGGTTGTTTTGCCATAGCTGGCGTTAATCATTACCCAAATTTGGCTAAAAAGCGAACGATTTTGCGTGTTCGATCGCTAAACAACGACGGCGTGTAAAAGCTGCCTGCAGCCCGTTTGGATATTTCACCCAAGGTTGGGTAAGGCGCGATCATTTGTGCAATATCGCCAACTTTCATTCCCTTCGTCAGGGCCAAAACCCAGGTCTGTATTAATTCACCCGCCTGCCTGCCAACAATTCCACATCCCAGGATCTTGCCCTTTTTTGTGGTGACGACCTTGATCAATCCAGTTTTTGCACCCTCAGCCAAGGCCCGGTCATTTTCTGCATAGGGCCAACTCAGGACACGAATGTCATGATGGCTCTTACGGGCTTGTTCTTCGGTAAGGCCAACTTGGGCCAACTCGGGTGATGTGAACGTGACCCAGGGGACAAACCGATGGTCGGCTTTTGATGGCAATCGAAATAGGGCGTTTCGAATCACGATACCCGCATGGTATCCGGCAACATGAGTAAACTGGAAACCGCCAGCAACGTCGCCAATTGCAAAAACCTTTTTATTCGAGGTGCGCATTCGGGCATCGACTTCAATGCCCTTAGGTGAATAATTGATCCCTGCTTTTTCCAAATCCAGGCCATCGACATTCGGCCGTCGGCCTGCGGCCACCAGCAAGTGGCTACCTTCTATTGTTTCTTCCGCACCATCCTTGGAGATGACCACACGAACCCCTGCGTCAGACTTCTCTATCCGTTCAACTTTGATCTCTTCATGCAGCGCAATGCCATCTTCAACAATCTGTTTGCGGACAACATCGACGAGCTCTGCATCATCTTTCGGCATGATTTTGAACATCTCAAGCACACTTACATCGGCGCCTAAATGTTTGTGCGCTTGTGCCATTTCTATGCCAATGGGCCCGCCACCGATAACGATCAGATGTTTGGGAATTTCAGACAAACTAAAGATCGTTTCATTAATCAAATAGGGCACATCATCGATACCGGGGATCGGAGGTACAAAAGCGCGGCTGCCTGTCGAAATAACAATACGGCGCGCCTTAATCCGCGTATCGCCGGCAATCACTTCATTTGGGCCTAGCATTTTACCTTCGGCTTCAATGACATGAACACCAAGACTTTCGAAGCGTTCAACAGAATCGTGCGGCTCAATCGTCGCAATGGTGTCGCGCACATGACCATATACGCCAGCGGCATCAATTTTATCGAGGCGAGCGTGAACGCCAAATCGCGCGCCGTGGCGGACCGCTTCCGCGGCATGGCCCGTCGCCAAGAGGGCCTTTGACGGGACACAGCCGTAATTGAGGCAATCGCCTCCCATCTTGTGTTTTTCAATCAAGACGGTACTGGCCCCCATTTGTGCCGTCCCGGCAGCGACCGACAATCCGCCGGAGCCCGCGCCAATGACGCAAATGTCAACATTCATAGTTTTTGTCATGGAAGGTCCTTAAATGATCACGGTTTACTGGCGTTATTCTTGACCCTTTTATAGATGATCGGGACCAAAGAAAGAACGGCAAGGGCCAGTATGGGTCCTAATATCTCGGGTTGGAAAATTATCGACAGGTCAGGAACGCCACCCGCTTCAAAAACGGCACCCAGACCGTTGCCTACACTACAGAAGACGGCCGTACCGGGAATAATGCCGATAAACGTGCCAATAACAAACGTTCGCAACGGCACTCCCAAAAACGCCGGGACCAGATTAACCAGCCAAAACGGGAATAAGGGCACCAGTCTTAAGAACAATAGATAACTCAGTGCATTTGACTTAAAACCCGCTTCCATTTTCTCGACGGACTTTCCGGCTTTCGCTTTGAAAAAATCAGCCAGGCTATAACGCGCCAGAATAAAAATGAGAACTGCCCCCAGAGTCGCGGCGGATACCACATAAAAGGTCGCTTGCAGGGTCCCGAATATAAACCCGCCGGCAAGCGTCATGATGGTTGCCCCCGGCAGGGAAAGAGCCACAGCAATGGCATAGATTGCGACGAAGCTGCCAATCGCCAGCAACTTGTTGGCGTCAGACCAGGCAATAAGGTCTTCCCGATTGTCACGCAGCGCTTCGAAAGACAGGTATTGGTCAAACCCCAAGGCGAAGAAAGCAACAACAGCCGCAATCAGAACCAAAATGGGGATGATTTTCTTTAGGCTTAGACCGCCCGCCTGAGCAGAAGGCGGTGTAACAGCGGATTCATGTGTCGACTGTTCGTTCACGGGAATTCTCTTCCAAAGGGTAAAGACCATAGAGGATAACGAAACGTTATCAGTTCAACCATACCCTAGTTCTTGATTCCGATCTAAAGGAGACACTGTTAATAACAATTCCGTGAGATAAGGCGCATCTTCCTATTCGGCAGCACCCGCGTTTGACGCCGGCTCAGGCAACCGTTTTGGCAACATGGCAACCGTGACCAAAATCACAAAAGCAGCACCTGCGAGAATTCGAAACAGGGTATCAAATCCCCAATTTTGATAGACATAGGAAATCAGAGGAAGGGCGACCGCCAAAACCGAAAAACTAACCACATAGCGGATGCCATAAATGCGAGCCCGATTGGCACCACTGGCCGTCTTGGCGATCATAAAATCATTGATTGGGATCTGGCCAAATGCACCCAACATGAAACCAAACGCAGCAGCAAGCGCCAATCCGTCATGCAAACCGGGCATGAGAGAGAAAAACAAAATCTGCAGGCAGGCAACGCCCAAAAAGACAACCCGTGGACCATACAGATCCAGGCTGCGCCCAACGATGATTTGGGCAATCGATGCGACTGCGAAAACCGTGAAGGCCAGAAGCCCGATGACGGTTGCAACATCACCTTGTTCTGTACCCGCGATCCCGTTGGCCCACACCGTAATGTCTGACGCCAGGTTTTGCAGGCGTTCATCAAATATCTTTGGCAAGGCAAAGGTCGTCGATTGAAAGATAACGGATGATACAGCCGTCGTCAGAAACACGATGCCTGCCACTCGAAACAATAAGCTCCGATGACCAGAGGTCGCAGTGGACTGTGGTTTCTTATCCGTCACCTGTTTTGTTTTGTGATCCTCATTTATCGTACCCCAACGTAACGCAAGGTAAACCAAACCGACACCAACCGAAAAAACTCCGGGCAGGATGAAGGCCATTCGCCAGCCGCCATTATCGATCAAATACCCGGCAATAAGGGCCGCGCTGGCAACCCCTAAATTTCCCCACACCCCATTGGTCGCAATGCGCATTCCCGTATTTCGCCATTTCAATGTCACGATTGCCAGGCCAACGGGATGATAAATCGCTGCGAATACACCAATAATGAACAAACAAATCCCCATCTGCAGCGGCGTCTCAACATAACCGGCCAGGATTGAAGCGGAGCCGATCCCGATGAAGAACACGGTCATCATCCCATCCCGGCTCCATTTGTCGGCTAACCATCCAGCAGGCAAAGAAAACAAACCAAAGGCAAAGAAACCCGGCGTCGCATAGACCAAAAGAGCTGCGTAGCCAATGTTCCATTCCTGGATCAATGCGAGCGCGGCGACCGTCGCAAAAATCAAGGTAAACAAATGATCAAGAAAATGGCCGATATTGAGAAGTAAAAAATACTGCTGATCTTTATTCATTGTGGCCACCCTTTCCCGTGCCGAGGACACGACTTATCCCGTAACTCTATTTGTACGCTTGTCAGTAAATCAATGTCCTGCCATAGTTTATCGATTTTCTGCCATTCTTTTTTCATGAGTGAACCTTTAGCTTCCCTATGCCTTATTCACCGCACCGCAGCACCAATCCGAAAACGTTCCAGGATATCCCGCAGACCATTGCGGCCATGTCTAAACGCTTCGCAGGCGGCTCGACCATCCCGTTTCATTCTCACAAACGCGATCAATTGCTCTATGCAGTCCGTGGTCTGATGCACGTTCAAACAACCAATGAAGCGTGGGTCGTGCCATCTGATCGTGCGGTTTATATTCCGGCAGGAAGCCTTCACACTGTCACCATGCAGGGGCCGGTGGACATGAGAACCCTCTACATAACGCCATCTGACACCCGATCCGCGCCACGCGCGATGGCAGTCCTGGCTGTTTCCGGATTGCTGCGGGAATTAATTTTAACGCTCAGTGAAGAACCTGTTGATTACGACATGGATGGTCGCTGCGGCCTGATTGCCAAACTCATTGAACTGGAAATGGTGTCAGCGCCCGAACAACTCCTCAACATTCCATTACCCCAGGACAGTCGTTTAGAACGCATATGTACGGCGCTTCTGGAATGCCCCTCTGATCAGCGCTCTCTCGACGCTTGGTCAGAAGTTGCAGGCGCTTCGCCGCGCACTCTGGCTCGGCTCTTTGAACGGGAACTTGGCATGAGCTTTCGTCACTGGCGGCAGCGCGTACGGTTCCATAGCGCCCTCGAAGCACTCTCCAACGGCACGCCCGTCTCCTTTGTCGCCCACGAAAACGGTTATCGAAGCGCCAGCGCCTTCTCTGCTGCTTTTCGAAAAGTTATGGGCGCTTCACCAACCATATACGCGACGGCCAACGGTCAGAATAAAACGGGTCTCTAGATCTTAGGCGAGGGCGTTAAAATCATCGAGTAACATGCGAATGCGGCCAGAATCCACTTGATCCATAATCAGGTTTGCGCGATTTGACGCCGCAACCGCATCCATTTCTCGAATGCGTTGTTTGACACGCGGTATATTAGACGGCGACATGGAGAGTTCTCGCAATCCCAATCCCGCCAACAGTACCGTCAGGTTCGGATCTCCTGCCATTTCACCACAAATGCTAACCGGGATACGGGCCTTCATTGCCGCTCCTGTGGTAAATTGAATGAGGCGCAAGACCGCCGGATGCAGCGGATCAAATAAGGCGGCGACATGTTCGTTAGCGCGATCAACCGCAAGGGTATACATGGTCAAATCGTTCGATCCGATTGCCAGAAAATCACTGACCTGCGCCAGGGCGTCGGCGGCCAGGGCCGCTCCCGGGACTTCGATCATGGTACCAAGCGGGGGCAATACTTTAGGGACTTTGACTTTCCGGCGCTTGAGTTGTGCGTAAGCTTTTTCAAGGGACTTTCGTGCGTGCTGAACTTCCTTAACAGTCGTTACCATCGGTAACAAAAGGCGGACCGGACCATAATTGGCCGCCCGAAGCATGGCCCTGAACTGAGTTTCCAGCATATCCGTTTTTAAGAGTGATAATCGAATGCCGCGCAACCCCAGAACCGTCGTCACGCTATCATCCATTTCACCAATCACAGCTGCCGAGCCTTTGTCGGCACCCACATCAAGTGTGCGGATCGTCACGGGAAACCCATTCATCCCTTTGACAATTTGCCGCATAATCTCGAACTGCTCATCTTCGCTGGGAACGGTCTTGCGGTTCATGAACATAAATTCGCTGCGCAACAGTCCGACTCCTTGCGCCGCAACCTGCTCGGTCAATTTCATCTCAATCGGTAGTTCGATATTCGCGAGAAGATTAAACGCAGTGCCATCGCGGCTAACGGCCGGTTGCGTGCGCAACCGGGACAATCGTTTAGCAACTTTTTCCAGATCGGCTCGGCGTCGGTCCAGACGCTTCAGAGTATCGGGACCGGGGTTGACGACAATCACGCCCGCAGACCCATCGACGATCACCTGATCACCAGAGCGCACGCCATCCATCAAGTTTTGTGCCCCCAAGACACACGGAATACCCAAGGCACGCGCGACAATTGCCGTATGACCTTCAGCGCCTCCCAAGACAGTGCCAACACCACAAACTGACGAGGGGTCCATTTGTGCCATATCTGCCGGACTCAGGTTTTCAGCAATAACAATACTGCCTTTCGGCAGGGCACTCAGGGGACGCAACGGGTGTTTGCCAAGGTTTAATAGAATTCGATTTCCAACCTCGCGAATGTCATCTATGCGTGCAGCAATATAAGAATCATCCATAGCCTGAAAGGCTTCGGAAATTTCGGCCACTTCCATCTGCACGGCGGCTTCCGCATTTATTCTCAGTTCCCCTATACGGTTTTCAGCGCCACGAACCAAACGCGATCCGTCCAGCATAAGTAAGTACGCGTCAAGCAACGTCCATAATTCGTCACCCGCCATATTCGCCATTTCTTTGGCTCTGCTCTGCAAGCGTCGAACCTGTCGTTGCGCCAGCCGAACAGCCCGCGTCAACCGCTGCTCTTCGGTTTTAATGTCTTTTCGTTTGATTGCATATTCAGGGATATCGACCATGCCGACTTCGCGAACATGGGCGATCCCTGAAGAAATACCGGGAGACACTCCCAAACCCGAATAGCGCCGTTCTGTCGTCACGTTAACCTCATGCATCTGATGCAAATTGTGGATCTTCGATTTTTTTTAACGATTATTCTTCGTCAAATTTTCGGTCGATCAGTTCGCAGATTGCCCCCATGGCACGTGATGCATCTGGGCCTGAAATTTCGAGTTCGATCTCGCATCCGATTGCAGCCGCCAACATCATCAATCCCATAATGGAGCGCCCTGACACGGTTTGCCCGGCCCGTGTGACGTTAATTTGCGCATCAAACTCCGATGCCGTTTGAGCAAATTTCGCCGCCGCGCGCGCGTGCAAACCTCTTTGGTTCTGAATTTGAACAATTCGATGTTCACTAGATTCCGGCACTAGGCCCCCTGTGCCAACAACTGCGAGGCAATATTGATATACTTCCGACCGGCTTCCTGGGCGCTAACGATTGCCTCTGACAACGGCTCTTTATCGCGAACTGAGGCCAACTTGATCAACATCGGCAGGTTGACGCCGGCAATGACTTCGACCTTTGCCTTGTCCATAATTGAAATCGCCAGATTTGAAGGCGTCCCGCCAAACATATCCGTTAACAAAATGGCTCCGTCCCCAACGTCCGCCTTGATCGCTCCCTCTAGAATTTCACTGCGCCGAACCTCCATATCATCATCCGGGCCAATGCAGATAGCGGTCACATTACTTTGGGGACCAACAACATGCTCAAGCGCAGCGATAAGTTCCTCAGCCAGTCGACCATGCGTCACAAGCACCAAACCAATCATTTTCTCAGGCCTTCTATGATGTGTTTCATTCCGCGTCTCTTGTTCCTTTGAACTTGGAGTTTGGACTCATTTCGTCTTCTTTTCCAAGTCCCGATGTCGCACCTGAACAGAATAATTTTCCCGTTCAATAAAAATCTTCAACTGTTCAGCTGTATAAACGGAACGATGTTTACCACCTGTACAGCCAATCGAAATCGTCAGATAGCTTTTACCTTCCGCTTCATAGCGTTTCAGCAAGAAGCTCAAAAGATTTTCGAGGTGCTCAAAAAACGGCTCAAATCCTGCATCTGTGCGGATATACTCCGCGACGGGCTGGTCTTTTCCTGTCAGTGGTCGCAGGTCCAGGTCATAGTATGGGTTCTTGAGGAAACGAACATCAAAGACCAGATCCGAATCCCGTGGAACACCATTTTTAAAGCCAAATGACGAAATAAATACAGATAACCCGCCTGCCCGGCTCAGGCCAAATTCGCCCAAAAGATTTTGTTTTAGGTCGCCAAGCGCCATATCTGACGTATCAATCAGGACAGTCGCCTGATCCCGTAAGATGGAAATTTGGGACCGTTCCTGTCGGATCCCGTCAGAAACCGGTCGATCAACGGCCAACGGGTGTCGACGACGGGTTTCCTCATAGCGCCGGACCAGAATTTCATCATCGCAATCGAGAAACAACAGCTCAATATTTGTTCCCTGGCGCGACGTCAAACCAGCAATTTTCGCGAGAACCTTATGCGCATCGAAGTCACGAGTCCTGATATCAACGCCTATGGCTGTATTTTCCTGAAAATCGCCTGGGCCCACCAATCGGTCGAGCAAAGAAATCGGGACATTATCAATCGCCTCATAACCCATATCTTCCAAGGCTTTCAGCGCGGAACTTTTGCCGGCACCAGAAATCCCCGTCACGAGAACGAGCTTAGGGTTGGTTGCAGCAGGGGCTATTTTATCAGTCATCGGTGCGCGTAATAGAGCCCGAGACAAGCCCACTGACAAGCGTGACTTTTATGACAGCCGAAGGCAATGCAGGATCGATCTGAAAACAGGGGAGATCGCAACCTAAAATCTCTGTGGTCTTGCTTTCTGGCACGCGCTCGATCTTTTGCTGATCCTGCAGATCCACAACCGCGGCAAGGCGCACACTTTCCTTATAATCAAACGGTAAAATGCCAAGCCCCCGGACCTCCATCAAGCCCCTTAACGGCTGCGGTGCGCTTGCATACACAAAAGCGCCCTCGCGTCTGACATCTGTTCGATCATCGGCAACCAAAACGGCATCAGCGTGCATCAATCGCAGCGACAAATCTGATTTTCCGCTTCCCGATTCTCCGCGCAATAAAATACCAACGTCTCCAATGGCGACACAATTTGCGTAAATCTGATCTGCCGGTCCACTCATTTATCTGCTTTATCTTTGTTGGCTTTGTCTGGATTACCAGACACTTGAGGCAACTTGACGACAAATCGCGCGCCAATGATTTTGCCTTCCGTATCCCGGCGGTTCATGGCTCTTATCGACCCCTCGTGGGCGGTGACGATTTGTTTGCAAATATTAAGCCCCAGACCGGAATGCGTTCCAAATTTTTCAGCTTCCGGTCTTTCCGTATAGAACCGGTCAAATATTTTTTCTTCAAGCCCGTCAGGTATACCCGGCCCATCATCGTCAATCATAATGCAAACCAGTGCGCCTTCACGATTAAGTGTCAGCAGAATTTCTCCATTTTCTGGACTAAACGATATGGAATTGGATATCAGGTTTTGGAACACCTGCGCCAGGCGTCCGTCCATGCCCGACACCAGCATCGACGGCCCCGCATCATCGGCACCGGCGACCACGACACGCGGGGCGTTTTCCTTATGATTGTTGTGCATGTCGGCCAGCGTACTCAACATCGCGCTCATATCCACGGTGCCAAATTGGGTTCGTGACAACTCGGCATCCAGCCTTGAGGCATCGGAGATGTCGCTGATCAAGCGATCCAGACGGACCACGTCTTCCTGAATGATTGTCATGAGCTTTTGTTGCTGTTCCGGGTCCTTGAGCCGGGCTGCCGTCTCTACGGCACTGCGCAAGGACGTCAGCGGGTTCTTTATTTCATGGGCCACATCTGCCGCAAACCGCTCTGTTGCATCCATCCGTGCCCACAAGGCCTCCGTCATTTCCCGCATGGTTTCGGCCAATTCTCCGATCTCGTCACGACGCCCGGACATATCGGGGATTGTGTGCTGCCGTCCAAAATCGCGACGCACCCGATCGGCTGCTGCAGCCAGGCGGTTCAACGGGCGGGCAATCGTCCCTGACAAGTATATCGACAACAACACGGTCACCGCGATGGCGACAGCAAACACTTCGAGGATATTTCTGCGGACCTCATAAAGAGCCGTATCAATCACTTGAGACCCCTTGGTCAGGAGCAGCGTCGCAAGAACCTGTTTATAACGCTGAACAGGAACGGCGACGCTTAAAACCAAACCATCATTTTTTGTCCGTCTGACGGCTTTAACATATTCTCCGCCAAGCGCTGCGACAGCTTCGGGATAATCGGTCACACGTTGCACCGGGTTTTCAACGTAGGTCGAAAGCTGTCGCCGGGCAGTAAATTTCGTAATGGCGACGTCAAACAAATCAAAGGCTCTGCTGAGCCAGCTGTTGCTTTCATCCGGCGGCGGCAGTTCTTCGATTTCTATGGTTCTGCCGGCTCCGGCAAGCCGCCTGGAATCTGCTGTCAATTCACCGTCTTGACGAAATAACCGCGCACGGGTGCCGGTCGTTTTGACCAACCGCCGCACCATCTGCTTGGAAATATTGGAAACGCGATAATGACCTGAAGCCGTTTCCGCAACTGCGCCTTCACTTAAGGCAACTGCAAACATTTCGGCTTGCGTCGCCAATGCGGCTAACTCAGCCTGAATCAGGCTTTCTTTATATTCATCGAGATACAGAATACCTGCCACAAGAATACCCAGGGCCAATAGATTGACCGCCAGAATACGCCGCGTGATTGGAGATATAAATCCAATCCCCGGCCGGTTCTTGCTGTTTTCCTGGTCCCCCGCGCCCATCTATCCGATCATACCACCGTATATCGGTAGCCAACGCCATAGAGGGTATCAATACCCGCAAACGCATCATCAATTGCCTTGAACTTGCGACGCAAGCGCTTGATATGACTATCAATCGTGCGGTCATCCACGTAGATGTGTTCGCCATAGGCGGCATCGATGAGCTGGTCGCGGTTTTTCACGTGCCCCGGCCGACGCGCAAGAGCTTCGACGATTAGAAACTCTGTGACCGTAAGATTAATTTCTTCCCCTTTCCATGAGCACATATGGCGCGCCGGATCGAGAAGCAAATCGCCGCGTCGCATCACCTCATCGGAGTCTTCGTCTTTATTCTGCGCTTCATGACGCCGCAGAACCGCGCGGATACGCTCGAGCAAAAGACGCTGGGAAAAGGGTTTTTTGATATAATCGTCGGCCCCCATGCGAAGCCCCATGATCTCATCAACTTCGTCATCCTTGGACGTCAGGAAAATCACCGGAAGTTTATCTTTTCGACGCAGTTCCGTAAGCAGCTCCATCCCGTCCATACGTGGCATTTTAATGTCGAGGATGGCCAAGTCAGCGCGTTTTCTGCCTAACCCGTCCAGTGCCTCCTCACCGTCGCCATACGTATCTACCGCATACCCTTCATCCAGAAGCGCCGCAGAAAGCGATGCCAAAATATTCTTATCGTCGTCAACAAGCGCAATGGTGGTGTTCATCAGACCCTCATTTCCTCAAGTTTGCCTATTAAGCCCGCGGATCGCGGTTAGTGCAATCTTTCCTAAACACCATTTATGGCCAAATTATAGCCATCCCGCCAACAAATTGACGTTATTATGGGTCCTGATCCCCGTGGGTGGCGCATTACCTTATTTGAAGACGCATCCTGCGACCTTCAGGCTCGCAATCTTATAAACGCAAACCGGTATCCACATCGAAAAGATGCAGGCGACGCGGGTCAACCGAGAAGTTGATGACCTGACCCCGAGAAACTGGAAAATCGGCAGGGATGCGGGCTGAAAATTCCTGATCAGAAATTTTACACAGCACCATTGTATCGGATCCAAGAGGCTCAATAACGTCCACTGTCCCAGTAATCACCGATTGATCGCGGGTAATTTCCAGATGCTCTGGACGAATGCCGAGCAAAACCTCCCCGATCTTAACCGAGGAGCTGTCCGGCACCGTTATTTTTTGTTCACCAATTTCAACAACCGATTCAGATGCCGAACGCGTAAGAGTTCCTTTGAGAATATTCATTTGTGGTGAACCAATAAACTCGCCAATAAACCGATTGGAAGGCGACGTATACACCTCAATAGGCGTACCTTGCTGCTCTATGATGCCATCTCGCAGGATCACGATGCGATCAGCCAGGGTCATCGCTTCGACCTGATCATGCGTTACATATACCGTGGTAATTTGAAGCATCTCATGTAATCGCTTAATTTGCGTACGCATATCAACTCGTAATTTGGCATCGAGATTGGAAAGCGGTTCATCAAATAAAAACACAGCAGGTTTTCGCACCACAGCCCGTCCCATCGCAACCCGCTGACGCTGGCCTCCCGACAATTGCCCCGGTTTTCTGTCCAAAAGATGCGATATTTGAAGCATTTCAGCTGTTTCTTTGACGCTTGCGGCAATGACCTTCGCGTCGACATTACGCATTTTTAAGCCGAAACCGATATTTTCAGCCACGTTCATGTGCGGATATAAAGCATAATCCTGAAAGACCATTGCAACATCGCGACCCCGTGGCTCGATATCGTTAACTCTGTCATCGCCAATGATCAGATCACCGCCAGAGATGTCTTCCAAACCCGCAATCATTCGCAACAGAGTGCTTTTGCCGCACCCCGACGGGCCAACAAAGACGACGAACTCTCCTTCTTGAATGTGCAGATTAACGCCATTCACAGCGCGGGTTGCCCCATAGTCTTTGACTAAATTTTGTAACTCTATACTCGCCATAAGTGGCCCCTTCGAGATCTATCGGCGACAGGCTAAGGCTTCATCCAAACCTACAGCAAGTTACCTCTGTGAGCCGTTTATAAACATAGGACTTGCCTTGTTGCAATAATTATCGTTAAATTATCGATAATGTAATTTTGGATCATATTGATACTGTCATGGCCGTAGAAAGTTTTAATCACGACACCAAAGTCGTCCCCGTTCGCAGCGGCAAGCGCAGCGCTCAAGTATTGGAAAGCTTGCGGCGTGAAATCGTGCTGGGCCTGCGCGCGCCTCAGGACGCCCTTCTCGAACTGGATTTGGCCCAACGCTTTGGCTCAAGCCAAAGCACCATCCGGGAAGCCCTGTTGCGGCTAAATGAAGAGGGGTTGGTGGTCAGAATTCCAAACAGGGGGACGCATGTCTCGCCGTGTGTGATGGATGATATGATTGAATTGCTGCACCTCCGCCATGACATTGAGTGTCGCGGCATCAAAAGGGTCATCCAGCGCTACGGAAAATTAACCCACCGGGCACTGACTGAACTGGTCGAACAAATGTTGGTCGCTGCAAAAAACGATGACGAATACGGGCTTTCACAACTTGATTGCCAATTCCATTTACGCATTTACGAAGACGCCGGACTGGCAAGCGTGCAACCCGTTTTACAGCGCTGCCTTGTTCACAATCATCGCTACAAAATTCTCAACTCGGAACGTAATCAGTCTCTCACGGTCATCGCCGAACGCCATATTCCCATACTCGAAGCCTTGGACTCTGGAGATGTGTCAAGAGCGGTTAGCGCCTTATCTCATCACATTACGACAATTGTCGATATAGGCCCGAGCATTCTACCCACCGACACGGCATCGGGTTCCTAACCATGGAAATGTCAAAATTTAAGGTAATGCCCAACCCGGCGATGGAAGAAATTTTGCAACGACTGGCACAGGAAGATGCCGGATTGGCCGATCCGACCACCTTACCGCCCCTGCAAGCACGCGAACTCGCAGAGCAGGCCAACGGGCGCTGGAACATTGATTTACCGCCGATGCTGCAAATAGATGACGTTGACATACAACGTGAAGACGGAACGATTTTGGAAGGGCGTTTGTTTACGCCTGAACACCCGGAGCAGCGGTTAATCTATTTTGTTCACGGCGGCGGCTTTTCGCTCTGCAGCATTGAAACGCACGAGCGCGCCGCCAGATTACTGGCCCATGAAGCCAAGTGTGCGGTTTTGTCTTTGGCCTATCGTCTGGCGCCAGAGAACCCTTACCCGGCGGGACTCAATGATTGTATTCAGGCGTTCCGTCAACTTAAAACGATCCAAAATCGCTATCCCTGGACAAAGGGCCCAACGGCTATTGCAGGGGATAGTTCTGGCGCGAACCTGGCACTCTCAATGATTTTGCATGAGCAGTCTCTGGGTCACCCATCACCTGATTTTGCAATGCTGTTTTACGGTGTATATGGCACGAATTTTCAAACCCGTTCCTATATGGATTTCGAATTTGGCCCAGGCTTAACTCGGGCGAAAATGATGCGTTACCTTGATTGGTATGCGCCTATGGAAGTGAGAGGAACCCCATTGGTCTCTCCGCTATCTGCCTCTGATGAGGCGCTGAGTGGTCTGCCGCCACTCTATCTAAATGCGGCAGAAATAGATCCGCTTTGTACTGACACAGAAGACCTTGCCACGCGATTGCGGGCCTTAGGTCGCCAAGATCAGGTGCGGGTTTATAAAGGTGTGGTCCACGGCTTTATGCAAATGACAACCTGTTTGCCAGCCGCCTGCGAGGCCACATCGGAAGCGGCAAACGCTTTTCGGAAATTTGCAGGGAAATAATTCACTTATAACGGAGGAAACACTATGAAAACGACACTAATTGCAGCTGTTATGGCTGCAGGAACCGCATTGGGCGCGTTCCAGGCCAGCAGTGCTGAGACCGTCCGCTTTTGGTATCATTTTGATAACGCGGACAACCCCATGTCCGGGCTCGTGAAAGCTTTCGAAGCCAAGAACCCAGGCATCAAGATTGAAGCCGAAAACATTCCGTGGAATAGCTATTATGACAGCCTCTATACGGCCGTTGCCGCTGGGAGTGGGCCAGACGCGGCCATGGTCAAAATGTTCGCGCAGCCTCGGCTTATTGAGATGGAAGCGCTGGAACCTATTGGTGACCGGATCGCCAGCTGGAGCGGCAAAGCTGATATTCAGGATAATCTGTTCGATCTGACCAAGGGCAATGATGGCAAGTCCTACTACATGCCAGTTCAGTACGTGGCCCTGTACCTATACTACCGCGCCGATTTGTTCGCCAACGCGGGACTGCAACCTCCAAAAACCTGTGCCGATTTTAGGGCCGCAGCCAAAGCGCTGACGGGCAACGGGAC
Source organism: Rhodospirillales bacterium (assembly GCA_048262655.1). Classification (GTDB taxonomy): domain Bacteria; phylum Pseudomonadota; class Alphaproteobacteria; order Rhodospirillales; family Casp-alpha2; genus JABMNT01. The sequence continues at coordinate 272,150 of JBLXEY010000004.1, read as the reverse complement.
TTACGGGTTTGGATTCCGTGGCGGGAAAGGCGGTCATGACCATTGGGCAAGCCTCGTATTGTCGACTGGCGCTAACTTTAAAGCAGGCGGCATGACGTCCGAAAGTGCCATTGCAGCCACGCAGTTTGTTGTTGACCTCTACCAGAAAGACAAAGTCTTTCCGCCGTCTGCCCCCAATGATGGCTTTAAGGAAATCACCGGTTCGTTCAAGGCTGGAAAAACCGCAATGACAATCCATCATATCGGTTCATCCAACAGCATGGTCGATGCGCTGGGTGACAAGGTCTCTGCAACTGTCGTTCCTGAATGTGGCGGCGGCCGCTGGACGGCGTTTGGTGATGAGTCTACAGCGATATTCTCTGCGGCACAGAATAAAGACGCGGCATGGAAATGGATTTCATTCCTTTCATCAACAGGCAACAATGCTGAATTCAACAAAGCAACAGGTCAGCTTCCAGTGACCAAAAGTGATTCAGCGACCTGGTCTTTGCATCAAAAAAGATTTGTAGATGCAACCATTGCCTCTTTGCCATATGCCGCTCTGTTACCTAACGTCTCAAGCACGTCTGATTTCGTTAATACGGTTTGGCCGGTTAACATGCAACGCGCCTTGATTGGCGAAATAACGGCTGCAAAAATGAACGAAGAGATTGATAAGCTCTATAACAAATAACGCGTTCGGGGCCCCAATTTAACGGACGACTTTGGGGTCCCGTTTTTTTCTTAGAATTATCGTCGATCAACCGGGCATCCTTTCTCTATGAAACCTGCACCTACAATTTCGTTATCCAGCTACTCGGGACTTGGGAAAAAGGTACTGCCTTACGCCCTGATTTCGCCCGCCGTTTTGGTGACACTGGCCATCGTGTTTTTGCCTATGGTTCAGGCCATGTGGATGAGTTTGCATGACTACGTCCTTTTCAGGCCGAAGGATTTTACCTTTGTCGGTTTAAAAAATTTCATTGCTGCGCTGAATGATGAGGTTTTTTGGATCTCCTTTCGTCATACCGTTTTGTGGATTGGCATCACGGTTCCAGCTCAATTGCTGCTGGGCCTCGGCACCGCATTATTGCTGAATCAAAAATTTTATTGGCGCCCCATCGCACGCGCCCTCATCATTATTCCCTGGGCACTGCCCAGCGTCGTGATCGCCCTGATGTGGGTTTGGATTTACGATGCAAACTACGGCATTCTCAATGACTTGCTTCTGCGCGCCCACATTATAAAAACTGCCATACCCTGGCTGGCGGATCCAGACACCGCGCTGTATGCCATTATTCTAACCCTCACGTGGCAAGGGTTTCCGTTTTTTGCTGTTATGATCCTGGCTGGGTTGCAATCCATTCCGGCCAGTTATTATGAAGCGGCTTCGATTGATGGTGCCAGTAAATTTCGTCAGTTTTGGCACATCACGCTGCCCGGCATATCAGGCGTCGTCATCACCGCGGTTCTTCTGCGCACCATTTGGGTCGCAAATTCCATTGACGTTATTTTTGTTATGACCGGCGGTGGCCCCGGCTATTCAACGTACACCTTGCCACTTTACGCCTTTGTGAAAGCCCGCACCGGACTGGACTTCGGCAACGGGACGGCCATCGCCGTACTTTTCTCAATTATGCTCTTGAGCATTGTCGTTCTCTATTTAAGACGTGTCGGGAGCAACCTGCGATGATGGTGCAAAAAAAATCGACTCTCCAGCGGCTCCTGTGCCTGCACTTGCCGATGTTGGCCATCGTCGGATTCGCCTTGGGACCTTATTTGTGGATGATCGCCACTTCAATTACGCAAGAAAAGCTGCTTTTCACCGAGGGGCCTTCATTTGCAGCGGCGACGTTTGAGAACTATTTCCGCCTGTTTAAAACGGTTGGTTTCCACATCAATCTAATGCATTCACTGATCATTGCCAGCGGCACGGTCGTCGTTGGTCTTACGTTAAGTGTTACAGCAGCCTACGCATTTTCTCGTTTCAGCTTTCGTGGTCAAAAATTACTGCTGCTGCAATTTTTGTTGATCAATATGTTCCCGATTGTCCTTCTAATCCTGCCGCTCTTCATTTTAATGAAACAGGTCGGTCTGATTGATACGCACCTGGGACTTATCATCGCAAACTCCACCATCGCCATTCCGTTTTCGGTATGGATGATGACAAGCTATATTAACAACATTCCAAAATCCCTGGATGAAGCTGCAATGACCGATGGCTGCACCCGGCTTGGCGCGCTTTGGCGGGTCATTTTGCCGCTGTGTACACCGGGCATCATCGCAACCGGCATCTATATTTTTATTACGGCATGGAATGAATACCTCTATGCATTAACGCTCGGCGGCCGATCGGTGAAGCCCATAACCGTCGCCATCCAAACTCTGATCGGAGAGTATCAGGTCGAATGGGGTCTATTAACAGCCGGTGGAATTGTTGGCGCGATGCCCGCGACCATCCTCTTTCTCATTGTCCAAAAACGTCTCGTCGGCGGGCTTACCCAAGGTGCCGTAAAAGGTTAAAAAACAGGAATTCAATATGAATAAAATTGGTATTATCTCCATGCAATTTGCCCGTCCCTTTACATCGGAGCACTTCGCATTTTTTAAAAAAACAAAAGACCTGGGCTTCGATTTTATCGAGCTCCTGGTTCCCGAGCCCGGAGAGCTCAACCTTGTTGAAACAAAAAGAGCCCTCGACGATGCGGGCCTTGATGTTGTCTTGGCGGCACGTGTTAATCTGGAGCGCAACATCGCTTCAGATGACGCAGAGGCACGCCAGGCCGGTATCGATTATCTTGAGTACGCCTGCGCCTGTTCGGCAGAACTTGGATCAAAAATTGTCGGTGGCCCGCTTACTGGGAACCCTTTGGTTTTTGCCGGTCGCCCACCGCAACCGGTTGACGAAAGCGAAAGACTGGCCCGCAAAGAACGCTGTATGGAAGGCTTGCGCAAAGCCGCAACTTCGGCCGCTCAACACAACATTATTCTGGGACTAGAGCCGTTGAACCGCTTCGAAAGTGATGTTTTATGTACAACACAACAGGCGGTCGAAATTGTTGATGCGGTCGATCACACAAATCTGAAAATCATGCTCGATACCTTCCATATGGCCATGGAAGAAGCTTCAATCCCGGAAGCCATCCGACTTGCCGGAGATCGCATTGGACATTTTCAGGCGAACGAGAACCACCGCGGCTTTTTAGGGACCGGCAGTATCCTGTGGCCCGATATCTGTAGAGCTTTGCAAGACGTCAACTATCAAGGGCCGATTTCTCTTGAGCCCTTCCGTCGCAATGATGACCGCTTTGGTGTTCCCATCGCACAATGGCGGCCACCGCATGAAAATGAAGATGCGCGCCTTGCCGCATCCGTGAATTTCATAAAATCGCATATATCTCTGGCAGGATTTAGACGATGACCCTGAAAATTGGCTGGATTGGATGCGGCACACACGCCACACAAATGCTTCTTGCACAACTGTTACGATATGATGTGCAGATCACCGCACTTTGCGACATTGACGCAGAACGACTGGCCTCTGCCGGACGTCAATTCGGCGTAACCCGTCTGACGACAGATGCTGCTGAACTCATTACATCGCCAGACCTTGATGCGGTCGGGATGGCGGTTGGTCCGGACGCACATTTAAAGTTTGGAAAGATGGCCCTTGAACGCGGTTTGCCAGTGTTTATGGAAAAGCCGCCATCGGCAACGGCTGAGGGGGCAAATGAATTACGTGCAGCCTCTGAAAAATCTGGCAAACCGCTCCTGTTAGGTTTTATGAAACGGTACTCTGAAGGCAATAAAATCGCGCATAATATAATACAGTCCGGTGACTTCGGACCGGTTTTAGGACTGACAGGTTATTATATGACAGCGCCCGGCTATTTTGCCGGCAACGTCGACTACACCGGTTTCTTTTTACATCACTGCGTTCATTATATGGACCTCGTGTCTTATCTGGTGTCGCCTGTCACCCATATGACGGCTCGGAAAATAGAAAAAAAACCTGGGCACGTTTTATTTCATGTTAATTTTGATTTCGAGTGTGGCGCCATTGGCACCATTGCTATGGGGACCATTCAATCGCGTGGGACGCCTGTCGAGCGGATCGAGATAATGGGGGATCATCAGCGAATCGAGGTCGATGGCGTTGTCGATATAAAGTGGCATCGCAATCCAGTTTTCAAGAATGATGACCCGACGGCTCGTTTGCGCGACGGAAGCGACACCTTATCATGGAAACCAAATTTCACGGCCGCCGCGAACGAAGACTTCAAGGGATATCATGCGCTTTTGGGCGACGTGATTGCTGCCATAAAGGGCAAAGAGTCAAATTCACCTACCATCAATGACGGCGTTATTGCAATGGAACGATTAGAAATCTTGCGAAAATCACTTGATCTCTAAAGCGGCTCTGCCGTGCCATTTTGATGTATCGGCAACAAAGGCTTCCCGGTCTTTTTAACAGAGTATCGTTTCTCTAGATTTTTCGACGAAACCTGCGGACGCGGGCCGAGCGATCTTTCCCACATACCATGTATCGCCAAATTCTACATCACCCTTATACAAAGCGATGGATAAATGGTTTTTCCCGTATATACAGGCACTCGAGAATTCGCACCGTGATCCGATAAATACCCTTTAATTGTGGGCCACAGGAACGCCATGCGCGATTCTATATTTTTTGTACTTTCCGTGGCCAATACGATAGTATGCGATTACGCCATTCTATTGAACAGGAGCCTCCCATGTTCCGAACGGGTCTACTATTGTCATGCATTGCATTGTTCAATGTGTCCGTTGTCGAGGCTAAACACGAGCCCAGCTTTCGTCACTATTGGACGTATAGCCAGTTTGCCGAGCGGTATGGCGACAAACAAATGCAAGCGGACGCATTTTCAAATAGCGTAAGCGCTAAAGCTCAATCCCTTAAAAAATTAATCCATACGCCGGTAAGGATTGCGATTATTTACCCGGGTCAGCAGGTTTCAGACTACTGGCGACGCAGTATTTCCTCTTTCGAAGCCAGATTAATCGAAAGCCGGATTCCTTATGAAATCCGGCCCCATTTTTCAAAGCCAGGCAGTCAAATTCGATTACAGGAAACTCAAATAGCTGCAGCAATTAATGACAAGTCAGATTATTTGATCTTCACACTGGATGCGCTCCAGCATCGGACGATCATCGAGCGGATGTTGGCCACGCCTCGTCCCAAATTAATTTTACAAAACATTACAACTCCACTGAAAGAATGGGGCGATACCCAGCCTTTTTTATACGTGGGCTTTGACCACGCGACCGGGACAGAAATACTGGCTAACGAATATGTACGGCGGTTCAAGGGAGAAGCCCAATACGCCATTTTTTACGGGCCACAGGGATATGTCAGCAAAATGCGCGGTGGCACTTTCAAAAAGCTGATGGCGCCACACGAAAAAATGAAACTGGTTGCCGAATATTATACAGGGTTTGATCGCACAAAAGCGCGCGCGGCCGCACTTCAAGTCTTGCAGGAACAACCCGAAATAAAATTTATCTTTTCATCCTCCACAGACATCGCCCTCGGGGTTATGGATGCAATCAAGGAACTGGGTAGGCAAGGCAGCGTCATAACCAATGGCTGGGGCGGCGGTAGCTCTGAAATATCTGCACTGTTACGAAATGAGCTGGACATCTCCGTGATGCGAATTAATGACGATAATGGCGTCGCCATGGCAGAAGCGATCCGCTGGGATCTGGAAGGAAAAGCAGTCCCAACGATTTTTTCAGGAGATCTCAGGTTGATTACAAAAGAACATACCGAGCAAGAAATAAACCGCCTGATATTGAGAGCCTTCCGATATTCGGATACACATAGATCAGATACAACGGCGATCCTTCGGGGCCCAAAATAATCGCTTAAGATGAGAAAATACACACTCACAACATTAATTCTGTCGATCGCCATTGGCATGCTGTTGCTGGTGTCTATCTTTTTTGTTTCCGTAAATTATCTCTCAATACAAAAGGCCATTGATCGCGAAGTTTCCCGTTCGTTTGAATACCGAAATCGCATAGCTGAACTGTCTCTGAAGAAGCATCTAACCGACACTGGAAACTTTATTGATGCAATCGTCGGCGAGTATTCTCGAAACCGGACCCTGGCAGGGCGCGATTTGAATAGCTTGAAACACACATTGGGCGATTTCTTGTCGACCCCAAGCGGGGTATACATTGACCTGATGGCAATTGTTCTGCCCAATAAATCAATACTCTATGATCTCAGCTCTCCTTTTCTGGCAGAAGAACATGCCTTTCTTGATACCTACTTGACCCAACAGCAATCCATCGATCTTTGGCAATTGGTCTTACTGGATAGTGCTAAACACGATAATGCCTCTCTCATTAACAGCGTGGCTGTCGTTGCAGAGGATACCGGAAAGGTCGAAGGGTACGTTGTTTACGGTATTTCCCTAAAGGACAACACGCCTTTAACCAATGCGGTCCATCGGGATGCAGAAGTCGATACAATTGAGCTTCTCATCGGCGATCAAGTCCTTGCAAAATCATTCGATGTCAACGTCGACAACGACGCGGAAAATTACCTGAACCGAACCAAAGCGACGGCCTTTGTGACCAATAACCACGCCCTTTCAATCCGTTCGTATATGAAAGACAGTTTACGGCAAGATTTGGATTCAGCCTACAAAGCCAACTTATTGGCTGTTATTTTTGTTTCCGTATTATCAATCCTCGTGGCGCTGTTCCTGATACGACGGGTGACGTCCGTTGGTTTTGGCAGACTTCTGAAATACGCCGATAACTTAACCAAGAATGATGCCGATGCAAAACCGTACGAGCCGAGCAAAATTGTTGAGTTTGACCGGCTTGGAACAGCACTCGAAGGCATGATGGCATCAATTAAAGTATCCGACGAAGCCTTGCGTGACAGTGAGCGGCAACAACGCGATCTTCTCAATAACACCTCATCAATTGTCTATATCAAGGATTTGAGCGGTCGATATCTGTTTATCAACAAAAAATTCGAACAGCTCTTTAACATCAACGATCATGCTATCAGAGGGCGCTATGACCACGAGATTTTTCCACGGGAAATCGCCAAAGCCTTTCGAACAAACGACGTAAAAGTGATAGAGGCGGACGCGCTTTTAGAGTTTGAAGAAAAATCTGTACACGAGGACGGTGAGCATTTTTATATTTCGGTAAAATACCCACTTAAACGCACGTCTGGGGAAACCTACGCACTTTGCGGAATTTCCACCGATATTACAGAGCGCAAGAGATCCGAAACACAATTACTTATAGCCAAAACCGAGGCGGAAACAGCCAATAAGACCAAATCCGAATTTCTAGCCTCCATGAGCCATGAGCTTCGAACACCACTCAACGCGATCCTGGGGTTTTCCGACATTCTGATGAATCAGTACTTTGGCCCGCCGGGTGCCGGGAAATATAAAGAATATGCCCAAGACATTCATAAAAGTGGGAAACACCTGTTGGAGTTGGTGGATGATCTTCTTGATATTTCAGCCATTGAAGTGGGCCAAAAATATATCGAAAAAGAACACCTGTCGGCCCATGACACCATTACGGAATGCACCCGTATTGTTTCAGAGAAAGCGCGTTCAAACGGCCTGAGTCTGACCATCGACATACATGACGAGTTGCCCCACTTGTACGCGGATAAACGGGCTGCCAAACAGATTTTACTTAATTTGTTGTGGAATTCGATAAAGTTTACTCCAAATGGCGGGACCATTTCCGTTGCTGCGATAAGCACGGAAACTCATATGAACATTATCGTTTCAGATTCCGGAGCCGGGATCTCTGCTGACGTTCTGTCAAATATCACAGACCCTTATACACGTCCGACAAATGGATCCTATATCGCCGATTCAGGCTGGGGGCTTGGGCTTTCGATCACCCAATCCCTTATCGAACTGCATGCGGGTAAAATGGATATCAAGAGTGACGTTGGCCAGGGCACCGTTGTCACGGTAAGCTTTCCTGCCCTCGAAAACGCTGCAAACGTGGCGTCAGCTCATTAACAAATCTTCCCGGTCCGCAGAATGGAAAATAAAAGTGACAAAATCTCGGCAATTCGGTTTCCGGTGACGATCACCGATTGACCATGCCCGGCAACAGACCTACTATTGTTCACAACGGTGCCTCTGAAGATGATCAAGTCTGAGGCTTAAAAGGGAATACGGAAGGATTGACCCCCATCGGGAATCCGTGCCGTAGCTGTCCCCGCAACTGTGATCGGTGAGTTGATATTAAGCGTGCCACTGGGCAACCGGGAAGGCCAATATGAACGAAGAACCGAGAGCCAGGAGACCTGCCGTTGGATGTCGTTATTTGCACAAGTTTGTGTAAATGAATTTATCGTGTGTTTGGTCGCGGGCGACCTTAACGGAGGATTATCTATGAACACCAAAACAATCGCTTTGAAGCAGGAAACTGTAACCCTTGATTCCAGCCGGATCATTCCTGCGGTCGCCGCCTTGATGGTTGGCGCATTTCTTGTCCTGGCTGCTGGCTTTGCCCATTCGTCAACGGTCCACAATGCAGCGCACGACGCTCGCCACGCTTTCGCGTTTCCCTGCCACTAAGTCATGCTTAAACACATTTTTGTGGTTGCGCTTCTGGCAGGATTTGTCAGCGGCGCAGGGATTTCGCTTGTCCAGCAGGTAACGACCACACCTTTGATCTTGCAGGCGGAAGAATACGAACAAGCGGCGTCGACGACGCAGGGTTTCAAGCACGCCAGTTTCATTCTGGCCCACGGCACAGAAACCCATGACGGAGCCGCAGGAACATGGGCGCCGGAAGACGGCCTTGAGCGCTTTGGCTTTACAGCACTGGCAAATATTTTATTGGGCGTTGGTTTCGCGCTTCTTCTGGTTGCCAGTTTCGTCATTTACGGCAAACCCATAACCGGGCGTTTGGGGGTTATGTGGGGGATGGCGGGGTTTGCGATCTTTACCCTGTCGCCCAGTTTGGGACTGGCTCCGGAAGTTCCTGGAAGTTTCGCCGCAGAACTGACGGCTCGACAGGGCTGGTGGCTGGCTGCGGCCGGGGCAACAGCGCTTGGTCTTTGGTTGATGGTCTTTGGCAAAGGCTGGGTTTTCGCGATTGCCGGCATTGTTATCATTGCCCTGCCGCATCTTGTCGGAGCTCCGCATCCTGATGACTTTGGTGGACCAGTGCCCGCCGAGCTTGCAGGCCAATTTGCAGCAGCATCCGTCGTAACAGCCGCCATCTTTTGGGCAATGCTGGGCTGGTTCAGCGGCACCTTCTTCCAGCGCTTTGCCTCAGAGACTGATTAAGGAGGACAATCCTTGGCAGCCCTAACAAAAGCGGATGCCGTTGCGCATTCAAGACACATGCTGCGAGGTGGGAATTCAGGAACCCTTGCAAGCGCCCTGGGTTCCCACGATGGATGGCCCTATGCGTCTTTTGTTACCTATGCAACGGATCAACAAGGCTGTCCGATCTTTCTGTTCTCTGACCTGTCAGACCATGCCCGTAATCTACAAATGGATAATCGAGCCTCCCTTCTTGTCGAGCGGACATCGAACCGTAAGTATCCGCAAACCGGTCCGCGTGTGAGCCTTGTCGGGAAGTTCAAAAAGACCAAAGACCCTGCGCATGTGAAACGATTTTTTGCGCGTCACCCCCGGGCCGAAATGTATGCCGGTTTTGCTGATTTTAATTTCTACCGTATGTCGATAGAGCGTGCGCACTATGTCGGCGGCTTCGCAAAAGCCGTCTGGTTCCGGGGTCGAGAACTGCAAACACCGAAAGACCTGGCAACATTATTTAGCGAAGCAGAAACCGGCATTCTTGAGCACATGAATGCCGACCACGCGGATGCCATCGACTTATATGCTCAAAAGTTATTAAAGCGCCGCGGTACGGGTTGGCAAATGGTGGGTGTGGATGCCGACGGGTTTGATCTTATGAAAGAGGATCGCCAGGCCCGGTTTGACTTTGACCAGCCGCTTTCACACGTCGATGAAATTCGTCGTCAACTTGTTACCCTTGTCAACGAAGCCAGAAGCCAATAAATCCGTTAGGAGTGTGCCGCCGGGTGGGTCGATTCGACGGATTTGCCACAGTGGGGACAAACGAGCGGACGTTTGCGAAGTTGATGGTGCGCTGCATTGAGTATCGCCGCGGCTTCCCGGTTACTCAACCCCAGCCGTTCGCGCATTTCACGCAGGCGTTCGTGATCTTCTTCCGAGATAAACCCGTCTGCCAGAACCGCATCGACCAGCTCACTATATTCCTGTTTGCGTTGGTGCAAAGCCTGATTAAAGCCCGATGCGATAATGCCCGTCGGCAGGGCGACCATCCCGACGCTGATAATCCCTATGATCGCACCAAAGACTTTACCCATGATGGTAATCGGCACCACATCGCCATAGCCAATGCTGGTCATCGTGATTATTGCCCACCAAAGGGCATCCGGAATGGACCCAAAGGCTTCTGGTTGGGCACTTGCTTCCGCCAGATAAACAAGGCTTGCCGACAAGACCACCATCATCATCAGAATAAACATCGCAGCACCAATATTTGCCGCTTCATCTTTCAGGACTTCTGTCAGCAACCGCACAGCCGATGAGTAGCGGGTGAGACGGAACACCCGAAGCAGCCGCAGAACCCGCAGGAACCTTAAATCAGCCGCCCCCATCACCGCCAGGAACAACGGTAATATGACCACCAGATCAAGGATGGCCATCGGTGTTAGCATGTAGCGCAAACGCCCCCATACAGGATGGCTATATTTGATACCTGGATGTTCGACCGAAGCCCAAACCCGGGTCAGGTATTCGATCGAAAAGATCACAACCGAAAAAACTTCGAACCAGTGAAAAAAGTCTCGATAGTTCGCCGCCAGTGATCCAACCGATTCAAAGATAACCGCCAGGATGTTCAATGAAATAATCGCGATCAGAAACCAGTCGACAAGCCGCCCAAGACCGTCATCTTCACGTGTCGCTTCCAAAATCTCAAAAGTGCGTTGTCGTCTTGTTTTCATGGCCCCAGATTAGCGGCTCCCTCCAGCGAGCGCAAAACATAGTGAAAACGGAACTAAACGTCGTCGGGTCATAGCGATGCCTTGATCTGTTACTTATATCTGGTGCTGAAAATACAAGATTCGCAGTTTAAGGTTTCCTGATACCAAAAAAACGCCTATCTGAAGCCAACATGAGACATTGAGGGAATGATGAACGAACTAACAGAATTTTGGGTATTGGTTGCTGATGTTTGGAATAACGGCGTTGTTGGCATCGATGTCGGCCGTATGCTGTCCTCTGCCGCAATTTTTATTGGCTTCTTGTTATTTCGAAAACTCTTCAGTCGATGGGTTTTAACCTGGTTGAAATCCTTCGCACAAAAAACAATGACAAAAGCCGATGATGTTGCAATTGAAACCCTTGAAAACCCAATCCGTTTTACAATTGTCGTTATGGGCGTTTTCTTCGCCACACAGCATTTGGAACTTCCCGGTATTTACGCAGAAATTGCCGAAAACATCGTGCGCTCGCTCATCGCTTTTACAATATTCTGGGGCTTTCTTGAACTCATTCGCCCGCTAAGCGGTTTTTTGACCCGCCTTGAGAAACACTTTACCCATGAACTGGTGGAATGGCTGATCAAGGCCTTGCGTATTACCGTTGTTCTGATTGGTGCAGCGACAATCCTGCAAATTTGGGGAATTCAAGTGGCACCGATTATCGCCGGTGCAGGCTTGTTGGGTGTTGCTGTGGCACTTGGTGCGCAGGATTTGTTTAAAAATCTGATTGCCGGCCTGCTGATCATTGGTGAAAAACGATTTAGAAAAGGCGACTGGATTCGGGTTGAAGGGGTTGTGGAGGGAACAGTCGAAAGCATTGGTTTTCGGTCAACCGTGGTCCGACGCTTTGACAAAGCCCCTGTCATGGTCCCCAACACCAATCTTTCTGATACCGCCGTCACCAACTTTTCCTCAATGACGCATCGCCGAATCTATTGGAAGATCGGTGTGACCTATTCAACAAGCATTGACCAACTGCGCGATATTCGCGATCAAATTGAAGCCTACATTCTGGAAACGTCTGATTTTGCGTCACCATCTGACGTCGCTACTTTCGTGCGGATTGACAGCTTCAACGCCTCCTCGATCGATATCATGGTCTATTGTTTTACCCGGACGACAGTTTGGGGCGAATGGCTGGAGATTAAGGAAAGGCTCGCCTATCAGATCAAGTCCGTGGTCGAGGGCGCCGGTTCTTCTTTCGCTTTCCCGTCACAATCGATCTATGTCGAAAGCATCGCATCAGAGCGACCGGAAATCTTCGTACCGCCGACCGATCCAGCGAAATAATACGCCCCTATTCTGGCTTGCGCATGGCCGACCAGGCAAGCATCACCCAACCGGTCAAAAAGAGCATCCCCCCAATAGGCGCTGCGGCACCGACGGGTTCTGCGCTGCCCAGGGTGTAGGAATACAGCGAACCGGAAAACATGCCGATGCCGCCGACGAAGGACCATCCCGCACGCACGGCCCAATAGGCCGCCTTTTCGGTTCGATTCGCCGCCAGCCACGCAACCGCAAATAAAGCCAATGTATGGAACATATGATACTGGACGGCGGTTGCCAAAACTTCCCGTAAGGCCGGCTCTCCAGACAGCTTATGATACCCATAGGCACCAACCGCAACCGCAAGCCCGCCGCTGATCGCAGCAATAAACACCCAAGTGCGCGACGATTGAAAGTTCATGAGGAAATGTCCTTTAGGTGGCCCATTTGGTCGTGAACCAGTTTTTCAAACTCGGATATTTCCTTACCGTCCAAATCACCGATGGCATCCAGATAAGACGCCACGTCCTTCTTGATAATGCCTATGGTATTGGATGGGTCATACCCCTGTTCGGACCAGTCGATGGCGTCAAAATTTTGGGCATACCAATTATTGCCAGAACTGCTGGAAATCACTTTCAGGATGGTATCGCGCTCGACGCCCAAAAGATCTGTCGATTCAAGGGCCTTTCGAACAGCAATGATATTGGACGCCGCGACAAAGTTATTCACGACCTTACAAGTCAGCCCGGCTCCTGTCGGGCCCAAATAGTGAATATCCTCGCCCATCGCCTCAAACACCGGTCGCAGGGCGATAAAATTTTCTTCCGGGCCTCCTACCATAAACGTCAATCTGCCTTCAACGGCGCGAAACCCCGTTCCGGACATCGGTGCGTCCATCACTAACACGTCATCCGGCAGTTGTTCTTCAATGGTTGGCAAAAAGCGCGGCGAAATCGTCGAACTGATTAAGAGTGTTTTTGGGGCATTGGCATGCGCATATATGGCTTGTTTATCAAACAGGAGGTCCTGCGTCTGCGGAATGTCACGAACGATGGAGAACATCACATCGACCCGCTCCGCAAACTCCGCTGGGTCTGCGATCATTCGATCACTGAAATCATCAAATTCAGCAACCGGGCGCACATCAAAACCCCAGACATCGAACCCATGTTTCCTGAGTTGCTGGCTCATGGGAAGCCCCATATTCCCGCACCCGGCAATTCCGATCACATTTCCTGATGTCATGTTCTTCCTTCACGCGCTGCCCGGACCAGCCCTTCAAACAAGCTAAAATTCGGGTCACCCTCTTGTGCAAAAAATTCAGGATGCCATTGCACCCCCAGACAAAACCGTTTGTCCGCAACTTCAATACCTTCAACAATACCATCTTCGGCCCGAGCGTTTATGACCAAACCATTGGGCTGGTTGCTGAGCGCTTCGCTATGGGCCGTGTTGACGTCAATCTCGGCAACTCCCATCAAATGATGTAGTCGAGAATCCTCTGATATTGCGATGGGGTGGGCAGGCTGTTCCGCCGGTCGCTCGTTAAGATGATCGATTTTAGTATCGACGGCCTCGTGCAAATTCCGATAAAAAGTCCCCCCGTAGAGACTGGCCATCACCTGCATCCCCGCACAAATTCCGAGAACCGGCTGGTCTTCATCGGTGACGGCTTGCATCAGCTGTTTTTCAAAATGAAAGCGCGGATGTATTGTCTCATCGCTCGCGGGCGTTTCACCATAAAGCACTGCTGGGAAGGGATAAAAACCACCGGGGAACAAAAATCCGTCGCACAAATCCTGATAGGACGGCAATGCTTCGTCCAGATAGGGAATGGCAACGGGCAAACCTCCGGCACGCCAAATCGCATCAAAATAGACCGTACGGATCGCATAATGGGGGCGCCGGGAAAACGACCCCTCCGCCTCATAATCCAGTAAAATGCCAATGGTTGGCCGATTATCCATTTCCGCCCTGCTTGCTAGTCGCTTCCACCCCTTCTATATGCCGTGCGGCTCTGGTCTTGTCTATCCCTAGCGCCCCTCTCTCTTCGGTTGGTGACCTGACCCAAAAAATTCACACTTTTAGACAAATGAACGTTTGGCGCTTCGACGAGACTTGCTATAAACAGCGAAAGCTTGAGGAGTGAACACAGTGCCCTTGTTTCATTTGGCAATCCTGGCGGTTGTTCAGGGAATAACCGAATTCTTACCGATCAGTTCTTCCGGCCATCTTGTCCTGGTACCGGTTTTTCTGGAGATTCCTGATCAGGGGTTACTGCTGGACGTTGCTGTGCACGTTGGCACGCTGGGCGCTGTCATCCTCTATTTATGGCGCGATATCTGGGGCATGCTGGTCGGTATTGCCCGAATGTTGCGAGGCCGTAGTGACCCGGGAGCCAAATTAGCCGGATTTTTAATCCTTGGCACGTTGCCGGTAATTGGTGCGGGATATGCGCTTAACCATTATTTTCCGGGCGGTATTCGTGGCGTAGAGGTCATTGGCTGGACGACACTTGGCTTCGGTATTGTGCTCTACATTGCTGATCAGGTTGGCATGACCGTCCGCCGTATCGAACATATGGGCATTGGCGATGTTTTGTTTATCGGGATCGCTCAAACCCTGGCCCTGGTGCCCGGCACATCGCGCTCTGGTATTTGTATGACAGCGGCACGCTTTTTGGGCATGGAACGCTCGGATGCGGCCCGCTTTGCCATGCTGCTCTCGATCCCAACAATTGTTGGTGCTGGCAGCCTCAAGGGTTATGAGCTGTGGCAAACGGGCAATGCGACACTAACGTCGGAGGCGTTCATCGGCGCCGGCATGGCCTTTGTCGCCGCCTTGATCACCATAATCATTCTGATGGCCTGGCTCAAACGCGCCAGCTTCACCCCCTTCGCCATCTACCGCGTCCTCCTGGGCGCCGGATTGATCGGGTTCTCTTATGGGTGGATCAACTAAGCTAAGTTTACTGTCGAGTTCCCAAACTTGCGGGAAATATTGCCGCGCACCCTTTTTAGGCCAAACGCGGACAGTTTTAAAAACCTAAAGATATTTGTGTCTTAGCGCTTTGGGTCAATAGCGACTGTCTATGGGTTGGGAATCAAACGACCACTTTCTAATCGCTAAGCGACATTGGCATAGCTGTGCCCATAAATGCATTTGGTTTTGTATTACAATGAAACAATTCAGACATCATACAGAAACATAGCTGAGGTTTAGTCTTAATTGCCAGAGTTCGAAGACAACTGCGACAAAGGAGCACATATGAATTGCCCAATAAAAACCAATTCAGAAGTTCTAGAGCATTGGCATGAACACCGGATCATTCCTGTGAAGGCAAAAATTATGAAAGGTTGATGTCTCGAATTCAACTTCCGCTTTCTGCACAGCTTCGGACATAAATTCGATGTCTTGTTAGAGTCTGAAAAGTGCCAACAGCGGACATCTGAATAGTATCTGTTAATATACTTGTTTTCCGTTTGGGAGAGACCCTTAACCCCACATATACGAGACGATCGATCAACAGACTGCAGCTTACAAACAGGATTTTATGGAGAGTATAATGGCATCGGCTAACAACGAGGAAAATATGTTTTCTGATATGAAAGTGGGCCGCAAACTTATGGTCGGATTTGGATTGCAAATCCTTATATTTACTGTCGTCGCGGCGTTATCTTATTGGAATTTTGTCAAAGTCGGTCATGAAGTCCATGAAATGGAAGACGCGGCTGAAGAATTGGCGTTATCAGCCGATATTGAGCTCAAATTCTTAAAAATGAGCCGCGCGGCGCGGGCCTTTGTTCAAAAAGGTGACGAAGATTCCGAAACGGCTTCACATAAATATGAAAAAGAGACAGCGGAAGCCATCGAAAACGCTAAGGCCGGGATCAAAGATGCATCGCACCTCGACATCATAGCTGAGATAGAAACCTCATTTAAATCCTATTCAGAGAATTTTCTGATTGTTGCCGAGAAGAAGCACTCATTTTTAGACCTCGTAAATAAAGAATTGGAACCTGCAGCCGATTTAATGATTAAAGATTTGGATGAACTGGTAGGCGACGCGCGGGCTGAAAATAATGAAAAGCTGAGAGATTTTGTGCTTGAGGCACGCGCACATGCCTTTCTTATACAAATAGAAACTGGACGATTACTTTTTGAAGGCAAACAAGAATACGCAAAAAAGATCGCCGATGAGTTCGTCGCTTTCGACAAATCATTAGCAGCTGCCGGCCAAAACCTTAACACCGATCATGAACGTAAGCTTTATAAAGAGCTTCAAAATCTGCGCGTAAATTTCCAAACCGTTTATGAGAAAGTACTTCGCGATCAGCTGCTCTTCACGGATTTGATGGACGTTGAGATGCCAAAGTATTCCGCGATTATCATACGTGACGCGGAAAAGCTGGCACTTATGGCCTCCGAGTATGAACATGAAATTGCCGAGAAGGCCATCGATGAAATTACTTTGGCCGAAATCGAATTGGTTGTGATTTCTGGTCTTGGATTCGTTATTGGCATCGCATTGGCGTTGTTATTAGGGCGCTCGATTGGAAACCCGATCAAGGGCATGACAGAAGCAATGCAGCGATTGGCAGGGGGTGACAAAACCGTTGAAATTCCGGCTCAAGGTCGGGGTGATGAAATTGGTGAAATGGCAAAAACTGTTGATATCTTTAAAAACAGCATGATTGAAACAGAGCGATTAGCGAAGGAACAATCAGAAGCCGAAGCCTCCAAGATCGCTAGAGCCGAGGAAGTCGCCTCACTGGTCAAAAGCTTTGAAGGACAGTCGGTGGAATTGATTGAACAAGTGATGGGTGTCGCAATGCTCATCAAAAAAGCGGCGAACGCTTCTGGGGCAGAAACGACTACAACGGGTAGCCGATCATTTGAAGTTGCTGAAGCTGCGGAACGTACATCGGGGAGTGTTGAATCTACTGCAGCAGCAGCAGAGGAGTTATCTGCATCTGTTTCTGAAATTTCTCAACAGGTTGCTCTATCCTCGAGAAATTCTGAAAATGCGGTGACCGAAGTTGCTCAGGCAACGAAAATGGTTCGGGGGCTTGAACAAGAAAGTCAGAAAATTGGTGAAGTTGTAGAAATGATTTCTGATGTTGCAGAGCAGACAAACTTGTTGGCGCTCAATGCAACCATTGAGGCGGCTCGCGCAGGTGACGCAGGTAAAGGTTTTGCTGTCGTGGCCTCGGAAGTTAAGAATTTGGCCACACAGACGGCAAAAGCGACAGAGCAGATATCCTCAATGATCGGAACCATTCAAGGGGCCACCGGAAATTCTGTTGAGGCCATTGAGGGCATTGGGTCAGTAATTGGTGAGATCAATTCAATGTCCACGACAATAGCCAGTGCGGTTGAAGAACAAAGCGCTGCAACCGAAGAAATTGCGCGGACTGCAAGCACTGTCAGCGATGACGCAAACGTTGTTCTCAATAGCGTTGGAGCGCTTACCTTATCCGCGGCGCGTTCGTCAGGAAAATCTGTTCAAATGCTTTGGCAAGCCAAAGCTTTAGAGGAAACAATGGACGTGTTCCGAAACGAGATTGAGAATTTTTTGAAATCAGTTAGGTAAGTTTAATAATTTTCTTGATGGCAATTCACACTAGAATTTATAGGAGCCTATTACATTGGAATATTCCTCAACGCAGAACGGCGATACAGTTTCGATCAATTTTCGCGGAAAATTCGGATTTTCAGATAATACGGAGGTGCAAAAAATGATTTCTGAGATAACAGCTAATAACTGTTCCCTCTGCTCCATTGATTTGAGCGGCCTGGACGGGATTGATTCTGCGGGACTTGGAATGCTTCTATTGCTTAATGATGCTGTTCAAGACGCCGGCAAAAGTTTGGAATTATGTAATCCATCTGGACAGGTTAAAAAAATGCTCGAAATCTCTAAATTCTCCGAGATTATTTCGATCAAGTCGTAGAGCTTGTATCACGCAAAGGCATCGCTTCATCATCTTCATTTAGCGGAGTATGAATTGATGGCGGGAACTTTTTTCTATTAATGACTTCCGCTTAGGGCCATAAAAAGACTCTCTGGTAATATGAAAACAATGCACCTTATTTCGTCCAAAACGGACGGCATTTTGGTTTCTAAGTTATGATTGTGCAAACAGAAACCAGACGGACATTTTATTTATCTATTTAGGAGACAGTTTCCCAATTATGAGCAAGTCCTCTGTTTCATGATACCCGTTCCCGTAGCAGTAACACCATTTACCAAACCCGCAAGCCTAATACCCTTTCGTCAAATCAATCAGGTTTTGGGGCGCTTCGCCGCGCTCGATGGCGCGGATGTTTCCGGCGACGTATTCGGCACCGGAGTGCGGGAATGTCAGGGCGGCAATATGCGGGGTTACGGTGATCTTCGGGTGATCCCAAAAGACGTGATCCTGTGGCAAGGGCTCTTGGTGAAAAACGTCCAGGACAGCGGCCGCCAGATGGTCGCTCTCAAGAGCTGCGATTAAATCGGCATCAACCAAGTGTTTGCCGCGGGCCAGATTAATGATGACGCTGCCTTTCGGTAACTGGGCAAACAGATCCGCGTTTAGAATGCCTTCGGTTTCTGATGTCAGGGGCAGAAGACAAATGAGTATTTCTGTTTCCGCCAGAAAATCAGACAAGCCGTCCGCTCCGAAATAGCTTTTAATGCCATCGATCTGCTTTTCAGAACGTGACCATCCGGCGACGTCAAATTGCAGATTGACCAAAGCTTTGCCAGCCGCTGCGCCCAGTTCGCCCAAGCCCAAGATACCGACCCGGCGGTGGGCCGCATCGACTTGCGGCAATTGGGTCCAGTTTTTATTTTCGGCCATGGACATATATTTATCCATATCGCGGTGAAAATGGATGGCCCAATAAACAGCAAATTGCGTCATCCCCTGCGACAGGGAATTATCAACCAGACGCACAATCGGGATGTCCGTCGGCAGTTCCGGATCACAGGTGATGCCATCAATGCCTGCGCCCAAAGACAGAATCGCTTTCAGGTTCGGGAACTGCTTGATGACGCCGGATGGGGGTTTCCAAACCAGAACATAGTCGATGATGTCTTTATCAACGTCCTGATCCGTTGACCATTTGTAAAAGGTGAGGTCAGGCAGTTGAGATTGTAATTGATCCCGCCACAGATCGGCACGATCTTCGCCAGAAATAAACATTAAATTCACGGGAAAGCCCTTCTTACGATTCTCATTTCTTATGGAAAGTTCACACGGTAACGTCAATCAACACTTATGCAGACTTCGGGTCAAGTGATACCGGAAACTGACGAGCAAACTGTTTTTCACCTGATTTTGAGAAGGCGATCACCCGGCTATCAGGTTCGCGCACAACCCATTTCAGATCAAGCATATGGGTCAGCAATGCCGTCCCTAACGTCCCCGCCATATGCGAACGGCGCGCACTCCAATCGAGACACGATTTACAAACCGGGCGACGGGGTTTTTCCAGCGTCGCAGGATCAACGCCAAAATCGGAAAGGAAGGCTTTACCCGCGTCAGTAAGAAGCAGGCCGGATGACTTTTGTTGCACGTAGCGGTGTTGCAACAGACTATCGAACATACGAACGCCATATTCACCGGCCAGATGATTATAACAGACACGCGCCTTGCGAAGCGCCGGATCTTTCGGACCTGTTCGAGTTCGCAAGGCCCCATGTTTGGCGGCAAAGCCCATCATCGCTTCGAGCACATCAGAGACGTCTTCGCCAGCCAATGAAAAATAGTGGTGCCGCCCCTGCTTGCGGCGACGGATCAGCGCCCCCGCTTCCATTTTCGCCAAATGTGAACTGGCGGTTTGCAGGGTCACCCCGGCTTCACCCGCAAGCTCGCTGGCGGTCAGCGCTTTGCCACTGGTGAGCGCGCTCAGCATATTGGCACGCGCCGGATCGCCGATCAGAGAGCCAAGCAATGCGATGTCTGGACCTTCTTTCATAGTTCGATGCTAAGCGAAGCATTAAAACTTTGCAATATGGCATATATACCGTTTTATAAATGCACAACTTTCGAGGAGCCGCCTTATGGAGCAGCTAGAATTATATCTACCAGGCCTTCTTCTGGCCTATTCGGCGTTCCTGCTTTCGATTTTGAGCCCCGGCCCGAACATTCTGGCGGTCATTGGAACCTCGATCAGCGTAGACCGGAAATCCGGGATTGCGCTGGCTCTTGGTGTCTCCTGTGGCTCGCTATGCTGGGCGACGTTAACCGTTGTCGGCCTATCCGCCCTGCTTACCGCTTATGCATCGGCGCTGCTGATCATTAAAATTGCCGGCGGGCTATATCTTTTGTGGCTGGCTTATAAATCGTTCCGGTCTGCCGCCACATCACAGGACATGGAGGCACGAAAACTTGCGGGCGGCAACAGGAGCTTGATGGGCTATTACCAACGCGGCCTGCTTGTGCAAATGACCAACCCGAAAGCCGCAATGGCCTGGGTCGCCATCGTTTCACTGGGTTTGCAAACCGATGCGCCCTGGTGGGTTGGAGCCTTGATTATTCTCGGCACTGGCTTCTTTTCCGTCACCATTCACTGTCTCTACGCGGTTGCCTTTTCAACGCCGTTTATGGTCCAAATTTATGCGAAAGCGCGGCGCTGGATACAAGCGGCACTGGGCGCGTTCTTTGCCTTCGCCGGAATAAAACTGCTGAGCAGCCGACTTTAAGCATCAAAAGCAAGGCGGTTGCGCGGTCGACATACCCGGCAAATTTCCTTTATGAAGCCCCCTTTACGCGCTATGAGATCGATGGCCCCTCCTTAATGCCATTGGAACACAGCCTGTTATGTGGAATTCCGTTAAATCCATTTTGTCCTTGCTGCTCAGCTACGGATTGCTTTTGCTCGGCAACGGGATGATGGGGACCCTTTTGGGCCTTCGAAGTCAGTTGGAAGGGTTCTCGACCGGCATTACCGGATTTATCATGTCCGGTTTTTTTGTCGGCATGTTAACGGGGGCCTTAATGGCCGTTCGGGTTGTCAGCGCGGTCGGCCATATTCGTGCCTTCGCGGCCTTCGCCTCTATTATGTCGATCGCCGTCCTGGCGCACGTTCTACACGTTGACCCCATTACCTGGTTTATTTTGCGGTTTATCGCCGGTTTTTGTATGGCCGGGATGATCATGGTTGTTGAAAGCTGGGTTAATGAACGCGCCACCAATCAAATGCGGGGGCAAGTCCTGTCGCTGTATATGATCACCAATTATCTGGGCCAGGGTCTCGGGCAATTTATGATGCTGATTGGCGACCCGGCCCAGTTCCAGCTCTTTGTCATCGCTTCCATGGTGTATTCATCAGCGCTGGTTCCGATTTTACTGAGCGGCTCGATTGCCCCCAAACCGGTTTCGCAAGAGCGACTGAAATTCAAGACACTATTCGCGATCTCGCCGGTGGGCGTCATTGGTACGATTTCAGCCGGACTCACGAATTCGTCTTTAAATGGAATGGGGGCCGTCTTTGCGAAAAGCGTTGGCTTGTCGATTGCAGAAGTCTCCAGCTTTATGGCGGCCGCCATTATGGGTGGCATGGTCTTGCAGTTCCCCATTGGGCGCATGTCCGACAAAATAGACCGGCGTACCGTGCTTATTTTTTCCGCATTTGGCACTGCAATAACAGCCGGAGCATTAATCTGGGCAATGGGTCAACCGATTACCACCTTCATCCTTCTGGCGGCGCTTTATGGGGGCTTCAGTTTTGCGGTTTATCCCCTGTCCGCATCACAGGTTAATGATCTGGCCGACCCTGATATGCGCGTACAAATCGCAGCCGGTCTGCTCATTGCCTATGGAATTGGCGCCAGCCTTGGCCCGACCGTCTCGGCTCAGGCCATGGCGCTTTTTGGTGCGAAAGGGTTTCTGTATTTCATCATTTTAATCAACACGACTCTGCTGATCATTACCGCCATTCGCATGATCCAGCGCCGACGCGGCGATAAATCCAAAGCGCCCTTTTTACCCTTGGGCAATATGGGGGCATCCAGCAAACAACTCTACACGGCCGTGCTGGAGAAAAACCCGACACTTCCGGATGACAAACAATAGACGGATGCGTCCTTTCCTGGCTTGGAAAAAGATCCAATTGATTTATCGCCATCGTTGTAATGCCAATTTTCTTTCGGCAGTATGGTGTTTCCAGTTTTTAGGTAGAGAGCACATTGATGGAAATTTTAATTGGGATCGTTGTGATCCTTGGACTGATTATTCTTTGGGGCATAAGCGTCTATAACAAGCTTGTTCGCTTGAAAAACATGGTTGAGGAAGCGTGGAGCGGCATTGACGTCCAATTGAAACTTAGGGCGAATCTGATCCCAAACCTCTTGGAAACCGTCAAAGGTTATATGGGGCACGAGAAAGAAATTCTTGAAAACGTCACCCAATTTCGTTCGCAATCCATGAACGCTGGAAATCCAGCGGAAAGTGGCCAGGCCGAAGGACTATTGGGAATGGCCTTGGGCCGTTTGTTTGCCGTTGCGGAGAATTATCCAGACCTCAAGGCGAATGAAAATTTTCTGGACCTTCAGAATACACTCCAGGATACCGAGAATAAAATTGAGATGGCGCGGCGGTATTACAACGGGTCGGTCCGCAATTTAAATATCCTGATTGAACAGTTTCCCTCCAACGTCATTGCCAATCAATTTCAGTTCCAGACAGCGGAGTTTTTTGAACTTACCAACCCCGATGAGCGGGCCGTCCCCGAAATTTCTTTTAAGTAACGGGTCGCCACCAAATGAATAAGCTCCTTGCCATCGGCGCTATTGCTTTTGCGCTGATCTTCACCACAACAGACAGCCGGGCCGCAAGTGAGGAAATCCTCAATTTCGAGAGCCGCATTCAAATCCATGGCGATGCAACACTTACCGTCACGGAAACCATCCAGGTCCGGGCAACAGGCAATCGGATCAAGCGTGGGATACTCAGAGATTTTCCGACCATCCGTAAAAATAAATCTGGCAACAAGACGCTCACCGGATTTGAAGTCTTAGGCGTACGTCGAAACAACCAAACGATTAACTACTGGCTTGAAAAGAGTTCCGAAAGTCAGCGGGTTTATATGGGCAACCGGGATAAAAACATTACCCCCGGCATTTATACATTTGAGTTGATATATAAAACAGATAACCAGATTGGTTTCTTTCCCGAGTTTGACGAAATCTACTGGAACGTGACCGGTAATAAATGGTCCTTCCCCATATTGCAGGCTCATGCGGTTGTCCAATTGCCAGCTGGTGCCAGAGTCTTACAACAATACGGTTACACCGGGCCAACCGGGGCGAATGATCAAAATTATACCAACACCATAGCCTCGGACGGTAGCCCCCGGTTTTCAACGACAACCCCCTTGTCTCCGGGCGAAGGCTTAACGGTCGCGGTGGCATGGCCAAAAGGTTTTGTAAATCAGCCAGAGCCTTCGGGCATTGAGAGCGCCATGGACCGTATTGGTGGCGAGGTTGGCGTTGCGGTACTTGGATTACTAATTGTCTTTGGCTACTATATGGCTGTTTGGATGAAAGTCGGTCGTGACCCGGTGTCTCGCGCCGTCATCCCGTTATTTGAGCCCCCCAAAGAGCTGGCGCCTGCGGCATCACACAGTGTTTTGAATATGGGCTTTAGTAATAAAGCCTTCTCGGCGGCCGTTGTTAGCCTCGCGGTAAAAGGCGCCCTCACTATTGAAGATCGTGATGGGACCTATGTGCTTAAGAAAAAACCCTGGTTACCTAAAAACCTGTCCGTCGGTGAAGGAGCAATGCTGGAAACGTTTTTTTCCTCAAAAAACGAACTGCTCTTGCACACCGACAACCATGAAATCATCGGAGCGGCGCTTGGGCGTCTTGAACAAAAACTGGCTGCGGAACTTGAAGGTGTTGTCTATCGCAGCAACAGAAAATATCTGCTTTGGGGGACAGGCTTAACGTTGGCTAATGTCTCTGGCCTGTTTTTTCTAACATCCCTTGCAGATGCAGGGTTGGTCCTTGCGTTAGGCGCCGCACTTTGGAGCTTTATCTGCACGAACATTTCTCTCAAAGCTGTCGCGGTCTGGAAACGGACTGGGAAACTTGGGAAAATTTTAGGTCAGGTCATCGCTTTATCATTGGTTATTGCCTTTGGCATAAATATCTTTGCGCATTTTAAAGACGTGGTTCCGATACCGATTATGATCGCACTGTTGTTGACCTTTGTCCTGACACCGCTTTTTCGCTTTCTCTTAAAAGCCCCAACGCTCAAAGGCCAGAGACTAAAGGATCAGGTCGAAGGATTTAAACTCTATCTTTCCGTTGCTGAAAAAGACCTGATGAATTTCAAACATCCTCCTGAAAAAACACCAGAGCGGTTTGAAGCCTATTTGCCCTATGCCCTTGCCCTGGGCGTCGGCCACTTATGGTGTCAGAAATTTAGTGACACGCTGCAAAATGCAAGCGTTACCGGAAAACAAGGCTATCACCCGGACTGGTATTCCGGTTCTGACTGGGATGTGGGCAATCCAACACGGCTCGGAGATAAACTTGAGAACGCATTCTCTGACGCTCTCACATCTTCATCAACTGCACCAAACAGCGGAAGCAGTGCAGGAAGCGGTGGCGGAGGGTTTTCTGGTGGCGGCGGCGGCGGCGGCGGTGGCGGTGGGTTTTAGATTTCGCCACACACACCCAATCTCGGTTGATTAAGGAGAGGCTAATTGTTTTGTGCAATCGGTTTTCTGATCATCCTCGGCTACTATATATTTGTCTGGGATCGGATTGGCCGTGACCCAAAAGGAGGCGTGATTGTTCCCTTATTCCACCCTCCCAAAGGATTAACGCCAGCCGGCGCGCACTACTTGCTGAACCAAAGTTTCACTGACAAGACGTTCTCTGTGGCGATTATTGGGTTGGCTGTTAAAGGTGCATTACAGATTCAGGAAACTTATGGCGGCTTTCGTTTAGAAAAGCAGCCGTGGAATACGAAGCGGTTATCTGCTGGCGAACAAGAAATGATGAACGCTCTTTTTATGAAGAATAGCGCTCTGGATATAACGCCAAGATACAGAGACCAATTAAGCAAAGCCCGTATACGCATGAAAATGTCGATGGATCTGGATCTGGACGATGTCATGTTTCAGACAAACCGATCCCATCTCATGATCGGAGCGCTATTATCGATTTGCCTGGTGGCTGTTGCTGTCTCATTCGCGTCAGATGCAGCGGGGATGGACCTTATTGCACTGGCGTTTGGTGCCTGGACATTTGGTTGCGCAGGGATAAGCATACGCGCCTACAAAATATGGAGAAATTTCCAAAACAACCCTGGCAGGCTGGTGCCAGCGCTTGCGTCAACGGCGTTCACCATACCGTTTTGGCTGGTTGAATTCTATGGCATCAAATTTCTTGCATTTGAATTTTCCATGATCGAGGCCTTCCTGATCTTTGCCAGCTTCATGTTAACACCACTCTTCTTATATCTGCTGAAAACCCCCAGCCAAAAAGGCCGCAAATTGATGGATCAGATAGAGGGGTTTCGATTATATTTGTCAGTTTCCGAAGTTCACAAGCTGGCTCAGCAGAAAGCACCTCATATATCTTCAGATTTGTTTGAAACCTATTTGCCTTATGCCATTGCGCTGGATGTTCCCGTCGAATGGGGTCGGCAATTTGATAACGACCTCAGTCTGGCCGCCTCAAGGAATAGCAAAAAGTACAGGCCCATTTGGTATAGCAGTACAACGTGGGGGCATAAAGATTTTGCTAGTTTTGGGAACTCTCTTCGAAATGCGTTCACCGACGATTTACACCGGTCAGCAGGCGTTCCAAATTCAGAAATATTGGATTAACATCAATGTATTCGTCTGCTGTCCGCGACCGGTTTCTATTGATTGACAGTTCATAGACACACCTTGCCCTCAGGTATGCACAATGCCGCTTTCGTCCGCCTTCAACTCAAATGCTGCCGCCATCAGGGCTTGCGTATAGGGCTCGCGCGGGTTGTCCATGACCTGTGCCGCAGTGCCACTTTCGACGACCTTGCCACCTTTCATGACGATGATGTCGTGACTGACGGCGCGGACAACTTTCAAGTCATGACTGATGAATAGATAGGCCAGGTTGTGCTTTTTCTGCAGGTCCCGGAGCAGCTCAACAATTTGCGCTTGCACGGACATATCGAGCGCGCTGGTTGGTTCATCCAGAACAATAAACTTGGGTCTGAGAACCAAAGCCCGGGCGATCGCGATACGCTGGCGCTGGCCGCCTGAAAATTCATGGGGGTAGCGATCTTGCACATCCGGGTCCAAATCAACTTCGCGCAAAACATCGTCGATCAATTGTCGCCGTTCTGTCGCGTCGCCGCCCAGCCCGTGCACCAGCAGACCTTCTTCAATAATTTGTCCGATCGACAAACGAGGACTGAGTGAACCGTAGGGGTCCTGGAAAACGATTTGCATTTCCCGGCGTAGCGGTCGCAAATCCGCACCATCCATCTCGTGAATGTCCTGACCCTGAAACCTGATTGCCCCCTCACTGCGATCCAGTCGGATCAAGGCCCGTCCCAACGTCGACTTTCCAGAACCACTCTCGCCGACAACGCCCAGCGTCTGTCCTTCGCGGATGTGAACCGTGATTCCATCGACAGCTTTGACATAGCCAACCGTGCGCCGAAGCACCCCTTTCTTGATCGGGAACCAGACCTTCACATTGTCGCCCGTGATCATATCAGGTGCTGCGGGGTCCGCGTTATCGGGCTCGCCTTTTGGTTCTGATGCCAGCAAGTGTCGTGTGTAGTCATGGGATGGCGTATCAAAGACTTTCGTAACAGGTCCTTGCTCAACAATTAAACCATCGTTCATGACACAGACCCGATCCGCGACATTTCGCACGATCCCCAAGTCATGAGTGATAAACAGAATTGCCATGCCAAGTTTCGCCTGAATTTCCTTCAAAAGTTTCAGGACTTGCGCTTGCACGGTGACATCCAGTGCCGTTGTCGGCTCATCGGCAATCAGCAAATCAGGATCATTCGCCAATGCCATGGCAATCATGATGCGTTGTTGCTGTCCTCCGGAGAATTCATGCGGCAAGGCATTGAGCCGCGCGACGGCTTCGGATAGACCGACCAGTGTCAACAATTCAACGACCCGTTCGTGAGCTTGTTTCGGGGTCATTTTTTTATGCAAGAACAACACTTCAGAGATTTGTTTTTCGATGGAGTGAAGCGGGTTCAGGGAATTCAGCGGTTCCTGAAAAATCATCGCAATCTGCTCGCCGCGCAGCAATCGCATTTGATTGTCAGGCAAGCCGACCAGTTCTTCATCGTTAAAGCGAATACTGCCAGCCGGGTGGTGAGCCAGGGGATAGGGAAGCAACTGCATAACGGAAAGGGCCGTTACCGATTTACCAGAACCCGATTCCCCGACCAGCGCCACGGTTTCGCCTTTATCGATTTTCAGGCTAACACCCCGTACCGCATCAACAGCGCTTTCGCCCTGACCAAACGTCACCGACAGATTTTCGATTTCAAGAAGTGAACTCATCGATAGACCTTCCGTGGGTCAAAAGCATCGCGCACCGCTTCACCCATAAAAACAAGCAGGCTCAGCATGGCGGCAATAACAACAAAGCCGGTGATGCCCAACCATGGTGCCGTTAAATTCGCCTTTCCCTGGTTTAGCAATTCGCCGAGTGACGGTGAGCCCACCGGCAATCCAAAGCCTAAAAAGTCGAGTGCGGTAAGCGTCGTAATAGAACCTGCGAGCGTGAAGGGCATAAACGTGATTGTCGCAACCATGGCGTTGGGCAGCACATGCTTGAAAATAATCTTGAGGTCAGAAACACCCAGAGCTTTCGCCGCCCGCACAAAATCCAGATTGCGCGCTTTTAAGAATTCGGCGCGCACCACGCCGACAAATCCCATCCAGCTAAACAAAAGCATCAGACCCAACAACCACCAGAAGTTCGGCGTGATCACGCTGGCCATAATGATCAGCAAATAGAGCATTGGCATACCGCCCCAGATTTCCATGAACCGCTGCCCCAACAAATCGAGAAGTCCGCCATAAAACCCTTGAAAAGCCCCAATCGAAATTCCAACGGCCGCACTCACCAGCGTTAGCGTTAATCCGAATAAAACGGATATACGAAACCCATAGATCGTCCGCGCCAGCACATCGCGCCCCTGATCATCAGTGCCCAGCCAGTTGACGGCACTGGGCGGGGCCGGCGCGGGGACAGCCAAATCCTGATTAACGGTATCGTAGCTAAACGGAACCAGCGGCCAGATCATCCAGCCTTTATCTTCAATTAACTCAATGACAAATTCATCACGGTAATCAGCTTCGGTTTCAAATTCTCCGCCAAATGTCGTTTCTGCATATTCAAAAAATGCCGGGGCATACAGCCCCCCGTCATAGACCACCATCAATGGTTTATCATTCGCGATCACTTCAGCAAAGAGACAGACAAGAAACAGAAATGAGAAAATCCAGAATGACCAAAAGCCCCGACGGTTGCGTTGGAAATTATCTATCCGACGGCGGGTGATAGCCGTGATGGGTAGGCCCAAGAACCGATCTGTGCGTAAGGGACTAGACATCTCGTGACTCGAAATCAATGCGTGGATCAACAATGTGATACATCAGGTCGCTTAGAATCCCTAGCAACAGGCCAAATAACGTAAAGAAATAGAGCGTCCCAAACATCACCGGATAATCGCGTTTCAAGGCGGCTTCAAAACCCAATAACCCCAAACCATCGAGCGAGAAAATAATTTCGGTCAACATCGATCCGGTAAACAAAATGCCAACGAAGGCAGCAGGGAAGCCCGCAATGATAATCATCATGGCGTTGCGAAAAACATGTCCATATAAAACGGCCTGCTGCGTCAAACCCTTGGCTCGCGCGGTCAGGACATATTGTTTATTGATTTCTTCAATGAACGAATTTTTGGTTAGCATCGTCAATCCGGCAAACCCGCCGATGATCATCGACAACAACGGCAGCGCCATATGCCAAAAATAATCAATGACTTTTTGAAAGCTGTTAAGCTCATCAAAATTTGGGGAGGTCAAACCGCGCAGCGGGAACCAGTCAAGGTACCGCCCCCCCGCAAACAGAATGATTAATAAAATCGCAAACAAGAACCCGGGAACGGCGTTGCCAAAGATGACCAGCCCCGATGTCCAAACATCAAATTTCGACCCATCTCGCACGGCCTTGGCAATGCCGAGTGGGATCGAGATCAGATAGACCAGCAAGGTCGTCCACAACCCCAATGAAATGGAAACTGGCATTTTATCGATGACCAGTTGGATAACACTGCGGTCCTGAAAAAAGCTATCCCCAAAATCAAAGGTAATGTAATTCTTCATCATCAGTACAAACCGCTCATGCGCCGGTTTATCCAGGCCGTACTGCTTCTCAATGGAGGCGATCAGGTCAGGTGGCAAACCTTGTGCACCACGGTAGCGGCTCGATAATCCGGCATCTTTTCCTGCCTGCGGCGCTTGCGACTGCGCACCCGTTTCTGATCCGGCGTCACCGCCAACCCGCGCGGTCACACTCACATCATTGCCTGTTAATTGCGCGATCATTTGCTCGACAGGGCCGCCGGGCAAGATTTGAACCACGGCGAAATTAATGATCATAATTCCGAGCAATGTCGGGATGATCAAAAGCAGTCGGCGAATGATGTAGGCGTACATAATAGTGTCTTTTACCTATTGCGCCGAGGACAGCTTGCTTTTGAGCAACTCTTCTTTTTTCGGATCGACCCACCAGGAAAGGAACTGATTTCCCTCTGTTGGCGTTATGGCAGGACGACCAAACTTGTTCCAGTAAGCAATGCGGTCATAGGTCGAATGAAAATTCGGAATCAGCCAGTAGCCCCATTGCAAGACCCGGTCCAGCGCTTTTACCGCGGTAACAAGTTCTTTACGGCTGGGCGCGGCAATCACTTTTTCGATCAATTCATCAATCACCGGATCCTTAATACCAATCGAATTTCGGCTACCGTCCAAATCGGCTGCTTTCGATCCCCAAAAAGCGCGTTGTTCGTTGCCTGGTGATAATGACTGACCAAAACCACCAATCACCATATCGAAATCACGGGTTTCCATTCGACGCTGATACTGCGATGGATCAACTGTTCGGATGGTTGCCGTCACGCCCAGACGCTCGAGGTTTTTAGCAAAAGGCAAAACAATACGCTCGGAGATCGGACTCCCCAGCATAATTTCAAATTTCAGTTCAACGCCGGTCTTTTCATTCACCCGCTTTTTATCTTTGATGATCCATCCGGCATCTTTCAATATTTTGGATGCGGTTCTTAAATTTTTGCGAATTTTGCCAGCCTGCTCATTGAACGGCGGGTTATATTCCTGGGTAAAGACTTCATCTGGAATGCGCCCGCGGTAAGGTTCCAGTAATGCCAGTTCATCAGCACCGGGCAACCCGGTCGCCGCCAGTTCTGAGTTATCAAAATAACTGCGGGTTCGAGTATATTGGCCATAAAACAGGTTCTTGTTCGACCACTCAAAATCAAAGGCATAGGCCAATGCCTGGCGAACGGCCTTGTCTTTAAAAATGTCGCGCCGGGTATTGTAAACGTAACCCTGCATGCCGGAAGAGCGGTCGTGACTGATCTCTTCTTTATTAATTAATCCATCTTTAACATAGGGAATGTTGTAAGCGGTCGCCCAGGCTTTCGAAGAATTTTCAGCCCGATAATCAAATTCTCCTGCTTTAAAGGCTTCCAGCGCAATGGTCCCATCCCGATAATAATCATAGCGGATACGGTCGAAGTTATAGAGGCCTTTGTTGACGGGTAAATCCTTGCCCCACCAGTCCTCGACGCGCTTTAAGGTAATCGAGCGCCCGGCGTCAAACTTTTCAATTTTATAGGGACCGCTGCCCAAAGGAGGTTCGAGCGTTGTTTTAGCAAAATCTCGACCTTCCCAATAGTGTTTCGGCAAAATCGTGAACTGACCAATGATCAGAGGCAATTCACGGTTTTCACCCGGCTTGAAATTGAACCGCACCGTTCGCTCTGCGGTCTTCACAACGTCTGAAACACTGCCGTAATAGAACCGGTAAAATGGTGAGCCTTTTTCGATCAAGGTATTAAAGGTCCAGATGACATCTTCCACTGTCACCGGCACGCCGTCATGCCAACGGGCTTCCTTACGCAGCGTAAAAGCGACCCAGGAACGGTCCTCGGGCATGTGCACTGTTTCTGCCAACAGACCATATTCGGTAAACGCCTCATCCGCGGATTTCACCGTCAGATTATCGTACAAAAGCCCGAGCCCCCCAGCGGGGTTTCCTTTGGTAATAAAGCTGTTGAAAGTATCAAAGGTGCCTTGTGCGCCCAAGCGAACCATGCCGCCTTTTGGCGCATTGGGGTTCACGTAGTCAAAATGCTTAAAGTCTGGCGGGTATTTCAGGTCCCCGTGCATGGCCATGCCATGGGCGCTGGGCATATCTGCCGCGTGAGCAGCACCAATCGACATCAGAAAAGTCACACATATAGCAATAACACGACGCATTAAGTCATCCTTCTTAAAGCAAAACACATACCCTGACATGTATAGTGAGGGTCATAAGGCGCAGGATCAAGATATGACAAGCGATTATGGCGGAGTTGTGACCTATTTTGTCAGGTTTTGTCGGCATTGTGGCAAGTTCGCCTATCCGTGCCAGCACAAGTTCGGCTGAAAGCCCAATCAACCAACAGGGAATGAAACCTCTACCCGGCCAATCCCTGGAAACTCCAGCACCACTTCAGCACCCGGCTCAACAAATTCGATGCCCGTGCAGGATCCGGTGGTGATGATATCACCCGCCCGGATCGGACGATTTCGCGCCGCACAGACGTTAACTGTTCCGGCCATCAAATCAAACATGTCCTCAATCGGGCTTGTGCTTTTGCCGGAATGAAGGGGTTTGCCATTTGCGGTCAAATGCACGTCAACCGTTGTCGCATTCACGGCTTCCCAACCCTTGACGCCAGCGCCAATCACAATCCCCGCATTTGACTGGTTATCCGCCATTTTAAATGTCGCATCCTGCTCCATGCCATTAACCATGCGGGTATCCACGACTTCAATGAGTGGCAGCATTTCTTCAATCGCGTCCAGAATGTCTTCACGGGTATAGGGCGCGGCGCGGGCCGGCAAATCTTTATTCAAACGAAAGGCAATTTCACCTTCAATCCCGATCACAAACAAATTTGAAGCCGGAATTTTGACGCCCGTCGCATAGATTTCATCGGCATATATCGGGCCGGCGAAAGGGAGTTCACCCGGGTCCATCGGCGACGTCTTCCAGGCCCCAATGCCCCGCCCCAGCTGCTCAGTGACCAAATCCTGAACCGCATAGACATCATCCAGATGTGCCAGCGGCTGAGTATCTGCCGGGTCCCAGGCCACATGATCACGCCGGGCGTTTAAAATTTGGGTGGCGATCTCTTCCGGTGACAGCTGGTTCATGGGGCTTCTCCTGATGAATTGTGAGCCACCCATATAATCCGCCACCGAATTTATGTCGAATAAAAAGTCCCCCAAGGTCATGAACGATACAAACCCTGCCGTCTTTTTCAAATCGCATAAAAAAAATGCCGGACCCTTTTGGTCCGGCAAGTCTAACAGGGGTGTCAGAGGGGGCGTTTGGGGAAACGCGCTACAGGAGGAGGTGTACCTCTGACAAGGATC
The DNA here is from genome assembly GCA_048262655.1 of Rhodospirillales bacterium. GTDB lineage: Bacteria > Pseudomonadota > Alphaproteobacteria > Rhodospirillales > Casp-alpha2 > JABMNT01. The sequence continues at coordinate 239,116 of JBLXEY010000004.1, read as the reverse complement.
AATGTACCTGATAGATGTTTCATCCAAATAACTGAATTGCGAAAACCTTGTTAACACGTGTTACAAAATACACAGGGCCCTAAACCTCGATTTTTCAGCCCACAACGCGGCGTTCGGCACCGCTATGTTGGCAGGCCAAACCAATGCAATGATGGGAAACAAAACTGGCCATCGCTTCCATCCGGTCTTTTGTCCCCCCGTTGGCATTCTCAATACGCCGTGCCGCCGATTCCGCTTTGTGCCGCAACCCGGCATAATCAAAGTCTGTGAATTTTCGTTCTGCCAAAACCATCCGACCGCCGATCATCACACTATCGACGGCGCTGGAATCTTCACAGTTCACAATTTGATTGGCGGCATTGTTCAGAGGAATGAAATTGATGTTATCAAGGTCCAGGAACACCATATCCGCTTTATATCCTGGGGCTATTCGACCAATTAAATCGGCCATTCCCAGCACTTTTGCGCCGCCGGATGTTGCGGCTTTCAAGACATCCCAGGTCCCTAACCAGTCCTCAGGGTTCGCGTCAGCAACCCGCGACACATAGGAGGCGGTGCGCATGGCTTCAAACATATTCTGGTTATCGGATGAAGCCGATCCATCGGTACCAATACCGAGGCCAACGTCTAAATTGATCATTTGGCGAGCAGGCGCGATACCGGAGCCCAGGCGAAGATTACTGGCCGGGTTATGAGCGATGTTGGCACCGTGATCTGCAAGACGTTTCAGGTCGTCTTCTTCCAGCCAGATGCCATGGGCGCCTGTAAAGCGGGGGCTTAGAAAATCCAGATCTTCCAGATGGGCTGTCAGACTTTTTCCATAGCGGGCAATGCCGGCAACGGCCTGGGTTTTTGATTCTGCCAGATGCATCTGCAGGCTGACATCATAAGCTTTGGCCATATCCCGGCATTCCCGAATAAAGGCGTCGCTGCAATGCAGGGGGATTGTCGGCCCCAAAGCGGGACGGACCTGATCACGATTGAAGGCCCAATCTTTCAGCACCTGATCGCAGACCTTTAAATGATCTTCGGCCGTCGCAGCGCTGATTTTCTGCACGTGGCTGCGGTGCGGTTCCGGCAGGGCATCAATTAAACCGGGTATGGCTTGATAGAGCGTTGTATCTGCCATCATTGGCGCCAGCACAACGCGCAGACCGATATCACTGTAGGCCCGCCCGACCGTTTCCAGCCCTTCCATCGATGGTGTCGGGAACTCAAAATACATATCATAGGCAGCGGTACACCCCTTGAGCACCATTTCGGCCGCATTCAAAGACGCTGCTGTATATTTATCTTCCAGAGTAAAACCCCCACCGACCCAGGGAAGCGCATTAAGAAGCAATTCCAGTGACCACTTGTCGCCCGTTCCTTTCCCAAGGCTGGCATGGCCGTGGGTATGCGCGTTCACCAAACCGGGCATGAGCAGTCGGTCACGGGCATCAATAAGGGTTGCTGCGGCGGGGGCTTCCATGCCCGGCGGGCCGATTTCAAGGAACCGGTCCCCTTCAAGCAGGATATCCATTGGCGCCGAGGTCTTGTTGTCGACATCGAGCACGATACCGCCGCGGATAATTTGATAGGTAGATGATGACAGGTTCATGATTTTTATCTTTCTTGTTATGCAACCGGCATCACAAGAATACCCAGTTGGCGACTGAAAAGCCATAAGGGAGCCAGATCCAAAACCTGCTCCCTGAAAGGACTTTGATTCAAATGATTGACGAGGGGGGATTTAATAATTAGAACATAACAAGAACAAAATTGAGAACAATTGCTGGAAACCCCAAAAAGGAGCGCCGAATCTGTGGTTCTGTCCCCCTTAGACCCTTTGCCCCGCGCCGATGCCACACGGCCCGAAGACGCCCAGATCGAGGCCTTGCGTCGGGCGATTGCCGATATTGAACGCGGCACGGAAGGTTCTGGCAGACCACAGCAGGTCGCCACGGGGTTTCCGGCAATTGACCAAGACCTACCCGATGGCGGGCTGGCTTTAGGTGCGGTTCATGAAATCAGCGGCCCACTGGCGCATGGATTTGCGGCACGCCTCCTCACCCATTTATCAGGCCCAGTCTTGTGGTTACGAGCAAAGACAGAACCGACCCGGCTTTATGCCCCCGCCCTGAAAGCCATCGGCTGCCATGTGGAACAGTGGTTCATTGCTTACACAAGCACCCCGAAAGACCTGTTGTGGGGACTGGAGGAAGGATTACGTTCCGGCGCTGTTGACGCGGTCATTGGCGAGCCGACAGCCCCTTTAAGCATAACCGCCAGCCGCCGCCTGCAACTGGCGGCGGAACGGGGAAAGACCCTGGGATTAATCCTGACCGGGCGCCACACGTCACCTGAAACCACCGGGCCGCTCAGCCCAAGCACTCTGACCAGCCGCTGGCATGTCAGTCCCGTGCCAAATATCACCACGCACGCACAACCACTTTGGCATATTCGGCTTTTAAAATTACGTAATGCCAGCAGCGCAAGCTGGTCCCTGCACCCCAGCCAACCCACACACCCGCACCTGCAATCAGCAAGACGACAGGAGTTTAAGTATGACCAAACCTCTTCATAAACGTTACATGGCCCTGTATCTACCGCATCTGTCCATTGATCGGCTGAACCGTATGGAATCAGAACCCATCACGCACCCGCTTGCCCTGACCCGCCGCGCTCAAAACAGGGTCAGTCTGGTTTGTGTAAACAGCGCCGCCGAACGCCAGGGGTTACAGCCCGGCATGGTGCTGGCAACAGCGCGGGCCATCTGCAGCAGCCTTGATGTGCGTGATGATGATCCGGGTGCGGATATGGCCTTAATGGAACGTCTGGCCAATTGGGCCGGCCGTTATTCACCCAGTCTGGCGATTGATGGCAACGATGGACTGATTTTGGATATCACCGGCTGCGCCCATTTATTTGACGGGGAAGCGCCGATGTTGAAAGGTGGCGTTCATGCCCTGCACCAGTTCGGGTTTTCCTGTCAGGGGGCGATTGCAGACACCCCGGGAGCAGCTTGGGCTCTGGCCCGTTTTATGAACCAACAAACCATTGCCCCCCCGCATGGAACATCCGATGCCTTGCGGGCTTTACCCGTTGCGGCCCTGCGCATGGATTCTGGCACCCTCGAAAGTTTACGTCTGATGGGATTAAAGCATCTGGGCGATCTTTACACCTTGCCCCGCTCCGCACTGGCATCACGTTACGGACTGGAACTGGCGGGACGGCTTGATAAAATTTTGGGCCTGAGCCCCGACCCCATCGCACCGCGCCCCCATAAAAAACCTTTGCGCGAACAGCTCCGTTTCCCCGAACCAATTGGCACAGCCGCTTCTATTGCCGGCGCCGTCCAGGTGCTGCTGGAGCGGCTGTGTCTGCACCTGGAAGCGACAGATCAAGGTTGCCGTCGTTTAATACTGAATTGCATCCGCGCCGATAACACGGCGCAATATCTCGAAATTGGCACCGCCAGTCCAAACCGGACTCCGGACCATCTGTTCCATTTATTTCAGGAGAAACTCAATCAGATCGAACCCCGTCATGGCATTGACGCCATGGAACTGAGTGCGCCTCTTGTTGAGCCCTTTACGCCCCGACAAGACGGCATCACGCTACATTTGCAACAGACCGAGCCCCCGAAAAAACCTGCCGGCAATCTGTCCGCCCTGATCGATAATCTGGAAAATCGCTTGGGTGAAAAAACCATAGGTGTGCTGCAACCCGTCGCAAGCCATTTGCCCGAACGGGCACAGAACTGGCAACCGGTTTCTGAAATTCATCTCAAAACCAAAGCACCGCACTGGCCCCCCATGCCAGAGCGCCCGATACAACTTTTGAAATCCCCCCAACCGTTGTTCAACTTTGCCCAAAGCACAGAAGACCATGCTCCTACAAATATTCATTGCGAGGGACAGGATCATCATGTCAAGCGGGCCTGGGGGCCGGAACGTATTTCTGCCAACTGGTGGCGACAGGACCCTGACTGGAAACAAGGGGCGCGGGACTATTATCGGGTGCAGGTTGAAACCGGACAGCACTACTGGATTTTCCGGGAAATTCAGCACAATAAAAACCGCTGGTATCTACATGGCCTGTTTGCCTGATGCCAGCGCAAGACCCCGCTTATATGCAGAATTACAAACGGTTAGTAATTTTTCGTTTCTTGAAGGGGCCAGCCATGCAGACGAGCTGATTACCAGGGCTAAAGAGCTTGGGCTGACAGCCATTGGCATCGCCGACCGTAACACACTGGCTGGTATTGTTCGGGCACATAAGACCGCAAAAGAACAGGGCGTTCGCTTGCTGGTCGGCGCCCGCCTCGATTTGGACGACGGGGCCAGTCTGATTGCTTACCCTGAAAACCGCGATGCCTATGGTCGGTTATCGCAGCTCATTACCTTAGGACGCAGGCGCGCTGAAAAAGGGCAATGTACGCTTTACCAGCAAGATGTCCTCGATTGGGGGCAGGAGTTGCGTCTCATTGCCTTGGCGCCCGATCAACTGAACGACGCTTTTTGTTTTCAATTGACCACCTTGCAGCAGGCTTTCCCCAATCGCCTTTATCTGGCGGCCACCCATTTAAAAACCGGTCTTGATGCGCAACGCCTGCACCATCTGGCAGAGTTGGCCCATCATATTGAGATCCCCCTGCTGGCAACCAATGACGTGTTGATGCACACCTTCAAACGTCGGGCTTTGGCAGATGTTTTGACCTGTGTTCGTGAAAAAACAACCATCGACAATGCGGGCCTGCTAACACAGCGCAATGGCGAGCGGCATCTGAAAAGCCCTGATGAGATGGCAAAGCTGTTCCTGGATTATCCCGATGCTCTGACCGCATCGCTGGAGATCGTCGATGCCTGCCCGTTTTCGCTGGATGAACTGGCCTATGAATATCCCGATGAAATCGCCGAGCCCGGCATCAGCACACAAGTGACGCTGGAAAAACTGGTTTGGGCGGGTGCCAAGCACCGCTCTCCCGGCGGCATCACCGAACAAACCCGCAAGATGCTCGAGCACGAATTGGCACTGATCCAGCAAATGAATTTCGCCCCTTACTTTTTAACCGTTTACGATCTGGTCAAGTTCGCCCGCAGCCGTGGGATCCTTTGTCAGGGACGTGGCTCAGCCGCCAACTCCGCCGTCTGCTACATGCTTGGCGTCACCAGTATTGACCCGGTGCAAATGAATTTGTTGTTCGAGCGCTTCATCTCCTCCGAACGCGGTGAACCGCCGGATATTGACGTCGACTTCGAACACGAACGCCGCGAAGAAGTTATCCAATACATCTATGAAAAATATGGTCGCCACCGGGCAGGCATGACGGCTGTTGTCAGCCGTTACCGAACCCGCGGCGCGATCCGCGATGTCGGCAAGGCAATGGGATTAAACGAAGACACGATTACCCTGATTGCCTCTCAATCTTTCGGCTGGCTCAACGAAGACGTTCCCCTGCAACAATCCCTTCTGGATATGGGGCTGGACCCCCAAGACACGCGGCTGCGACAAACTCTTTTATTAACCCGAGAAATCCACGGATTCCCCCGGCACTTGGGCCAACATGTGGGCGGGCTTGTCATCACCCGCGGGCGACTGGATGCCGTTGTCCCCATTGAAAATGCCTCCATGGAAGATCGCACCGTTGTGCAATGGGATAAAGATGATCTGGAAACATTGGGTATGTTGAAAGTAGATGTTCTGTCGTTGGGGATGTTGAGTTGCATTCGAAAATGTTTTGACCTGATCCGCAGCTACTATGGTCGCACCTACGATATGACGACCATCCCCCAGGACGACACCGCGACTTACGATATGCTCTGTGAAGCCGATGCCATTGGGGTCTTTCAAGTTGAAAGCCGTGCCCAACTGTCTTTTTTGCCACGCATGAAACCGCGCACCTTTTATGATCTGGTGATTGAGGTCGCCATCGTCCGCCCAGGCCCCATTCAGGGCGGTATGGTCCACCCTTATTTACGCCGCCGCAACAAGGAAGAAGACGTCAGCTATCCGTCCGAAGGCTTACGCCAGGTCCTTGGTAAAACCCTGGGCGTTCCCCTGTTTCAGGAACAAGCCATGAAAATCGCCATTGTTGGAGCCGGATTTACGCCAGCAGAATCAGACCAACTGCGCCGGGCCATGGCAACATTTCGACATGTGGGAACCATCGGCTCCCTTCGCGATAAGTTCATTGCAGGCATGTTGCGCAATGGCTACGAGTTGGATTTTGCCGAACGCTGTTTCAAACAAATCGAAGGTTTTGGTGACTACGGTTTTCCAGAAAGCCACGCTGCCAGCTTTGCCCTTCTGGTCTATGTCTCGGCCTGGATGAAATGTCATTACCCGGCGGCCTTTGCCTGTGCTTTGCTGAATTCGCAGCCCATGGGATTTTATGCCCCAGCACAGATTGTTCAGGACGCCCGCAATCATGGCATTCCCGTTTTACCTGCCGACGTCAACGCATCAGATTGGGATTGCACACTGGAATCCCACATCAATGGCTATGCGCTTCGGTTGGGCTTGCGCATGGTTAAGGGCTTGCCCGCAGATGATGGAGACTGGGTCGTTGCCGCCCGGGGCAATGGCTATCAGGATCCCTTTGATATTTGGCGGCGCGCGGGTGTCGGTCGTCGGGCACTTAACACCTTGGCACGTGCCGACGCCTTTCAGTCATTGGGACTGACGCGGCGTGAAGCCTTGTGGAAAGTCAAAAGTATTGGTGGTGACAAACCGTTGCCGCTGTTTGATGCCATGGGTGAATTTGATCAAGGTCCGGAAACACCCGTTACGTTGCCGCAAATGACCTTAGGGGAAGAAATTGTTGCAGACTATTCAAGCCATCGGCTTTCCCTAAAAGCTCACCCACTGGAACCCCTCCGCCCCCATTTAAAGGGCCTGATCCAAAACAAAGATTTACGAACCTGCCCCAATGGCAAGCGTGTACATGTCGCCGGGCTGGTCCTGGCCCGCCAGCGCCCGGGCACCGCCAGGGGCGTGGTTTTTGTTACCCTGGAAGATGAAACGGGGACGGCCAATCTGGTGGTCTGGTCAGATGTTTTTGAGCGCCATCGGCGCGATGTCTTCACCACACGTCTGATGAAAGTACAGGGCCGCTTGCAACGTGAGGGCATTGTCACCCATGTGATTGTGGAGACGTTGGAAAACTATTCATGGATGCTTGACGAACTGGCCGCAGGCACCGTTCCCGACCCGGCATCATCCGGGGGCGAAGCCTGGCAGCCCGAGGTTCAGACACATCCCTATACCTCACCACCTCCCCTGCAGCGCGGGCACCCCCGCGACACTGCGCGGAGGCTTTTCCCAAGTCGTGATTTTCACTAGAGCGGCTTCACTGGTAAATGAATTTCAACCACCCAATGGCCGTCCGGGGTGCTGGTTTCATTCTCCACATAAACTTCATAAGCAGGTCTGTCATCAGGTTGGAAACCACTGTCCGGCAACCACTCCCCGAGCAATTCATTCCAACCTTTTTGAAAGTCATGATTGAAAACTTTCGAACGGTGGATGGCATATTTACCACCGGCGACTGTCTGCACATCGATGCCACCGTCCAAATCCGCATCATCTGGAACCACAATGCAAGCATCGTAACGGCATTTCTCGGCTGGCGTTATGCACGGGCTGTCCCAGGTTACCCCGAGACACGTCGCCTCATCCATCAGCCCGCGCGGTCCAGCCCACTTCGTCAACTTTTCAAAAGCTTTATTCGCGGACTCGAAACCATAAGCACCAAGAGTTCGTACATATGCCACGTTCAGATCAGCCAGATCTTTTACTTCAATCGTCACACTCATATCCTTTTCATCAATTCGGTTCATGGTTGAACCTTCTTGACTATGAGCATTTATCCCCCCGGACGCGTTTCCAATATTGCCAACGATGTTTCCATCCTTGCTGAGCGTGTATCCAATCTTGCGCGCACGAGAGTCTTTTTCGTATGTGCCCCAATCTCGATAATGAGTTGGACTTATGGCGAAATGTTTTTTGAAAGCCTTAGCAAAATTTTGAGAACTGGAAAATCCACAATCCAGCGCGACCGATGTAATGTCTTTATCCGCGTTAAAATGCAACTGAGCAGCTGCTCTTTCCAACCGCAAACGCCGAGTGAATTCCAAAACCGTCTCACCAACATGTGCCTGAAACAAGCGATGGAAATGAAATTTTGAGAACGAAGCCGCCGCCGCGATTTCATCCAAAGTCGGATTATCAGCCAAATGTGCGGCAATATAATCAATCGCTTTGTTGATCCGCCGCTCGTATTCCCTACGCGCTTTATCTGACACCATGCCAACGTCTTAACCCGAACAAGCGCAATTACCAAGTCGGAAATTAATCTCCAAATAACGCTCATCCCCTCCCCTAAGAAAGGCAACTCTTTGGTACAAATAAGCCATCTCACTCTTTTTTGATTACGCCTGAATGTGGCCTCATGGACATAACCCGCTTTTGCCTATAAATATCAGGTTCTAAGCAGAGCGCCGCTGAACCGCCCATCAATACCAGACTGCGCCTGAGGATCGATCTTTAGGGGGACCCATGAATTTATTTATTCGCGCGGCAGCAAGCCTCGCCAGTGCAGTGATCTGTTTATCTTCAGCCCAAGCCGCTGAAGTTACGCTCACCCTGCACCATTTTTTGAGCCCCAAAACACCAACACAAACCAAATTCCTTGAACCTTGGGCCCGCAAAGTCGAAGCGGATTCACAAGGTCGCCTTAAAATTGAAATTTTCCCTTCCATGTCCATGGGTGGCAAACCACCAGAGCTGTATCGACAGGTGCGCGATGGTGCCGCAGATATTGTCTGGACGTTGCCCGGCTATACGCCTGGCGTATTCCCGCGCTCGGAAGTGTTCGAATTGCCAACTGTTCACCGGGGGAATGCAGAAGCGACCAACCGCGCCATTCAGGATAATTTCGATCTTATTGCCGAAGATTATAAAGACGTTCATCCGATCCTGATCCATGTCCATGCCGGCAATGCTTTACATACCGTCTCACGAGCCGTCCACGCCCCCGAAGACGTAAAAGGCCTGAAACTTCGCACACCATCGCGGACCGGCGCATGGTTAATCGAGGCCTGGAAAGCAGAGCCCGTGGGCATGCCTTTGCCGGCACTCCCGCAAGCACTATCGAAGGGCAATGTGGATGGGGCTCTGGTTCCGTTCGAAATTTTCCCGCCTTTTAAACTCCAGCAACTAACCAAATATTCCATCGAAGGCGCTGACAAATCCCGCTTTGGCACGTCGGTCTTTATGTTTGCCATGAACAAGGACCGATACAGCAGCCTACCCGATGATTTAAAAAAAGTAATCGATGACAATTCTGGTGCCGCTTGGGCCGGCCCCATCGGCAAAGTCTGGAACGGCAATGAAGCCCCGGGTGTGGCCCTGCAGGCCGGGTCCAAAGACAGCAAGGTGATCGCTCTGGGCACCGAAGCGAAATCAAAATTTGATGTCATTGGCCAGCGTGTCGTTGACCGATGGATTGCAGAAGCGACGAAAAGCGGGATTGATGCGGTGCGCCTGGTCACAGAGGCACGCGCGTCCATTGCCACCTACAGCAAGTAGCTCACCCACGTTAAGGGGGGATGATCCATGGGTGATGTTCGTAATATTTTGTTTATCATGTGCGATCAATTGCGCGCCGACTATTTGGGTTGCACAGGCCATCCTTCGATCAAAACGCCACACATTGACGCCCTAGCCAAACGCGGCGTTATTTTTAACCGCGCCTATTGTCAGGCCCCCGTTTGCGGACCATCGCGCATGTCCTTTTATACGGGGCGTTACATGCGCTCACACGGCTCGACCTATAACGGTGTCCCCCTCCGGATTGGTGAACCCACCTTGGGCGATTATATGCGGGCCAGCGGTGTCGAAACCGGTCTGATCGGCAAAACCCATATGGCCGCCGATCATGCAGGCATGACCCGACTGGGAATTGATCCCGCTTCACAGGATGGCATTTTGGCATCACAATGCGGCTTTGCCCCCTGGGAACGCGATGACGGCTTGCACCCGGATAAGTCCGTCGATCCCAACCTCGCCTACAACACTTACCTTCGGGAACAAGGATACACTGGCGAAAACCCCTGGCACAGCGTTGCCAATTCCGCGGACGGCCCGGATGGGGATATAAAGAGCGGCTGGCTTTTACGTAACGCGCACCTTCCCGCCCGCGTTGATAAAGCCCATTCGGAAACGGCCTACATGACCGGCCGCGCCATTGAAAAAATCACAGCCCTGGGCGAAACCCCGTGGTGTCTGCATTTAAGTTATATCAAACCCCATTGGCCCTATATGGCCCCGACCCCTTATCACAATATGTATTCGGCTTCCGATGTGATTCCGGCCAACCGCTCTGAAGCCGAAAAGCAGAATGCGCATCCCGTGATTAAGGCGTTCCGACAACATGAAGAAGCCGTCAACTTTTCAAAAAACGAGATCCGCCAGCACGTAATCCCCGCTTATATGGGCTTAATCTCCGAAATCGACGACCAAATCGGCCGCCTAATGCGCTTCCTTCAAAATCAAGGCCGGCTGGACGACACACTGATTGTCTTCACCAGTGACCATGGTGATTATTTGGGCGACCATTGGCTGGGCGAAAAGGAAATGTTTCACGACTGCGCCGCACGCATTCCAATGATCGTTGTTGATCCTGCACAAGAAGCCGATCAAACCCGGGGCACGATTGATAACAGATTGGTTGAATCCATTGATCTGGTCCCGACCTTTACAGACGCCATCGCAGCCAACACCTACGATCATGTGCTTGAAGGTCGGTCCCTGCTTCCGCTCCTCCGAAACCGTATGTCCGAGCCGTGGCGGACTTACGCCATCAGTGAAGCAGATTACGGATTTCGCATGGCGCGCCGCACACTTGGCCTGCCCCCCGGGCAGACGCGGGCTTTTATGGTCGCAACCGAGCGATGGAAATACGTCTCTTTTCTCGGGTTTCCGCCGTTGCTTTTTGACCTCAAGAACGATCCGGAGGAACGCCAGAATCTTGGCCCGTCACCAGATCACGATGGAATCCGGAAAGAAATGGAAAACCTACTTTCAAACTGGTTCAAATCCGCAAAAATTCGCGCGACAACCTCAAATGAAATCGTCGAAGAGCGCACCGACAATCATAAAGCCAAGGGAATTTTCTTTGGTGAATGGTGAATTTAATCCAAAAAACTTCAATAATTTGAAGTTTATGCGGATTTAACGGTAGACAGAACGCTTTGTGGCTCCTAAATCCTTCCCATACAATTTAAGACAAATTTTGACAAATTATAGGAACAAAATCATCATGTCCGCTAAACAAAATTTCATCAACGGCGCCTGGGTTTCTGGCAGCGATGTCAGTAAAAATGTTAACCCCTCCAACACATCCGAAGTGGTCGGCGAATACGTGCGTGCCGATGCCCAGCAAGTAAGCGATGCGATTGCGGCTGCAAAAGCCGCGTCGGCAACCTGGCGTTATTCCACTCCACAGGCCCGCTTCGACGCCCTTGATGCCATCGGCACAGAAATTTTGGCCCGTAAGGAAGAACTCGGCGAGCTGTTGTCACGTGAAGAAGGCAAAACCCTGCCAGAAGGCATTGGTGAAGCGGGTCGCGCGGGCCAGGTTTTCAAGTTTTTTGCTGGTGAAGCGCTGCGCAATGTCGGCGACAAGCTGGATTCCGTCCGTCCTGGCATTGATGTCGACATCACCCGCGAAGCATTAGGGGTCATTGGTATTATCACACCCTGGAACTTCCCAATCGCTATTCCCGCTTGGAAAATTGCCCCGGCCCTCGCTTATGGCAACTGCGTTGTCATCAAACCGGCTGATTTGGTCCCCGGCTGTGGCTGGGCACTGGCTGACATTATTTCCCGTGCTGGTTTACCGGATGGTGTTTTCAATCTGGTCATGGGCCGCGGTTCTGTTGTTGGTGAAACCATCCTTAATTCTGCTGATGTCAATGGCGTTAGCTTCACCGGTTCCGTCGCCACCGGCAAACACGTCGCCGCCACCTGTTCTGCACGCGGTGCCAAATTCCAGCTCGAGATGGGCGGCAAAAACCCGATGGTGGTTCTTGATGACGCCAATCTGGATGTGGCTGTTGATGCGTGCGTCAATGGCGCTTACTTCTCGACAGGACAGCGTTGCACAGCCTCCTCACGCTTTATTGTAACAGAAGGCATTCATGATGCGTTCGTGGCGGCAGTAACAGCCAAACTTGAAAGCCTTGTTATTGATGACGCCTTAAAAGCTGGCACGCACATCGGCCCGGTTGTTGACCAAAGCCAACTGACACAGAATTTAGAATACATTGAGATTGGCAAAAAAGAAGGCGCAACATTGGTCTGTGGTGGCGATCAGGTAACACGTGATGCGGAAGGTTTCTATATGACGCCAGCCCTGTTCACGGACACCGACAACAGCATGCGCATCAACCGGGAAGAAATTTTCGGCCCCGTCGCCAGCGTTATCAAAGTCAAAGACTATGATGAAGCACTGGCTGTTGCGAACGATACGGAGTTTGGCTTGTCTGCCGGTATCTGCACAACATCCCTTAAGTATGCGTCTGATTTCAAACGCAAGTCACAAGCCGGAATGGTCATGGTCAACCTGCCAACAGCAGGTGTCGACTACCACGTTCCCTTTGGCGGCACAAAAGGCTCCAGCTACGGTGCCCGCGAACAAGGTAGCTACGCAGCCGAGTTCTACACGACCGTTAAGACGTCTTACACGTTACCTGTGTAGGCGAACGGATATTAGGAATAGAAAAGGCGCCCTGGCAGGGCGCCTTTTTTTGTATCTATTCCTGAGCAACCGGTTCGCCATATAGCGTTGGAGCCTCAACATACGTTTCCTTGTATATTTCACCTCCTCCTTCAGCAAATTTTTTAGACATTTCGTCCATTCCGGCACTGGCGTAATCCCTTACCAGATTGGTAATTTCCATTGCACAGAATTTTGGGCCACACATTGAACAAAAGTGCGCCGTTTTATGAGCTTCTTTTGGTAACGTTAGGTCGTGAAAATCCTTCGCCCGTTCCGGATCAAGTCCGAGATTAAACTGATCTTCCCAGCGAAACTCGAACCGAGCCTTCGATAGTGCATCGTCTCGGGCCGAGGCCCCCGGATGGCCCTTTGCCATATCCGCCGCGTGCGCCGCTATCTTATAGGTAATGACACCTTCTCGGACATCGTTCTTGTCAGGCAATCCCAAATGCTCCTTGGGAGTCACATAACATAGCATCGCGCACCCATACCACCCAATCATCGCTGCTCCGATACCTGATGTAATATGGTCGTAACCCGGTGCAATATCGGTAACCAATGGACCGAGTGTGTAAAACGGAGCTTCCGCACAACAGGCCAGTTGTTTTTCCATATTCACTTTAATTTTTTGCATCGGCACATGGCCCGGGCCTTCAATGAACACTTGGCATCCCTTCTCCCATGCCACATGAGCCAGCTCACCAATATTTTCTAGTTCGGCAAACTGGGCCGCATCGTTAGCATCCCTGGTCGAGCCGGGGCGAAAACCATCACCCAGCGAGAAAGTTACATCGTAAGCCGCCATAATTTCCGCAAGCTCTTCAAAATTGTCCCAGAGGAAACTCTCCTTATGATGTGCCAGACACCATTGGGCCATAATGGAGCCACCTCTGGACACAATGCCGGTGAGGCGGTCGGCGGTTAAATGTATGTCCTTCAATCGAACACCGGCATGGATCGTAAAGTAATCGACGCCTTGTTCGCATTGCTCGATGATCGTATCGCGATAAATTTCCCATGTCAGATCTTCGGCCCGCTCTACTTTTTCCAACGCCTGATAAATCGGTACGGTTCCAATCGGTACAGGCGAATTGCGAATTAACCATTCACGAATGTTATGAATATTGCGCCCCGTTGAAAGGTCCATAACCGTATCTGCGCCCCAGCGGGTCGCCCACACCATTTTTTCTACTTCTTCCGCGACCCCCGATGTAACCGCTGAATTCCCGATGTTTGCATTAATCTTAACAAGAAAATTTCGCCCGATGATCATCGGCTCTGATTCTTGATGGTTTATATTCGCAGGAATAACAGCCCGACCACGGGCAACTTCAGACCGAACAAACTCAGGCGTCACAAAATCTGGAATTTCGGCGCCAAAGGCTTCCGCGTCGTCCTTGATACGTTTTGCTTCCGCTGGATTGTGGTCCCGCATCATATTTTCCCGTATCGCGATATACTCCATTTCAGCCGTGATTGTGCCGGCCTTTGCATAGTGGTACTGGCTGACGGGAGCGCCTGTGGATGACCTTAGCGGGGCCGCTTTATTGGGAAATTCAGAAACAAGCTTGTCGTCGCTAATATTTCCGTTGTCTTCTGGTTTCACCGCCCGGCCCGCATAGATCTGCGTATCGCCGCGTGCCTCAATCCAAGGCAAACGCAGGCGCGGCAATCCGGTTTCCAGGTCAATATCAGCGCCGTCTTCGGTGTAGATCCCGGATGTGTCATAAACGATCACCGGGGGATCTCCTGCACTATCGTGCAGTTGTATCTGACGCATCGGCACCTGAATTTCGGGGAACATCTTGCCGGAGGCATATATTTTTTGGCTTGCGGGTAATGCCCCGCGCGTAATGTCTGCGTTATTTGGTTTGCGAATGTTATTCAACTTGCTTTTCCTTTTACTCACTATGCGACAGCCACGAATTCAGAATCCGTGCTGATCAATTAGGACATGAAAATCCCGCATGAACGGGTCCATGACACAACGAATACAGATGCAGGTTGGCGAAAAAAGAGTCAGAAGACGGGCGTAAAATATACCTTGCCTGTCTTGTTCCGATCCCTACGCCGGCGTTACCCGGATCAGGTTCAACGGGTAACCGACTTGCGCAAATCTGGCCACTGAGGTGACCGCGCCATCGAAATCTCAGCCCCTTTTGAGGCTCCCCGTGGAACACGCAAACCTTGCGCCTGCGCAAGTCGCGGGTCAACAGGAATTATTTTTTAATTCTGGCCGAGGCAACCATTGGTTAGGGTATAAGGCAGACCTTGAAGCCGTCTACAGAAGTTCATCGGCCAAAAGTTCATAGGAGCGCTTGCGCGCCGACTGATCATAGGTCCAGGTAAGGACAACAATCTCATCTATCTCGTAAGCCGTCGCCATCTCTCGAAGTTGTTGCGAGACCTGCGAGACGTCGCCGATCACCGCATCCGCTGTTAACTGATCAAAGCGCGCTTTTTGTTCTCTGTTATAATCGAACGCCAAAGCATCATCGGGAGAGATCAAAGCCGACAATTTGCCGTAATCGCGCATGACTTTATTATGAGCCCGCGACGCATAGAGATACTTGGCCTGCTCTTCTGTATCCGCCGCGATCGCCCATACACAGACGGAGGCCAGCGGTTCTGGAAATTCCGGACTTGGCTGGTAATTGTCCCGATAAATTTGCATCGCCCGCTCAACGCCTCGCCCATCAGTGATAAAGTGCGCAAAACTATAAGGTATGCCGAAGTGCGCTGCGACTTGCGCCCCATAGTCGGACGTGCCCAACATCCAAGGTTGCGGACTTGTCGCCCCCTCCGGAAAGGCACGGATCGTTGCGAAAGGATGGCCTTCAGCAAGTGGCGCACCTGAAACCCAACTCATAAGATCACGAACAGAAGAAGGGAATTGATCAGCCGCTGTTCCCGCATTCGGGTTTAAAGCATAGGCCGTTTTACCGTCAGAGCCCGGCGCACGGCCCAGCCCCATATCAATGCGCCCGGGGGCCAGAGCATCCAGAACGCGAAATTGTTCGGCGACCTTTAATGGCGAATAATGCGGTAACATCACGCCTGCGCTGCCAATGCGGATACGGTCGGTCGTCGCGGCAATCGCCGCCATCAGGACTTCCGGCGCCGATCCGACAATGGTTTCATGATTATGGTGTTCAGAAACCCAAAATCGCGAATACCCCAGTTTTTCGCAAAATTTTGCGAATGCCAGCGTATCGCGAATAGACTGATCTTGTGATTGGCCCTGAATGGATACGGATTGGTCAAGTACGGAAAGTTTGATCATAGTTTGCCACTGTTAATATCGGTTTCAGTCATATATAGTGCCTCTGTTGGGATATAGCCGTAATTTACCCATAAAAAACGTTCTATTTCTGTATTTAGGCAGGGTAATAGACTGGGGAACGGCTCAAAACCTCACGTAGACGAGACTTCGCGAGTCTTTTTCTCGCATTTTCTGATTGGATGAACCGGGTAGTTTTGCTATCAAGGCGGACTTTTGCCAACGACCCTGAGATAACGCATGAATAAGTTGAGTAGATCGATGGAAAAAAATATATCAACGGATACAAAAAACCGTGCTGGTGAGGCTGTTAAGCAGGGTATGTATGACCCGGCTCAGGAGCACGATGCCTGTGGATTTGGCTTTATTGCCAATATCCATAATAAACCCAGCCACGACATCATCGAACATGCGTTAAAAATCGTCCAAAATCTGGATCACCGCGGCGCTATCGGAGCGGACCCGCTGGCCGGTGATGGTGCGGGCTTGCTTATTCAGCAGCCGGATAAATTTCACCGCAAAGTTTTTGGCGCAAAAGGAATAGAGTTGCCCGCAGTCGGTGATTACGCCGTTGGCATGATCTTTTTACCACGTGACGAGAAGCGGCGCGCCAAGTGTGTTGCCGCGTTTAATCGCGTTGCTGCCGTCGAAGGCCAGATGGTCCTCGGCTGGCGTGATGTGCCGTGTGACAACTCCGTATTGGGCGAAACGGTCAAGCCTAATGAGCCTGTTATTCGCCAAATTGTCATTGCCCGCGGACCTGAAACGCCTGACGAAGAAACATTTCAGCGCAAATTGTATGTGATCCGCAAGCAAGCGCACCACGCGATCTGGGACTATGACAAAGATGCATGGCAGGACTTTTATGTACCCTCGCTGTCGACCCGGACGATTATCTACAAAGGTATGGTTTTGGCGCCTAACCTCGCCAAGTATTATCTCGATTTTCAGGATCAGGACTTTGAATCGGCCATTGGCTTGTTTCATCAGCGCTTCTCAACCAATACGTTCCCGTCGTGGCGTTTGGCCCAGCCGTTCCGTTTCCTGAGCCACAACGGCGAAATCAATACGTTGCGTGGCAACATCAACTGGATGAATGCACGTCGCCATAACATGAGCTCAAAAGTCCTGGGTGAGGACCTTGAGAAGTTGTGGCCGCTGATCGGTGATGGCTCGTCTGATTCCTCTACATTTGATAATGCCCTCGAACTTTTGGTTATGGGTGGCTATTCCCTGCCGCACGCGATGATGCTGATGATCCCCGAAGCCTGGGCCGATAATCCGCTAATGGACGCGGACCGGCGGGCTTTTTACGAATATCATTCGGCTGTCATGGAGCCCTGGGATGGCCCGGCTGCGATGGCGTTTACCGATGGCAAACAAATTGCCGCAACACTGGACCGAAATGGCTTGCGCCCAGCGCGTTATATTGAGACCGAAGATGGTATGGTGATCATGGCGTCTGAGGTCGGCGTATTGCCGATCCCGGAAAGCAAAATCATCAAGAAGTGGCGACTCCAGCCCGGTAAAATGCTTCTGGTTGACCTCGAGCAGCACCGGATCATTTCAGATGAAGAATTGAAGTCGGAATTGTCGACGGCACGCCCCTATCAGGAATGGCTTGATAAGAACCAGATTAATCTTGAGGACTTGCCCCAAGAAGTTGGTCCCATGACCCCTGATGTCGAAACGATGCTCGATCAGCAACAGGCATTTGGATATACCCAGGAAGACATAAAGTCGTTCTTTATTCCCATGGCGACGGAAGGTCAGGACCCCATTGGTTCAATGGGACGTGATATTCCGATCGCACCTTTGTCCGATAAATCCCGGATGCTGTCTGATTATTTCTTCCAAAAGTTTGCGCAAGTGACCAATCCGCCGATTGACCCCATTCGCGAAGAACTTGTCATGTCGCTGGTCAGTCTGATTGGCCCGCGCCCCAATTTGCTTGATCTGGATTCAGGTGGATCATCGAAGCGCCTTGAAATTAAGCAGCCGATCCTGACCAATGCTGATCTGGAGAAAATCCGCCGCATCGAAAATCATGTGGATGGATCCTTTAGAACATCGACGCTGAGCATTTGTTATGAAGTTGGCAACGATGATGGAACTGCAATGGCCGAAGCGATTGATGCGCTGTGCCAGAAAGCGGAAAAGAAGGTTGGCCGCAAGGGCTTTAACATCTTGATTTTGTCAGACCGCGCCATGAATGCCGATCAAGCGGCCATCCCGGCTTTGCTGGCAATGGGGGCCGTACATTTTCATCTCATCCGTAAAGGCCTTCGCACGGAAGTCGGCCTCGTCATGGAGACCGGTGAAGCCCGACGGGTCCACGACTTCTGCCTTTTGGCGGGATACGGTGCGGAAGCGATCAACCCCTATCTGGCATTTGATGTTCTTTCGAATATTGCCGGCAGCCTCGAAGATGTAAGCGAACAGGAAGTTCACAATCGCTATATTAAGGCCCTCGGCAAAGGCATATTGAAGGTCATGTCGAAAATGGGCATCTCGACCTACCAATCCTATTGTGGTGGCCAAATTTTCGATGCTGTTGGATTATCAAGCGAGTTCGTCGAAACTTACTTCACCGGAACGACAACCAAGGTCGAAGGAATTGGTCTAGCAGAGATCGCACGCGAGACCGAGGAACGCCACACGCTGGCATTTGGTGATGCGCCGATTTATCGCAATAACCTCGATGTCGGTGGTGATCTGGCCTACCGAATCCGCGGTGAAGAGCACGTTTGGACACCGGAAACCATCGGCACACTCCAGCATGCGGTGCGTTCTGGCAATTACGGAATGTTCAAAAAATACACACAGAAGGTCAATGACCAGTCGCAAAAGTTCAAGAACCTGCGCGGATTATTTGAATTAAAGCCGGTTGGCCCTGCCGTACCGCTCGACGACGTTGAGCCGGCATCTGAAATTGTGAAGCGGTTTGCGACAGGTGCCATGTCCTTTGGTTCCATATCTTGGGAAGCCCACACGACTTTAGCCGTGGCGATGAACCGTTTAGGCGGAAAGTCGAATACCGGTGAAGGTGGCGAAGAAGCTACGCGCTTTGAACGAATGGAAAATGGTGACTCCATGCGGTCGGCAATCAAACAGGTTGCCTCTGGCCGATTTGGTGTCACCAATGAGTACCTAACGAATGCCGACGATATCCAGATCAAAATGGCACAGGGTGCGAAACCCGGCGAAGGTGGGCAATTGCCTGGCCACAAGGTGGATCAGCGTATTGCTGCCGTTCGTCACTCAACCCCCGGTGTCGGATTGATTTCGCCACCGCCGCACCACGATATTTACTCGATTGAGGATTTGTCACAGCTGATCCACGATTTAAAGAACGTAAATCCAAAGGCACGGATTTCGGTGAAGCTGGTTTCTGAAGGCGGTGTTGGCACGATTGCTGCGGGCGTTAGTAAGGCACATGCTGATCACGTCACGATTTCCGGTCATGACGGCGGCACCGGGGCGAGTCCCGTGACGTCGCTTTTGAACGCAGGCTCTCCTTGGGAAATGGGCTTGGCCGAAACTCAACAAACGCTGGTCCTTAATGAACTGCGTGGCCGAATTTCTGTGCAGGTCGATGGCGGGTTACGGACAGGTCGCGACGTGATCGTAGGCGCCTTGCTGGGTGCCGACGAATTTGGTTTTGCCACCGCCGCGTTGATTTCCGAGGGCTGCATAATGATGCGGAAATGCCATCTGAATACATGCCCGGTTGGCGTTGCAACTCAGGACGAAGAACTGCGCAAGCGGTTTACTGGGGAGCCAGAGCATGTGGTCAATTTCTTCACCTTCCTGGCCGAAGAAGTCCGCGAGATTATGGCGGAACTTGGGTTCCGGACAATTAATGAGATGGTAGGGCGTTCAGACGCTCTTAACATGAGCCCCGCCGTTGACCACTGGAAAGCTCATAACATCGACTTGACGAATTTGCTGCATATGCCAGCAGTGCCTGAAGGTGTTGCACGCTACAACTGTGAAACCCAGGATCATGAGCTTGAAAAGGCTCTGGATCATGAGTTGATCAGACAGGCACGTCCGGCGATTGATGACGGCAAAAAGGTTGAAATTGAAGCAACGATTACGAACATCAACCGAACTGTCGGAGCAATGCTTTCGGGTGAAGTCGCCAAGGTTCATGGTCACGCTGGTCTGGAGGATGACAGCATCCACATCAAGCTGACTGGCAATGCCGGACAAAGTCTGGGCGCATGGCTGGCAAAAGGTGTGACACTGGAACTTTCAGGCGATGCCAACGACTATGTGGGCAAAGGGTTATCTGGTGGGCGGATCATTGTTTATCCGGCGGCTGAAAGCCCCGTCGTCCCCCATGAAAACATTATCGTCGGTAATACTGTTATGTATGGCGCGATTGCCGGTGAAAGTTATTTCCAGGGGGTCGCTGGCGAGCGGTTTGCGGTTCGAAATTCAGGGGCAACAACCGTTGTTGAAGGCTGTGGTGATCACGGCTGTGAATATATGACCGGAGGTATCGTAACCGTCCTCGGTAAAACGGGGCGCAATTTTGCGGCAGGGATGTCAGGTGGTATCGCCTATGTCCTGGATGAAGACGGTGATTTTGACATGTTGTGCAACAAAAGCATGGTGGCAATTGAAGCCATAGATGTGGATGAGCCGTTCACCAAAGACATGACGGCATTGGCGAAGAACATGCTGGCTCATGATGCACAGCGTCTACGCGGTGTCGTTGAAGATCACCTTCGCTATACCGGAAGTGCGCAAGCGAAAAAGATCCTTGATGATTGGGGATCTTATCTGCCGAAATTCAAAAAAATCATGCCGACCGATTATCGTCGCGCGCTGATTGATATGCAGGCGGCTGCCGATGCAGACGCCGCCGACCTGATCAGTGCTGCGGCAGGAGAATAAAAATGGGAAAACCAACAGGTTTTATGGAGATTGAACGCAACGATCGCAGCTATACGGATGCGAACCAGCGGATCAAGAATTACAAAGAGTTTTTTGTGCCCTTGGGCGATGATGCCGTTGCCGAGCAGGGTGCCCGTTGTATGGATTGCGGAATTCCATACTGTCACAATGGGTGTCCGGTTAATAACATCATCCCGGAATGGAATGATCTGGTTTATCAGCAGAATTGGCAAGAGGCCCTAGAGGTTCTTCACAGCACCAACAACTTCCCCGAATTTACGGGTCGCATCTGCCCCGCACCATGCGAAGCCGCATGCACGTTGAACATTACAGACGAGCCTGTGACCATCAAGACTATTGAATGCGCGATTGTTGACAAGGGTTGGGAAGAAGGCTGGATCAGGCCGGAGATTGCCGCCCACCGGACGGGGAAAACTGTTGCTGTTGTTGGCTCTGGTCCCGCTGGTTTGGCCTGTGCTCAACAACTGGCACGCGCCGGTCACAAGGTCGTGGTTTTTGAAAAGAACAAGCGCATCGGCGGATTGCTGCGCATCGGAATTCCTGATTTTAAAATGGAAAAAAGCCACATTGATCGCCGCATGGCGCAAATGCAGGCGGAAGGTGTTGAGTTTCGCCCCAACAGCCACGTCGGCGGAAACGTCGAAACGGATATGCTGTTACGCGAATTTGATGCGATCGCCCTAACCGGCGGCTCGGAACATCCACGCGATCTGCCTGTCCCCGGACGCGAACTTAAAGGCGTTCATTTTGCGATGGAATTTCTGTCACAGCAGAACGATCGAAACGCTGGCGTCACAGTAGCTGATGACATCGCGATTTTGGCCAAAGACAAACATGTCGTTGTCATTGGGGGTGGAGACACCGGTTCTGACTGTGTCGGCACCTCACGTCGACAGGGTGCGGCATCCGTCACACAACTAGAACTGATGCCCCAGCCACCGGAAAAAGAAAACAAGGCAATGACATGGCCAAATTGGCCGATGAAAATGCGAACATCGAGTTCACATCTTGAAGGCTGCGAACGCCAATTCGCGGTAACAACCAATAATTTTGAAGGTGTCGATGGAACTGTTACTGCTTTAAATGGTGCCGAAGTTGAATGGACGGCAGATGCAGATGGCCGCATGCAAATGAGCCAGGTCAAAAGTTCCGAGTTTCAGTTAAAAGCGGATCTGGTATTACTGGCGATGGGTTTTGTGCATCCAGTTGCCGAAGGCTTGATCGAGACACTGGGCGTCAATTTGGATGACCGTGGAAACGTGTTGGCAACAGAAGCAGATTATAAGTCCTCAGTTGATAAAGTTTTTGTTGCCGGCGATATGCGACGGGGCCAGTCACTGGTTGTTTGGGCTATTCGCGAAGGTCGCCAATGTGCCCATTCGATCGATACCTTCCTGACTGGCTCGACCACACTCCCCCGTTAATGGTGTTCAATTGAGATGCAAAAAGGGCGACCCCAGTGTCGTCCTTTTTTGTATCTGGCGTTACGATCTTGAGCTCGCCCAAAAGGGTCTTCGCAAAGTTTCCTGTGGGCTTTCTCTTACGAAACCGATAGTTTAAATATCGTCGAATAGGGAGTGTGGGAGCGTTCAGTGAACAATTTTGACTATATTGTCGTCGGTGCTGGATCGGCAGGTTGTGTTTTGGCAAATCGGCTCAGTGAAAACCCTAAAAATCGTGTTTTATTGCTTGAGGCAGGCGGAAAAGATAGCAACCCCTGGATCCATATCCCTGTTGGATACGTCAAGACGATGGTAAATCCACACCTGAACTGGATGTTTGATACGGAACCGGAAGCCCGAACCCACAACAGACCGATCCCGATCCCCCGTGGCAAGGTACTGGGGGGGTCAAGCTCTATTAACGGGATGCTCTATGTTCGTGGCAATGCCAGAGACTATGATGGATGGGCGCAGCTCGGTTGTACTGGATGGTCTTATGATGACGTTTTGCCGTATTTTAAAAAATCAGAAAACCGAGAAACCGGCGGCAATAAATACCGGGGAACGGGCGGTGTACTAAACGTCGCCGACCTGACCGAACGCTATGAATTGCTTGATGCCATCATAAAAGCCGGCACTGAAGTTGGCTATCCTGACAATCCCGATTACAACGGGGAATCCCAAGAAGGATTTGGCTATTACCAGCTCACTCAACTCAACGGCGTTCGCCATAGCACAAAACGCGCCTTCCTGGATCCAGCCAAGGGCCGCCAGAACCTTGTGGTCCAAACCCATGCGCAAACGACGCAGGTTATTCTGGACGGCAAGCGCGCCGTTGGCGTGAAATATCTACACAACGGACAGGAAATTGAAGCGCGTGCAGAGGGAGAAGTGATCTTGTCAGCAGGCGCAGTCCAATCCCCGCAATTGCTCGAGTTATCGGGAATCGGTCAACCCGACTTACTGAAATCGCACGGCATTGATGTGACACATGCACTAAACGGTGTTGGTGAGAATTATCAGGACCACTATGTCTCCCGATTGCAGTGGAAAATTAATCAGAAAATCACTTTAAACGAAAAAACCCGTGGCTTGGGGCTCGTTCAGGAAGCCGTAAAATTTGCCTTGTTCCGTAAAGGCGCTTTAACCATGTCGGCCGGTATTTTGGGCGGCTTTGTCAAATCCCGTGAAGGACTTGAAGTCCCCGATATCCAGTTTCACATTGCCCACGCAAGCTTTAAAGACCCGAAAAAACGGACCTTTGATAAATTCCCCGGATTAACCTTTGCACCCTGTCAGCTGCGTCCGGAAAGCCGGGGGAGCATTCATATTGGGTCAGCCGACCCACTGGCTGCACCAAAAATCCGCCCCAACTTTCTGGAAAATACGCTTGATCAGGAAATCCATGTTGCCGGTATGCGTGTCGCCAGAGATGTGATGGCCGCTCCTTCCGCGGCCAAATATGTTGAGATGGAAACAACACCCGGATTAGAGACGGCAAGCGATGAAGCTTTGCTTGATCACGCGTTAAAGACGGGCGCGACCATGTACCATCCAGTCAGCACCTGTTCTATGGGTACAGATCCTGCAATGGGCGCCGTTGTTGATCCCCGATTACGTGTATACGGCATTGAGGGTTTGCGGGTTGCGGACGCTTCGATTATGCCTCGCCTAACGTCGGGTAATACCAACGCACCGGCGATCATGATCGGTGAAAAAGCGTCTGACATGATCTTGCAAGATGCTGCTCCATAAGCACAAAAATCAGGTGATCCGACATCCCGTTAGAGTCATTAAAGGCGTTGATCGAGCGCCTGTGACAACTGCTCGATAACGCTATCCCAATCGCCCGAAACTGGCTGTCGAAACAATCGTGCGCTTGGGTACCAGGGACTGTCGTCCCGCTTCACGAGCCACCGCCAATCGGGTTCAAACGGTAACATCAACCATACCGGCTTTCCCATAGCACCGGCAAGATGCGCCACTGCCGTATCAACGCTAATAACAACATCCATTAAATCTATAAGAGCGGCTGTATCGGAGAAGTCCAGTATTTCGGCACCCGGAAGTTGAAGTTGCGGATTGTTGCGTGCGGTTTCCGCATCCGCCGGGCGGACGAAAACCTGCAACGAGACAAAATCAAAATCATCACGAAAAAGTGGCACCAATCTAGACAAGGCGATTGATCGTTTCTGATCATTTTTGTGTGTTTCACTACCACTCCAAACCAATCCAACGCGAGGTTGTTTTTTATCACCCAAACGCGACGACCATTTTTCGATGCGATCGGGTGTAGACGTCAAATAGGATCGGTCGTTGGCTAGCGTCGTCAATGTCGTCCCAAAGGCCAGCGGCAAACTCATTAGAGGGCAATGGTAATCAAAGGGGCCCGGTTCTTCATCATCGCCTATGATCTGTGCAAAAGGACTGAGCGATTGCATTAACGACACCAGCGGCCGCTCAACCTGAAGGATGGTCTTTATACCACGGTCTTTCAGAAGGCGTACGTAACGACTGAACTGAATTGTATCGCCGAACCCTTGTTCCCAATAGACAAAAAGTGTTTTACCGGAAATATCCGTCTCGCCGCGCCACCCCGGCTGCTCATACGTTCGCACGGGCGTGCCAGCGGCGACCTTTGAGCGGACTTCATATAGCGACCAGCCAGATTCATAATTGCCTTGCAATAAATGGCACTGACTTAAATTCCAACGAATATCGTTATTTTCGGGGGTCAATTGAAGCGCATGCTCATAACTAAGCGCCGCCTCTTCCAGGCGCAATAACTCGAACAGCATATTGCCTTTGTTATTATGGGCATCAGGTGTGTTCGGGCTCAGCTCAATGGCTTTATCATAGCTGGCGAGCGCAGCATCTGTTTGGTGCAGCATACGCAAAACAATACCCCGGTTACTGTAAGCCTCGGCAAAGTCGGCGTTTAATGCGATTGCCTTGTCATAGTCAGCAACAGAATTCTCAAGTTGCCCCAATTCCCGCAGTGCCTTGGCACGCTCAAAATAGGCCATTGCATAATCAGGCCGCACGGCGAGCGCCTTTGTAAAACTTTCTACCGCGCCTTCGTACCTTTTTAATTCGCTAAGCACAAAACCCCGATTGTAACAGGCCATCGCATTATTGGGGTCCAATTCAATGGCCGTGTCGAATTTTTCCATTGCCTCTTCATAACGCCCTAGCGCCTGCAGCCCGTTTCCCAAATGGCCATATGCCGTCGAGTCTGACGGATTTAGGGAGATTGCCTGCTCTATCATGGCAACACCTTGCTGCGCTTGGCCGGCTTGTAAACCGGCCACACCTAACATATGCAATGCGTCAAAGTGTGAGGGGTCCTGATGCAACGCTTTTTGGTATTCGGCTGCCGCTTCGGCCAGTTGCCCTTTTTGATGAAATGCAAAACCGTTACGAAAGCAAATGTCAGGGGGCGGTAATTCTGCCGAAGAAGGGGCCATATTAGCGGGTGTCTTCCTTGATAAAGTCAGAAACCTTCTCGCCAATCATAATACATGGCGCATTGGTATTGCCGGAGATCAGCGTCGGCATGATAGAAGCATCCGCAACACGAAGTCCATCAATACCGCGCACCCGCAAACGTTCATCGACAACAGAGCCTGCATCACTCTCCGGCGCCATTTTACAAGTCCCGACGGGATGAAACACCGTTGTCGCTTTTTTTCGGGTATGTGCCAGCAGTTCTTCATCCGTTTGCACATGTAGACCCGGCTCCAGTTCTTCAGAGATATAGGCCTTAAGCGAAGGTTGCTCCGCCACTTTTCGACCAAACTTGAGGGCCTCAACAAAGAACCGGCAGTCTAGGTCCTCTGACAAATAGTTTGGATGCAGAGCCGGTTTTTCGCTCGGGTCTGACGACTTAATCTCAAGGTGACCGCGGCTTTCCGGCCGCAACTGACATACCGTTGACGTGAAGGCAGAAAATTTGTGCAGCCCCGTTCCAGGCTTATCCGCACTCATGGTCATGAAATGAAATTGCATGTCTGGCGTTGCGGCGTCGGGCATGACTTTTACAAAGCCCCCCGCCTGACCCGCACCAATGGTCAAAATACCGGAGCGGTTAAATAGAAACTCAAGCCCCATCATCATTTTCTTCAACGGGTTTCGAACGGTGTCATTAATAGAGACGGGTTTCGTCGTTTTATAAATCATGCGCA
Organism: Rhodospirillales bacterium; assembly: GCA_048262655.1. Taxonomy (GTDB): domain Bacteria; phylum Pseudomonadota; class Alphaproteobacteria; order Rhodospirillales; family Casp-alpha2; genus JABMNT01. The sequence goes on along the minus strand of JBLXEY010000004.1, from coordinate 212,518 downwards.
CCTGCAGATGGTCCTGCAGGTTTTTCCCGACGCCTGGCAAATCGTGCTGAACCTCGATCCCTTTTGATTTCAAAAAGGCCCCTTCGCCAACACCCGATAGTTGGAGAATTTGTGGCGAACCAATGGCACCGGCGGACAGAATAACCTCGCCTGAGCATTTCGCCTGATGCAGAACCCCGTTCTGACTGTATTCAATGCCGACAGCTTTTTTGTTTTCGATCAGGACTCGCGTCACCAGCGCCTTGGTTTCAATTTTCATATTCGGACGCTTCTCCGCGTCCCTCAGATAGGCAACGGCAGTTGAACAGCGCAAACCATTGCGCTCGGTCATTTGGTAATAACCGACACCTTCCTGATCCGCACCGTTAAAATCATCATTGCGCTTGATCCCGGCTTCCTGACCCGCTGCAATAAACGCTTCGCATAATTCATGATTGAGGCGGATATTTGAGACACTGAGCGGACCACCTTTCCCATGGAATTCATCCTCGCCGCGCTCCTGATGCTCTGCCTTCTTAAAATAAGGCAGCACACTCTCCCAACTCCAGCCGGCGTTCCCAAGCTGGCGCCAATGGTCATAGTCCGCATGTTGCCCGCGTACATACAGCAACCCATTGATGGAACTGGAACCACCAAGGGTCTTGCCGCGGGGCCAGGGGATGGAGCGCCCGTCAACGGTATCTTCGGGCTCCGTCTCATAATTCCAGGACGTGTTGGGGTTAAACATGGTTTTATAGTAGCCGATGGGAACGTGAATCCACGGATTGCGATCCCGGCCACCGGCTTCCAACAAAAGCACCCGATTTTTCGGGTCTTCCGACAAGCGATGCGCAACAACGGCTCCCGATGAGCCTGATCCAACAACGATGTAGTCAAATGTCAGGTCTTCAGACATTTCGTTCCTCCCCAAACGTAAAAAAACAGCTATATTTACGACTATAGAACCGCCGCCTTCAGGTCAAAAGGATAATCGGGGGATATTCAGAATAAGCCGTTGCAATCTTTCGGCGCCCCTTTAAGTTTGAGCAAAATAGGGAGGGCTTAAATGTTAAACGTCTTTTTGACCCACGCACCGGATGCGCTTGAGAATTACTACGGCGAAAAGGCGCTGAAGGGTCTGCGATCGATTGCCAAGGTTCACCTTAATGAAACAGGTATGGTCCTCGACACGACGGCCCTCATCGCCAATGCCGCCAACTCTGATGTCGTCGTCGTCGATAGAAACACGCCGGTGGAGGCCGCTTTTTTCGATAACGCGCCCCAGGTTATTTCTGTTCACCGGGGTGCTGTCGATCGTCGCAATATTGATGTGGCAGCCGCATCACGGAACGGCATTCTTGTAACCAACGCCAGTCCGGGTTTTGTCGATTCTGTTGTTGAACTCACTTTAGGGATGATGGTTGATTTGGCGCGGTCCGTTTCCTCCTATACCTCTGTTTACCAATCAGGGCTGGAGCCACCTGCCCATATGGGCAGGCAACTTTCCGGCAGCACGCTCGGAATCATCGGCTATGGCAGTATCGGAAAACGCCTGGCGTCGGTCGCCGCTTTCATGGGAATGGATGTTTGTGTATTTGATCCCTATCAATCGATTGCAGATGAACATATCAGACAAGTGGATTGGCAAACCGTTTTATCAACAAGTGATTTTCTAGCCTGTTTGGCGGTTGCGACAGAAGAAACAGAAAATCTGATGGATGCAAAAGCGTTTGCGGCAATGAAACCCGACAGCTACTTTGTGAACGTTTCGCGGGGGAACCTGGTTGATGAAGATGCCCTGAAGATGGCCCTTCAAACAGGTGGAATTGCTGGCGCCGCAATGGACGTTGGACGAGCTCCCGATCAAAAACCGACCCCCGCTTTAGCGGCCCTTCCCAATGTTATCGCGGCGCCACATATCGGCGGACAAACGCCTCCGGCTATCGAATTTCAGGCGATTGAGACCGTTGAGCAAGTGCGCACGTTAAGCGGTGGTCAAATGCCGCACAATGCCGTCAACCCGGAAAATGCCCATCGCGTACAGGCCTACTTAAAATCTGCAACATAAAAAAACGCCGCTGTTAAGCGACGCTTTTTTAAAGGATGCGGGAAGCACGGCACAACACCGCGCTTCCCAAAGATCAACTTATCCGAAAATGCTGTTCAGGGTCGCACTCGGACGCATTGCTGCGGATGATTTTGCCTCATCTTGATGATAGTAACCGCCCAGATCCACAGGAGATCCTTGAGCCGTAATTAGTTCATCCAAAATTTTACTTTCGTTGGTCGCAAGGGCATCTGCGATGGGTGCAAAATGCGCTTTCAATTCAGCATCGTCGTCCTGCGCTGCCAAGGCTTCCGCCCAATATTTTGCAATAAAGAAATGACTACCCCGGTTATCCAGTTCATTAACCTTCCGGCTGGGTGACTTGTTATTATCCAGTAGTTTTTCCGTTGCCTGATCAAGCGCGGATGCGATCACGGCGATTTTCTTATCGCCTTTAAACTCACTTAAATGTTCAAGTGATGCTCCAAGCGCACAAAATTCACCCAGCGAATCCCAACGCAAGTGACCTTCTTCGACCAATTGCTGAACGTGTTTTGGCGCCGAACCGCCAGCACCTGTCTCGAACAATCCGCCCCCATTAAGCAAAGGCACAATCGACAACATCTTGGCACTCGTTCCCACTTCAAGGATTGGGAATAAATCGGTCAGATAATCGCGCAAGACGTTACCGGTTACGGAAACCGTGTCCAATCCGCGGCTCATCCGCTCCATTGAATACCAGGTCGCTTCGGCGGGGGATTTTATTAAAATTTCAAGGCCGCTGGTATCATGATCCGGCAGGTAAGCCTCAACTTTGGAAATGATATTCGCATCGTGCGCACGGTTGCGATCCAGCCAGAATACGGCAGGGGCGCCCGTTGCACGGGCCCGTTTTACAGCAAGCTCAACCCAGTTGCGGATGGGGATATCGCGGGTCATGCACATGCGCCAGATATCACCTGTTTCAACTTCATGTTCGAGCAGAACATTACCTGCCGCGTCCAGGGCCTGAATTTTACCACTGTCAGATGCGATAAAGGTTTGCGGATGGGAGCCGTATTCTTCGGCCTTGCGCGCCATCAATCCAACATTCGAAACACTCCCCATGGTCACAGGGTCAAGAGCGCCATTTTCTTTACAAAACCGAATGGCTTCAGAATAAACACCAGCATAGGAATGATCCGGAATCACACACTTGGTATCAGCTTCCTTGCCATCCGGCCCCCAGGCCTTGCCGCCCGAACGAATAACAACCGGAAGCGACGCGTCAATGATAACGTCACTTGGCACGTGCAAGTTGGTCAAACCCCGATCCGAGTTGACCATAAACATATCTGGCTGCTCTGCCATGCAGGCCTCAAGATCGGCTTCAATTTGTGCTTTTTGCTCGGCTGGCAACGTACCCACTTTGGCCACTAAATCACCAATGCCGTTATTCGGATCAACGCCGACTTGCGCCAGGGCATCGCCGTGTTTTTCAAATACAGGCTTCAGAAAAACCGAAACGGCGTGACCAAAAATTACCGGATCAGAGACCTTCATCATCGTTGCTTTCAAATGCAACGAGAACAGAATGCCCTGTTCCTTGGTGTCTTTGATTTCGGTTTCATAGAAACTGCGCAAGGCCTTGGCACTCATCATTGATGCATCGACAATATCACCGGCGCCCAGTGGTGTAGCCCCTTTAAGCTGGGTAACGTCGCCATTGGCGGCAACAAATTGGATGGTGGCATCACCGGCCTGGGCATCACTGATCACGATGGATTTTTCCGTTGAGCTAAAATCACCGCTCGTCATCGTTGCCACATGGGTTTTTGAAGACGCGGTCCAGGTGCCCATGCGATGTGGATTTTTCTTGGCGAATTCTTTAATGGCTTTTGGCGCCCGGCGGTCCGAATTGCCTTCGCGTAAAACCGGATTAACCGCGCTGCCCATCACTTTACCGAAGGTTGCCTGTATCTGGCGCTCTTCGTCGGTTTTTGGGTCTTCCGGGTAGTCAGGGATCGCATAGCCCTGGGATTGCAACTCAGCAATGGCACCTTTGAGCTGCGGCACCGACGCGCTGATGTTGGGGAGCTTAATGACATTCGCTTCGGGCTTTTGCACCAGTTCGCCTAAAAACGCCAAATCATCGGATTGTTTCTGATCTTCCGGCAACATATCAGAAAAGTTTGCCAAAATACGACCGGCAAGCGAGATATCCCGGGTCCCGATGGTAACGCCCGCGACGCCTGTGAAGGCCTTGATGATGGGTAAAAAGGATCCGCTGGCCAATTCTGGCGCTTCATCAACTTTGGTGTAAATGATATCTGGCATGCTGGTAAAACTCCGTCTGGAAACATCTGAATACTATTGGGGCAATCCACGACCACCCGATGAGGTGAGAACACTCACTTTGAATTTGGAAGCCAACGCTAAGTTTGCAACAACCGCGTTCATGCCGCGATACTGCTCCTCATCGATTTTGATATGAAACCCCCAAGAAACTGCGAAATATGTAGCACAAGCCGACACCTGGAACCAAGCAGGGATTATGGTCATTGGGAGAAAATGAGACTGATAGGCACCCTATTGCGTTCTTTATTCGGTCTAAATGCGGTGCATAAATAAGTGCGGGGCCAGGGCTCCTATAACCGCCCCATGCCACCCGACTAGGATTGTATTAACACTCTCTTGCTAAAGATAAGGCGGTTGGACAACGGGGATAGGCACTGTGATGGGTAGATATTTGGTTTTTATAGGCGTCGGCTTGGCTTCCGCCATTGGCGTGGGATTGTCTTTCATTGGGCATTTTATCGGCTACTGGATCACCGCAGTGGCGCTGCCCTTATTCATGCTCGGAGTTTATGATGTCTTGCAGACGCGCCATACGTTGATGCGAAACTATCCGATCCTGTCGCATATGCGTTGGATATTTGAAGGCATTCGCCCGGAAATTCGCCAATATCTGATCGAAAGCGATGCCGATGCTTTTCCGTTCAATCGCGAACAACGCTCTCTCGTTTATCAACGCGCAAAAAACGAACTGCAGACCATACCCTTTGGCACTCAACAAGACGTCTACAGCTCTGAATATACGTTCTTCACCCATTCCATCAAAGTCGAACATGTTGATCCGGATGCGCTTCGGGTCCGTATTGGCGGCAAGGATTGCAAGCAGCCTTACGACTGTTCGCTTCTAAACGTTTCCGCTATGAGTTTTGGCGCCTTAAGCGCCAATGCCATTGCAGCGCTTAATCGTGGAGCCAAGCTCGGCGGGTTTGCCCATGATACGGGCGAAGGTGGTATTTCCCGCTATCACCGCGAAAATGGCGGCGATATCATATGGGAGCTTGGCTCAGGTTACTTTGGCTGCCGCACACCAGAGGGCACGTTTGACGCCGATATTTTTGCTGAAAAAGTCACAGACCCACAAATCAAGATGATCGAAATCAAGTTATCGCAAGGCGCGAAGCCGGGCCACGGCGGCATGTTACCCGGTGCCAAAGTCAGTGAAGAAATTGCGGAAGCCAGGGGTGTTCCCGTTGGCGAGGATTGCATATCACCACCGTCTCATAACGCCTTTTCCACCCCGCTGGAGTTTGTCGATTTCATCTCAAAGCTCCGTGACTTGTCCGGCGGTAAACCGGTCGGGTTTAAACTGTGCGTTGGCCATCGACGGGAATTTATGGCGATTGTCAAAGCGATGGTCGAACGCAATAGCTATCCCGACTTTATTGTTGTCGACGGCAAGGAAGGTGGCACAGGCGCTGCGCCCGTCGAATTTTCAAATAGCCTCGGTCAGCCGCTGCGCGATGGTCTTCACTTTGTCCATATGACGCTGACCGGTGCCGGCATCCGCGACCAAATAAAGATCGGCGCCAGTGGCAAGATCGTCTCAGGTGCGGACATGGCTCGGGCCATGGCGCTGGGCGCTGATTGGTGCAATTCAGCACGCGGATTTATGTTCGCCATTGGCTGCATTCAAGCCCGCGCCTGTCATACCAACAGGTGCCCCACTGGCGTCGCGACCCAGGACCCAAGGCGACAATCGGGCCTTCACGTCAGAGACAAATCCCAGCGCGTCGCCAACTTCCATCGCAACACCTTGCACGGGTTTGCTGAAATGGTGGGTGCTATGGGCCTTAAGTCACCGACGGGCATAACACTGAACATGATCAACTTCCGCCAGGATCAATTGAGCGGCACGGAAATGCCCGTGCTCGAAACGGGCCAGCTTCTGGGGGACAATCTCCCTCCGGAATACGCGGATCTTTGGCAACGGGCAAATGCCACGTCTTTTCACTAGCGCTGGAATGACATGAGCTAAAAAGGCCGCCTTGCACTTCTCAGCCGTTAAAGCATTTCCAGATGAGACGGCCCACGGGGCGGCGGAAATGCGGCATCAAGGAGATCAAAGTCGCTGGCATCAAGGGTAATCTCCAGGGCTGCGATATTCTGATCAATATGTTTGGGGTCGACAGCCTTAGGAATCGCCATAACGTTGTCTTGTGCCAGAACCCAGGCAAGTGCCACTTGCAGGGGCGTTATATCATGGCGCTCGGCCACTTGGGCGAGTACGGGCTCATTTTCAAGCCGCCCTTGCTCCAGTGGAGAATAAGCCATCACTGGCACGCCGCGTTTTTTGCAGTTCGGCAGAAGATCCCACTCCACACCCCGGCGGCTCAGGTTGTAGAGAATCTGATTGGTCGCCAAAGCGCTCCCACCTTGACACCGACACCATTCATCCATGTCTTGGGAATCGAAATTGGACACACCAAAGTATCGAATTTTTCCAGAAGACCGCAGGGTCTCAAAGGCGTCCAATGTTTCTTCAAAAGCGGCGGCACCACGCCAGTGCAAAAGATACATGTCGATGTAAGGCGTTCCGAGACGGCTCAAACTGCGGTCACAGGCGTCAATTACATCATTGAAATGGGCATTGCTGGGGAGGACCTTGGAAACGATGAACAAGTCTTCGCGCTGCGCTGAGCTAGTCCCTTCAATAGCAGCGCCCACGACTTCTTCAGCACCACCATTGGCATACATTTCCGCCGTATCAATGAGCCTCAGGCCGCGTTCCATGGCGTATCGCACAGCACTGACTTCATGCTCAAATTGTGATTGGGACTCCCCCATATACCAGGTCCCAAGACCCAGTTTAGATACGGTTTCACCCCCGGGTAAGCCTATCGTGCGCATGTTTTAACCCCAACCCATAGCAAACTATTAAACGGAGATTGTAGTTTGACACGTAGCGTTACGGAAATAAATGTTCGTGCTCGAGCAATGTGCGACGAATGCCTGCCGCTCTCGTTATCTGAGCGAAGCGATTTCCGGTTTGTGGATACGGAGCGTGATTGCATCATTTCGCTTTGCGAAAAGATGCTGGCGGAGGGAGCGTCCGCCGATATATAGTTTTCATATCCCCTATAAAGTCCATAATACCATTATTTATATACGATTATTGACCCATACCATCCAACCCCATACACTTAAATCCAGTATTATTGGGGGACTAATTGGGGGACTACTCCATCCCTAACCTTTATAAAGGGGCATAAGATGGCAATTCATAGACTGACACCGCGCAAGGTCGCAACGGCAACCGCTGGCAAATATGAGGATGGCGGAGGGCTTCGTCTTATTGTATCCGGTTCAGGTGCAAAAAAATGGGTTCTCCGTTTCACCTTAAACGGCAAACGCCGGGAAATGGGGCTAGGCAGTTTTCCGGATATTGACCTTACCCGAGTCCGTACTCGTGCCTCTGAATGCCGCAATATGGCAAAAGAAGGAACAGACCCGATTGAGGCCCGCAAAGTTGAGCCTGAAAAAGTGCCTGATTTCACCTCTTGTGCAGCACGGTTTATCCGGGCGCACCGGAAAGGTTGGAAGAACGCCAAACATGCGAGGCAATGGGTAAGCACTCTCAAGACTTACGCACGGCCCGTTATTGGTTCCAGACAAGTTGACGCCATCGAGACCAAACACATTCTGGAAATTCTTACCCCTATTTGGACAACGAAAACCGAAACCGCCAAGCGCATACAAAGCCGTATCGAAAACATTCTAGACTTTGCCGGCGCCCATAAATACCGCGACACCTCAAATCCTGCCCGTTGGCGTGGGCATTTGGATATGATACTGCCCAGACCCTCAAGCGTAAAAGCGGTTACCCACCACCCGGCAATGCCCTATACACACGTTCCGGCATTCATGGAGGAATTATCGGATAATGGCAGCGTGTCTGCATTGGCTCTTCGCTTGCTGATTATGACCGCTACACGCACAAGTGAGTTATTGAAGGCGCAATGGTCCGAAATTGACCTTGAAGCCGCTGTATGGACCATTCCGGCGGAGAGAATGAAAGCCAAACGAGAGCATAGAGTACCGCTAACAGATGCAATGATAACCGACTTGAAGACTCTGCCCCGGATTGAAGGCAATCCTTATCTGTTTCCCGGCGCACGTTATGGCAAGCCCTTATCAAATATGGCCTTGCTTCAACTCATGCGCGGCATGGGTTATGGCGTCAACGGCGAGCACGGTGCATACGTGCCGCATGGCTTCCGCTCTAGCTTCCGCGACTGGTCAGGCGAAGTATCAAGCTTCCCCCGCGACGTTGCAGAAATGGCATTAGCTCATGCCATTAAGAACAAAGTAGAGGCTGCATATAGGCGGGGTGATTTATTCGAGAAACGTAGATTAATGATGCAAGCGTGGTCTAACTACATAAGTATGTCAAAATCTGGGGCAAAGATAATCCAGATTGTTTGAGAGGCACGATCACGTTTCTAGCTATGTCTGCTCCTGCTCGGAAAGCGGCTTAACATCAAACCAAGATGAGCCAGATCCTCCGTTAAAACGCAGGCTCAACAGTCCCAAATGTTTTGATGACGGACAGGCATGGTCCCAACAGGCCAGCGACATTTAAAGGGCGGTGTTTGGCATGCGGGTTCTCCATCGGAATTGAAGGGAATAGTCTTCCTCTTTTTTGACTAATTAACCACAGAGGTCGAGGGTTTTTTTTCGCAACCAAAACGCCGATTGGTTTTTTCAAAAAAACAATACAATTCGGGATCATAATTTGCTAGCGTCTAGCTCAATTTGGAATCGTTTGAAAAACCGAATATCCCATAAGAACCAAACGCGATTTCTTCCAGATCAGGCCACGACAACCATTTAGGGAGACAATAAAAATGATAAAAAGCAGTTTTGTATTTGCAGCAGTTACGATTGCGGCCCTCGGGCCGCTGGCACAAGAGGCAATGGCGGCAAATGTCAAAGTTACACCACTGGGCGGTGTGACAGGCGAGTTTTGCCGGCTGGATCGGGCGATGATTTTTGAAGACCCGGATGGCACCCGGATATTGTATGACGTGGGCCGCACGGTGGCTGGCGCTGACGATCCGCGGCTCGGGAAAATCGATGCCTTGTTGGTCAGTCATATGCATGGCGACCATGTGGGTGATCGTCATATGAAAGCTGTCGATGCCGGAACCTGCGGCAAACCAGAATTTTCAGTGGTTGATGTGCCTGTCACCAACACCGTTTATATTGCCCATGCTAAAAAAGCCAAAATTGTCACCGGCAGCGAAATGCCGCCATTCTTTGGTGCAAAATTAAAAAGCCTGGGCGGCAATCCGAAAGATTCTATGCTGGTCCGCTTTGGCGCTACCAAAAAAATTGGCGGGGTCGGTATATCGACCGTTCCAGCTGTTCATTCCAACGGCTTGCACCCCGCCATGATCGGTGGCGAATTGGGCGACATGATGAAAGCTGCCGGATTTAGTGGCTATGTGGGCCCACCCACCGGATATGTGCTGACGTTTTCCAACGGACTGGTTGCTTACCTGTCCGGCGATACCGGCATGACTGCCGAGCAGGAAAAAGTCGTGCGCGGTTTTTATGGTGCCAATCTAGTTGTCATGAATATTGGTGATACCTTCACCACCGGTCCAAAAGAAGCGGCTTACGTGGTCAATGAATTGGTCAAACCGGCATCGGTTATTCCGTCCCATGCCAACGAAGAAGCGACAAAAGGCGGCGAGGTGATTCCCGGAACCCGGACCGAAGCCTTCATGAAAGCGGCCAAAATGGCCGTTCATTTGCCACTAAGTGGTAAAACCATGGAATTTGACGGTACTGGAAAATGCGTCGGCGGTTGTTAGGCTAAGCCCGATAAAACAATTAGAGCCCTGGCTTTTACCAGGGCTCTAATTGTCTACGACCGTTTGCTGTTTCCGTTTAATCGACAATAATGATCTGTCCTGTGACGGCACCTTCAACGCTTTTTTGCGTAGGCCAGCCCGACCCGTTTTGACGACACCAATACATGGCCTAGAAACCACGCCCCATACCTTGGTACCGACACATCCAACAGACCGGGGCTAACGGCATTGATCCGTTGTGCCTTCATATGGGTTGGCCTTAGCTTTGCGAAAAGAGGTGTTCAATTGACCTGCCCCCAAGAAGTGGTCATTTAGCTTGAGAGTTCTTCCGTACAATAATTGCCTTTGCGGGCGTATTCAACGGGTGTCAGATAGCCCAGCGAACTGTGTGGTCGTCGTGTGTTATAATCAATCCTCCATTCCTCAATTCTTCGTCTGGCGTCAGCCAGACTGGTGAACCAATGCTCGTTCAGTTATTCATCCCTGAACCTTCCGTTGAAACTTTCGACAAACGCGTTTTGGACCGGTTTTCCCGGCTCGATAAAGTGCAGCCGCACGCCGTTCCGATAAGCCCATTCATCGACCACCTCACATTGATCTTTTCAGGCAACTCAATAGGCTGACGATCTGCTGGACCAATTCGTTTCCGCTTGCGTCTTCGCACTTGTAGACCTTCTTCACGGTAAATCCGGTGGACGGCTTTATGGTTCACATTCATACCCTCCCGTAGCAACAGGATGTGTAAGCGTCTGTAACCGAACCGGCGGCGTTCACCCGCCAGTTCAATAATTCGTTCCCGTAGGCCTGCCACAACAGCCCTGGTGGGCTTGTATTGCCAGGTCGATAGATTGAGGCCGACCAGCCGGCAGGCGCGGCGCTGGGACAACCCATGCGCCGACACCATATGCGAAACCACGTTCCGCTTACCCGCTGGCCTCACCACTTTCGCGAAACAACATCCTTCAGGGCAACATTATCCAGCATCTGTTCTGCAAGAAGCTTCTTCAGCTTTGCATTCTCTGACTCAAGCTCCCGCAACCGTTTGGCATCCGAAACTTCCATGCCACCGAACTTCGACTTCCAACGATAGAAAGTCTGCTCCGCAATCCCATGGCGGCGGGTGATCTCCTTGACCGAAAATCCCGCCTCCTGTTCCTTCAAAATATTGATGATCTGCTCTTCACTAAAATGCTTCTTCATTGTGTCCTCCGTGATTAAATATAGCGGAGAACTCTCTTTCGTCATGACTCAGTTTCTTGGGGGCAGGTCATCCTTGTTAATAAATATTCAGATCGACCTCAGATCTCTTGTCTGTTCGATCGCAGGCTTGTGTTAGCTGCCGATTATATTATCTGTACCTAGAATAACAGCTAACACTGGTTCTTAGAAGTTGTTTGCTATATGGGGTTTAGGAAGCCATTGAATTAGGCTCTCACTTTCCGGCGACTTGCTTCGCAATGGCGTTTAGCAGAGACTCGACCGCTTCCATGGGGCCATCTGGATAATCTCGAAAACCTAGTTCCACTGTATGACTGCCATCGCCAGACTCGAAGACAAAAATACCATAAGGACAGTAGGCGATATTCAAGGGGTCCGCCTCCATCATCTTTCGAGATAAGGCCGCAGAGCAAAACTGGTAAACATCTGCCTTTTCGAAAATAACCTTTTCGCTTCCCACATCTAAACGCGTGCGATTTAGCATTTCTCCCACATGGCTTATGTTGTCAATAACTAGCCCTCGGTCGACAATTGCTGTCTCGAGATCAAAAACGGCGTCCTCAAATGTGCCGTGGTATTTATAGGTTGTGACACCGACAGTCTGGGCAAACCCTGACGAAGCAAAACACAAGCCCATAACGACAGCCAGTCCAACCCAAAGCAGACGATATTGGGTGAAGCTGTCGGCTTCGTCTGTTTTCATTGTTTTACTCCTTTAATAGAGGGGCAGGATTAACTACCCACATATTCCTGATTTTAAAGGTTCTCCTGAAGAACGCCTTGCAACTTTTTTATACCCCATTGCGTTAAACCCGAGCGAGCAGCTATCTATCATCTTCGGAGTCTTCGGGGGTTACATCAATGATGCGCGCGCGTGCCGTGATCTTTACATCCGTTTTGCAGTTTTGCATGCATGGTTCTCCGCTGGTTAGTAACGCTGTATCAGGTCTCTGGTCTTCGATGAAGTTAGCTTCGTTGGGAAGTTTAACATCAAGAAAATTAACGTGGTTGAGCTCAAAATCATCATCAACCAAGTCGTTCATATTTAGGATGTAGGCAACAAGCGCATAAACTTCATCATCACTTAAACTTTGTGCATTTCCATACGGCATGGCGCGTTTAATATAATCATAGGCGGTCGATAAATAGGGCCAGTAAGAGCCGACGGTTTTCACAGGGTCCTCAGACTTCAAGGACCCCTTTCCACCGGCGAGTACAGGCCATCTATCGACGCCTTCGCCGAAGTCGCCATGACACGCAGCACATTGCTCGGAGAATAAAACTTCTCCTTGCTCAACCGTACCGGCCCCAACGGGGAGACCCTGACCATCAGGACGAACGTCGGTGTTCCATGCCCGTAATTCTTCTGGCAGCGCCTCTCGTCCAATATTGTATTGACCCGCAAAAGCTGAAGATGTGCCAATGACAATGGCACCGATCGCCATAAGGGATCTAGGAAATTTCAACATTCTCGACCTCACCGTTTTCGCGCACATGCCAAGTCTGGATGCCGTTATTATGATAGATTGAATTCGTGCCCCTTGCCGCCCGCAACTCGTCCTTTGTAGGCTGTATGTATCCAGTGTCGTCGATGGCGCGAGACTGGATCAGAAGAGGTTGACCGTTCCATTCGATATTTAAATAGAAACGAGTCAGGCATTTTCCTAAAACAGGTCCTTGGATTTCTGCTGTCGACCAGTTCTTGCCGCCGTCAATCGTAACATCAACACGCTTTATTTTTCCATGGCCAGACCAAGCGAGGCCAGACAGCACATTGTGTCCACGATGTAGCATTGGTGCTTGTGGGCTCGGATTTGTGACGATGGACTTAGCATCCATGACCCAGGTGAACCGGCGTGCCTTACCGTTCTCGAGCAGGTCTGTGTATTTGGAAGTTTCCTCGCGCGTGTGCCAGGGTTGATCGCCCACCTCAATCCGACGGAGCCACTTTACCCACATATTGCCTTCCCAACCAGGAACAACGAGCCGAAGAGGGTATCCTTGTTCTGGTCGCAATGCTTCGCCATTCATGGCCCAGGCAATCATGCAATCATCAAGGGCTTTATCGAGGGGAACAGATCTGTTCATGCCGCTTGAGTCAGCGCCTTCAGGCATCAACCATTTTGCATTCGGTTTCAGTCCAGCCTCGTCCAGAAGCGTCCGCAATGATATGCCGGTATATTGAACGCAGTGAACCATTCCATGTGTGAACTGACATCCATTCAGTTGAGCTCCTCGCCATTCCATGCCTGAATTGGCTGCGCACTCTAAAAAGAAAAAGCGGTTCTGTCGGGGTAGGCGCTTGAGGTCTTCCATGGTGAACACCAACTGACGGTCGACCAAGCCGTTGATCATAAGCCTGTGCTTCGCAGGATCAACTTCAGCGATCCCACCGTGATGACGCTCGAAGCAAAGACCATTTGGCGTAATGAATCCGTCTAATTCATGAAGCGGCGTAAAACTTACCGAAGACTCTGGTGAGGCCGTCAGCCACGCAACGTCGCGGCGTTTCACATGGGCTTCAAATTCGGAGGGTACGCCGTAAGGCCGCGCAGCAACACCTTCACCTAACGACTGGTTCCAATCTTGCTGCTCCACAATCGCTGGATCAGGTGTGCCTGCTTTCGCAATTGTTGAAGTTGCCGCTATGCTGGTCAGTGCAGCTGCACTGCCTTGCAAAAACGCGCGACGGCTAGATTTGTTTTGGCGATCGATTTTGCGACTGCTCATATTCGTCTCCATGACTTAAATTTGGGTCATAGCCCGTCAATTTTTACCGAATCGTTGGGGGTGATCGAAACTGTCCCTTGTTTTTGAATATATTGCGAAACAACGTCATAAATAGCGGGACCTTCTGTACCTTCGTTCACACTAGCCCACCCAGAAACGACATAGGATTTATTCGCGTCAATACGATTGCCCTCTTTGAGGTGAGTCATTTCTGAAATACGAGAGCCAATCGGTTTTCCAACATCAATGCGATATCCAAGCCCGCCAACACGGACCATATCTCCACCCTGCTGGTAATAGGGATCTGAATTGAAAAGATTGTCCGCGACATCCTCAAGAATATCCTTGAGAGTTTGTCCGGTCATTTCAGACCTGTAGGCGTTCGGATAGGTGATAGATGTCATGTTATAAACATCGTCCACAGTTATATCCTGTCCTGGCAGCAGTGTGGCTCCCCAACGAAAACCAGGAGAAAGGGCAATCTCGGCGTCTCGTTCGCTGATAAGCGCATCACAAATCAGATCGTCAAAAGTGCCGTTGAAGTTGCCCCGCCGATAGAGAAGGCTATCTGTCTTTCCAAGAACGCGCGAAAGTTCAAGGTCATGAGGGGCTCGTATCTTTTTGATCAGTGATCCCATTTCGGGGTCAGGTGCAATTACGTCCGACAGAACAGGGATCAAACGGTAGCTAAAGTCGCGAATCTTGCCATCACGTACATCGAGATCGAGTCGCGAAAGAAACTTTCCGTGGCTTCCAGAAGCAACAAGGAGAGTTCCGCCAACATTGATGACTTCCGGAATCGCATCATGCGTATGCCCCGTCAACACAACGTCTATTCCTGAGACGCGGCTTACTAGCTTGCGGTCGACGTCGAAGCCGTTATGGGATAGGAGGACGACGAGTTGAGCGCCTTTTTTACGTGCCTCATTAACCGTTTTTTGGAGCTCATCCTCGCGAATTCCAAAGCTCCAGGTCGGAATCTTGTAACGTGGGTTGGCGATAGGTGTATAGGGGAATGCTTGCCCGATTACAGCAATGGAAACTCCGCTCTTTTCGAACATGCGGTAGGCATCAAATACTGGTTCTTCCCAGTCCGTATCGCGCACATTCGCGGCGAGGAATGGAAACTGGAGCATTGCCTGTAGTTCTTGCACACGCTCCGTTCCGTAGGTGAACTCCCAATGAGCAGTCATGGCATCGACGCCCAGCAAATTCATGGCATTGACCATATCTTCGCCGCCGGTCTTAAGGGATGTGTAACTCCCCTGCCACGTGTCGCCGCCGTCTAGTAAAAGCGTTTGCTCCGGACGTTCTGCGCGGATTGCCTTGATTAATGTTGCCATCCGGTCAAGACCACCAACGCGACCATAGCTTTTAGCCATGGCGACAAAATCGGTGGATGCCATTGCGTAGGCATCATACCCATCCGCGCTAAGGTTGAAGCGGGAAAGAAAACTTTCTCCAGTAATATGGGGTGGTACGCCAGCGACTTCGCCAACACCCAGATTTATTGAAGGTTCCCTATAGTAGACGGGCATTAACTGCGCATGCAAATCTGTAAAGTGCAGCAGAGTTATAGCGCCTTTCGGCTTGAACGCGAGCAAGTCGTTCTGGGAAACAGACTGCCTTGCCAAGGCAGTGGATGAGAGGCCTCCCATCCCAAGTAGAGTTCCAGTAGCAGCGCTAACTTGTAAGAACTCTCGTCGTGAAAACATTATGACTCTCCTCTCAGTAATGCCATGACCACATCACTGGTAATACACTCAACTTGAACGACGTTTAAAAATCGGACCGGTGCGTTATTGATACCGGCCCGACTATTGTCTTAGTTGCGTACTGCGGGTGTTTCGACCGGCAACCCGACGCCACGGTACGCGAGGTAGACTTCAAGTGCGACAAACTCATCAGACCCAATTCCAAAAGGCGTTGCGCGGATGTTGTCCATGCAACCCTTAAAACGACGGTGCAATGAGCCCATGCCCTGCCACTTTAGACGGTAAGTTGGAAACCCGTTAGATTGGCCCTGGCTTAACAAGTCAGACCGAATTTGTGTGCCGTAATTGTCTTCATGGCAATTTGCGCAGGCCATATCAAGTTGACCAACTCTCTTATAATACAGGTCTTTTCCACGGTCGGACCATTTCTGCATATCACCTTCGTCTAAGGCAACATTGACGGGAACACCTTTCGACTGATTACGAACAAAAGCGGTCATGCCAAGCAGCTCTTTTGATTTCCATTTAAACGGCTTGGCCTCCATGCGGTCTGTTCGGCATTGGTTTATTTGTTGCTCGAGATTTAGAGGTTTTTTAAGCTCGTCGTTCCATTTTGGGAACTCGGCACCCGCTGTTTTCATGCTCTCGGACGCACTGCCGTGACAGTTTGCACAAGATTTTCCAGCTTTGCCATCAACCGTATCCCAAAGCTCCTCTCCGCCCTCAACCCACAGATACCCTGGGTTTTGAAAGTCATCTTCTTGAAGGGCTCGTGTTTCAGCGGTTCTAAATTCAAGACCCGAAATTATCTCTGTCAAAGGATGTCCCTTTGGCGCCGGAATGCTCTTGCGGTCGTCTGCTTGTGTATTACCAGCAAAAGCGATCGCGATTACTGCAACTAAACCGAAGACTTTTAACTTGCCTGATTGATACATATTACTTCCTCCCCAATAATGGGTTCAATCCAATAGGTGACGTATCTGTTTCTCCACACTACAAACGGCGTTAGGTCACACTAATTTTTTTCTTCGCACTGGTCACGGAACCTTTATCGTCTTTCCATACGAATTCGAATTCACCGGATTCCTCTACCCGTGCTGTAAATTGCATATATGGGTTCGCAGAGATTGCGGGTTCCAGATCGCAAGAATAAACAGGCTTCCCATTGAAGGTGCAGCTAAATGAATTGATAATCATTCGGGGGATTTTGTTCCCTTTCTTGTCCTTGCGCTGGCCAGATTCCATCTTGTGACTGACAAGTGTTTTAATGGTAATGATGTCCCCGGCATTTGCAGTTTTAGGGACTTTTATACGTGGTTTTGACATATCTGTTCTCCTGTCTCTTTCCTCGGCTCAACCGCCGCAGCCGCCGATGGTGACTTTGACTAGGCTCTCTGTCTTAATGAATGATCCGTCGCTCATTTTTGCAACGGCTATCACATTTTGTGTTTTTGCCAGTCGCATTCGCGTTGATGCTTCCTGGTCTCCACTCATTGGCGTAAAATGGAAAGTTGCAACGCCTGGTTCCGGATTTCCGTCTGCTAAAACCAAAACACTCTCTGCGTAGCGTTTATCTGTCGCTTCTCCATCTATACTGATCGACAGAGGAACGGTATTCCCGTTTTCAGCGATTTCTGGCATCTGTAGTGTAATCCCGCCTTCTGATGCCGTAGCGCCTCCTAAAAATTCAGCGACCCGTGCCTTCGACTTGCTTGCCGAGAGCGCTACGTTCGGTAGCCCCAATAAAGTCGCTGCGGCGGTCCCGCTGGCGACGATTAAAAATTCGCGTTTGCTAAGGGTTTTCATCTCGTTTCTCCAACTCTATTTCTCTTTAAGCGTTTTAAGAAAAGCGACGACGTCTTCTACGTCTTGAGCAGAAAGAATCGTCTTGCCGCTGAACTTTTTCGCGACGCGGTGTAGGCTGTCCATCGCGTAAAATGCTGGCATTATGGTGTCTTCAAATACCTTCTTGGCATTGACCACCATTAAGCGTAATTGCGCTTCGTTCTTGCGCGTGCCAATTCCGTCGAGTGGAGGGCCGACCTCACCATGATACGGCTCGTCCTTCAAAGCTGTGAGCTGGTGGCAGGCTAGGCAATTTCCAAGTTTTCTGTTGATGGCGATTTTTTTGCCTTTGAGCGGGTCGCCAGCTTTTTCAGTTAGTGCTTTTGGAATGCCGTCATCGACGACTTCGACTTTGACCATTGAAGCCGCGTTTGCGCTCATAACATGCGATGCCATGAATAACGCGGATGCAATGCAAACAGTAATTATGCGTATCATTTTTCCCTCCACTGCATGACTCGCCGAACGCGTACCGAACATTTTTATCGGTCATTTTGCGCCGGGAAGGAGTCCATACAAAAACGATCAATCAGAAACGGCTAGTGTCGTGCGATCCTCCCAGATCAAGGAAAGAGTAGTGCACATTTTTAATATTATCAATTGATATATATGAATTTTTCTATTTGTTTTGATTTGGCTCTATGGAACACATCGGATATATGGCCTGTGTTAAGAGTTGATTTTCGGCATAAACTCTTGCAACCAATAGCCTATTTCGTTTATGCCGCCGAAAATAAAAAGCAGCCCGGCCAGAACAAGAAAACCTCCAGATATCTTTTCAACTACGGGCATATTACGTTTCATGCGGTCAGATAAAATTAGAAACCGTGATGTAAATGCGGCTGCTAGGATAAAAGGGAGGCCGATTCCAGCGGCGTAGGCTGATAGCAACATGACGCCCTGCGACAAGGACTGTTCGCTTCCTGCTATGAAAAGGATCGCGGCAAGAATAGGCCCAACACATGGTGTCCAACCAAAGGCAAATGCTAATCCCATCAGAAAGGCACCAACGTATCCGCTTTTAATCTGGTTCTGAAACCGGAACTCTCTAAACATTATGGACAACCGAAAGACGCCTAAAAAATGAAGGCCAAAAAAGATGATAAGGAGGCCAGCAAAAATTGAAAACATCTCGGCATTGTCAGTAATGAATATTCCAAAGCTTGTTGCGATCGCACCGAGCCCGATGAAGATAATTGAAAACCCAAAAACAAATGCAAAGCTGGAGAGGATAACCTTTTTGTGGATGCCGAGACTTGGCTTTGCAATATCTTCATAGGTTACCCCTGCGATGTAACAGAGATAAGGGGGAACCAGGGGAAGGACGCACGGAGAAATAAAGGATAGAATACCACCGATAAAAGCGCCGAATAAGCTGACTTCCAATTTTTAATCCTTCTCGACACAAATCAACGTTGCAACAGGAAAATACTTTCATATATACATATTGCAATTTTTTTAATTATAATAGCGCCATGTTGACAATATTGCCAATTCCCAATTTCACTCTTCGTATTCTTGCGCTGTTCATACCCCTGTTTTGGGGGCTGAGCTCGGCTAACGGTATTGCGGCTGCAGAAAGCCGGCCTGAAAAATCGAGTGATCCAAATATTCAAATGATCATGTTTGAGCGCGATGGATGTGAGTGGTGTGAAAGATGGGACGCAGATATTGCAACAGCGTATCCCAACACTTGGGAAGGGAAGACCGCGCCTTTGCACCGCGTCGACATTCATGGGCCGAAGCCATCTGGTCTTGACCATCTTCGTTGGCCTAGATACACGCCGGTATTTGTTCTCATGGTCGATGGGCAAGAGAAAGGAAGGTTGCGCGGATATGCAGGGGCCGATTTTTTCTGGCCGCTATGGAATGAAGTTTTAACAAATGCGGGTCTGCGTGAACCGTCTAAAAAATGAGGGGATATCAAACCATGCGTGCATACATAATGTCTGCAGTCTTTTTGTTAGGCTTGGCCTTCGTGTCAGAACTGAAAGCTCAAGAAGACAATGAAAATCTTGTTACGTTTCGTAACATGTCGCCAGCTCTGGCATTGAAGCTAGCCTCGTCGACCATGTCATATTGTGCTGATAAAGGATATCAGGTCGCTGTGACTATTGTGGATCGATCTGGATTGACGCAAGTTGCATTGCGTGATCGATATGCTGGGGCACATACGATCGAAACTTCTTTTCGTAAAGCCTGGAGTGCCGTCAGCTTCCGAACAAATACAATGGAGTTTTCGGACGTGACGAAAGCGGGAGAACCGTTATCAGGTATCCGTGCTGTGAGCCAGGTGATGGCCGTCGGTGGTGGCATTCCTGTGGAGGCTGCTGGGTCATTAGTAGGTGCAATCGGTGTGTCCGGCGCACCAGGTGGTGATCTTGATCATGAATGTGCTCTCGCGGGTCTGGAGGTAATTGCACTTGATCTTGAGTTTTGAGAAAAAAATGTGAAACGTGCCCTAATGTATGCTACTGACAACAGTGTATATAATAAAATTTTTCTATAAGAATGGACTGTTAAAATGTCACTGCCGAGTAACGCAGAACTTCTAGAGTTTAAACAAGATATGGTGGACAACGCCTGCCATGCGGCCAATGTCATGAAGGCGTTAGGCCATGAGCATCGTTTGTTGATTATGTGTTTGCTTGCTGATGGTGAAAAGGCCGTTACAGAACTTGAAGAATTGCTATCTTTAAAACAGCCTGCGGTCTCTCAACTGCTTACCCGTTTACGGGCAGACGACCTTGTATCAACACGGCGCGAAGGTAAAACAATTTACTATTCAATAGCAGATCCAAGTACAAAAGAGATCATACAGACACTCTACAGGCTCTATTGTGCTACCTAGACGGTTTCCCAAGATCCATCAGCAATGTGGAAAGCTCTAAATGCTAGAGGGCATGCCGGTATGGATTCTTACTACGCTTCTTGGTGGCGTGGTCGGGTTTTTACTAGGTTTTGTCGCGAGATTGACCCGCTTCTGCACGTTGAGCGCTGTTGAGACGGCTATTTATGGCAACAATTGGTTGCAACTGCGGATGTGGGTGCTGGCAATTGCAGTTGCAATTGCCGGTACAGGAATTCTGATCGACCTTGGTTTGATCTCCTTGGAAAGCACTGTTCATTATCTTCCCCGTGTCGCGATTGCAGGGCCGATTGTCGGTGGGCTTCTGTTTGGTATCGGCATGGCTGCTGTTGGCACCTGTGGCTTTGGCTCCATTCTTCGCGCTGGAGGCGGTGATATGCGAGGTATGGTGACCATTATTATTGTTGGTGTTACCGGTTACATTACCATCCGAGGGCTGTTAGCGATTCCCCGTTTGCAACTCATCGAGCCGTTATCGATTCCTCTCGAGAATGGTCAAAATGCGACGCTGCATTCGTTGCTCGGCCAATTGTTTGGTTTGAACCAGGAAACGTTACTTTTGCCTGTTGCCTTATTTGTTTCTCTGTCGCTTGCAGCCTGGTGTTTTTCTGATCGCAAATTCCGACTTGAGCCTAAAATCGTGTTTGGCGGGGCGATTGTTGGCCTTCTCGTCGTAATGGGCTGGTATATAACGGCAAATATTGGCGCTGACGCCTTTGACCCTCAGCCGATTGAATCTCTCAGTTTTGTGTCAGCTGCTGGGAATACTGTTATCTACTTAATGACGTTTACAGGTGCTACGGCAACTTTTAGCGTCGGCGTTTTCGTTGGCACACTATTGGGAGCATTTATTGCTGCCGCAGTAAAACACGAACTGCGATTAGATGGGTATGATGAGCCGCGCGAAATGCGCCGCCATATCTTGGGTGCTAATTTGATGGGCATCGGTGGAGTTCTCTCCATGGGGTGCTCGGTTGGCCAAGGCTTATCTGGAGTGTCGTCACTTGCGATACCGTCTTTCTTTGCACTTACCTCCATGTGGCTTGGGGCAGCCATTGGCCTCCATGTTTTGATACACGGGTGGACTTTTTCGTCACAATCTTGAGTCTTTATTCAACGTCCCGCATGTAATAACTTTCATTTGTTAATATTCATATGTCTCTATGTGTTATTGCATGGGTGAATCAATGGGAGCTTCAATGTGGTAAATATTCTGAATGTTTTAAAAAGCCTAGGCAGGGTTTTTCTCGTAGCAACTTGTGCGTTCAATTTGTTAACTGGTATTGCACACGCCAGCGAAAGTATTGCGGATCAATATCCGGGATCAGCTTTGTATGCCAAGCCCGTCGAAGTCATCCCGCACGTTTGGTCAGCCATCGGCGCTACCGCACCTCCCTCTAAAGAAAACTTTGGCCACAATAACAATTTGAGCTTCATCGTCACCGGAGATGGCGTCGTCGTCATTAATGGTGGAGCATGTGTAAAATTGGCTGAGGCGTTGCACGCTGAAATTATGGAAATCACGAATGAACCCGTTCGACTGGTGATAAATGAAAACGGACAGGGTCACGCGATGCTCGGCAACACGTACTGGGCGAAACAAGGGGTTCCGATCCTGGCGCATTCAGATGCGGCTGAAGAGTTTGCTGCGCACGGTCATGAAAGCCTCGCTAACATGCGCAACTATAATGGGCCTGTGATCTCAGCCGGGACGGAAGTGACACCACCCACAGAGACTTTCGACGACAAGAAAATAATTAAAATGGGCAAGTTCCATATCGAAGTTTTGCATCTTGGCCCTGCGCACAGCGCAGGTGACATAAGTGTTTGGTTACCTGAGCAGGGACTTGTGATCGCTGGGGACATGGCCTTTCACGAACGTTTGCTACCAATTTTTGCTGACACCGTGACGGGCAGCTGGATCGAGACCTGGGACACCAAATTTGAGCCTCTGAAAGCGATTTATGTGATTCCAGGCCACGGGCACCCGACCAACATGGCTCAAGTTCGACGGTATACCCGGGATTATCTGGTCTATCTGCGTGCGCAGATTGAAAAGCATTTGGATGGAGGCGGAACTTTGAAAAATGCCTATTATGTCGACCAAACGCCATATAAAAAATTGGACACGTTTGAGCAGCTTGCGAGCAGAAATGCTGGCTATGTTTTTGTTGAAATGGAATTCGAATGAGCCCGGCAAGGCCTCAAAAAGGTTCATGCAATTGCTGCACCTTCAGCCGCCAGTTGGGGAACACAAATCTGACTTGGCAACCCTACCATTTAGAGGTCGGACCAGATGCCGCTTTATAGGCGGAGATTTCTGCAGAAAGAAAGTTCTGGAACGTATTATCAATATAGACTTCATTGCGGACATAACGAAACATACTTATAAACGAGAAGGGTTTGAAGTATCCGGGGAGCCGAGCAATTTCGGCGTGCCGCCCCGATTTTCCTTTAGTCAGCTCACGGTCCTTTGGAAAAAAAACAATCGTTGGAGTGAAATTAACCAGCCATTTTCTGGCTAGGCGCCGTTCTTCAAGAACCTCGCCATCAAAGTCGACAACTTCACGGCTGCCATGCAAATTCAGTTGTAAGACATCAAAATTTTTGGGGATGTAGTCAAGAACTTTGGGATGGCTAAAATTTACCTCATGTGTTTTCGCGCAGTAAGGACAGCCACGCTGTTCAAAAATTACCGCAAAATGTTTGCCAGCGTCTGACGCTGATGACAGGTCGTCCTGAAGCTCCAGAAAACTATCTAAGAACCAGTCCTGTATGTGCAAACCGTCATCAGACATGGTTCCTGCATGAGCCGGTCGCGTTGGCATCGAACCCAAAACGGGTGCTGCTACAAGTGAGCCAAGTGCTGCTGCACAGTTTTTCGAAAATTTGCGGCGTGAAATCATCCTATTTAACCTCATCCTATTTAGCGACATACAAGAATTGTCAGGGAACCGATCGCCACAACGTCTTGCTGCCGCGTCTCTCCCTTGACGGGACTGTTTGCTGTTATAACGGATAACCTTCCCTATGGACGGACGTAACTGAATCCCTTTTCTTGTAATTCGATCAGTCGCACGACACCGGAAGGAACAATTGTTGCTTCAGACAGTAGCTTGATTTCCGTGCCTGTTTTTTCGGACATTTTATGAAGGGTGTTACCACATGCACTAAACTGCAACTTACTTATTTCCAAACTCATAGCGGAAATGCGCGTTTTCACAGGAGATTTGCCTTCGACCAGCATGTTTAGTCCCGGCCCATAGGCAACAATCTCGATGACCACTTCGTCACCAACAGACTCATAGTATTTGGAAACATTCTGTGCATTATTAAGGGCCATATTCATTCGAGCGGGATCCGAGTCGTCTATATGAATTGCGACATGGTGCGTCTTACCTGCAGCAAACGTGTTGGTCGGTGAGATGGCGAGTAAGGCGAGTAAAACAATTGAGACTAAACTGTAAATCGAATTCTTCATGCGTAACCTCCCGTTGAGTATAAATTAATCCTCAACATTATTATAAACCGATATATCTAAATATATCTATATAATTATAAAATGGCACAGAATTACAAAGCGAGCCACTGAAAGCAGATATCGCCATGTGACCTGCCCCCAGTAACTGGTCATTTAGCTTGAGAGTTCTTCCGTACGATAATTGCCTTTGCGGGCGTATTCAACGGGTATCAGATAGCCCAGCGAACTGTGTGGTCGTCGTGTGTTATAATCAATCCTCCATTCCTCAATTCTTCGTCTGGCGTCAGCCAGACTGGTGAACCAATGCTCGTTCAGTTATTCATCCCTGAACCTTCCGTTGAAACTTTCGACAAACGCGTTTTGGACCGGTTTTCCCGGCTCGATAAACCGTTCCTCCCAATCCCGTTGTCGCTTCCTTATGGACAGGCCCTCGGCAGGGTTTCCAGTGATCAACTCCTCCAAGGTACCCCAACGAAGCAGGGCTGACAGATACTGCAGGTGATGGTTCACGGTCTTATCAGAGAGAACCCGTTCCTTGTTCTTCGATGCTTGGTCGTTCCGTAAGAGGTACTTTGGAGTCTGTCTCAGGTCCTCTCGATAAGACCGACACACTGATCGGTTCAGGTCTTTCAAAAGAACGTCTCCGATCAGGTGGATCGCCATGCGAAAGCTCAGCTCCATCTTCCCATAACTTCTTGGGTCAACAGAGGCTTCCTTCTCAGAGAGGTACATGTCCATGAGTTGTCTCAACCTCAGTGGCTTTCTAACAGTGGATTTGGTACCATTGTTCCTTCGTGTACTGCCAAGGTTACCAAGAAACCCATTAGCCAGTTCAGAGAGTTGGTCTTCACTCTGATTGGTAAGACGAGCGAGTCTCAGTCTTTCAAACCCATTGGTGATGGATGCCCTTAACGTTGTAGCGTTCGATCTTGCCTTCCTGCCATCGGAAGTTCTGAGAGATTGATGGATTTCCCGTTTACCAATAACGTCGATCAGGTCTGATGGTACGCGAATTCTAAGGTGATATGTCTGTCCTCTTTGGTGCAACTTCATGACTACTCCTGTGTAGCGTCTTGTCTAGCAGAACGCTTGGAGAAGCCTCAGGTAGCGCTGAAGGTGTTGCTAAGGTGGGACTTTAGGAGAACTGGCGGAGGGAGCGGGATTCGAACCCGCGATACGGTTTCCCGCATACACGCTTTCCAAGCGTGCGCCTTCAGCCACTCGGCCACCCCTCCGCAAGGGTCTTGTGCAAACGCCCCTATCTCGGCGCTGCGGGCGGCAAAGTAGCGGACAGCCCCCAGAACATCAACCATTTAGGGCAACGTTTTGAGCTATTTTTGATGAATATGCAAAAGCCCCTCGCGAATGCGGTTTGTTAGGCTAATATATACATTATGATAGGGCTCTTTTACTTTGGCTGGGTGTTGCTGGTTCTGGCTTTTGCTGCAGCGTCGGCGGAAGCGGTTACGGCCGGACCGGGTTTGTTCGTTTCTGCACATGAACTTTGGTACGCCTTGTCTGCGAAGCATTTCACGATCTCTCAAATTCGCATTGAGCGCATCTCCCCGGGCCTATGGGACCCTGTTGTCCTGACACTTTTAACACCACCTGCCTGGTTTTTGTTTGGCCTGCCCGGTGTGGTCCTATCCTGGCATTTCAGGCCCGGTCGCCGCTTGACTCCGGCCGAGGAAGAAGATCATCGTAAACACGTGGAAAATCTGTTTCTCTATGACGAATTAGCGGCCGAAGCCAAGCGCGAAGGTTATGCCGACGAGGACGACGACATGTCGCCCGATCACACCGGCCATGATGCCCTTGAAGCAATGGAAGAAGAGCCGGTACCGACAGACGATGAAATAAATACGGAGATCGATATTGCGATTTCAGATACCCAAACCATTGATGTGGAACGGGATCCGGAAGACGGCGTTTACAAGGACAAATAAGTCTTCAGATCGCGACTCTGATGTTAATCTTCACCCGTTTTCAAGGCCGCCAGGAAGGCCGATTGCGGGATTTCAACGTTGCCAAATTGTCGCATACGCTTCTTGCCCTTCTTCTGCTTTTCCAGAAGCTTCTTTTTCCGCGTGATATCGCCACCATAACACTTCGACGTCACATCCTTGCGCATGGCGTTGACGGTCGCTCGGGCAATCACCTTGCCACCAATGGCGGCTTGCACAGCAATTTTAAACAGTTGGCGCGGAATTAAGTCTTTCAGACGCTCACAAATGGCGCGACCACGCGTTTCGGCATGGGTCGCATGCACCATAAACGACAACGCATCCACCGGCTCGGCGTTGACCAAAATCGAGACTTTGACCAAATCACTTTCAATATAGTCATCCAGCTCATAATCAAAACTGGCGTAACCACGAGAAATTGATTTAAGCCGGTCATAAAAATCAATGACCACCTCATTGAGTGGCAATTTATAGACGACCATGGCGCGGGCACCGACGTAAGTCAGTTCAATCTGTTCGCCCCGGCGTTCCTGACAAAGTTGCAAGATCGGCCCGAGATATTCATCCGGCACCATAATGGTCGCCTTAATCCAGGGCTCTTCAATATAGTCAATCTGCGTCACATCCGGCATATCGACCGGGTTGTGCATCTCGATCATCTCGCCTTTGCGCATATGCAGACGATAAACCACACTCGGTGCCGTGGTAATCAGATCGAGGTCGAACTCCCGCTCAAGCCGTTCTTGAACAATTTCAAGATGCAACAGCCCAAGAAAACCGCAGCGGAAACCGAGCCCAAGCGCCGCCGAGCTCTCAGCTTCATGGTGGAAGCTGGCGTCATTCAGATGCAGTTTTTCCAAAGAATCGCGAAGCTCTTCATACTGTCCGGTATCGGTCGGGAACATGCCACAGAAAACAACCGGAACGGATGGTTTGAAGCCGCGCAAGGGTTCTGATGCCGGACGTTTTTCCTCGGTGATGGTATCACCAACGGAGGTATCGGCGACAGTTTTAATGGCAGCCGTAAAATAACCCACATCACCGGGGCCCAAGCTATCAACCTTTTCGGGCTTCGGCCGGAAAAATCCTACCTGCTCAATCTGATAGGTCCCGCCAGACGCCATCATTTCGATCTTCATGCCACGCTTCAAGATCCCGTCCTTGATACGAACCAGAATCATCACCCCCAGATAAGGGTCATACCAACTGTCCACCAACAAGGCCTTTAAAGGCGCATCAACATCACCCGTCGGTGGCGGCAACCGGGTAACAATACCCTCCAGCACGTCTTCCATACCAACGCCTGTTTTCGCCGAAACCATATAGGCATCCGACGTATCGATACCGATCACTTCTTCAATCTGTTCCATGACCCGTTCTGGCTCAGCCGCAGGCAAATCGATCTTGTTTAGGACCGGAATCAGCTCGTGGTCGTTTTCCATAGCCAGATAGACATTGGCAAGCGTTTGGGCTTCGACACCCTGACTGGCATCAACAACCAGCAACGAGCCTTCACAGGCTGCCAGTGAACGGCTGACCTCATAGGTAAAGTCTACGTGACCCGGTGTATCCATCAGGTTCAGAACATAGGTTTCGCCATCTTTGGCCTTGTAATCGAGACGCACTGTTTGCGCCTTGATTGTAATGCCGCGCTCGCGCTCGATATCCATGGAATCGAGCACTTGCTCCTTCATTTCCCGCTCCGTTAAACCTTCACACATTTGGATCAGGCGATCCGCCAGCGTTGATTTACCGTGGTCAATGTGGGCAACAATGGAAAAGTTGCGAATTTTATCAAGATCAGTTGTCATAGCCCGGCTATCTATCACTCTACTGCGGTAGGCTCAATCCCCGTTTGCGGGAATGTGGTGCTATTCTTTTAGTCAAACCACAGGCCCGCCGCAGGAGAAACACCGATAACGGGACCGTGAGCCGCGAGCAGCAAGATATAAAACGCCCCTGCGGCCATAAAACGCAGCGTACCAACCTGCAGAACGGCGGTGAAAACCGACGTCCGCCGAATGTCATCAGACAGCAAATCCCATACGTCCGCTCCAAGTAGCCGGCGCATGCGTTGATTAAGAATATAAGGCCCCATGACCGCCATCAAACTCATCGACCCAAATAAGATCAGGCTGGCAACATCGCCGTTCACCAGAATATGCACACTGGACCAGGTTAAAAGCCCCCAAATCAATGGATGTTTCGCGATCCGGACAATCCCGGGCCGACCCGGATCAAAATTGTGTCCGCCGACCCCCAGTGAAAATGGGTTGGGGCTGCTTGCCCCCGCGACGACCAGAAAGCAGGCCAGGGGCATGGCAATCAATGCAGCCCAGCGCAACGCCGGGGTAAGCGCCCAGAGTTCCCAATAAGGCGCGTTCGCATAGGCCCAGCCAACAAAAATCAGCGCGACAAGACTGATGATGGAAAAAACGACGAGATACAGAGATTTACCAAGAGCCCCAATGAATGCCATCCGCAATGGCCTGACCCCGGGCACAAGGTGCAAAAGCAAAAAGAGGACAATTGCACTGAACAATAACGCCATGCGGCGGCGGCACTATTCGGAAACCGGTCCGGTTAACATAGCGAGCGCGCGAGCGCGCGCATCTAATCCCGCCCGATATTCTGATTTGGAAAATTGATGATTGCAAATCATACAATTGACCTTTCCAAAAGGTTCCACATGGGGCTCAAACCCGCCGGGCAAAATATTTTGGCTTTCCCCACATATCGGGCAGGGCACTGGATAAATCGCGTCCATACAAGGCATCCTCAAGATTATCTTGTCATACTAGTAGAGGTTATCATCAATGTCATGACCCATATCTACCGCCCTGCCGCGGCTGAACCGGAAGAGAACCCATTCCAGCCAAACGGGCATGTTTTGGTTTTTATGCTGCACTTATGCTGCAGTAAATTGGTGCAGCAAAATGTTTATTTTCAAGGGATTAGATGTTATATGCTCGGAACCGCGATATGCGCCTGCCGACAGGCGGCAACAACCGTGTTGCGCAACAAACACGCGATCGTCATTGGCCCAACACCACCCGGCACCGGTGTAATGGCGCCCGCAACCTGGCACGCACTCTCAAAGTCCACATCGCCAACCAATCGCGTCTTCCCTTCGCCACGCTCCGGCGCATCAATCCGGTTAATACCAACATCAATGACGGTGGCGCCCGGTTTAATCCAGTCGCCTTGCACCATCATCGGGCGGCCGACAGCAGCTACCAGAATGTCCGCCTCCCGACAGCGCGCTGCCAGATCCACGGTCCGCGAATGTGCGATTGATACCGTGCAGCTCTCTTGCAAAAGCAATGCAGCCATCGGCTTGCCGACAATGTTTGAGCGGCCCAGGATCAACGCCCGTTTTCCGGTCAGATCTCCGAGATGCTCTTTCAGCATCATCAAACACCCGTAGGGCGTACAAGGAACAAGCGAATCGCCGCCCGTCCACAAACGCCCGACATTTATCAAATGAAAGCCATCCACATCTTTGTCCGGGTTGATGGCGCTCAGCACCTGGGCTTCATCAATGTGATCTGGTAACGGCAGCTGGACGAGAATCCCATGAACAGCGTCGTCGGTATTTAGTGTGTCGATTAAATTCATAAGGTCTTGCTGCGGTGTTGTGGCGTCCAGTCGGTGCTCAAATGATTGCATCCCAACCTCAACAGTTTGTTGCGCCTTATTCCGCACATAGACTTGGCTGGCTGGGTCTTCACCGACGAGAACGACCGCCAGCCCCGGTGTTAGTCCCTCTGTCCGCTTGATCCGGGTGATTTCGTCAGCGACGCGTTCGCGAAGTTTTGCTGCAAACGATTTGCCATCAATGAGTGTAGCTGTCGACATATGTAACCCCTTTGGACGAATTAGCGTGATGGCGGTGCAACCTGCGCAGCCCATTTCTCCAATTCGTTTATCATGGTTCCCGCATTCTCTTCAATATGAAGGATTTTGAGGCGTTCTTTTACCCCGGATACAAGCGTGATCGATGATTTTGACAAGCACCATTGTTTGGCCAGGAATTTTATCAGAGCTTTATTGGCTTTTCCATTCTCCGCTATGGCGGTCACCGCTACGCGCAAAAGGCCCTCGCCATTTTCATCTGCAGCCATTCCAATGATACGATCACTTTTGGCGTTTGGCGTCAGCCGGACGCGCACAAAGAGACCGGCTGCACGGGTGAAAGAAGGTGACAGGGGCTTAAAGCGTCTGAATGAACAGATTCTGCAGGACGCCTTTGAGGAAAATCAAGCCAAGGATCAAAAGCATAGGAGACAGATCAAGACTGCCCATATTGGGCAAGATCCCGCGTATGCGCCCCAATGCCGGCTCCGTTACCCTGTGAACAAAATCACCTACCAGATAGACGAAACGATTGCTGGTGTTGACCACATTAAAAGCGACCAGCCAACTTAGGACGACGCCGATAATGATGACCCACATATAGAGATCAACTACGATAATTGCGACTTGCAGCAAGGGGCCCAAAACGACGCTCATGTAACATCCTGAAATCTGGTTAACTGTTAAGGGTTAACCTAATCTCAGGCCCGGGGCCGCGCAAGTCTTAGCGCGAACGATAAACCGTTATCCGGTCGTCTGTTTTTTAGAAACTCTTATACCGTTGGCAGAGTTTCAGGTGGCTTTTGCATTTCCATATGTCTGTACTTGTCAAACTGCTGCGCGATCAGCGCCAGGCGAGCACTGAATTGCGGAGGCGCACCAACATCCAGCAGAGGTTCCGCGAGAGCCTCGAAGCTTGTATTCTGAAATTCCAGCGACAAACTCACGCGCGGATTGCGGGCCTGCGCGGTTACACTGCCGCTCCAGTGATACAAATCCTGTGACCACCCGAGGACTGAACCGGCCTTTGCCGGTAAGGCCCGTCGGTCAGCATCGTCGATTTCGTCGACGCTTTTGATGGTCTCCGGATAGCGCTCCTGCCTGGATTTAGGCAGAACATACATGCATCCATTCTCCAGTGTCGCATCGCTCAACGGCAACCAGAGTGACAAACTCATCAGCGTTTGACCAAAATCCGGATTGTCAAAACGGGTCTGGGCGTCACAATCGCGGTGCAGGGGCCAGCCCGCGGCCTGATCGACAAGCGGGATCGACCAGGCCCAGAAATTGGGGAGTAACGCATATTGATGCCCAAGAAAATGACGCAGCAATGGCGACAGGCGTTGGAACAGCCGCCAAGGTTGATCGTACACATAAATATAGACAGGCGGCAAATTAACGGATTGCAACCGTTCAATCGCCCGACACACCGCAGACACTTCATGCCCGGCAAGCACAGGTGGCAGTTGCAGAAACCCGTCCCGCGTCATGCGTTGCCCGATCTCCGTCAATGATTTTTCGTCGATGGCGATGGGCTGGGCGCTTGAATCCAGCACTTCAATGGTCATTTCAGGCGCCAATTCCCGCCAAAAGGCTATATTTTCAATAGAAACGTCCACCTGCATTCCCCTACCAATGGGCCCATTTATAGAAGAATTGCCCCACACCACAATCTCAACACCGCAAATCCGCCACTTTACGCTGCCCATGTAACGCCTGCCACAACTCCCGATCACGCAGAGAAACAAACAAATCGCGTTAAGTTATTGTTTTAAATTAATATTTTTATGCTACAAGATCATCACGAATGGGCTATAAAACGGCTGGCTGGATTTATCGTGTTTTTTCTCATGCAAAAGCTTGATCCGTCTTTTTCACCGCCTATATTTTTCAGCGCTAGTGGAGGGCGTTCTTCAGACGCTGGCAAACTAGGACAAACAAACAGTGCTGCGGGGAGGCAGGACAATCGAAAAACTTGCTCCCTCCTATCAGCACCTGACGACGGGATGCGTTTATGTCACAATTGATAGTTCTCGAACAATTATCCAAGTCTTTCGGCGCCTTTAAAGCCGTAGACGGAATTGACCTCACCGTACCAAAAGGTCAAGTCCTTGGCTTTCTGGGGCCGAACGGTGCTGGTAAATCGACGACAATGAAAATGATTTCAGGCTTTCTGGAGCCAACATCGGGGAAAGCCCACATCGCCGGGTTCGATGTCAGCCGTTCGCCTGTCGAGGTCAAACAGCGGATTGGCTACATGCCGGAAGGCGCGCCCAGTTATGGGGATATGACAACAGGATCTTTCTTGAGTTTTGTTGCAGAAATTCGGGGGTTTCATGGGAAAGAAAAGTCGGCAAACATCGACAAGACCGTGGAACGTGTTCGTCTGTCCGATGTCTACAATCAACCGATTGATACCCTTTCAAAAGGTTATAAACGCCGCGTCGGGCTGGCCCAGGCAATGCTCCATGACCCGGAAATTCTGATTCTTGATGAACCGACAGACGGCCTAGACCCCAACCAAAAACATCATGTCCGTCAGTTGATTGAAGAAATGGCAAGCGACAAGGCGATTATTATTTCGACCCACATTCTTGAAGAGGTCGAAGCAGTCTGCTCACGCGCCGTCATTATTTCAAAGGGTCAGCTTTTGGCGGACGGGACGCCAGAAGAACTGCTCGCGCGCGATCCAAACCACAACACAATTTTGATTACCCCGGAAGCAGGTGGTGAGGACCTTGTCCGTGAGGCCCTCAGCCCATTGGGATCTCTGAGCCCGGTTGACGGGGGAGATCGGCAACTGCGGTTAACCGGATCGAACAGCAAGGATGTCGCGCTTGCCATCCGTGATAAAAAATTACCGATTGAAGGCCTATACGTGGAACGCGGCGCCCTTGATGATGTTTTCCGCCAGATCACGACTTCGGAGGAAATCAACCATGCATAATATTATGACCATCGCACGTCGCGAAATATCGGCATATTTCGCGACGCCCGTTGCCTACGTCTTTCTTGTCATCTTCCTGGCCCTGACCGGCGCGTTCGCGTTTTTTATTGGTAATTTCTTTGAACGCGGACAAGCAGACCTGATTTCCTTTTTCAGTTATCACCCCTGGCTCTATCTGGCTCTTATTCCGGCAATATCCATGCGCCTTTGGGCTGAGGAAAGAAAGTCAGGCACGATCGAACTGTTGATGACCTTGCCTATTTCAACGACGCAAGCCGTGATCGGTAAATTTCTGGCCGCTTGGGCCTTTACCGGCATTGCGCTGACATTGACTTTTCCCATGTGGGTCACAGTCAACGTCCTCGGTGATCCGGACAACGGCGTTATCCTGGCAAGCTATGTCGGTAGCCTGCTCATGGCGGGGGCTTTTTTATCTATTGGTTCCTGCCTATCGGCATTGACAAAAAATCAAGTGATCGCCTTCATTGTTGCAGCAACAGTGTGTTTTCTGTTCACCATGAGCGGCCTTGATCTGGTTTTGAATTTTTTCCGTGGCTGGGCGCCAGAAGTTCTGGTCGAGACGATCGCTTCATTTAGTTTTCTGACACATTTTCAAGCCGTAACGAACGGCGTTCTTGATTTACGCGACTTCATTTTCTTTTTCTCGTTAATTGCGTTTTGGCTGTTTGCCAACGTGATTGTCGTCGATCTGAAAAAGTCGGCTTGAGGGGCATCATTATGATTTCGAATACAAAACCACAATCTTTGGCAATCGCGGCGCTGGTTCTGGCTGTTGTCCTTTTACTGGCTGTGAATGTCTTCTCAAACGCAACCTTCAAAGCTTTGCAGCTCGATCTTACGCAAGGAAAATTGTACACGCTGTCCGATGGCACGCGCAATGTGCTCTCAAAGATTGATGAACCGGTCACCGTAAGACTTTTCTTTAGCAAAGCGCTTGGCGAGCAAAGCCCGCAACATGCGACTTATTTCAAGCGTGTTCGCGAATTGCTGGGACAATATGTCAAAATTTCAAATGGCAAAGTGGACCTTAAAATCCTCAATCCGGAGCCGTTTTCTGATGCAGAAGATATGGCGGTCGCTGCCGGTATAAAGGGTCTTCCAATCAATCAGGCGGGTGATCTCGGATACTTCGGATTGTCTGCTTACAACAGTACAGACGACGAAGGCTTAATCGGCTTTTTGTCTCCAGAGCGTGAGACATTTCTTGAATACGACATAACAAAATTAATCCATACCATTGCTGACCCGCAAAAACAGGTCGTAGGAATCTTGAGTTCGCTGCCAATCAACGGTGGCATGGGTCCGCGAGCAGGACAGCAGCCGCGCTGGGCGATTGTCGATCAGTTAAGCGAGTTTTTTGAAGTTATTCCAATTCCCCGAGAAATGGTCAACATCCCTAAAGACGTTGATATTCTGATGCTCGTGCATCCGAAGGGCCTGCGCCCTGAGATGAAATACAGCATTGATCAATTCGTTTTGCGGGGTGGCAGGGCCATTGTCTTTGTCGATAGCAATGCTGAACTTGCCGCCCGACCCGGCGGTCAAAACCAGAATGATACCGTTTCGGATTTTGATACGATCCTTAATGCCTGGGGCGTTAATCTGGTGAAAGATAAAGTTGCGGGAGATATTGAGACCGCACGGCGGGTAAACGTCCAACAGGGCGGAAAACTGGCCGTCACAAGCTACGTTGCGTGGCTTTCACTGACCGCGCAAAACATGGCGCGTGACGACGTGATTACAGGAGAGCTGCAGCTGGTTAACGTAGGCTCGGCGGGTATTCTCGACCCCCTTGATGGGGCCACAACAACGATCACACCGCTCCTGCAAACCAGCACACAATCCATGCAAATTGACCGGGAGAAAGTTATGCTACGCCCGGATGTTGTTGAGCTTTTCAGAACATTTGTTCCTGAAAACAAAATACTCACCCTGGCGGCACGTATATCAGGGCCCGCTAAGTCTGCCTATCCGGATGGCCCATCAAAAGATATGAAACTTGTGGATGATGTTGAAGAGCATATCGGAGAATCACCTTCCGGTATAAATGTCGTCGTCGTTGCAGATACGGATTTTCTTTCGGACCGACTGTGGGTCGATCGTCAGGACGTCTTCGGCAATATGACGTTGGTACCTCATGCCAATAACGGCGACTTTGTTATCAACGCGGTAGATAACCTAACAGGCAGCAGTGACCTGATTGACCTGCGGGGGCGTACGCGCACCCAACGCCCCTTCCATATGGTACAGGACATTCAGCGCGAAGCCGAACAGCGTTACCGGACCAAGGAAAAAGAACTGCAAGATAAATTGGTCGATCTGCGCGCCAAGTTGAACAAGGTGCTCCGACGCGAAGATGCTACCGGTGAAGTCATCATGAACGCTGAAGAAAAAGCTTCCGTTGACAACTTCCGCAACGAGATGACGACGATCCGAAAGGAACTGCGTGATGTGCAATTGGCCTTGCGTCAGGATATCGACAAACTCGATTCATGGCTTAAATTTTTAAACATTGCAGCGATACCCCTTGTTCTTCTGGTCATCTCGATGATTTCCGGACGTGTTCGGAAATCGCGACGTCGGGCCGCTTCGGTAACTCAATAATCCTCGTTCATGCTTTAAGGAAATACAAAATGTCTCCACGTCTTTTATCTGTCCTTGCCGCAGCTTCGTTGATCGCTGTTGCAGCCGCCGGATACGCCGTTAGTACAGAACGCGGTTTTGAAACTTTGTCAGAGAACACAAAAGTATTCCCCGACCTCAGGGAAAAACTGAATGATGTGACGCAGGTGAAAATCGTCACTGGTCAGCGGGAAATGACCCTGATGCGCGGCACTGATGGCTGGACGATGAAGGAAAGCGATGGCTATCCTGCTGAAGTCAAAAGCATTCAGAAAGCGCTGATTGGATTGGCCGATTTGGTTTACATGGAAGCCAAAACGAAGAAATCGGAACTTTACGCCAAACTGGACTTGCGCGACACGACGGTTGATGAATCTCGTGCCCGCCATGTCAGTGTATCCGGCGCAGATGGCGACCTTCTGGCTGACGTTCTCCTTGGAAAAACCCGCTATAACATGCCTGGAACAACGCGCGATGGCATCTATCTGAGGTTTCCAGGTGAAGACCAAAGCTGGCTAGCCATAGGTCAATTGGAGGCGAGCAAGTCACCTTCTGACTGGCTGAAAACGGACGTGACAAATATCCCCGGAAACACAATTAAAACAGCCACCTTCACCCATGCGGATGGGGAGCGTTTGACGGTGGAAAAAGCAACAGAAAACAGTGAAGCGTTCACATTGTTGAATATCCCGGAAGATAAAAAGCTCAAATTCGATACAGACCCCAAGAATATGGCGACAGTTCTTGAGGAACTCGATCTCCAGGACGTCCGAAAAGATAGCCATTTTGATTTCGACAAGGCGACGGGTGTGACCGCAGAATATCAAACGTTTTCCGGCATGACGGTTAAAGTACAGATGATTGAATTGACTATCGAAGGTGCCGCGGAAGACGAAGAAAATTCAGAGGCCTGGATTAAAATTTCCAGCTCTGGTTCCAATGATGAGGCCCGTGCACAAGCCAAAACAATTTCCGACCATACCTCTGGCTGGGCTTTTAAAATCCCCAATTACAAAGCCTCGCGCATCAACAAACGCATGGATAACATTATTGAGGATAAAAAAGCCGGCTCGTAATACAGGCTGCACATAGGTTCGCCCCATTTACGCGCGGCCTATTGACAGCCCGGTATTTTAGGCCAAATTTACAAATGGATGTGGCTTTTGATTTGAAAGCCGCGTTGGGTGCCAGCTTCTGGGCCCGAACTTCGTACTCGCTCAAAACAGGAGGAGCACGCGTAATGTCTCGAATGTCTGCTTTTAACAGTCCTTTGTTATTGGGATTCGAAAACTTCGAACGGGTTTTAGACCGAGCCGCCAAAGCGTCATCGGAAGGATACCCCCCTTACAACATCGAACAAACCAGTGAATATGGCCTGCGCATTACACTCGCGGTTGCCGGTTTTTCGATGGAAGAACTCAATGTCACGGTTGAAGACAATGAACTGGTTGTTCGTGGCCAGAATATTGAGGACGACTCACATCGTGTATTTATTCACAGAGGCATTGCCGCTCGTCAGTTCCAGCGCAGCTTTGTCCTGGCGGAAGGGATCGAAGTTACCGGCGCCGGGCTGGATAATGGCCTGTTACACGTCGATCTGGAGCGGATTGTTCCGGAGCCGGATGTGCGCACGATTAAAATCGAGAACGCAGCTCCGGACCGCAAAAAAAAGCGCCCGACAACAATCAACGTTGATTGACCCATAACCTGAAGAAGCCAAGTATAAAGCCTGCCGAATCTGCGGGGGCTTAGATGAAAGGTGTTCACAAATGGAAAACACGCCGACACAACACAGCAAAACTCACATGCCAATGTCCGCACAAGATTTTGCGCAATGGGGATCAAATGCCTTTGCGTACCTGAAACCGACAAAAGATGGAAACGTCTCAGGTTATGCGATTTATGCGGCAGATGGCCGGCATCTCGCCTTTGTCGAGAACCGCGATGCCGCGCAAATGCTGGTGTTGGAAAATGAACTTTTTCCCGTCTACGTCCACTAGACGGTTGGCCTGAACTCTCTCAGATTGAGATCAGGCCGCACGGCTTTCTGTGCTTTCGGTCAGAATTGCGAAAAGACCATCCACGGTGTTTGTTCCGCGCAGCTTTTCGCATGTCGCTTTATCGCGCAATAAACGTGATACCCGCGCCAAAGCCTTCAGATGATCCGCACCCGCTGATTCTGGAGCCAACAACAGGAAAATCAGATCTACAGGCTGATCGTCTATTGCCTGGAAATCAACCGGAGTCTCCAGCCGGGCAAACAACCCATAAAGATTATCCAAATTTTCCAGTTTACCATGGGGGATGGCAATACCATTCCCAACGCCCGTGGTTCCCAAACGCTCACGCTCCATGAGAACATCAAAAACAGCGCGTTCGGGCTGGTTGGATATTTCAGCCACACGGCGTGCCAATTCCTGAATAGCTTGCTTTTTACTTGAAACCTTCAGATTCGAAATGACACCGTTTGTCGATACGAGATCGTTGATCTCCATAGAATTTCCTTAGCAATTAAGTCCTGTACGGCAGACACACACGTTATTTAATATTTGACGGATCAATCCAGCCAATGTTTCCATCATTGCGTTTATAAACAACGTTCAACCCACCGTTGCCGCTATTCCGAAACATCACAACAGGTGCATCGGCCAGATCCATGCGCATAACAGCCTCGCTTACCGTCAATGTTGCAATATGGGTTTCCATTTCCGCAACGATTGCTGGCTGACCTGCTGGCTCAAGCTCGACGTCTTCATGCTCAGCTTCAATCACATACTGTTGCGCCTGCAGATATTCATCGGCAGCCGACAAGCCCTTATGATGGTCTGATAAGCGGCGTTTGTATCGGCGCAACTGTTTAGCAATACGTTCCAGGGCTCCATCAAAAGCGCCATAGGCATCCGCGCCTTCGCTTTTACTCTGAATTAACAAACCGCGCGGTCCCGGGTGGACCGAGATATCAACGCGCAACTGGTGCGCTTCACGGGAAAACGTGACGGTCGCATCGATCGCTTGATTGAAATATTTGTTAACCGCTGGCGTTAGCTGATCCTGAACGTGAGTGCTGAGCGCCTCACCGACATCCATATTCTTACCTTTAACGGATATATCCATAAGTTTTCGCGTTCCTGTCTTTCATTCGTGGAACTCTTGACCAACGTTGGGCCAAAAATTCGGAACCCAGTGGTTCCTTCGCGATACCGACTTTCTATGGAGCCAAAACCAAAGTATTGCGCCATATTTGTCGGGGAGGCCGGAAACTAGAACTCAACCTCAGTATTGTCAATACACCCGTTTTTTTACATTTTCTATCTTGTAAATGTAAAAAAAATCACCTAGGGGCCGCTTTTTCCCGGCGCCGCTGTACTGATGACGGAATGCGCATAGATTCGCGATATTTCGCGACGGTGCGGCGCGCGATATCCATGCCTTCAGACTTCAGGATGACAACTATTTTATCGTCCGAGAGAATCTTCTTCGGAGGCTCGTCATCAATAAGGGTCTTTATTCGATGCCGTACCGCTTCTGCAGAGTGCGCATCGCCGCCGTGGGTTGATCCGATTGAAGACGTAAAGAAGTATTTCAGCTCAAAAATACCCCGTGGTGTGGCCATGAATTTATTGGATGTTACACGGCTCACGGTGCTTTCATGCATTTCAATAACTTCGGCAATATCTCTCAGAACCAAAGGTTTTAGATGTTGCACCCCCAACCTAAAAAACATGTCTTGTTGGGCGACAAGTTCAGTTGCGACCTTCAAAATAGTGGTCGCTCTCTGATGCAAAGATTTAACGAGCCAGTTGGCTGATTGAAACTGCTCCGTGATATACGATTTGTCTTCGCGGCCCTGAGCCTTATCCATTACAACCGAATGATAATGATTATTGACAAGAACCCGGGGCAAAGTGTCTGAATTTAATTCGATCAACCAGCCACCACCGGGTTTTGCCCGCATCAATATGTCTGGAACAATCGGCTGACTAATCGAATGATCGAAAGCTGTCGCCGGTTTTGGATTAAGCGCCTTGAGCTCAAGAACCATATCCGCGAGGTCTTCCGCATCAACGTCACATACCCGCTGTAACTCGCTCAGATTGCGGCCTGCCAGCATATCCAGGTTTTCCAATAGCGCCTGCATACACGGGTCATAGCGGTCAACGTCTTTTAGTTGCAGGGCCAAACATTCTTTTAGATCCCGCGCAAAAACCCCTGCAGGATCGAGTTGCTGCATCACCAGAAGCGTTGCCTCAACCCGCTCGACATCACAGCCCAGGGCTTCAGCAACCAGGTCCAGTTCGCCACGCAAATATCCGGCCTCATCAAGCAGATCGATTAAGTAGCTGCCAATAACCCGGTCAGCGGGGTCTTCAATTTCAACACCGATTTGAGCCATAAGATGATCGCGGAGCGAGATCTGCTCCGACAACGTTTCCTCAAGGTCAGGCGGCAGACCATCAAAACTACTACCGCCACCGGACTCTTTCATGGGCCCGGCCTCAAAAGCAGGCGTTTCAACATCGCTGCCGCTATCATTTGTATAGGTGTTGTCTATTTCCGCATCCAGTTCCCGAGATTCGGGAATTTGCGCCGGGTCCGGGGCTGAGAAATCGATATCTTCGAGTGCCTGCGGCTCGGCACCCGGGGTTTCGTCGGCGCTGGCCTCAACGGGTTCCAGGTCGACCTCATCACGACGGTCTCCTTCATCACGCTCGAGCATCGGGTTCTGTTCAAGTTCCGTCTCGACGTATTCCGTCAGCTCAACGTTCGACATTTGCAACAGCTTAATGGCCTGTTGCAACTGCGGCGTCATCACAAGCGACTGTGATTGTCGCTGGTCCAATCGTGGGCTTAACACCATACGAAGGCTCTTTTTGCGAGGTT
This sequence comes from Rhodospirillales bacterium, assembly GCA_048262655.1. Taxonomy (GTDB): domain Bacteria; phylum Pseudomonadota; class Alphaproteobacteria; order Rhodospirillales; family Casp-alpha2; genus JABMNT01. Next base: position 172,194 of record JBLXEY010000004.1, on the reverse strand, counting down.
AGAGACTAAACCGATCACCCAGATAAACACGCCTGACATCTTCGTTACCAACGATATCGTTAGGCGCTCCTTCCATGAGCATCATTCCATCGTGAATAATATAAGCACGATCAATGACGTCCAGAGTTTCCCGGACGTTATGATCCGTAATCAAAACACCAATGCCCCGGTCTTTCAAATGAGCCACCAAATCACGAATATCGCCAACGGCAATGGGGTCAATGCCCGCAAACGGCTCATCCAAAAGGACAAAATGAGGATTCGAAGCCAGGGCTCGGGCGATTTCAACCCGTCGACGTTCGCCGCCAGACAGGGCTAGTGAAGGTGTCCGTCGCAAATGGGTAATCGAAAACTCGGCCAGCAACGCCTCCAGAATCGCTTCGCGGCGTTCCCGGGATTTTTCGACCACTTCAAGGACGGCCCGGATATTTGCTTCAACCGAAAGGCCACGGAAAATTGACGCTTCTTGCGGCAAATAACCGATCCCCAATCGGGCCCGCCTATACATTGGCAAATCTGAAATATCGTTGCCATCAAGGATGATCGAACCCTGATCCGGCGGGATCAAACCGGTAATCATATAAAAACAGGTGGTCTTTCCAGCCCCGTTCGGACCCAGCAATCCGACAACTTCACCACGCTGCAATTCCATGCTGACGCCCCGAACAACCGGGCGTTTCTTAAATCGCTTGCCAATATTATTCACAACGAGGCCGCGATTATCGGTAACCAGTTCTGGTCTTCCGTTGGGTGATGGCGCTGTTTCAGTGTTCATTTACTTGCTTACTTTATGTCGCCTGACGGCGGGGTAAATCAAAGGCTGTTCTTTGCTATTCACTATCGCTATTTGCTCTTTTTCTTCTCTGGTTTGAAGCTGCCCTGGACCCGTGTACCTGTGGTTCCACAACTATGCAACTTCGACACCCCCGTATTCAAGTTAACTTCTGCACTACATCCATTCAGCACGTTGTTGTCGCGCGTTATTTTAACCGAGCCGGTTAACGTCGCAATGCCACTTTCTACATTATACACACCTCGGTCAGAAGATGCTTGATCTTTATCAGTTATCACCTTCACTGCATCAAAAGCGTCCACACGGTAAATCCCGGTTTGGCCTTTCTTGTTCTTCCGAAAATAAGCCGCCAGAACATTGGCATTCAGTTTTTTGTCTTCACGTTTGGCGACGGCATCGCCACGGGCAACGGCCATTTGTTTCTTTTCCCAGTATTCAAGCTGATCGCGCGCCGTGATCCAATCTTGTCCGGACACCAGCCTAAGATCTTTACCGGTTATGGTTAGTACTGAATTATCAACATCATAGAGCGCATTGTCGCCATAGGCGGTGCCTTCTGTTGATTTAATTTGCACGGACCCAATGGCGTCCAACCGCCAAATCTCCGTCGCACCAGCGTTCGTCTTACGGTAATAAGCTCGCAATTCATCAGCTAGAACCCGCACCTCGCCGCGCGCGGCCCGCGCATTCCCTCGTGCGACGAACACCAGACTGTCCTGCTGCCATTCAATGCCGTTGTCGGCATCAATCTCGATCGGCAGATCACCAGAGCCAAAATTCAGGCTTTGCGCCAGGGCGGTCTGGTGCTGGAACGCCAGCAGACCCAAAACTGTTAGAATACGCCATATATTGATCATTTATCTTTTTTTCCGGCCCCAGGATGCAAAATGAGCTTTGACTTTCCATTAAAATAGATCGTTTTACCTTTATCAACCAACCGAAACCCTTCAGCACTAAGAACTCCAAACGGTCCCTGTCCCTGAATTGGCAGGTTACCCGATGCGACACCGGATGTGAGATCGATAGCTGCTTTCTCTGTTCGAAATTCATAGCCGGAATCATGGAACAAATTGACCGCCCCGGCGAGGTTCAAGGACTTATCCATTTGTGCCAGCAGTCCGGTTTCTGCCGTTAACACCAACCAGGTTCCATCATCCAGCGTAATGTCAGCCTTTGGCATTTCCAGCTCGACCGATGCGGGCGCCTCTTTCGATTTCAGATCCCCAATACTGCGCGCCAAATCCGCGGTGATCGAATAAGGCTTATTCTCAGAATCGGTGCCGACAAATCTTGGGTTCACCATACTTGGATCTTTTGAGACGCTGGCTTTAATTGCCGCAAACCCGATCCGAAACCGCAAATCATCCGCAGCCAGATGCGGCCATAGAACAACCAGGCCGATGAGAACAGCCGCCGCCGCAGGCAAGATAAACTTCATCATCGCAACGAAGCGGCTATAGGTTTGCGTAAAACGCCGCGGAAGCCGATTGGACTTTAGTTTTTGCGCGGCCCCTCTGCCTTCAGCAGTTGGGTGGTAGTTTGATGATACCGTTTCCATCAAGGCAAAGCCGTCAAACCACACCCGCCCGAAGGCAGTCATGGATATGGACAATGCCAACTGCCCGGTTTTCTTCAACAACAAAAATGTTTGTAATCGACTTCGCGTTCATAAGGGCGACAACTTCGCTTGCCAGATTATCCGGACCCACGGTCTGTCCGTTGGTCGTCATAACGTCTTTAGCCTTCAACGCCAAAAAATCAGGGCCCATGTGACGGCGCAAGTCGCCATCCGTGATAATACCTTCTATAACGCCGTCCGAATCCACAACAGCCATACAGCCAAATCTTTTGTTCGTAATCACCAACAAAGCTTCTGCCATATCGACGTCGCCCGATGCGACAGGCAGCTCCTCGCCGCTATGCATCAGGTCTCTGACTTTCAAAAGTTTAAGCCCTAATTTGCCCCCGGGATGGAACGTTTGAAAATCTGATGATGTAAAATTCTTGCGCTCCAAGAGCGCGACGGACAGGGCATCGCCCAGACTGAGCATTAGGGTTGTCGATGTCGTTGGTGCCAGCCCGAGCGGACACGCCTCCGGCGCTTCAGGCAATATGAGCGCCACTGTTGAGGCCAGTGCCAACGCGCTGCCCCCTCGTGAGGTGATACCAATCAACGGAATTTCAAACCTTTTACAGTAAGCAACAACGTCGGAAAGCTCGGATGTTTCACCGGAATTTGACAAAGCCAGAACGGCGTCTTTGCGGGTGATCATCCCTAAATCACCGTGCGATGCCTCGCCAGGGTGCACAAAAAAACTGGGGGTGCCTGTTGATGCAAGAGTCGCCGCAATCTTGTTACCAACATGACCACTTTTACCCATGCCCGTGACAATAACCCGACCACTGATTGCAGAAAGTGTATCTAAGGCCCGAACGAACTCGGCACCCAGGCCCGACGCCAAGTCCCTAATCCCTTGCGCCTCGATCTCGAGAACCTGGCGCGCCGTTGCCACATCGCTTTTTTGGGCAGGATTGGAAGCTGGAGACCGTTCCTTGGCGGCTGTTGTCGGCATCAGGGTGCGTGTCCTCTTAAATTTGTTTTCGGTCAGATGACATTATCCGAAGTATGCGCTTCGCACCCAAACAGGTCAATAAAACCGGGCAAATAACAATAACCTCGTGAACCTGTTGGCTGGCCGTTTCATTCCTAATGGGCGAAGATATCAACATCACCCCAGCCGGAAGAATCGAGTTCTCCCCGGGTTTTCAAAAAACTAAAACATGATTGCGCCAATTCCATGCGGCCTTCGCGAATCAGCATATAGTCAAGGCGCTCTTTCAAGGCATGCAGGTTCAATACATCCATCGCCGCGTACTTCAATTGATCTCCGGATAACTTGTCAGCCGCCCAGTCAGAGGATTGTTGTTCCTTTGACAGGTCAATCCCCAGTAATTCGCGGGTGACATGTTTAAGACCGTGATAATCCGTATAGGTTCTGACTAACTTTGAGGCTATTTTAGTACAATAAATCGGATCAATTTCGACGTTTAGATGTTTTTTCAGAATGACCACGTCAAAACGCGCAAAGTGGAAGATTTTCGTCACCTTAGGATCAGCCATCAATGCCCGTAGATTGGGGGCAGCGTAGTCATCACGCGCAAATTGCACCAAATGGCAAACTCCGTCCCCGGATGAGAGTTGTGCTAAACAGAGACGATCACGATTGTGGTTGAGACCTTGTGTTTCCGTATCCACTGCGACACATGAGCCAAAATCCAGCCCGTCCGGCAAATCGCCTTGATGCAATTCGATAGATGTTGGCTTTTTCCGTGGTTCAAAATTCATAAGGCACCCCCCATTTACGTATCATGTTAATAATCAATGGGGAGGAATGGTGCCCAGGAGAAGACTCGAACTTCCACGACCTTGCGGCCACAGGCACCTGAAGCCTGCGCGTCTACCAATTCCGCCACCTGGGCTTGCAACTCACAAAAACCGTGTCTTTGCTTGCCGACGCCTAGTGATTATTGACGAACGGGGTTATTGTCAACCGCAAACATGGATGTTTGCAAGCCTAAGGTTGACGCCTCCTACGATGCCATGTAATTCCTTGGATAATATGTGTTGGTATCGTCTGGGTTTTTACCTTTATTGTCTGATACGAGGCATACGATAAAAATCAGATTGCAGAGCCGTTAGGAGATTTTTTATGGCAAGAATTACTGTATTCGGTGGATCCGGATTTATCGGACGGCATCTGGTACGGAGACTTGCGGCAAAGGGTTGGGAAATCCGCGTCGCGGTTCGTGACCTCGAACTGGCACTTCCCCTGAAACCGGCAGGTAACGTCGGTCAAATCGTCCCATGGTGTTGCGATATCACACAGCCCGATCACGTCGCTGCGGCCGTTGCCGGTTCAGATGCTGTGGTCAATTTGGTTGGCGCCCTCTATGAGACAGGCCGCAACAGCTTCCACAATGTTCATGTAGCAGGGCCAAAGTCGATTGCAGAAGCGGCAACGGCTGCCGGCGTTAAGCACCTTGTCCATATGTCGGCGATGGGGGCGGATACGAATTCAGCTTCTACGTACGCTCAATCAAAAGCTGCGGGTGAAGAAGCCGTAAAAGCAGCCTTTTCCGATGCCGTTATCCTGAGACCCAGTGTCTTGTTTGGTCCGGAAGATGGGTTTTTCAACCTATTTGCAGGGCTTTCCCGTTTTTCCCCAATCCTGCCCGTCTTCGGTTGTCCTTCTGTGCCCAAATTTTCGAAAAGTGACAAGGGCACCAAACTGGATTTTTATGGGGACGGCGGCACCAAGTTTCAGCCCGTTTATGTGGGTGATGTTGCCGACGCCATAATGACGTCATTGGAAGACCCGAAAACAGCCGGTCAAACCTACGAGCTTGGCGGGCCCACCATCTACAGCTTTAAACAATTGATGGAAATGCTGCTCACCTATACCAATCGTAAGCGTTTACTCGTTCCTGTTCCTTTTTTCGTGGCCGAGTTGCAAGCAACCTTCTTGCAGTTATTGCCGAAGCCTCTTTTGACCAGAGATCAGGTCGAGCTGCTCAAGACGGATAATGTGATGTCCGAAGGCGCATTGGGATTGGCTGAATTGGGTCTTCAACAAACAACGGCAGAATCCATTGTTCCGACGTATCTCAGTCGTTTTAAATTAAAAAATAGAAACGATCCACAAAACGCTTAGCCAAGACGGAGAACGATCCGATTAACGCTCAGTATCTTTGCGGCAATCCTGTATCCCGGTTTTCGGCTTCGCCTTGCGCGGCGGCAACAATTAGCTCGCCAAATTCCCGGAGGAAAACGGACCCACGAACCGTTCGCTGAATAAGAACACTGCGTTTGTCGTTAGGGTCCGGTTTGCGCCGCACCAGCTCAAGTTCCGACAATCTGTTCACCGCCCGTGTAATAGCGGGTTTCGAGACTTTTAATAACTCAGCAAGTCCGCGAACCGTGTGCGGTGCCTGCGTTAGATAAACCGTCAACAGTAAGGCCATTTGGCGGGCTGATAAATCAGGTGCATCTAATCGCACACTTTCAACAATGGCGCGTCGCCAGATATCAAGGGCTTTTAGTTCATCAAATTCAACAGCCATCAAGCCTACACCATCACCTGAACAATTTCATTTCGATATCGGAACTTTTAAGCTAAAGGTTTCAATTTTGCAACAAGATTTTGTGTTGAGTTCAATCCGCGCCTACGATCCTTAGGTGAAACGAGCTTTGAGCCCCTCAAAGACGGCACGCATCCCCATGGCTTCGCCGCCTTCGGGGCGCCCCGGACTTGCTGACAGATTCCAGGCCATCACGTCAATATGTGCCCACGCAATTTCATCTTCTACAAAATGCTCCAAAAACAGGGCCGCTGTTATTGCGCCCCCGTAACGACCCGCGGGGGAATTTGTTAAATGCGCGATCTTGCCGCGAACGTGCTTGCGATATCCGGGCCATAGAGGCATACGCCACAACGGATCTTCCGCGCGTTCTGACGCACCGAGCAACTGATTTGCCAGCGTATCATCATTGACAAACAACGCCGGTAAATCTGTTCCCAGTGCGATCCGAGCTGCACCGGTCAGGGTTGCGAAATCGACAATCACCTCGGGCTTTTCAGTCGTCGCTTCAAACAAGGCATCTGCTAAAATAACCCGCCCCTCCGCGTCAGTATTCCCGACTTCAATCGTCAGACCCTTGCGGGTATCCAAGACATCTCCCGGACGCATGGCATTTGCCGAAACACTATTTTCGACCGCAGGAATGAGAACGCGCAACCGCACCGGCAATTTGGCAGCCATAATCATACCGGCAAGTCCCAGCACATGAGCCGCCCCACCCATATCCTTTTTCATCAGTTCCATGCCCGATGCCGGCTTCAGATCGAGGCCGCCCGTATCGAAGCAAACGCCCTTACCAACAAGCGTCAATTTGCGTGCATCCTGATCACCCCATCTAATATCGATCAACCGGGGTGCCCGATCATGGGCCCGCCCAACCGCGTGGATTGCCGGATAATTATGTTTAAGAAGATCTTCCCCGACGATCACTGAAATATCAGCACCGTGTTCATGGGCAACCTCTGTCGCAGCCATCGCAAGTTCTTCAGGGCCTAAATCGTTCGCCGGCGTCGTGATCAAATTGCGCACCAGATAGGTATTCTGGATTGCCGCATTGATACTCGTACGATCGCAGCCCGACGGATAAATAAGGCAAGGCGGCTCCAATTCTGATTTTCGGTAATGCCCATAGAGATAGGTTGCAAGTCCCCACCCCAACGCAGCGTTGCCATGGTCTTCATCACGAAGCCCTTGTTCATCAAGCTGATAGACACCGGACGGCAAGTGCCCGGGAAGACAAGCCCAATCCCATAAACCAGGGTCTTCCTCCGTCAAAAATACGTAGCATGCAATGCTGCCGTCTGACTGCGGCAGGGCCATGGCCTGGCCCGAACCGGCCGAGGCGCCGCTTGCGGAAACCCAAGCCGCATGAGCCGGCGAAAGACCGGATAACCAGTTATCAAAGTTGCCGCGTCGCACCGTAATTACAGGTATGGGTGCTGCTTCGGATTCGCTAACAAGAGTGATGGGCATTGGGGTTCCAGTTCAGTTGTTTACTAACCCCTAGGATGACGCGAAAACGAGCGCTTGAAAACCATCTTTCCGCAGCTATCTTCATCTCGACTGTATTTTTTACTGGCAAGAGGCTTGCGATGTCCGACTACACAATCGTCTTGGGGAACAAGAACTATTCGTCCTGGTCTTTGCGGGGATGGTTGGCGTTGAAGAGATGCGGGATTGAATTTGATGAAGTCATCATACCGCTGCGCACGCCGACGTCTCGTGAACAGATTTTAAGCCACTCTAAAGCCGGGCTTGTCCCGATCCTCAAACATGACGGACAAACCATATGGGAAACGATGGCCATCTGCGAATATCTTGCCGAAACATTTCCTGATGCCGGGCTTTGGCCAGATGACAAGGTGGCGCGCGCAAAGTGCCGGTCTGTATCTAACGAAATGCACGCTGGTTTCGTGAATTTTCGCTCGCATATGCCGATGGACATTAAAAATCAGTATCCGGGGATGGGGCGCGGGAACGGTGTCGCCGAAGACATCCGTCGCGTGCTGGAAATCTGGCAAGACTGCCGGGAGCAGTTTGTTTCAGAGGGTCCTTTTTTGTTTGGCAGCTTTACAATTGCTGATGCCATGTTCGCACCGGTTGTGTCGCGCTTGAAGACTTATGAAGTTGAATTGCCCGAATTTGCCCGGGATTATTGCGACGCCGTCTGGAACTGCACCGAAATGCGGGAATGGCGCGCAGCAGCCGAACTTGAGACATGGGTCATCGAAAATAACGGTTAAGGTTCCGGCAACTGGTGTAAGCGGCAAACGCCATTGCCATTTACAAAAAAGCAAGCGCGGGCCGGACGCACAGCAGAGAGAGAAAACATAGATATGTTAAGTTGGTGGACAGACTTTCGCAGAGCAAGTGAATGCCGGCAACTTAACCGAGATGCGCCGGTCATTATTACACACGCGATTGAACTGTTTCAGCCGAAAATCGTCTCGGAGATCGCGACTATGGCAAGCCAACATATCGCGCGTGCGCATCAGCAATATGGGACCAGTGCGATTGATCTGAAACGCGCCCATTTCGACTATAAGCGCCTGCATAAGGAGGCGCGAAAACGGGCAGATCAAACCGGCCTGAGTGCCATGACGCTGACGATTATTTACCTGCGTGCCGAGATCGCTGGCCCCAGAGCCACTTCAGCCCTTGAAGCCATTGATGCTTTTTTAGATGAACATTCGCAGAGGCCGGATCCATAAACAAAACAGAACCGCCAACGTGCGAAATGTTGCGAACCTTTAGTCAGGCATCATGTGACGTTAATCGTCAGTTCACCAATGCCTTCAACGGTCGCTTTCATAATATCCCCTTTGACAATCGCGCCAACGCCTGAAGGGGTTCCCGAATAGATCAAGTCACCTGGCGCCAAAGTAAACAGGCCTGAGAGATATGAGATGGTTTCTGGTATATCCCATATCAACTGATTGATATTGCCATCCTGGCGCGTTTCGCCATTCACATCGAGCCAAATACGTTTATCGACAGGATGACCACACTCCGCCACAGGCACAAGCTCGCCGCAGGGAGCGCTATTATCAAAGGCTTTTCCAATTTCCCAGGGACGCCCCATCTTTTTTGCGCCCCCCTGCAGATCGCGACGCGTCATATCCAGGCCAACGGCATATCCATAGACACAGGCCATCGCTTCATTTTCCGGTATGTTTTTACCCCCTTTTGACAGGGCAACCACCAGTTCGACCTCAAAATGCACGTCATTGGATTTATCTGGATAGGGGAAGTTACCACCATCTGGAACAATCGTGTCCGGGTTTTTCTGAAAGAAGAAAGGCGGCTCTCTATCCGGGTCATGGCCCATTTCCCGCGCGTGCGCGGCGTAATTGCGGCCGACACAATAAATTCTATGAATGGGAAACCGATCATCAGAGCCTCGAACGGGAAGTGAAGGAATCTCTGCTGGGGAAATTACATATGCCATAACTTATTCTCTCTTTCTGGTCTTCAAAACGATTTAGCCTGTTCTTTGCTGACAGAAAACATGGTTTCAGCCGGGCAAAATCATGCGGCACCTCGCAATTGTGCCATAGCTGTATAACCGAATTCTCATTTTAACCCAGAAAAAATGCGCGTCCTTGACGTTATTACAGGTGAAAATCATTCGCATTCATTGCATTTCGACACGCTTCGCATATGATGTTGTTCGTCTTGGTATCTGGGGTCCACGCATGCGAGCATTATTTATTCTGGCTGGTTTCTTTTTTCTAACGTCTGTGGCCGCTGCGCAGTCACAATCGTTGAAAATTGCCTACAGCCCCGACTGGGCGCCTTATTCCATTACCAAAGATGGGGTAACCACCGGAATTCTGCCGGCCTTGCTCGATGAATTGATCACCCGACAATTAGGTGTCCCGATTGATCATGTGGGGCTTCCCTGGAAGCGGGGGCAAGCTCAGGTCAAAGCCGGCGTCCTCGACGCATTGATCACGTACCCATCCAAGGCACGCCTTGAATATACGGAACGCTCAGCATCTGTCGTATACCAACTGGAATCAAAAGCCTTTGTCCGCAAGGGCTCAAAAGCCCACACGGAACTGTTGGCAAATCCTGGCATCGAAAATCTGAAGAACTACCGGGGTTGTGTTCTTTTGGGAAATGACTGGGCAGAAAAGTTTTATAAAACGCACTCCATTCCTTACCAGAGTGCCGTTGACGTCAAAAACTGTCTGCGCCTGCTGGAACGCGGAAGGGTTGATATTTACATCCAGTCCGCGGCTGTCGCCCTTGATAACATTCGCCAACTTAATTTCCAGGAGTCACTTGTCCCCCTGCCGAAAGCTTACACGAGCTTACCGTTGGTCCTGCTCATTTCAAAAAAATCTCCCTTTTATGGCTCCTTTCTGCCAAAATTTAATGCCCTGATCGCAGAAATGAAGGCTGACGGGTCTTTGGATGCTTTTATCGCCAAACTTGAAAACGCTCCTCAATCCTGAACGACCGCAATGACACAAATAAAATCGCCCACATTAATCAGACCCGGGAAATGCCGCCCCGCGAAAAGTCCCGCCCGGTTGGCACGGTATTCAATAGCCGGAGATCCTGTGCGCTCAATATCATAGATACGCGCGACAACCTCTCCTTCGCAAACCTCGTCTCCCAGATTAAAACAGGGCTCGAAAAGGCCTGAATGTTTTGATGTCACGTAGCAGCGATCGTCCGGCATATCGAGATGAACCGACGCCGCGATTTCCGGCGCACCTGCCAATACGCCCGCGTGTTTCAAAAAATTGCGAACACCCTTTTTAGCGATCCCGGCTGTTTGTGCGCTTACGCTCCCACCACCGCCAAGTTCGGTTGAAACAAAGACTTTTCCTTGTGCTTCAGCGGCCGTGTCATACATGCCGACGGCATCAATCTCGAGCAACATCAGCGAAAACGGCGCGTTAAAAGCTTTCATCGCGGCGACGCATTTTTCCTGTTGGGCTGCGTCTGGCAAGCGATGCGCACAGGCAAACGGGATAAACTCGAGCGTTTTGCCACCCGAGTGAATATCGAGCACAAAATCGGCGCGCGGCAAAAGAACCCGCTGAAAATAGTCTGCGATTTTTTCCGTCATGCCGCCATCAGGGCGACCCGGAAAAACCCGGTTCATATTTCCGCCATCAATGGGCGACGTCCTTTTGGCGGATCGAAACGCCGGATAGTTCATCATTGGCACGGCAATGATCGTACCCGAGACCTGATCTAATGAGACAGAATTTGCCAAGTCCATGAGGGCCACCGGTCCTTCATATTCATCACCATGGTTGGCACCACTTAACAGTGCAGTCGGGCCATCACCATTTTTGACGACGGTAATGGGGATCAACAACGATCCCCACGCAGAACCATCATGTGAATGCGGAATGGCCAGATGACCGTGCTGGATTCCCGGCAAATCAAAGTCGATATCACATGTGACAGGTGTATCTTGCATCGTCGCCCGTTCCTATTCCTTGACCATTAATTGACGTGGGGTCGTGGTCATACATTCAACACCCGATTCCGTAATTCGGATCGGTTCTGTAATTTCCAGACCTCCGTCATCAAGCCATAAAGCCGGCATAAAATGAATACACATATTGGGCTCAAGGACGGTCTTATCTCCCTTGCGAAGGCTGATGGTACGCTCTCCCCAATCGGGCGGATAAGACATACCAATCGAATAACCCGTTCGATTATCCTTCTCAAATCCATGTTTGCGGAGTGTTGCGAAAAAGCTCGTCGCAATATCTTCGGCAAGATTGCCCGGCTTAGCCTGTTCCAGGCCCGCATCGATGCCTTCCAGAACGGCTTTTTCCGCATCCAGATATTTCTGTGGGACTTTGCCTAAATAGACCGTGCGTGATTGCGGGCAATGGTAGCGCCGATGACAGCCGGCAATCTCAAAAAAAGTGCCCTCACCCGACCTCAACGGTTGGTCATCCCACGTTAGATGAGCTGCCGTCGCATCCATGCCGCTTGGCAGCATGGGAACAATGGCGGGATAATCTCCACCATGTCCATCAGCCCCGACAATGCCCGTGTGAAAAATCTCTGCAGCCAAGATGTTTTTGCGCATGCCCGGTTTAATAATCTCAAAAATCCGCGAGTGCATGGCTTCGACAATGCGTGCGGCCCGGTTCATATATTCAATTTCCTGTGGTGATTTCACGGCCCGCTGCCAGTTTACCAATCCGGTCGCGTCCTTGAATTTGGCATCGGGTAAATGTTTCACAAGCGAGCGATAGCAGGCAGCAGAAAAATAGTAATTGTCCATTTCGACACCTACGTGGAGCGTCGCCAAACCGCGATCAATCAAAACTTCTGACAGATAATCCATCGGGTGACGTTCCATCGATTGAACATAGTGATCGGGATAGGAAAGAATGCGGTCCTCCGCCAGGTACGTAGTGCGCACCGCCCCAGCCGCATCAATGCCGCGCCCATACCAGATCGGGTCCTGGGTTTCGGTAATCAGAACGCACTGATGGGTGTAGAACGACCAGCCATCATAACCGGTCAGCCAGGCCATATTTGTTGGATCTGTAACGATTAAAAGCTCAATACCGGCAGCCGACATCGCCTCTCTGGTTTTCAAAAGTCGATCAGCGTACTCTTCACGCGAAAAATTCAGATTTGATTCGGCTTGCTTCATTTTCATCCCCTGATTTTTATATTATTATCGACTTTACTCCTTAAGTTTTGAAAAAAGCATCTCAAAAACCACCCCTATTTAACGATTTTTTCTCACCCTATTTTCACGCGGAGCTTTCTTGTGACATCAAACACGCCCCCTTCTCTTGGGTTCATCGGGCTTGGCCTCATGGGAGAGCCAATGGTCTTGAATTTATTGGCTGCCGGAAGCCCGTTAACCGTATGGAACAGAACCGAAGCCAAAACGGCCAAAGCGGCTCGTCACGGCGCCCGGGTAGCAGCCTCACCCGCAGACTTAGCGCGAGAAGCGGATATCATTTTCATCTGTCTGTTAAATGCAGACTCTGTTGAGCATGTTCTATTCGGCCCCGATGGTGTCGCCAAGAACGGCAAACCCGGCTCCCTGTTGGTCGACCTCTCAACCCTTAATCCCGAGCTGACAACACAATTTGCGACACGGTTATTTGAGGTCTGTGGCATGCATTGGGTTGATGCGCCAGTCAGTGGCGGTGTCTCTGGTGCGACGCGTGGCGACCTTGTGATTTTTGCCGGCGGTGAACAGGCACATGTAGACGCGGTTAAAGCCGTCGCAGGCCCCATTTGTGCGCGTATCGAATATTTGGGTGAACTTGGGTTTGGCCAGTTTGGCAAATTGTGCAACCAAATTCTTGTCGGTTGCAATCGGTTGGCCGTCGCGGAAATGATCGCATTGGCAACGAAAGTGGGCTTTGATACCCAACGGTTACCAGACGTCCTGAAAGGGGCGCTCGGTGATTCTCAAGTCCTGCAAAAGGATGGGCCGTTTATGATCCAGCGCGATTACCAACCACGGGGTCGCTGCCAAATCATGATCAAGGATATGAACTCTATTCTATCGCTGGCAGAACACCACAGCATTGATCTGCCTTTTGCCAAGCTGACCCAGGATGTTCTGCAAATTCATGCAGGACGTGGCTATATGGACGATGACTGCTCTTCCGTGATGGAGTTCTATGACCACCCGGAAGGCTATTCAAAACCCTAGTCTTTGCCCTTGATCATGGTCCCTGCACCACCGGGGGTAAAGAATTCAACAAGGATGGCATGGGGAATTCGGCCATCGCTGATAACGGCAGCCTCAACCCCCTGATCAACCGCTTCAAGGCAGGTTTCTACCTTCGGGATCATGCCGCCGGAAATGGTCCCGTCCGTAATGGCGGCGCGCGCTTCATCGGCGCCCATTTCGACAATCAGCTCTCCGGCTTTGTCCTGAACACCGCTCACATCCGTCAGCATAATCAAACGCTTTGCATTGACCGCCGCCGCAATTGCTCCGGCGACCGTATCCGCATTAATGTTTAGGGTCTCGCCATTGGGGCCAACGCCAATAGGGGCAATGACCGGTGTGATATCCGAGTTTTCAAAACAATTCAGAATATGGGGGTCAACGTGATCCGGCTCACCGACAAGGCCTAAATCCAGAACTTTTTCGATATTTGAACTTTCATCACGTTTGGTGCGGATCAGTTTTTTCGCCCGTATCAAATTGCTGTCCTTGCCACACAAACCTGCGGCACGGCCACCTGCTTCGTTAATCGCCGAGACGATTTCCTTATTGATCGAACCGGCCAGCACCATCTCGACAATTTTCACCGTCTCTTCATCGGTGACACGCAAGCCATCAATAAATTCAGATTTAACGTTGAGGCGCTCGAGCATGGCACCAATCTGGGGTCCGCCCCCGTGTACAACAATCGGGTTGAGCCCGACTTGACGCAGCAACACCACGTCACGAGCAAATAACTTTGCCATTTCCGGGTTGCCCATGGCGTGCCCACCGTATTTGATGACCACGGTTTTATCCGAATATCGCTTCATATAGGGAAGCGCCTCTGACAAAAGCTTCGCTTGTTCGAGCCACTGGGGTTGATAGGAGTTGTTATCGTCCGTCATACTAAAAACCTAATCTAAGACATTGCAGGGCATCGGCCCCGGTTTACACGCATTATCTTGCATTTGCGGCCATGCACACTCAACAAAAAACATCCGGCACCTTAATAGGGCCCGCCCTATTTATCCTTCAGATAACGCGGCCAGCATGGCTCGCAGTTCAGGAATACCATGACCTTTGCGGGAACTGGTTCGTGGAATGATCGGATGTGCCGCCGGGTGCGTTGCCAGTTCATTGGATATTTTGGTTTCCAGATCGTCCAGATATCCGGCTTTCACCTTGTCCACCTTTGTTAACACCACTTGATACGGCTGCGCCGCCTTATCCAACATTCCCATCACCCCGCGGTCTGATTCTTTCAAACCATGACGGGCATCGACCAGAACACAGGTTCTTCGCAAATTAACCCGTCCCTTGAGATAGGAATCGACCAATCCTGTCCATTCCTTGACCTGGGACTTTGAAACCCGCGCGTATCCATATCCCGGCAAATCAGCCAGCATCAGCTTTTCGCCCAGATTGAAGAAATTGATTTCACGGGTGCGCCCCGGTGTATTGGAGGTTCGTGCAAGTTTGTTTTGACGAACCAGCGCATTCAGCAGGCTTGATTTTCCAACGTTGGAACGTCCGGCAAAGGCGATTTCCGGCATCGCCCCATCGGGAACCTGATCAAGTTTGACACAGCCCAAAACAAAGTCGCAGTTTTGCTCGAAAAAAACACGGCCTGATTCAATCACTGCAGGGTCTTCGAGATTAAGCTCGCTGGCCATCGACATGACATATCCTATCTGTTGAGGCCAGAAAACCGGCTATTTCAGCGCATCTTTACCCGAAATGCCCATCCGACGCATGATCACCCATTGCTGAGCCATTGAGAGCGTGTTGTTCCAGGCCCAATAGATAACCAAGCCAGCCGGGAAGGCTGCCAAAAGGAAGGTGAAGATAATGGGCAGGAACATAAATATTTTTGCCTGAACCGGATCCGTTGGTTGCGGGTTCAGTTTCTGCTGCAAGAACATGGACACACCCATGATCAATGGCCAGACCCCAATCATCAGGAAGTCCGGTGGCGTGAAGGGAAGCAAACCAAACAGGTTGAAGATTGTCGTTGGGTCCGGTGCTGACAAATCTTGAATCCAGCCAAAGAAAGGGGCATGGCGCATTTCGATGGTCACGAACAGAACCTTATACAAGGCGAAGAATACGGGAATCTGAATCAAGATCGGCAAACAACCCGACGCGGGGTTTACCTTTTCTTTTTTATACATTTCCATCATCGCTTGATTAAGCTTCATTTTGTCGTCGCCATATTTTTCCCGCATGGCGGTCATTTTTGGCGCAAGCTTCTTCATTTTACTCATGGAAACGTATGACTTGTTGGCGAGCGGGAATAACACAGCCTTAATGCCAACCGTCAGCAGCAAGATAGCAACGCCCAAATTCAAGACATGGTCGTTAATCCACAAGAGCGCATAAAAAAGCGGTTTGGTCAGGAAATAGAACCATCCAAAATCAATCGCCAAGTCAAATTGACCGACACCAATTTTCTCCTCGTAGGCGTCCAGCATCTTCACTTCCTTAGCGCCTGCAAAGAAATGACTAACAGAACTTATAGAGCCACCCGCGGGTACGGAAACTTGTGGCCCCAGGAAATCAACCTGGTAGGTATCGATCAAGCCTTGGGCGCGATGCAGGTAGCGAGTTTCTGAAACCTGTTTTTGGTCCGGGATCAGGGCTGTCAGCCAGTATTTATCGGTGATGCCAATCCAGCCACCAGTAGAGGTTTGCTTAATCTGGCCAGTGTCTTTTAAATCGTCGTAGTCAATTTCTGACAATGTTTGATCAGAAACCCCGAGCAATCCTTCATGTAGAATATAAAAACCGGTGGTTTCCGGCGTTCCCCGCCGCGACACCAAACCGTAAGGGTTCATCGCGACAGCGACACCGCTTTTGTTCTCAACCGCTTGATCAACCGTAAACATAAAGTTTTCGTCGATTGCAAAGGTTCTTTTAAAGATCAACCCCGCACCATTATCCCAGGAAAGCGTAACCGGTTTTTCAGGGGTCAGCGAACGGCTGGATGCCTGCCAGACTGTATCCTGTCCGGGCACCACGACACCTTGGGCGCCCACCCAGCCAAACTGCGCGTAATATCCACCGACAACATCTTTTGGCGACAACAGGACAATTTCACTACTCTCCGGATCGAGATCTTCTCGATAATCCGCCAGTGTCAAATCATCGATACGTCCACCGGTCAACGATATGGACCCATGCAAACGCGCTGTATTGATTTTGATCCGATCATCGCGCCCCAGAATTTCGTCGCGGGTCGTGCCCAGCGCCTGAGCAACTGTTGTTCCCGGAATAATCGGTGCCGTGGTATTTAGCGTCGCTCCGGCTGTTGCGGAAGGCAACTGCGGAATCGTCGATGCGCCAGGCGTTGTTTGATCTGTAGCCAAAGCTTGCTCAGGCGGCGGTGGCCGCGTCGCGTCAAAGTAAACCTGAAAACCAACCAAAATCGCAATCGATAAAACAATTGCAAGAATCATATTTTTATTGTCAATCATTTGACGACCAAAACCTTCTTGTGGGTGCGCGCGCAGCAAGGATCGCTGTCGCCGTCTTTTGTCTCAGGAACCGGATCATATCCGTAACCGCCGAACGGATGACAGCGGGAAATTCTTTTAGCAGCCAACCAAGAGCCTTTAAAGGGGCCATGCAAGGCTAACGCGTCAAGCGCGTAAGCGGAACAGGTTGGCTGATAGCGGCAGGTGCCCGCTAAAACAGGTGATATCAGAAGTTGATATCCTCTGATCAGCAGCCGAAGTGGAAAATTAAGTCCTGTCATCAACCAGCTCATGACGTGTTCTTAATCTTTTCTTCTGTGCTTCGACCAGCTTTGAGCTTTCGGAGCGCCGTTTGCAAATCTTTCACCAACGCCGGATAGGGACGCTTTATCGTTCCCATTCGCCCGATGATGACCAAATCCAGTCCGCTCGCAGCGGTGCCGGGTAATACTTCTTCCGCAACCGCTCTTAAACGCCGCCGAACCCGATTTCTAATGACCGAGTTTCCGACCTTTTTGGTCACGGTAAAGCCGACGCGAACTGCGTCGGCCTCAACTTCGTCATCTTTGACTTGTCCGGTACGCTGAAGCACCTGCAAGACAAGCCCATGGGTTGCCCACTTCCGACCCTGTTTCGCCGCCCTCAAAAACTCCCGGCGGCGCTTGAGCCGGTAAAGGGCCTTCGCTTTCGGTAATTCTGGAGAACTTAACGGGGTCGTTCGCGGAACCACAGGCTCAGCACTTAGGCTGAAAGACGTTTACGTCCCTTGGCACGCCGGTTTGCGAGAATATTACGTCCACCAACAGTGGACATACGGTTCCGAAAACCATGGCGACGCTTACGAACTATTTTACTTGGCTGAAACGTGCGTTTCACGATCCTGCTCCTACTATGAATTTTCCCGGTGTATAAGGTCTTCGAACTCGGAAGTCAACGCCACTATCAGCGCTTATTTGAATCAAAGCAACCTAACGATCAAATGCCCTGCACTCGCAATGATATAATATGTGGATTAATTGGCGGAACGACTGATCCAATCAATCCTCACGAACACACGGCATGCCTTTCCGTTACTTTCTTGCAGCGCAATCCATTTTCTGAATAAATACCGACAAAAAATTCCGCACACACAAAATAAAACGAGCCATTTAAATAGGGAGCAATATCAATGAGTGCAAAAAAAATACTGATGCTGACAGGCGAATATAGCGAAGAATATGAAATTTTCGTGTTTCAACAAGCGTTTGAGGCCGTTGGCCATACCGTTGATCTCATCTGCCCAGATACCAAGGCCGGTTACCGTTTAGCCACCAGCATCCATGATTTTGGGCCTGGCATTCTCACATGGACCGAACACCCCGGCCATTGCGTCGAAATGACGCAGGATTTCGATACCATAGATACGGCCGATTATGATGCTGTCTACGTCGCCGGCGGCCGGGGCCCGGAATACATCCGAACAGTCCCCAGAGTACGTGAAATCCTGCGCGAGTTTCATCGTGACGAAAAGCCGATTGCATCCATTTGTCACGGGTTACAAGTTCTGGTTTCGGTGCCTGAAATCATCGCTGGCAAGCGGGTTTCAGGATTATTCACAGTAGAGCCAGAAGTCGCTTTGACGGAGGCTACTTATGTTCCGATCGGCCCCAAAGCGGCTCTTCGGGATGGCTTATTGGTCACCGCCGAAGGTTGGACCGCCCTTGCAGCGTTTATGCGTGAATTCATGACACTCTTGGGCACCGAAATTAAACACCACCCAGTTGGAGCCCTGGACCAAGCTGAAGCCGCCGAGTAGTTCAACACTCGAACTCGCCTGATCTTGAGAGGGAGCGCGCACCATGACGCGCCTCCCCCCTTAATTTATTCGAGCTTTTATAGCATCCGTCGCCTATAACAGTTTGAATAATCCTTTTAAGAACTCAAATTTACATCAGGAAGCTCAATGCCGAGCGGCACACCTACGGTTTCATTTATGATCCGGGAATGGCGGTTCTTGTTCTTTGGCGGCCTCGTTATTTTCTGGACCAGTCCCGGCCAAACCTACCTGATTTCCTTGTTTGGCGATCAGCTCCGCCACGACTTTAATTTAAGTCATACCGACTTTGGCAGCATCTACACAGCGGCTACCGTTGTCAGTGCTGCAATCCTGTGGCCTGCGGGACGACTGGTCGACCGCCTGCGCCTGGCCAAATTTGTCTGGTGGGTGTGCGCCGCAATGGCCATTGGCGCACTCGCGTTTTCGCTCGTTGAAGGGCCGATCAGTCTATTTTTGGGAATTCTGCTGGTGCGCTTCCTCGGCCAGGGAATGATGTCTCATATTGCCGTTACGGCGATGGCCCGGCGCTATGTGGCAGAGCGGGGCCGCGCCATCGCCATTGCCGGTTTTGGCCTGCCAATTGGCGAAGGCATTTTTCCGCCGCTCATCACGATCGGCCTGACAATGACGTCATGGCAAAACATTTGGGTGGGGATGGGGCTTGCGGCTGCGGTGATGCTCTTGCCAACTGTTCCGTTTTTGCTGCGCCGAACAGTATCGCAGGATGGCCAGGGCCCAGAAGCGCTCGCCAAGGCCGAGCGAAGCCAACGACAATGGACCCGCGGAGAAATGCTTCGGGATTACCGGTTCTTTATGATTGCGCCGCTGGTGATGACCATGTCAGCCCTTTTTACCGGTATTATCTTTCATCAGAAATTTATCATCGCCTCTGTCAAAAACTGGGATTTTCTTTGGTGGAGCATCTGTTTTTCGACTTTTGCCGTCTTTCAGGTCGTTGGAAGTTTCTCCACGGGCTGGCTTGTTGACCGAATTTCCGCCAAACGCATTGCTCCCTTTGTCCTGGTTCCGTTTATCATCTCTCTGGTCGTTTTGGGTTTGGCCGAAAACGACTATTGGGCCATCGTGATTATGGGAGCCATGGGTATAAGCGCTGGATCGACCAATCCGGCTTTTTCATCTCTGTGGGCCGAGCTTTATGGAACCCAGCATCTCGGTGCCATTCGCGCGGCCGCATCGGTCTTGAGCGTGTTTGCTTCTGCTCTCGGGCCGCTGGCGGTCGGGTGGGCGCTGGATAGCGGGGTTTCTCTCTTGACCATTACCATGACATCGGTGGCCATCACCCTGTTCACCAGCGGGCTTGCAGCGATCGGCCTAAAGCGCATGGTGTAATCAAGCGCGCTTTGGCACAACGCCCCTACTGTTTGGCCCTAGGCTTTGCTTGCCGTAAAGGGTTTTCACTGGTAAACCCCCCGGCAAATACATAGATACCTATTATTCGCCAGTTTCAGGAGCTAAAATATGCCGTTTGATGATTGCAAAGTTGCCGACATCGCCCTCGCGGAATGGGGCCGCAAAGAGATTAATATCGCCGAAACCGAAATGCCCGGTTTAATGTCCTTGCGTGAAGAGTTTGGCGCGAGCCAACCCCTTGCTGGCGCCCGAATCGCTGGCTGCCTGCACATGACCATCCAAACAGCCGTTTTGATTGAAACGTTAACGGCGCTGGGTGCGGAAGTTCGCTGGTCAAGCTGCAACATCTTCTCGACACAGGATCAGGCCGCTGCAGCGATTGCCGCAACCAATGTTCCGGTTTTTGCCTGGAAAGGCGAAAGTGAAGATGAATTCAACTGGTGCATTGAGCAAACCATTGAAGGCCCCGATGGCTGGACACCCAATATGATCCTGGATGATGGCGGTGATTTAACTGTCATGATGCATGACAAGTTCCCCGAACTGATGGCCAACGTAAAAGGCCTGTCCGAGGAAACAACCACCGGCGTTCATCGCTTGTATGACATGGAAAAAGCGGGAACGCTTAAAGTCCCAGCCATTAACGTCAATGATTCCGTTACGAAATCCAAGTTCGACAACAAGTATGGCTGCCGTGAAAGCCTCGTTGACGCGATCCGTCGTGCAACAGACGTTATGATGGCGGGCAAAGTTGCTGTTGTTGGTGGATTTGGTGATGTGGGCAAAGGGTCCGCAGAAAGCTTGCGTTCTGCCGGTTGCCGGGTTTTGGTCACGGAAGTTGATCCGATTTGCGCCCTGCAAGCGGCCATGGAAGGCTATGAAGTTGTGACCATGGAAGATGCGGCACCTCGTGGTGACATTTTTGTCACCTGCACAGGCAACATCGACGTTATTACGGTTGACCACATGCGCGAAATGAAAGATCGCTCGATCGTATGCAATATTGGTCACTTCGACTCAGAAATCCAAATTGGCGGTTTACGGAACTTCAAATGGGACAATATCAAACCACAGGTTGATGAAGTGGAATTTCCCGATGGCAAACGCATCATTGTTCTGGCGGAAGGCCGTCTGGTTAACCTCGGCTGTGCGACCGGGCACCCAAGCTTTGTGATGTCGGCAAGCTTTACCAATCAGGTTCTGGCCCAGTTGGAGCTCTGGCAAAATTCAGCAAACTATGAAAACAAAGTCTATGTGCTGCCCAAGCATCTGGACGAAAAAGTTGCTGCTTTGCACCTTGAAAAAGTGGGCGCGAAACTGAGTACTCTTACCAAGGAACAGGCCGATTACATCAGTGTCGATCCGGCCGGCCCTCACAAACCAGATGCTTATCGCTACTAATCGCAGCGACATCTGAAGATTTATATGAAGCGGCCTCTATCCAGAGGCCGCTTTTTATTTGCTCAAGATCACGCGACCAGAGTAATCTCCTCACGTGTTAGAAATTTTGAATCCACTTCTGAAAGCCATTGACCCGCTATTTCTTGCGCTGGTCACGGTTGTTTCACTGGCTCTGGCTCTGGTTTTTGTTGCTGGCTGGGCCCGTCAACGCGCAAAACGCATTGAAGTAGAAAATGACCGGGACCGGTTGTTTGCTGTCGCGCAAAAAGGCAGGGAAATCCTTGCCGCCGCTCCGGATGGTCTCTTTCTATGGGACCACGTCCTGGGCGGCGTTACCGTGTCCCGACGTCTGGCAGTACTTCTTGGTCTCAAAGCGGGAACCCATGCCCGCTATGACGATATCCGCGAGTGTTTTGCGGGCGAATCATTAAAAGCACTGGAACGGGGGTGTTCTGCATTGCGCGGCAACGGAAAGCCCTTTGATTTGGTATTGCGATCTGGCGACCGGTTAATACAGGCTATCGGTCAGCGTGCAGAAACAGAAACAGGAGATGTTCAAGCGGATCTGGTGTGGATGCGCGATGTGACCGAACTGACCAACGGCTCTAACACTGCAGATGACGTGGCGACCCAGGACACCTCAGCGGACCGGTTCGACGACCGGCATTTAACCGCCTTGCTGGATGCCATGCCCATTCCCGTTTGGTTACGCGATTCAAAGCTTAATATTGCGTTCGCCAATCGGGCGTCCACAGGTGTTGTCGATGCCAAACCGGAACTTGCGGAAAAAGCCCGCACCAATGGATCAATTGCCAGCGAACGACGCCTGATAGATCGTGATGGCAAAGCCCAATTGATTGAGATGATGGAAATACCGCTGGGCTTACAATCCAGCGGGGAAGTCAAACAAAATAGCGGGACACTGGGCTACGCGCTGGACCGGACCGAGCGCGAAGAAATGGAAAGTGCGTTTACGCGCCATCGTCAGGCACGCGATGCCGTTCTGGAAGGATTACCCAGCGCCGTAGCCATATTTGGTGCCGACACTCAGCTTGAATTTGCCAACTCTGCTTATGCGGCGCTTTGGAATATGGAAAGCCTGTGGCTGCGCGATAATCCGAGCCTGGGAGATGTATTAGAAAAACAACGTGAAGATCGACGATTACCCGAGGTTCCGGATTTCAGGGCTTTCAAGGAAGAGCAACTGGCAAGGTTTCGGGTTCTGACAGAACCTTATACCGAAATGCTGTATCTGCCAGATGGCCGCGCCTTGCGTCAGCGCATTCAACCTCATGACAACGGTGGGCTGGTTTATTCATACGAAGACATGTCAGAGCGACTTGATCTGCAACGTTCTTACAAAGAGCTGGACGCCGTCCAGTCAGAGACCCTTGATAATTTGCATGAGGGCGTTGCCGTATTCGGCAGCAATGGACGGTTAAAACTTTATAATCCGGTCTTTGCCAACTTGTGGAATCTCGATGCTGAAGCCTTGTCTTTAAACCCCCATCTGACCGAAATCCTTGAACTGACACGCGACTTGCGCCCAGCGCCTGAGAATTCAGATCGTTGGACAGAAGAAGACTGGCTTGCCCATAAGGCACTGGAAACGACCCGGCTTTTGAGCCGGGCGCAAAGCACCGGGCGATTGCATATGACGAATGGCAGTGTCGTAGACTTTGCAAATGTTCCCTTGCCGGACGGTGCCGTATTGCTTTCCTACGTCGATGTCACTGACAGCGCCCGTGTTGAAACAGCGCTCCGGGACCGGGCGCAGGCGATGGAGCAAGCCGACATCATGAAGTCCGAATTTATCGCCGATGTCTCCAGAGAAGTCAGAACGCCGATGAATACGGTCATTGGGTTCTCAGAGATGCTGGCCAAGGAATACTTTGGCTCCCTGTCGCCCCGTCAAAACGAGTATGCGACAGCAATTGCCGATACCAGCCGGAATCTGATGGCCGTTGTCAGTGACGTGCTTGATTTGGCCAGTATGGATGCTGGACAGCTTGAACTGGAAAAAGAAAGTGTCGACGTGCATGGGCTGCTGGTTTCCGCTTTCAACCTGATACAGGACCGCGCGAAGAGACGTCATCTTAAGCTTGATTTTGACTGCCCGCCGGATATCGGCTGGATGACGGGCGACAACAACCGGCTGAAACAGGTTATTTATAACCTGCTCGCTAACGCAGCAACTTTTACGCCCCCCCGCGGCACAATTTCTCTGAAGGCTCTGCGCGAACACGACGACATTGTCATTCAGGTCACGGATACCGGGGTGGGGATACCGCAAGCAGATAAAGACCGGATTTTTGCAGCCTTTGATAAAGGCGACTTCAGCTCGCCAGCGAATGAGCCGCCTGAAACCCATCACACGGAGGGAAATGCTGAACGCGGTGTCGGCCTGGGTCTGACAATCGCCAAGCGGTTTATTGAACGCCATGGCGGCACAATTGACGTAAAGTCACTGGTCGGACGGGGAACGACCATCGAAATCCGGTTGCCCTGCGCAACATCCCCTTAAGCGTTAATCAAACAAGGCGTCGATATCGTCCTGATCAAGAGTGATCGAGTTGTCTTCTTCCTGTTTGCCGAAGTCGCCATTAATGATTGCGCTGGAGCGGTCCATCAAGAGCTGAATTTCTCGGGTGACTGTCGTGACAGTCTCGCGCAATTGGTCGGCAACACCGCCTTCTTGCACTTTTTCAATCTCAGAGATACCACTTTCAACTTTTCCGTTAATTTCCTGCGTCGTCTCATCAAACGGTTCTCGGCACGCTGAGGGCGCATTCTCATAGGCCAAAACGGCCAATTCTTTATCGGAAAACGTTGAATCTTCGAAATGCTCCGCGTAGGACTTTGGTTTCCATTCTTTGACGTCTTCCAGACATTCCGGCATGTCCGGGACGAGCTCCAGCAACATAATCACTTCGTTGAAGTGATTTAGGTAATCGGTCGCCAGTAACGTCTCCTCGTTGATATTGGTCCCTTTGACCAATTTTTGGATCGTCCGCGTCAGTTTTAGTGCATCATCATTCATCGCTGAGAAACATCCATAATCATTTGAAGAATCTAGCGAATTAACTCTGGAAAAGCTACGCCAAGCATATGAACAGTTGTAAATAGTGTCGCAAAAACCAAATCCTTATGCCCTGGTTTCCAATGCCAGCACCTGAATGAAGCGCTCAATTTCGGCTTCGGTATTGTAATAATGCAACGATGCCCGCACCACGCCCTCAAGCCCTCTCTTTTCCATATCAAGCCGCGTCGAGAAAACCGTCGAATGGCTGACATTGATCTTGTGGCTCGCCATGCGTTGCTTAATTTCCGGCGGCGTTATTCCGTCGACCGTGAAGGTGACAATGGCCCCGGGCGACGCCCCCAGGTCACGCACTTGCACCCCCGGCAATTCGGACAGGCGCTCCCTGAAAAGTCCTGCTAAACGCAAATTCCGTGCAAAAATGGCATCCATTCCCCAGGAAAGCGCATAATCGACGGATACGCCCAGGGCAATTTTACCGGCAATGTAATTTTCCCAATTCTCAAACCGTTTTGCGTCTTTTCGAATTTCAAAGGTATTGAGGCTTGTCCACGTCGCCGAGTGGTTATCGAGAACAGGCGGATCAAACACATCCAGCATGCTTGGCCGAATATATAAAAAGCCAGTGCCGCGTGGTCCGCGCAGGTATTTACGGCCCGTCGCCGTCAACATATCACACCCAATTTCTTCAACATCAATGGGCATTTGACCGACCGATTGGCAGGCATCCAGTAGAAACGGAACCCCCGCCGCTTTCGTAATTTTGCCGACACCAACGGCTGGATTAATCAGGCCGCCATTTGTTGGAATGTGGGTTATTGTTACCAGTTTGACCCGGTCATCGATCATCTGCTCCAAGGCCTCCAGCGACAAGGCGCCCGTTTCATCATCGGGGATCACATCTATCTGCACACCGGTCCGTTCCGCCACCTGCAAATAAGCAATGTAATTACTGCCATATTCGGCTTGTGCCGTTAGAATACGATCGCCCGGCTTAAACGTATGAGACATTCCATAAAAGGCCCCGCACCAGCCGACCGTCGCATTTTCGACAAACGCAACATCGTCCGCGCTGCAATTAATCAGTTTTGCAATGGCATCATAGGTATGTGCGTCCGCGGCAGCTTCCTGATCTGCAGCTTCATAACCGCCGATTGTCGCTTCCAGATCAATATGACCTTTTATGGAATTAATCACCACTTCAGGCATCAAAGAAGCCCCGGCATTGTTAAAGTGCTGGACGTTTTCCGCACCCGGCGTTTCCGCCCGGGCTTTCACAACATCAATCATCTGCTTTTCCTTTAGAACCTTTTATCACTTGGCACCAACGCCGGCGCAACCGCATCCCTATTAATCCGGGGCAAGCCCGGGTTGGCCCCGGGATGTGGAATGCAAAAACCGGAGCGGCTTTTCCGGATGTATGTAATTGTGCACCGCTTCAGCAGCAAAAGCGGCTTCAGAAAATCCGGTTAGGATCAGTTTTTGTTTATTGGGATAAGCCGCAATATCACCGATAGCAAACAGACCGGGTCGATTGGTTTCTCCCGTCGTCGGATTAACCTGGATACGTTTTTTTTCGATATCCAGCCCCCAATCATTAATTGGTCCCAGCTTTTGAGATAATCCGAAGAAAGATAACAGAACATCAGCTTGAAGTTGGCGGGCATTGCCATCCAGATCTTCCACCGCCACCGCTTCTAGCCCCTCATCCGTGCCAATCAATCCTGCCAATTGAAAAGGTACGACCCGCTCGACTTTGCCTGCATCAAAAGCGGCCTGCAGTTTTAAGAGGCTTCCTTCCTGTGCCCTGAACTTTTCTCGTCGGTGGACGAGTGCAAGGGAGCGTGCCACGTCCATCAAGGCCAGCGCCCAATCGACAGCCGAATCACCGCCACCGGCAATGACGATCCGCTTATCCCGATAAGTCTCAATTTCCTTAACCAGATAATTAATGCCCTGACCCGGCCCCATCCGCTCAAACCGTTCTAATTCGGTTATTGGTGGGCGCTTGTGTTCAAAGGCACCAACACCGGCTGCAATGATGATCGCCCCTGCGTCGAACTGCAGGCCCGTCGCTGTGCTCAAATTCCAACGCCCATTCAGTCCTTCTTGAAGATCGGATACCGCCTGTCCAAGATGGTAGCCAGGGGCAAACGGCGCCGCTTGGGCACTCAGATTGGCAATCAGATCTGTCCCGGTTATGCTCATAAACCCGGGAACATCATAGATAGGCTTTTCGGGATAAAGTGCTGCGCATTGACCGCCAATTTCATCCAGCGCATCAACAACATGGCACTTCAGACCCGCCATGCCACACTGAAAGACGGCAAAAAGCCCAACGGGCCCTGCGCCAATGATTACAACATCTGTCTCTATTACTTGGGCACGTTCCACAATTATCACACCTTGTTTCAAGGCGTCTAAAATGCCGCTCGCGACCGTCCCGTGCAAGCCCTTGCTCAACGGCATAGAGACAGATACATATCTCTTATGTTTTATGAAGAGCAAGAGACCCATACGACCATTCCGATCGCTGATGAAAAAGCGATGGAAGCCCTGGCACAAAAAATTGCCGCCATATCAGGTGTTGGCGACCTGATTGCGCTGTCTGGCAACTTAGGGGTTGGAAAAACGGTATTTGCCCGTGCGTTCGTACGCTCGCGCACAACGCCGGACGAAGAGGTCCCAAGCCCAACCTTTACACTCGTTCAGCCTTATGACTGCGAACCGGTCCCCATCTATCATTTTGATCTCTATCGTTTAAATAATCCTGACGAGATTCTAGAACTGGGGTTTGAAGATGCTCTGGCTGACGGGTCAGTGCTGGTTGAATGGCCTGACAAGCTTGGCCCCTATATGCCGATGGACCGCCTTGAAATTGAAATCTCACAGGGCAGCAATATAAATGCCCGGTCCGTCCGACTTACGGGACATGGCTATTGGCTAGCGCGGGTTGCTGACGTCATCAATGACGGTAAGATCCATGCCTGACAGAGACAGCCTTCTAAATTTTTTTCTGGCTAAAAATGGCTGGCGGCCAGAAGACCGCTCTGTTTTAGCAGATGACGCCTCTTTTCGAAGTTATGAGCGGTTACGAGATGGCGACCGACACGCAGTCTTGATGAATGCGCCACCACCCCAGGAAGAAACCCTTCCCTTTATCAATATCGCGAACCACCTGCGCAGCCTCGGCCTCAGTGCACCGGAAATTTATGGGCAGGATACGGATAAGGGGTTTTTGCTGCTGGAAGACTTTGGCGACGCGACCTACACCAAAGTTCTTGCCGCAACCCCCAAGCGGGAACGGGAGCTCTATGAACTTGCTGTTGATGTGTTGATCTATATGCATCAATTGCCGGCAGACCAGCTCAACTCCAAAGATCTGGCTTTCTATTCAACCGACACATACCTCAAGGAAGCAACCCTTTTGACAGACTGGTACGTGCCACATGTCGCCGATACCGAACTGCCGACCGATGCTAAAATCACCTATCAGGCTCTGTGGCAGGAAGTCTTTGATTACGCCGAAAAACAGCCCCGTGCATTGGTCTTGCGCGACTACCACGTCGATAACCTGGTTTGGCTCGATCAACATGACGGGCTGAAGTCCTGTGGACTTCTTGATTTTCAGGATGCGTTGATCGGGTCGCGGGCTTACGACCTGATGTCCCTGCTGGAGGATGCGCGTCGGGACGTCTCAGATGACTTAACTGCCCATTTGCTTGCCCGCTATTTCGAGGCCTTCGACGACTTGGCTGAACCGGGGCCGGCACGCGACGCATTTGAGGCGACATACGCGATTTTGGGGGCAGGACGCCATGCGAAAATCATCGGTATTTTTACCCGTCTGTGTTTCCGTGATGGCAAATCTGACTATCTCAAACATATACCGCGCGTTTGGCGGCACTTGGAAAGAAGCCTCGGTCACCCTATGCTATCATCTCTGGCCGATTGGTTTGATACGTACCTGCCGCTGAGCCAGCGAATTACGCCATCAACTCTTTCTGATGAGGATAAATGACGAAAGCGCCCGCACCACTTAAAAACGCCATGATTTTAGCCGCTGGCCTGGGAACACGCATGCGCCCGATTACCGAGCGCACTCCCAAACCCTTGGTAAAAGTCAACAATCGTACACTCATCGACCACGCCATTGACCGTTTGGTCGAAGGTGGCGTGACCGATATTACGATCAATTTGCACTATCTGGGTGATCAGGTTGAGCGCCATCTGGGGCGCCGGGAAACGCCGAACATCAATTTCTCGTGGGAACGGGATGTTTTGCTCGATACCGGTGGCGGCGTCCAACAAGCCTTGCCACAATTGGGAGACGAACCATTCTGGGTCGTTAACTGTGATTCGCTGTGGCTCAATGGGCCGACGGAAATGATGACCCGGGCGCTCGAACAGTGGGACGCCGATAAAATGGATGCCCTGCTTATTCTCCACTCGACAGTTGACGCGTACGGCTACGATGGGTACGGCGACTTCAACGCCGAACAAGACGGCCTGTTAAGCCGGCGCCCTGAACTGGAAATTGCCCCTTGGCTGTTTACCGGAATCCAGATTGTCCAACCGAAGTTAATTGCGGATATCCCTGATCAGATCTTTTCCATGAACCGAATCTATGATCAGGCAATCGAGAGAGATCGACTGTATGGTATGGTTCATGATGGCGAATGGTTTCATGTCGGTTCTCCCGACGGGTTGAGCGAAGTTGAAAGTTTTATGAAATATCGGTACGCCGGTGTTAAGCATCGATAAGTTTGCGCGTTGGCGGGACGTCGTATAATGCCCGCGGACCAAACGCAAATCCGCACACCAGCGGTTTATTCCATTTCTGCCCAATACCCGTTTGTCGACACGCTGGCCGCGGGTATTCATCAGCTCTCAGAAAACAACCCGGCCCGTCTTGCATCTATTCAGGTTCTGTTACCTACCCGCCGGGCCTGCCGATCTCTGCGCGAAGCCTTTCTACGTCTAAGCAATGGTGCGCCTACCTTGTTGCCGACAATGACGCCAATCGGCGACGTCGATGAAGACGAACTCCTGTTGTCGGTCGGATCCGAATCGACAGATGTCATAAGTGCCGACCCCTTAAAAATACCCCCCGCTATTTCCAACCTGCGGCGTCAGCTCCTGTTGGCGCGGATGATTATGGCCCGCGGAGACACGTCACCGGATCAGGCGGTTCGATTGGCCATTGAACTGGCCCGCCTGCTTGACCAGCTGCATACCGAACGCCTGGACTTTTCCCGGTTTGCGACTTTGGTCCCAGACGATTACTCCGAGCATTGGAAAGAAACACTAAAGTTCCTTGAAATACTGACGGAACAATGGCCCGCCATATTGGCCAGCGAAGGAACGATTGACGCTGCAGACAGAAGAAACCGACTCCTTGATTCGCAAGCTCAAAGTTGGCGGGAACAGCAACCAAGTCATCCCATTATCGCAGCCGGTTCGACGGGAAGTATCCCGGCAACAGCAGACCTGCTGGCGACAATCGCTTCGTTGCCTCAAGGTTATGTGGTACTTCCGGGGCTGGACCGGGAAATGCCGGATCAGGCCTGGCAAGAAATGGAGCCCCACCATCCTCAATTTGGCCTGTCCCGGCTTCTGACCCATTTGTCGATCCAGCGGAAAGACGTCAAGGATTGGCTCGCAGATGCGGCGGATACGGTCTCTGTTGACCGGTTGGCACTGGCGCGGATTGCACTGGCACCGGCAGAGGCGGAAGCGCCACAGGAAACGGTCATATCCGAAAACTCCTTCGCTAATATTCGACTTGCCCAATGCCCCACATCTCGAGATGAGGCCGGTGTGATTGCACTTGCGATCCGTGAAACACTGGAAACTCCGGAGAAAACCGTTTCCCTGATTACACCTGACCGGATGTTGGCACGACGCGTCGCTTCGGAATTATTACGTTGGCAAATTGAGGTTGATGATTCTGCAGGGCAACCGTTGGGCTTGAGCGCGCCGGGTTCTTTTTTTCGAACAACAGCGCGGATGATTGGTGAAGCCTTTGCTCCGGTCGCAGTCTTAACCGCACTCAAGCATCCGTTGGCGTCCGGTGGGATGGAGCGGGTCCGGTTTCGAAATTTCGTCAGACGCCTTGAAGTCGCGGTCTTGCGCGGTCCGCGGCCCGCTGCGGGAACCGCCGGACTGCATGCGGCAATTGCAGAGGCAAACGTCGGAGAAAGTCTGTCCGAATTTATGGCCGCGCTTGAACATGCAACGCAAGATTTTGCATCACTGGCCACGCAGCGAACAGTCGCTTTAAGCGAGATGGTGCGCGCGCACATCTCAATGATTGAACAGCTTGCACGCACCCGTGACGAGGATGGTGCCGAACGGGTTTGGTCCGGAGATGCCGGAGAAGCTTTGGCTGGGTTTATCGCAGAATTGCTACAACACGCCCCCGCCATGTCCGATATTTCCCCGACATCCTACCCGGCCCTGTTGGATGGTTTAATGTCCGGCCGAGCCGTGCGCTCGCGTTACGGGCTCCACCCCAGGGTCTTTATTTGGGGTTTGCTGGAAGCCCGACTGCAACGAACTGATTTGGTCATTATGGGTGGATTGAACGAAGGAACCTGGCCCCCACAGGTCGATGCAGGCCCATGGATGAGCCGTCCGATGATGGCCCAGTTGGGATTGGCACAACCGGAACGACAAATCGGCTTGACGGCCCATGACTTCGTTCAGGCCTTTTCGGCGCCTCATATCCTGATGACCCGCGCCGAACGTGTTGATGGAACGCCAACTGTCGCATCGCGCTGGCTCATGCGGCTGGACAATACGCTAAAAGGTGCCGGTTTCTCGAAAGGATTGCCCCAGGATCAACAATATCTGAACTGGTTTGAAGCATTGGATCATCCGGCACAGAT
The DNA here is from genome assembly GCA_048262655.1 of Rhodospirillales bacterium. Classification (GTDB taxonomy): domain Bacteria; phylum Pseudomonadota; class Alphaproteobacteria; order Rhodospirillales; family Casp-alpha2; genus JABMNT01. The sequence continues at coordinate 140,602 of JBLXEY010000004.1, read as the reverse complement.
ATCACCGGTGCCACCGCCCGCACCACGCCCTCCCGTTACTGCTCGGCCAAAGGGACTTTCTGTGACGCGCATTGAGACCTGGATCAGAGACCCCTATTCGATTTTCGCCAGCCATATCTTGCGATTGAAACCGCTCGATATGCTCGATGCCAATCCAGGTGCTGCGGATCGGGGCACTCTTATACATGAAGTTCTTGAAAAATTTATGCTCACGTACCCACAAGAACTCCCTGACAACGCCGAGCAAGCCTTAATAAAAATAGGCGAAGATATTTTTAAGCGCCATATGTCACGCCCTGGTGTTCGCGCTTTTTGGTGGCCGAGGTTCTTAAGGATCGCCCACTGGTTCATTACCTTTGAAGCCAAACGGCGCAATGATGGAATACAATCTCCGCTCATTGAAACGTTTGGCGAAATGAATATATCCGTGGGCAAGACAGACTTTCGGTTAACGGCCAAGGCCGACCGTATTGATCGTTTGCCAGACGGTAGTCTGGCTGTCATTGACTATAAAACCGGGCAACCGCCAACCGCACCGCAAGTGGCGACCGGCCTGGTTCCTCAGCTTTCGCTGGAAGCCGCAATGGCAATGGCAGGAGAATTTCCGAACCTCACTTCAGCACCGGTCAGTGAACTTGTCTATTTGCGGCTTTCGGGCGGGCGTATCCCTGGCGAAATCAAACGTTTAAAACTGGATGTCGACGACGTGGCACAAAGCGCGATGTCCGGGTTGCGGCGGTTAATCGCCATCTATAATAAGCCGGATATGCCCTACCGTTCCCGCCCGCGCCCAATGTTTAAAAGCCGCTTTGGAGACTACGACCATCTGGCGCGTGTTCGCGAATGGTCGAGCGCCGACGGGGAAGACGACACATGAGCGAAACGGTAACCCGTCCCTCAGATGATCAAATAAGAGGCCAGATCATCGCGGCTGATCCCATGCAATCGGTTTGGGTCGGTGCCAATGCCGGGACCGGAAAAACACGTGTCCTAATCACACGAATTCTGCGCCTGATGCTGGAAGGCGTTCCCCCAGCACGTATTTTGTGTCTGACATTTACCAAGGCGGCAGCAGCCGAAATGTCGAATCGCTTGAGTGCACAATTGGGGACCTGGGCGGTTATGACCGAAGCGCAATTGATTACCGACCTGCACCGAACCACAGGCCACACACCCAGCCATGCCCACATTCAATCGGCACGCCGATTGTTCGCGCAAACGCTCGATACACCGGGTGGTTTAAAGATCCGTACCATCCATTCCTTCTGCGAATCTTTGCTCGGACGGTTTCCGATCGAAGCAAACGTCGCGCCTCATTTCAGCGTCATCGATGAACGGACCGCCAACGAACTGCGACTGGAAGCCCGAGATCACTTGATGCAAAGTGCCAGCCATGGCGATCACCAAATTCGCGAAGCCTTTTCCTTTATCGCCGGTCTTGTTGACGAATCCAGTTTTGACAAACTGATGGAAGCTCTCGACAGCCACCGTCATCACCTTCGAGAACTACTGACGCGCCATGGCGGTATTGAGGGACTGGATCGAGCGGTTCGCCAGCGTTTGGGTCTGCGCGAAGGCGATACGGAAAGTGGGATTTTGGCAGGGCAGAGCGGACGGGATGACGCGGCACTCGACCGCGCCTGCGATGCCCTTGATCAGGGAACAGCAACCGACCAAAAGAAAGCGGCGTTGATCCGTTCATTCTTGAGAGCCAGATCTGATGCCGAAGTCCTGGAAACCTATTCCGCCTACAAAGGCATCTTTGTCACCCAGAAAGGCGCAGCTTCCGCGGAAAGCCGGTTAGCGACAAAAGGTGCCAAACAGGCTGATGCCACTGTCATCCCTATCTTGTTAGAGGAACAAGATCGGGTTCTGGATATGGAAAACCGTCTGAAAGGACTAAAGATTGCTGAAGCCACGCGTGCTTTGGTTCAGGTGGGTGACACCCTGATCCGCACCTATGGAGAGTTAAAAGCTTTTCGTGCATTGCTGGATTATGATGATTTGATTCTCAAGGCCCGTGATCTGCTCGGTGATGGCCGTGTGAGTTGGGTTCATTTTAAACTGGACGGCGGTATCGATCATATTCTTGTCGATGAAGCACAGGATACCAGCCCGGAACAATGGGAAGTGATTGAAGCGCTGGCGTCTGAGTTTTTTTCAGGCGATGGCGCGGAGCGCGAAGGCCGCGCTCTGGAACGAACGATCTTCGCCGTCGGGGATCAAAAACAATCAATTTATAGTTTTCAAGGTGCGGACCCGGCAAAATTTGCAGAAATGCGATCTCATTTTGCGACTCGGGCACAAGATGCGGAACGCCGCTGGCAGTCCGTTGAGCTACTGCTTTCCTTCCGATCTGTCTGGGCCATTCTAAAAACCGTCGATTCCGTATTTACCGGTGAACACGCCCCCAAGGGGTTACAGGTCGAAGATGAACGGATCCATCATTTGTCCTTCCGCGATGGTCAGGCCGGGCTTATTGAACTGTGGCCGACAATGACACCAGACGACGTCAGTGAAGATGACCCGTGGGACGCGCCAGTTGACCAAATGTCGCAAAAAAGCCCCCCGGCCCGCTTGGCAGAAAAAATTGCCGATACGCTCGCGGGCTGGTTCAGGGACGGCGAATACCTGCCATCAGCGGGACGCAACATACAAGCGGGCGATGTTATGATCCTGTTGCGCCGCCGTGGGGCCTTCGCCGAAGAAATGGTTCGTCAGCTCAAACAACGCCAAATTCCCGTTGCCGGCAGCGACAGGATGGTTCTACTCGAACAGATGGCCGTTATGGACCTTGTTGCAATGGGGCGGTTCGCGCTGTTACCTGATGACGACCTGAATACGGCGGTTGTTCTGAAAACACCGCTCATCGGACTTAATGACGATGACTTGTTTGACCTTGCCTATAACCGACCGAAAGAGATGACCCTTTGGCGTCGGTTGCAGGAAAAACGGGCAGATCAGGATCGCTACGACAACGCCGCACGGCGCCTCGAAAAGTTGGCCAATGCGGCAGATTTTGTTCCGCCGTACGAATTTTATTCGCAGCTTTTAGGCGCTGAACGCGGACGACATGATCTGCTGGCCCGATTAGGCCCCGATGCCGCAGACCCCATTGACGAATTTCTGTCTCTGGCCCTTGCCTTTGAGCGGGACCACCCGCCCAGTCTGGAAGGTTTTTTGCACTGGCTGGAATCCGGGCATACCCAGATCAAACGCGATCTGGAGCAGGGCCACGGCGAAGTTCGCGTTATGACCGTACATGGTGCAAAAGGGCTGCAGGCCAATGTTGTCTTTCTACCCGACACCTGCTCAACCCCCGATGCGCGGCTCGACACGCGCCTCTATTGGGAAAAGTCCCATAACGAACCATTGCTATTCTGGCCCGTTGTCAAAGAAAACGAAGAGACCATTTGCATGGACTTGCGCGATCAAGCCCGCGATCAGGCACTGGATGAATACAGTCGGCTACTCTATGTCGCCCTGACCCGTGCCCAGGATCGCCTTTATGTATGTGGCTGGGAAACAAATCGCGGGCGCAGTGAAGGCTGCTGGTATGATTTGGTTGAACGTGGATTAACAGATCAGGGAGCGGTTGAGTTCCCTTTTGATGACGCGCAAACCGCCTTGCGGCTGGAAACAGGCCAATCAGCAGAACCGGATAACCGGGATGAGATGACAACGACGCGGGCAGCCGATATGGTTTTACCAGCATGGTCGACCCAGCCACCACCATCAGAACCGATCCCGCCGTCGCCACTCAATCCATCACGCCCGGATAGCGATGACCCTCCCATTCGTTCGCCACTGGGCGATGATGATGGGGCGCGGTTTAAACGCGGAACGCTGATTCACCGGTTGTTGCAAACCTTGCCGGATTTACCAGCAAACCAATGGAACGATGCAATGCGGCGTTATCTGGCTCTGGCGACCCATGAGCTTTCCAAAGATCAGCAATCAGAGATCCACCACGAGACCATGGCCGTTTTGGAAGATGAGCAACTCGCTATTTTATTTGGGCCCGAATCCAGAGCTGAAGTGCCGCTGGTGGGAACTGTTGGCAGCGGCATTGAGACAGGCATTATATCCGCTCAAATTGACAGGCTCGTGTTGACGGATTCGCGCATCATCATCGTTGATTACAAAACCAACCGCCCGCCACCAAAAAATGAAGCCGATGTCCCGCCTCCGTATTTAAGGCAAATGGCCTTATATCGGGCAGCCCTGAGAGGTATCTATCCCGCGCTCCCCATCGAAACTGTCTTGTTATGGACCGACACCCCACGGGCCATGTGGCTGAGTGAACAGGTGTTGTCTCCTTATGAGCCTTGACGGCAAGCGGGTCGATGCCTAGATTTGCAGGATGGTTAAGGCGTCGAACAGGTGCCTTTTGGCCCCCTTTTTCGTAACCCCTTGATAGGAATAAATAATGTCAAAAGAGGTAACAGACGCATCCTTCGATGCTGACGTCTTGAATGCTGACGGACCCGTTGTTGTAGATTTTTGGGCAGAATGGTGTGGCCCCTGCAAACAAATTTCTCCCGCTTTAGAAGAAATTGCGCAGGAAATGGAAGGCAAAGTCACCATCGCAAAAATTAATATCGATGATAACCCTGGCGTTCCATCCAAATATGGCATTCGGGGCATCCCGACACTGATGATGTTCAAAAATGGCGAAGTTGCAGCTACCAAAGTTGGCGCAGCGCCAAAGAGTCAACTCGTTGAATGGGTTGAAGGTGAGCTTTAAGCCAGCCTGAAATTCTGGATACAAGCGCCGAAAGACCCCGCTTCTCAGCGGGGTTTTTTAATGGGCGTGACGCGGTTCAGTCTTAAACTCGCCCATCGCCTGCTTGATGATTGACGCCGCTGCCGAAAGCGACAACAGCGCGATGCCCCCGCCAACGATCAGATCAGGCCAGGCACTTTGAGTTGCCCAGACGCCCACTCCCGCCGCAACAACGGCGACATTGGCGATGGCGTCATTGCGCGAACAGAGCCAGACGGAACGCATATTGGAATCACCGGCACGAAATTTGTAAAGAAGAAAAGCGCAAAACACGTTCGCTGCCAGCGCCAATAACCCGATTGCGCCCATGACTTCCGCGACCGGTGGCTCCGCTTCGTAATAACGGATAATGGTTGTCGCCATAACCCAGATACCAAAAACACCCAGTGATATGCCCTTGGCCATTCCCGCACCTGTCCGCCAGCGCGCACTCATGCCGAGAACAATTAACGTCACCGCATAGGTCGTTGCATCACCAAAAAAATCGAGGGCATCGGCTTGCAACGATACAGAACGCGCCTGCCAGCCGGCAATCAATTCAACGGCAAACATGCTGGCGTTGATCACCAGAGCGATCCACAGCACCCGACGGTATGAGCCCTCTGGCGCGGCCTTCGGCGTTTGATGACAACAGGTAACGGACATTAACTCGCCCCTTCTAAGGCTTCAGGTTCGTTTATATGGTCGATCATGTCGCCCAGCACGTGACGGATATGGTGGTCTGCTGCCACATAAAAGACCTGGCGGCCGCGCCGTTCAGATCGCACAAGACGCGCCGCTTTTAGCAAGCGTAAATGATGACTGACCAGAGAAGCCGACGCCCCGGTATCCTTCGCGATATCACCAGCGCTCCGCATCTCATCAAGACAGGAATAGACAATTTTTAAGCGCGTCGGGTCGCCCAACAAATGGAACATATCAGCGACGGCAGAAATTTGTGGATCATCCAATGCAACAGTCATGGCTTAACAGTATCTATAGTTAAACAACTGTTCAAGTGTTTATATTAAATCATTAGCTCTTTGACATAAATTTCGATGGGACCTCGCTGGGATTCAGGCTCATCCAACAGTTCCCAGCCATTTTCCCGCATGGCGCTGGTCATCCCGCGTGCGCCTACATAAATACGCTCATATCCGAGACGAATCGCATTTTCTTCAATCGCGGCAACAAGCGCCGCGTTTACGCCATGCCCTCTGTGACGTTCAACAACGAACATCGCGGCCAGCCAGGGACCTAAATGTCTGTGAGTTTCAATGGAACGGGCTTTCAAAGCCGCAGTTCCCATGATTTCACCATCATTATCGACCGCCACCAGCGCCAACGGAATTTGATCGTGATTGCAGCAATCGTTCAAATCGGTTTCGGCATCGCCGGGGCCCTGTCGCCCATAGTAAGGCTCCCACTCATCAATAAAGAGTGGAGCCAATGGCACAACCAATTCTCGCGCATCCGCGAGGTATATGATTTTAAATTCTTTAGGCACTTACGTTTTCATCTCCACAAAACATCCAAGCTGGAAATCTAAACCGTTTTTTCAGATAAGCGCCAGTGTATAATCGCATAAATCGTCTAAGAAATGCGGCGCGATATTTGCCAGACAATCAAAGAGGCAATGAGCAGGGCCGCTACGGCCACCAGCGAGGAAAAGAGAAAGCTGCCGCTGGCATCAAAAAGCGATCCGGCGAAGGTGGGACCGATAATTTGCCCGGCGCCGAACGCGGCCGTCATCCAGCCAACGACCTGACGCGGGTCCCCTGTGGTAAATGTTCGGGCACCAACCAAGCCAAGGGCCGTCAGTGCGATAAAGGTCCCACCCAGAAGCATACCCGAAATGACGAGGGATACAGGCGACACCCAAAGAACACTTGCACATACGCCGATGGCTTCCGCCAGGCAGGCCAGAGCAAAGGTATTAAGCACACCAAGGCGACGGCTAATCCACAGCCAAAATGCAACCGATGGGGCTCCGGTCAAGCCGACAACCAACCAAATGACCGGCTCCAGTTGTCGCGCGGTTTCCGTATCACGCACAATCGCCATCAAAAATGTTGCCGTAATCACATAACCAAAACCGAAGAGGCCGTAGGCAAAGATCAATGGAAACAGACCTGGCTTGAACACCCCTTTTTCCCGTTTGATGGTCTCACCGTGTTGTTCGGGCACAAGAAAGAACACCAAAAGTGCTGCAATCAAGGATACCGTTGCCGCCCCATACCACTGCCCTCTCCAATCACCGCCTGCCCACACCGTGCCGGAAACGATCAAGGCGGACAGGGTAATGCCAATGCCGACCCCGCCGAAATGCACCGCTGACAAACCGCCCCGCCCAATTTTTATAAGCCTCTCAACCACCAAAGCCGAGGCATAGACAAACGCAAAGGCACTGGCCAAGCCGCCAATGAAACGAACGGCCATGAAGGCCCAGACCGCATCAAGCAAACCGATGGCCGCTGTTGTGACCACACAAATCAGTAAGGCCCAAATCATCCAGATACGCCGGGATCCAGGCAGCCAGGGCGATGAGGCCGCAAGTGCGCCCAACATATAACCCGCATAATTGGCTGAAGCGATCCAGCCGGCTTGGCCTTTTGTTAACCCCAAGGCCTCCACCATAAAGGGCAAGATGGGTGTATAGACAAAACGTCCAATGCCAACCGCCACCGCCAGCGCCAATAAACCGCCAAAAGCCAGAGACCAGGGCGATTGCACCGGCATTAGACTTTGGTTGCCGGAGCTGGCGGTGTGTTTTGCCGCCGAGCTGCCACCGCTTCGCGATGGGAAATGTAGGTCACGGAAGCGACAACAATCCCACCGCCCAAGATCACAAACGGATCAACGGCTTCACCAAACATCACCACCCCAATAAGTGCTGCCCAAACCAGCTGCAGGAACGTCAGTGGTTGGGTAACGGTGAGCGGCGCCGCCTGAAAGGCCCGCGTCAGCGTATAGTGACCGCATGTGGCGGAGACAGCTGTCAAAAAGAGCCAGATAACTTCATGGGTATTTGGCGTCTGCCAATAATAAATAGCGCCTGGCAACAGAACCAACGTGCAACAGATGGTCAACATGGCAACGATCACGGATGAATCTTCCGATGCAGTCATTTTTTTTGCCATCAGAAACGATGTTGCAAAAAGCGGTGCCGCTGATAATTGAGCCAATTGGCCAGTATTTATGTCCTGAAAGCCCGGCCTTAAAATGACCAGAGCGCCAATAAAGCCAACCACGATACTGGCAATACGCCGCGCCTGCATTTTTTCACCCAAAAACAGCGCCGCGCCAAGGGCGACGAAAATGGGTGCAACATAACCAATGGCCGTGACTTCGGCGATCGGGATACGCGCCATCGCATAAAACCAAAGCATCACACCAAAGCCATGCACAAAGCCGCGCAGGCCAAAAAACCGCAACCTTTGTAACGACGGGCGCGAACGCACCAGGGGCATCAGCGCCGGTAGGATCAGGATGATTCCAAACGCGTAGCGAATAAATGCCATTTCAATAGCCGGCAGGGAAGACCCCAGATACCTGACAATGGCCGTGACGATGACAAAAAGAATGCCTGTCAACAGCATCCAGATAATGCCGTGCAAGGTATTTTGCGGTCTTGCAACAAATTCAGCGGCCAAAGGGCTTCTCGTTTCAGTAAGGGTCAAAAGAAGCCAAAGTGTTGCTCTTGGTGAATGCGGACATCACCAATTAGCCTTGGGCTTTGCGGAAGCATAAAGAGTATCTTACCGATTCAGTAAGACACAAGAATATCTTGATCTCGCCAGTCGTTCTTTGCAACAGGCGCGGCACGAACAGGAGGCTCTATTCATAGGAAATCGACATAATTTCCAATTCAACACGGCCAGACGGCGCCATAAACTCAACCAAATCCCCTTCATAGGCTTTCAATAACGCCCTTGCGATGGGCGACAACAAACTGACCCGCCCCCGCCCCATATCTGCCTCGTCCGCGCCAACGATGGTCACCGTTTTCTCGCTTCCCTGTTCATTTGCATAGGTGACGGTTGCTCCGAAAAACACCTGATCGCGATTCGTCTGTTGGGCCGGATCAACGACCTGCGCCTTATCCAGCCGTTTATCCAGAAACCGGATGCGCCGGTCAATTTCGCGGAGCCGTTTTTTGCCATAAATGTAGTCGCCATTTTCAGAACGGTCCCCATTACCCGCCGCCCAATGGACAACCTCGACAACTTTCGGCCGCTCTTCTGTCACAAGCTGTCTGAATTCGGCACGAAAGCGCTCATAACCTTCCCGCGTCAGGTAAGTCCCGGCCCCCGGTGGCAGAGCTTTTTGCTCTACATCATCCTCCAGCGCCTCATCCAACCCCTCATTCTTACTGGCCTTTTTCATGGCAACGGGCATCGCTTCTCTTTAAATTTTGGCATATTTCCTTATATATAGGGTCACTCCACCCATTCACAGCAATTGCGTAAAGCCCGCAAAACAAGGATACCACCATGAGCCAGCTTGAAATTCACCAAATCCCGGTTCTGAACGACAATTACGTTTATCTGGCTCATGACCCAGAAACAGGAAAGACGGCTGTTGTCGACCCTGCTGTTGGCGGCCCTGTTGTCGATGCCTTGGCCGATAAAGGCTGGACGCTCACGCATATTCTCAACACCCACCACCACGCCGATCACACCGGTGCCAATCTTGAACTTAAAAAATTGACGGGCTGCACCATTGTCGGCCCGAAAGCCGATCGCGACCGCATCCCCGGAATTGATGTGGAAGTCGCTGATGGTGATACCTATCAGTTGGGCAATGCAACGGCGCAGGTTTTTGACGTGCCCGGTCATACACGGGGCCATAACGCCTATTGGTTCGCGGACTCAGACGCGCTTTTCTGTGGCGATACCCTGTTCGCGCTGGGCTGTGGGCGGGTCTTTGAGGGCACCCATCAGCAAATGTGGTCATCGCTTTCCAAGCTCATGGATTTACCCGATGCAACCCGCGTCTTTTGCGCCCATGAATACACCCAATCCAACGGACGCTTCGCACTTTCTGTCGAGCCGGGCAATCAAGACTTGGTCGACCGCATGGCTGAAATTGATCAGTTGCGCCGCCAGGGGTTGCCAACGGTCCCATCCACATTGGGCGTCGAAAAAGCCACCAACCCCTTCCTGCGCCCCACCAGCGCCAACCTGCAACAAACTGTAGGATTGGTGGGGGCGGATCTGGTTGATGTATTCGCCGAAACACGCATTCGGAAAGATAATTTCTAAGAACGCCTAAGCGTTCTCACTCAGAACCGTCCCCGCTAAATAGAGCGATCCGCAAATCAGGACCCGGGTCGGTTGGTTTGTGCTTTCAACAAGCTGGCGCAAGGCATCAGATACTGACGTGCAGGCATCGGCGGAGACGCCCAGACGCACTGCGACCGCCGCCAGTTCGCCAGCCCCTAAAGTATTCTCCTCGCCCGGAATAGAGACGGTTTTTAGCGTATGGAGCGCGTCTTTCAGCGGGTTCAGAAACGTTGCCGGATCTTTTGAATTTAACATGCCGAAAATTGCAGACAGGGGTTTCGCGTTTGCTTCGCCTGCCCAAACGTCGGCTTGCGACCGGATCGCACCGGCTGCCGCTTCGTTATGTCCACCGTCCAGCCACAGCTCCCAACCTTCGGCTAACAGATCGACAAGCGGACCAGATTTCAGCTGTTGCATCCGCCCCGGCCATTCGGCACTGACCAAACCCTTGCTTTGCGCTGCTTCAGAGGTTCGGCACGGAATAAAGCGGTCGAGGGCAGCCAACGCCAATCCGGCATTATCAACTTGGTGGGGGCCGACAAGGTTCGGCAGCGGTAAAATCTTGCGGCCTTTTGGGTTGTCGTAAATGAGTTGGCCATTTTCTGCATGCACAGACCAGTCTTCATCTTGCCGGTAGAGTGCGACGCCGAGATCCTGTGCCCGGGCGATAATTGATTCCATGGCTTCCTGCGGCTGCCTGGCGATAACAGCCGGGATATTCCACTTCAAAATACCGGCTTTTTCACGACCAATGGCTGCCAGCGTATCGCCCAAAAATTGCTGATGATCCATGGATATGGGTGTAATCACACAAACGGCGGGTTGCTTGACGACATTTGTTGCATCAAGCCGCCCCCCCAGCCCCGTTTCCAAAAGCACGGCGTCTGCCGGCTCACTGGCGAAGGCAACGAGCGCGGCACAGGTTGTGATTTCAAAAAAGGTAATGGGCTCGCCCCCGTTGATTTTTTCGCAGCCTTCCAGCAGCTCAGTAAGGGCGGGTTCGCTGATCACTTTTCCAGCTAATCGAATGCGCTCGGCAAAGCGGACAAGATGTGGCGAGATGTGGACATGAACCCCATATCCGTCCGCTTCCAATATGGACCGCATGTAGGCGATAACGGAACCTTTGGCATTGGTCCCGGCGACATGAATGACAGGTGGCAGAAAATTCTGCGGGTCGCCCAGCTTTTCAAGAAGTGCTTCAACACGCCCCAAAGACAGATCGATGATCTTCGGATGCAGCCCCATCAGGCGCTCCAGAATCACGTCATTTTTCTGTGATGCCTGCTCAGGCAAAGGCTCGGGCGTGGTCAACGGTTATGATTTGGCAGGGGGGTCGACAACAACTGCGTCAGAACTTTCAACAATTACAGGGGCCATCGCCTCATCTGTAACAGGTTCCAGCGCCAGCGGCTCCAATGTCTCTTGTGCCGCTTCATCTGAACTGCTTTCACCCGGATTAAGAAGCCCGGTAATCCGGATCAAGGTTTCGCGCAATTCGTGGCGATGCACGACCATATCGATCATGCCGTGCTCAAGCAGATATTCCGCTGTCTGAAAGCCTTCAGGAAGGGTTTCGCGAATGGTTTGTTCGATCACACGCTGACCGGCAAAGCCGATCTGGCATCCGGGTTCGGCAATTGCAATATCACCGAGCATGGCAAAGGATGCCGTAACACCACCCGTTGTCGGGTCCGTTAAAATCACAATGTAAGGAAGTCCCGCTTCTTTGACTTCTTCAACGGCAACGGTTGTTCGCGTCATCTGCATCAAGGACAAAATGCCTTCTTGCATGCGTGCGCCGCCGGAAGATGGAATAACAATCAAGGAGGCTTTTTTCTCAACCGCTTCGCGGGCGGCTTTGACCAGCCCGTCACCAACAGCGATGCCCATGGAGCCACCCATAAACGAAAAGTCGATAACCGCAACGACAACCGGGTTCTGACCCATAGTGCCAGAGGCGACAGTCAGGGCGTCGTTTTTACCGGTCTTCGCACGCGCATCTTTAATACGATCAGAATAGCGTTTGATGTCCTTAAACTTCAGGGGATCGCCAACTGCCGGATCAAGCTCCAGTGCTTGATAACTGTCACCATTGAACAGCAGTTGCAGGCGTGCCTCGGCACCAATCCGCATATGATGTCCACAATGTTGGCAAACATGGCAATTTTTTTCCAGATCCCGATGAAAAATCATCTGCGCGCAAGCGGTGCATTTATGCCAGAGGTTTTCTGGTATGTCTTTTTGTCCGGTTACCAGACTGCGAAGTTTGGGGGGGACGAAATTTTTAAGCCAGTTCACTTATGACAACTCCTTGAAACCGCTTATTCAGCCGCTTGCTTCGATACACTTCGAACGCCTGCGGCCAATTCTGATACCAACTTATGGACCTTCGGCGCAATTCCCGGTTTCGCCTGACCACTTTCATCCAGGTTATCCGTGATCACTTCAACCACAGCCGATCCGACAACCGCAGCATCGCTAATTCCCACCGTATCCGCCGCATTCTCTGGTGTTCTTATGCCAAAGCCAACTGCAATCGGCAAGTCCGTGTATTGGCGAATCCGCTCAATGTGCGGCGCGATATCAGCTGATGTCGCGGACCGCGTACCGGTAATGCCGGTAATCGATACAAAATACACGAAACCAGACGCTTTTTCGACTACTTTCGGCAATCGCGCGTCGTCTGTCGTTGGGGCCGTCAGATAAATGAAGTTAATGCCCGCATCCAAGGCCGGGACACAAAGCTCGTTTTCTTCTTCCGGCGGCAGATCAACCATGATCAAACCGTCAACACCCGCGGCTTTCGCGTCGCTCAAAAATGCCTCAACCCCATAAACATAAATCGGATTGTAATAGCCCATCAAAACAATAGGCGTCTCATCGTCCTTTTCCCGGAAGGTGCGGACCATATCGAGGGTTTTTCGGAGCGTCATGCCGTTCTTGAGGGCGCGCAGTGAGCTTGCCTGAATGGCCGGACCATCGGCCATCGGATCACTGAAGGGAATACCAAATTCAATCATGTCAGCACCGGCGTCCGCCAGCCCCAAAAAGATTTCAAGGCCCGTATCGTAATCAGGGTCACCGGCGGTCACAAAAATCCCAAGACCGCCACGGCCTTCGGCTTTCAATTTCGCAAATTTACGGGTGATACGTGTTTCAGGTGTCTGTGTCATCTGTCTTATCCCTGATCCGTATTGCCCATATCGAGGCCCAAGTGTTTGGCAACCGCGAAGATATCCTTATCACCCCGACCGCACAGGTTCATGACCAACAAATGGTCCTTCGGGTAATCGCCCGCAACCTTGATCACATGGGCCAGCGCGTGGCTTGGCTCCAGCGCCGGGATAATGCCTTCCATGCGGGTGCACAGCTGAAACGCGTCGAGCGCTTCGCTATCCGTCACGGAGACATATTTGACGCGGCCCGTATCTTTCAACCAGGAATGCTCCGGCCCAATGCCCGGATAATCAAGACCTGCCGAAATCGAATGGCCGTCCAGAATTTGGCCGTCGTCGGTTTGCAGCAAATAGGTCCGGTTACCATGCAAGACGCCGGGCTTGCCACCCGTCAGCGATGCACAATGCTCATCCGTATCGACCCCTTTGCCACCAGCTTCGACGCCAATAATCTCGACGCTTTCATCATCCAGGAAGGGATGGAACAGGCCCATCGCGTTCGATCCGCCGCCCAAACAGGCAACCAATGTATCCGGCAAACGCCCTTCCGCTTCCTCCATTTGGCCGCGCAATTCGTCGCCAATCACACACTGGAAATCACGAACCATCGTTGGATAGGGATGCGGTCCGGCAACGGTGCCGATGATGTAGAAGGTATCATCAACGTTGGACACCCAATCGCGAAGCGCTTCGTTCATGGCATCTTTCAAGGTGCCCGTACCAGACGTCACCGGCCGCACTTCAGCGCCCAGCAAATTCATCCGGAAAACATTGGGGCTTTGCCGCTCAACGTCGGTTGCCCCCATATAGACAATGCACGGCAAACCAAATAAGGCGCAGACGGTTGCTGTCGCAACGCCATGCTGGCCGGCACCCGTTTCCGCAATAATCCGGGTTTTCCCCATGCGTTTGGCCATCAATATCTGGCCGATGGTGTTGTTGATTTTGTGCGCGCCGGTGTGGTTCAATTCGTCGCGCTTAAAATAGACTTTTGCGCCGCCCAAATGCTCGGTCAGCCGCTTCGCCAGATACAGCGGGCTCGGGCGTCCGACGTAGTGCTTCATATAATAATGAAACTCGGTCCAAAACTCGGGATCATCGCGCGCTTCGTTCCAGGCTTGTTCAACAGCCAGGATCAAAGGCATTAATGTTTCAGCGACATAGCGTCCGCCATAAATGCCGAAATGGCCGTCTTCATCGACCCCGGCGCGATACGTATTTAATTTATTCATCACTCATTCCCGAATTTACCCGGCATCCCTTGCCATTTGCATTGCCGTTCGTCGCAATAAACCACACCGGAGCGGAAAAAACGAACCCGAAATTACGCTAAATGGTATTGAGGGCACCCAAAAACGAACGAATTTTGTCTAAATTCTTCTCACCCGGCTGATCTTCCACACCGGACGACACATCAACCCAATGGGCACCGCTGATTTGGACGGCTTCGGCAACGTTTTCAGGCGTCAATCCACCGGCCAACAACCACGGTTTTGCCAAAGAAAACCCGTTCAAAAGCTTCCAGTCAAAACTCACCGCATTACCACCGGGCCGCGTCGCATCGGCGGGGGGTTTGGCATCGAACAGAAAATAATCAACAACCCCGTCATAGCCCCGCGCCACCATCAGATCGACGGTATCTTCAACCGGCAAGGCTTTGATTACCGGTAAGTTATAGGTATGACGAATTTCAAACACCCGTTCGGGCTGCTCGGCACCATGCAATTGCAAAACATCGACCCCGGCGTTGGCGACAATATCGGCCAGCAACGCATCATCCGCATTCACCGTCAGGGCGACTTTTTTCACCCCATCCGGCACACGGGCGGTAAGGGCCACCGCATCGGCAATGGAGATTGATCTGGGAGACGGCGGGAAGAACACAAACCCCACCATCGCCGCACCGGCCTCGACAGCGCAATCCACAGATTCCGGCGTCCGCAGACCACATATTTTAGTTTGAATTTTCATGGGAGTGTTATCCCATGCATGATCTTTCGTTTCTAGCGGAAATCACCGCCCCTCTGCAGCACATGCTCAGGAATATTTAATAGGTTCGTTTCAAATAATTTCTATTTGAGTGGTGAACATGCCTGCGCTTCTATCTGTGTCGTTTTGTATATGTTGCTCACAAAAAGCACTGTGATTAATGTAATAAAAAAAGAAATGCATAAACGAATTAAAGAAACGACGGCGCCCGCAATACCCGTTGACCTAACGCCTCCACCGGACATCCAGGTCACAAATTCCTCGAACCCTATATCTGGCGGCGAAATGACATACATGACAATTCCCTCAGCAATCAAATATATGATCATTACCGCAAACAGCGCCAAAAACAAAGAAAAGGCACGACCGCGCATATGCCTCCAAGAATTCTTCGCATAGGTTATTATGCTGCCGCCTGCGGACAGGGCTGCCGAGGGAAAGACCAAACTTAAACGCAAAATAAGATACGTCGAAATTATGGCGATACAAATATGCAAGACCATGTAAACAAGAAAGTATCCCGATAAACTAAACCTTAAAATACCAGTCATTAAGGACGGCAGATAGGTCGCAACCAAAAGTAAAACAGCAAATTTGACTTCTGCTGGCCCAAAACCAAGCCGCGCTTCCGCCCCTAAAATGTAAAACCGATGAACCGCTACCGAAAACACTGCCGTAGACAGAATATGAACCAGACTGCCCAGATAATCAGGTAACTCTGTGCCCAGACCAAATTCAGGGACAGACTGGAATACGAAGGCCATCATGAGAGGCAAAAATGCCAGCTTCAACAAAATGAAGTAATTGCGAGAAGTGAATCCAAATGCGTCAGATAACAATTCACCAGCTCGAATTTTGGCTATTGCATCGCTCGTATCAGTCATATCCCCCCCCGTTTCTGTTTTTTTTCGGGTTTAACAGATAGCGGCCCGCATTAATTGTCAACGGGGTTTTATATACACCTATCCGGATAACTCGTCCGCAATCCGCTTCGCTGCATCGACGGGATTATCAGCACCGGTAATCGGGCGGCCAATCACCAGAAAATCGGCACCGGCGTCGACGGCTTGGGCCGGGGTCATGATGCGTTTTTGGTCGCCAGCGGCGGACCAGGCGGGGCGGATACCGGGGACCATCAACTTGAAATCCGGGCCGCAGGCTTCGCGGACGGCGGTGATTTCCAAAGGGGAGCAGACAACACCATCGAGCCCTGCTTTTTGGGTCAGTTTGGCAAGCGCCACGACGCGGTCTTTAGACGGGCCTGCCAGACCAATTTCGGCCAGGTCCTCATCACTTAAGCTGGTCAGCACCGTGACCGCGATCAGCAGCGGGCGATTGGCCCCGGCTTCATCAACGGCGTCTTTGGCCGCCTGCATCATCGCCAAACCGCCGCTGGCGTGGATATCGATGACAAAGGGGCTTAGGGGAAGAGCAGCACGAATGGCACTGGCAACTGTGTTGGGGATGTCGTGGAACTTGGTATCGAGGAACACTGGCATTCCGCATTCAGCCACTTTACGGACACCTTCGGGGCCGTGAGCCGTCAAAAATTCTTTGCCAGTTTTAACACCACCGACAAGGCCAACCAGTTGCTGGCTCAGGCTGACGGCGCGATCCAGATCGGTGGTATCGAGGGCAACAAAAATGCGGTCGGTGGGTTTGGCGGGAGATGCGGGGAGAGAGGTCATCGAGCGGCTCCAATTTGCTTGGCACAAAACCGCAGCGAGGGGAGACATTCGCTAACATGGCCTTGTGGCAATTTCGATAAGTGGGCGCGTTTTCGGCAATCGAGATCTCGCCGTCATCGCACCCGTTCAAATTGTCGACGCTTGTAACTCTCTCGCAGTCCTTAGGCAAGAGGGCAGCGTTCGTTTTTGAAACACCTCGGGAGGTTTAGGCGGCGTCCGCGCTTTTTGGCAACTGCCGCGTTTGCAGAGGCGCGTCGAATGGGTCGTTCGACGGCGTATCCGAGGCCCGGAGCGCTTTCAAGTCCTGCTCCAAACGGATTGAGCGCTCTTCCGCCTGATGGAGATCCGCTTCGGCGGCCTCGGCACGCCGCGTCGCAGTACGCGCTCGCTTGCGCGCCGCACCCGCCGATAACCACGCCGCAAACCCGCCCCAAAGAATACCAAAAGCCACACAGCCCAGCATTAACGCAAAGACAGGGACATCCTGTTTCAAGGCCAGCGGCCATAGATCCAGTTCAACAGCGGTTCTGTTCGCAAGCGAGAACAGGGCGATAAACGCAGCAAAACTGACCGCAACAATCCACATCACGATTTTTTTTACGACATGCATTCCGGGTCGTTCCTGTTAATGCTGAAAACGAAAGCGGTTTAATCCGCAGGGTTCAGGCGCTCGCGCAACTGTTTGCCGGTTTTAAAATAGGGAATATATTTTTCACCCACATTCACCGCTTCACCGGTCCGCGGGTTCCGGCCCACACGGGAGCCCCGTTCCTTGATGGAGAAAGCGCCAAAACCGCGCAACTCAACACGGTCACCTTGCGCCAGAGCGTTGGTGATTTCATCAAAAATGGTCGTCACAATGCGTTCAACATCACGCTGAAACAGATGCGGATTCTCGTTCGCAAGCTTGGCGATCAATTCCGACTTGGTCATCACGTAACCCCCTCTTCCTGCTCAACCTTAATACCATATCCCGACATCTACGCCATCAGGATCAACATGTGCTTACGCACTTTTCATATACCCTGTTCTCAGTCGAGATACCCCTCAGGGTGCCAAAGAGACAACACCCCGTCAAGCCTAAGTCTTTCAGAAAACAGCACTTTTCCCAAACTTTCCCCGACCAGCTCGCGCCAAGGTTCATCTTTATAATCGATTTTCACATCGACAGTCGGCAATTGATCGGAAATTTCATGGGTTTCAGACAACCATTTAAGCGCGTCAGCTTCACGCCCGACAGCATCGACCAAACCTGTACTGAGGGCTTGCCGACCAGAATAAATACGGCCGTCCGACAACGCATAGGCGATGTTTTTGGAGAGCTTTCGGCGTTCCATAACAATTTCAACAAACATGTCGTAGAAATCGCGAATGACACCTTCGGTCACGGCGCGTGCGTCATCACCAAAGGTTTCCATGGGGTTTGGCTGGGCCTTCAGATTGCCGCTTTTAACGATAACCGGCGTTACGCCGATTTTATCGAGGAGCCCCGTCAGGTCTGCTGTTTGCATAATGACGCCGATGGACCCGGTGATGGTTCCCGGATGGGCGATCACATGGTCCGCAGCAATTGCTACCATGTATCCAGCCGACGCTGCGGTTCCGCCCATAACGGTGACCACAGGTTTGGTCTTGGCAACATCGCGCAGGCTTTGGTACAGGTTTTCGCCACCGGTAAAGGTCCCGCCCGGGCTGTTAATCACAACCACCAGGGCTTTAACGGAATCTTCCTTGGCAATGCGCTGTAGCGCTTCCTGTCGCAAGCTGTCATCAACGATGATCCCATCGATGTGGAGCCGGGCAATTCGATCGCGATCGGGTGTCAGATCAAAACGACCGACAGCAGCCGTGATCGCCGCAACAACAGCGACAACACCGACGATCCGCCAAAAGATCAGGCGTCGCTTAAGACGACGCCTGTCAATAATCATATCTGATTCAAGGGACATGTTTAAAGCGGTCCGCGCACCGGGTTATCAAAACACCCCGGTGCGCCAGACCTGTTCCCTTAAGCGTCTGCGTCGTCGCCAGCTTCGGCGTCGTCATCCGCTTTCTTCTTGGCAGCTGCCTTCTTTTTGGCAGGCTTCTCTTCGCCTTCCGCATCGTCAGCTTCAGCTTCCGCTTTCTTCTTAGGAGCCGCTTTCTTTTTAGCAGGCTTCTCGTCAGCAGCAGGTGCATCCGCTTCTTTTTGCTTTTCCTGAAGGGCAGCGCCGAGAATGTCACCCAACGAAGCGCCGGAGTCAGAGGACCCGTAAGCTTGCATGGCGGCTTTCTCTTCTTGAACTTCAAGTGCCTTAACAGACAATGTCAGGCGACGGCTGGCTTTATCGAACTGCGTAACTTTCGCATCGATTTTTTCGCCAGCGGCAAAACGATCCGGACGTTGCTCGGAACGCTCGCGAGACAATTCCGTCTTGCGAATGAAACCAGGCACGGACTCATTGACCATAACATCAATACCCGCATCCTGAATGGCGGTAATCGTGCAGGTAACAACATCACCCTTCTTCAGATCGCCGGAGCTTCCTTCAAACGGATCAGCGGTAAGCTGCTTCACACCAAGACTGATGCGCTCTTTTTCAATGTCCACATCAAGAACCTTGGCTTTCACCATGTCGCCTTTGTTGTAGTCTTCAAGAGCTTCTTCGCCGGATTTATCCCAGCTCAGGTCTGACAGGTGAGCCATACCGTCGATTTCGCCTTCAAGACCAACAAACAGACCAAATTCGGTGATGTTCTTGATCTCGCCTTCAACTTCGGTACCCACGGGATACTTGGCTGCAAAGCCGTCCCATGGATTATCCATGCACTGCTTGAGGCCAAGCGAAATGCGGCGCTTCTCAGGATCGGCATCCAGGACCTGGACTTCCACTTCCTGAGATGTGGAGACGATTTTGCCCGGATGGATGTTCTTCTTTGTCCAACTCATTTCAGAAACGTGGACCAAACCTTCAACACCGGCTTCCAACTCAACAAAAGCACCGTAATCGGTAATGTTGGTGACACGGCCTGTGAAGCGGGTTCCAACAGGGAATTTGGCATCAACACCATCCCAGGGATCAGCTTCCAGTTGCTTCATGCCCAGTGAAATACGCTGGGTATCTGCATTGAAGCGGATAACCTGAACTTTAATGGTCTCACCAATCTGCAGCGCTTCTGAAGGATGGTTGATCCGCTTCCACGCAATATCGGTCACGTGCAACAGGCCATCGACGCCACCCAGATCGACAAACGCGCCGTAATCGGTGATGTTCTTGACGATACCATCGAGGATTTGGCCTTCGCTCAGGTTGGAGATCAACTCGGAGCGAGCTTCTGAACGGGTTTCTTCGAGGACAGCGCGACGTGAAACAACGATGTTGTTGCGCTGTGCGTCCATCTTCAAAATTTGGAACGGCTGTGGTGTTCCCATCAGTGGGCCAATGTCGCGAACCGGACGAATGTCGACTTGTGAACCGGGCAAGAACGCCACAGCGCCAGACAAATCAACAATAAAGCCACCTTTAACACGACCAAAGATCACGCCATTGACGCGCTCGGTCTCGTTGAAGGCCTTTTCAAGTTCGAACCAGGCTTCTTCGCGACGGGCTTTTTCACGGCTCAGGCGGATATTGCCGTCGCGGTCTTCATAACGCTCAACATAGACGTCAACGGTGTCGCCAGCTTTCAGATCCAGCGGTTGACCAGGAGCGGTAAATTCCTTTGCAGGAATGCGACCTTCAGACTTAAGTCCAACGTCAACGATGACAACATCGCTTAACACATCAAGGACGGTGCCTTTAAGCACACGGCCTTCAAAGCTGTTTTCGCCTAGGGACTCTTCTAAAAGTGCGGAAAAATCTTCTGTCATATCTGGTGCCTCAACAGCACCTGTACTGGCATTTGCCATGGGGTTGTAGTCCTTTCTCAATTTACATTTCATGCCGACCGGTTGGTTCCGGTGGTCTTGAACGGTGATACAAGTTCTCGATAGTTCACAATAAACAACCGAGTGGTTACGCTATTTGCCCTTATCTCATCAGGCTTTTTGGGACTTGGATCCGATATACATCAATGCCTGATCAAATACCTGATCGGCACTTAAATCACTGGTATCGATGATGTTCGCATCTTCGGCCGGCTCTAAAGGAGCGACGGAACGTGACTGGTCACGCGCGTCTCTTTCCTTCATGTCTTCTAAAACGCGCGC
This sequence comes from Rhodospirillales bacterium, assembly GCA_048262655.1. Lineage (GTDB taxonomy): Bacteria > Pseudomonadota > Alphaproteobacteria > Rhodospirillales > Casp-alpha2 > JABMNT01. The sequence continues at coordinate 119,507 of JBLXEY010000004.1, read as the reverse complement.
ATATATAACGGTACTATCGTTAACGTGCAACTCTTTAAAGCGCCGTTCTGCGCGGACTTCGGCGCTTGCCGTAATAAACAGTTTTGCTGTGGCCTCGGGACAGACGACGGTACCGATATCGCGACCATCCAATACGGCCCCGGCAAAGCCGCCTGGTGGCGCTTTCGCGAAGTCTTTTTGAAAAGCCAAAAGCGCCGCGCGAACGCCAGGTATGGCAGAAACCTTGGACGCCGCCTGACCAACTGCGTCAACCCTCAGCCCATCCGCTTTCAGGTCCTCAGGCGCTAAAGCAAGCGCCACGCGCTCCGCTGCCGCTGCATTCTCTGGCTCTTCGCCTGCATCCAGGACTTTTTTCCCAACCGCGCGATACAGCAAGCCGGTATCCAGATAAGCGAGCTTCAAATGCTCCGAAATGCGTCGTGCCAATGTACCTTTTCCGGCCGCAGCCGGGCCATCTATTGCAATAATCATCTGGAGACTCCGTTTAACTGGCTCATGTTATGCGCTGACAATATTGGCGCCAACGCCGTTCATCAATTCAATGTAGCCGGGGAAACTGGTGGCGATGGGGGCCCCATCGTCGATCTTCACCGGCGATTTGCTAACCATTCCCAAGACGGAAAATGCCATGGCAATTCGATGGTCCAGTTCCGCAGCAATCGTCGCACCGCCGTTTATCCCCTGCGGCGATCCGTGCACGGTAAGGCTATCTTCGGTTTCTTCAACCCGAACAGCACAGGCGGCAAGCCCCTTGGCCATGGCCGCCAGACGATCACATTCCTTGACCCGAAGCTCGGCCAAGCCTTCCATGCGAGTGGTGCCCCGGGCCACAGCAGCGACTACGGCCAGCACGGGATATTCATCAATCATTGACGGCGCACGCGATGCAGGGACGGTGATCCCTTTTAGGGAAGAGGCCTCGACCTGAATATCCGCCAACGGCTCTCCATCCTCGCCTCGTCTGTTGTGCAGCGCGATCTTGCCACCCATTTCCTGCAATGTCGTAATCAAGCCAGCCCGCAGCGGATTGGTGCCGACATTGCGGAGTAACAGGTTTGATCCCGGCACCATCAGCGCTGCTGCCATTGGAAACGCGGCTGATGAAACATCCGCCGGCACTGTTATGTTACGACCGGCAAGCTCTGGTTGCCCCATCAGCGCGATCTTGCGTCCACCACTGGCAAGATTTTCAGACACCACATCGGCTCCGAAGTGTTGCAGCATGCGCTCTGAATGGTCCCGCGTCGGTTGCGGCTCGATTACGATGGTTTGCCCCGGAGCGTTGAGCCCAGCCAACAAGATCGCTGATTTGACCTGTGCCGATGCTACCGGCAGTTCATACTCAATAGGAGCGATCATGTCGCTGCCTTCAACTGTGATCGGCAACCGCCCGCCGCGACGCGACGTGAACCGGGCTCCCATTTGACGAAGCGGTTCCATCACGCGCTCCATCGGGCGACGGCTCAACGATTCGTCACCGGAAAACGTCGTTACAAATGTGTGGCTGCTGACCAGTCCCATCAACAGGCGCACAGCGGTGCCTGAATTGCCCATGTCGAGAATCTGGTCTGGCTCCCTCAAGCCGCCAACACCCCGTCCAATCACGCTCCATTGTCTGCCATCATTTTGCGTCACATGGGCGCCCAGCGCTCGCATTGCCGCTGCCGTCGCCAAAACATCTTCACCTTCCAGCAAACCGTCTATCCGGGTTTCACCAATGGCTACGCTGCCCAGCATCAAGGCGCGGTGAGAAACCGATTTATCGCCCGGAACAACGACATCACCGGTCAGCGCCTTGGCGTTATAGGATGTGACAGCACTCAAAAGCAGCAACCTTTGCTAAATGACCCGGAATTCTGCGGACTTTTTAACGAAAATGTGGGTTCAAGTAGCATGTAAATTCAGCCCTTAACAGGTCTCTGGAAAGAAAAATTGCGAAAAAAGACGTTTTGGTTTTGACAGGACGCTCGGAAAGTGGCACACGGCACCCCGCTTCAAAGATTTGACCAACTCGGAGAAAAAACGTGGCTAAACCTAATTGGGGTAAAAAACTCAAGTGCCAGAGCTGTGGCGCTGCGTTTTATGATATGATGGATCCAAACCCGACGTGCCCGAAGTGCGAGACAGAATATACACCTGTCGTCAAAAGCCGTCGCGGTTCTGCAGCGCCTGCAGCACCCGTTGCAAAGAAGGTTGCTGCACCCGTTCCAGCCGAAGATACAGATGAAGAAGATCTTCTGCTCGGAGACGATGACGATCTGGATGCGGTTCTTGAAGATGACGATGAAGATGATGATAGCCTGATTGAAGATACATCCGATCTTGATGACAGCGATGATGATCTGGATGAAATCAAGGAACACGTTGAAGTCGGCATCGACGACAAGGAATAGGGTCCGCTCTCTCTCGAAGATCTGCCGACAAGATGGCTGATCTGCGAAGATTAATGCTGGGTTTTGTGCTTGCGTTTGGGCACTGAAAGACCTTATTTTCGCGCACGGTGAACCCAAATCACCTGCTTAAAGAATACAATATCGGGGCCGTAGCTCAGTTGGGAGAGCGCAACACTGGCAGTGTTGAGGTCAGGGGTTCGATTCCCCTCGGCTCCACCATCAAAACCCCAAGGGAAACCTTGGGGTTTTGTTCGTTTGGGGGCGCGTCGTCTCGTCCGTCAAAATTACTTGGATAGGCACCGGGTATCCGTCATCGCCCCCCCTTGCGCCTTGGCCATGCCTATCGCGCGGGTGCCTCCTCAAATAAGACCTGTGCGAACAGATGTTCTCTCTGCAAGCAGGTCTGTCACCTCACGCTTCTCCTTCAAAATGCGTTGGCGAGGAAGAAGCCGGGCATTTAGATACGGCCAAACTCAGCGAGCAGGTCTTCGACGGTCTTGCCTTGTTTGACCCATTCACGCGTAGCTTCTTCGCGTTCGGCCTGTTCACGTGCTTTTTCAACCAGCTCTTCTGCTTTATCGAGCGGGATAACCGTAACACCCATTAGATCGGCAACAATAAAATCACCAGGGTTTACGATGATCCCGCCACATTGGATCGGAACATTGATCGAGAGCTCTTCTTTTCGCTGGGAAAACATTGTGTGTGTGCCACGCGGCGTAATTGCACGGGTCCAAATTGGCCAGTTAATTTCCTCCAATTCGTCCGTGTCACGACCTGCGCCGTCAACGATCATTGCTCTGATACCTCTGTTCAAAGCAAGTCCACCCATCAGACCGCCACATACGGACGTGTTTAAGTCTCCGCCTGCGTCGACGACAATAACGTCTCCGGCCTGCCCCATTTCCAAGGCTTTCAACGGGTCAACCAAGTCGCCCTGCGATAATTGTACGGTCAGGGCCTGGCCGCAAACTTTGGCCCGAAAGGCAGGTTTGATCCCAGAATCCATAACACCGGTTCGATATTGGCCATCGGCAAAAACAGCCGTCGCGGAAAGACATTTTGTCACCTCATCAAATTTGGCGAGAAGGTCAGAATTGCGTTCGAAATCATTGTAGACTTTTAACATTTATAGCTCCTAATTTTGAGAGGCAGCGAGCGCCGCTGCATTTACGGGATGGTTTGGTTTTTTACCAAGCAAGACGCTGGCAACTTCGTCAGCTGCTGTCTCTCTGGCCATTTGAATAGATTCTTCTGAATAGTAAGCCGCGTGCGGCGTTACCAAGACGTTGGGCAAACTGAAAATCGGGTTATCATCAGGAGACCACGAAGCGCGTTTTGCCGGCTCCTCTTCCGGATCGTCCAATCCAGCAGCAGCGATCTGATTTTCTGTCAACGCTTTATAGAGGGCCTTATTATCGATCGTTGGCCCACGCCCCGTATTGACGACAATGGCGTCCGTTTTCATTTGCGCAAATTCGTCATAGCTCAGGAAATGCCGAGTATCTTCGGTCATCGGGACTTGCATCATCAAATAGTCAGATTCTTTTAACAAGGTCGCCTTATCTACCAGTCGTCCCCCATACTCCTGAACGACACTGGCCGAGACAAACGGATCGTAAACGATAAGTTCAACACCAAAGGCCAAGGCGCGGTCAGCGATCGCGCGGCCAATTGTTCCAAAAGAGACGATGCCCATGGTGCAACCGCGGATTCGATGGATCGGAGCGCCCGACTGCCATTTCCAGATGCCTGCCCGTGTGGCCTTATCGTAGAACGGCAATTTACGAGCGAGCGTTAGCCATAAAGAGATCGCATGGTCCGCAACCTCTTCCGTGCAGTAGTCACGCACGTTGGTAACAAGAATTCCTTTATCAGTAGCGGCATCAACATCAACGATATCAACGCCAACACCATAGCGCGCGATCACCTTGCACTGTTGCATATGGGCAATGGTTTCGGCACCAATCCGTGCGTACTGGTTCATCATTCCAAAACAATCACGGGCCGCTTCAAAAAGGTCTTCCTGTGATTTTGCCTGCAGGGCGACAACTTCTGCGCCTGCCGCCTCAAGAATGGCTTTTTCAATACGAACATCGCCGTAGTCATAATCTGTTATGACAATTTTAGGTTTATTGCTCATCTACACGCCGCCTTCAGTAAATTCTCAAATTAACAATTGCTTTAAAAATTGATATATGATATCTGATATACCAGTTTAAAGAAACGTGTCAAATAGAATTTGAAATTGATAATGAGCCGGTATCTGATATCTGATACATAAGATGCAATTTAACTTTAGCTCATTGGAAAAAACGATGGATGCGATCGAAAGACCAAAATCCTTAACTGAAATTGTGTGGGTTAAGCTCCGTGACCAAATCATTCATGGCGACCTTGCCTTGGGAGCGGCCTTATCTGAACGACGAATCGCAGAAGAACTTGGCGTGTCTAAAACACCCGTACGCGAAGCCTTGGCCCATTTGAGAAGTGAGGGGTTGGTTCATATCTTCCCGCAGCGTGCAGCCCAGGTATTGACTTTTAGCGCTGCTGAAATCGTTGATATGTGTGATTACCGATTGGTTGTGGAAACGGCAGCCTTGAAGCTTTCCATGCAGCGAAACAATCAAAAACTCCTAAAAGAACTTTCCGATATCGTTCGTACGATGGAATCAGTCCATAAAAAGGGATCAATTCGTAAATACCTGGAGATGGATTCAGCGTTTCATCATTCTTTTTTCGCCAACTGCGGGAACAAACACCTGTTCGATAGTTATCAACTTTTCTCAGGAAAAGTAGCGGCCTTACGGACGCATTTAGCGGCAAAGCCGAACCATACCAAGATGTCGTTGGATGAGCACCTGGCAATACTTGAGATCGTCAAAAGTGGTGATACGAAAACTGGAGAAAGAGTTCTAAGCGATCATATCGGCCGGACAAGAGACGCCTATGCGCTGGAGATATCCGATGTATCTGTCGCTGACTGACAAACATCAGGTCACGGTCCATGGATTTCGAAAACCATGACCCGAACGACGTTTTTAAATCATTTAAAGTTTCTGGCAGGTGGCATATGGATATAGGGACAATTAACGTCGTCATCGCAGGTGGAATTGATTATCCATTTCCTCCGCTAATTCCCGTCCATCAAAATTTTCCGCGTAAACGTGTTGACGACATTACCAACACGATCGCCACAGAGATGAAAAAAATCCCTCGCGATAAAGTCGCGGGAAAATCCATCGCGATTACGGTCGGCAGCCGTGGGATTACTGCCATTGTTGAAATCGTCCAAACCCTGGTTCGAGAGTTAAAAAACCTTGGCGGGAAGCCATTTATTGTGCCGGCAATGGGCAGCCATGGTGGGGCGACGGCAGCGGGCCAACTTAATATTTTGGCAGGCTACGGCATTACAGAAGATAGCATTGGAGCACCCGTAAGGTCGTCAATGGAGGTCGTAGAAGTCTCGCAACTTGAAGATGGAACCCCGATTTATACGGATCGTTTGGCCTATGAAGCAGATGCGATCATCATCGCGAACAAGATCAAACCGCACGCCGATTTCAAAGGAAGTTATGAGAGTGGATTGGCAAAAATGCTAAGCATCGGCCTTGCTAAACACAAGGGCGCTGTTGCCTTGCATCGTCATGGATTTGCGCAGTTTCACGACCTGTTGCCCAAGGTCGCCAATGTGTTATTGAACCGGCTTCCCATTTTATTTGGCCTTGCCATTCTGGAGAATGCCTTTGACGATCTCATGCATTTGGAAATCATCCAACCGGAAGATATTTTGTCCCGAGAAAAGGAATTGCTTAAGATCGCCAAGGAGGCTCTTGGGCGGCTCTTATTTCCGAGTATCGACCTACTGATCATCGATGAAATAGGCAAAGATATTAGTGGCGAAGGGATGGATCCAAATGTGACAGGCCGTCCGGGTTCCGGATTGCCGGGATTTGATGCGCCAGACATCCAAAAAATTGTTGTCTTGGACGTGACACCTAAGTCCCATGGCAATGGGGTTGGAATCGGGCTTGCCGATGTATCAACGCGAACCTGTATTGAGAAAATAGACTTGGGGGCGGTGTATACGAATGCGATCACTGCCACCATCTTGGATCCCGCCAAGCTTCCAATTATAATGAATTCAGACAGGGATGCTCTGGCCATCGCTCTCAAAACCTGCAACCGAATAACGCCCGAGACGGCTCGCATCGTTCGCATTAAAAATACGCTCGAATTGCATCAAATTTTGGTTTCACCAGCAATGCTTACGACAGTCGAGGCAAACGCAAACCTCTCGATCGCAGGTGAAGAAGCGCAAATGCGTTTTGACCACTCAGGACGCCTCCTGTCTTGCCCTTGAATGTGCGCTGATCGAAGCAGACTTGTATACGCGATAAAGGCATTTAGAAAACAATAGGTCGTCCGATTTTGGTATTTAACAGACGATATGGGGCACTACCGTGTAACAGCGAATTTTTACGGATGCACAGTCCCGGCGACGAGGGAACTAGAAAAAATCTGACCCGATCCATGCATTTGAGGCGTCCAGAAGGACCCCATGAAACAGTTCAGATAATGCGCAATCTCGCCAAACATAGAGGCGCTTGTCAATCCGGTCGAAATCAAAATTCAGGACTTTCGAACTTTAAATACAGGGGCCACGGTAAATCAAAGTTGACCGAATTCCATGCATTTAATGTCATCACTAGCCATATCGGCCATGATAAGATAATATCAGAAATATAAGATAATAATTTACTATAATTATGTAATAAAATTCTACGGTTTTTTTACTACTTTACTTACTTACATTACGACTCCGTGCATTTATTAAATCCTGTATGCATTTTCATTAATTACATACGAATTTTTATTTAAACACGTTCATCTCGTCACTCGTATTGGCGTGTCTGCGGCTCTTTATTGGGTGGCTCGACGCGCATTTCCAGCTGACGTCGGTGGGCGCAACCTTGAGGTATCACTTTTGAAAGTCATTATGTTAGCCGCCGGGATCGGTGCCCGTCTGGGACGCTCGACGACGGCACCGTCCGCAAAGGTTTTGCTTCGCTTCGCCGGCAAGTCACTGTTGCAATACCATATCGAAACCTTCCGCCGGCATGGTATCGACGAACTGGTCTTGGGTGTCGGTTACCACCATGAGGATATCGAACGCGAGATTGCCGCGTTAGGCGCGCAGGATTTTGTGCGTACCGTGCTTAACGAGGACTATGAAGAAGGCAACATCGTCACTTTGTGGACCTTGCGCGACGAGCTGGATTGCGGTGCCCCGGTGCTTTTAATGGATGCAGATGTCCTCTACGACGAGGAAATTTTATCCCGCCTTATTCATTCTGGCCATGACAACTGCTTTCTTCTGGATCGGGCATTCGATCCTGGCGATGAGCCGGTGAAGCTTTGTATCCGGGACGGAGAGATTATTGAGTTTCGCAAATGGCTGAGCGCCGAGTTTGAGTATTGTGGCGAATCCGTTGGTTTTTTTAAACTCTCTCCTGAAATTGCCAAAAAAATCATCACACAGACCGAACATTATATCCGCCTCGGCCGCAGGCAGGAACCTTATGAAGAAGCGATACGTGATGTCCTCCTGACGGCCCCCCGCAAGACCTTTGCGTTCGAAGACATCACAGACATGCCGTGGATCGAAATTGATTTTCCAGCTGACATTGAGCGCGCCAACACCGTTATTTTGCCGCTCATTTCAGCGGTGACGGGTGAACATAGTGTCACGACGATGAAAAACAGCGGGATCGCTGAAGCTATGACGCACCGACTATGATAGACATCGACCTTTTGCCGCTACGGCAACCATTTGGCGCAGTCATCGCTGCGGCTCTTTACACGTCAACCTACGCCGCCTTGCTCAATCTCTTGAGATACCCGCGGAACTGGCTCCCACCGAGCGTCGCGGCATCGGTTGTTACAGGCCTTCTTGGCCTTTTGACCATTGTCTTCGTATCGGTGTCGACGAACACTGATGGCTACGCGCTAGATATCAAAATTGTGCTTTTTTCCAGCGTATTTTTGCTCGCACTTTTTACCATTATCGTCTCTCCAGCGATCGATTTTAATCCGGGCTCTCGCCCGTTTTTTGAATATCTGGCAAATCGTGGTGATACCGCCGGGGTTTGGATGTTGCTCCCCGCCGTTATCGGCGCTTATGCCCTGCCCGACAGCAAACTTCATGGCCTTCTGTCGGCCGCGATGACCCTTGAACTGGTGTGGTATGTGCGCTGCCGGTGGACCCGCAAACGGCGCCTCTACACGCTTGATGCCCACGATACGCTGGTCCTCAACACTCAGGCGAACGGGCATATTAAGGAGTTTGCCAAAAAGAACCATATTCAGGAACTGAACTTTGCGGCTGACGGAATTCAATGGTCGGGCTGCAACAAAGAAACGCTCCCCTGCCCCTTTAATTTCTATACCAACCGGCTTGGCCTTAACACCGCGCCCTGTTGCCGGGAACATATGAAAGACCTCGCCTACTTCGTCTCTTCATCGCTCAAAGAAATGGGGATTGTGCACTGGTTGGAAGGCGGAAGCCTTTTAGGCGCTGTAAGGGAAAACGGGAATTTGTTGGCATGGGAAGATGATGTCGATATTTCATTCTTGTTAGACGATGATGTCACCTGGTCATCAATCACAAGGCAACTTTCAGAACGCGGCAAACGCGACGGTTATTACATTGATATCTTCAAGACCGAAGGGTTAATAAGCATATCCTACGACCGGTCTTTGCCCTGGCCGTTTCGATGGGAGCGGAACCGCATGCGTGGCGAAATCAGGCTTGATCTTGTCGCTTACCGCCGGGCGGTCAGTCATGGCAAGGCTGTGATCGAACGAAACATGGAAAAGGGCGCAATGCCCATGACCGAAAGCGGATGGTATGGCCTGCCTGAAGAATTGGTCCTGCCGACCTCAACCATTCGCTTCCTTGGCGATGACATTCCGTGCCCCAACCAACCTCAGTTGCATTTACGCACCCTCTACCAGGATTACCAAACGATCGAATACATGTACGTGAGTTCTGACGTTGCGAAAATAAGAAGTGCGGCTGATACCGCTTAATTAATGCATGCGGAAAGGAACGTCTCGATTATGACGGCTTATAATCAGCATTGAGAATTCACTGACGGTGCGAACCTCAAAGCGGCACCGCCACGAATAGGAAGCATCATCCGAATGGGTTAGGCCTCAGCTTGACGCAGCCGTGTTACCATAACGTCCAATGCTGCGCGTAAATCTGCATCACCAATTGTCAGAGGTGGTGCAATCCGGATGCGTTCGCCTTCCATACCCCCACCCAGGATCATAACCTGATCCGCGAAACATTCTTGGACCAGATCTCCCGCCTTCATACGGGGGCGAAACGACAGCGAAGGACCAATTTGGTAAATGTCCTGTGCCCAGTCATTCGCCTTTATCTGCTGGGCAACTTCCGCCAACGGCTCAGCAACACGGCGGCAATCGGCTTTTACATCATGGCTATCGATGTAGTCGGCGACCGCACAAGCTGCATAACAGCCAATAGCAGAGGTCTGGAACGTATGGGCAAGCACAACGCCATCGCCGATGGCTGCTTCAAGGGATTGGCGGTACACAACAGCAGAAAAGGGGAATAGGCCATTGGTCATCGACTTGGAAAACAGTAAGATATCGGGATCCAGCCCCATACTTCGGGCCACGCTAAAATCGCCAAAACGGTAAAAGCCACATTGAATTTCGTCGGCGATGACAACCACCCCGGCGGCTTTGGCTTCGGCACAGAGCTCTTTGAGCCAACCCGCATCGAGCGGCACATAGCCTCGGGCGCCCTGGATGGGCTCGAAAATCAGACAAGAAATATCTGACCAATTAATGTCCATCGCACCGGGTTTCAAAACCTGAACAAAAGATGCCAGAGATTGCCGGACCGGCGTTTCATGCAAGGCCATTGTGCGTTGGGATGTGGTCGCGCTAAGAGCATCCAGACCGAGACCATGAAAACCGCCTTCAATGGCAAGAATTTTCCCAGGACGATTGCGCATTGCAAGAGAAAGTGCCGTACTCACAGCGAAACTCCCACCCACCTGGAAGAGAACCTTATGGTCAATGACATCAAGGGCATTGGTTAACCAACCCGCGAATCGCTCGGCTTCAGGCGGATAAATTCCTGCGACAAGATCGACACCCGGATGAGACGGAAGACGAATGTCTTCGTTGCAGTGGCCGAAATTGACAGCCCCGTAAGAACTGCACAAATCCGTGACGTCCACTGTTGTTCCGTCGTCGTGACGGAGCGTCAGGTGCGCATTGGATGCCGTGCTGCAGGTCCAGTTCTCACCAAAAGATCGCGACTCGTCGAGGTCACTGAGACGACGGCTCGCGGTATTGGTCGTGGCTTCGGCCAAGTTTGTTTTAAGATCGATCGCAAGAGAGTCGTTAGGTTGGGAATCCATGTTTAGCACTTCCTCGAAAGTTAATGATATGGCGGATCGAAAGGGTCGGCGATGCGGCGTGCAGAATGCGCTATTTCCCATGCCAGCGGCGTATCGCCTGCACAGGGAACAACGGAACGTTAAATACTCGGAAGATATTTCGCTGTTTATGGGTACAAAAATATTATATAAATAATAATTACAAATATATAAGTTAATGTATTTACGAGAAGTATTTATTATACATTGACCATTTTATAACTATTATTTTTTATAATTAATCTATTAATAATTTTATTATATACATTATTCACCTAAAGAGTCCCGTTATTTAATAATTAATCTATTATATCCTATGGATTATCCAATCGGACAGGCTTCAGGGTTCGTTAACGGAAGTTTGTTTCAGCTCAATTTCACTTACAGAACCCCAAGAAAAAATATTGTCCGCCTGGCACATATTCCTTAGCTTCTGCGACGTACAAAATGGCGTTATTTATTAAAACTGGCTGGAATAAAAAATGGCCCTTCTTCACGACCCCGCGTACGACGGATTAGCAGAGAAATATTAAAAAGCGCGTCCTACCTACCCGGCCGGGATGGTCGAAGCGACCTTGGATTTCCTGAATAACCGTGGCGAATTTTCAGAGCCATTGCTGATCGATGTCGGCTTCGGAACCGGCAAATCGACGTTCACATTGCTTGATGCGCTTCCCGTTGAGTGGTCGGCTATCGGTACTCAAGATTTTATCGGGATTACCCTTACGCTCAGGAACTTTTCTGCGCCTTTGGAACCGTTAATGGCTTGAGCTTCCAATGGACACAATCTCTATCAGCCGAGCAATTTGTCACCATGGCGGAATCTTCCACGCAAGTTCAAAGGGCGATTTCCAACATTGGTCACAAAAAATCAATCGCCTTGATCGAGAAAAGTATCGCGACTCACTTCAGAGCAAACGAAGTCATCGCTGTGCCTTATATCACCGAGCTGTATCTGGCGCGCAAATCCGGCGTCATATAAGATTGGAACTGTTATTCAGGCCGCGAATCAACACTCAGGCGACCTTTGAAAATGCGTGGGGCAAATCGCGGCGGGGTGTTATTCGGCGAGACATCGGATGCGCCGACTTGGGTGGTTTTCCAACGGCTTTTTTCATCTCATGCTTTTTCAGCAAAGCCTGCAAAACACGTGTGGGCCGGTTCATTTTCAAATAAGGACTGCATTCCATTGTCAGGTTCTTTCTTTTGGTCATTACAGATTAGCCGATAACAGTTGAATAGAACGCACAATTCATGCCAATGAGCCTTGCCTGAAAGCCGTTAACAAAAGATTAAGGTTTTCCGGCGTTTTTTACCTTGTGACAAATCGACACGGGAATCTATTGCGGGTTATGGCCCGGTAAAAATGTCCCTAATCGGGTTCAAACAGGCAATAAGTGCCTGCGCATAGCAGCCGTAACTTTTGGCTATTTGCCGCAAAATAGCGGGTCGCCCGACAAAAGAATGAGTTGCTTTTGAACATCTATGGCTGAACAATTAACGTAGCGCATAAATTGCCTGATCGACTTCGCTTATGACTTTTCCAGAATTTTGTTCTCCGCGATTCCGCCGGAAATCTGATCGTTTCGCATGGAACTGACGATCGATATCATTCTGCCTATTTTTGGGCTAGTGCTGTGTGGGTACGTCGTCGGTCGGACGCGTCTGCTAACGCCAGATGGCATTCAGGGCCTGACGCACTTCGTCTTTTATGTTGCCGTCCCGGTTCTGATGTTTCGCACTGTCGCCCGCAACGATGTCCCTGATGTCGACGATCTTTCAATCCTGCTGGCTTATTATGGGGGCAGCTATCTTTTGTATTTTGCTGCGCTGGCGGTGGGGCGCATTTTGTTCCGGCTCCCGGTCGATCAATTAGCGATTTTCGGCATGGGCAGCATCTATGGAAACGTTGTAATGTTGGGCCTTCCCCTGATCTACGCACTTTATGGCGAGGCAGGTATGTTACCGTTGCTCATTATTATCAGCTTCCATAACCCTATGTTTATTACCCTGACGGCCCTGATCATCGAGACCGGTCGCGGCGAAAACAAATCAAAGCTGGAAATTATAAGGGCATCTGTGAAGACGCTGGCTTCGAACCCGGTCGTCATCGCCATCGTGCTGGCGCTGCCACTGGCGACACTGGATTTACCTTTGCCACAGGCCTTGGACCGGTTCACCGCCCTATTGAGTGCCGCTGCCGCCCCATGTGCCTTGTTTGCGCTGGGCGCGTCTTTGGTCACGTATCGGATTGCCGGCAAAATCAACGAGAGCCTAAGTATTGTCTGCCTAAAGCTGATTGCACACCCTTTGCTCGTTTACGCCATGGCAACTTACGTGTTTGAACTGGACCCTTTGTGGACCACTGTCGCCACCCTGACAGCGGCGCTGCCAACAGGTGCCAACGTTTTCATATACGCGAGCGGATACGGTATCTATGTGGCGCGCGCAACCTCGACAACCCTGATATCGACCGGCCTGTCTGTTCTGAGCGTTGCCCTTTTACTCAATTGGATCGCTGGTTAATCCCGCTCCCAGCCCATGAGCCTGACCAGAATGAGAGAGATGATAGCTGCAACGCAATGTATCGCGGAGCCGTGATCGCAAGTGAACGTAACTCGAAACCCACATCTCCTATACTCCTCAGATGCTACAAGTCTTGGTCATTGAAGATAACGATGTTCTTCGAGAACAATTGTGCGAAGGTTTGGAAAACGCCTGTTATCGTGTTTATGATGCACAAAACGGCTCGGTTGGCCTCGAGCGTTTTAAACAAATCCGCCCGGCCGTTGTTGTCACAGATATTGTCATGGATGACGGGGAAGGTATTGAAGCCATTCTGGCCATTCGTGAAATTGACCAGGTCGTAAAGATAATTGCCATTTCCGGGAACCCGGACTATCTAGAAAATAGCGGCAAACTGGGCGCGGACAGGCTCCTGCTAAAACCCTTCGCCTTGAAAGAACTGATCAAAGCCATTGAAAACACAAAAACTGGATAAATCAGAACGCATGAAAGCTCTCTCAACCTTGTCCGGCTGGACTGAGGTAACAGAGCGTGATGCCATCCAAAAAACCTTCGTTTTTAAGAATTTCAATGCCGCCTTCGGGTTCATGAGCCGGGTGGCCATGGAAGCGGAAAAAGCCGACCATCATCCCGAATGGTTTAACGTTTACAATCGCGTCGATGTCACCCTGACAACGCACGACGTTCAGGGCCTGTCCGAGAAAGATATCCGATTGGCCACATTCATGGATCAAATATCGTAACGATCAGGCCCCAAAACAGCATCACACGGCAACCGTGTTCGTAAAAATTTCGGCCTGAACGCTGCACCCCAAAACCGCGCTTGATGCTGCACAATTAGCTCCGCATACTGGCGCCAGATAACGTTAAGCTTAAGCCAACCTGGAGATCTATTTGTGACACAGCCTCTTTGGACCCCTGATCCTGAACGCATTAAAAACGCCAACGTGTTTCCATTGATGGACAAAATCAATGCAGACTGGGGCACATCTCTATCAAATACGGATGAACTTTCTCAATTCTCCGTCACCGAGATGGAAAAATTTTGGCGCAGTCTTGTCACCTTCGCTCAATTCAATGGGGAAAGCTGGGCAGGACCCGAAATCACCGACAAACACAAACTACCTGGTGCCAAATGGTTTCCAGAAGCCCGGTTCAATTACGCTGAAAATCTACTAAAACGCCGCGATGATGCAGATGCTTTTGTTTTTTGGGGGGAGGACAAAGTCAAACGACGGATGAGTTACAAGACACTCTATGACCAGGTTTCCAGCGTAGCCCTGGCGCTGATCAAATTGGGTATTAAGAAAGATGACCGGGTCGCGGGGTACCTTCCCAACCTGCCGGAGACCATTATCGCCATGCTGGCTGCCAGCAGTATTGGTGCCGTCTGGTCGTCGTGCTCGCCTGATTTTGGCGTGCAGGGTGTGCTTGACCGCTTTAGTCAAATCAAACCGAAGGTGCTGTTTTGCGTAAACGGCTATCATTACAATGGCAAAACACATGACAGCCTGGACAAGGTTGAAGAAATTACAGATCTGTTGCCTACGGTCGAAAACGTCATCGTCATTAACTATCTGGATCAGCCGTCCGATTTATCCGGGATCGCGAACGCGGTCAATTGGGAAGATATGCTGGAGCAAAACCCAGCCGGCGAAATCAAGTTTGCGCAGCTACCGTTCGATCACCCCCTCTATATCATGTTTTCTTCGGGCACTACCGGAGCGCCGAAATGCATCATACATTCGGCGGGCGGCTGTCTCTTGAAGCATGCGTCCGAGCATCTTTTTCATTGCAACATTAAACGCGATGATCGGGTTTTCTTCTTTACCACCTGTGGCTGGATGATGTGGAATTGGCTGGTCAGCGGGCTGGCCTGGGGAGCGACCCTTCTTCTTTATGACGGCTCGCCGTTTTATCCAAGCTCCCACATCTTGTTTGACTACGCCGATGCAGAAAATATGACCCTGTTCGGCACGTCGGCCAAGTTTATTGACGCTCTGGCAAAAAGTGGCCATCGCCCGATTGATACGCATAAACTCGCCTCGCTTGATGTCATGTGTTCAACCGGATCACCTCTGGCGCCGGAAGGGTTTGAATTTGTCTATGATGGCATAAAAAAGGATTTCCATCTGGTTTCCTTTACGGGCGGCACAGATATTGTCGGCTGCTTCATGTCAGGAGACCCGACGAAACCGGTCTGGCAGGGCGAAATCCAACAGGCCGTGTTGGGGATGGACGTTGACGTTTTTGACGAAGAAGGAAATTCGCTTAAAGGAGAAAAGGGCGAACTGGTTTGCAAACAAACCTTCCCTTCCGTCCCCATCGGCTTTTTAGGCGATGACGATGGCCGGCGCTATCATGACGCCTACTTCGATGTTTATGAAAACATCTGGTGTCATGGCGATTTCGTCGAATATACAGATCACGGCGGTTATGTGATGTTTGGACGCTCGGATGCCACGTTGAACCCCGGTGGCGTGCGCATCGGAACCGCGGAAATCTATCGCCAGGTCGAGCGTTTAGGCGAAGTGAAAGAAAGCATCGTCGTCGGCCAGGATTGGGACAACGATGTCCGCGTTATCCTGTTCGTTGTCCTCAGCGAAGATTTAACGCTCGATGACGATTTGATCAAAAAAATTCAGGCTCAGGTGCGTGCGACCTGCACCCCGCGGCACGTCCCGGCGCGCGTTCTGCAAGTGACGGATATTCCCCGCACCAAGTCAGGTAAGATCACGGAGCTGGCTGTCCGCGATGTTGTGCACGGGCGAACGGTTAAAAATGTTGAAGCATTGGCAAACCCGGAAGCACTAGACCATTTTAAGGACCGCCAGGAATTGACCGTTTAAACACGCGAACCCGGTTTCAGCGTGCCAGACAGCTTATGTTTCTGATGCTTCGTCCAGCAACCAGTTCCTGAACAATTCAACCTTTGGATTGTCAGCCATCGCGTGCGGGGAAACGATCCAGTAGGCGTAATTTGCAGGCAGGGCAAAATCCAGAACCTTGACCAACCGGCCCTGCTCAATTTCATCAGCGACCAAAACACTGCGCCCCAAGGCAACGCCCTCTCCGAACACGGCCGCCTGATAAACAAAATTCGAATGTTTGAACCCCGGTCCACGGGTTGGATCAACTTCCGTTGCGCCCACTGCCATTAACCACATACGCCAATCCTCGCGCATATCATCGTGCAAAAGGGTATAATGTTTAAGGTCATCCGGTTTTTTCAGCGGCGGCCCCTCTTCCAGCAGCTTAGGGCTGCAGACCGGAAAGAGTTCTTCTGTCATCAAATGGGTGACATGCAATCCGGGCCAACTGCCGCGACCATAGCGGATGCCCAATTCGATTCCGTCTCGTGCATAATCAATAAGTTGATCTGACGTTGTGACCCGCACATCTATATCTGGATTGGCACGGCGAAATCTGCCAAGACGCGGGACAAGCCAATTGGCGGCAAGGGAATCCATCGTCGCAATGTTTAACAATCCTGTCTGCTGGTAGCGATGCAACCGATCAGTCGTTACCATAATCAGGTCCAGCGCTTCACTCATGGCCGGAAAAAGGATCTGTCCTTCATCCGTGAGCAGCAAAGATCTGTTCAGGCGGCGAAACAGGGGGATCCCCAAAAATTCTTCTAATGTCTTTATTTGATGGCTGACCGCAGCCTGCGTCACGAAAAGTTCCTCTGCCGCTTTGGTAAAGCTGAGATGTCGTGCAGCCGCTTCAAAAGACTTTAAGGCGTTCAAAGGTGGAATGCGTCGGGCCATAGATTTTAATAAAAAATTATTATCTTTTGGGCAAGCAGAAACTGACAACATTCACAAAAAGTACATATATACTGCCATTTAATGACATTGTATCGATACATTCACATTAATTTTACTAATGCATGCATCAAAAAAGATCGTTTGTTGGATTTTTTGTTTCCCGCTACAACACTTCCATCAACACAACCTAAACCCCGGGACTTGGAAAGTACGGGACTGTTCGGAAAGGAACATTGAAATGTCCAGATTTGAAAATAACGCCTTAACCGCTACTCATCAGGCAGGTGATTTCGCCGCAGCTGCAACAAATCTTTTCCGCACGGTCGTGCAGCTTCCAGAAAAAGCAATTGCCCAGCTATACACATGGCAAACCCGCATTGATGAGCGTAAGCATATCCGGTCTTTGTCGGACGCTCAGTTGAAAGATATTGGCTGGACCCGGACGGAAGCCGACGCAGAAGCCAGTAAGTCATTTTTAGTCCCCTGATGGTGAAATCCACCGTCACCTCCCCTGCGGGGTTTTAACACGCAGCCCCGCAGGGATTTTTATCCCTACCCTATAGGACCGGCTTTCATTCCGGTCCTTTTTTTTGAGTATCAGCCATGCGAGACTTAGACTTATGGATAAATCACATTTTCAAATGATGGCGGGTTACGGCACTTGGGCCAATAAGCGCCTCATAGCCGCGGCACGTTCGCTCAGCTCTGAGGCCTATTTTTTGGATCGAGGCGCTTTTTTCGGCTCCATTCATGGGACCCTCAACCATATTCTCGTTGCAGATCGGGTTTGGTTGGGCCGGATAACTGCCATCGACAGCGGACTGACGGATTTGGGTGCACAACTTTACGATACGCTGGACGGTCTTGCTGCGGCACGCGAAAGTGAAGACGCACGTATTTGTCAGGTTATTGACGACATGGATGAGGGCATCTTGGGTCGCAATCTCGTTTACACACCCATTACCGATCCTGCCAAAACAGAAACACCAATGAATCACGTTCTGACCCACCTGTTTAATCATGCGACACACCATCGCGGTCAGGTTCATGGGCTTTTATCACAGGCCGAGATTACGCCGCCGCCTCTTGACCTGATCTATTATTTAAAAGAGCCGAGGGCCTGACACCTGGACGCGTTATTTTGCCCGGTGTAGTACCCTCATCTTCTGCGCTTTGTCAGCAGTCTTAAGAAATAGCCCCATGCCCCCTTGGCTCTTTCGGATCCTGCGCTTATTTTGCGCAAGACCTATCTTTATCCTAATAAATCAGGGGACAACGCGTGGCGGAAGAGCTCAAAAACTGGTTCAACGAAGAGTTCTATACGACCTTCACTGACCGATTGTATCAGGCATACCCCAACTTCGATGCCGGTACGTTTCTGACGGATGCTCTCGACGGCCTTGATGATCGAGAACTGATGGACCGCCTGCGACGAACAACGGAACTCATGCACGGCGTTTTGCCAGATGATTACGCACAAACTCTTGAAATTATTTATCCGCTGGTTATCCCCTACGACATGTCGTTTACCAGCATGCTGTTTCCCGATTACGTCGGTCGCTATGGCCGTGATCATTACGAATTATCGATCGACGCGCTTGAACATTTTACCCGCTATTCATCAAGTGAATTTGCCATTCGGGAATTTTTAAAAATCGACTTTGACCGGACAATCATCCACATGACCCAATGGGCAGAAAGTGACAACGAACATGTGCGCCGCTTGGCATCAGAAGGCAGCCGACCGCGCCTGCCTTGGTCCTTCAAGATCCCCAGGCTCATTGCAGACCCAACACCGGCGCGCAAAATACTCGATTGCCTGCGCGCTGATGAGGCGCTTTATGTGCGCAAATCCGTTGCCAATCATTTGAACGATATCTCGAAAGACAATCCGGAGCTGATGCTTGATTGGGTTAATGCCTGGGACAGATCAAACCCCCATAGTGCCTGGATTGCCAAACATGCATCGCGCAGCTTGCTCAAGCAGGGCCATCCCCGCGCTTTTGCCCTGTTTGACTTCGAAGCTGAACCAGAGATTATCGTTAGTCCGCTTCAAATCAATGCCACCCAAATCCAGTTGGGTGAAAAGATTGAGTTTGGCTTCGATCTAAAATCTAAAAAGTCGACTTCGCAAAAACTGGCGATTGATTACAAAATCCACTACGTCAAAAAATCCGGCCAGTGTGCGCCAAAGGTTTTTAAGCTCAAAGAACTGGTTCTCAAACCCGACGAAGAAATCACCATAACCAAATCTCAGACCTTTAAAGATTTCACCACACGCAAGCATTACGCGGGCGCCCATAAGGTAGAGATTATGATCAATGGTCAATCCATGGGTACCGAAGACTTTCGCTTAATCACTTAAGAGACACCTGGGCACCTGATTAAGCGCAATGGAACATGCAATTCCTTAAATTTTTAAAACTATTTTACCCGTTGATTTACGACTTTTGAGCATTTCCATGGCTTTCGAGGCATCTGCCAAATCGAACGTATGCGAGACATGAGGCCGCAAGTCTCCGGCTTTAGACCAGGCCAGTAGTTCTTCAAAAGAGCGTGCTAGCAGGCTCGGGCCAAGGCTACGATAGGCTCCCCAATAAAAACCAATAACGCTGATGTTTTTAACTAATAATATATTGGCCGGGACCGGGGCGACCGTGCCACTGGCGAAACCGACCACCAAAATGCGTCCGCCCTGTGCCGTCGAGCGCAAGGATGCGGTAAAGACATCGCCGCCAACCGGATCATAAACGGCATCAACGCCCTTTCCGTGGGTTATGGTTTTTACCCGTGCGCGGATGTCTTCCGTTCTATAATCGATCAAATGATCAGCGCCGTAGTCTTTTGCGATTTTGAGTTTGTCGGGGCCACCGGCTGTCGCGATCACTGTCGCGCCAATTTTTTTTGCGATTTCAACGGCCGTCAAACCAACGCCGCCAGCGGCACCATGCACTAACAATGTCTCACCCGCTGAGAGTTTCAGTTTATCGCGCAAACCGACATGTGACGTGCCATAGGCAATCGGAAACCCGGCAGCTTCCACGTACCCCAGCGAATCGGGGATCAAAAAGACGTCTGTCGCGGCCGCAGCGACTTCTTCCGCATACCCCCCGTAATTCACAACCGCCATAACGCGGTCGCCCGGTACGAATTTTGTGACGTCGGCGGCGACCTCCAAAACATCTCCGGCGACTTCCAGACCGGGACTAAAGGGAAGCGGCGGTTTGACTTGATAGTCACCTTTGATCATCAACGTATCCGCGAAGTTAAGGCCTGCCGCCCGGACCCCGATGCGGACCTCGCCCGCTGCCAATTCAGGGGGCTCGACGTCATCCAGTTCCAGTTGTTCAGGCTCGCACCAGTCACGGCATATCATCGCCCACATAACGCTCTCCTTGAAATATTCCGCCTTTTCTAGGAGGTTATGCGCAAGTCGATTAATCATCCAGTAGGAAATCTCTATGCGTGGCTATTTTGGCATTGGCGTCGAAGGTATCAACAAAGTAATGAATGTGGGCAATCTGTTCCGCACAGCCCACGCCTTTGGTGCGAGTTTTGTCTTTACGGTGGCCGCCACCTATACCCGTGAAGAAGGCGGAAAATCAGACACATCGGACAGTTTGGGCCATGTCCCGTTTTATTCGTTTCCAGACTTAAGTACGATCCAGTTGCCGGAAAAGTGCGCACTGGTTGGCATCGAACTGACACCCGATGCCGTAGAGCTCCCAAGCTTTCACCACCCCAGTCAGGCAGCCTATGTGTTAGGGCCGGAGCGTGGCTCCATCTCACCAGAACTGACGGAACGTTGTGACCATATCATCAAAATCCCCACGTCTTTTTGTGTTAACGTCGGTATCGCCGGTGCTATTGTCATGTACGATCGGGTCAAGAGTTTAGGGAAATTCCCGCGTCGCCCTGCGCGGCCGGGAGGTCCTACCGAATTTGATGCGCTGCCTAAACATCAACATGGCGGGCAGATTTTTCGCTCTGGCATGGAGCCATACCGCGATACGCCGCCTGAAGGATACAATGATTGAGCACCCGAATTTTACCCTTATCTGAACTCCGCCCGATCACTCTGCCCGCGTGGACAGCCATATGGGCCTTACCCATTGCAGGATTGGTCGCTGGAATTATTCTCAGGGGTCATGCAGGCCCCTTTTGGCTTTGGTCGAATTTGGACCCGGACTATTGGTATTTACTGGACTCGCTCAACATCCTTAATCTCAATTGGCCGGTTCATATCGCACACCCGGGAACCCCGCTCCAGGTTCTGGGTGCTCTGTTAATCAAGCTTTCGCATCCATTTTCTTCTGCCGACGAGATTACAAATTTGGTTTTGAAAGACCCGGAGCCTTATCTTCATCTCATCCACATGGCCCTGATGGTGATCAATACGCTGGCACTTGGATTTATCGGTCTTTGCGGTTATCTGGTCTTCAATGACCGTTTGGTCATTGTCTTATTGCAGTTGGGCCCGTTCATTTCCAAACTGAATATCAAGTGGATGACCCACGTTGCCCCGGAACCGTTGCTCATTTCGACCGTTCTGGTTCTATCTGGCGTGGCTCTGTTGGCCTTGCGGCCTCGTCAACTGGAGCAAAACTCAGACACATATGCCGTTTTATTCGGGCTTATTGCAGGCTTTGGCATGGCGACGAAAATCACCTCCATCGGCATCTATTTTCTGCCCGTTATTTTGTTGTGGAACGTCCGTTCCATTGCGCTTTATGCCATTGCGGGCCTGATCTCCCTTTTTATTTTCACGCTTCCCGCAGCCGGATCATATGGAGATTTGATAGGCCACATCAACAACATTGCCGTCGGCAGTCAAACCCTTGGTGAAGTGAAAAAACCGTTCATTGACTGGTCGGAATATCCCGGTCAACTGGTGCGCATTTCCAGTCGCCCGGCTTTCTTTGCGGTCTTTTTTGCGTCCCTGATAACGATCGCATATCTTGCGTATCACACAAGAAAGCGCGGCGAACGCTTTCCTCTTATCGGCAAACTTCTGGCGGGGCTTTGTCTGGTCGATGTTGTGCAGGCACTGATCGTTGCCAAACATCCTTCTGGTCATTACATGATCCCTGTTTTGGTCATGAGCACCGTCGGCATCGCATTGCTCTATCGGCAGTTTGTTGACTTGCGTGTTACCCGTGACCTTAGCCCGCGTCCGCTCCAGATTTTCTTCACCGTCGCCTGTGCCGCTCTGATCGTTGCGCAGTCGATGACGATGCTTAAACTGGACCGTCAGTTTAAGGAGCGCACGGCTGTGGCGACAGGCATCGATGATAGCCGTTTCCATAAATGTGCACGTATTTATTTCTGGTCTGCCGCCAGCCGCTCCTACGCCCTGCAATTGGGCAGCGAAATGGTCGGAAACCCCTTTTCAGACCAATTAGAAAAACTGCAGCCTGCAAACGATTTCTGGTTTGAGATTACCAGTGCAGAATTCAGGGACTGGCACGGTGCCCGCGATATTCACGAAATCGTGCAGCACTACCCGTGTATTTTCGCCCGCGGCATGTATGCAGGTTCAATAGAAGCGACCTTCAAGTCGGTGCTCCCGTCGCACCTGTTCTCGCGCCAGTGCACACCGAAGTCAGGTCACGAAACGATTTTGACGTCTGGTGTCGATTGTCAGGGCAATCTCGAATAGGGAACCACAAAGCCGGTCTGCTAGCCTTGCCAGCCTTCCGACAGGCGAATTTCTCCCGCAAACGTCCCGGCTGCATTCGTCAGCGGTGTCGTTAAGTGATGGGCAACCGCGTGACATGCTGTGTCATCCAACGCACCCAAAAAATTCAAGATATTTGCCGTCGCCACATCGGTAGCGCGTTTGGTGCCATCTTCACATTTCACGGCAACACCAAGACCGCTTTCAACGCAGATGGCGACGTGGACGCCTTCCGCGCCGGTCTTTGTCGCAAACGTCCCCTTACCGGCCACCATCATATGGGTATCAAATCGGTTTTGACCGGCAACATTGTAGGGAAACGCCATCATGGCATCGGTAATACGCTTGGCAGCAGTTGCACGTTTGGCTTCCAGGCCTTCAGGTGCCGCCATCCGTGCCGCCGCCAAAGCGACAGCGCTGAGCGGCATACCAAACACCGGAATGCCACAGCCATCGATACCGGTTGGGCTGTTCGACACATCGCAATCGCCAAGCTCGGACAGAACCCTGCGCAGGCGTTCCTGAACCGGGTGATCCTTCGCGATATAGCCCTCCAGCGATTCGCCTAAATGACGCGCCGTCGACAGAAACCCACAGTGTTTACCCGAGCAGTTGTTGTGGGCATTGGTGATATCCTGGTCTTGCCGCAATTGCTGATGCAGGGTCTTTTCTTCGTGTGAATAGTGGCCCGCACATTCAAGGTGACGATGATCAAGGCCCATACGTTCTAACCAGACATTAGCCATATCCGCGTGGTGCTGCTCACCATTGTGTGATGCACAAGCGAACGCCACTTCTTCTTTTGTCGCGGAAACGGCGTCTGCTGCGCCCGATTCGATAAACGGTAGCGCCTGAAAAGGCTTAATAGCAGAGCGGGGATATATGGACATGTCCAAATCACCCCAGCCATGCATGACGGTTCCACTGGCATCACAAACCAGGGCGTGGACGCGATGTCGGCTCTCAACCATACCCCCGCGTGTAACCTCAACGGTTAACGGATTTTTATCTATCATTTAGTATCTCTGCCACTACAACAAAGCCTTGGCAAGGCAACATTCAGGATATAAAAAAACACATGCTTAAACGGAACAATTTACTCGTCGTTTTCTTTGCTCTCTTGGCCCTTATAGGTAGCCCTCAGTCTCTGCGTGCTGAACAGACATTGGGCAGCTTTGGTGATTGGGATGCGTTCACGGAACGCGAAGGTAAAAACCTGATTTGTTACATGGCCTCTGCGGCGACCAAAGCACGCGGGAATTATAAAAAGCGCGGCAAAACCTATATCATTGTCACCCATAGACCTGCAGAAAAGAGCACCAACGTGGTTAGTGTTGAAGCAGGCTACACCTACAAGAAGGACAGTGAAGTCGAAATTGTGATCGGCAAAGACACGACCAAATTATTCACGTCGAAGACAACGGCTTTTGCCTACGATTCCAAATCAGATGATGCCCTGGTCAAGAAAATGATCCGGGGTGCCGGAATGACGGTCAAGGGCACATCCCTGCGCGGGACCTTAACAACGGACACCTATTCCCTAAAAGGCTTTACCGCCGCTTACAAAGCCATTAGCGCTGCCTGTAAAGTCTAGTTTTTGACGGGATTCGTGCGCATTTTGCACTTTTTCCTTTTGCCATCGCCCACAAGCTGCCATATGACCCCTTGTGATGACAGATACATATAAAAATTTGGTTGGGCTCAGCCGCGAACAGCTTGCAGAAGAAATGCTGGCCATTGGCGAAAAACCATTTCGCGCGAAGCAGCTGTGGCACTGGATGTATCATCAAGGCGAAACCGATTTCGATCGAATGACGACCATTGGTAAACCGCTGCGCGAAAAACTTATCGCCGGTTATGAAGTTCGCAAACCGGACGTTGGTCTGGAGCAAACCTCAACAGATCGAACCCGCAAGTGGCTGGTTAAGTTTGAAGATGGCAACGAAGCGGAAACCGTCTACATCCCGGAAGATGACCGAGGTGCCATCTGCATGTCGTCGCAAGTGGGTTGCACTCTGACCTGCACGTTTTGTCACACCGGGACGCAAAAGCTGGTCCGTAACCTGACACCAGCAGAAATTGTCGGCCAATTTATGCTGGCCCGCGATTCTTACGACGAATGGCCGACGCCTCAAGACGGCGGGCGCATGATCTCGAACATTGTCATGATGGGGATGGGCGAACCGTTGTTAAATTATGAAAATGTGGCAACGGCTCTGAAAATTATCATGGATGGCGAGGGCATTGCCCTTTCGAAACGCCGCATCACCTTATCAACGTCAGGTGTGGTGCCAGAAATTGAGCGTTGCGGGCATGAGCTCGGCGTTAATCTGGCAATCAGCCTGCATGCCGTACGGGATGATTTGCGAGACGTTCTGGTGCCGATTAACAGGAAGTATCCTTTAAAGGAATTGTTGAACGCGTGCCGCACTTATCCCGCGTCGAACAATGCGCGGCGTATTACTTTCGAGTACGTGATGCTGGATGGCATTAACGACAGTGAAGCCGATGCCAGAGAATTACTGCGGTTGATTAAAGGCATTCCTGCGAAGTTTAACCTCATCCCCTTCAATCCATGGCCCGGTGCGGCTTACGAATGCTCAAAACCTGAGGTCATCAAACGCTTTTCAGAAATTTTGCTGGATGGCGGGTATTCAGCTCCGATACGTGTGCCCCGTGGTCGCGATATCATGGCGGCCTGTGGTCAGTTAAAATCGGAAAGCGAGCGGGTAAGAAAGTCACGGCAAGCGGCTGTCGGTTAACCCCGGTTTTACCGAGTTTTATTCAGCCTGCACCTTATGTGCACACTTTTATTACCAGCCGTTGCAGCGCGTCCATGTTTCAAATTCACCCGCAACACGGCCATCCGTTGCCACATGATAGGCACTATAGGCAGCAGCCGTCATACACGCGTGATTGGGTAGAACCCGAAGTTGCGTTCCAATGGCGTATTCCGCAAAGTTAATGGGGGTTTCTGCGGAAATCTCGCCATGCTCCTGGTGCACACCCTCCACTTTCCATCCCGCCAGAGGTGCGCCACTGACAACGTCGCACACCAAGCCATATCCGCAATCGGCATCAAGGGAGCCGGTCGAGTGATCCTTCGAGAGTGCGAGCCCACCCGCATCAACGATTATTCTATTTTGCGATTTTTGATGGGCAATGACCGTTGTCAGGACGCTCAGGGCAATATCTTCGATCCGACACGAGCCAATGCCAGCTTGAAATAAATCGCCAAACATATAGACCCCTGGACGTGCCTCTGTTACCCCCGTTAAATCCCGGGCATAGGTTGCTGTCGGAGTTGAGCCGACACTAACGACACGACAAGACATACCCGCATCCCGGATACGCTCCGACGCCTTAACCACAGCATCGCGTTCAATTTCTGCGATGGCAGCCATGTCGTCGACGCTGCGGCAATGATAGGAGTGCCCAGCATGTGTAAGCACCCCTGCCAATTGTGCATTGGTCGACGCGCTGAGGCACTTGGCGATCTCCAGTAATTCTGGGCTGTTCCATTCAATGCCGGTTCGGTGCTCCCCGCAATCAATTTCAATCAGAACATGATGGTCACCTGCGTGACGGGTGATGATCTTTGCCATCTCCAGATCATCAATCAGAATTTTTAAATCAACCCCGTTCGCCCGCAAGGCCGCGGCCCGGTCCAGTTTTGCCGGTGCTATGCATGCAGCGAGCGTCATGTCCGTAATGCCGTGCCCGGCAAAATACTCTGCTTCACGTAACGTCGAAACCGTTATACCACCGAAGTTTCCGGCCAATGCCAGTCGTGCCACGTCAATCGATTTTGACGTTTTGACATGTGGACGCAGATCAACACCCAAGGTCTTCATATGGGTGCTCATCCGCGAAATGTTGGCAGAAACTTTGGTTTTATCCAAAATCAGAGCCGGCGTTTGAATCTTAAGAAGGTTCATATATTTGTTATAAGGAGCTAAAAGCACCTATGGCAAGGCTGGTCCTTGCCGAAGCGGCACATTTAATTATACTGCGCGCGCTTTCCATCGACATTGGTGCAAATAGGATTTACCCCGCATGACTGAAGACATAAAAAAAGTAGTTCTCGCCTATTCTGGCGGCTTGGACACATCCGTGATTTTGCGTTGGTTGCAAGACACCTACAACTGCGAGGTCGTCACTTTCACGGCTGATTTGGGCCAGGGTGAAGAACTTGAGCCGGCGCGACAAAAAGCCGAGATGATGGGCATCAAAGATATCTTCATTGAAGATTTGCGCGAAGAATTTGTACGTGATTATGTGTTCCCGATGTTTCGTGCCAATGCCTTGTATGAAGGCACCTATTTGTTGGGCACCTCCATTGCCCGCCCTTTGATCGCCAAACGCCAGATCGAGATCGCCCGCGAGGTCGGTGCAGATGCCGTATCGCACGGAGCAACCGGCAAAGGAAATGATCAGGTCCGGTTCGAACTCGGCTACTACGCATGTAATTCTGCGATCAAGATTATTGCACCCTGGCGGGAATGGGATTTGAACAGCCGCACCAAACTGATCGACTTTGCCGAAAAGCATCAGATTCCCGTCCCCAAAGATAAACGTGGCGAAGCACCCTATTCACAAGATGCGAACCTGTTGCACATTTCTTCTGAAGGAAAGGTCCTGGAAGATCCTTGGGTCGGTGCAGAAGACAATGTCTACACCCGCTTGGTTCCACCGTGGGATGCGCCGGACGTCGTCACGGAAATTACGATCGATTTTGAAAAAGGTGACCCAACTGCCATTAACGGTGAAAAACTCTCACCCGCTGAGTTGCTGACCAAGCTCAACAAACTGGGGGGCGAGAACGGTATTGGTATACTGGATATCGTTGAAAACCGGTTTATCGGTATGAAGTCGCGTGGAATTTATGAAACGCCAGGCGGAACGGTCCTCTTCCACGCTCGTCGTGCCGTTGAAAGTCTGACCCTGGATCGCGGCGCCATGCATCAAAAAGACGAGATCATGCCGCGCTACGCGGAAATGGTCTACAACGGTTTCTGGTTTTCTCCAGAACGCGAAATGCTGCAGGCATTGATCGACAAGGCAAGTGAACGCGTCAACGGAACCGTGCGCCTTAAGCTCTATAAGGGTAACGTCATGGTCACAGGCCGTAAATCGCCGAACAGCCTTTACGACGAGGACATCGTTACCTTTGAAGAAGATGATGTATACGATCAGCGCGATGCCGAAGGTTTCATTAAATTGAACGCATTGCGGCTACGGCTGGGTCAATAGCCCAGCCCAGCCAGCTTGCACCTCACCGCTTTAGAACATGGAGTTTGAGAGCGGGCAGGCACCACGGACGATCGATTTGCCGTTATAGTGCAGGCGGATCCAGATTGTCTCTTGCGCTGGCAAGAGTCGATATACATCGGCTTCCAGGTCGGGGCATGCCAATTTCATGTATGAATGGCGCACGCGACCTGAACGAGACATGATGACTTCCGCCTGGTCGAAATTTGCAACATCGACGTCCATCTCAAGCTTATGATCTCCTGAAATTCGCGTCGCCGTCATGACCCAGGTTTTATTAGGCGGGTTGCGGTTCATGTGTTCAACAAGGACGGCGCGCGCAACTTCCAACACATCTTCTCGCGGCAGATCGGTTGCAAGAAATCTTGCCATGCCCAGCATAAGCAGCGGCAATCCGGTTACCAAAACGATGACGATGAGAGTTTTACGGTTCATCCAGGGAAATTGAGATAATCGCGGTAATTTGAGCGCTAACATGACGTCTCCTTTCGGTAGTTCCGCTGCCATGCCCGGATGATCAGGGTTTAGGCCGGTGTCTTTGCGTCCCGCCGTTTCCGAGCGGTTTGCCATTTCGAGGATCGAAACTTAAGTCGGTTTTGATCTTGCGCCTAAGATAAAGCTATCGTTCAGATAAATCTGTGACCTCAATCACAGGTTTGATATTTATCGACAACGTACCGTTGCGTCGTAATCAAATCCGCGTTGGTACCAAGCAGGATCGACAAACAAGCCGAGTTGTCCCGTTGGGTTTTTGCTGGCTTTGATCTGGAATGTAGAAGACTGGTCCGCCTTGAGACGCATACGGCGCGAACTGATAATCTGTTTTCCCTCGCCATCCATGCGATAAATTTGAAAAATGCTGGATTTCGGCCACGCGGCGCCACGGTTGGTCACTTTAAAGATTGAGTTTCCATCCTGACACGACGTCGAAATATTCAGTCGAAGCGCGCTCGACGACACGGAAGCCTTTTGAATGGGCGACCGGGTATTATTGATTTTAACTTCACTGACCGGAGCTTCATCTGTCGCAGACCCGGCGGCCGTCGCGAACTCATCCAAACCGGTTGCATCCAGGTCTTCTGACAAGCCGGCCAGACAGGTAACGACTTCAAAACGCTTTTCCGAGGCCTTGACGTAGGCATCAAGGCGTTTGCCCGAAAGCCGGATATCCTGATTTTTATATCGAATTTTTGCCGACAAGCCGGATTCTTGAATGCCTTTTACGCTTTCAAGCTGCTTGGCCAAATGATCAACATAAGGCTGCCAGTCACCATTTAATTTTCTGTCAACATAGTATTCGACCCGCGCATTGGTTATCCCACCCCAAGCTTTAAGATTGGGGATTTTTCCGCAATCGGCAGATGCCAGAGCCGGCGCGGCACCAAAAGCAACCATAATTACGGTTGATAGAGCAAAACTTGTTTTTTTAATAAACTTCACGGCTTCTGCCTTCATTTAATGCGCATACAAAATTTTCTTCGACGAATCGATGGTGCCATCCTATGAAAAAAAGCTGAAGCAAACCTTACCACTTTCAAAAAATTGAAAATGAAAGCCTTTATTTTTGTAAACTATTGGTATTAATAGCTTTTTAGTGAGCGCCCACGTTCAAGCCAATAGGCATAAAGCGCCATTGGAGCCAGAGTTATGTCGATTCCCCGCATCGAGGCAGGGCGCGCGATGCCGCCGGTGAGAATATAGGCGTCTGCCTTTCGATTGGTTCCTTCGACAAAACCAACCAGTTCCTCAGGCCCCTTGCCCGGACGGCCATACCGGTTGTTCCAGTCAATTTCGTAAACGTGATCAGGCTTCCCCGTATCCGGGTTCATGATCAATAGATCGATACTGCCGCCGCGCCAGCTGGCGTAAGCCAAATTTGCCATTTCGGGGGTTCCAAGCCATTGCCCAACCAAAGCCGTTTCAGCCAATCGATGAAAAAACTGGTCGTCTCTGGCAACCGGTGCGAAGAGCGCCGCATAAAGACAGGGGGCCGTCAAATAGACTTTGAAGGAGACCGCCCGCTGGAAACGCTTGGCATCGCGGTCGACGCGGGGCAAACGACGGATAAGAAATGCTGACTCCAGGTAATCCAGATACTTTCGCAGTGTATTTTTCGCAATGCCAACGGATTTAGCCAAATCATCAATTGTTACCTCGCGCGCGGTATTAAAGGCCAGAACCCCAAACAAACGGTTGAGTTCCTGTGCATCATTTACCCCGTGCAGGCTGGCCAGATCCTTGTGTAAAACGCGATCAGCAACCCCGTCACGAATAAATGTGGGGGCCGGCGTCCCTTCTTTCGACATCACGATGCCTTCAAGAAAGCCACCAAAATTGATATAGCGATAAAACTCCGTATTCAGGGCCGGCAGGGCATTGGCACGCAAGGCCATTTTTGCCTCGGCACCCTCCGGCAAATCACCAAACAAAGCTTGTTCGGAATCACGAAACTGAAGAAATTCCAAAAAAGTGAGGGGCGGTAAGACGTGGGTTGTAATTTTCCCATCATGGGTTTTCATACCCGTCGTTATCGCCGGTGCGCCCGACGACACGGCCGCAACAATGCGGGCATTGGGCCGCATCTTGGACAACTGGATCAGCGCCTTCTCCCATTCCTTCACGTACTGGATCTCATCGTAGAGGATGTAGAGTTCAGCGTCCGGCCCATGCCGATATCGACGACAAAACATTTCAAAGAGGGTCGCCAGATCAGTCGCCGTATAACTGGGGACGGTCATGTTGCAGTAAAAAACGCTGGTGGGCTTCACACCGTTCTCGATCAAGCCTGAAACAGCCTGCCGCAGCATAACCGTTTTTCCAGCCCGCAACGGCCCCGCCAAAGCCAGGATATGCCCTGACGTGCTGGTCGTCAGTCGATCGAAGAAAGCTTTGTAGTAAATGCGTTTGGGAGGGTTTTTGAACTGAATTTTGGTATCTGCCTTGAGTTCCCACCAGGGATTATCAAAAGCCAACCGATGGAACAGATCATTATCAGCAATCGTGTGCATGCGTGTGTCGACCCTTGCGACCATACCAAAACGTTTCAGTTAAGCTCAAATACATGAGCTTAACCCATCGGTTCGGATCATTGCTCCCTATAAACAAAGATGTCAAGAATTCTGATCTGCAGAATTTTGTGCAGGTGGGAAATGCTTTCTCCGCTCCCGGTAAAAAGTATAAACACCGGTCGCAACGATGATTGTACTGCCGATGAGTGTCCACTGATCCAGCGAATCGCCAAAGATAACCAAACCAATAATCAACGCCCAAATGAGGTTCGTATATCGAAACGGAGAGGCAAAACTGATATCGCCAACCCGCATGGTCATAACGCTAAACAGGTATCCGACGACTAGGAAAAGAGCTGCCACCCCCAACATTCCCGTATGATGCAACGTCACGGGATGCCATACCATGGTCGGGCTCAAGACAGCGGCGGTTGCAGTAATGCCGACGGCCGTCGTGAAGGATACGAACAGAGACGGGACATCGGACGATAATTTTCGTGTCACCAAATCACGCAACACGATAAAAATTACGGCGCCGATCACCCAGAACGAATATTCATTAAAACCCTCAGATCCGGGCCTGATCACAATCAGCACGCCGACGAACCCGATGGCAATCGCGCTATAGCGCCGCCAGCCGACTTTCTCCTTTAAAAACACGGCAGACGCCAACGTTACGGCAAGTGGCAACACCTGGAGAATCGCCGTCGCGTTTGCAATCGGCATGTTGAACAAGGCCGTCAAAAAGCAAATGGTTCCGCCGATCTCGCCAACTAGACGCACTCCCATGATCCAACGGTCCGCCTTACGCACGCGGACAAAAAGTGCTTTTTTGTGCCAAGCCAGCAAACCGATAAGGAAAGACGCAAAAACGCCGCGAATCAGAATTGATTGGAACAAACTCAAATCTTCTGATGTTAACTTCAAGAGTGTGTCGTTCAACACAAAACCGGCCATACTCAAACTCATAAAGCCGGCAGCGCGGATATTGTCAGACAGGAGTTGCATCTCTATTCCATCGGTCTTTAGCGAATAAAAGACAAGACTATTTGACGATTTCTGATCGATTAGCCCAATTGCAATTTGAATTTCTGCCAAGTCTCACTAAGTTGACGTTTAACCGCTGTTTTGGAGACGATGCATGTCCGAGCCTATAATTCTTGAAGTTTTTTCCGATTATGTCTGTCCTTGGTGTTATCTCGGCGACAACCGGGTCAAGAAACTCAAAGAAAATTACGATATCGAAGTCAAGCTGGTGCATTTCCCGTTGCATCCCGACACCCCGCAGGAGGGGCGCACGCTGGCTGACATGTTTGGCACCGGCCCTGAAGATATTGCAAATAAAAACAGCAATATGAAAAAGTTGATGGATGCAGAGGGCCTGCCGTTCAAGGACCGGGTGTATACCTATAACAGCCGATTAGCGCAGGAAATCGGCACTTGGGCCACAACCCAACCCGGTGGCGACGCGATCCACGACAAATTTTACGAAGCCTATTTTGTCGATGGGCGAAATGTTGGCGATATCGAGGTCATTGTTGATATCGTAAAATCGGTCGGCCTTGATGAGGCGGAGGCCCGCTCTGTGCTGGAAAAACGCACATACAAAGATGCCGTTGATGCCGACTGGACCAAGTCGCACCAATACGGCGTTACCGGCGTGCCGACGTTTGTTTGCAACCGTCAGGGGCTTGTCGGTGCGCAACCCTATGACGTTCTAGAGCAGCTAATGGATGAAGTCGGCGCAAAAAAGCGCTGATCAATCACAGCAGGTTTGAAACCCGTTTGCGGAGTTCTGGCAGAACATCCGCTTCAAACCACGAATTTTTTTTCAGCCAAAGTCCGGATCGCCAACTGGGATGCGGCGTCGGGATGATCGCTGGCAGATAGGCACGCCAGTTGCCAACAGTATCGGTCATTGTTTTTGTTGTTTTGCCGCGCAGATAGTAGTTTTGCGCGTAGCTCCCAACCAGCAGAGTTAGCTCTCTATTTGTCCAATGGGCCAAAAGCGCTTCGTGCCATAGAGGCGCACATTCGCTGCGGGGTGGCAAATCCCCCCCTTTATCGGCCCGGCCTGGATAACAAAATCCCATGGGCATAATGGCGATACGGCTTTCATCATAAAAAACATCGGACGGCACGTCCATCCAGTCACGCAACCGGTCGCCCGATTTATCATCCCAGGGGACGCCGGTTTCATGTACCCGCGTGCCCGGTGCTTGCCCGATAATAAGAATTCGGGCCGTCTGTTTTCCGCGAACAATGGGCCGCGGACCAAGTGGCAAGTCAGCGGCACAGGTTTGGCACGATCGGATATCCGCCAACAAGGATGCGAATTGTCGGCTCATGACATTGCCAGGAGTTCGACAACAAAAGCTGGAACGATCCTGCTTGCGGGCCCGTAACGAAGATCGCCAAACTGACTGGCACCTTCTGAGGCTTCCAGGTTGAGTTCAACCGTCCGTGCGCCGCGCCCATTGGTATTGACTTCATGAACAAACCCGGCGGCCGGATAAACGTTGCCTGATGTGCCAATGGAAACAAAAACATCACACTGCGAAAGGGCGCGGGTTATCCGTTCCATCTGCATCGGCATTTCACCGAACCAAACAACATCGGGCCGAAGGCGACCGACCTCTGCACAGCGGGGACAAGCGCTGGATAGGTTAAGTGCATCTCGCCAGGGAGAGACCCCTGCACAGGCATTGCATCGCACTTTCAACAGTTCGCCATGCATGTGAATAAGATTTTTTGAACCTGCCTTTTCGTGAAGGTCGTCAATATTCTGGGTGACGATCAGGACCCGGCCTGGCCAATTTTGTTCCAGTTCCACAAGAGCAAGATGTGCGGCATTCGCCGGAACATCATGATTTGCCAAGGCATCTCTGCGGGCGTTATAGAACCCGTGAACGCGGTCTGGATCTCTGGCGAAGGCTTCTGGCGTCGCCACGTCTTCTATTCGCACCGTTGACCAGATTCCATCGCGGTCACGAAATGTCTCAAGCCCGGATTCTTTTGAAATCCCGGCGCCGGTTAATATGACAATTTGCGATTCTGGCTGAATGACCATTTCCTTGCGCTCCCCGTGATCGCTCATGATAATCACCGATGTCTATCCGCCAAGGGGAAATATCGTGATCCGCGTATTGTTTGTCTGTTTAGGAAATATCTGCCGTTCACCAACTGCCGAAGGTATCTTTAGAAAACTTGTTGAAGAGGCAGGTCTGGCGGAGAGCATTACTGTCGATTCCGCGGGCACCAGTGATTGGCATATCGGCGGCCCCCCTGATGAAAGGGCTCAGGAAACTGCAAAACGAAAGGGAATCGACTTAAGTTCACAGAAAGCCCGACAGGTGTGCGATGACGATTTTCATGTATTTGATTATATCATTGCCATGGACGGTTCGAATCACCTCAAGCTCTCCGCGTTATGCCCTGACGGGGAACACAGCCGAATTCGGATGTGCCTGTCATTTGCGTCAGGTGTGGAGCAAAAAGATGTTCCCGACCCCTATTATGATGACGGTTTCGATGGTGTTTTTTCTCTCCTTGAAAACGCCGGACAGGGACTGTTGACCGAGATTCGACAAACCCATCATTTATGAGCCTGCACCAATGACGCTTCACGACGAAATTGCCAAGGCCGTCGGCTCCGATGTCTTGACCGCAACCCCCATGCAAGGTGGATGTATCGGCAGCGTTTTTGATGTCAAACTCGCCAATGGCAGCAGGTGCGTTGCAAAAACTATGGCGGGCGATAACGATCTGCGCATTGAAGGCGATATGCTTCGCTATTTGGCAGACCATACACAGCTACCTGTCCCCAAAGTTTATGTTGCTCGCAAGTCTCTGCTGATTTTGGAATACGTTCGTAACGATGCATCTTTAACAGATCGTGCACAAGTTGACGCTGCACGCCATCTCGCTCGGCTGCACAGCCATACAGAATCTTATTTCGGATTCGAAACAAACACACTCATTGGTCCGTTGCCCCAACCCAATTCAAAGGCTACCGAATGGATTCCTTTTTTCCGCGATCAACGGCTTCTCTACATGGCTGGTCTGGCCGAGACATCAGGTAACCTGCCGACACCAATGCGCCGGCGCCTTGAAACCCTGGCGGATAAATTGGACCATTATTTGATAGAGCCGGCACAACCAAGCTTAATCCATGGTGATTTGTGGGCGGGTAATATACTTTGTTTTGAAAGTGTAATATCAGCTTTTATTGATCCTGCCATCTATTATGCGGACGCTGAAATCGAACTCGCCTATTCAACCCTTTTCGCCACATTGGGCGATCCATTTTTCAAGGCATATCAAGAACATCGTGCCATAGAACCAGGTTTCTTTGAAGAACGGTGTGATCTATACAATCTCTATCCACTATTGGTGCATGTGCGCCTGTTCGGCGGCGACTATGTATCGTCGGTTGATCGTACCCTCAAACGATTTGGAGTCTAGATGGCTTACCCCGAGCTTATTATTTTTGATTGTGACGGCGTTCTTGTCGATAGCGAGATGATCTCCAACCAGACGCTCGCTGATCATCTGACCGATCATGGTTATCCGATCTCATCAAAGCGCTGTAGAGAACGTTTTATTGGAGGGTATTTGCCAAAAATGGTCGAACAAATTCGTGCTGAAGGCGTGACTTTACCCGACGATTTTATTCCAAACCTTCGCAAACGCGACACGGAGGCCTTCAAAAACGATCTCCAACCCGTTCCCGGCATCCATATTGCCTTGAAGGGCCTCCTTCACAAAAAATGTGTCGCGTCTTCAGGGCCACCAGAGAAAATCAGGAATAATCTGACGACCACCTCCCTGCTCGATCATTTCGCGCCCCACCTCTATAGCGGATACGATGTCGAACGACCGAAGCCTGCGCCAGATCTGTTCCTCCATGCGGCACAGAAACTCGACATCCAACCCGCGGATTGCCTTGTTATCGAAGACTCAAAATTTGGGATCATGGCTGCCAGAGCCGCTGGCATGACGGTCTTTGGATACGTCGGTGCCAGCCATTGTGATGACCTTTATATTGAGCATCTCGCACGCCAGGAACCGGACCTGATCTTTTCTGACATGGAAACCTTGCCGGACCTTATTGCAAATTGGGCACCGGCAAGTTAAGCCGTAATATAACACTTTTTAAAAAGAGGATTTCGCCATGCCCACTGCACTCGTCCAAGGCCGGATTGCCGTTCAATACACCCATCTCCTCGAGCAACATCTGGACGACGGGTGGGAAGTTTTGGTTTGGGACCCGGCGAAAAATGATCCTAAGGAATTTGTTGAAATGGCCGCAAAGGCCGATTGTATCGTCGGAGGTGGGATCCCGACAGAACGATGGCCGGCAATTCCCAATCTGAAACTGTTTCAAATTCCCTGGACGGGATATGATTTTTGTTCGCCGGCGACCATGCCGGCTAAAATTCCCGTCTGTAATACCTTTGAGCACGAAAGCGCCATCGCCGAATTTGTCCTTGGCGGCATGTTGGAAATGAGCCTGGGTCTGCGTATTCTGGATCAACGGTTCCGCGATGGCGGCTGGAACGGCAAGGCCCCTGGCGAAAACACGCTGCACGGCGAATTGCGTGATACCACCGTTGGCATCATTGGTTATGGTCATATTGGCTTCGAAGTTGCGAAACGTGCCAAAGCTTTTGACATGCGCGTTATTGGAACCCGCCGCAGCAAACAACCGACACCAGAACTGCTCGATTGGCTGGGCACACCCGATAAAATGGACCAGTTACTTCAAGAAAGTGATTTCGTAGTTGTGGCTTGCGATCTTAATTCCGAAACCGAAGGTTTGATAGGCAAAGACCAACTGTCACTGATGAAACCCGACGCCATCATCATTAACGTCGCAAGAGGGCGCGTAATTGATGAAACGGCACTTTATGATGCCCTGAAATCACATCAAATTGGCGGTGGCGTATTGGACGTCTGGTACAAATACAATCAACCTGGAAAAGAAGAAGTCTGGCCCAGTGCTTACCCGTTCGAGAAGCTCGATAACGTTTTATTGAGTGCCCACGAAAGCGCTTCTAGCCATAGCATGTGGAAGCGTCGATGGAAATTTGTTGCTGAAAACTTTATGCGTGCGGCATCTGGTGAAACACCGGAAAACTTTGTTTTTTACGGTGAACAAGAGCCCGAAAAAGCTTAATAAACCAACAGAAGAGCTCAGGCGCGACCTGTGTCAGCCCCATCTGCGAACAGGCGCTGCCCCTGCTCATCAATGATTTGCTTTCCCTTGCGGATCGAATAATCCTCTGCTTCCTCGCGCGATGTGAACAGATCAGCTCGCACGAACATGCGCTCCAAATCACCCGTTTCGGTTTCTTTAATGATCACACCGGCAAGCCGAAACTGGCCACCTTCCGACTGCGGTGCCGCCCTGATGATCAGACCATCGTGTGGAACCGGGTCACCCCTTTTAGGTCCCGCATCATCACCGCCTGAGCCACCACCGAAGAGTTTTGAAAAGAAAGAAGCCATATGCGTAATCTAGCATAGGCCTTCTAAGTTGCAACGATCCTGTCGATTGCCGGGTGTTGTGTGCGATCAAGGGGCAAATACTGATCTTCCAGTATGTCTTTAAGGATGACGTCGCGCACCTCTTCGAGATCAAGGTTGTGGACCTCGATCAGGTCGTGCGTTTCCGCCACGATCGCATCGACGTCCTGCATTAGCTTAAGTCTCTTGAACAGATCCGGGCGGTTGAGCCCCATACTTTGGCCAATCAGTTCCATGTAATTGATGATTTCAAAGGGCCATTGGTTTTCATGCGACACCAACTCGCGGTGATCGGCATGAAAGATACCGGCCAATGTGGTGACACCTGCCTGTTCGGCCTTACCCAGACTCTCTGCGATATGTTGCCTTTGTTTTTCCGGCATTGTTGACAAAGAGGTCAACTGGTAACCCATACTCGTGATCCCAAGGTCAACCAACTCAAGCCCCGGAATAGCCGATAAGAGTTTATGAACACTCTCAATCACGCCTTCCGAACCGGGATATTCATGCAAAGCGACCCGCTTGCGAACCGGTTCTGTCATTAAAGGTCTTAACGCATCCAAACGGGACGCCAGATAAACAGGAAGCATTTTCATATCCATTTGCCGGCTGGCAGACGGGTTTGAGGAAAATGTTTCACCAAACTGTATCTGACACGTTGGGCACCATGAAACCAGTGTTTGGGGCCCCCGGTCCGAAATCCGTTTTAATGTCCGGCCGGCCTGACGCGCCGAATTCTCCGTATCCCCCGGTCTGAATTGCAGGATACCGCAGCAATTTGAAGGCCCACCAAATACTTCATATGTCGCACCCAATCGATCAAGAACGTCCAGGCATAACAGTCCGATATGTGGCGTTTTAAGCATATTGCAGCCTGTATAGAAAACCAGGTCCGGAGGCGCGTCGCGATCAGGATGCGATGCCGGACTAAGGCGAGCCATCACCTCTGGCGGCATTTGTAGGCGTGAGATCACCCGGACACCCCGGCTCATCGCTTTGAAGGCATTTTTGCCGCCAGCTCTTCGTTCATCAGCCGCCTTGCGCTCCGCCATAGACCGTCGCGCCATGGTGAGCATGAACCTGGGGTTTATCCCAACGTCACAAACGGTTAAGCAGCTCCCGCTCCCGCAGCATTCCTGAGCCCAGCGCTTCGACATGTCGCCCGCCGAATAGCCGTTTAATATATCGAGGACACCAGCGGCCACGGCCTTTGGTTGACTGACATCTGTGCCGGTCACGCCAGGGGTCGGACAGGCTTGCACACACGCTCCGCAGGCTGTGCACGTATCAATGATCTGACGGACGCGGGCATCGAGTTCGGATATTAAGGGCGCGGTGACTGACATCGTATTCGACCTTTCCCATTCACGTTTATCTCTGCATAATCCTATCTATAAACAAGCGCCTGAGCCGTTTCCCGCATTTTATTGTTTCCTTACATTCAGCCACAACATGTGAGACATCAGTTGAAAAAACGAGTCCTCCGTTCAATCGAAACAGCAGATGGTGGGCGTTGCGTTGATGTTTTTGAACGCCCCGATGGGCAGTTTGGCTTTGAAATATATCGCCGTGATACGGAAGATCTTACGGGATGGTTCCCCATTGGGGGCCACGCCGAAAAACCCTTCATGACGGAAGCCATGGCTCTTGATGCTGCCAAAACCTATGCGCCATGGCTTGAGCCGTCATAGCCCGACATCGAAGAGCCGTTTTATTGGGGATAAAAAAGCTGTCGCCTAAATTCGAATACTGGCGGCGTCTTCACCATAATAGACCATTTGCTCAAGTGGATATTCAGACAGAATCTCATAACGGGCACCACCATGACCCAATCGGCTTTGGTAGAGGTTAAAATGGTCTAGCGTAAATTCGGGCGTCGAGAACGCATTGTTCATTTCCAGATAAGGCCCAAGGTCGGGCATGTTATAGGATTTAAACCGACACAGCGTGACATGGGGTTTGAATTTACGCTGTTCTCTCTTGAACCCGGCGCGAACGGCGGCGGCCTCAATACGATCATGTAGTTCGATCACAGGTTGCGCCAGATCAAGACCGGCCCAAAGCATATGCACGTGGCTGCGCCGCTCAAAGGTACCTATGCCACGTAAGGCAAGGTCAAATTCCGGGAACCGAATGGCCGATAGTTCTGTGTGCAAATCATCGGCTTCGCCACGCCCGGCTTCGCCAATAAACCGCATGGTGATATGAAAGTTTTCAGGCTCGACCCAGCGCGTACCCGCAATACCGCCACAAATTTGGGCGAGTGCTGAACGAATGTCGTTCGGTAACGGCAGGGCAATAAATAACCGCATAACCAACTCCTGAAAGAACCTTACCCCTGAATTCTGTGTTCGCAAATGATAGAAATGTGACCGTGATTAAGGGGCTGGGTTAGAGTTTTCATTATGGATGCTTTCAATGGCGGACAAAACGTCTGGTGACAGCGTCATATCTTCCGTTGCAAGGTTCATTTTCAACTGCTCGAGATTTGTAGCTCCAATAATATTAGACGTCAAAAACTGGCGCGAATTAACGTATATCAAAGCCATTTGCGCTAAATTCAAACCATGGTCCGTCGCCAACTTGAAATATTTTTCGGTCGCAACAACGGCATTCTGATTAAAATAACGCATGTAGCTCGGGTATCGTTTATGGCGAGACCCTTCCGGCAATGCGCCGTTTAAATATTTGCCGGTCAAAGCCCCAAATCCAAGTGGCGAATAGGCCAACAATCCACAATTTTCGCGAATCGCGACTTCAGCCAGTCCGATATCAAACGTTCGACAGAGGAGATTATAAGGGTTCTGAATACTGGCAATGCGCGGCAATCCGGCACTTTCGGCTAATGACAGCAACTTACCAACCCCCCAGGGGGTTTCGTTGGAAACGCCGATCGCCCGAATTTTTCCGGCCGTAACCTGCTCGGCCAACGCATCAAGGGTCTCTTCCAAGGGTGTCCAGTCCGTTGCGCTATCATCATGCTCGTAACCCAAGCGGGAGAAATAGTTGGTAGGTCGCTCGGGCCAGTGGGTTTGGTAGAGATCAATGTAGTCTGTTTTCAGGCGCTTCAGTGACGCATCTACGGCCTGTCGAATATGTGTGCGGTTGAGTTTCGGATCGCCATCGCGCACGTGGGCAAAGCGCGACCCCGTGCTTGCTATTTTTGTTGCAATGACGACCTTGTCTCGGTTTCCGCGCGCCTGCATCCAGCTACCGATCGCCTCCTCACTGCGCCCGTATGTTTTCGCATCCACTGGAAACGAGTACATCTCGGCGGTATCGAAAAAATTGACACCATGATCCACGGCCAGATCCATTTGTGCGTGCCCTTCTTCTTCCGTGTTCTGGCTTCCGTAGGTCATGGTACCCAAACACAGTCTGCTGACACGAATACCCGTGCGTCCCAATTCATTTATTTTCATTTTTTTGATTCCATTAAGCGATTTGACTGTTATGCGTTTACAAGAAAAGGCAAAGAACGCCCGTATATCCATACAAGCGGTTATTTGAGATTTCGCCGTTACCAAAAAATCCAACCAGAGGAAAATCCCCCAGCGTACGGGCAAGAATGCCAACTTCGGCCCCTTCCGCGCCAAACAACGCCGGCCCCCGGCCAACACAGGAAAAATAAACACCCGCCTTTGGCGGGCCTGGCAAGCGGCCTTTTAGCTGTGCCGCCATCCGCATCAGGTCTTCCTCTGCCGCTTTCGGGTCACGCCGGACGAACATCACCTGTTCGCCGACTTCCGGTTCACCCGCGATTGCAATCCAGTTGTTTTCGGGGTCAACAGCCAACAAGCTGCGCACCACATAATCACCCAGGTCAGATCCACTGATGGGAATGGCGGCATGAATATATCCGTCAACCCGCGCCAGATCACGTGCCAGCAATTCACCGATGTCTTCTTTGAAGACCTCAAGCGCTGGCCGATTATCCAAAGATAAAACAACGCCGCCACGCGCATCCGTAATGCGATGCTTTGGCCCCAGAGGCGCACACCCCTGACTGAGCGCCGTCGCAACTTCGATTTCCGGCGCAAATAAAACACCCGATAAACCACCCTCTGTGACGGTTTGCGCAACTTGATGAAACTCACGTCGGGAAGAGGTTAACCCGCCGACCAAAAAGCCCGGCACCTCCAGTGCCAGGTTTTCAATTTCCATCGAAAGGTCTTCGATCAGATCGACAATATTTGCATTCGTCGGGTCGCCATGAACGATGCCAAAAGGCGGCATCTTTGCACGGGACCACTGGCGTTTGCGATCCGGAATTTCATCGACATCCGCTTTAAAGGCGGGAAAGACGCTAAAGGCAGTGTCGGGAAGCTGAAGGACCATAACCGCTAACCCGGCACCATCCATGATTTCCTTCCTGCCGACACAGATCCCTGTGCCCAGACTTCCAACCCAATGGCTGATTTCCGTCTTTTGCTTCAAATAGGTCAGGATGCTTGAAAGATCGTCAGCCAGCGCATCGGTTCCATAAATAAAAGCGAGCCAGGTATATCCCGGTTCAAGCGGCGGCAAGGGCATCAACTGGGCTTCAATTTCCTTGGCGGACGCGACCCAATCGGGAGCTTGTGAATGGGCGAGAGAGACATTTGTGATTGTGGTCATTAAAGGATTTTTTCCTCTGTAATCTGCGCCCCCGCAAGCTCATGCTATCGAAATTTTGCAGATGGGTCTTGTTTTAATTTCGCGCCGTCTCGAGAACTTCTTTTACGATTGGCATGATGTTGCGAACAATTGTCGCGACTCCTTGCGGATTTGGGTGAATGCCATCGGCTTGGTTAAGTTGAGGGTCGGCAACGACACCTTCCAAAAAAAATGGGTAGAGAGCGACGTCATTTTTCTGAGCCAGGTCAGGGTAGATACGATTGAATTCGGCACCGTATTCCGGGCCCAAGTTCGGCGGCGCCAACATACCCAACAGCAAGACGCGGGCACCGGCTTTCTTGCCTTCAATAATAATCGCCTCCAGATTTTTGGAAGTATCTTTCGGGTCAAGGCCCCGCAACCCATCGTTCGCCCCGAGCCCGACAATCAGGACATCGGGCGCATCGGCCATCGCCCATCCCAAACGGGCGCGTCCCCCTGCGGACGTATCCCCCGACACCCCGGCATTGAT
Source organism: Rhodospirillales bacterium (assembly GCA_048262655.1). Taxonomy (GTDB): domain Bacteria; phylum Pseudomonadota; class Alphaproteobacteria; order Rhodospirillales; family Casp-alpha2; genus JABMNT01. The sequence goes on along the minus strand of JBLXEY010000004.1, from coordinate 76,726 downwards.
CACCGACACGTCCAATCCGTCCGCTTTTAGTGCTGCATCGAGCTGTGCGGGCACCGACTGCCCCTTGACGAGGCCGTATCCAGCGGTAAGGCTATCGCCCAACATTAAAACACGCACCGGTTCCGATGCCGCCACCTGAAAGGACATCAATAAGCAAACCAGCACCAGCGCCATATTGACAAGGCGGTTCAATACCCCATATCGCGGAGAGGGGTTGTCTTTTACAATTGCTCGATTACGGGCTAACACGGCTGCGGGCCCCATCGCTGACAACACATCTGGATTTTGCTTTTTCATGAACATGGTCATATCCCATTCTTTAGAACCCGCCCTTAAACTTCAAGACGTGCATTTAGAACTAGGGAGTGATGCAGGTCCTGTCCATATCTTGCGCGGCATTAATCTTGAAATTGGACGGGGCGAAACGGTCGGCGTTGTCGGGCCGTCGGGATCGGGCAAAACGTCTTTACTGATGATTGCCGCCGGCCTTGAAAAAACAACATCAGGCGCTGTCACGGCTTGCGGGACGCCATTTCAGGGGCTTGATGAGGATGGTCTGGCCGCCTTTCGACGCGACCATATTGGCATTGTTTTTCAAAACTTCCATTTGGTGCCGTCGATGACGGCCCTTGAAAATGTCGCTCTCCCTATGGAGTTTGCCGGCCAAACCGGCGCCTTTGCCCGTGCCGAAAAAGAGCTTGAGGCCGTCGGGTTGGGGCACCGGATCACACACTATCCAGGCCAATTGTCAGGCGGCGAGCAACAGCGCGTCGCACTGGCGCGAGCCTTTGCGACGGAGCCTGAAATTCTGTTGGCAGATGAACCGACCGGCAGCCTCGATCAAGGGACCGGCGAACAGGTCATGCAGATGTTATTTGATTTGCGCGATCGCTATGGCACCACGCTTATTCTTGTTACCCACGCAACAGAGCTTGCAAACAAATGCGGTCGACTTGTTAAAATTGCCGATGGCAAAATTGTGAGTGACGCTGCACCTGTGACGAATGGTTGATCCGAATGTCTGATATGGCGCTGAGTTGGCGGCTGGCGCGGCGTGAGTTGCGTGGTGGCGTTGGCCGCTTTCGTATTTTGCTGGCCTGTCTTTTCTTGGGCGTTGCCGCAATTGCCGCAGTTGGCAATTTGAGCGAGTCTGTTTTGGGGGGACTGCGCGATGACGGCAAACAACTTTTGGGCGGAGATATTGATCTGCGCCTCTTGCACCGTGCCGCCACTGCAGAGCAACTGACCTATCTAAAAAACCAATCGACGGGTTTTTCAGAAACCATCACCATGCGTGCCATGGTCAGGCCAACGGACACCCGCGAGCGCCGGGCTATGGTTGAACTAAAAGCCGTGGATACGGCCTATCCACTGGTTGGTGCCTTGTTGACCGAACCGATGCTGGACGCGTCGACGATCTATGCGCGTGAGGGCGACACGTGGGGAGCCGCAGCCGATCCCAACTTGCTCAGCCGTTTAAATCTGAAACTTGGGGATACGATCAAGCTCGGGTCCGTCACCCTGCAGGTCCGCAGCCTGATTGAAACCGAGCCGGACCGGGTGGCCAGTGTTTTCAGCCTGGGGCCGCGCCTGATGGTTCATTTGGACGCCTTGCGGGAATCGGGGCTCGTGCAACCCGGCAGCCAACTCCGCTATCACTATAAAATGACCTTACCCATCGGTACGGACTCGAAAGCCTGGCAGCAAACGCTGACGGAAACTTTTCCAAAAGCCGGTTGGCGGCTGCGCACGCCGGAAGAAGCAGCGCCCGGAATCAAGCGGTTTCTGGAACGGATGACGCTCTTTTTGTCCTTTACCGGTTTAACCGTTTTATTGGTCGGTGGCTTGGGCATTACGGGCGCGGTGCGGAGTTACCTGGATACAAAAACCGAAACCATTGCAACGTTTAAGTGTCTGGGCGCGCCGGGCGGGTTGGTTTTTAATATTTACATGATGCAAATCCTGATGATTGGCTGCATCGGCATACTCGCTGGCTTGATCGTGGGCGCCGGCGCCCCCCTGGTTCTGCTTGAAATCATTGGAGATCAGTTGCCAGTCCGCCCGGCCATCGGCATTTACTTCGTACCAACACTGATCGCCGCGATATTCGGTTTATTGTCGACCATCACGTTTGCCCTTTGGCCACTTGGTCGGGCCCGTGATGTCAGTGCGGCTCAATTATTCCGATTTAGTCTCGACACAACGTTTCAGCGGCCACGTGCCGTCTATGTCGCGGCCATGGTTGTGGGCAGTGGGCTTTTGGCACTCTGCACCCTGATCACTTCGTCTGACCGGTTTTTTGCCCTCTGGTTTATTGTTGGCTCCATCCTGACGTTGTTGTTACTGAGGTTTGGTGCCTATCTGGTCATGCAAGTGGCCCGCAAATGGAAACCAGAGGTCGGTTCCCTGTGGCGAATGGTTCAGACAAACCTCTACCGACCCGGCGCGGCAACGCCCAACATTGTCGTTTCCCTTGGGCTTGGCTTAACGGTTCTTGTCGCCATTGGATTGATTGAAGGCAATTTGAGCCGTCAAATTACCGAACGCATCCCGGAACGGGCTCCTGCTTTTTTCTTTCTCGATATTCAACCGGATCAAGTCCTGTCGTTCGACAAAGCTGTTAATGAAGTGCCGGGAACCGGGACCTATAAGCGGGTCCCCAGCCTGCGCGGGCGGATCGTTAAAATCAATGGGACACCCGTAAATGAAGCCAACGTTGCGCCAGAGAGCCAATGGGCCATTCGTGGAGACCGTGCTTTGACCTACGCCGCCAGCAAAGATGACGTCGCATCGGAGCTTTCAAAAGGGGAATGGTGGCCCACAAATTATGCCGGGCCGCCCCTGGTCTCTCTTGATGCGGGTTTGGCCCACGGCTTTCAGGTTGATCTGGGCGATACCTTAACGCTGAATATTCTGGGGCGCGAAATCACCGCTGAAATCGTTAATCTACGGGAAATAGACTGGCGTAGTCTGCAGTTTGATTTCGCTATTGTATTTGCACCCGGCGCGCTTGAAGGCGCACCACACAGTCATATAGCGGCAATTGAAGCAACGCCCGAAAGCGAGGATGCCGTCGAAAAAGCGGCAACCAATACCTATGCCAATATTTCCGCGGTCCGGGTTCGCGACGCCCTGGCGGCTGCCGGCAATATTTTAGCTGGCATTGGCGCCGCCGTGAAAGGTACCGCGGCTTTAACACTGGTTGCCGGATTGATTGTTCTAGCCGGAATCATGGCTTCGGAGCACCGCCGACGGGTTTATGAAGCCGTGGTTTTCAAAGTTCTTGGTGCCGGTTCCAGGCGCATTCTGTTTATCTATATGCTCGAATACGGTGTATTGGGGTTGCTCACGGGTCTGGTCGCTGCAGGTATCGGAACACTGACGGCATGGGCGGTCATAAATTTCCTAATGGGTGCAGAGTGGATATTCCTTTCAGAGATCGTCGTTGTAACCGTTGGTTTGTGTATTCTCATGACAACAGCGATCGGATTGCTCGGCACCTGGCGCGCCTTGGGCCAAAAGGCCAGCCCGCATCTTAGAAACGACTAATTCCCGAAATAAGGCATTTTTGTGGTAAATAGTTTTATTGTCCCGGAAATCCTTGAATTCGTCTAAATTCATGCCATATTTAGCTCAATAACGGGGTTTTTTTTAAACGTGTTTCACTTAAGGAGTTACTAATGGCTGACGATCGTTTCACTTTGCGCACCGCTCAGATGACCGGCGCCCAAGCTTCGGCAGCGCAGATCGACGAAGGCCTGCGCAGCTATATGCTTAAGGTTTACAATTACATGTGTATTGCCCTCGGCTTGACGGGTGCTGTCGCTTATGCGGCATCAACGTCACAAGCATTGATGTCGGCAATCTATGGGACCCCTCTTCAGTGGGTCGTCATGCTTGCGCCCCTTGGACTGGTATTTTTCCTAAGCGCGCGCATCAACAGCATGAAAGCACAAACGGCGCAGACCGTGTTCTGGGTCTATTCTGCGCTTGTTGGCCTGTCTATCAGCTATATTTTTATGATTTATACCGGCGCCAGCATCACCCGGGTGTTCTTTATCACATCCGCAGCCTTTGCCGGATTGAGCCTCTATGGGTACACAACAAAACGTGACCTGTCCGGCATGCAATCCTTCCTGATGATGGGACTGATCGGCATTATTATTGCCAGTGTCGTCAACCTCTTCATGGAAAGCTCCGCGCTGATGTTTGTGATTTCAGTTGTCGGTGTTCTGGTCTTTGCTGGCCTGACCGCTTACGACACGCAAGCGATCAAAGCGATTTATCGGGAAGCAGATCACTCTGAAACGCAAGAGAAGAAGGCGATAATGGGCGCCCTGCGCTTGTATCTCGACTTCCTGAACATGTTCCTGATGCTGTTGCACCTGTTCGGCAACCGCGAGTAAGGTTCCAAAAATTAAAGAGAAAGGCCGCTTGGGTTACCCTAAGCGGCCTTTTTTATTTGTAAAAATTTCGGTGGTTGATCTCAAAATTTTGGTCAAGTCAGCCGATCAACTGGCTCCTGTCCGGCGAAGTAGGCATCTAGGTTATCCAGGGCCCTAAAGCCCATCGCATTGCGCGTATCGACGGTCGCAGACCCAATATGCGGCAACAAGAATGCCGTTGGTATTTTAAGGTACTCAGGGTTCAAATTGGGCTCCCCATCGAACACATCCAAGCCAGCTGCTGCTACGCGGCCTGTGTTCAGGGCTGCGATCAAGGCCGCATCATCAACAATACCGCCACGTGCCGTATTCACGATCACAGGTGTTTCCGGCATCAGTTCAATCGTCCGCGCGTTCACCAGTTTGCTTGTTTCAGGCGTCATTTCACAATGCAGGGACAGAAAGTCGGCAACTTTAAACACGTCATCGGACGTCGCATGATAGGTCGCATCTTTCTCCAGTTCCGGTGTCAGGCGACTGCGGTTGTGGTAGTGAATTTCCATACCCAAGGCCCGGCAGCGATCCGCCATTGCGCGGCCAATGCGTCCCATGCCAATGATTCCCAGGCGTTTGCCCGTCGGTTGCACGCCTAACAGCTTGGTTGGGCTCCAGCCAACCCATTCGCCCTGCAAAACCATATCGGACGCTTCACGCGCGCGCCGTGAGGCTGCCAATAACAGTAACAAGGCCGTATCTGCGGTCGCATCATTAAGAACATCCGGTGAATTGGTAACAACAACGCCTTTTGTTTTGGCAGCCGCGATATCGACGTGCTCATAACCAACAGAGTAACTGGCAATTATTTTCAGTTGGTCGGGGAGTTTCGAAATGACATCAGCCGAGAATTTATTGGAGGCACAGATCAACGCACCGTCAACACCTTGCAGCTGCTCAATGAGATCATCACCATTTGCAGACGCGTCTTGTTCCGGCAGGACCACATCATAGTCGCGCCGCGCTCGGTCGATGACAGCTTCGGGATAATGGCGTGTCAGCAATATTCTAGGTTTAGACATAAAAAGTTCCTTAAACGCAGCGACCGCCATCGACTTCCATACAAACGCCGGTGATAAATTCGGCTTCGTCGGAGGCTAAAAACAAGGCCGCGTTCGCCATGTCTTTAGGGGTCGACAGGCGACCCAAGGGAATTGTATTGATGAACTTTTGACGAATTTCCGGTGTATCCTCTCCGCCCATAAACTCGGAGAGCAACCCGGTTTCACCGGCGACCGGGTTTAACGCATTAACGCGAATTTTATCTTTTGCCAATTCGACCGCCATAGATTTTGTCAGGGTCACGACAGCACCTTTAGATCCATTATACCAGGTGAGGCCGGGGCGCGGGCTGACAGCAGCTGTAGACGCTGTATTAATGATCACACCGCCTTTTTCGCGCATGATCGGCACCGCATGCAAGGCGGACAAATAGATGCTTTTCACATTAACCGCATAGATCCGATCAAACACATCCTCTGGCACATCAAGCATCGGCATGTTCCGCTGCGCAACACCCGCATTATTGACCAGAATATCAAGTCCGCCAAATTCATCGACAACCGTCTGCATCAAGGTGCGGACCTGCAAATTATTGCTAACGTCGACCCGACAAAACACAGCCCCTTCAATTTCAGAAGCAACCCGCTTGCCACTCTCTTCATTGACATCAGCGACAATGACCTTTGCCCCCTCATCTGCAAAACGACGCGCAATTCCCTCGCCAAAGCCCGAACCAGCGCCGGTAACAATGGCTGATTTTCCTGAAAGTCGCATTCAACTGCCTCCCAAAGAATGTATCTCTTGTTTAAACCTTCAATCGGTAAGGTCGAGTCCTACGACGCAGAGGCGTCTGGTGCAAGATCAATCGCCCTGCCATCACACCGGATGCTTTGCGCTGTCTGTGGCGCTCCGAAATATCGGCTCATTTTTAGGATTAAAGATCACGTAAAAGGTCCATAGCTGCGTTTAACTGGCTCATATGTTCATGACTTCCATACCCTGAATCGGGATGGAGGACGGATGCCAAAGCACGAAACCGCCCACGCAAATCCGACACTGCAGGGTTAGATCCCGGCGGAAAGCCCAGCGTATGAAGCGCTTGCGCGCGAGTCTGCAACCCATCGGGATAGATTTCCACAGCAAGAATTGAAACGAGACTTTTCAGTTTTCGGGCTTCGCTTTCGGCCTGATCGCGATTTTGCTGCTCGTAATGCGCATAGGGCGCCAAGCCGTGTGCCGGGGCCTCCAGCTTTATCTGCGCCGCGCCTTGATCTAGCTCCAAAGCTACGGACAACACCTTGCGCAAGAACACCACGTCATAGCCAGCTGCCATTCTGATTTGCAACCGCGGCTTTCTTTGCCACGGCCGACCTTTCGACTTGCCCGACTTTAGAATGATTGTTTCCCGGTCATCGGCGTCTGGCTCGCCCGGATCAGGAAACGCATTTATTTCCTCTTTCGGCACCACCAAGGCCACTGATCGTGCCAAGTCTGCCGCATTGAACCCCCGGTTTTCCGCCATTTTAAGAACAGCATCGCGAAAAGCGCTGGAACAGGTAACCGTGTAGGATTGTTTGGTAGATTGTGCTGTCATTTTATCTGGTTTTTCCACGTTTGCAGAAAACGTCGCCGATGTTGAACCGATGATAAAATCTTAAAAAGGTTAACAGGCAAAAATCAACTACATATGTAGTATTTTTTGCAGAATATGCGGAAAAGTTTACGATACTGGTATTCCCTTTGATCTATGGCGGGTCAAACCCTTGTAAACAAACACGTGCAGCCGTTTACCAGTCGTTAACCATAAATCGATTTCTCGCCATTATTTCCCGGTCAAGTTCGGTTTAGAGCTCCCGTCGTTGTATAATTATGGTTAACAAAATGGCTTTAGACGAGAGGTCATTGGTGGTTCATTATGAACAAAAACAAGATTGAACAAGACGTCTTAACTTCATTTCCATTCGATAACGGTCACTGGCCTTTTTTTGCGCACTTGTATTGGAACTGGAAGTCTCCACCGTCCCATCCATCAGCCCCGTGACGATCTAGTGACTCCTGCAAAACGACTTGAAATCGAGGTCCTGATGTTTTTACGAGATCTGTTATGAAGCGATGTTTTGCAGCGTGAGCGTCTCACGATTGTTAGGCAGAAAATATCGCGACGTTTCCTCAAATGGGATACGCCGTTCACCATGGCACGAATTTGATGTCACGTGGAAAAGGCATTCCATGGCCAGAATTTTTCTTCATTTTGATTTCGAAATGAATTAATAAATCATTGTTTTACAATATGTTGTGGCATATTTATTCTGACAACACGAAAAAGATGCTCTGCTCTCGAGTCAGCTTTGGTAAGACCAAAACCGGTAAATACTGGGATATCTACGAATGGAGAAACGCAAATTTTATGCTGCGTAAAAAGCCTGACGGGCAGCTCTACTTCGTTTCGCTTCCAAGCGAGTCGAGGGTAATGGCATCTTCTTCAGGACCAGAGGCGGTGCCAAAGTCATTCAATTCATAGTCCGTTATCAAATCACCCTCGGGTGACGTCACAAAACCAACGGTCCCGGTCGCAAATAAAAGTCCAAAAACCAACAGCAAAGAGAGTGACGCCACACAGACAGGTACTAATGATCTCGGATTGACAACAAATGTGTCAGAGATCATTTCCTTTAGCGTAAGCAACAAGCTTGGCTTTTCATGCGCCACGATTGGTATTTGACCCAAATGGGCGGATGTTGCCACCGCTTCCGACACGGGAGCGACATCACCATATAACCGGTAACCACGACGCCCGTTCCGCTTTACCTCATACATAGCGGCATCAGCATTATCAAAAAGCGCCTCAGGTGTATCACCATGAAGCCGGGAGAGCGCAATTCCAATACTTGCAGAAATATAGATGGCTGCTCCCTCATGAACAAAAGGCCGTTCCAGTGACCCGGATATTTTAGCAGCAACTTTTTCTGCCATATGGTCCTCATTGAGGTCCGTCAGAACAACAACAAATTCGTCGCCACCAATTCGTGCAACCGTATCGGATTCTCTGACGCAGGCTTGCATACGTTGAGCAGCCTCGATCAAGATTGCATCACCTACAGCGTGCCCCCAGGTATCATTTGCATCCTTGAAGTGATCGAGATCCACATACAAGACGGCGACACCGGCTTTATTGCGGCGCACGCTGGCCAGGATCTGAACCATGCGATCCTGTAAAAGAGACCGATTTGGAAGGCCTGTGAGTGTATCAAAACTGGCTTGACGCTTAATTGCGTTCACATGCTCGACCCGCTCGGATATATCACTAATGAGCACAGCAAAGCCCTCATTTATGCCATCTTTTTCCTGCAATGGCGTGATAATACTTTGCGCGGGGAATACGGTTCCATCTTGGCGACGAAGCTGAATATCGCCGCGCCATTCTTCCTGCTGCTGCTTGCTGCCCCTCAAATGTCGAGCCAAACCACCCGCATCAAGAGCAAGCGCAGATGTGCCGCTCAAAGCTTCAGCCCCATATCCCGTCATCTTCTGCAGGGCCGGATTAATGGCCTGGATTCGTAAATCCGGATCAACCAGCAAGACCCCGTCTCCCAGGACCGTAAACAGTCGCTCCATATCCAATGAGACAATTCGTCTGGTATCCGGTTGGTCAGAAGTTTCATCGCTCCGTTTCGCAGCGGCAATCAATTGATCAAGGCTCAGCTTTTGGTCTTCATTGACGGGTTTTGCACCGATACGACAACAGGCCCCTTGCGCTCGCAAGCTTTCGACAAGTTCCTTATCAAGGCTTTCACCCATTACCAAAAATGGGAGCACTGTATTGTGAGACTGAACGTGCTTAAGCGTAACTTCCGGGCATACCGCATCACAGTTTTGCCGGTATAATTGAACAACAGTCGTAAATGTAAAGGTCTCGAGCGCAGCGTCCAACGCGGACAAGCTGCGGACCATAATAGAGTCAGCAAAGCAATCAAATTGCGATTGCAACTTTCCGAAATCTTCGTCCCCAAAGTGCAGGTCTGCTAACACCAGCGACCTTTGTCCTGCCCCCATGTACCAATCCCTCGATTCCAGAACTGGCGGAGTGTACAGCCTATCCGCTTACGAAGTCCACTGAAATTGCCGGTTTTCTGCCGAAAACAGGGCCAATTGCCGAACCTTTTCCCACATTATCGGCATATACAATTTGGGATTGTTTTGTGAAAAAAATACACCCCTGAAAACATCGTTTCAGACAGGGAGGTTTTTTCCCTTTATTTTTTTGGCGTCGGCGGATTTCCGGGTATTGGCAGCCCGCGAAGTGAACTATGGGTCCGCATGTATTGCGGCGCATAGGCGGCTTCAGCATTCAGCACTTCGGCTGCGTGCCAGGCCCAATGCGGATTATAGAGCATACCGCGCGCGAGAGCGACCATATCAGCCTGTTCACTGCGGATGATCGATTCTGCCTGCTGGGGAGAAGTAATTTGTCCGACGGCCATTGTAGGGATGCCACTCGCCTGGCGCACCTGAGCCGCAAAGCCTGTCTGGTAGCCTGGGCCTGCGTCAATTTTTTGCTCTGGCGAATTTCCACCGCTGGAGACATCAATGAAATCACATCCATGCTCTTTCAAGGCTGTCACAAATGCGCAGGCTTCTGATATATCCCAGCTTGAACCGTCAACCCAGTCTGTCGCCGAAAAGCGGACCCCCAGAGGCAAGTGATCAGGCCAAACAGCCCGGACCGCATCAAACACTTCAAGAGGAAACCGCATACGATTTTCAAGACTACCGCCATATTGGTCGTCTCGGCTATTGCTGATCGGTGACAGGAATTGATGAAAGAGATATCCATGCGCCATATGCAATTCGATGACATCAAAGCCGATCCGGATACAGCGCTCGGTCGCATCGACAAAGGCCTGCTTTAATTCGGACAGCGCATTGTCCCCCAAAGCGACAGGCGTTTGCCACCCTTCGGCATAAGGGTTGGCAGACGGACCAACAGTGCGCCATCCCCGTTCCTCATCAGCGGGGATCGGCTTGCCGCCGACCCAGGGAAAATCTGTTGAGGCTTTGCGCCCCGCGTGGGCGAGCTGCATTCCGATCTTGGCGTTACCGTACCCTTTGCAAAAATCGACAACCCGCTTCATTGCGGCTTCGTTCTCGTCTGAATACAGGCCAACACATCCTGGCGTGATCCGTCCTTCAGGTTCGACGCCCGTCGCCTCAACGAACACGAGCCCTGTACCCGCAACAGCAAATTGCCCTAAATGCATTAAGTGCCAGTCAGTCATCGTTCCTTCATGGGCGCTATACATGCACATGGGTGCGACAATAATTCGGTTTGGGAGTTCAACGTCACGCAACTGGATGGGTGTAAATAACTGGCTGGCCATGGGAACCTCGAATTCAGATTTTTGAAGGTGTAAAATTTACCCTGTCTGGCATTTTCAGCAAGCGCAAAAGGCTTTCACATTAAGTCCCTGGCGTCATTACTCCCTGTTGAATCCGGCACAAATGTTGACCGCTGGCTCACGGACCGTCACTTGCCAAGGGAAAACAGCAATGTGAGCCGCTTTGCCTGAACGGTATATTCGGCTGCACCCCCTCCGCCGCGTTAGTTCCACCAGCCTTTTGAGTCAATTTTTGGCTGCCGCAGAATTTGCGCCTCGTCACTTACCGGTTCGATTTCCATCAAGTAACGCTGCGCCGGACTCATGCGCTCATAAAGATCAGGCGTTAGATAGTCGAGCTGAGTTAACTGCTGAGGCAAGTCGCGGCGGGTATAAGTTAAGTGCAAAACGCGTCGAGACTTGTCACTGGTTTTTTCAGTTCCACCATGCCACGCCGATGAGTTGGCGATTGCGACCGATCCAGCCCGGGCGGTGATCAGAACTTCACCGGGATACGGAGCATCGAGATCTCGGGGGCCAAATGCCCTGTCTTCCGCAGACATCTGATCGGGTGTCCAGTCCCCGGTATTGACGTGAGGGACATTAATCGGGGGCCAACGATGAGAACCCGGGACGATTCTGGTTGGACCGGACTCGAGTGTCACATCATCAAAAAACAAAATTGCATTGAGGACCCACCAATCATCTTCGAACTTTTTCGGCACATCGCTGTGTAATTGCTGGTGGCCCCCGCCTTGTGCCGGGTCGCGCAAATTTGCGCCATGTAATTTTATGTCACCCAACAAATAATGGGCTGCGGCAAGGATCGGTTTAATCTCAAGGCAACAATCAAAAACCGCCGTCTTGTTAAAGATATTCGACACACGTCGGGCACCCGGTTCGACATGAACTTCCGCGCCTCCCGCTTCTTCTGCCGCATATATGCGATCAAATTCAGCTGCCAGTATGGCTGCGTCCGTTTGCGAGAAAACATCTTCGACTAAAAAGAATCCATTTTCATCAAGTTGCTGTCGTTGGTGTTCTGTAAGGTCATCAGAAGAAACACCAATACTATGCAGTGCATCTTTTGTATTCAATTTATCCTCCGTAAAATCGTACCGTCTGGTTCCTTAATCCATGCTTATCTCTTTGGCGCACCAAAAGTTTCTCACACACGCTATCGCGCAGCTCAAAAATAGGGATTTCCAATTGGTGTCGGTGCGTCCACGTGTAGCAGGTTTTGTGCTCGTAAATCGTCCCAAAATTCTTGTGGAACGGCAAATTGCGCCCATTCAAGAATTCCCAAAAATTCTTCCGAAGATCTTGAACCCGGGATCACGCTGGAAACTGTCGGGCTGGCCAACGGGAATTGCAATGCGGCGGCAGGCAAAGGCACATGGTGGGCTTCAGCAATGGCTTTTAGTTTCCCAACACGCTCAACAATGTCATGGGGCGCCTTCGCATAATTCCACATTTCTCGTCCCACCAGCACACCCGAATTAAAGGGCCCACCACAGATAATCGATGTGCCAGCGGCAGCACAGGCCGGGAACAACGCATCCAGCGCGGTTTGCTCAAGCAACGTGTAACGCCCAGCCAGGAGGAAAACGTCCCACTGACCAATATCCAGAGCACTTAAACACACCTCGTTCTCATTGACTCCAAGACCGATTGCGCTGACCCGCCCCGAAGATCGCAATTCATCCAGCGCCTTGTAGCCACCCGTCTCAAGTTGGGCAAAATACCGTGCATTGTCTTCTTCACCATGCTGAAACGCACCAATGTCATGGGCCAGAAGAATATCAATGCGATCAAGCCCCAAACGCTGCAAGCTGTCTTCAAAAGAACGCATCACGCCATCATAGGTATAGTCGTAGACGGGGCTAAACGGCAGAGGGTCGATCATACCGTGGCTCATGGGATCATCCACCGAGCCCGGCTCGAGAAGGCGTCCAACTTTGGTTGAAAGAACATAGGGTTGCCCCCGCAAAACATCGCCGACCACACGTTCCGAACGGCCAAACCCGTAAAAAGGTGCCGTATCGACATATGAGATCCCGGCATCGAAAGCCGTCTGAATGGCATCTGCAGCCTGTTGGCGGCTCAACTCGGCAAAGTTGCCTCCAAACGGAGCCCCACCAACGCCCAAGACATCAACTTCGATTTGGGTTTTACCTATTTTACGTTTGTTCATGGATGGATATGACCTATTGAGCAAGAGGTTTATGCGATGCCACAAGAGCGCAAACGGGCCCCCGACACGCTATCAAACAGATACCCGTTTTCGCTATCGAATAAGACACCTACGGTATTCTTAGCCTCTGCTACATAATCTTTAGGCATTTTGACAACGAAATGGGCGCCATCCAGGGTAATCGTTACCAAGGTCTGTTCACCGGTCATTTCGACTGCGTAGATCTCCGCATCAAACAAACCTTTGCCTTGGTCAACAACTTCAGCATCTTCTGGCCGAAACCCGAGGGTCGCTTTTGCAACATCTATGGACCCGGACAAGGCGAGGTCAATTCCGGACCCCACCAATCGATTATTTTCGACATTCCCTTCTATAAAATTCATCGGCGGCGAGCCCATAAAGCCGGCAACAAACAGATTTTCAGGGTCGTTATAAACTTCCTTTGGAGTCCCCAATTGCTGTAAGACACCATCGCTGATAATTGCGACACGATGGGCAAGCGTCATCGCCTCGATCTGATCATGGGTGACGTAGAGGGTTGTAACGCCTAATTCCTGCTGCATATGCTTGAGCTCGGCCCGCATAAAGCCGCGGAGCTGCGCGTCCAGATTGGATAATGGCTCATCCATTAGAAAGACCGATGGCCGCCGGATGATCGCGCGTGCAAGCGCTACCCGCTGACGCTGGCCGCCGGACAGTTGTCTTGGATAACGATGCAGGTATTCTTCCAGATGGACCTGCTTGGCGGCTTCCTTAACCGCTTCAGCCCGGGCGACCTTGTCAATGCCCTGCATTTTAAGAGGAAAACCGATATTTTCTTCGACTGTTTTATGGGGATACAACGCATAGGACTGAAACACCATCGCGACATCGCGATATTTTGGTGGGGTTGTTGTGACGTCTGTATCACCCAAAATGATTGACCCAGAGCTGGCTTCTTCAAGGCCCGCAACCATGCGCAGGGCTGTTGTTTTTCCGCAACCGGACGGCCCGAGCAAAACCAGAAACTCTCCTGGCACCACGTCAATGTTCAAATCTTTGACAACGTGCATCGACCCAAACGACTTGTTTAAATTCTTTATAACCAGACGTTTCGCGCTCTGGTTTTGTGATTTAATTTCGTTCACCCTTTAACAGCCCCCAACAACACACCTTTTGAAATAAACCGTTGCAGCACAATCGCCATCGCGACAACGGGAATAATCATTACGATAATAACAACCGACATGCTCCACCATAGAATGCCCCGCTCGCCCGCGTTCATCGCTGCAACCAGAATGGGCATGGTCTGCGCCTTGGATGTTGAGATAAACAACGCCAACAGATATTCGTTCCAGGCGAGGATCATCACCAGCAAAGTGGTTGCCGCCAGGCCCGGTTTCGCCATGGGGAGAACGATTTCCCAAAATGTTGTAAACCGGGTCGCACCATCCAGTTGCGCGCTTTCTTCAAGATCTTTAGGGATCGAGACAAAGAAGTCATACATCAACCAAACAACAATTGGCAGATTAACAACCGTATAGGTCAGGATCAGCGCTATATGCGTATCAAGGAGATGGAGTTGCTGGAACATCATATATATCGGAACAACAACAACGACCGGCGGCAAAATGCGCTGAGAGATCATCCAAAACAGAATGTCCCCGTTGCTAATGGATTTATTAAATTTAGGCGACAAGGCGCGTGCCAGTAGGGCGAAAACACATAGCGCGACAGCAACGGATATTTTCCAGTCGACGCCATATTTTCCGACGGCAACACAAGCAATGATCATGACAACAACGAATGTGACGATTGTGCCAAATTTCGGTTTGTATTCGATACGGGCCAGAGCGTACGCCGCCATTGAGCCGATGGCCGTGCACAACAGGGTCGATGCCAGTGCGATAACGATGGAGTTGAAGTAGGCCTGTAAGGTGTCTTCATAATCAAAAACAAAGAGCTCTTTCCAGGCATGTAAGCTGGGCGAAAAGTCCACCCAGGGAATAAAGACAGGGCCGCCGTTTACATCGGCAATTTCCTTAAAGGATGTAATCAATACCCAATAGATGGGAAACAAAACGAATAACGTCCAAAAAATCAGGGCCGAATAAACAAGCACCTTTGTGCCTGTCGGCATTTTACCAATCACTTGCGGTTCAAACAGACGCGTATACAGACTTTGCTGATCCGGGGGTAAGAGCGATGAATTTGTCATGATTGCCTCACGCGTTGCAAAACAACGATATTAAAGAATGACACGCACACGACCACCGTGACAAACAGCAGCAAGTATGAGATTGCGCCCGATTGGCCGAGATCGAGAGATCGCCAGGCGAATAACGAATGCAGGCTCATGGATTCAGTTGCAATGCCCGGCCCGCCAGATGTCATGATGTTCGGCAGGTCAACGATCTTGAACGCTTCAATCATTCGGATCAGAAGCACGGACACCGCCACCGGTAAAATCTGCGGCCAGGTGATTTCAAAAAAGATCTGTTTCCGGCTGGCACCATCGACTTCTGCTGCTTCAACAAAGTCACGCGGGATATTTTCGCAGGCCGCCAATAGAATAACGAAGATAAATGGGATCCATTGCCAGCT
Organism: Rhodospirillales bacterium; assembly: GCA_048262655.1. Classification (GTDB taxonomy): domain Bacteria; phylum Pseudomonadota; class Alphaproteobacteria; order Rhodospirillales; family Casp-alpha2; genus JABMNT01. The sequence continues at coordinate 61,133 of JBLXEY010000004.1, read as the reverse complement.
GTCGCCAATCACAATAAAGATACGTGCGGCCCAAGGATCCGATGCCCAGGCAAAATCACCTAGACCGACCCATTGCCACAGGATCGAGAAAGGCCCTTTGGTGGTATCTGCAATCATGCGGAAGGCATACCCGATACCGATGGGGGTGACCATCAAAGGGATAAAGAAAACGACGCGAAAGAAATTACGTCCGCGAATTTGTTGAGAGCACAAAAGCGCCAAGCCCAGGCCAATCACGAACTGAATGCCACAACCAACAAAAACATAGAAAAGCGTAACGCCAAGGGTTCCAAAGTTATGACCGCTCAACAGGGTCATTGAGAACATGCAAACAATGCCAAATAACGTTCCTGCGGTAATCAGGCGGCCGATGAAACCGAGCCACCAGAATTGCCGCCTTACGTATTTAAAGAGCCACCAGATCAAGGCGAGAGCTGTGAGGATCATCACCGCCCATCCGAGCAAGCTGATATCTTTAAAGGTACCTAGAAAGTGGAACTGTTCTGAACCAAAGAACTGTTTTTCAAAGTTTTTCGTCCCCACGTAACGAACCTGATAACCACCCCCTCGCAAACGAATGCGAGAAACTGCGATAATGAGCGAGGCAACCAGAGGGAAGATCGAAAAGATCAGGATCATCACGACGGCGGGGGTAATGAAAAACGTGCCGGCGTGCCGATCGATCCATTCACTGATAGAGGGTGTCGGTGTTCTTAGGGGCGCGTGACCGGTCGGAGCATCTGGCTCCGACCGGGTAACGTTATCCCCACTGGGATGTGGGTTCATAAGCTAAGCGTTAGTTCGTGATGCCCAAAGACAGTTTGTAAAGAGTCGCTTGACGCTCGCGACCGAAATCTTCGGTAATCTCTTCCCATCCTTCTTCGATGTTTTTGACGGCCTCTTCAGCTGTGATTTCATCAGCCAGGAAACGCGCCAGTTCACGATCCAACACAACGCCCGTGTACTGCTGAGCACCAGGAATACGGATATCAGAAGCCATATTCGGGCTGTTCAGACTGGCTTTGATTGCGCCCAGATAGTTCTCGGCAAACTCTTGGGTAAAGCCAGCTTTAACCCACAACGCGGTGTCGTTCAGTTGAGAGTTACGATAAGGATTGTAACCGGTCCATCCCATTGTCACATCAACATTGGATTGAGCGGCCTGGTTCATGTACGACAAGAAATCATAAGCCGCCTGTTTTGTTTTCGCGTCGGACTTGGCGTTAATGGCACCTGACCATCCGCCAAACGCGGCAAATGGGGCAAAATTAATGCCATCGATCGCATTCGGGCACGTGTTTGCATCACACTTAACAAGCTTACCGGTTGCTGTATCCAGAACTTCACTGGTGCCCGGCATAATGATTGCGCCCATTTTATCCTTAATGGCTTCGCCACCCTTATCGATGGATAGAGGGCCAATATCACCCCAATCAATGGCCAAAGCACAGCGACCGCTGGTTACCAGAGCACGGGTATCACCAATATCCTGGTTCAACTCATCCGCAGGCCCGTATTGTCCGGTGGCTTTATAGGTGTTGAAAGCCTTGATCCACGCTTCATTGTTGATCTTCGGCTTCATGGTATCTGGATCGAAGAAAATGCCTTCGCCCGTTCCTTTGGTTTGAACAAAGGCGGCGGCCACGGACATGATCGCAAAGTACGATTGTGCGTTCCGTTTCTTGAAGATACACGAGCCATAATCCGGAGTTCCGTCACCATTGAGGTCCTGGCCGTGTGTTGCCTTGGCAACGGCCATATACTCATCCCAATTGCGCGGTGCCTTCAGGCCCATCTTCTTGAGAATATCGCGGCGATAATACAGCATCTGGAAATCACCATCGATGGTCACAAGATGTGTTTTTCCGGCGATCTTTTGATTATATTCGCGGAAATAAGGTGCGATATCCTGAAGGTCAATTTTAGTGTCTTTTGCGATGTAAGGATCGAGATTTTCCAGAAGACCGCCATCGACCATTTCAACCCCCCAACCGGAGGCGAACACGCCAACATCGATGGAGTTTGTTCCGGTAGACCAGTCTGTCAAAAGTTTCTGGAACAATTCAGCAAAAGGGACTTCAGCAACCTTGATCTTGGCGCCGGTCATCTTTGTAAATTCCTCGCCGCGCTCAACCATGCGCTGTGCGATAACCGGCCCGGGCCGGGTTAGAATGTTGATCGTAACATCTTTATATTGCGCTTGTGCGGCCGACCCGAGGGCCAGCAAGCTGGCGACGCCGGTCGCCGCAGCGACGAGTGAACGCCGTATCTGTTTTGTCGTTTGTGACATCTTATTCTCCCATTTGTGTAACGTGCTTTTCCGACGCCCAAGCTACCAACAGATGCCCTGCACCGTAGGTTGAAATCTGCTTAAGTTTCGAAACACTCCCTAGGGTATTTCACCCATAAGTTACGATACATAAAATTTCACGTATTACAAATGTTTATCTTAATGGTCATTTGTATAACGTGCCTTGAGTATCCTGACATACGCGAACACAAAAAATGGGCCGTGTTGTTGCTTTGGTTTAATTTATAAGGAACAGTCCGCTCACTTGGAATGAATTAGCACTTGTGGCGCGACTAACCCTGAATTTTTTATTAATGCCCGCCCTGGGCTGCCATATCATTTCGCCCAAGTTTGAACAGGGTCAAAAACCATTAGGTCAAAGAATGAAGCTAGAGCTGCAAAGGCAGAAAGTTGGCACAGTACACCGAATATACGAGACACTTTTAAATTAAGACGACAGGACTTTTCTCATGAAGCACTTATTAATACCAATAATCATTTTATAGGTTTTTCATTGCCCGGCCCAGTAGTTTCAGGTGTTGTGGAGAAAACGTCTCGTGCTGAATTTGGGGCTCTTCAATTCAGTTTCCAGTTCTAGATACATATTGTCTGCTAGATCCCTTCCAATTTCCAAATGAAGATAGGGCATTCGAACATGCCACAATGCTTCAACGTTCCGTTGGTAACAAATTACTTGGCTTTCTTGTCGATTGTGATCCCTTGAATTAGGCTCGTGCAGGAGCTCTGCCGACTTGTGAAAAATGGATTCTGCTCGTTGTTCAATTGTCCGATGGGAAAGAACTGCCTGTCACTTTTGTAGCCAAAGAATCTTAACTAAAGCTGGCGTTAAAAACGCTTGAACCGGAAGGTACCAAATTAATTATCGAAGGGTTAAAACCCCTAGTGGACCAGGCGATCAAAGACACGAATCATACGTTTTTTCAAATAAAGATCTTATCGCGATTGACGACGTCACGAATTCGAGAATTATCGGCCTAACCGATTCTGTTTATCAAGGAATGATACTCTCCACGTTAAAGGACGGCATAAAACAAAAGGTTGGGGCGTAACTGGCTATACACTCATCAATCATTTTCAAACAAGTTTCTATGTATACACGGCTTACGAAAATTTGGAGACCGTCAAAAATTTACTGAAACTATCAAAGCAGTTTTCCGATTCTCTACATGAACTAAACGAACAATCTTACTGATCAGCCGAAAGATGCGTCAGGCGTGATCATCCTTGATGGCGACGCATACTGCACAGGTTAACAACACCCAATTAATTTCAGTTCTAAATGTACAGATTGGTTTCTGGGTGTAATACGATCACCTTTTTTACCTTTGCATTCTTTTCGAGCGCCTCAATCAAACTGGCGAAGTTCTCCTTGTTTTTAGACCGAACTTCGAAAGTGTTTTCGTAGTTATTCGACATCTTATCCATATGCGCGCTTTTAAGCGTGAGTTCCACGTTCGTTGGCAACTTCGACATCACTGCTTCTTCAAACGTTTCTTTCTGATTGCCATCCGTCTGGATCGTTAGAATATAGTCTGCGCTCGCTTCGGGGAAGCGCTGCATATATCGCAAAAGGATCATCAATCCTGCAAGGCCAATGGTGCTCACGAACGTTACAGTGTAAGCACCGGCACCGACCGACAATCCCTCGGCAATGGCCCAGAACAAATAACTCATATCGACAGTATTTTTGATGACGGAGCGAAACCGAATAATGGACAGCGCGCCAATAAGACCGAGTGACAAAACAAGGTTGGAGCCAATCACCGACATCACGACGGCAACAATTACGCAAATGGTCGTCAATGTGAAGGTGAACTGGCGTTCAACACTGAAAGCCACCGCATTAAATCGATATATGTAACTGATAAACATGCCGATGCACGACGCCAAAAGGAACGTCAAAACCGCCTTTTCAATAGAAACCTGTCCAGAGGCATTTGCGATTTCGAGAGTTTGTAAGATTGAATCCATAAGTCTGTTTCCTAATTACACGTGCGTGAACGCATCATTGCATCCCATACTTTGTACAGAAAGTGCATATTTACTAATTGCCCGTCGGGTTAAACCGAACTTTGCGACCATTTGACAAAGGTAGTCGGGGAAATACCCCGGCGTCTTAATTTCCAAAACACTTAAGTGGCTTGGGATGGTTGGTAACCAGGGCGCGGCTCCATCATCCTGGCAACTGCGGCGACACAAAATATTGCTATCCAGCGTCACCCGCAACTGCGAGTCCGTGCGCGAATAAAAGGCCTGGCGTGTGTAGTCAATTTGCACGGTCGGTTTGACAAGATTTGATCGAATAGACATCAGGGAGGCACGAAACGACCGATCATCCGAATAGTCCAGAAAAGTCTCTGGCACTTTATTGGACAGTAAGTCCGCTACCCAATTGGCGGGAACTTCAAACCGCCACTTCCCCGTTGCATCAACGAGCTTCGATTTGATTTCTAAATGTACGAATTCTTGATCTACATCTTCATAGACCCGCAGGCGTAGTTTTTTGCGGCTCGATTGGCCCTCAATTTTCTCGTGATAAGCGCTCCATTTCCAATCATCGAAATATATGGATGAGATCGCATACTCACCATTGCTTTGGCTCCCATGAGGGTCCAGATCACAATAGTGGATAATATCATTTACCAATTCTGTTCGATGATATGAAGGAATGTAATATTTGTATTCCGTCCGTCCATTTATGAGCATCGTTTTTTTTGCAAATCTTTCACGAGCTATTGAGCCCGTTAATAACCTGCCTCCCTTTGCATTTTTTCGTACCCGCTTTTTATTTTGTGAAGCCACGATAGGTCGACGCGAATTGGGTGCCCGGACCATGCGTCATTCTGCCGGGGAACTCCGGCCGTGATACAGCAGTCATCCGTCAAACGAATGATTTTAGTGCCATATGTGTCCAGATCACCGTTTGCATAGGCGACCAGCAATTTCTTTTTGCTGCGGACCTGTTTGCTCGGTTCTTTTATAACCTCATTAAGTTTTAGGCCGCTTGGTTTGAAATAAGAATTCTCAACAAAGATATGCGCCCTATGAACATTAACCGGCACATATTCATCAACGCCCAAATCCATTTTGTTACTTTTCACCACACTGTTCTGCAATCGAACCGTGCCGCCAAGGAATGTATCCTTTTTTCGATAAGCGGCAATCCCGATGTGATTTTGTTCAATCAAGGAGTCGGAGATAATCGCTTGAGATGAATCTTTGGAGGCAACACCGAAATGAGAATTTCGGAAAACCGATTCACTAATCATGCCATGAGCTTTTTCACCCAGACTGATCCCTTTGTCACCAGAGTGATCGACAAGAACCTTCGAGATAAATATTTCTGAACCGGATATATCCAGGCCATCATTGCCGTTTCCATAAAAAATCGTGTTTTCAATACGTGAGTCCGCGTCGACAAAATCTAGATCCAGCCCGTCAAAAGCGTTTTTGTAAAAGATGGAATTTTTAATTGTCGCCTTGCCGTATTTTACATTAACCGCGTCGTCACCGCCTTTTTGATTGGCGTTTTCAAATAATGCGTTTTCGACGCTCAGATCCGCATAATGGGCAGACAACATGCCAGAAAAAATAATCCCGTTAAAACGCCCCCCACTGCCGCCTTGCATATAAACATCTTTGAAGGTTCCACCAGATCCTGCTCTTAGCAACGCGAACACACCCCAGGGTTCTTCGGCATCAGCGGGTTGAAAAGCGATCGGATTATTTGGCTGACCTATGGCAAATACCTTACCATAGGAAATAATAGAAACACCGGCACCCAATTGAACATTCGCGCCAGGCATTATCGTCAGTTCAATTCCCCGGGGAACAATAACGGTCTTAGCGATTACAGCGTCTCCAGATGGCAGCACCACTTGATTGGGTTTTAGGCCCGGCCGAAACACTTCATAGGTTTTTAAAAAATCACTCCGGCTGCGAAATGGTCCTGCCAAATCGTCAAAAACAGATTGCATCTCATCGGTCATCAGCGCTTTCGTTTGTCCTGAAGACCTAATCATTGTCGGTATGATTTCAGCTGTATTATTTGTCAGATTAGTGACACCGACATCGGCCTCTTCAAACTTAACCGGGATAAACTCCCCGGTAATCGCTTGGCGAAGGACAACTTGAAGGTTGTCCTCTGGAACAAAACTTACATTAGCCGGCAGGATTGCCGAAAAGGTAAATTGCGATGGAGCGTTTATCACCTTTGCCTTGCGAAGCAAATCAATCCATTGCGTGCGGTAAGGCTCTTTCTTCCACTTTGCTTCCTTCAGCGTAAAAAATGGGGGATTGCCGAACTTGATGGCGCCGGGTTCCAAGTTTTCTGTCAACAAAGCCATCCCCTTAGGGTCTGCCGCCAGGTTTTTCTTCGCCAGATCGTACTCCATACGCCACAAGTGTTGGCTGCAGTAATCCATATAGGCTTTTGACGCCAACAACTGATTAATCGGAATGATATGTTTATTGTTGTAAGTTGTTATCGCGGCCTTCCGGCCATTGATTTCAATGGACCCGCCCCTTTTCAAGAAGAGTGGATTAACTTCCAGCCCCAGAATTTCCGTAGATGCAATATAGTCATTCTGCTCCGGCACAACATTGAAATCATATCGTGCCCACTGTTGCCGACGGCCCGAATCGCTATTTTGTACCAACGACTTTTTGTATTGTGCTTTGTATGTATTTTTTGCCGACAGATAAACATTCAAACGTTCGGCACGCACTTCCAGAGCCCTTCGGTTTGAATTTATTTTCTGCTTAATTTCGGAAACAGGAATGACCGGATAATAAGTCGACGTCCCGTGATCGCACAAAAAATTCGTTGATTTTTCAATCCCGCGCATCGCACCTTCAGCGATTTGATCATATGTCGCCAAAAGCCTTTCGATCTGTCCCGGCTGGCTAACGACGGCATGCAAAATTCTATTTCTATAATTAAACCAATTTATTTTTTTCAAAAAGTGATCGGCCAATGGATTGGCATGGTCAAGAAAGCGCGTTGAAGAACCGTAGTGCCGGGTTGGGTCTTCAGGCCTAATCACGTCCGCCATTCCCGTATCCCACGGCACATACTCCATCATTCCGCGAACCGTATCCCAATAGAATAATGCATTATGAAAATAATCCTGATGGTTACTTTCAAGTAAACGGGAATGGGCATCCCAAAGTACCAGTTTATTTACATCCAGAAGATGCTCCAGTTTTTCGGCATCAGCATTAATCGCAAATTGTAGAGTCTGAGCGACTAGGTCTTCATGGGGGTAACGGACCCTAAAGTTTTTGTCCGATGGCTTGGCCATTGCTCGCCAGTTTTCAAGATTTTTCACTTGTATATAATCAGCAAAATCGCGAAGTGTGATCAAATATCCTTCAGGTTTTTTGTTTCGTTCAAAATTTTCTTTACCACGCGAAATCCGATAGCTCACACCTATCGGCTTTCCATTTATTGATAGAAACACAAAATCATTTTTTATTGTGAAGAGCCCCAAATCGCGCGCCAACGACGCGGAAAAAGCTTCGGAAACATATCCCCTGGTGCAGGGTCTTAATAGATCAATACGGTTGTTTTTTGAAAAATTAATACGATAGGATTTATTTCGAGCTGCCCGATGGAAATCGCCAACGCCACGGGTTTTAATTCGGATCGACTGTTTCTTCCCATCCGCTTCCAAGACAGCAGGAAACATCGTTTTATAGCCGCCGCTTGCAAACGCGTGTTGATAATAGGGAGCGGGATTCCCATCTGCATTCGATGTGGCGGCATGCCAAAACTCCGCTTCATCCAATTCCAAGTTCAGAGAATGCAAACCCGTATCATCTATGTCCCTTGCTAATTGATCAACAAAATCCTGATCTGCGTATACGTCCAATGGCAGTGGTGATAACGGAAATAAATTATCTTTGTTAGGCTCTATGTTCAAACTCCACCCGACCAGAGAAACCGCTACCGCCTCGTTCATCAGAGCCGAAGCTTTGATTTGTTTTAATCGAATATTGTCATAGTGGTTCACGTAATAGAGTTTTGACTTTTGTGGCCAAGAGCGATCCAGAACAATCGCAAGACAGTCACTTGTCGCTCTGAACACAGCCATTGTGTGAACCCAGCCAATTTGCGCGCCATTGAGATCAGTTTTCCGTGAAGTGATTCTTTGTCCATCGCACGTTTCAGCTGAAATCGCGGGTGCGATAACGCCTTCTTCGCTTCTTACATCCGCAGAAAGGAGATACCAAGCTCCCTCTTTGAGCTGAAGTTGGGTTGATCTCGCGGCAAGCGCCCTGTTCCCTTCAAAGCGCAGAAAGTTTTTGCCGATACTCGCTTGAGTTCGTGACGCTTTGATACAGTCTACGGTTCTTGTTTTGGAAAGGCAGTCCTGACTCTCGCCGAGCCAGGCCGCATGGAGCGTGTCCGGTAAATTTCGAAATACGACTTCGATGTTATCCGTCCCGGTAGATGTCCATTTCTCAAGGCGAAAGCCGACCCCACCAACATCTTCAACTTTTATAGGGGCGGAATTAATCTTAACTGCCAGTGCGTTGTAATCTTTCAAAGGCGATTCAATCCGGATTTTATTCCATTTTCCAACTTCAGTCCGTTTCCGTGTAACAAGGAATGGGATACCCGACACCAACTGATTTTGATAACTCCAATAATCTTCCTCGCCGGATAGGACATAAGTCAGTTTGCCAAGTTGTTTGCCGTTTCGATTAAAAATTTCAAATGCAAGCAGTGCTTTGGCCAACTGATTAGCCGCGACATCAATGGGAATAGATTCGGGGAAATATTCAAACTCAAACGGCGCGTCAAACAGGGCCGGATCATAATCGAAACGAGCCGCCGCCCGCGCGCCCCATTCAGGGGTAATTACTTTTTTTCTATCCAGCCGCCAAAATTTCAAGCCGTCTTCAAAAGAACCATTTTCAAGAATATTACTGCTCAGAAGATATGGTCGCAAGACGTCTATAAAGTTGGACGCTGTCAAAGAAAGAAAAGTCGCGCACAGCATAAACGCGACGAGAAACACGTAACCTAATCGTCGTGGTCTTTTTATATTCCCTACATTCAGCATTACATGATCCTGCGCATCATCCCTGATGCGCTCAGAGAAACAATCTCATTCCAACTTACGAAGATGCGGGCACCTTTCTATTTTTTTGCCATGCCGACTGCCACATACAGAAACTAAGATACAATAAGCAAAGAACGATATAAATACCGGAGATTAGTGAAGCCGCAATCAAAATGCGCCGTTGCTGAAATTCGGCGATAAATCTGATGCTGTTGTCATTCGATAGGGAATCCGGCCAATTCCTGCGGATCAATTCCGGGTTCAAAATCCACCCGTTCGCATATCCGTTGGCGGTGAAATGACTGCTTTCGTCCAATGGCTCTCTGCCCCATTCCGCATGGAACGTCGGCTTTGCTTCTGATAAAAGAATCGGGGCAGAGCCGTATCGCAAGTTCTGTGTGCCCGACGGGGTGCCGACTTTTTGCCAGGGCATGGGGTACACTTTCCAGTGCCGGTGAAAGGCTTCTGAAAAGATAATGGCTTTTGTCTGCTCGAGATTCTCGACCCGTATCTCCATACGCGATGGAGACAGCCTGCGATAATGCACCGTCGTGCCGCCTCTCGCTTGTGTCTTTCCTTCATTCAACGACATCAGCTGCCTTGCGGAAAGCGCGTTCGCTGATGGCCCCGCTATAAAAACATCCGTTGGCTCGTGTCCTGTCCAATAGACCTGCTCCAGTGGAGTTTGGTAATAGTCATGATTAAAGAGCGATGGCGAAGGGCCTAAGTCCTTATATAGCGCAATTTTATTAGCAAGATAAACGGGCGGTAAGGAAACATGCCTGTCTGGATGTACCTGACTTTCCGCGCCTTTAAAGACGTATAACTGTAACGGGCCAAAGTTGGATTTCTTTTCAAGAAACTCATACCCTTTAAACGCTTCAAGAATTTGATCCGTCGTCTGCCTGTGATTAAACCCATAAGCTTGAATATCTACGTCCCGATTGATCACGATCCAGCGAACATTATACAGGCCAAGTACATATTCCAGTCGTAAGGGATCGCCAAGATTTTCGTATATAGCGCCAAGGTTATCTTTGCCGGTATCAAAGCCCTCTATCACAGGTGTCTTCACCAGTGAGCGCATCCAATCCAATCCTCTAAACTGATTTGATTTATAGCTCGACATATAATTTGTTGTCGCAGGCAACAACAATGTTCTGCCCTCAGTACCATCACCATTTATATAATCAGCAGCTTGCAAATAATTGTCTGGAACCTGCTGATAGCCTTTTAAAACGGTTTGGTGATTAATGTGAATGTCAGCAATCAACTTTCCGCTCCATACGGGGTAGGATATGGCAATTAGAAAGATCGAGAACCCTATTGCATACCAGCGCGGGAGCCGTTGACTGCCAATCAGCAACGCACAGATTAGGAGGAAGGCGACACCAAATTTTTCTGATGGTGTTTTCATGACAACAAACAATGGAATGTTATTCATCGCCCAATGATACAAATCCCCAAAAGGCGGTTGGCTTCCCTTCGTTAAAAACCCAATGAATACGAACATCACGAAAAGGAGGATGGTTTGTCGGTTCCGTGATCTGTTCATCAAAATCCCAAAAATCGATAGGGGTATGATCGACATGCTCCACAAAACCAGTGGCGAGGTAATCAGTTTGGTATAGTCGGTAGAGCCGCCTGCGATATTCGGGCTAAAAGTCAGAAAAAGCAGATTAACAACATCTGCGCGTCTCGATGCTTCACTGAGCCATAAACCGACATCCATTGTCCCTTTTAGAAGGGTGGCACCCTCTTCTTTAAAAAGAAATGCTAAACCTAACCACCAAAAATTAGCGATCAAGATTGTTGCAACGGTGGCAACGGATAACAGGATCGCGCGCATCATGGTTCCATCTGTTCTCAGGACACAAAAAACCTGCATCAGAACTGTTGTCCCCATGAGGGCAAAAAAGAGCGGCGTATTCGCATAACCTGAAGCAAACAGAATTGAGACGATGCTGATTGTCGCCAGACCGCGAAGCGGCTGCTTATTCACGATGTAAGCGCAAAGTGCAAATGCAGGAAATGCCATATACAGTGTAAAGAACCAAAGGTTTGGAACGGCCCATTCAGCGATGATAAACGGGTTACACATGTAAAGCATTGCCCCAATAAAGGCGGAGCTTTTGTTGGCCGAATTAATTTTCATTAGAAACGCGTAAACGAAAACACCCGCACCCGTATACATACTGGCCATAAGAACGAACTGACCAGCTTCAGCGCCAAACAGATGCGTTAAGAACAAGATGATCACAGCTAATGGAAACGCGAAACTATAGGCATGGCCCGCTGGTTGCCCGTTCATATAGGCAGACCACCATGCGGACAGGTGCCGCTCCAAAAAGAGTTCCGGGTTCAGGGGGTAGCCCGTATCGCCACGGAGAACCATCATCCCCGGCTGGTAGTTCGCGTAATAGAAAACGATCGCGATGAGGAGAAACGCGAAGGCCGGCCAATAGTCAATCAGGGATTGCCGAGATACAAAGCGCATTATGCTGAAGTCTCATTAGAGGGTAAACCGGCATCAGACTTGGCAGTGAGAAATCCTGTGAGCTCTTGAATGACCGCAATTAAAATCAAAAACCACGCTAACGTTGAAAACGGCCCAATCAGCTTCTGCGGGATCATTGGCATGGAGACCAACAAAGCTAAAAATGCGACAAACAATACAAGCGCAAAATAGGTTTCTCCTGCCCTATGAGAAGCCCGCCATTTTGGTAGGGACGGATAAAACCTTTCGACCAAATTCAATACGACACGGCTTATTTGCATCCACGACAGTGCTGCGCAAAAATACCCAATTGTTATCAGATAATCTTCATAAGGACCAATCGCGGCACCAAGACGCGCGTATACAAATAGCATCGCAACCCCGCCCCAAACCATTCCCGTAGTTAGGCGATATTCGCTATGAAGCGCGCTCAGTTTACTCATTGCCTTCTGTATCTTCTCGGGGGCGTAATACTTCAACCGTGATTTTACCGCCCATAGCGCTCCCAACAGCAGTATCATCAGCGCTCCGACAATGACCTTTAGGTGGTCGCTTGAACGGGCCGGAGACGGCGAAAGCGTATCCGTTATCGGTGATTGGCTTTTCACTTGGAGGAGCTTTTGATAGTCGATGGGCGTCTCGCTACGAAGCAAAACTTTTTCCAGTTTCCAAAATTCTGGATGTTCATTTATTACCAGACCCTTCCCATCTAACAAGCGATCCTGACGAAGCGCGTCTTTGTTGATCTGCGTTCCACTGCGGCCAATACTTACCTGACCAATAACCGTTCCCTTCCCCGACAAATCATTTGAAAGGGCTTTTTTCCAGTCAACGGTCCTTCGGATCAACTGCGGGTCATTGCTTGTTGCAATCATCGGAACCGAATCCAGATATCGCCCAAATAACATCTCGGTTTGACCGCGAAGCCGAACCTTCACAGCATTCCAGTCCCGCGTTTTGTGGCTTTCACCCTGCTTATCTACAAATTCCCAAAACAGAATACGTTTTGCTCCGCCCTCTTCAGAAAAGCTTTTTCGGAGCGGGACAGCAATACTCCCCTGCCTTCCACGCAAAACAACACGATGGTTTTTTCTTTCGCCGTCCTGTTCGTAAACAATATGAATTACCCCGCCATCATGATCCATATGATCATAGTCAACGACGAGTCTGCCAGTGAACGCGCCAGGAATATCAATGGGATGTTGGCCAGCATTACTTTTAGTGTCGGCTTGTTGCGTTAGCCGACTTACGATTTGAGAATCCAAACGCGAAATAAACTTTTGCCCGAAGGCCGATAAAGGATCGATTGCGACCAACCCTGCGACGGTCGCCCCTGTTAAGGTCCATTTTCCAGGCACATCAGGGAAAACCACGCGATACAGGACTTGGAGGCGTTCGTTCGCTTTTTGGTTGATAATGACTTCCTGGCCCAAATCTAATTTCTGCCATGGAAATTGACGTTTGCTGTTTAAAAGAGACCATTCAATATCTGCACCTGCGGTATGCATTCTGGCATCCAGTTTCACAGCAATTCGACGGCCATGATCTGAAACGGGTATTTCGAGGGCAACTTCAAATTCTTTGCCGTTAAACAAGACACCATGTGAAGTTTCCAGCGCTTTCAGAGGTTCACGCACGCTACTTACGGAAAGCTTGCCTTGTGCCAATTCCAGTTTATGCGGTTTCTTTTGCATATTCTTGAAGGGTGAAATACTCACCGTTACACCGTTAATATTTATTTGACCCGCACGCGACTTTTCCGAATTTGCCCCAACAATGAGATCAACAACGCCACTAGATGGGACGTCAACACAGGGGGTTTCTGACATCTGAGTAAGGCTCTTGTTTTCGTCATATGCAGCCAATTTTGCCGTCATATCGTGTTCGAGGTCATAATCGACGCACAGGCGTGATGTCTGTTCAGGCAAATCAGAAACTTCCAACCGGTATATGGCGGGGTTTTTAAGGGTCACCTTTTGGAGCTCAATCTGTTTTCCTGTTGTGCTGCGATTTTCACGAACGTCCCATATGGAGATATCATCGACTGGCACCCCATATTTTTGACTGTACAAATGGTCCTTTATGGCAATCTGTTCGATGACTTGTATCCAGGGCCAGGCGCCTTCAGGGTCGTGTACGGGATTACGATGCTTTACCAAAGGCATATCGAACGCTTTAAGCATTTCCTGCTGCATGTGGTACAATACACTCGGCACTTCGATCTCGTTTTGAAAAACCAGATTAGCTTTAATGTCTGCAATACCGATCTGCTCATTAGAAGCCTGCGGATTGATGCTGAACCGAATATCTTTTATTTCTGCCTCTTCCGGGAGGCTGCTCCAAGCGGATTTGAGATCAACAAAATAGCTGTTCGGGATATCGGACTGGCGGGTTTCCAGGTTCACGAAGAGGGCTTCAGAAGCCAGTTTTCCGAATCTGAACATATGGAGTGGTTGGTCCCTCAGTACAGCTTCCGTATCGTTTCGGACAAATGCTATAATCTCCGTTACCGCTGATGTGGCAGAGGTAAATTTCGTCATCCCAAAAAAACGGTCAAAGGAATATTGAATATACTGGCCATCTTTCGTCCGGAGGGTTTTTGGATCGAGACTATTCCCATCAATCATCATTTCCTGTCCGTCTTGAGACTTTACTCGGAAATTAATAAGGATTTTTTTGTCGTAACCCGGTCCGACGGGGACAACAACATGCGATATATTTGCAAGCTTCAGGTTTAGCCGCCGCTGCATAACCACATTTTCATGATCTCGCACAAACACCCAACCCTCATCAGCAGGTAACCCCAGTTCCCGTTTAAGTAAGTAAGAGAAACCTTTAGGTTTAAGTGAATTCCAATTGAGAACTATTTCCTGTTTGGGTTGCCACGCCTCGGATCTTGAGTCAGAAAAAATTTTGTCCGAAGGCACCCCGGCCTTGATTGAATACCGCTTTGTCTTTCCGTCGGCCCGGATGGTTTGCAGATCAATTGTTGCGCGGATACGAACCGGGGAATCGTTCTTCAATGTCCGGAACGAAACATTCAGCTGGGCAGGTTTATCATGAGCTGGAATACCCCGAAGCGTGGATAATTTAATCACGCCGGGATTGTGCTCAGGCTTTCTTTGCGAGACGTTCGTAGAGAGCTTCTGGCCTGCTGACATCCGCCGGGGGGCCCAGTAATACCCCGAGCCTTTTTGAACCCAGCCGTCACCCGCGCCCGGTTCTAATTTTTCAACCCGCTGCACAGCAGCTTCTTTACGATTATGGAAAACTTTATGAGCAACGATCTCGTATTCACCGTTTGCCGGTGATACGCCGTCCTTATCGGGAAGATAGAGATAATTCGCCTTACTCCCCGCACTTCCAATTGGATACCCAAAAGTGATCTGAGTGTTCGATGTAACTGACGACAGGCGCTCCTCACCACCAAGCACAGCCGTACCCAAGACGCCAAAGCTCATCACAAGAACGCATAATGCTGCTTTGAAGAACGGCCCCCGAACCCTGCGGGGCAAACAAAATCCATGCACGCGATCGATAATGGCGGTTTCCCGATTACAATTTAGCTACAAGATCTATTCCGCAACTAAATAACCCTAATTTGGGCTCAGGAGAAGCCCCAACTGAATTAAGCCTCGCGACCGGCACTGCTTTGTTCGTAATTCATATTCTTGTGCTTATGTTTGGTAATGTCTTGAGAAAAGAATTTCCCCGTAAATGCGCGGGTCGCAAGCTTGACGCCATGGGTTCCGACTTTCAACATGTAGCGGACATCCTCTATCGAGCGCGCTTTACGCGCCAGCGTCATGGGGTTTCCGAAATGCGCGAATCGTGACATGAAAAAGCGCTTATTTGCGAGGCCGACAAACTCTTTAAGTTCCTCTGGCGTAAATCGAGCCGTGTTAGCCCCTCGACCTGCCAGCGACATGGCAAGCGATTCTTGTGTTGCACTATCAAAGACTTCAGGTTTCATTTGATTATCAAAATTCAAAAGCCCTGCTTTCTTGAAATCTTCATAGACGGCCGTACCGGGATGTGGGCAGAGAAGATAAAAAACAGCCATATCCGTACCAGACGTACAATTGAACTCGATCGTATCCATGATCGATTCCTTGGTTTCAAATGGGAACCCAAGAATATTTGTACAAATTGTCCACATGCCAATTTTATTAGCATGCTGGATGACATCGACGGCTTGCTCAAGCGGGAACGGCTTTCCCAAATATTTACGGGTTTCCAAATTCGCTGATTCGATCCCGAAGGTAACCCGGTAACAACCCGATTCCTTCATTAAATCAAGTGTATCAGCATCCAATGTCCAATGCGCGATACCATTTGGTGTTGTCCATCTGATATCGATGTTGCGCCGAATAATTTCCTCACAAACTTGTTTTAAGCGACGCTTGGAGGCACCGGCACTGTCGTCGAGAATATAAAATTCACGAATGCCATATTCATCCACAACCTGTTCGATCTCATCCACGACATTCATCGCGGTCCGACTTCGCCATTTTTGATCGCCCCAAACAGATTGGATCGTACAAAAAATACAGGCCTGCGGGCAGCCACGGCTGGTAATCAGAGTTGTCGCCGGGTGGCGCATGGAAAACGTTGACGTCGAAGTTTCTTCATATTGCTCCATATTCAGCAAATCCCGAGCCGGGAAAGGGAATACGTCGATATTTGGCTCGAACGGTCTTATGGCATTCTTTTTAGGCGCGTCATTACTTCCGCGGTAAGATATGCCCTGAATATCATGGTAATCTTCACCCGCTGCGACTTTCGATACCAATTCTTCAAAAGTAACCTCGCCTTCGCCATGAACAACCACATCCAGATATGGATCCCGCAAGACAAGATGGCTAAAGGTAGAGGCATGGGCCCCGCCCATTACGGTGACAACAGATTCTTTGTAGCTTTTTGCCACACGAATACAACGGTGAGCATTATCGGAATAAGCCGTATACATGCACGACACACCGACAATATCGGGTTCATGAGCCTTTATTTCTGCAAGCAGCTCTTCATCAGTCAATCCGAAATGACGTACATTATCACGCTCCATGATAACGCGGTTCCCTGACTTGGAGCGCGCATCCAAGACTTCTACATCAAACCCTGATTTCCGGAGGTATGCGGCGACATAAGCCAGCCCCAAGGGCGGAACGATGCTCGGCATCGTCGGATCTTCCCCTTGAATGGTAGAGGGCGGGAAAATTAAAAGCACTTTCATGGGACGTTCACTTTTTTCAATTCAGGAGCCAACCAAATTCTATATGACTTGAATCATACAGGAGCATTTGACCCCAAACAACCTTACAAAGATTGTTGCTATTTTGTGCAGTCGTTTGATTCCAAATAGAAAATGAGCCTTTTAATCAGTTGGCATCTTTTTCCTCTGAAGGCGGAAGGATGCAACCAAAGGAAAGTGATCTGAGCCGACATAGGGTCCTGTCCATTTTTTAAGAATGCGGATGCTGCCTCGGGTTAAAATATAATCAATCGGAATACGCATTGGCCAAAAAAACGTCGGCCACGTTGCGGGCGAACGCTGTGCCTGAGCCTCAAGCATAACATCGTCAGCTAAACGTTTGAAGAAACGGGACCACGGAGTCATATTCAGGTCCGCCATAAGGATTAACGGCCCGTCGATCACCTTTATTCTATCAATGAGACCCGTCATGCTTTGATCTCGTATCTTTGCCGCCAGCTGGTTACTGGGGTCACGAAAATGAGTAACCAGCAAACTCACAGCCATTTCAGGAAAATTTACAGTTACCGACATGATCGGAAAGCTGCCTTCAGCATAAAAACTTTCTCTAAAGTTACTCAACGGCACTTTCGAAAGAATGGCGAGACCGTGTTGTCGTGGGTAATGGCGAATGATCCGGTAGGGATAAAGGTCATCCATGGTGTCTAAAAAGTTGTGCCAGTCGCCGGTGACTTCCTGAAATGCCGCTATATCGGGGCTTTCTGCGCGCAAAAAGTTCGATACGGCTTGATAGTCCGTGTTTTTCATCGACAGGTTCAAGTTTACGGCTTTCTGAGAACTCGGCGTGTGCTCCGCGCCTGTAAACAAGGACGTAACGTCTGAATACGGCACAATACAAATACCATTTACCATCACCAGAAACAGTGCAAGCGTTGCCGCTTTGCCGGATCGGACAAGGAGGGCAAATACAAAGACCACGCCCCCGATCAGGTAATACTGCACTCGAAAATGCGAAAAAAGGTCAAACGCCCAATACAGATCGCCAGTAAAGCCAACCAGAGTCACGCTCGAAAGCATTACAGTGACGAAGAGAAGTAGACGATATAATGTTTTGGAATTCATTCGATTTTCGAAGACTTAATCCTGAACATGCCGTTAATCCGGTCATGTTATCTTTTTAGAGCGCAGAGTTGTATACAGCCCCCTTACGTTCATGCCGCAGAAGTCTGTCACACCGTTTATTTTAATGATAGGGTTCTGTCACCTAAAATTCGTTGATGTGACAATTAATCTGGACCCATAGACTGCTTTGAATATCTCCCGCACACATCTGGCATGGCTCGGTTTCGGGTGTTTTAGCATTCTCCTCGGAGGAATGGCTTTATTAAAGTCCCATACCCTCCATGTCTCGTTCCATGATCTGGGTCTGTTTCAGAACAACATCTACAATATTGGAGTCCACGGGCAGTGGTGGCGCGCCTTTGATGGCCATGTACAACCTCTGCTCCTGGTCTACGGGGTTATCTATAATGTCTTAGGTAATTGGGCAGCCGGCTTCCTTTTGGCGTCTCAAGCAGTACTGTTATCCTTGCCAGTGATCGGGCTGTTTAAGCGATTTGGGGCTGTCGCGGCGCTTGCCTATGGTTTGTATTTTCCAATTTGGTATGGGGCCTTGTTTGATTTCCATATCGATCACTTGGCTGTTGTCGCACTTTTCCTTTTTCTCTTTTTCGATCATGGCGGGCGATACCGGCTGGCCGCGTTCGCAGCCGCATCTCTGGTTCTCATCAAAGAACCGTTTGCCCTGCAAACCATCGCATGTGGCCTTTATCTCGGTGTATTTCGTAAAAAATACGTCATGATGTCCGTATTATCCCTGATCGGTGCCAGTTGGTTTCTCTGGTCTATTCGTATCGTATTGCCAGGCATTACATTGGGGTCAGAGGCCGGAGCCCTCACCGGCGGCGGGGCCTACACATGGATGGGACCGGATCTCCCGTCGATGCTGGTTTTCCTCCTGACACACCCGTTTGAGGTTCTGTCTGAAATTGCCCATACGCCGCGTAAATTACTTTATTTAGGAACATTATTGGGCGCTCTTGGTTTGATTCCCCTACTTGCGCCTCGATATCTGATAATCGCGCTGCCGCCCATCGCGATCTCTCTGCTCTCGCAATTGGATAATTATTACGGATACAAATACCATTACAGTCTGGGTGCTGTTCCGCCCCTTATATTTGCCTTTGCAATCGGCCTCCCGAAATTTAAACGCCTACTGCATAAAATAGGGTTCAAGCGCAGTGTCCCCGGTTTTGTTTTAGGGGGCTTAGTTGCTGCCCATGTGGCCCTGTCACCTTCTCCGATTAGCCGACTATTTTGGACAGACAAACTCTGGCAGTATGGCTATTCAGCCTATTATCAAACGGAAAATGACCTTGCCCTAAAAAAGGCAATTCGCACCTATATTCCCGAAGGCTATGACATTGTGGTCTCTGTTCAAAACACCATCGTTTCGCCTTATCTTTCCGAGCGCAATCATATGATGGTCTTTCCCAACGGCATCTTACAGCCGTTTACCCTTAACAGCACCGATAACGTATCTCCAATTCGGCTGGTCAAAAAGCAAGGGCCATTTCCTGTAAAATTATTTTCCGCAGATTATGTTGTCGTTGACTTGAACCGACCTTTATACATTGGTGACAAAGGCTGTGAGTGGTTTTACGGAAAATGCACGGATGATGAATTTGTTAAGAAATTTAAGGATATATTAGCCAATGCAAATGAAGCCTATAAAACGCTCTACTCAAAGGACGGGATAATCATCCTCCAAAAAAATGGCGCAAATTAGTAACACCATCGATCTTGTCATTTGAAAAACTAAAATGACAGAACCCCAAACAGCCTCTCTAAATTTACCTTGCGTCAGCGTCGTACTTACGACGCGAAATGAAGCCGCCAATATTGTTAGTTGCCTCGAGTCTGTTCACAATCAGTCCTATCCTTCAGATAAAATTGAAATAATCGTTGTTGATAATGGTTCGAACGACGAAACCAAAACCTTGGCACAGAAGTTTACCGAAAAGGTTTTTGATAAAGGGCCCGAACGATCGGCGCAAAGGAATTTTGGCATTCGCGCAGGAACCGGAAAGTACGCGCTCTATCTGGATGCCGACATGACACTGACGCAACACGTCATCCGAGATTGCGTCGAAGCGCTAGAGGCCGATCAGGGGGTCGTCGCAGCTCACATATCCGAAATCATTATGGGAACACGTTTCTTTAGCCGCGTGCGCCGTTTTGAAAGAGGGTTCTATGATGCCACGGTGATCGATTGCGTTCGGTTTTTCAGACGCGATGCCTTTGAAACAACCGGGGGATTTGATGAAAGCATGTCGGGGCCTGAGGATTGGGATTTGGATAAAAAATTCCGCCAGACCGGGAATACGGTGTTGGTTAAAACACCAATCCATCACCATGAAGAAGAATTTCAGCTCTCCGCCTATTTGAAAAAGAAAGCCTATTACGCAAGTTCATTTGATCGTTACATCTCAAAATGGGGGAAAGACGATCCTGATGTTGTCCGCCAATTTTCAGTTTGGTATCGATTTTTCGGGGTGTTTATTGAAAATGGAAAATGGAAAAGTCTGTTGCGCCATCCCGTAATGGCAATTGGCATGTATTTTTTGAGATTTATGGTTGGACTCACTTTCTTGAGACGCAACAATGACTGACAAAAGCATTGGCGTTTTGATTTTAACCCCGTTCTTCAGCCCAAATATTGGGGGTGTTGAAACTCATCTGGACGATCTTGTAAAAGCGCTGGATCGACGAGGTTACAACATATTTGTCCAGACCTATTCACCAATCACATCCGATGTCAGCTGGCAATCAAAGGAAAGCTACGGCCGACATGTAAACGTCAGGCGATACAAATGGTTTGGCAAAAACCTGTTTCACAAACTCGAAAAATACCCCCTTCTCGACTTTTTGTATCTCACACCATACCTGCTTCTCCGCGCGTTCTGGTTCCTGGTGACAAATCATAAAGATATACAGATCATCCATGCTCAAGGTTTGAATGCTGCGGTTATGGGCTTGGTTCTGAGATTTTTTTTCCCGCGCAAAAAACTTTTCATGACTTTTCACGCCGTATACGAATTTGATCCAAAGGCAACGACCCCTAAACTTATTAAATGGATCAGCGAGCGAATGGACAGGTCGTTCTGCGTTTCTGACGTGATGTATGTTGAAACGCAAAGTTTTGGCATTCAAAAAAACAAGCTGGATAATTACCGATACTGGCTTGATCTGGAACACTTCAGAGAGCGTGACAGACCGCAGATGAAACAAACTCTGCAGCTCCCATCGACTTTTACAGTCCTATTTGCGGGCCGACTTATTGAAAAAAAGGGCGTCCGGGTATTGCTGGAAGTGGCACGTCAACTGCCAAATATCCATTTTGTCTTTATCGGAACGGGGCCCCTGGAAAACGAGCTGAATGAGGCAAACCACAAACACGGCAATATCCAATATATGGGATCAATCCCCAACCAAAAAATGCCAGAGTACTTTGCAGCGGCGGACCTTCTATGTATCCCGTCACTTTACGAAGAAGGATACGGCAGGGTGATTATGGAGGCGGTGTCTTGTGGCACGCCGGTGGTCGGATCTAATCGCGGCGGGATAACGGAAGCCATTAGCCCCGAAGTCTCTAACCTTACGGAGCCAACCGTTGAGAATATTAAAAATTCAATTCTGCGACTGAGTAAGAACCCGGATGAATATGAAAAACTCCGGCTTGCATGTCGGCCGTTTGCTGAAACAAAATATTCGGAAGATAACGTCGAGGCCATTACCAAGTGGTACTCATAAGTCACGCGCGCTATCGAACCGGGAAAAGCCGTGCACCTTAAGGTTCTGACCGTAACGACGAAGGGCTTGGCGGGGCCATTCCGCTCTTGTATTAACAGATGCTCATCGCTATCTGAAGTTGGGTACGATTAACATTTTTTTGGTCGCCCTTGGGGGATTCCTTGTGCTCGTTATTAGAAAAATAATCGGAAAACTGATCGAAACAGCAATAAACAAGTACAAGTTTGCTACCGATAAACCTTTCGACATTCAATACATTAACTTTCCGATCACCTATTCTTGCAACGCCAGATGCTCGATGTGTGATATCTGGAAAATTAATAAGGAAGATAAAACGGCGTTCAAACGGGAATTAACGATTCCAGATATCATTGATTTTTTTGAAAAGAACAAACATCGTCTGCGCAAACTGAAGAATATAGGTATTACCGGTGGCGAGCCGACGTTAAAACAAGACCTTCCGGACCTCTTTTCCTATTTACGAAAAGAGTATCCGAAAACCCGAATAGGCATTCAAACGCACGGTTTGTTTCCTAAAGTCCAACTCAAAATGATTCAGAAAATATACGACATATATCCAGATATTGGTCTGGCCGTTTCGCTGGATGGCGTTGGCGAAACACATGCAAAAGTCCGCGGCGTTGCCGGAGCCTATGAAAAGGCCCTAACCACGATAAAACAGTCTAAAGAAATTGGAATTAAGGAAATCACGGTCGGCCTGACCATCTCTTCTGAAAATATTGAGCAAATCCCCGAAGTCGAAAGAGTGTGCAAAGAACTGGGTTGTGAATTTTCCTGCTTTTTGGCGGAAGAAGGTGACTACTTTGATAACGCCGATAACAGCGCAACCGCTTTTACTGAGGATGAGCGCCTAAACATCATTCAGAAATTGAAGACATTTGATTACCACTATTATATGGATAACGTCCGCCTCCAATTGCTTGGAAAACGCAAAAGAGAGCTTACCTGTTATTCCGGTCGAACATCGATTGTGGTCGACCCCTATGGCGACATCCGCCCCTGCCTGATCCTTGATGAGACGTTCGGAAATATCAAACAACGCAGTTTAGACGATGTTATGACCAGCGACGAAACCGTTGAAAAACTGACAAAACTGAAAAGCTGTAAAGAATGTTTTCTGCAATGCGAAGTTGGGGCGTCGGTATTAACTGATTTTAGTGATTTAATTAGATGGTTTGTATTTCACAGTGAAAACAGAACAGGGTTCTTGAAAACCTACTTATCAAAATACAATAAGACCTTTTTCAAAGACATCTGAGTCTCATCCGATGTTACCTTGCTTTAGCCCACGGTCAGGACATTCTGCGTCCAATATTCAAATAACGTCATCCGCCAAATTGTCGCTTCATTTCGGTAGCGTGCAAAAGGTATGTGTGCGGGTTTAAATAAATTTTCCAGTTGCTCAGTTGAAAATATACGCCGAGCATAAGCGTTTTCATCCAGTAAAAGTTCTCTGCATTGCTGCGTCAACTCCTCCTTGTACCAACTGGTAAAGGGCATGCGTAAACCTTGCTTTTTTCTCGATAGAATTTGTTGTGGTATCAAGCCCGACAATGCTTGTTTTAAGATCCGTTTTCCTGACCTTTCCCGCCCCTCAAGTTGCGTCACGAATTTTAACAAGTCTTCGTCCAGGAAAGGAATCCTTGCTTCAACACCATGCGCCATTGTCATTCGGTCCACCTTCATCAGCAAACTGTTCGGCAGAAGATTTAATCGTTCAAAATTTGTCATCTTTTTAAAAAAATCTCCCTCCGTTTCTTCTGGCTCCAACTCAAACAAGTCATAAATTTCGCGTTTGGCTTCATTAAAAATGTAAGGGGGTGCGAAGCTATTCAGATAAAAATACAAGCTGCGCCGCAACTGTTCCGGAATAAACTTTTGAACGCCCGTGCCCAGCTTGTGCCAGCTATAACCACCGAATAACTCGTCACCGCCTTCACCAACCAGCACCACTGAAATGTGCTTTTTGAGCTCGCGGGCGGCAAAGTAAGTTGCGATGCCTCCTCCGTCAGCAAGAGGCTCGTCCAGATACCAAACAATTTTTGGCAAGTTTTCGAGGATATCCTCTAGGGAAATTTCAAGTTCTTGATGTTTGGAACCTATCTGACTAGCAACCATCCGGGCATAGGGAAATTCATCATCCTCACTGCCGAAGCCAATCGTAAATGTATTGATCGGAACATTTGTTTCTTCGGCCATTAACACAGAGACCGCACTTGAATCGATACCGCCAGATAACAAGACACCTAAATCAACATCAGATAACAGGCGTTTTTTAACCGAATTTCGCAATAGATGAAGCAAGTCTTCCGTCTTGTTCCCCGAAAGCTCTGGGGTTGGATGATCTGCCAACTGCCAATATGTGGTCACTTCTGGCTCAGAAACGGTATGGTTTGAGACCTTGAATTTTACGCAAGAAGCAGGAGCGAGTTTTTCAAGGCCCTGAATAATACCTTCGCTATCGAGACAATACTGCAAGGACAGGTAGGTAAAATATGCACTTTCGTTCACAGACTTCGGAACAAGACCAGATGAAAGGATGGACTTTATCTCGGAGCCAAAAACAACACCATCCTTGTGGTGGAAATAAAACAGGGGCTTTTTCCCAAATCGGTCCCTAAAAAGCAGGAGCGTATCTGTCCGAGGATCCCAAATGGCGATCGCGAACATACCATCAAGTTTGCTGACAAAGGATTCACCCCAAAATAAATAAGCTTGAAGAACAACCTCTGTGTCGCCGTCACTGACAAACCCGATCCCGGCACTCTTTAATTCGGCGCGAAGTTCTTTGAAATTATAGATTTCCCCATTATAGGAAATGGCCACTTGGGTGTCGTTATGAACCATGGGCTGGCTAGAGGAATTTGATAAATCAATTACAGAAAGGCGCACGTGGCCTAATGAGCATTTATCCGCTTCATGAAACCCAATGGCATCCGGCCCCCGATGGCGCATGATGTTGGTCATCTTTTTAAGGCGCTGATTGTCCCGAGGGCCAACAAATCCGCATATGCCACACATTAGTTTTGGCCTTCCAAGCGGGTCAAAATACGCTGTGCCGTAAGGCTAAAGTCAAAAGCTTTAGCGTTTTCTGTGGCGTCCGCACCAATTTTTTTTAATTTCGTTGGATCGGAGAGAAGATCAATTACCAAGTTTGCAAAGGCTCCATAGTCCCCGATTGGGGCCCGGACCATCCCTTTCGGATATACTTTTTCAAAAAAGGGCAAATCATAAGCGACCACGGGCAGGCCACAAGCCTGACCTTCTGCCGCGACCATTCCAAAGCTCTCATAGGTACTGGGAAAAGCCAATATTCTACTGTCCCGAAGATATTTATATTTTTCTCCGCCATCGACGAACCCTAAATATTCGATGCTTTCATCCGGAATATTGTTTTCCGCCATTAACTGAGCCAATCGTTCTTTCGGTATGTTACCAAGGATTGCAAGCCTCGCACCGGGGATGGCTTTGACGACCAACGCCCAGGCTTTGATCATATCGTCGTAGCCTTTCTGAGGGTGGAAGCGGGCAACAAAACAGCAATCAAAACGTTGTGGCTCCATCGTCTCGGATGCGGCAACGAGATCCCACTCAGGTGCCCCATAAGTAACCATAATTTTGTCTGGCGATATTCCCGCTGCACACAAAGTCGCCCGGTCATCATCATTTGAAACAAAAATCAACTCGGCTAATCTTTTCGCGAAAAAAATAACAAACCGTTGCGTACAAAAGTAGTACCACAACTTCAAATTCATGACCCCGGAGCGCTTTGACACAGCTTTAGTATAAACACCGTCGTAACCATTTATCGGGTTAGGCGCAATTAAGTGCATACCTGTAATCCACCGAACCCGGCGGTTCAGTAACCGCAGGACAAGCGCCGGTATCGCATCCGGCAATAGATCTGAACTCGAATAAACGATGCTATAGGGCGCGGTTCTTTCTCGAAAAGAAAAAAGCACCCCATCAAAGGTCCGCTTTAAATAGTTGACCAGCCCGACAGGTTCTTCACGTTCTATTAGGTGGATTGCCTTCACCGGAGGTGAAAAGCGGCCTTTTGCGAAGGCCGGATAGACAACAGAAACACTGTGGTGTTCGTTAAAAATTCGGGACCAGTGAATAGCGCGCCGATCTGACCCGCTCATGCCCTTTTCGCTCACGATCCCATTATTAAATACGAGGAAGTTCAGCAATATTGCATTCCGTCAGGTTAATCGGGTTTGTATCTTATTGTTTCAGCATGCTGGGATTTTATACCCGAAATTTGCAAATTATGTTTTAGAAGGATAGTCGACGCCTGATTGGAGGTAAAGGATGCGTCGATAGAAACGCAAATAAAACGAGGGAGCGTTGATATCCAGGCACCAACCTGCTTTCAGGCCCAAATTTATGAAATGGTGAAGCAAGATAGAAAGAAACTGAATTGTTGGATTGTAATTTTCAGAAGCCTAAGATAGCAATGATATATGAAATCAGAAAAAGTATTAGATAACAAATTCTTGTCGGATCAGACGTTCCGCCTGCGCCTTGCAAAGCCTGATATGCCGGTTCGTGCAGGCCAGTGCTATAGTCTTGGGCTCGCGAGTGACAGCATTAATCGAGAATATTCAATTTATTCCAATGCCAACGCGCCCCATTTGGATGTGCTTATTCGCAAAATCGAAGAAGGCATCGTTAGTACAAGTCTGGCGAACGTAAAGCCAGGGGACACTGTGGAGATCGATGGTCCATTTGGTGATTTCTGTTTGGATGAGGCCTACATTGCTGGAATCCCGCATGTCTTTATCGCCTCTGGGACGGGTATCGCGCCTTTTCATTCGTTTATAAAGACGTACCCTGAGCTCGATTACCTGTTGTTGCACGGCGTTCGGTCGCGGTCAGAATGTTATGACGCGGATGAATACGCGGCGGAAAGATATGTTCCCTGTGTCTCCAATTCATCCGAAGGACAACCTGGCATTCGGGTAACTGACTATCTGGCCCGCCACCCTGTTGATCCGAAGGCCATCGTATACATATGCGGGAATCGAGATATGATTGTTGATACCTTCGAGATTTTGCGCCAGCAAAATGTTCCCGGTGACAATATTTTTACAGAAGTGTTTTTTTAAGATGCCCCAACTCAAAATTGCCATTTCCTATCCGCCCATCGTCAACGAGTTGGGGCAAAAAGCGATGGTTTCCCAGAATCGCAATGTTCAGTTTTTTCAAAAGCCCACCTACTTACTCCCCGTCGTTCATTCGCAAGCCGCCACATGGCTCAATGATTTGGGTTACGATGTCCTCTGGGATGATGGCAATGCACAACTAAAGTCATTCGAAGACTGGTTCACCGACCTGACAAGCTGGGAACCTGACGTGGTTGTTTTTGAAAGCACAACGCCGGTCATGAAGTTTTATTGGAAAACAATAGACAAGCTCAAACGTGAGCTCCCGGATACGATCGTCATCTTGACGGGGTTTCATTCGATGAGGAAGCCCAAAGAGACCCTGGAAAATAGTGCTACGGATATTGTGTTACGAAGCAGTAATGTTGACTTTGTCCTTAGTCGCCTCATACCCGAGATTAAAGAAAACGAAAACTGGCGAAAGACCTGTTCTATTGAAGGTCTATTCATTCGAGTACAAGGACAAGAACTCAAATCAACCGGTAATTTCCGGCAAGTTGAACCGCTGGACAAGTCACCCATCGTTAACCGGGACCTGGTGGGCTGGGAAAACTACGCCTATGAGAATGGAAATTATCTACAAACACCGGGGACCTATGCAACCAGCGTTATAAGGGACTGCATGTTCGGGAAATGTACCTTTTGCAGATATAATGGCCCTGATCTAACCTTTTCGATGATGACCGTAGAACGAAGCCTTGATGAATATGAACGGCTGATCAATGACTACGGCGTAAGAGAAATCTTCGATGATTCCGGTGTTTGGTACAGGGGTGCCGAGGCGCGCCAGTTTGCACAAGGTATCATTGATCGCGGCCTGCATAAAAAGGGCTGCTATTTCGGACTAAATACGCGGTTCGAATATCTTGATGAAGAGACCATCAAACTTATGGCCAAGGCAAACTTCAGGTTCGTTCTTTTAGGCTATGAAGCCGCAGATCAAGAAACCTTGAGCCGGCTGAATAAGGGATATCAACTTCAGCACGTTGAAAATTGCCTTCAGTGGCTAACGAAATATGGCCTGCATCCACATTTAACCATCATGGTCGGATACTATTGGCAGACGCAGGAGCAACTGGATCAGACCGTACGCGAAGTTAAACGGTTGATGTTTTCCGGTTTAGCCAGAACCTTGCAAGTAACCCTGTGTACACCATTGGACTATACCCCTTACCATATGGAATGCATTAAGGAAGATGTGCTTTTGACGGACGATTATGACCATTTCGATATGAGCCGATTGATCGTTAAAACTCCGATTCCCCATGACAGATATTATGCAGCCGTCAGAGAGATGTATTCCGTTGCCTTCCATCCCAGGTTTCTATTGCGCCAAATCCAGTTTTTATTTTCGTTTCGGAAACGTGACTGGCAATTTTTGTTTACCTACGGAATAAGAGCGCTTCGCCGCGTTCGTCAGCATATCTTCAATTTGACAGTTAACGCGGGGAATTGACGGCCTTTATCACAACACGAGATCTCATAAACAGGACAGCATAAATTTAGCGCCCCAGAGAGACCCGGTACTGTTTTTTTATGAGCCCCCGCACGAAATTCAGGCCGTACCAAATATGGGTAAGAATAATGTAGGGCACAGCTGCCATGGCGATATGGAAGGGCTCATACTTTGAAATATCGTATATCGCTTTTAGAAGGGCCAGGGCGTAAAAAGTATAACCGACGGTAAACAACGGTTTTAGGTCTGGATACAGGCTCAGGGTTCCAAAACTTAAAATAACAAACAATACGAATAGAGTTGGTATAAAAAAGACCGGCTTTCTTGACGTTTCTGGATAGAGGCGAGCAAAAATGCCCCTGTGATAACCGTAATTTCCAATTTGACGCATGTGGGTTCGCAACGTGGCGCGCCGATGATGATAAACCTGCATTGACGGCAAATAATAGATTTTATGCCCCGCTTGTATGATATCGCGACACAATTTCGTATCTTCACCTGGCCAATAATTGGAATCAAAACCCCCGACTTCGTCAAAAACAGATTTTCGGACTATTAAATTTACACTTGGCCAATCATCAATTTCTTTGGCGGGAGGAACCGGGATATACCTCTCCGGAAATCCACCTCCCACACGGCTTAGAAAAACGGAACCGGAAACCCGTGCCCAATACGGATCACTTTGAGGGGTGGTCGCGGGCCCCCCTAGAGCCGCCCAATCAGGATTTTCTGAAAAAAATGAGTCGGCCTGCTCAAGCCAGTCAGCACGGGGATAGGCGTCATCGTCAATAAATGCCAAATAGGTGCTGGTGGCTTTCGCCGCGCCAATATCGCGCTTTATTCCCGGACCGATGGCCCCGGTCGGAATCACGGTTATAGGAAGATCGCAAAACCGGTCGGGTATTGTTTCCAAATGATCAGGAAGCAGGATTGCGTGCCAAAAGTTATGCTCAGTATTAGCCAGGTGCGTCAGGCACTCATCCAAATCCTCGGACCATGTCCGATAGGGTATTATGATGGTATATTTTGGTGGCACGCTATGAATTCTTTGACTTGGTCCCGAGAGTTTCTCTAATGATATACATTGGCCGGCCTACTACCTCTGTATGAATATGGCCGATATATACAGCGATTAATCCAAGAGCCATTAAAACAACTCCAAATAAAGACGTATTGAAGACCGTAAAATAGGCCAAAGGCGTGTAATAACTCATACCGGTAAGATCTGTGATAAGCATATATAACAAAACAAAGATACTGATCCCCATGACCAACGCCCCGAGATACCCCGTTACCCGCAAGGGAATTAGGGAGAAACTTGTTATTGAGCCAATAGCGAGGCGGAAGAGGTCTTTTAACGTAAAGGTCGAATAACCGCCGGCCCTCATCGGAGCATCAAATTTCACGATTGCCTTTTCCAAACCGATCCAATCGACAAGCCCTCTAAAAAAGACCGTATTTTCGTCAAACGAGCTGAGAATATTTAGGACCATGCGGTCCAAAAGCTGAAAATCTGTTGATTTTGGTATGATCTCGATTGATGAAAAGCGATTGAGAAACCAATAGAAGAGCGAAGCGCCAATCTTTCGAATCAGACCGTAATTAATGGTTTCGCGGACGGTTCCAACAATTTGATATCCTTCTTCCCATTTTTTGACCATTTCATAAATAGTCGATGGGGGATGTTGGAGATCGGCATCAATAAACAACGCGGCATCAAACTCGCAAACCGCTTTTGCACCAGCTGTTAAGGCCAGTTCTTTACCAAAATTTCTTGATAGCCGGATTGCGCGAACTCTCGTGTCTATTGCGGCAAGCTTACCCAATTCGGCCCAAGTATGGTCGGTGCTGCCGTCATCGACAAAATAAAAGGTCCAATTATAATCGGAGATCGCGTCAATCACGACACACATTTCCCGATAAAATGGCTCGAGAATTTGCGCTTCATTATAAGCTGGGACAACGACCGCAATGCTTTTATTCAATTTCACACACCATAGCTTTTTCGTTCATTCGCAAACTGCCCAAACCGTATAGATCCTGAGCCATTGCAGAATAGCATCGTATATATTTCCATCGCAATTCAGTTTAAGGCCGACCAGGACGCTCAATCAACTACGAGATATGATCAATCTGCTAGCCTCTTATTACGGACATCGCGTCAACGGCGCAACGTGTTTCCTTGAATTGAATCCCATATTTTTGGCCATGATTTTACCCAACAACAGCTATGATCAAATCTATCATATTGCACAAACTTTGCCCGGTGGCCCGAATTCAGCCTATTTTGGTAGGCCCTGGTGACATACGGAGGCACAACCTTATCCTCGCCTCCAATCAAGTGAATTTGAACCTGTCCGCTTGAGTGCGACGCCTCTGCCGCAGGATTGAGAGACCCGGTTAACGGCGGCAAGTTTTCTTGATCGGCCCATGTTTTTATATCCAGAAGTCCCGAGACGGTGATGACAGCAGTTATATCTGCGCGGCGATTGGCAATCAGCTGAGCGATCGTCCCGCCACCAGAATAGCCGACGAGCACGACCTGTCGGGCAGCGTATGCACGTTTAATTGCATCAACCGCCTGGCTCATTGCACGAATAACGTCTTTGGAGTATCGATGAGTACTCCAGTATTTATAATGGCAGTTGCGTGTTCCCGCCAACTGCGCGTACTGACAAGGTCTTGCCAGATAGGCCGCAGTACCTTGCGGCTGGGCAATGGCTAACCGTAAGGCAATGGGATCAGACGGGGTCGGATCAGATGAGACCCGACCAGACGAAGTAAAAGCTAGTCCATCTCCCTCCAGGTAAATGGTTATTGTTTCACGATCCCCACGAACGGGGCCTAAATAGCTTAAGAAACCAAAATCGTCGCTCTTTAATACGGTTTGCGACCAACCGAGACCATTCATGAAATGGTCCGGTTTGTTATGACGTGTAACGAACTCATCAGAAGAGCAGCTTGCCAGCGCGTACACAAAAAAAAGGGCCGCCACAGACGTGACGGCCCTTTTCCATTTGTTCTTAAGCAAGTGACTAGAACTTAACTTTATACCGAACTGTTCCAGAAACACTGTATACTTCCAGGTTATCACGGAATTCAGAAGATTCACCAGCAACTGTCAGCTTCAGGTTATCGCCAATTCCAACCGCGACACCGGCTTTGAAGTTCACACCAAACGGATCATCTGTACCTTTTGTACCAGACGTATCAATTGAACCTGGCGCGTTTGCCGTATGATCATATTCTGCGCGAGCGGAACCAAATGGGTTAATGTAACCCCAATTCGTCTTACGGGTATATGAGACATTAAGTGCGGTACGAACCTGACCAAGATGTACAATCAGCTTAT
Organism: Rhodospirillales bacterium; assembly: GCA_048262655.1. Taxonomy (GTDB): domain Bacteria; phylum Pseudomonadota; class Alphaproteobacteria; order Rhodospirillales; family Casp-alpha2; genus JABMNT01. The sequence continues at coordinate 29,174 of JBLXEY010000004.1, read as the reverse complement.
CTACAGCTGTGCCATCTGATTCAGAGTAAGCGTCCTGCTCTTCATAAGTATAGAGGTATCCGACAGATGTTCCCACGGACAGCCCGGATTTCGTAAGCAATCCTAAATTAACATTGACAGATGTAAACAAACGCTTTGCGTCCGTAGAACCCGTTACAGCCCCACTTTGGCGGTTAGTGTCATAATCAATCATCGAAGCGCCAACCAAGGCATCAATATTGAGGCGGTCATTAAACGCATACCCGATGTATGGAGCAACCGTATAACCCGTACCTTCAAGCTTACCGTTGTTAAACGGCGTATCAATATCCTGAGATTCATATCCGATCGAAACACCGGCTAACAACTTCTCGTTAACCTGATAATCGGCACCCACAGAGGCCGTCAATACCGTACCATCGAAGTCAGCGGTTGAACCCGTCTCATCCTTATCAATCCAGGTATTTCCAACGTTCGCCCAAACGCCCATTTTGCGTTCGTCGTTACCAGCTGCCCGGCCATCACCACGCCCAAGGGCGAAAATAGTTGTGTTCAATGCTGGAAGTTCAGCAACGGTTGCCGCTCCACCAATAACAGAGCTAACACGTCCGCTGACTTGAGACGCAGCAGCCTTTGAGGCTTCTTTTACAACTTCAGCAGCAACAACAACTGAACTTGCGGCATTCGAACCATAAGTGTCGGCCGCCTTCGCGTCCGCTATATTAAGCGCCAGTACTGCGGCACCTAACGCTGACGTGATTTTCAAAAACTTTAGCATTCCAAAAGAACCCCTACTTCGAATCTATCTGTAAAAAAGGACGAACAATGACGCCACTCCATACTACAACGCCATTTATCCAGTCAAAGGCCAGACTTTTGACGATTCTCACATTTATGCCGCAAACATAGCCACTAAAACCTTCACATTGCAAGATTTTTTGTTGCTTCCATAACGGAGAACGTTGATTTATGGCATTTTTGCAACACTAGACCAATAGCAGGCAAATAGATGTAAGCACCTTAGGAGGGGTTACGGCCTTAGCCTTTCTTGTCTTGATCGCCAAGGCTTGTCGATGGGTTGGGGTGTCAGCGAAGATTCGTGTTAAAAAATAGTGCGTTAGGAAGCTTATTTTTGCTATAGCTTTAAAAAATTTTAACCATGTAACAATTCAAATTGCTGTAGGATGACAAAAATGCACGGGTCTCCACCTACCAGATTACCAATCCACACACAAAAGCCATACTCCCCATGCATCTAACCGTAGATGCGTCTCCCTTACTAACTCCACATACGGGAATCGGGGTATATACGCGTGAAATCTTGTCAGAAATGATCAACGCATCTCCACAAATGCGCATTGATGCATTTTTTGGAATGAAATGGGCCCAGCTTGACCATCGTCACCCACTGCTTTCCAAAAGCCCTAAGGGTCACGGTGGGCTTCAGGCATTGCGAAAAATTGTCCAACCCCTTCCCGGTGCTCGCTATAGTTGGAATCTTTTAAAGAAAAATCGGTTCGAATCGGGAATCGGCAAGACAGATTATGATATTTTCTGGCAACCGTGTTTTATTCCACCAGGGAATGCGGAAAGGTCCGTTGTAACCGTTCACGATCTTTCCCATATCGAGTTTCCAGAATTCCATCCTGTAAGTCGGTTGAAATGGTTAGACGGCCTGGGTCATGCGCTCCAAAAAGCGGAACAGGTCATTGCTATATCTCACTTCACAAAAAACGAAATCCACAAGCATTTCGATATTGCGCCAAACAAGATTAATGTGATCCCAAACGGGGTATCATCCCGGTTTATGCCCGCAACAAACGAGGACATAGAAACAACCACAAAACGGTATGGTCTGGCTGCGGGGAATTTTTTTCTATCCATATCGACACTCGAGCCTCGAAAAAACCTATCCACACTGATAGAAGCCTACAACAACCTGCCCGCGCCAGTTAAAGACACTACGCCGTTGGTTCTGGTCGGCCCAAAAGGATGGGGGCGGGATGCTGAGGTCGGTTATTTCGAGTCCCTTTGTAAAGGAGGCAGGCTCGTAATGACCGGCTATATTCCTGAAAGCGAGCTGATTGCTCTGGTTTCCAGTGCCACGGCCTTTGCTTACCCATCTCATTATGAAGGGTTCGGCCTTCCTGCAATCGAAGCCATGTCATGTGGGGCCGTTACCCTTTTAAGCGATGCCCCGGCTTTATTGGAGGTTTCCGGTGGCACGGCAATTCACGTCCCGGCACGCGACATTGGAAAATGGACTGACGCACTGAAACGCGCCCATGGAACGACAGAGAGTGAACGCGAAAGATTTCGATCTGCCGCAATGGTGCAGGCATCGCAGTATTCGTGGTCAACCGCGGCCCACAAAACACTCGAATTACTGACGCAAGTGTCTGCCCGGAAATCTGCCCATCCATGAACCTGTTTAAAGACATATCATTCCAGTGGGCCGCAGCAGCATACATCGGCCTGGCGTCTTTCGCGCTTTCCGTATTGCTGGCCCGATTTATGGGGCCAGAAACCTTTGGTACATATAACTACGTCCTAAGCATCGCCGCGATTTTTGCGATTATCCAGGATTTCGGCTACCGCCTTTTAATACAAAGGGAAAAAACAAAACCGTCTGCAAACACATTACCTCAGGCCCAGACATTAATCTCAAACAGTCTTGGTCATTTGCTGGTCAGCACGGCAGTTGGTGCTTTGATTGCCTTTTTGGTCTTCGACGAAACCGGATTTCTTGTTGCAATGGCCATTGCTGTATCTGGCGTAAAAGTTCTAACGAGCCTGCTTTCTGCATGCTTAAAGGGGGACGGTCTCTTCCAAAAAGAAGCTTTGTGGCAATTTCATTTGCGCAGCTTAACCTTCATTTTGATCCTTGCCAGCTGGATGATATGGGAGCGGCTGGATATAACCTTACTGGCCTGGTTCACAGGATTGGGAATAGCCGCTGTTCTACCAAGTGTGATTGGTTATTTCTCGAAAGTCTCATTTAAATGGCCCAAACAAACACTTCAGGTTTGTTTGGCTTTTTTAGTTATCGATGCAGCTACAGCCATTTATTTCCGCTGCGATATTGTAATGCTGGAACTCATGACGGGCGATACCGCACTTACCGGACACTACGCCGCCGGCTTCCGGCTTTTGGAAGGGGTCATTTTTTTTATGGCCCCGTTATCCCAAATATTTTTCCGACAGCTTCGCCTGCAGTGGCAATCCGCAAACGACTTTAACCGCAGTATAAAAACCCAGCTCGGAACGATGGTCATCGCGGGCGGTAGTATTTTCGGGGCCTATATTTTGTTTGGTGAGACTTTGGTTGTTTTCGGATTTGGCGATGACTATGCGATCACCGGAGAAGTCTCCGTTTGGCTGTTTCTCAGTTTTATCTTCATTCTTCCCAATGCGGTTCTTACTCAGGCGTTTATTGCCGCCAACAAGGAATGGTATTATGCGGCGTGCGCCATTGCCGCAGCCGCAACAAATATTGCATTGAATTGGTATTTAATTCCCGATCATGGAATGTGGGGGGCGGCAATTGCTACGTTTCTAACAGAAGGTCTGCTTTTTGTGCTCTTGTTTATTATCTACGGGAAGGGCATCCTTAGCCGACATCTATAGGACCACTTATTGGCCAATAACTGGCTCCAATATTGGTGTTAAGAGCTGCTAAACATAAACTTGATGATTTATTTTTCGCGTCCAAGAGACACACCTTAAAGCCGAAACATGATTACAAACATGACCCGCCCCTTGTCCCGGAAAATAATCGCCGACATGACGATGGTGATCGATACCACGATCTTTTATGGTATCGGCGCGATTACCTTTTGGTTGCGCCATGACGATTTAGAATTCTCGATGTTACAGGGCTCCTTTTTTGCAGCGGCCCCGTTAATTGCAATCGCCCTGTTTCGCTTGAACGGCGTTTATAACCAACTTCGGCTGTTTGATCCTCTGCATGCTTTGCGCTCGGTTCTTGTTGGCGGAATAATGGCCCTCTTCATCGTCGTGCTGATCGGGTTTTTGACAAAAACGGGCCAAGATATTTCCAGAATCTGGATCGCCTCGTGGGCGGGGTTTTCCTTTTTAGCTGTTATCGCCACACGCACACTCGCAGGCATATATTTTCGACGCCATTCTCTGGAACCTCATTTTCTACGTCAATCTGTTCTCATCGGCACACCCAAATACCTGGATATTCTGGAGCAAAAGATCCGAAGTACATTTGCCCATGAAATTGCCATTAATCAAATGATCAAAATAAAGAGTGGCAAAAATGGGAGCATTGATCTTCAGGACGCATTGGAGAGCCTGCAAACTTCCGAATGGTTAGATAACCTTGACGTTATTGTGATCGCAATTCCGGGCACCAAACCAAAACTTATCGAGCAATGCGTCGATGCGTTAAAGCACCTTGATGTAAACATTGATCTTTGCGCAGAACAAGGCTTCCTGGACTTTTCGTTCTACGGCGCGCGGAGCTTTGCCGGATTTCCTGTATTAAGAGTTTTAAACCGCCCTCTGAGCGGTTGGGATTGGTTAATCAAGTGGTTGGAAGACAAAATTCTGGCGACTTTATTTATCCTGCTTTGCTCCCCGGTTTTAGCTCTGATTGCGATCCTCATTAAACTCAGCAGCTCCGGCCCCCTAATTTTCAAACAAAAAAGGTATGGCTTCGCCAATGAAGTCATCACCATCTATAAATTCAGAACCCTGCTTTGGCAGCCGGAACCGACTGAAGTCACACATGTCACAAAGGGAGACCCGCGGGTAACTGTTGTTGGGAAAATCTTGAGACGCTTTAGCCTGGATGAGCTCCCGCAACTTTTTAATGTATTAACCGGCTCGATGTCTCTGGTTGGGCCAAGACCGCATGCCGTTGAACATGGGGAGTACTATGAAACGCTGGTAGACGGTTATATTTCCCGGCACCGTATCAAACCCGGAATTACCGGTTGGGCACAGATTAATGGGTTTCGCGGGGAAATTACGGAACTGTCGGAAATGAAAAAGCGGGTGGAACACGACCTCTACTATCTAGAGAATTGGTCCTTATGGTTTGATCTGTTTATTTTGCTGGTGACATTCCCGAAAATCCTTTTTGACAGAAAAGCCTACTAAGGAAATGCGCGTCGCGGTAATTCATGACTGGCTAACCCAAATGGGGGGCGCCGAACGTGTCCTCGAGAGAATTTTGGGTCTCTACCCACAAGCCGATCTTTATACCGTCGTCGATTTTCTACCAAAATCTCAACGAAGCTGGCTTCAGGGCCGCATTCCAAAAACAAGCTTCATCCAAACCCTGCCGGGTGCCCGGAAACATTACCGTCGATATCTTCCCTTAATGCCCATTGCCATTAAAAGATGGAACCTTTCAGGTTATGATCTTGTCATCTCCAGTTCTCATGCAGTGGCAAAGGGCGTAACAACCCAAAAACAACAACCCCATATTTGCTACATCCATTCGCCCATGCGATATGCCTGGGATTTACGGGAACAGTACCTAAACGATGCCGGCATGACAGGCTTGAAAAGCTTACCTTTCCGATGTGTTCTCAACTGCCTTCAAAATTGGGATCGAAAAAATTCCGTGAACGTAGACGGGTTTATCAGCAATTCTCATTTTGTTGCTGATCGGGTCAAGCGGCACTATGACCGCACCGCCCTTGTCGTGCCGCCGCCGGTTGAGCTTGAGCGGTTTACTGTATCACATGAACACGACGGTTTTTACCTATGTGTATCACGGCTTGTCCCTTACAAAAAAATCGGCTTGATCGCAGAGGCTTTCAGTAAGCTTAAAAACAAAAAGCTGGTTATCATTGGTGACGGCCCTGAGATGCCCAAAATCAAAGTGAAGGCCAGCGCAAACATAGAATTGCTTGGTCGCCAACCTGACACCGTTGTTCATGATTATTTGGAACGTTGCCAAGCGTTTGTCTTCGCAGGCATCGAAGATTTTGGTATCGCACCCCTTGAGGCGCAAGCCTGCGGGAAGCCTGTCATCGCCCTTAGTCAGGGAGGGTGCCTGGAGACGTTAAGGGGACATGATACGCCATCCCCATCTGCCGTTTTTTTTAGGAATCAAACTGTCACCGATATTTGCAACGCTGTCGAATACTTTGAAAGGCATGCAGACACGTTTTCACCAGAGGATTGCAGAGCAAACGCCGAACGGTTTTCGCCCGTACATTTTGACCAAAAGTTTCTGGCCGCCGTTAAACAATTAACCGGTGGAAAGACACCGTAAATTAGTTTTGAGATAACAGGCTATTTTTGAGCGATTCCGGAACCTCCATATAGCGCTCAAGATTTCTCCGCAAAGCATCTTTCATCAACTGAATACCTTGTAATTGCGCGTCGTGATTTGATCGCATCAGCAAAAGTTGCCCCAGGAACCAGCGGGTAACAACATGTTCAGGCTGCACCGCAGCCAATTGCTTAACCGCGGCCTCAAAATCCGACCCTTTTTCCCGGGCGATCAGCCAGTTCAAATAAGGTGTGATGATATCCAATCTGTTTGGCGCCTTACCAAGAACCGAAAAGCTCGCTTTTTTCCATGCGGCATGCTCCACGCTGTTAAGGGCTCCCTCCGATGAAGCAAGCGAAGCGAAGGCAATGCGTCCATAATAATTTACCAAGACCACATCAGCGGCAATTGAGCTTTGGGCCGTTGGCATCACGCTCATCGCCGTCAGCAAATTAGATAATTGCTGATGACGGGAACCTGATGCTGCGGCAGGCTGAGAAGATGTTTCGGATAACAAGACCCCAAAACTATATCCATTTTTACGAGGGTCGTCGGGGATCCGAACCGGACAGCTTGCCGCATTCTCACCGTCAGCGCTAAGACAATATTTAACATCATCTATGCGATCCGCGAAACGTGAAAGCAGGCCCAAGCTGGTTCCGGACAAGGCAACCAACCCAATACACATAAGGCTAAGGCCGCCTTTAAAGTACGGTCTCAGTTCATCCATTTTTGTTCGGGTAAATTGACAATACCGGACATCCTTGCCAATAGCCGCAAATGCAACCGAAACCAGCGAGAGGCTTCCTGGCAGTTGAAACCACAAAGCACTTAAAAGGGAAATTAGGAGGGCATATCCAATAGCGATCGGAAGCACTTTCGGGTCGCTGTATAACGTCAAGGCACCAAAGCCCGCAGCCACAAGAAGGAGCCCCGGAATTCCCATCGCAAATAGGGTTTCAATATAGACGTTATGGCTGTGGAACTGATCTCGGTATATATCGGTCCATTTCGACGCATCCTGACCCAATTGAAGATTATTTAGATTTTGGATCAGGAAATCCGTATAACGCCCCCAGCCATGCCCCATTGCCAGACTTTGAAAGTCATTGATGACGTCATCCAGTAAAATAGAGTAGAGAAGTTTTCGCGACCAAAGCGAATAGACACCATCCAGGACATTCGTATACAGAATAACCAGAAGCACGAAAAGCGGCAGAGCTGCAATGGCAATGGAAATAAACAGACGCCGATTCTCAGCAACCTTGTTAATTCCATTTATTAAAAAATGTTCCGAAAAATTCACCCATATCCATAAACACGGGAAAACAACGGCGGCAGATATTTGTGCGACCCCATTTTGCGATACAACGAGCGCGACAACGCCTGAAATTCCGGCTAACCATGCCAACGTATCACGTGTCTTTTTAAAAATCACGAAAGCGATCGCCAACACACTTATGGCATGAAACGCAAGGTAGTCATTGAACGTATAAAAATCGATGACAGTAACCAGATTTGGCCAATCGGCCAGCCCTTTTAAGTAGTCATTATTTTCAAGACTGAACGCAGCAAGCACCAAAATGACGAGCGCGTACCAGCCAATAAGAGCCCGCCAAACCCGCATCCAATCCTTAATTAAGAAAGCCGCTGCGATCATTGCCGCAAAACACAGATACCGCAAAGCACCTTCGCCAGTTTGCGGCGAACCTAAAAAACTGACCTCAGGAAATTGCGCCCCAAACGTCGTTATAAGACTGAAAAATGCCAACAGGGCGGCAATCAGAACAAAAGGGTGAAAGATCTTACGCAAGACCGTGCGCGGAGCAAGCCAAGCCGTGCCCGCCAACCCCGCCGCAATCAGTGTCGCCGCAAGCAGAAAAGCAATAAATACCGGCTCTGAATCGCTCCAGACCCCCGTCTGAGAGTAAGCGCTTGCAAAAAGATCAACAGCTCCAGCCAATGCCATACCGCCGGACAACAGCGCGCAGGTAAAAAACTTCATTAAGGACCGGGGCATGAACAGTTTTCCTAAAGATTGCTTGAAGGCATACTCTAGGAATGCCTTTTTTCTGGCAACCCATAAACTCTTGTCCATGGTTGAAGAGGCAACTTCTGACAAATGAAGGAGTATTGTCTTTCGATAATACTTAAAATGAAATACAAGACCGACATCCAGCAGATGCAAAACTCATACAGGTTCTCTTCATTGAAGCGATTTCTTCAGCACAATTTGATTGTTCTTGTATTGGTCAATACAGGGAATGTTTTCAACTACCTATTCCAATTTGTCGCAGGTCGCGCCCTTACGCCAGCTGACTATGGGACCTTTAACGCCCTGAACTCATTTTTGGTTGTTCTGGCCGTTCCCTTGTCTTTTTTGCCTCTGGTATACTCAAAACTGGCGGTTCGCCTTGAACCTGTAGGATTAGGCGCCATCCGCGAGCTTCTGGCCAGATCTTTAAAGGTTTTTTCGTTGGTAGGTATTGGTATCGTGCTGTGCGGGCTGCTCTTTCTGCCAACGGTGAAATGGTTTTTCCATCACAATTATAATTTGCCGTTTTTGATCATATATTTTCACGTTTTTATTTCACTCATCATGCCAATTTATTGGGGAAGCCTGCAAGGTTTGCAGCGCTTTACAATATATGGGATTGGCGTCGGCACGGCGGCCTTCTCACGCTTTGCTTTTGCTGTGATTCTGGTCTGGTGGCTAGATGGTGGCATTAATGCGGCTTTGTTGGCGGGCGTCATTGCGGTTTGTTTTGAATTTGCAATTGCCCTCTATGGATTGCGCGACATATTTTCAGTCCCAAGGATACAACTCCCCCCCGGCATCCTTCAGAATATGAGCGGAATTGCGCTCCCCCTGTTTTTTTCAAACACTTTTATTCTGGTGTTCACCAACAGCGATTTGATGCTGGTCGAGCACTTTATTCCGGGCGATCAAGCGGGTTATTATGCAACAGCGGCCATTATTGGCCGCATCGCCCTTTTTGTGCCCAATATACTAGCCGTTGTTTTGTTTCCAGCCATTGCAAAATCACAAATTGAAGGCCAGGATTCAAACAAAGTCTTCTGGGTGAGTTTCGGTGCAGCGGCCTTGATCGGCGGCAGTATTGCATTGGTCTGCACGATCGCTCCGGAACTTGTCATCACACTGATGTTTAGTGACAAATACATTCAAGCTGCAGCATTTTTACCGCTTATTTCTCTGGCGATGGCCTGCTTGGCCTTATCAAACATCATATTCACTTATTATTTGGCGCGTTCTCAATATTGGTTTCTGTTTCCTCTGGCTTTGGGGGTAGCGGGTTTCTTTGTCGTTACCATCTTTAGCCATGACACGGCAACAGCCGTTGCTCATAACCTGCTGGGCTCCAGCCTCTTCATTTTGGCTTGTGCCTTTTCAGGGCACTGTTATGTGCAGGTGCGCAACGCAACCAAAAATGTTGCCAGTTGAGTTAGAGCAAAATAGAGTCACACCTGCAAATTCAAGCCCCGCAAATTTGCCCTGAACCGGTATTATAATTTTTGAATACTCTATTGGCAAAGTTACCCACGGCACGTTAACTATACACAAAATCAAGAAGCCTTTTCATCAGACTGAACTCGAAACGGAAGGAAACAAAGTGCGTATTGTCGATATTTGTGAGGTTACCAAGCCCATTTCATCTCCCATTCGTAATGCCTATATCGATTTTACCAAGATGACGACCAGTCTTGTTGCTGTCGTAACCGACGAGATCCGCGATGGACGCCCGGTTGTCGGTTATGGGTTTAATTCCAATGGCCGGTATGGTCAGGGTGGCCTGATCCGCGAGCGCTTTAGAGACCGAATTCTGGAAGCCGACCCAAAAACCCTTTTGAATGAAGAGGGCAGCAACCTTGATCCGCATCGGATCTGGGCGGCGATGATGTCGAATGAAAAACCCGGCGGGCATGGCGAACGCTCGGTTGCTGTCGGCACTATTGATATGGCGGTCTGGGACGCCGTGGCGAAAATTGCCGAAAAACCCCTGTTTCGATTATTGGCTGACATGAAGGGGCGGGAAGCGGATCCAAAAGTCTTTGTCTACGCGGCCGGGGGCTATTATTACCCCGGCAAGGAAAACGATGCCTTGTGCGCCGAAATGCGGGGCTATTTGGAGCGCGGTTACAGCGTTGTTAAAATGAAGATCGGCGGCGCGTCACTAGATGAAGACAGGCGCCGGATTGAGGCCGTCCTTAAAGAGATCGGCACTGAGGCGCAATTGGCCGTCGATGCCAATGGCCGCTTTGATCTCGAAACGGCGATTGCCTACGCCAAAATGCTGCGGGATTATCCGCTGTTCTGGTACGAAGAAGCCGGGGACCCTTTGAACTATGATTTGCAAGCCGCCTTGAGTGAGTTTTACCCCGGCCCCATGGCAACGGGCGAAAACCTGTTCTCTCACCAGGATGCGCGTAACCTGCTGCGTTATGGCGGCATGCGCCCGGACCGGGACTGGCTTCAATTTGACTGCGCCCTGGCTTACGGGTTGGTCGAATATCTGCGCACGCTTGACGTTCTTAATGATTTTGGCTGGTCACCGTCGCGCTGTGTTCCCCACGGCGGGCACCAGATGTCGCTGAATATTGCCGCCGGATTGGGTCTTGGCGGTAACGAAAGTTATCCAGACCTGTTCCAACCCTACGGCGGTTTTCCGGACGGGGTGCAGGTCGTAGACGGCCATATCACAATGCCAGAGCTGCCGGGCATTGGTTTCGAGGGAAAATCAGATTTAATTTCCGAGATGCGGGCCTTGGCGGAGTAGCGGTCACACCAAAGCGTCGAGAACTTAAACCCCTCTCCTTAGCGGGTCAAATAGGAGTACTGGCATATATTAGAATCTTTTTTTTGCGACCATCTTGGCAATTAAATTGTCAAAACTTGGGCCCTGCTGGGTTTAATCTGAATAAACCTGAGTAGGGCAATAATCGTGACCAAAATCTTGACAGAAAAGTCTGTTCTATTATAGCTTCAAGATGTTTTAGTTAGTATTACTTGTATAAAAAATGCAGTATTTGACTGTCGGGTTTCAGAAGCCACAAATTAGCTTCCCTTTTATAGAGTTATTGATTTTGAACCTATTTCGTGGTTTCTGCATCGGCACATTTTTCATATTTTGTGTACCATTCTTTGTACTGACTCAAGAATTTGCAGTTAGGTTTGCATTACCGCAATTTGACCCTAGTCAGCATCTCAAATTTGTCCTTGGAAATGGAAATACACCAATCTTGGGCAAACCAAATTCTACGCAACGTCTATTGAAAAATTCTGGTGATTACGACGTCAGTGTTACGTTTAACAAACACGGTCTGCGGGACAAAGATGATATATCGGAAGCTAAGGAAAGCTGCACAATGGTAGTTGGGAACTCATTCGCATTTGGCTGGGGCGTTGAAGAGTCTGAGCGGTTTTCTGACCAGCTCAGCTCAAATATGAATATTGAAATCTATAATCTCGCAACAACAGGTGGATTAGAGAATATGACACGCCAACTCAATTACGCAAAAAAACTCGGCGCTAAATGCCACCGGGTCATTTTTTCTATAAATGTAAAGCCTGAATTGCAAAAAAAACCTGTCACTTTGTCCAAAAACAACACACGACCCCATGTAACAGCTACTATGAAGAGAGTTTCCAGTTTTCACCAGCATGTGAGTTCGATCAAAGGATTCTTATCTGCTAATTCTGCGATCTATTTCCTTATGACACATACTGTTCACAAAAATAATTGGCTCAGAAACAAGGCCATTTCGATCGGCTTAATAAGAGAACTCGGCTCATCCCCAGACGAACAATCGATGTCATTGGAGGCAATTGAGCCTCTCGTAGAAAAAATTAAAAGGATTACTCATGGATTCGATGCCATAGTATTGCTAATTCCACCGCGCGCAACTCTAACTCCCAGAAAGACAGAGAAACAGAAAAACCTATACGACACCTTGGTTGATAACTTGAATAAAGCGGGGGTTAGAATCATCGATCCGTTACCCGTATTTGAAAAAGACACAAACCCTAAGCGACGATATCACTTCGTCCACGATGGCCATTGGACGGTTGATGCCCATAGGGTAGCAGCAGACCTGTTGAGCAAATCTCTAAAAAGATGGACTCCCTAGTTAATGTTATTTACTGCGCCAAGTTTTTTATTCGGTTTTTTACCCATAATAGTTGTCGGGAGCGTCTTAATAGGGCTATTCAAAAATGAAAAGTTATCCATATTCTACCTCATAATTGGAAGTCTAATTTTCTACGGGTGGTGGAACTTCAAGCTTCTGCCGTTACTATTATTTTCAGTGCTTCTAAATTTTTTTATCGGCCAATTTTTGATAAAGAATAGATCAAAATCGCTACTGGTTTTTGGGGTACTGTCAAATTTAGCCCTGATCGCAGTGTTTAAGTATCTGGATTTCTCAATTGAGACTTTTAATTTTTTATTCAGCACCGGTTTGAGCACTCTAAATATAGCCTTGCCCCTCGCGATCTCCTTTTTCACATTTCAACAAATTGCTTATTTATCCGATGTCTATTCAGGAAAAGTCTCTGACCAAAGCTTTTTAAAGTACACTTTGTTTGTAACATTTTTCCCTCAATTAATTGCAGGCCCAATCGTTCATCACAGTGAAATCATACCGCAATTCAAAAAACCTCAGCTATTCGAACTCAATCTCCATAATATTGGAATTGGCATGGAGATCTTTACGATTGGGTTGTTTAAAAAGCTATTTATCGCTGACGGCATCGCACGATATAGTGACCAAATATTTGGCGCTGCAGCCTCTGGCACCTCTCTCAGTTTTTTTGATGCCTGGGGAGGAACGTTAGCCTATACCATCCAAATCTATTTCGATTTTTCAGGATACTCTGACATGGCAATCGGGCTAGCATGGATTTTCGGTATTAAACTGCCGCTGAATTTTGCCTCTCCCTACAAAGCGTCCAGCATTGTTGATTTTTGGCAACGATGGCATATAACCCTGTCTCGTTTTTTAAGGGATTATTTGTATATCCCACTAGGTGGTAATCGAAACGGAACGGGGCAACGATATACAAATATTCTAATTACCATGGTACTCGGTGGACTTTGGCACGGTGCAGCTTGGACGTTCGTTGCATGGGGTCTGCTCCATGCTATCTTTATTATCATTAATCAATCATGGCGTTGCCTCTTGATCGACCAAAGATGGCTATCCATTCAATCTTTCTGGCTTTATAAGTCCTTTAGCTGGCTGCTAACTTTTTGGTGCATAACGACAGGCTGGATTTTTTTCAGAGCAGATACTTTTGAATCAGGTATGCTAATCTTTAAAGGGACTTTGGGGCTTACTGGGGTATCCCTGCCAGATTCAATAAAATCGGGACCGTTGGAAAATTTCATGAACAATGGATCAGAGTTGTTAGTACATGGTGATGCCTTTTTATGGATCTTTTTATTTATTTGCATTTTGGTTTTCGCCCCAAATACTCAGCAAATCATGAAGCCTTGGAATCAGAGGTTTAATGTCGGCAATTTAGGCATTAACAGGCCATCTTTTAGCGATAAGCTTCGCCAAGTTACCCTCATTTGTTTCAGTGTTTCCACCTTGATCGTTGGCTCGCTTGTAATAAATGCCCGCGAAAACAATATGGGAAACTTTATCTATATGGTATTTTGACCATAGCCTAAATGCGACCAAGCACATAAATTATTATTTTTCATATTTTTAAACGATGTATCTGGAAATTATGATACGGTAAAACACACCATAATTCTGTGATAGTTTTGGCAAAAAGGAACCTAAGCAACTTGATAGCTTTGATAATTGCTTCCGCCTATTATAGACCTATCTAAGCCGAGTGCGTGTAGCATACAATATTGCCTGCCAATGCGCTCTGCTTACTAAACGCGTTAAGGACGCCGCTCACTAAATATACCTGCGAAAACATTCGAAATATACAGATACCAATGTCTATTCACACCAAAGCGTCGAGAACTTGGTCCTTTTCATGTTTCATTTTCTCGGCGATATCGAAGAACACTTTAATGATTTTGGAGTCTTTGCGGTCTTGCAGACAGGTGACGTGGGCTGTCGTGTAAATGTCGGCATCTGAAATCGTCAGTGTTTTCAGATTGGGATGCGAGTTGAACTCAATATCCGAGACAACTCCGATGCCGATGCCGCGCTCGACAGCCAGCCAGACCGCCTCGCGGCTGCCAACCTCCATCACGGTGTTAACGTGAATACCTGCGGTTTGCAAAGCGCCTTCGAAAGCAAGGCGGGTTGTTGAGCCCACTTCACGATGCACAAAACGCTCCCCCTGCAACTCTTCCAGTCGTATTTCCTCACAACCAGCAAGGCGGTGCGAAGTGTTTACGAAAATCACAATCGGATGGCGGCTGTAGGGTCGGGCATAAATTCCGGGGTTATCCTCCGTATGGGCAAGTACCGCCACATCAACCGAATAGTTGAGCAGTGATTCTGCCATTTTCCGGGAGTTCCCCAGAGATACAGAAAGATTTATTCCCGGATAAGTCTCATTGAACTGGGCCAGCATTTCGGTTGCATGATAAGGCCCGACGGCACCGACCCGCAGGTCTCCCGTTAGCAATCCGCCATAATTTGTCAGCAAATCGCGGGCCTCTTCTTCAAGGCTCAAGATCCGTTGGCTGATCCGATAAAGCGCTTTACCACTGTCTGACAACTGCACATTTCGGCCCTTTCTGTGAAATAAAATGACCCCGTATTGATCCTCTAACGCTTTGATTTGAGTAGAAATTGTTGGCTGGCCGACATGAATTGCCCTTGATGCCGCGGTAAAGCCGCCCTCGCTGGCGACGGCATGAAAAGAACGAAGTTGAGAATGAAGCATTTATTTTTCCAATAGAAATGATTGCTTATATGCATTTGTCAGATGATAGGAAGTGTGGAAACCTCTCGTCAATTAAAAAGGGAAGCACCCAAAGGGAGGTGCAAACAATCCCTGAAAAAATTGGGAGGCGCTTGTGTGGGGTTTTGATAATCCAGTCGAAATTCGTTTTGGTCGGGGTACGTTTGGATCACTAAGTGATCTTATCAACGGGCGACCCTACTGTCTGGTGACCTATGGCGAACCCTATTTCGACGGGTTGGGTAAAACTCTCGCCATCAAAGCCGGTGCACCCCAAGCCATCATTAACAACATAACTCCGAACCCGGACTTCATCACGTTAACCCGTTCCTGTCAGCAGTTTACGGATCAAGTTACCCCCGATTGTATTATTGTCGCGTTAGGCGGCGGTTCCGTTATTGATGCGGCAAAGGTCCTGGCCTCCAGCAAAGGCGGTTTTGCCTCCGTTCAAAATTTTCTGGAGACCGGTAAAGCCGAAGACCAATTGGGCAATCATCCGATTATTGCCGTTCCAACCACCGCCGGGACGGGCAGCGAAGTCACCAGTTGGGCGACCGTATGGGACACAGAGGCACAGAAAAAATATTCCTTGGCCCGTCATGCCCTCTATCCGACCCACGCGGTCATCGATCCGGAACTGATGCTCGGGTTGCCAAAAGAATTGACCATTAGCACAGGCTTGGACGCGTTGTCTCATGCGCTTGAAAGTATTTGGAACCGAAACAGTAACCCTGTATCTGCCAATCATGCGGTTTTTGCGGCCAGGGAAATGATCGTTGCGTTACCACAATTAGTAACGGACCTTCAAAACATCGGGCTCAGGACGCAGGTTGCACAGGCCTGTTTGTTTGCGGGCCTGGCCTTTTCCAATACCAAGACAGCCTTGGCGCATTCCGTCTCTTATCCAATCACACTCAAATACCATGTTCCCCATGGTCTGGCCTGTTCGTTCAGTCTGCCCATGGTTCTGGCAAGCGTAATCGGAGAGGACGCGCAATGTGATCAAAACCTGCGCCGGATATTCGGCGATAATCTGAACAGCGGCGTTAAACAGCTGTCAGACCTGCTGGATACCCTTGGCGTGTCGACCGAAGCCTCAAGTTATGGCGTTCAAAAAGAAGAATGGAAGGGTTTGCTGGCAGATGCGCTTGCCGGCGAGCGTGGGAAAAATTTTATCGGGACGCAGGAAAGCGTGTTTAAAAACTTCTCCATTTAGAAACTGTGTGGGAGCAAAAGCACAGTCCGGAGAACAGTTTTCAATTCAAGCCTGCCAATAAAGAGCAGGCCTCACAATCAAACATCACAAAACAGGAGAGTATTAATGGAAGCGAAAATAAAGAAACAGATCAAGGGCGCTACTGTGGCAACAGCTATGGCGATGACGCTCGGAGTTGCGACGGGTTCTGGAGCTTTGGCGGCCGCGTGTGAAAATCCGGACTCCTTAACTTTTGCCATGATTCCAACAGAAGAATCCGTGGCTGAGCTACAGCTTTACAAGCCCGTGACCGATCGGATGGCAAAACTGACCGGCAAAAAGATCGAGTTTTTCATGCCGACATCCTACGCATCCGTTGTTGAAGGAATGCTGAGTAAATTTGTAGATGTCGCTGTGCTAGGCCCCTATTCTTACGTCATTGCCAACGACAAAGACAAAGACGTTGAAGTTTTTGCGACCTACGCAAAGAAGCCTGGTTATCTGCAAGAAGAAGGACCCGGCTACAAAGGTGTCTTGGTGAGCAAAAAAGGCTCTGGCCTGAAAACAATTGACGATTTGAAAGGCAAATTAGTCGGACTAACAGACCCGGGCAGCACTTCCGGCAATCTGGTGCCGCGCGTTGTCTTCTCGCAAGTCATCAACATGGACATCGATAAGTTTTTCAAAAAATCCGTCTATACGGGTTCACATGAACTTTCAACGGTCGCCGTCCACCAAGGCAAAGTTGATGCGGCGTTTGTTGCGTCTCACCGTTTTGATAACGTTGTCGCAAAAGGGGATGTAAAGCTGGAAGATTTCAACATCATCTGGTCATCCCCTGCCATTCCCCAGGATCCGTTCGTCTATCGCAGCCCGCTGTGCGACGACATTAAGGCACAAATTCGTGATACTTTTTTGGGTCTAAAAGATGAGCCCAGTGCCAAAGCATTTCTCGCGAATGTGAAATCCAACACATTTGTGGCGATGACGTCAGCTGATTACGATGTCATTCGTGATCTCAAAAAGGCCAAAGACGCGCGCAAATAAAGTGGCCTAACGCGTACGTCTCTCCCTGTGAGACCGCGTTGCAGTCAACGTTCACAGCTGCAACGCATCTCTCATGGGTGGGTCGATATGCCCAAAGCTAATCGATAAGTCCAAAAGAAAGCACCCTAAAGCATGGCTATTCTTGAAGTTAGTGACCTGCACGCCAGATACAGTTCCCGCGGGCCGGAAATCCTGAAAGGGATCTCGTTTGAAGTTGAAGAGGATGACTTTTTTGCGATCATTGGCCCCAGTGGCGCCGGAAAATCAACATTAATTCGGTGTATCAACCGGCTCATTGAACCGACATCAGGAACCATACAGCTTCATGGCACCGACGTGCTTGGTTTGAATACAAAAGAATTGCGCTTGATGCGGCGCCATATTGGAATGATCTTTCAGGAATTTAATCTGATCAATCGGATGTCCGTGATGGATAACGTTCTGTCCGGGCGATTGGGATACGTGGGGGCCCTGCGCAGTATCTTCCGCGCCTTTACCAATCGTGACATCCAACGCGCGCTTGAGCTTTTGGAGCGCGTGGGATTGCAGGATCATGTTGACAAACGGGCCGATGAGTTATCCGGCGGACAGCGACAACGGGTGGGCATTGCCCGCGCCTTGATGCAGGAGCCAAATTTATTATTGCTTGATGAGCCGACATCAGCCCTTGATCCCAAAATCTCGCGTGAAGTCATGGCTTTGATCAAAACCATCGCCAAGGAGCTAAAGGTTCCGGTCTTGTGCAATATACATGATGTGCAGCTGGCCAAGGAATTTTGCAACAAAATCATCGGCCTTCAAGACGGCAACAAAATGTTTGATGGGCCGACAGAAACGTTAGGCCAAGAACAGCTTGATGAAATTTATGCCATGGAAGTCTTGTAGCCATGACCGCCCAATCGAAACCTTTAACCGTCGATGACATTGTTCACATGCGCCGAAAGAAGCATCGCTTCCAATTCGGTTTCTATCTGGTGTTGGCCGCTTTAGTGCTGTGGAGCATTCAAGCGACAGTTATCGATGACACGGACTGGGAACGAATTGGATCGCTCGCGGATATTGGAAAATCTGTTTCGCATTTTATCGGGATTGATTTTGGGCTCATTCCGAATCTTCTGGGCCCCACCATCGAAACCTTTATGATCGCCTGTATCGGGACCCTTTTAGGGCTTGTTTTCTGTATCCCCGCAATCTGGTTCGGGGCTCTCAACGTAACACCCTTTAAGCCCGTCACCTACCCCGTTGCCCGCGTTGCAATGACCTTAAGCCGCTCCATTCACGAAATTGTCTGGGCGCTGATCTTTGTCTCAGCTGTCGGGCTTGGTGCTTTCGCAGGCATACTGGCCATCGCTGCACGCTCGCTAGGTTTTATCGCCAAAATGTCCGCAGAAGCGATTGAAAATATTGATCCGAGACCGGTCGAGGCCATCCGTGCCATGGGCGGCAGCAACCTGCAAATCATGATCTACGGGATCTTGCCACAGGTCCTTCCGGTTATTTTGGGGATCGTCATTTTTGAATGGGAAATCAATATCCGCCGGTCTTCTATTCTGGGTCTGGTTGGTGCAGGCGGCCTGGGGCTGGTCTTTTTCCGGCAAATGAACACATTTAATTATCCCGGTGTCACCACTGTTATCCTGGCGATTTTCGGCCTGATTCTGATCGGCGAAGTCGTCTCCCATTACTCCCGTAAAGCCCTGATTTAGAGCCATGACTATTTTTATGAAAGCCCATACAGATGTCTGATAATGTTCACCGCAGCGTTCTGCCCGGCGACGACGTGCATCGTGAGTGGTCGCGCTTTAAATATCCGCAAAGCCTGATCAAATACGGTATCCTGTTGGGCCTTTTGCTATTCTTTTCTTATTCAGTGCACTATCTGAACATTCCTCTGGATCGCATATTGGGGATGTTTGGTCGGCTGGGTGATGTCCTTGCCAATCGATATTATCCACCGGATATGGCTTATATCGCTGATCGAGGTTACCTTGGCGCCATCATCGAGACAATCCAGATGGCCTATCTGGGGGCACTCTTCGGGTTGATCATTTCAATCATTCTGGGCTGGTTCGCTGCCCATAACGTAAGTCCGTCAAAAACCTACATTTATCCCGTTGCCCGTGCCATCACAATGGCCTGCCGATCTGTCCACGAAATGATCTGGGCCATTTTGTTCGTCACGATTTTGGGGTTCGGCCTTTTGCCGGGCGTCCTTGCCTTAACCATGTTTTCCATCGGCTTTGCAGGAAAATTGATCGCTGAGGAAATCGAGTCCGTCAATATGGGTGAAGTCGAAGCGATCCGAGCGATGGGGGGTACGAATTTACAAGTTTTCGTTTACGGAGTCTTTCCGCAAGTCCGCGTCGCCTTCACAGGTATTGCCATTTATACCTGGGATGTCGCCTTCAGAGCTGCGACCGTCGTTGGTTTTGTCGGTGCGGGTGGAATGGGTTGGTACTTAAAACGCAATGTCATGCAGATTGAGACCGAACGCACCGCAGCGATTTTGGTCTCCATCGTGATCCTGGTAGTGATTTCCGAATTCGTATCAGCTTGGGCACGTATGCGCATTTCCAAAGCTAAATAGAGCTTTGACAATTTGATTTTCGAAGCCGCGAAAAGGTGTTGAAGAACGACGCTTCACGACAAGCCAATCCGCCCAAAACGGCCGCGCGCCTGATGTGATAAAGTGCCCTTGTCACACGGAGGGGCTAGACAAATTTTCATGCTGTGTCATTTTTGGGAGAACCAGAAAAACGATTAAAACAGGGGCCGTTCCGGGTTTGGTGAAAATATGAAAAGTCGATTTCTTGCGCTTGTCGTTGGATTGATGTGTTGTTTTTCCGTTTCTGTTTATGCCAGTGATTCTGCCATCCTGGACAGCTTGAAACCGGCTCTTGCGGAAGCAGGGAAAGCTGGCGCGACCGTTATCATTGTTGCGCCTCCAAAAAATGAGCCGGTCGTTGAAACTCGACGGAATGAATTTCAAGCCAATCTGCTGCTCGCGCGCGAAGAAACCCGCAGACTCATAGATAAAATGCCGGCTCTGCCGGGCAATGTGATGGAAACCTTGCGCAGTGCCAGTCCTGACCGCTCCATGAACTGGCTCGTGATCGCAGTTGCGACGGCAATTGGCGGCTTGTTGATCGGTTTCTGGGCAAAGGGCTATGTGCAGGCTGGTGCCCGCGACTATTTTGAGTATCTCTATACTGATGCTCCTAAAAGCCGAGCTGAGAAATTTCCGTATCTGGCCTTTCGCGCCGCCGTTCTGGCGCTGATAACCGTTGTTTTATTTATTGTAGCCGTTGGCGTTGCCTTGATATTCGATTCGGGTCACGGGCCCTCACGAAACACCATTTTGGCCATCATTAGTGGCTATTGTGTCTTTCGACTTCTGCGGTGGACCCTTCATTTCAATTTCATTGTGCCAGAATTATCCGCCTATCGAATGCTCAATTTATCGGATGAAGACGCCAAGCACATGTTTCGCCACTGGTCAATTATCGATGGTCTGGCCGTAACCATGTTTGCCGTCTGTTTGTGGATGGGCAGTCTTGGGCTCGATCCGGACGCCCATAAGTTGGGTCTGATCTTATCGGTAATTGTTCTGGTGATCTTTTTAACCATTGTGTGTGTGCTGGAAAAAAAAGCTTTTACCGGCGTTGTCATGGGCGCTGGAGATGCTGCCGATAAACATTGGTGGATTAGATTTCTGGGTCGTGCCTGGCTACCCTTGACGGTCTTTTACCTGATGATTGCCTGTGCTGTATCAATCTATCGCATAATTCTGGATAAACCTGCAGCCGTCGATGTGGTTCTTGCGCCGGTCGCCGTTTTTATCATCTCCGTGACCTTACATGCGGCGCTGGTTGTCACCTTGGATAAGATTATGGCGCATCGATTGGAAAAACAGAAAGCCGATTATGAAGTTGCCGTCGCGCGCATTCAAAAAGAAAACGAAGCTCTGACACGCCAGGTTCTTGAACACGCGACGGAAGAAAATGAATATGCCCCTCCTGCCATCCCGGCCGAGCTCCCACGACAACCAGAGCAGTCCCCGTTCAAACCGTTGCTTGAACGTGCGGCGACCCTGTTCATTGTCGTCTTTTCAATGATTGCGATTGCCAATGCCTGGGGTGTCGATTTTTCCAACAAGACACTGCCCTTCACGCGGCTGATCGAAATTCTAATCGTCCTGTTTGCTGGCTACCTTGCCTACAACGCAGTGAAAGTCTGGACGGATGCTGAAATTTCGAGAGAAGGTGGCAACGAAGATGCCCATGGGGCGCCAGGTGGCGATCCAGGTGGTGTCGGGGTCTCTCGTTTGGCAACGCTGTTGCCGATCTTCCAAAATTTTCTGTTGATAACGATTGTTGTGATCACCGGGATGATTTTCTTGTCAGAGATCGGCCTGGATATTGCGCCGCTGTTTGCCGGCGCCGGGGTGGTCGGTCTAGCCATTGGATTTGGGGCGCAAACCCTGATACGTGATATCTTCTCAGGAGCGTTCTTCCTTATGGATGATGCCTTCCGGCGCGGTGAATACATAAACCTGGGTTCCGTAAAAGGAACCGTCGAACGCATTTCGATCAGATCATTGCAATTGCGTCACCACAATGGCCCGCTGAATACAGTCCCCTTTGGTGAAATCACGCAATTGACCAACTATTCCCGCGACTGGGCGATTATGAAACTGTCGCTCCGGTTAACTTATGATACGGACGCGGAGAAGGTCCGAAAGATGATCAAAAAACTGGGTGTGAAATTGCTAGAGCACGAAGAGATCGGGCCGCTGTTTTTGGAGCCGCTCAAGTCTCAAGGCGTTATGGCGATGGAAGATTCAGCGATGATCATGCGGGTTAAATATACCACCCGCCCCGGCGATCAGTTCACGATCCGGCGTTTTGTTCTAAATGAAATTCGAAAAATGTTTGCCGAAAACGGGATCAAGTTTGCAAATAAAGAGGTCACGGTTCATTGGGCAGGAAACGAGAGACAGCTTAAAGAAGAGGAGCAGAAAGCCATTGCTGGCGCCGTTGCAACATCTATTGAAGCGGACCAACCCGAAGGGACAAAACCAAAAGACGCCTTGTAAGCGATCCTCGCATCTGTCGAGGGTTGCCTCTGAACGCGGTCCATGGGTCCCGCTCCGTCCTGGGCGCAGCACTTGTTTTCGGCGTGAAGTGGTCACGACCCATAAAAGACGTTTTCTAAAGACACCCGGGTAAGCTATAATCGGGAAAACGGTTTGGGCCTTCCTCCCGTACCCATCCATAACCGTAATTCAAGCACCCACCTATCAGGCAGCCTTACTCTATGACGAAACCCCAATTTATTTGGCACTACTTTCTGCTGAACAAGTATTCGTATTTGTTCGCCGTGGTCTGTATCTTCATCGTCAACTGGCTGCAGGTCGAAATCCCGCGCTATATTCAGCAGGCCATTGATTTACTAAATGCATCGTCAGGGGGCATCTCTGAACTGCTGGTGGAAAATATTCAAACCGTAATCGCCCTATCACTGGCGATGATTATGGTTCGGATTTTATCACGCATCTATGCGCTGAATCCCGGCCGTGTCACCGAAATGGTTTTGAAAAATGATTTGTTTTATCGGCTTAATCGATTGCCACAAAGCTTCCACAATCGGTATCCTTCAGGCAAATTAATCTCTCTCATCAACAACGATCTGAATGGCATCCGTGTCTTTTATAGCCTCGGGTTCTTGCATGTTTTCAACATCGCATTTGCCTTATCGATGACCCCTTTGTGGATGTGGCAAATCTCACCCAAACTGACGTTATATTCAGTGACCCCCATTATCATTGGTTTTATATTTTTCCGCATCGGGTTTCGCAAACTCCGACAATTGCAAGCTGAGCGTTTAATCCGTCTCCAAAACCTGTCTGAGCAGCTGATGAATTATTTGTCAGGGATAGACCTGATCAAAAACCAGCAAATGGGACCCTGGGCCACACAAAAAGTCCAAGATGTCAATCGGGACCTATTCATCTGTACAATGCAGATCGCCCGCATTCAGACGTTCGTTCTGCCGATTATTGAATATGCCAATAATCTGATGAAAGTGCTTATTCTGGGTTTAGGCGGTTACTTCGTTTTACAAAGTGAGCTGACCATCGGTGAGATTACCGCCTTTCTCTCCTACTCCGTTTTATTAGCAGTCCCGCTCATGAGTTTGGGGCGCATCCTGACGGTGTACCAAATGGGCATGGTCAGCATCGACAGCATTCAGACTGTCCTCAACAGTCCTGTGCCGGATCAAGATCTGATTATGCTCGACCCTGCGCAAAAGCAACGACTGGCAAAAAGCGTGCTGAAGGTTGTCGACTTGAGCTATCGCTATCCGACGACCCGAGAAACCGACCTTGACGCCCGTGGCCAAGACGGGGCGCCTGAACCGGATACGAATTGGGTTCTTAAAAATATCAGCTTTACAATAGAGCCGGGAAAGAAGCTGGGAATCCTCGGAAGCATTGGCTCCGGTAAAAGCACCCTGGTCAATTGTCTGAACCATTACCTTGATGTTGCGCCGGGAAACGTCTTCTGGGGCGACCGCGATATCACCGCCTTGTCACGCCAAGACCTGAGGTCCTTTGTCAGAACCATCACCCAAAACGCCTATTTGTTTTCAGACACCATCGAAAAAAATGTCCGCTTTGGTTCGGAAAAGATAACGCCCTTGCCAAGCAGGGAGCAGGTGGAACACGTTCTGCAAATCAGTCAGTTAAGCGATGACATACGCTCTTTCCGCGATCATGAGAAAACCATCGTTGGAGAAAAAGGGATCATGCTCTCGGGCGGACAGAAACAGCGCTTGAGTATCGCCCGGGCGTTGCTCACAGAATGCGATCTGATCATCATGGACAATGTCTTGTCAGCCGTCGATTACGAGACCGAGCGCCAGATCCTTAAGGCTGTTTTTCATCACATCGACCAAAAAAGTTTATTGGTGGTCTCTCACCGGATCAGCGCACTTGAAAACATGGATGAAATTCTGGTGATGGCTGATGGTGAAATTATTGCCAGAGGAACGCATACCGAGTTACTTGCTGGTTCCCGTTACTACCGTGAAACCTGGGAACTGCAACAACACACTTCACCGCCAACCACTGTAAAGACAACAGCGTATTCAGGGATTGAAACCGGGGAGACAACCCGATGATTAAGGCCCTGGACCTCCACTATCTCAGGCATTTTTACCTCTATGCGAAGACCTATCGGAAAACCGCCTTCATCGGGCTGGCGATGATGCCTTTATCTGTCGCCAGTAATTTACTCTTCCCCTGGCTGGTTATTCAGGTCATCGACACAAAATTGACCGCGGGCGAGTTCGACGGGCTCTATACCTTGCTGGGCTGGATGGTTATCACGCTGGTCGTCAACTATCTGGCGGATGCATTTTATTCTTTTTATTTGCGGAAGACCGGCCAGCTAACGGTTTTTGAAATGCGCGAAGCCCTGTTTCGGCGTATCTTGCAGTTGCCCAGGTCCTATTTTGACAAGACCCCGAACGGTGTCACGCTAGCCCGTTTGACCAGCGACCTGGAGGCGATCGGTGAAGCCTTTGTCCTTGGCATTTTAAGTCTGGTCAAGGATTCCATTAACACGGTGGCTGTGTTGATATTTATGTTTGTCATCAATTGGCAACTCGCGCTTGTTGTCCTCGTGATTTTTCCCCCCATCCTCTATCTCACTCAGTATATACGCAATCGGATGCGCGCGCTTTATCTGATCACACGCTCGGCTTTGGCCAAAGGAACGGGTTTTCTACAGGAATGTTTGTTGGGGGTAAAAACCGTTCAGCTTTATGGTGCCGAACAGGAAGTGGAAGAACAGTTTCGCAAACATACAACGGACTTTATGCGGGCGCAGATAACGACCAATAAATACGATGCCACGCTTTTTTCGATTATCACTGGCGTCACCAGTATTACCATTGGACTGATCATCTGGTTTGGTGCGGAAAGGCTGGTGGAAGGCGCCCTGTCGCTTGGGGTTCTTATTGCCTTTATCAACACGCTTGAAAAAATATTCGTGCCCATCCGCGATTTCACGTCCCAGATTGCCTCGATTCAACGCTCCTTTGCGGCGTTCGAGCATATTGAAGAACTGTTTATCGAACCGCTAGAAGAAGACGGCAGACCCTTGCTGCACGCAGACGAGCTTAAAGACCGTTTGCGTCATTTCGAATCCCTAAAATTTGACCAGGTCAGTTTTCGCTATAATGCGCAAAGCCCCTATGTTTTAAAGGATGTATCGTTCACTTTGAACAAAGGCGAGCAGTTGGCCTTGGTCGGCACCACCGGGTCCGGAAAATCGACGATCCTGCGCCTTATGAACAAAGTATATATGGACTATGAAGGCCACATTTTATTGAACGACATTGAACTGTCTCAGATACCAAAAGCTTCTATGCTACATTTGTTTTCCCTGATGCAACAAGATGCCTTCCTGTTTGAAGAAACCGTTCATTTTAATATCGCTCTGGGCAACAAAGCCGTTTGTGACACAGCCGTGATCGATGCAGCACACTATGTCTATGCTCATACCTTTATCGACGACCTGCCGGAGCGTTACGACTATCAACTGACCAACAGTGGCGGCAATTTATCCGTTGGCCAAACCCAGCTCATCTCTTTCGCGCGCGCCATTGCCCAGGGCGGGCAGGTCGTCATGCTCGATGAGGCGACAAGTTCCGTGGATTCAATCACCGAAGAACTCATTCAAAAAGCCATCGGCCGATTGTTCACTGAAAAAACCGTTATCGCCATAGCCCACCGTCTTAGTACGATCCGCAATGCCGATCAAATTCTGGTAATGGCAAATGGCGAGATTGTTGAACGCGGCAGCCACCAGACGCTACTCGCACTGGACGGTATTTATGCCGGTCTTCTGCACGATAGCACTGGTAGCGTCAGCCAGGGTGATACCGAGGTAGCCAGATGAAGCAATAAGCCGGTTAGGGCCAAACCGTTTATTTCGATCCGTCGCAACAGATCACAGAAACGGGGGTTAAAGCACCCCGTATTTTTCATAGACCTCGGCTAACAGAAGGCCGCGTTTTAATTCGTCACGGGTTTTGTTTTCACTTTCGATTTTAACCAAGGCCGCCGCAATGACTTTGCTGGCGACGGCTGCCGGAATGACGACAACGCCGTCCACATCACCGAAGACAAGATCGCCGGAATTGACAGCAACGCCCGCGCATTCAATGGGCACGTCACGCTCTATCATTTTAGCGCGGCCTTTCGAATCCAGCGGTCCAATGCCACCATGAAAAACCGGAAACCCGAGTTCCCGGATCTGGCGCACATCACGCACCAGGCCATCGGTGACACAGCCCACAGCCCCTCGCGCCATACTGGCTGTCGTCAACAATTCACCCCAGGGCGCGATCCGCTCGGTGGGGCCATTGCAACCAAACACTGAAATATCATCAGGCTTCAAGTCATCAACCAGTGCAATTTCGATGTCATAGGGGTTTTCGCCTTCGGGAGCTTCATAAACCAGCGTATACAAACCGGTGCGCGCCCGCCCAAACAGCACCTTGGTCTCATCCAATGGCCGAACAAACGGACGCATGGCCTGATCTCTGTATCCATGATCATCGAGAACATCGGAAAGCACAGACGTATACAAAATGTGACGGAGATTGGCGAAATCGATATCTGCGGTCATATGAATGAATCCTTGTTCGTTGGTGCGGAAGTGAATAGGTGACTCTGAGATATTCAACGCGATCCCCCGCGAATGCAAATCTGCAAAAGGTATGAGGCTATAGGGAGACTTAAAGGACGCCACCTCATGGCGACACTGATGGCAAAAGAAGGCCTCCTCAAGATCGCAAAAAGAGGCACGTTCAAGCGGAACTTACTCCTGTTGGGTCGAAGTTCTGAACTTAGCCTACGAGCTTGTTTAGCCTATAATCTTATGATGTTGCTGCAATGGTATATGTGGGACGGCTTTACGATGAAACAGGTCCACTTTGCATCGAAGAGAACCTAGTACTGGCTCGTCAATGGTACCAAAAATCGGCTGAAAGAGGCGACACGTTGGCACAAATATGCTTCGCAAATATGTGTCATTACGGTCAGGGTGGCGAAGAAGATTTAGTTTCAGCATTCAAATGGTACCTAGCTGCTGCTGAACAAGGTGAGCGGGAATCGCAAATGCATGTAGCACGATTTTATGAGAAAGGACTAGTCGGTGAAAAAGATATGGAAGCAGCTATTTCATGGTATGAAAAAGCCATTGAAAATGGTCACGAGTTAGCAGCAACAAATTTGGCATTATTTCTATATAAGCCAGAAGCAAGCGAAGAAGACTGCAAGAAAGCATTTAACTTATTTTCATTTGCTGCTGATAAGGGTGACGGGGTTGCACATTTGATGCTCGGTGAAATGAAAATGAGGGGTCAGGGAACTGAGGTAAATGGTGGTCATGGATTACTACATTTTTTTGTAGCAGAAGCACTGCTTCCAGATGGAGGTCACAAAAAGGCGGCGAGAGAGCGCAAGGAGTTATATCTATCCGAACACCCTCATATGAAAGATGAGTTTGAGAGAAGGACCACAGAATATATTGAAAGCATGGGGTTTGAGCGGCTGCATTAACAAATAAGCGATACTATCTAAAGCGCATACCATTCTTAAATTCTTTTATTAGATTTTCGCACGAATATAACACTCTGAGAAAAAAAATATGCCTGACAATTTTGCTAGAAAATTAGAGAAACAAATTTTAGAAGAATTTGAAGACGGGAACTTTAAGCATGGGTGGAGGTTCTTATCTAGTCCTAGCTATGTTCTGGATAATTCTCGTGTAGCATTTATTAGCCTCAACCCTGCGGGCAACTCAATCATCACATCACATGGACAATTTTCCATGAAAAGCGGTAGCGCATTTGTAAATGAGGATTGGGGAAATGGAATTACAGGTGAATCTCCTCTGCAAATTCAAGTACGAAAGCTGTTTTGTTTACTCGGTGAAGACCCTGAAAATGTATTAGCAGGTCCACTTGTTCCATTTAGGTCACCTAGATGGCGTGATTTTCCAGATCATGACAACTTAAAACAACGTTCTGTTCAGTTTGGAAAAAAAATATGGAGTAAGGTATTAAAGAGGTCAAAACCAAAAATTGTTATCTCCATAGGCACCACAATAGTCAGACCAATTATAAATGATATTTTAAACGTATCTGAAGAAAAGGGCATCGATGTCAATTGGGGTCGAATTAAGGGATATAGAAGTACATTTGATGGCGGTATCCATGTTGCTTTACCACATTTAAGCACATTTAAAATTATGGGTCGTGAAGAAAGCAGGGAAGCAATAGAAAGATTGTTCACAGGTTGTTTAAAACACCCGCAAGCAAAAAAAACGTCCATTACACGAGATTTGACTTTTTCTCACAATCAAACCCGACCCACACATTCTGAAAAGAAATCTACCAATCCAATAAATCTGGAAAAAAAAATGCCTCAGCCTAATTATGAACACTTTAAACAACACGCAAAACACATACAAAATGAAAAGGATAGAGAGATATATTGGTTTTTCGTAGGTCTTGCCTCTGCACTAAAAAATTTTAGTTGCGAAGTTTCTTACGGCGGGAATAAAACTGACCTGCTCCCCTGCAATGTCCCCGATTTTAAGTTAGGATCCGTTCCACGATAGAAGGAAACGGATAATGAAACGCAGCAGATTTTCAGAAGAGCAGATTATTGGCATTTTGAAGGAACATCAGGCGGGAATTTCCGGGAAGGAGATCACCAGCCGCCA